>NZ_ATXT01000001.1 GCF_000421825.1 Humibacter albus DSM 18994
TCAACGTCGAAGAGCGCGACCTCGACGACCGCCGGCGCCGCGATCAGCCCGTCGATGTTGACGAGCACCGTGCCGCACTCAGCGCACTGGAGCCATCGCGCGCCGGGCACGCACTCTCGTTCCGTGCGCTGGCAGCAGGCGCTCATGTTCTCGCCGACGTAGGGCATCGCCGTCGCGCTCATGCCGCGTCACCGCTCCGTGCGGAGCGCAGCTCGAACGCGAAGTCGATCGGCGTTACGACGGCGTCCGAACCTGAATCAGTGGGTTCAGGGTTCAAGTCCCTGGGGGTGCACCAGATAAAGATCCCCCTGGTCAAAAGCATTCTTGATCAGGGGGATTCTGTATACGCCCGAGTGATCCGGCCGCGATCGGGCAGGAACCCGTGTGAGACGCCCCAGAGGACGGCTTGCGTGCGGTTGTCGACGCCGATTCGTCGGTAACCGCTACGGATGTACGACTTGACCGTGTTTATCGACAGGTGCGTTCGATCGGCGATCTCAGCGTTGGACAAGCCTTGTGTGATCAACGACAGCACTTCGGCTTCTCGCTGGGTCAGCCCTTCGTGCCGGCCGGGCCAGTCTCCGGCCGAGGTCAGATCGCGGCCCGCGGCCGGGTAGATGCGACCGGTTCCCGCCCGAATCTCTTCGAGGGCCAAAACGAGCTGGCTGGCCGGGAGGCCCTTGGAGATGTACCCCTGGGCGCCGTTGGCCAGCGCGGCTTCCACGAGCGAGGCGTCCATGTTCCACGAGTAGACGACCGCTTTGCCGACCATCGGGTCGGCGGCCAGGTCGTGAAGCTGCGCCTGATCGCCCTGGGGCGCGGCGAACGTGTCGTAGAGCGCGATGTCGACAGGAACACTCACCGCTTGTTCCATGTCGAGTTCCACAACGTGGACCCGGCCTTCATATGCGCGCAGCATCGACGCGAGTCCCTGCACAACGACCTCGTAGTCGTTGACGAGTGCCAGCGTGACAGCCATGAACCCAGGCTACTGATCGTCTTCCCACCCGCAGGGGTGGTTTTTTCATCCCCTTCGGTTCTCTAGCTTTGATGATGCGCGAGGAGTCCCGAGCGCCCGCATCCCCCATTTCCCGGCGGTGCGCCTGGCCCCCGCATCAGAGAGGAACACCGTGATCGACGGGCACCGCGTCCCAGATACGCAAGCGCTCGAGTCGCTGACGATCCGAGAGCTCGTCCTCGAGTTGAGCCGGATCGAGGACGTGACAGCAGACGTGACGACTTCGGCGGAGGATGCCCATGCGACCCACGTCACCTCGGAGCGTGAGCCGTTGATCATCGGGGAACTCCGGAAGCGGGCAGCCGGAATGGGCTCCTTGCGGCATGAAGACTCGACCGATCAGAAGGCAGCGGCGTGGGAGTCCTGATCTACGGGCCGCGCGACGTCGAGTTCGACGACCGGCTCCTGACCCACCTCGAATTCGTGATCGTGAACAAGCTGAGGCGGGGTGAATCGTTCATGATGTCGTGGCTCGTTGCGACAGCGAATGCGACCAGTCGCGAGTCGATGTGGTTGAACGTCAGCTCGCCGATCTATTTCAAATACGTGGGCTCCCGGGTCCCTTCGCTGAACAGAGAGTGGATCGCCGTGCTCGAGGCTGAGGCCAACGGTCCACGAGGGCTCATCGTTCGAAACGAAGACGGCACGCCTGCGGTATCCCACAACCGATGATCGTCGCGCCCTGGCTCGCGCGCTACGCCGTCGCGTAGCGACCGGAACGCGCAGCACGTGCTCGTGCCTTCGCGGCCTCCTCTTCACGGTTCTTCGGCGGAGTCGTGGCGACCAGGTCATCGAGCAGGTGCTGCGTGACGTGCGCGATCTCGTGCACGGCCTTCTCGAACGCCTCCTGATTGGCTTTCGAGGGCTTCGTCGTCCCGGCGATCTTGCGAACGTACTGAAGGGCGGCAGCGCTCACCTCTTCGGTGGTCGCGGCGGGCTCGAAGTTATGCAGAGTATGGATGTTGCGGCACATGCCATCGAAGTTAGGCGCCACCCGAGCGGGTCTCAAGGTCTCGGACCCGCTTCGGAGCGCTCCGTTACGGCAGCACGATGTTGAAGTCCGGGTCGCCCCGCCCCAAAACAGAGGTCAGCGATGTGAGCACTGACGGGTCTCCGGCGATCGACAACCCCGGGCTCGTCTGGTCCCCCGCCACGAGCGCCAGAAGCCGAGGCTTCGTCAACTCGAGCGTGACTCCGGCACTTGCCGGATCGGCATCCTTCTGCACGTACACGAGCACCCCGTTGCGCAGCGTCACGCGGAAATTGCGGTTCTCGTCGACGAGTGTGATGTCCAAGGCGAGATCGAGGTCCCAGGCCTTCGGTCCGTCCACGGCGATCGCGACGGAGTCGAGGAGCTGCTCGACGCTCAGCTGAGCGAGGATCTCCGGCGCGTTCGTTTTCGTCGGCGTTCCGAAGTTCCCCTCGCGCAGTTCCGTGGCACCGGAGAGGAAGAAGTTGCGCCAGGTGCCGTTCTCCGCGCCGTACGCGAGCTGCTCCAGGGTGGCCGCATAGAGTTCGCGGGCCGCCGCGTTCTCCGGATCGGCGAACACGGCGTGGTCCAGCAGCGTGGCCGCCCAGCGGAAGTCGCCGGTGTCGTACGCGGCGCGCGCCTGTTCGACAACGCGCGCCACTCCCCCGATCGCGGCGACGTAGCGCTCCGCCAGCGCCTTCGGCGGATGCGGCCAGAGTCGCGCCGGATTGCCGTCGAACCAGCCCATGTAGCGCTGGTAGATCGCCTTCACGTTGTGGCTCACGCTGCCGTAGTAGCCGCGGGCGTTCCAGGCATTCTCCAAGACGGGCGGAAGCTCGATCTCCTCGGCGATCTCCGCGCCGGTCATGCCGAGGTTGAGCATGCGGAGCGTCTGGTCGTGAAGGTAGGCGTAGAGGTCGCGCTGCTGTCCGAGGAAGTCCGCGATCCGCTCCCGGCCCCAGGTCGGCCAGTGATGAGACGCGAAGAGAACGTCCGCGCGGTCGCCGTAACGCTCGATCGCTTCCGTGAGATAACGCGACCACACGTGCGGGTCTCGCACGAGAGCTCCCCGGAGCGTGAGGAGGTTGTGCAGGGTGTGAGTGGCGTTCTCGGCCATGCAGAGCGCTCGGTACCGCGGGAAAAAGAAGTGCATCTCGGCCGGCGCTTCTGTTCCGGGAGCCATCTGGAACTCGATGTCGACGCCGTCGACGGTGTACGTCTCGCCCGTCGTCGTGATCTCCTTGGTCGGCGGGACGATGCCGGGCTGTCCCGTCGACGTCGTGGCTCCCAGGCCCGCGCCCACCGCGCCCTTCGGGCCACGGCCGAGGGCGGCGCCGTACATGTATCCGGCGCGGCGTCCCATCGCCGTTCCCGCATAGACGTTCTCGGCGACGGCCTCCGCCACCAGCCCTTGCGGCGCGATGATCTCCACCTCGCCGGACGCGACGGCGTCCGTGCCGACGATCCCGAAGATCCCGCCGAAGTGGTCGATGTGGCTGTGGGTGAAGATCACGGCCTTCACCGGTCGGTCTCCGCGGTGGCGTCGATAGAGCGCCAGCGCCGCTGCCGCGGTCTCCTTCGAGATCAGCGGATCGATGACGACGACACCGGTATCCGACTCGACGAACGTGACGTTCGACAGGTCCAGTCCGCGCACCTGATAGACGCCTTCGACGACCTCGAAGAGGCCGTGCTTGGCGACGAGCAGGGACTGCCGCCAGAGGCTCGGGTTCACCGTGTCCGGGGCGTCACCCCGCACGAAGTCGTAGCCGTCGGCATCCCACACGACGCGACCGTCGGCATCCTTGATCACCCCCGGCTCGATGGTGCCCAGGAACCCTCGTTCGACGGCGTCGAAGTCTGCCGTATCGGCGAACGGGAGCACCTCCTTCACCGATCGCTGCGCCGCCCTGATGGCCTCCGTCGCCTCGTTCTGCTGCACGTGCGCTTCCCCCTCTGCCGTGCGAATCCTGTTCTACGATCCTCGTCTCGTTCACACGCCCGCAGCGATGGATGTCTGCCGATCACCCCGCACAGGTGACGGGAGCACGACAGGCGTAGGCTCGGCCCGCTCGGGGCGTCGGTAACCTTGATCCGTGGCCGCCTCAGCTTTCGAACCCGCCCGTGACACCGTCCTCGATTCCGACCTCGCCCTCGCCCACCGGCTCGCCGACGCCGCCGACACCATCTCCGCCGCACGCTTTCGCGCGAACGATCTGCACGTGACGACCAAGCCGGATCGCACGCACGTGACGGACGCCGACCAGGCCGTCGAGCGCGCGATCCGTGAGCTCCTGGGCACCGAACGGCCCGACGACCTCATCCTGGGCGAGGAGTACGGCGGAGACGCCGACGACGCCCCCGGCGCTCATCGCCTCTGGATCATCGATCCCATCGACGGCACCCACAGCTACGAGCGGGGACTGCCGATGTGGGGCACGTTGATCGCCCTGGTCGTCGACGGGGAAGCCGTCGTCGGGGTCGCCAGCTCCCCCGCACTGGGCAAGCGGTGGTGGGCCGCCCGTGGCGCCGGCGCCTGGGTGCGCGAGGGCCCGGGAGAGCAGGCGGGCGAGGCGACGCCGCTGCGCGTGTCGGGCATCCAGAAGCTGTCGGATGCAGCGGTCAGCTATCAGAGCATCCAGCAGTGGGATCACGCCGGGCACCTCGAGGCGCTCATCGAGCTCACCCGCACAGTGTGGCGCGACAGGGCGTACGGGGATGTCTGGGCTTACACACTGCTCGCCGAGGGGCTCATCGAGGCGGTCGCCGAGTTCCGGTTGCATCCGTACGACATCGCCGCGCTGATCCCCATCGTGCAGGAGGCGGGCGGCCGACTGACCGCCGCCGATGGCGGCTCGGCGCTCTGGGACGGCAGTGCTGTCGCGACGAATGGAGCGATCCACGAGGAGCTGCTGAACCTCATCGGCGAGCGCTGACCATCCGAGAGTCGACCGCCTCAGCCGGGACCAGCAGCTCACTCGGTCTGTCGCACCTCGAGGATCTCCAGCCCCATGTCTGCGATGCGGGCCAGCAGGCCGTGAAGCTCCGCCTGATCGCGCAACGTTCCCGACAGAACGGTCGTCGACGGGGCGATCTGCACCGCTTCCATCTCGGGAAACGCCGCCGCCAGTCGCTCGGACCACGCGTAGGGAAGTCGGATCTCATAGCGCTTCACCGTGCACCTCCCCCGTGCACGTTCAGCGTCGCCCACGGCGGACAGGCGGTCGTCACCTAGCCCGGGTGAATCACCCATGGGCATCCGACGCCGTACGAGATCGGCGCGCTGCGTAGGCCGTCAGAGCGTCCTCGCGCCGCGGTCCGTCGCGACGATGTGCGCCGACGATGTGAGCCCGCGATGTGAGCCCGCGATGTGAGCCCGCGATGTGAGCTCAGAGAAGCCCGAGGCCCTGCGCCACGTCGACCGCCCCACCGCGATCGGAGACGCCGAGCTTCTGATAGATGTTCCGCAGATGCGTCTTCACCGTGTTGACGCTGAGCGCGTGCTTGCGCGCGATCTCCGCAACGGACTGGTGCACGGGCAGCTCCAGCAGAATCTCGCGCTCCTTCACCGTCAGCGACTCCGCGAGGGCGGCAGCGGAGCTGCCATCGGCTGCGTCGGTCGGCGCACAGGCCACGATGCGCCGCGCGTCGTCGTCCAGATGTCCGAACCTGCCGAGCCTGCTGCTGACCAGATGGATGCCGTTCACGGCCGGAGCGAGGAACGGCCGTTCCACGCGGTAGCGCACGGCGAGCTCCACCGCGTGCTGCACATGCTGATCGGCATCGGTGTGCCGACCGTTCTCCTCCGCCGAGTGCGCCAACAGCAGTTCCGCCGTGACGAACGACGCCGGATGCCTCGCCCGCCCGGCACCCAGCGCCTCCTCCAGTCCGCGCGCCACCGGCTCCGTGTTCCGTAGTGGAGAACTCAGCACGAAGCGTGCAATGGCGGTCTCGACCCCGTCGGGGCCGAGCACCGACGACACGAGCTCCGCCGTCTCCTTCGCCCGCGCGCGACCGTCCAACGCGAGTCGCGTGGCGACCATGCGCGGGGCGGCGAGAGCGAACACCCGAGACACGTAGAGTCCGGTCTCGCGCATCAACCGCTCGATCTCGTCGAGAGCGCGACGCGGATTGCGGGCGCGGTCGAGTTCGGGGAGAAGCTCGATGATCCGCGCCGTCGTGCTCAGCTCCGGATCGAGTCCGAGCGGGTCGGATGCCGCAACGTCACGCAGTGCGAACGCATCGTTCTCCACGCAGTGCAGATACCGTCGCATTGCGGCGATCACCTCGACGCGACGCCGTGCCCGGTCGTGAGGCACCGCGGAGAAACGGTCTGCGGCATCGACCAGCTTGTCTTCGATGACGACGGCTTCGTCCCAACGGCCCAGATCGCTCAGAATGCCGATGGAGAGCTCGCTGGCGACGAGGAACAGCCAGTCCAGCCCGGCCCGGTAGGCGGAGACCCGCACGTCACGCATCACGGCCTGCGCGCGAGCGGCCTCGCCGATGAGCGCGAGCAGCCGGCCCTCGGCCATCGCACACAGCAGGTCGAGGCCGAGGTCCGCCTCCCTGCACCGTTGCGCGGCGACGGTGGTGAGACGCGCGACGCCCGCCGACGGTGAACCGTCACGCGCGTCGGAGAAGCAGCGGAGCGCATCCAGGATCACGGTCCACGGGCACGGCTCGGCACTCGGAGAGGCCGCCGCGCGTTCGGCGAGTGCCAGCAGGTGGCGCGTGCGGCGCGGGTCCGCGAACGCGGGCGCGTCCAGCAGCAGCCGCAGCACGATCACGCTGAGCGGCTGCTCGTCTTCGGCGGCAAAACGGCTCAGCGCCGCCGCGACGAGCCGGCTCCGGCCGGCGAGCGTCAACTCGAGCCCGACGCGCTCCAGAATCTCCGCGAGAACCGGGAGGTCGGATGCTGCGATCGCCTGTCGCAGTGCCTGCGCGGGTTGCTCGTGCACGACGAACCACTCCGCCGCGACCGCGTGAGCACGTGTCGCGGCCGTGCGGCTGAGCCGACGCGCCTCGGCCTGCAGGAATGCGAGCAGCACAGTGTGGAACCGGAACCCGTGCGCGTCTTCCATCAGGAGCGCGTTCGTCGCCGCTACGCGGTGCAGCGTGCCCTCCGCGTCGCTGCCGGCGACCGCGACAGCGAGCTCGGTCGGAACGTATTCGGCGACGGCCGCCGCGGTCAGAACTTCGCGCGTGTCATCATCGAACGCGGCGAGCACCTCCGTGAGCAGAAAGTCGGCGACCGCACTGTCGTCTCCGCTGAACTCGCGCACCGCGGCCTCGACATCCGTACTGCGCGCGAGCCACGGCATCGCCAGGGCGAGGGCGGTCGCCCACCCGCCGGTACGGTGCAGAAGAGCCGTCGCGACGGCATCCGACATCTCAACGCCGTGCCGGGAAGCGAACGCCTTTGCGTCCTCGCGTTCGAACGCCAGATCCTCGGTGCGCAGCTCGACGAGGTCACCGGATGCCTGGAGGTACGCGAGTCCTGCCACCGGCTGATACCGTCCCGCGACGACGGCCCGAACCTGTCCCGGCCCCTCCATCACCGCCGCCAACCTGGCCTTCGCCGTGGCCGACCGGAGCGTGTGCGCGTCATCGACGAAGAGGTAGATGGGGCGTTCCGTGCGGTGGCGCTCCTCGGAGAGCGCCGTCGTCAGGCTCGCGCCGTCGATCCAGCGCACCTGTTCGCCGCGTTCCTCGAGGAGCCGGGCCCAGTGCGCCAGAAGAACGCTCTTGCCCGAACCGGCGGCGGCCCAGACCGCCACCGATCTCAGCTCCCCCCGTGCCAGAGCCTCGATCGGCTCGTCCAAGGATGCTCGAACGACCTCGAATGCGCTCTCACGTGGAACACCGCTCGGCGACATCGCCGAGACGACCCCCTGTGCTGTGGTTCGCGTTGTGGCGGGTGATCTGCCCGAATCGTCGCCAGCCGTTGACATGCGTATTCCCCCTATCGCATGAACAGACCTCACACTAGCCCCGGCCACCGCGCCTTCGCACGTGTTTCGCGCGCGCAGATCACCCGAAGCAGGTGTGACGCACCTCGACGCTCCCTCGTTACCGTGAGGCGGATCGCGCGTTCCACGATGCGCTTCGGGCACCGCGCACACGAGGAAAGGACTGTCGCCGTGGACTTCTGGAACAACTTCGGTGTGGTGCCCGAGGACGACACGTACCGCCCGCGCCCGTCGGCCAATCCGGCCAGTGACATCGCCAAAGCGAAGGATCTTCTCGCCCAGGGTGCGATCTCGCAGGGCGAGTTCGATGCGATCAAGAACAAGGCGCTCACCGGGCGGTACTGACAGCGACGAACGCCGCTCGAGCGGCAAGGGAAGGGGCGCGGCCGACGGCTTCGCCCCTTCCGTCGGTCCGGAGTGAAGACGGGGTCCACCATTCTCGTCAGTACGTGCTATACCGAAAGTTAGACGCGCCTAACTCTCCGCGTCGAGGGGTGGCGAATGACGCGCGAATCGGTCGCCGAGCAGAGCACGGGCGGGGGCACGGGCATCCGTTCGTCCGCGCCGGAACGCCGGCTGCTCTGGTTGATCGGACCGGCGTTCGTGGCGGCCATCGCCTACGTCGATCCGGGGAACGTGGCGGCCAACCTCACCGCCGGCGCACAGTTCCGCTACCTGCTGGTCTGGGTTCTGATCGCCGCGAATGTGATGGCGGTCGTCGTGCAGTACCTCTCCGCGAAGCTCGGCCTGGTCACCGGACGCAGCCTGCCCGAGCTGCTCGGTGATCGGATGCCCCGTGCCGGCCGACTGCTCTACTGGGCGCAGGCCGAGATCATCGCCGCCGCCACCGACTTGGCCGAAGTGATCGGCGGCGCGATCGCGCTGCAGATCCTCTTCGGCCTGCCGTTGCTGGCCGGCGGCGTCATCGTCGGCGCGGTCTCGATGGTGCTTCTCGCAGTGCAGTCACGGCGAGGGCAGCGCACGTTCGAGTTCGTCATGATGGGGCTGCTGGCCATCATCACGATCGGCTTCGTGGCCTCGCTCGCCGTGAGCCCCGTCGACTGGGGCGAGGCGGTCGCGGGCATCGTTCCGCGGTTCGACGGCGCGCGCTCCGTCCTGCTGGCGGCGAGCATGCTGGGCGCCACCGTCATGCCGCATGCGGTCTACCTGCACTCGACTCTGGCGCTCGACCGGCACGGGGCATCCGACGATCCGGTACGCGTGCGACGCCTGCTGCGCGCGAACCGCTGGGACGTGATCTTCGCGCTCATCGTGGCCGGCTCCGTCAACGTGGCCATGCTGTTGCTCGCGGCGGCGAGCCTCCCTGGAGTCACCGGCACCGACAGCATCGAGGGCGCCCACCTCGCCATCACCCAGGCCCTGGGACCTGCCGTCGGGGTGGTCTTCGGGATCGGTCTGCTGGCATCCGGGCTCGCGTCGACGTCGGTCGGCTGCTACGCCGGCGCGGCGGTGATGTCCGGCTTGCTGCGCGTGCGGGTGCCGCTGGCGCTGCGAAGGCTCGTGACGCTCGCGCCCGCACTCATCGTGCTCGGCGTCGGCGTCGACCCCACCTGGGCGCTGGTGATCAGCCAGGTGGTGCTGAGCATCGGCATCCCGTTCGCGGTCGTGCCGCTCGTGTGGTTCACGTCGCGGCGCTCCACGATGGGCGAGTTCGTGAACCGGATTCCGCTACGAGTCGCCGGCATCACGGTGGCCGCCGCCATCATCGCCTTGAACGGCGCGCTGATCGGCCTGACCGTGTTCGGTCTCGAGTAGACGTACTATCGGCGGGTGCCTTCCGTGCGACGAAGCCTGACGGACGCCCAACGACGCGAGTTCCACGACGCGCTCGAAGCGCGCCGGCAGGAGGTGCTGGCCAGACAGGGCCGACTGGATGCCTCGCTCAGCGATGCGCGCGAGGCACGCTCCGACGGGCAGGCCGACGACGAGCACGATCCCGAGGGCCCGACCATGGCCGCGACCTGGTCGCAGTTGACGGGCATGCACGACGATCTCGAGGTCGAGATGACCGAGGTGGAGCATGCGCTGTCCCGCATCGAGGCCGGAACCTTCGGGCTCTGCCAGCGCTGTGGAAAGCCGATCGGCGTCGCCCGGCTGCGCGCACGGCCGTATGCCGAGCTCTGCATCGACTGTGCTCGAGCGGCCGAGGCGCACTGAACACACGCCCGGCGGTGTCACGCCTCGGGCGAGAGGTCCGGCTCGCGGGCGATGCCGAACTCGGTGCGCAGGGCGAGAAGCGCGGCGCGCCAGCCGGCGATGCCGTGCACCCCTGGCCCGGGCACGGTCGAGGCGGAGCACAGGTACACACCGCGCACGGGGGTGCGCCACGGCTGCGGCGAGAGCGTGGGCCGAGCAATCAGCTGCCCGAACGTGACAGCACCCGCAGCGATGTCTCCTGCCACGTCGTTCGGGTTGTGCGCTCCCAGTTGCTGCGCGCTCCGCGCCTCGCTCGCCACGATCGTGTCGCGGAATCCCGGAGCGAACTGCTCCAGGCGGGCGGTGATCGCCTCCGTCGGGTCCTCGCCCGACCCGGCAGGCACGTGCGTGTACGCCCACAGCACATGGCGTCCGGGAGCGCGCTCCGGGTCCAGCAGCGTCGGCTGCGCCGTGAGCAGGTAGGGTTCGCACGGATGCCCGCCGGCGGCCACCACGCGCTCCGCCTCGGCCATCTGCCTGCGCGTGCCCCCGACATGCACCGTGACGGCGCGGCGCAGCTCCGCATTGCTCCACGGCACCGGATCGGACAGCACGAAATCCGCCTTCGCGGCCGCGTTTCCGTAGCGGAAGCGGCGGTACGGCGCACGGCCGGGCAGGCGGTCGCCGGCGAGCTGCAGGAAGGCGCGCGGAGTGACATCCAGCAGAGTCGCCCTGGCCGGCGGTAGCTCGTCGAGGCTGTGCACCCAGGCGCCGGTCTCGATGCGCCCGCCGTGCGCGATCAGGTCGTCGGCGAGGGCTCGCGCGATCGCGCCGCTGCCCCCGCGCGGGATCGGCCAGCCGCGCCCGTGCGCGAAGGCCGCGAGCGCGAGCCCCGCGGCAGCGCTGCCGAGCGACGGCATGCGCTGGATCGTGTGCGCGAACACTCCCGTGAGGAGCGCCGCCGCATCCTCGCCCGTGAACGCGTTCCGCCACAGAGCACTGCCCTGTCGCAGCGCTCGAAGCCCGAGCCGTGCGAGGGTCGACGGATGCCTCGGCACGCCGAGCAGGGAAGCCCCGATCGTCTCCCCCAGCGCTCGCCCTTCGTCCTGGACGAACGGCGCGAACAGGCGGCGCCAGGCGCCCGCGTCGCCACCGAGCCCGGCGGCCGTGCGCTCCAGGTCGCGGTACGCGACCGCCGCGTGGGCGCCGTCGATCGCTTGCGCGTACGAGATCTCGGGAACGAGGAGGTCGATGCGCCGCTCCAGCTCGAACCGGCGGAAGAACTCGCTGGCGAGCGCCATCGGATGCACAGCCGAACAGACGTCGTGCAGCACCCCGGGAATGGTCAGCTCCGCCGAGGAGCTCCCGCCGCCGATCGAATCGGCACCCTCGAACACCGTGACGGCCAGACCCGCTCGGGCGAGTGTGACCGCGGCCGCGAGCCCGTTCGGACCGGATCCCACCACGACGACGTCTTGCACGTCCACCCTCCCGCGGGGCGCACGCACGGCGCCCTCTTACGTTCTAGCCGACGCGTGCGCGCTGCCCAACCCCCTTGAAGCGATCGTCGAAACGCCGGCCGAAGTCGGTCGCGCCGCTCGAGGCGTCAGCGCCGGAGAAGATCGCGCTCGAGCGTCCCCCGCGTCAGCGCGCCGTCCGCCACGAGCACGCGGCAGTGCAGGTGGAGGGTCTCGCCGGCGTGCAGCGCTCGTTCGTCGTGGAAGAACGGCGCCGGCCCGAGGCCGGGATATTCGCGGGTGCGCACGAACCACGGTGCAGCCGACGGAACGGCGAGGGCGACGGTGGCCGACGCGTCCCAGGCTCGCACGGACATCCATTCGGCGCTCGTGCCGATCAGCGCGCCATCGTCGACGGTGCTCGTCTCGGATGTCGTGATCGTCCCGTCGCGGAACGACGGCGCCGCACGCAGGAAGATGCCGCCGTAGCCCGCGCCCTCCCGCCCGTGCGTGGCCGGGCTGCCGAAGGCGAGGCTACGGCTCACGGTGACGTGCGATGACCATTCCACGCGCCATCCGGATGTCTGTGTCGAGAACCGCAGTTCGCGTCGCTCTCGCGCCAGCTCGCCGCCGCGGGCGTCCACCCAGCGCAGGTGTTCGGTGAAGCCGATGCCATCCGTTCCGGCCGCCGGCTCGAGCGACTCGTGCAACATCGCGCCGTTGTTGCCGAGGTCGAGGTACTCGCGGCGCGTCGCGTCCCAGGTTCGGCCGCCCCAGAGGTTCGCCGGACCGACGTAGGGAAGGGCGAGCGAGAGATCGCGGTGCCACGGGTGGTCGGGGGGCGCAGCATCCGACACCCGAACGCCGCTCGGCGTGCGCAGCGCCGACAAGAACGGTCTCGGCGACTCGTCGCCAGGCATGGTCGGGTGCAACACGTATCGCGCGACCGACGTGCCGTCGAGAAGAATGTCGACGCCGTTGGCATCCACGCGCTGCGTCAGCGCGCCCACGGCGCCTCGTCGAGCTCCCGGAACAGGCTCTCGCTCTTCAGGGCACGCTCAACGGCCGTCACGACGCCCTCGACGACCGGGTGCCGCGACTCGTCAGAACCGTGCCACTGCGCGAACGACGGCGCGATCGGGCGCACGGGTGTGCGGGCTACCTCTTCGATGATCGAGACGAAGGCTCCCGCCGCGTCCAGTGGCGAGAACAGCTCGGCCCGGCCGGCCCGTGCGTCGATCAGGTTCTCCATCAGATCGACCCGGTCGAACCGGCGCCCCTGCCCGCCGTTCACCGCGAGCAGGTCCTCGGTGTAGTGCAGCACGGCGGTGCCCTTCGACCCGCGCACCCGGATGAACGGGACGTCTTCGCGAGGACCGGCGAGCGTGAACGCACACGTGATCACGCCGCCGAACGAGCCGCGGCCGGTGATGCTCGGATGTACACGCAGCGTGGACGTGTCATCCACGTCGATCTCGTTGACGCGGTACAGATCCGCTTCGACCGCGTCGATCGCGGACGCATCATTCCAGCCTGCGATGCGCAGCGCCGTCATCACGGCGTGGGCGAACGGATTCGAGACTGCACCGTCGGAGACGCGCACGCCGTCGAGCTCGCGGCGACCTGCCCAGCGCGCCCGCGTCCAATAGGCGTGATCGCGCGTCCACGTACCGGCGGCCCCGATCGCCTCGACGACTCCGAGCTCGCCGGCTTCGATGAGCCTCTTCAGCTCGACCAGCGCGAGCGACCCCAGGCTCTGGAAGCCCACCTGAATGAGCCCGCCCGTCTGGTGCTGCACGGCGCGCAGCGATTCGAACGTCGCCAGGTCTGTCACCGGGGGTTTCTCGAGAAGCACATCGGCACCGGAGCGCAGCGCCCGTGCCGCGATGCCGGCGTGCGTGTGCAGCGGCGTCGCCACGACCGCGACGTCGATGTCGCGTCGCTCCAGCACATCGTCGAGATCGGGCACGATGGCGGGCAGCTCCGCTTCGATCCGTCGTCCCTCGCGCACGATCGGGCCATCCAGCGGATCGACGAGCGCGACCAACTCGGCTCGCCCCTGTTGCTGCAGCCGCAGCGCCGTGAGCACGTGCGCCGCGCCGTACCCGTGCACGCCGACCACGGCAATGCGCAGCGGACGCGCCTCCGCGTGCGCGCGCCGTGTGACCATGCCGCTCATCGGACGTCCTCACGTTCGGCACGGATATGCACCGCGAACTCCGTGGGAGCAGTACCACCGAGCCGTACGCGAACGCCGTCCACGGCATCCGTCGCACCGAGGAAGCCGTAGTCCTGGCCGGGCTCATACGGCAGAGGGCTCTGCGACAGCGCTGCTCCGTCCAGTCGGACGGCGATGCGGGAGCCGCCGACGCGGTACTCCCCTTCGCCGGCGGGAAGGACCCAGGTGCCGTCGGGTTCACGAACCCCGCCGACGACGGCGCCTCCCTCGCGGAAGCCGAACTCGAGCGACCAGGGCAGCTCCGGCGAGTCGATGCGCACGCGCAGGTCCACGCCGTCCGGCACGAGCGCAGCCTCGATCGCGGTGGTCATCCTCACCACGTCGCGATGGCGATTCTGGAACGACATTGAGGCGCTGAACCGCCCGTCGTCCACGAGGTCGTACAGCCCGTCAGCGCGGCGGTCCGAGGGCCCGAGCGGCTGATAGTACGCCGCGTCGATCGTCTCCTCCAACAAGTAGACGTCGTCGCCGAGGCGGCGCAGCGTCGAGGCGCGGAACGGGCCCAGGTCGAAGAACGCCCGCGACAGCCGAACCGAGTCGAGCACCGCGTCGCCCGCGAACACTCGACAGAACGTCGGGTTGTTCGCGAGCCCCGAGCGGATGCGGCCCCGTGCGGCATAGTCGGAGCCGCCGTACAGCACGGTCTCGGCGATCGGCGAGACGCGAGACGCGAGTGCGACTGCGGGGAAGTATGTCGACGCCGCCTGAGCCCGTGCGATGGGTTCCGGCAACTGCTCGAGCAGCTGCGGGCGCAGCAGTGTCTGCGCCAACAACTCCGGGTCGTGCACGCCCGGCAGCGCTGCACGCCGCGCGGCGTCGGCGAAGTCCCCACGCCCGGTGGCGACGGCCGCGGCACGGAACGCGGACAGGTACGGCGCGAGCGGGAAAGGCGCGTTCTGGTCCTGTCGGCGCGACTGCACTGTCTCCACCGTGCCGTCTGGGCGCAGCAGCCCGAGCGTCGCCTCCAGGTTGCGGAGCACGATCTCCCACAGCTCCGAGCGATTCAGGATGTCCGCCAGCACCGTGAGCGACGGATTGCTCACGTATGCCGCGTAGTTCGGACTCCGTTCCGAATAGAACCCGTCGGCATCGACGTCGACCCCCTCGGCGAGCCATTCCTGTGCGCGCGCGACGAGCCGGGCATCCGGGAACGAGCGATGGATGCGCGCCAGCGCCGCGCTGATCTCCCAGCGGTGGTTCGGCGTGTGCACGCCTCCGTGCAGCAGCGGTTCGGTGGTCGCGTGGATGATCGCGGCGATCCGGGAGCGCACATCGTCGATCTCGGGGTCGCCGGCGAGGGGGCCGAGAAGTGCGTACGCGTCGCACGCGTCGTTGATCGTGAAGGCACTGTCGGGCGGCGACTGCAGGTTGTCGCCTCCGGCGAAGAGCCCGGTAGCGGCCTGCAGCGAGCGAAGTGCGTCCAGACGCGAGCGCGCGGCAGCCAGGAAGGGCCCGCGCTCGACCGGAACGTCCGCCGCGATCACGGAGAGCAGCACCTTCGCCTCCCGCATGAGTTCCCGGTGCGGGCGTCCGCCCTGCCCGGCCGCGCTCGGCAGCAGATCGCGCGCGTGATCGAGCGCGGCACGGGTGACCGCCTCGTGGAATTGCTGGTCGAGCACGGAGAGCCTTTCGAAGATCAAGGGTGAGAAGGGGTGACGCGTCGCCTCACACCTTGGTGTCCGTCTGGCTGTGCACGAACTCCTCGATCGCGAACGGCAGCCGTCGGATCGCCGCCGCCATCAGGTGTTGTCCTGCCACGACCTCGGCCGCTGCTCGGGCGAAACCGGTTCGGTCGCCCACATCGAACTGCGGGGCGTCGGATGCCGTGTTCCGGCCGATCACAATGAACCGCGCGCCGCTGCCGTCCAACGACCGCGGGATCGCACGCTCTCGGCCGTCTCCCACGACGATCACCGTCGTGCCCTCGCGCACGGATTCCATCGGCCCGTGCAGGTACTGCTGGGTCTCGAACGCGGTGGCCGGAATCCGCAGGCACTCGCGCACGAGCAGTGCGATCTCGGCGGCTGAGGACGCGGAGATTCCGGACCCCACGACGTCGACGGCGGTCGCCTCGGCCAGTGAGGACGCGCAGTCCTCAGCAGGTCCCCCGAATGCCTGCAGTGCGTCGGCCACGGCATCCGCGACCGATCCTCTGCCGGCGTCCGGCGTTCGCTCCGCTTCCGCCGGCACGAGCGCATGCATGAGCGCGTCGAAGGCCAGCAGGGTGGCCGTGTACCCGGCCGTGTAGGCGCGGGAGTCGTCGAAACCGCCGAGGTCGATGACGGCGTCCGCGACCTGTCGCACCGGAGCATCCGGAACGTTCGTGATCACCAGCCGATGTCCGACCGGGAACCGGCGCGCGGCCCCGATCGGCTCCGGGCTGCGGCCGGACTCCGAGACGATGAGGGCGTGGTCAGCGGGGGCGATGCCCTCTGGAGACACGACCTCCGATGCCGGAACATCGAGCACGCGGATCCCCGCTTCCCGAAGCACGCGCGCCAGCGCCCGCGTCGAGTGATGCGCCGCACCCATGGCCAGGAGCGCGACGGTGTCGCCGCGTCGCCAGGGTGCGATCTCCGCCGGGAACCGGCGCAACTCGTCGGTCAGGCGATCGCGCAGGCGCGCCAGTACCGTCGGCTGCGACCGCATGGCCGCGTCGAAGGTGATGAACTCCATCGGCGATCGACTCCCGTCAGTCCTTGAGTCCCGCGTTGATGTTGGCGCCCATGACGTACTTCTGGAACACGAGGTAGAGGATCACGAGCGGGATCATCGAGATGACCGATGCGCCGAGCAGCACGGACCAGTTGATGTTCTGGGCACCGACGATGCTCTGGATGCCGATCTGCAGTGTGAACTTGCTCGGGTCGTTGAGCACGAGCAACGGCCAGATGTAGTCGTTCCACCGCCACTGGAACGAGAAGATCGCCAGTGTGAGCATGATCGGTCGCGACAGCGGCACCATGATTCGGAAGAAGATCGACAGCTCTCGGGCGCCGTCGATGCGCGCTGCCTCGACGAGGTCATCGGGAACCGTCAAGAAGAAACTGCGGAACATCAGCACGCCGGTCGCGGTGAGGATCGACGGCACGATGATGCCGGCCAGCGCGTTGTAGAGGCCCAGATCGCGGATCACGAGGAACGACGGGGCGAGCATGACCTCGGTGGGCAGCATCGTCGTGGCGAGGATGCAGACGAAGAACACCTTCAGCCAGCGGTTCTGATACTTGGCCAGGGCGTATCCCGAGGCACAGCTCGCCGCCACCGTGAGCACAGTGGTCACGCACGCCACGATGATGGTGTTGATGAAGTACTGCGCGAAGTCGAAACTCTGCCACGCCGTCGTGTAGCCGCTCAGGGTCCACTGCTTCGGAAAGAGCGTCAACGGGTAGGAGAAGAGGTCGCCCGATGGCTTGAACGAGCTGAGGACGAACCACAGCAGCGGAAAAGCGAACCCGATCGCGAACACCCACAGCAGCGTGGTGGCCGACAGATGCCGCCCGATCTGCCGTGACGCGATGTTCTTCTTGCGGTGTGGTGTGCGTCGTCGGCCTTCGGCCGCGAGTGCGCCGGTGCGCAGGATGTCGCTCGACGCGCTCATCGGGAACCCGCCTTCTTGTTCACGGCGAGCTGGATGAGAGCGATCGCCATCAGGATGATCATGAGCACGAAGCTGGCCGCGCTCGCGTAGCCGATCTGGCCGCGCTGGAATCCGGTCTGGTAGATGTACTGCACGAGGAGGTTGTTCTCGGTGCCGGGGCCGCCGTTGTTCAGCGACACGAAGAGCGCGTACTCCTTCATGGTGCCGATGGTGGTCAGCAGCACCACGATGAATGACGTCGGCGCGATGTTCGGCAGCGTGATGGAGAAGAAGAGACGCACCGGACCGGCGCCGTCGAGCGAGGCCGCCTCGTAGTACGAGGTCGGCACGTTCTTGATCGCGGCGATGAAGAGCAGCATCGAGAACGCCATGCCCGCCCAGGTGGCGGCGAAGACGACGACCATCAGCGACAGGTTCGCGTTGGACTGCCAGGGCACCGCCTTGCCGCCCAAGGACTCGATCACGAAGTTCACGAGGCCGAAGTTCTCGCCGAACAGCCAGCGCCACACGACGCCCGTGATGATCGGCGAGACGAGCCACGGCAGGAAGAAGATGACCCGCGCCACCGGCTTGCCCTTGGCGTAGTCGCTCACCATGAGGTTGGCGATGAACAACGACACCACGAAGCTGAGCGGCACGACCATCACCGTGAACAGCAGCGTGCGCAGCAGAGCCGCGTAGAAGCTCGGATCTCCGACAAGCTCCACGTAGTTCTGCCCGCCGATGAACGTGGGGTCGCCCACGCCGGTGTAGTCCGTGAACGAATAGCCGAAGCCGATCACGGCCGGCCACACGAAGAATAGGGCGAAGAGCACCACGTTCGCCGCGATCAGGACGAGCGGAGCGATCGTGTAGTGGTTGAGTCGCACGCGACGCCGGTGCGGCCCCGGAGCGAGGGTGCGTGTCCCCCGCTCCGGCGCCGCCGTCGCCGCGGTTCCGGTGACTGTCATGGTGTTACCCGCGGTTGCGCGGATCGGCTACTTGCCGACCTGCTGGTTGTATCCGTCGACGATGTTCTTCAGAGCCTCCGACGTGCTCTCCTGCCCGTTGATCGCCTTGCCGAGCTCGGTGACACTCGGATCGGTGGTCAGGGACTTGCCGTTGAGGACCCATTTCGTCTGAGCCTGGTTGAAGTAGCCGGAGATCGGTGCGTAGAGCGGGAGCTCATCGTTGTACAGCTTGAAGGCATCCTGCGCCGCCGTGGACTTGAACGGATACTGCGGGTCGAGCCCGCTCTCCACCGGCAGGTAACCGTTCACCTCGGTGAGCTTCTTGTACTGCGCCGGCTTGTACATCCAGCTCAGGAACGCCTTCGCCGCCGTGGACTCGCTGTCGCTGTTGTTGAAGCCGACCACGAGGCCGCCGGAGTTCACGTCGCTGGCCTGCACGGGCTGGGCCGGGGTCGGGACGCTGGCCCAGTCGAACTTCGTGATGCTCTCCGCGAAGGAGGACACCTGCCACACACCCGACCAGTACGCGACGACCTGGCCGCTCTGGAAGAGCGCCGAGGGGTCGGCGCCGCTCGTCCACACCGACTTCGGCATGATGGTGTCGTTGTTCAGGCTGACGAAGTAGTCGACCGCCTTCTGCGTCTTCTTGTCGGTGGAGAACGTTCCGCTCGAGTCGGCGTGCACGTACTTGCCGCCCATCTCGTAGACCATCGCCCGCAGACGCGACGGCGAGGCGTCGAACGTCAGATCGTACTTGGCGCCGGTCGACTCACGAACCTGATCGGCGGCCTTGATGAACTCCTCCCACGTCCAGGTCTTGTCCGGGGAGGTCGGGTACGAGACGCCGGCCTTCTCGAACAGGCTCTTGTTGATGAAGAGGCCGGACGCCGTCACGTCGGACGGGATGGCGAGCACGTCGCCGTCGGACGTCTTGGCGATGAAGTTCTTGTTGATCTTGTTCGACTTCGTATCGACGATCGACGAGAGGTCGATGAGCTTCTTGGTCCAGATCGGGTCGAGCGCCGGAACGCTGGCGATGTCGGGCAGCGCATTCGCCTGCGCGGCGTCCCGAAGCTTCGTGGAATACCCGCTGTACGGGATGTTCACGATCTTGACCTGCACGCCCGTCTTCTGCTTGTACTCCTTGACGAGCTGGTCGTAGCCCGCCTGCTGGGCGGCGCTCGACGACAGCCAGAGCGTGAGCTTCTTGTCCGAGTCGGAGGAGCTGGAACCGGACGAGGAGCATCCGGCGAGCACGATCGCCGCGGCGGAAACGGCGGCGACGGCTGCCAGCGCGCGGCGGAGGCGAGAGGGCCCCGTCGGCGATTTCTTGAGAGTCATCTTTGATTCCTTCGATGTGGCAGAGCGTGTCCTTGTCGCACAAGGCGGACGACCTGCGGGGGTGGGTTGCAGATATTCATATCACTGTGAGCGATAAGTAGCAACGCGAGATCACGCGTATTGGTATCGTCGCCCTTTGTGCATCAGGGAAGATAAGCTCTATCGACCTGATGTAAAACCCTCGACGCGGAAGGCGGACCCAGGCATGAAACCGGCCGACACGCTCGTCATCGAGCGAGCCCAGCGCATCCTCGACGAACGCATCCGTCCGGCGATCAGCGCACGAAAGGTTCCGCTGACGCTTCGGGCGGCCGCGCTGCCGGGCGAGCCGATCGGTGTGGCGGAGGCTCTCGCGCTCGACTACTCGCCGTACACCGTCGGCACGCCGTGGGGGCCGGCTTGGTCGACCGTGTGGTTCCACGCTACCTGTCAGGTGCCCGCCGAATGGACCGGCCTGCGGCTGGAGGCCGTCGTCGATCTCGGCTTCGACAGCACGCTCCCCGGTTTTCAGTGCGAGGGCCTCGCCTACACGCCGCGGGGAGAGCCGATCAAGGCGATCAACCCGCGCAACCAGTGGGTTCCGATGACCCGTGCGGCAACCGGCCGTGACGAGATCGAGTTCTTCATCGAAGCAGCGGCGAACCCGAACCTGCTCGATCATCTGCCGCTCTTTCCGACCTGGCAGGGAGACACGCTCACGGCCACCGACGAAAAGCTGTACACGCTGCGACGCGCCGATCTCACCGTGTTCGACGAGGGATGCCACGAACTCGCACTCGACGTGCAGGTGCTGCTGGAGCTGCAGGGCGAGCTCGGCGAGGGGCCGCGCCGGGCATCCGTGCTGAGAGCGATCGATGCCGCGATGGATGCGATCGACACGCACCGTGTGAGCGAGACGGCGAGTGCCGCCCGGGCTGTGCTCCGGCCGGTGCTGGAACGTCCTGCGTCCGCCAGCGAGCACACGCTGTCGGCGATCGGCCACGCGCACATCGACTCGGCGTGGCTCTGGCCGGTGCGCGAGACGGTGCGCAAGGTGGCCCGCACAGCCTCGTCGATGACGCAACTGCTCGACGATGAGCCCGGGTTCCTCTACGGCATGTCGAGTGCGCAGCAGTACGCATGGCTCAAGGACAACAGGCCCGAGGTCTACGCGCGCGTGGCCGAAGCGGTGCGCGAAGGCCGCTTCGTGCCGCTCGGAGGCATGTGGGTCGAGAGCGACGCCGTGCTGCCCAGCGGCGAGTCGATGGTGCGGCAGTTCGCCCATGGCCAGTCGTTCTTCCGGAGGGAGTTCGGCATCACCTGCAAGGGCGTCTGGCTGCCCGACAGCTTCGGCTATTCCGGCGCTCTTCCCCAGCTCATCCGCCGGGCGGGCTTCGAGTGGTTCCTCAGCCAGAAGCTGTCCTGGAACCAGGTGAACGCCTTTCCGCACCACACGTTCTTCTGGGAGGGCATCGACGGCTCGCGGGTATTCAGCCACTTCCCGCCCATCGACACGTACAACGCCCGGCTCGAAGTCGGCGAGCTGGCGGGGGCCCGCAGGCGTTTCGCGCAGGCGGGGCAGGCATCCGGCTCGATCGCGGCCGTCGGCTGGGGCGACGGCGGAGGCGGCACCACGCGCGAGATGGTCGGGCGAGCGCGGCGCCTGGCTTCGCTCGAGGGCAGTCCACGAGTGGTCTGGGAGAAGCCGGACGACTTCTTCGACCGGGCGCGCGCCGAAGTTCCGGATGCCCCGGTCTGGGTCGGCGAGCTCGTGCTGGAGGCTCATCGCGGCACGCTGACCAGCCAGCACCGCACGAAGCAGGGCAACCGGCGCGGCGAGCAGCTGCTCGTCGAGGCCGAGCTGTGGGCGGCGACGGCGACGGCCCGCACCGGCACCGAGTATCCGTATGACGAGCTGGATGCCCTGTGGAAGACGCTGCTGCTGCACCAGTTCCATGACATCCTTCCCGGCAGCTCGATCGCGTGGGTGCACCGTGAGGCGGTCGCCACCTACGCCGCGCTCGCGCAGGGCGCCGAGCGGATCATCGTTCGCGCGCTGAGCGCCTTGGCGGGTGACGGCGAGACGCCGCTGGTCGCCAACGGGGCCCCGATCCGCCGTGGCGGCGTGGCGGCGTTCGGCATCGCGGAATCGCCGGCGCACGTGCAGGCGGCACCGGTCGTGGAGCACGCCGCCGACGGGGTCGTCATCGACAACGGTGTGATCCGTGTGGCGATCTCGGCAAACGGCCTCGTGACCTCCGCCGTCGACATCGCCACGGGCCGGGATGCCATCGCCGCCGGTCGCCCGGCAGGCCTCCTTCAGTTGCATCAGGACTTTCCGAACACGCGTGACGCGTGGGACCTCGACGAGCATTACCGCCACACCGTCGAGAACCTGACTCAGGCCGAAAGCTGGTCGCTGGCATCCGACGACGACGGGGTTCACGTCACGGTCGAACGACGCTTCTCTCACTCGAGCCTGCGGCAGGTCATCACGATCGCCCCGGGGTCGAACCGCGTGCACTTCGCGCAGCACACCGACTGGCACGAGCACGAGCGGCTGCTCAAGGTGGCGTTCCCGCTAGCACTGCACGCCACGCACACCGCCGCGGAGACGCAGTACGGATACGTCACTCGTGTCACGCACGCCAACACCAGCTGGCAGACGGCCCAGTTCGAGCACTCGATGCACCGGTACGTGCACACTCAGGAGGCCGGCTACGGTGCGGGCCTGATCGGCGACTCCACCTACGGCTACGACGTGCTGCGCAACTCGGACGACGAGCACGGCGTCACCACGACCGTGCGGCTCTCGCTGCTGCGCTCGCCCCGCTATCCGGACCCGATGGCCGATCAGGGCGAGCACACGCACGAGTACGCGCTCGTGGTCGGCTCCGACATCGCCGGCACCACGCGAGCGGCGGTGGACCTGGATGTCCCGCTCCGGTCGTTCAGGGGCGGCGACACGGTCGCTCCCCTGGTGAGCATCGAGGGCGAGGGCGTGCTCGTGTCGGCCGTCAAACTGGCCGATGATCGTTCCGGCGACCTTGTCGTGCGGCTCTACGAGCCGCACGGTCGGCGCGCCTGCGCCAGGATTCAGGTCGCGGGGGGATACGGTCCGGCACGTGCGGTCACACTGCTCGAAGACGACACCGACGCCGCGGTCGGCACGTCGCCGAACGCCGACGGTGCTGTGACGCTCTCACCGTTCGAAGTGCTCACACTGCGTTATCCGGCAGCCGCCGACCGTGCCCCGAGCCCCGCAGGTCAGGACCGGGGATCGTCGAAGGAGGCGCTCTCGTGACCACGACAGAGAACCCGGGCGAGAGGAACGGCGCGATGACGTCGAACGAGACGACGGCGACCACGCGCGCGGCGGCGCGACGACGGTCGGGCGCGGGCAGGCATCCGGAGTCGGCGCCACCACGCACGGCGACGACGCGCGACGTGACGCTGATCAATCGCACGGCCATCCTCGACCTGCTCCGATCGGCGGGTCCGCTCTCCCGCCGCGAGATCAGACATCGCACGGGGCTGAGCTCCGCCACGGTCGAACGACTGTGCCAGGCGCTGCTCGAGGAGGGCGCGCTGGAGAACGGCGGCCTGGACCGCTCATCGACGGGGCGGCCGTCGAACCTGCTCAAGTACGTGGCAGACATCCGCACCGTCGCGGCGATCGACGTCACGGAGAACAACGCGCGCGGGCGCATCCTCGATCTCGGCGGAACGGTTCTCTACGAGACGTACGAGTCCTTCGACTTCACCGCGTCGAATCCGTCGACTGCTCGCCTCGACGGGCTGCTCGCGCTGGTCGACCGCATCGCCTCGGACGAGACGGGCGTGAGCGCACCACTCACCGGCATCGGCATCGCGCTTCCCGGCATCACCAACGACGGCACCGTCGTGAACGCGATCGAGCTGGACTGGCGCAACGTGCCGGTCGCGCGCATCGTCTCGGAGCGCACGGGTCTTCCGGTGCTCGCCGAGAACGACGCGAACGCCACGGCGTATTGCGAACTGCTGCACGGTGCGGCGCGCCATGCTGAGAGCGCCGTCGCGCTCGTGCTCGGCACCGGCATCGGCGCCGGGATCGTGAGCGAGGGACGCATTCACCGCGGCTTCGGATCGGCGGCGGGCGAGGTCGGGTACCTGCTCACCTCCTCCGAGGCGTTCTCACGCTATTTCACCGATCTGGGTGATGTGGAGGGCACCATCTCCGCCCAGGTGCAGCCGTACCTGCGCACGGACGACGGGCATGTCGACCGCCGCATCGGCCCGGCATTCCGCGCGATGATGGCGCTCGTGGAGCAGGGCGACGCCGAGGCCGCGAAGGCACGCGACGAGTTCTTCGACAACATCGCCCTCATCTGCGCCGCGGCGACGGTGGTACTGGCACCGAGCGTGATCGTGCTCGCCGGCGCGTTCGCGCAGTACAGCGAGCTCTCGGCCGAGCAGATCACGCGGCGGCTGGTGGGCCGCATCCCGTCGGTGCCCTCGATCGTGCCCAGCCGGCTCGGCTTCGACGCCGCGATCACCGGCATAGGCGATCTTGCGATCGAGCGCGCCCGCCACACCACGTACCTCGCATGAGCACGTACCGCGCATGAACAGGGACATCGCGTGAACACTCGCGCCGCTGCCGACCGCCTCGTGGGAGTCGACGTCGGCGGAACGAAGACGCATCTGGCCGCGGTGGATGCGCGTGGCGACCGTCGCGACGTCATCCTCCCGTCGTCGCAGTGGCGGCGCGGGCACCTGTTCTCCGACCGGCAGAACCTGCCACGTCTGGCCGAGTGGATCGCCGCCCACGCCTCCGTCGATGCTGCGACGGCAGTCGCGATCGGACTGCGCGACTGCGACACCGACGCAGACCTCGAGCGAGCGCGCCGTGAGCTGGCGCGACGACTCGGCGGGAGCCTCCGCATCGAGAACGACGCAGACCTGCTCGCACCGGCGGCCGGCCACGAGCACGCGATCGCGATGATCGTGGGCACTGGTGCCATCGTGAGCGCGCGCGACGCTCACGGTCGTCGCATCACAGCGGACGGCCACGGCTGGCTGTTCGGCGATTGGGGCAGCGGCCCCGCCCTGGTGCGCGACGCGATCACTCGCGTGCTCATCGCACTGGATGCCTCCCCCTCCGCCGCCGAGGACCCGCTCGTTCCCGAACTCCTGGCCCGCTTCGGTGCCGACAGTGCCGCTGAACTCTCGGCCGCCGCCACGATCGCCGCCGATCCCGCACACTGGGGGTCCGCGGCGGCCGGCGTCTTCACAGCGGCCGCCGCGGGGTCGACGCTGGCCGCCGACACCATTTCGGCGGCCGCAGACCGGCTGGCCGCGAGCGTGGCGGCGGTCTCCCGCCGCGGCGGCCTCGGAGACGTGGTCGTCGCCGCCGGAGGCGTCATCGTGAATCAGCCGGTGCTGTACGAGGCCGTCGCGCGACGGCTTCGCGGCATGCCCCGACCGCTAGAGCTCGAGCTGCTCGGCGTGGCGCCGGTGGAGGGTGCTCTCGCCTTGGCCGAGGAACAGCAGCAGAACGGCAACGCGCGAGAGCAGTCTCCACAACGGCGGTAGTTCCGGTAACGGCGGTAGTCCCGATGGTCGTTCCGCGGCCGGGAGCAGCACCCTGTCAGGCGTCGGGCAGCTCCTGGTGAGTGGCGACCGCGAGCCGGTTCCAGACATTGATCGTGGCCACCGCCATCAGGAGCTGCACGACGGTCTGCTGATCGAACTCGGCCGCCACCGCGTTCCAGACGTCGTCGGGAACCCCGCCGTCACCGATGCGCGTGACGGCCTCGGTGAACGCGAAGGCCGCTCTCTCCTGGTCCGTGAACAGTTCCGGCGCCTCTCGCCAGGCGGAGAGCACGTCGAGGCGCCGCTGGTCTTCGCCGCCCTTTCGGGCATCACGAGTGTGCATGTCGAGGCAATAGGCGCAGCCGTTCAGCTGTGAGGCTCGGATCTTGACGAGCTCGTACAGCCCTGCGTCCAGTCCGCTCTCGCGCACATAGCGTTCCATCGCGAGGACCGCCTGCTGCGCCTTCGGATCAATAGCGTGGATGTCAAGACGCTCAGTCATGATGTCCCTTCTTCTCCAATACGTCCAGTGCCAGGGTCGAGTGCGCGTATGCCCCGCCGGCCCGCATCTCTGCGGCCACCCAGATGGCTTCCATGATCTGCTCGTCGGTCGCGCCTGCGCGGTGCGCGAGCCGCGTGTGACCCTGGATGCAGTACGGGCACTGCGTGGTGTGCGCCACCGCGACCGCGATCAGCTGCTTCGTCTGCTCGGGCAAAGCCCCGTCCGCGAACACCGAGCGGCTGAACGCTTCGAACGCGTCATGGATGCCCGGTGCGAGATCCTTGCGCCGCTGAGCGATCTCCGGCGAGGTGGGGTGATAGAGCGAATCAGCCATACAGCGTCTCCTTTCGACGTCGAGCAGCGCGCGCGTACGGCACGCCGCGCAGGACCGCCTGTCGACTTCGGCGGCCGCATGGCTGTTCCGGATGCCGTCCCGGGAGTCGAAAGCCGTGCGGCATCGCCGCAGACCTTCTCGGTCGTCGAGGATCTGCATGTGCACTCGTCACTGACGCCGCGAGAATCGAGAATGAGCGGTTGCACGGTGCGATCACTGCCGGGCAGAACTGCTGCCCGTGTGCTCAGCGTACCGCGCAGGTCTTGTCCGTACGGCCACGCAACGAGTCTGCGTTCCCTCGTGCCGAGGCCCTCTGCCCGATCGCCAGCGGTGGGCTGAGAAGCCGCCCGATCGTCGTCTATGGTCTGGTGCCCCGCGGTCGCGAGGTCGGACTCGTCGTCCGTGTCAGTCCGATGGCGCTCACCGCGGTCAGCGCGCAGAGTGCCGCTGTCATGGCGATACCGGTGCCGTCATTGCCGGCCGCCGACGATGGGGCGATCGCATCGACGATCGTGACCAGCGCGGCGAGCCCGACCGCACCACCGATTTGCCGCGAGACATTGAGCAGGCCGGAGGCGGTGCCCAGTTCGTCGACGGATACTCCCGTCGTCGCGGCCACGGTGATCGGCACGAGTACGACTCCGAGCCCGGCGCCGAGGATCAGCGTCGGGGGCAAGACCGTGGTGAGGAAGGGTCCTGTGCCGGCAAGGGCGAGCCAGATCAACCCTGCCGCAGCGGTGACTGATCCGTAGACCGGAAGGCCACGGATTCCGGTACGAACGAGCCGGGGCGCAACAAGCGCGCCGGCTCCGAGCAGAACGCTCATCGGCAGCAGCGCGAGCCCGGCCTGCAACGGGTCGTATTCCATGCCGCGCTGGAGGTAAAGGGAGAGGTAGTAGAGGGATGCCGTCAACGCGGCCCCGAAGGCGACAAGACTGATGTTGGCTCGTCGAACCGAGCGGATGCCCAGCAACCCGAGCCGTAGCAGTGGCGCGGAGCTGCGCTGCTCGACGAGCACGAACACGACGAGTGCCACCACGCCTCCGGTGAGAGAGGCGAGCACAGGAATCGAGACCCATCCAAGCCGGGCACCGACGGCGATGCCGTAGACCAGTGCGCCGACGCCGATCGTCACGAGCGCAGCCCCGGCGATGTCGAGCTTCATGTTCGGACGAGGAAGCGTCTTGGAGGGAACGAGGGTCGCCAGTGCCGCGACGACGAGAGCGGCTCCGATCGGAACGTTGACGAACATGACCGATCGCCAGCCCAGCCATTCGGTCAGCACGCCGCCGAGTACCACCCCTGTCGCTGCTCCGGCGGACGTCATGACCGCCCATACGCCCATGCCCCGTGCTCGGGCCTGCGGGGTGAGGTTGACCGCCGTGATCAACGTCAGGCTCGAGGGCGCGATGATCGCCGCGCCGATGCCCTGCAGCAGGCGCGCCCCGA
This sequence comes from Humibacter albus DSM 18994, assembly GCF_000421825.1. Classification (GTDB taxonomy): domain Bacteria; phylum Actinomycetota; class Actinomycetes; order Actinomycetales; family Microbacteriaceae; genus Humibacter; species Humibacter albus. The sequence continues at coordinate 27,544 of NZ_ATXT01000001.1, forward strand.
TCAGCACGCTGCCGCCCGGGGCAAGGCCCCCGGCCAGGCTTGCCATGGTGAAGACCACGACGCCGATCAGGAACATACGTCGGCGCCCGAACAGATCGCTCGCGCGGGCACCGAAGAGGAGAAGACCGCCGAAGGTCACCAAATAACCGGTGATGACCCATTGCATCATTGCGGTGCCCATGCCGAGATCGACGCGGATGGTGGGCAGGGCGATGTTCACGACGCGCTCGTCGAGGACGATCATGAACTGCGCGAGTGCGGCGGCCGCGGTGATGGCCCAGATCCGCGACGCCGGCTTCAGTAGTGGCGATCGAGGAATGACTGCGGGGGGCGAGGGGCTCTTCATGGCCGGTCTCATGCGACGAGCGGCACGACGACTTCACCCGGGAAGCGCTGATCGTGCGCCTCGTCGAGCATCGCGGCAGCGACCGTTGCTCGCCCGATCGACACAGCCAGGTCCAGTGGTGGTGCCTGGGTCAGCCGGACGGTCCGCCGTACGGGGCCGGCCGCGTCTTCGCTGAGAAGGCCGGCATGGAAGACGGTGCCGCCCGCGGCGAGGATGATGCCGTCTGCCTGAACCTTGTCGGGGAGCCTGTCACCGAGCAGCGCCCCGAGCTTGTCCGCAACCGGACCGGCGGCCCGTGCGGACTCACCTGTTCCGTAGGCGCCGAGCCAGATCAGGCGCGCGGGCGCCGCCGCGACGGCTGCGCGAGCTCCCAGCGTGAGAATTCCGGCATGGTCGGTGCCGAGCGCAGAGACGAGAGTGGTGTCGTGCGAGACCCCGGCCGCGATGCTTGCAGGGTCTTCGACGTCGCCGGCAACCACGCGTACCCCCGGAGCCATGATCCGTTCGGGGCGACGAGCGATAGCGGTCACGCCATCGCCTCGTCGAAGAGCCTCCTCGATGAGGAAGCGGCCGGTACGGCCGGTTGCGCCGAGAATCGTGATGTCCATGCCTTCACGGTACGAACGAGCGGCGCATTACTCCAGTGCATGTTCTGCACCCAATGATTTACGCACGGTAAATTTGTGAAAGCTCTTGTTCGGGCGCTTCCAGCTGCCGTGCGGACTCCAGCACTTGTCGCCGGAGCCACGCGTGAGCGGGGTCGTTGTTGCAGCGCCGGTGCCAGGTGCTGGCCACGGGTGCCGCCGGAATTTCGAGAGGTGCCGGCAGTGGGCGGATGGCGAGCCCGAGCGCCTCGATCAGCGGACGAGAGACCATCGCCGTGGTCAGGACGAGGACGTCGCTTCGGCTGGCCGCGTGCAACGCCATCGTGCTCGTGCCGACCGCGGCGATGATCCGCCGGTGCAGCCCGTGGGCCTCGAGGACATCATCGATCGGAGCCTGCAGCCGTCCACGCCGCGAAATCACCACGTGCGGGAAAGACACGAACTCGTCGAGACTGAGGCGCGCCTCTCCAGGATGTCCGGAACGCATCGCGACGACCAGCCGATCGTGCGCAAGAATCTCGGAACGGAACTCCGGACCGGACAAACTCTGCTGCCCGAGTTGCAGGTCCACGTGGCCTCGGCGCAGGTCGTCGGTATCGACGGAGTCCTCCGCGAGAATGCGCAATCGCACACCAGGCGCCTGCTCGCGCACTCTGTCCAGCAACACCGGGGTCACTGCTGTGGCCAACCCCTCGTGGCAGCGCAGCGTGAAGGTTCGATCAAGATCGGCGAGATTCAGCTCAGGACTGGGTGCGAGCACGGATCGCGCCCCTCGGACCAACTGCGCGACTTCGCCCCGGATCGCGAGCGCGTATGGCGTGGGGACCATGCTGCGCCCGGTGCGCACCAGGATTTCGTCGCCCGTGAGACGTCGGAGACGACCGAGACTTCGCGACACGGCCGGCGAAGAGAGGTGCAACCGATCAGCAGCGCCGCCCACGCTGCCTTCCTCCAGAAGCGCTTCGAAAACCACCAAGAGGTTCAGATCCAGTTGCATACGCCTGAATGTTACACACTCGATTATTGCCGCACGAGCAATCTTCCCGACACTTCTTTACCACCGGGTCCGCCTATCGCACCGCCGCTGCCGCCTCTGCGCGAAAGCAGCCAACGCCTCCTGCACGATCGAGTTCCCTGCCAGCACAGCACCAAAGCGAAAGGCCGCCCCGGAGGGCGGCCTTTCAAGCTCAACAGCTGCGACAACGGCCCGGGCTCAGATCTTCACCGCCTCATTGCACGGTGTTTCTCATCAGAGCCATGGTGGAAGTGCTGGGAACTTACTCGAATCATAGAGGCGCCGGAAACCCGGTACTTTCACTGATCGACGACGCCCGGAGGTGGCAGATACCTTCGGGGAATCGAAACGACAGGCCGCTACAGAACAAGGTGCGACACCTGTCCGCTGACGAGGTCGCTGAGCTTGTGAGCGCCTACCAGGGCGGCAACTCAACATACACGCTCTCCCGTCGCTTCGGGATACGTCGAGCGACCGTCGTCGCCCACCTTGAACGTCACGGGGTCGAGCGGCGGGCTAATCACCGTGTCCAACTGGATGCCGAGACGCGTGAGGCCGTTATCGGCCTTGGGACGTCCAAATGGTCGGTGCACAAAATAGCCGCGCAGCTCGGACTGACGGAACGGATCGTTGCCAGGACACTCGACGATGCCCGCGTGGAGCGCACTCGGCTTCGTCCAGCCAAATGAGTACCGCTACGACATGTCTTCTTGGATGAGCTGGAGCCGATCGTACGCAAACTGATTGACGATACCGAGCACCAGATCGCGCGGCGTCATCGGCGATCTTATCCGGTATTCGATCTCGCTCTCCAAAAGAGGGTCGGGGGTGAGATAAAAGTCGCCGATGATCGTGCGTTGACGTGATCGTAAATCTCCGTCTGGGGAAAGCGATTGTCGCCGTGGACAGGTTGGACATGCCTATGCGATGGCCGCGCGGCAAGCGACTTGGGTGCCGAGGCGAGAGTGACAACCTCCTCGGTGCCGTGTAGGACGAGACGGGAATGTCGACGTGTGTCACGTTGAGCACGGCTGCGAGGCTGGTCAGCTCCTGGAACCGCGTCCCTCCAAGAAGTAGCTTATTGACATGGCGACTCGGCGCGGCGTGAACGTTACGGTCAAATTGCCCTTCATCGACATCGAGGTACAGGACGTTGCGAACCTCTTCGCCCACAAGCATGACAAGCCCGTGGCCGGCCCATTTTTGATCGTCGAGCTCAGAAACGGACTCGCGCTCACCTCAGATGCACGAGACGACGTCGGAAGCCGGCCGGTGCTGTCCTCCATTCATGGCACGTTAAGCCAACAATGGGGCTTCAGGCGAACTAGCAACAATGACGAATTCATCATTCTCTCGCTTGCCAATGGCCTCGCTCTTGACGCAACCGAGGACGATCACGATGGTCGACCGCTGATCGTATGGACAGAACATGGGTGCCGCAGCAACGCTGGACTCTTCATGCGAGCGCGGATGGGCTCGGCTGGCAGCTCCAGACAGTTCATGGATCGCATCGCAACATTGACGTCGGTTGGCGGCCAACCAATGCGGATGAAGTTTGGCTTTGGGAAGCACATGGACGTACGCACCAAACGTTCCTTGTACTTCCTGTCGGAAGACTTACGGCGCCACTGTAGATGCCAGTCATCTAATGAGGTGAGCCTCTGACCGCGAGCCGTAGGGCTGGTTTGCGGGGCCTGATCGACGCATGCTGTGGTGATGAGTCCGTGTGCACCTATTGTGGGCGCGTATTCGACCAGGAATGCCTCCTGATTACCCGCATAGTTGATCCGGCCGCATTCACCTATCAGTACTGGGAAAGTCCAATCTAAATGCGGACGATCGCGCCCGGATGCCCTCCAGGTGCGATCGTCCGCATCCCGCCGTCGTTCCCCCACTACAAGTCAGGGAGGTCGTCGAGGTTGTTCCTTGTCGTGTTGTCCCGATCCGTGCGCAGGTACTTGCCGGTCGGTCCGTTCACGACTCGAATCTCGGTCCGCTTCTCGGGCCACTGCACGTGGTAGGTGTTGATGCCTAGTTCGATGTCGCTTATCGCCCCCGCCTTCAGCCGAGGTGACCAGAACTGGCCGGGGTTCCCGATACCCGTGATGTCGCCATCACGATTCTTACTGGTGTGAGTTACTTGACGATCTGCCATGATGTTCTCATTTCTCTCGATGCTTCGTGATCAAGCAAGTCGGCGCCAAAAGGCGCCGACTCCGCTTCGGTCACTTCTCGTTGCGAACGCCCTTGTGCTGGTTCGGGCTGCCGTTCACGATCCGGCCGGTCGAGGTGTCGCGCTTGAACCAGGTCTTTCCCACCTGGAACTCGCTCCGTCCCTTGACCGCTCCTACGCGGTGACCGCGTCCCGTGTTCTTCGCCACTTTGGCTCCATCTCCGAAGCCGACCGTCGGCCCCTCATCAAGTAGTCGGAGCAAGAGGCGGTTGAGTTAGCGGCAGTTTTCGCAGAGCCCATCTACGAGCAGATGACGCTGGAAGATCATGAAGCATCCGTCGCAAGTCGCCTCTGTCTTTGCTCCGTGATCACAGCGGCACTGTTTGCAGACTGGGCAGAAGCCTTGGCCGCACCTATCACAGGGATAGCCACGGAATGTGCGGTCCTGACCACAACAGTGGATGTGCAGCAGGGGGCGAACGTCGAAGTCGCGTGGCTGGAGAACGTAGTTCGGCTCGACCTTCCAGACGTCGTCACCGGCCAGGATGGCGATGATCCGCCTATCATCCGTGATGGCATCTGCGTAGAAGTCGGCTGTGCGATCCCATGAGTCGCGCCAGGTCACGCGCCTCGTGAGGTTTCCGCCAGATGGCATCGTACGTAGGCCATGCCCCTCCGGCACCAATTGCCCGCGCCAGGGGTATACCTTGGGCCAGCCATCTTCCGGGTCCGGATGGATGCTGACATGGTGGACCTCGCCATCGTAACGGTTGATTAGGACGACAGCGCCAAGGCCGCGAATACGTTGAGCGATGGCGATCGCACACGCCTGATAGCTCGCCTGGCTGCCGTCGTAGAGATCTTGAACATGATGAGCTCGAATCAGACTCGATCCGACGACTTCAGAAGTGAGATCCTCGGGCAAGAGGAGTCGCTGGGCAATCTGATCGCATACGGTCTCGAGCAAAGCCGGCGGGTCCGCCTCATCGGCGATCCAATCGAAGAGTCCGGTGTCCTGCTCGACGAGCCAATGTCCGAGTTCGTGAGCCAACGTGAAATTCTGCCGGCGACTGTTATGCGTTGGCGCGTATAGGATCACGCCATCCTCGAGGAACGACATTCCGTCGCAGAATCCCCCATCGTCCCGACGCTCCGACAACGAACCAACGGCACGAACCTTTAGACCAAGCCTGGCCGTAAGCGCCTGCTGAGGGTCCAGAACAAACTCTTCGCGCGTCGCCTCATCAAGAATCTTGATAGCACGATCTGCCCACGGGCCAAGTCTCATTCGTTGTCCGTGCTTTCAACCGCGCTCACCATCGCTTCGAGCGTCTCGATGAGAACATCCGCTTCCGGGGGGCTACCACGGTGCACCGCAACGACCATACGAGACTCAAGCGCCGAACTTGCCAAGGCAACCGTTGTGCCCTGAATACTCGCCCACCGCTCCGCCAGGCTCTTGAACGCAGCCGAAGCCACTACGTTTGCTAGCCGTGCACGCTCGGGATCCTCTCCCGCACGCCGGCGAAGCCGATCTGCGTCTACGTGCGTCTCCTCTGCCAGCGCCTTGATAAGCGCCGGCATCTGTGGAGCATTCCGGCCGGTCTCCCAGGCGAAGACGTCCTTGCTCGTGACCTTCCAGCCGCGAACTGTGAGCTTCGCCGCCAGTCCGCTCACCGTGAGGCCTGATTGCTTACGTGCAGTGGCGAGCGCCTTGCCATCAAGCTCTGTCTCGGGATCGGGCACGAGCCCCAACATCGCCGCGACGGGATCCTCCTCGAGAGGAGGAGCACTCTGCTGACTTGCCCACGCCAGATCGGCCGTCTCTACCAGCTTGCGAATCTCGGGGTGGGCAGTGAGCAACTCCGCGCCCGACGCCAAGGCTGGTCGCCCCGCTCGGGCATCAAGGATCTCCGCAATCTCGTCGTCCCGGCTTTCTGAAACCATCTGTACCCCCTTCCTCCACAGCGACACTGATCTTGAACAAGACCTTCGTACTAATCTGACTGACCCTGGCCGGCGTCACGCCCAAATCCGCAGCCACGTCCACCCTGGGACGGTCCGCGACGATGTACTGCGCAAGAACAAAGCTCTCTTGATTGTCCAGGTGTGCGCGGGCGATGGCTGATCGTGCACGAGCGATCTTCTCGAGCCGTTCCAGAACATCGTCCTCGCCTGTAGGCAGCGCCACCGGCGCATACTCCTCGGAATACCCCACACCACGCGTCATCGCGGCCGAGCGGATCATGTCGAGCGCCCGGCGCTTGGCCGTCGCTACAAGGAGCGCTTCCCAGCTCTTCGGGGCTTCCTTCGGTGGTGCCTTCATGAGTGAATGCATGGCATCCTGCACCGCGTCTTCTGCAAGGTCGACGCGACCGCTGCCACGTAGCACTTCGTAGGCGACCCCGTACATCGCATTGCGATGCTTCTGATACAGAGCCGCCCAATCTATCGAGGCGTCAGCCATGAGTACGCTCCAGCGAATGTGTGCACATCCCGCCGCCTTCCTGCCACCCTCGATGTTCGGTGGTTACAAGGTAGTCGGACGCGGGCGCAGTTGAATTAGCGGCACACTTCAGGAACGAAGACGGAACCAACTCTCACGCACGAGATGCTCTCAGCGCTATACGCTGCGCCGGGAGCAACAACGACGGGATCTACTCAAACCGTTCAATGGTCGAGAGTCTCACCTACTGTTCGTCAGGTGATGATTCTCCGATACTTATTGCCTCTTGGGGTGCCCCACTGGCCATGAGAAAGCCGGCGCCTCCATCGCTCTCCTGCAAGAATCCAACGATCTCACCGCCATCGTCGGATGCGTCATTGTCTCCGATGATGCTGTCCTCGAAGTCCGGTCGCCCCACGTTCATCCTCCAAGTAGTTGAGCGGCAAAGACGGTCGCCAGAGAAGCTGTAGACAAGACGAGGGCGCCAAAGCCGCACCAGACCCAAGTGGCCCGCGTGACCAAGTCGGCTTCGCGTGACGTTATTGCCCGTGACTTACCTTGCACGATCTCTGTCTCAATGGCCAATGCGGTCTTGTTCGTATCAAGATATCGATCCGTGAGCCGCTGTGCCACAAGCCCGAGGCGGCGCGCGGGACGAAGCGCGACCGCGGCGCACAGAACGGCAACGCCGGCAAACACGAGCGCCGCGATCCCAAACCAAGCCTGGGTGGACCAGATCTGCGATGTCGACGCCGCGACAAGAACCCCAGCTGACACAGCCAGGAACGAGGCCTTGCTGGTTACGCTAACGGAGCGCTCTCCAACGTCTGTAGTCAGCCGGTCGAGCTCCTCATTCAATAGCCGGACGCGAGCGTGCCGCGCTCGTAGTGCGCGGTCTTGCTGCGACTCTTTGGACACAGTGCAAAGACTACCTGCGAGAAGTAGGAGGCCTCCGGTGCGGGGTCTCGACGCGCGGACCGTGCTGCTACTTCTCTGATATCAATGTCCTATGTTCGGCGAAGGTGGGATATACGAGGGCAAGGCGGATCGCGTCCGCCGTGTAGGAGCTGCAATCAATCCCGTCGCACACGGGCAGAGCACCGACAAGACAGTGAAGCGTCGCTTGGTGCACATTGATGTGTCTTCAGAGCAGGTGCCGCTGCCGGCAATTGCACGCACGACTCTGCTTGCGCTCGGATGCTCTGACGCCGGACGATTCGAAAAAGTTGCCTGGCGCGTCCCATTCGATTTCGAAGGCATCCCGTGTGCGCTCGAAGACCAGAAGCTCGGAGTCAACCTCTACCTTTGGGTGCCCGATGAATGGGACGACCCAGCAGCGACCTCTCTTGGCGATCGAGTGATGGCGACTCTCCAGCGTGCGATCCGGGTAGCCGAAACCGACATCTTCTACCCCGCCATCAAGTCCGAGGTGAAGCGCGGACGCCTCATCCTGAAGAACAACGTCGCAGATCTGCAGCGCGCGTATCTCTACTTCCGGATGCTTGCTGAGGAAAAGGGATCAAGCACTCCGCAAAATGCATCGCCTGGCGACGACGAGTTCATGTCTCGATGGATCGATGGGGTGAATCGTGAATTGCGGCGCGTTCAAGAGCGCCGCTACCTGTCTGACTCCATGATCGTCGCCTTCTTCGCGTATCTGGAGCGATACCTTGCACTTGCGCTGCCCTTTTCGGGCGCTGACCCCGCCTCGCTGGATCTGATCCGGTTTCTTGCCGCACCGTGGGGTGAAAAGTTCAAGACCGTGCTGGATGTAGTACATGCACGCGAGCCGAAGCTGCTTTACGATCGGCTCCTCAGGATCGCAGAGACGTTCCGAAATCCGCGAGCCCATGGGCACGACAAAATGGGTTCGACCAGTGCGGTGTATTTGGAGGGAGTTGGCGCGGTTCCGCTAATGCTCACAGGCATTGAGGAGACGCCCGCGTTCAAGCTTGACCCATTCGGCGAACAAGGACTTGACGACATCAAGTCGGTCTTCGACGACGTCGAGGTGCTCATGATGGGGCCAGCGCTCGGCAACGCGGCGAGGTGGATCACCGGTGGGTTCGATGTCAGTTTGTATGCCGAAGACATCGAGTCATACCGCTTGCCGCCAGCCGAGTTCGAAGCATTTTGTTCTCGTAGCGCAGACGAATGGGAGCGTCAGCAAAACATGGACTGGTGACCCCGGAATCATAGCCTTGGTTCGCCTACGGAACATCAGCCATCTGCACCCACCACTACAGTCGACACATGGGACTATCCGGCCTGTTCGCCTACTCAGCGGCCAACGACGAGGACATCCCAACAGTTCTCGCGCTTGCTTGGGCAGAGGCGGTTCTCAATCAAGCGGACGCCCTTGACACCGCGGAGAAGCAGCACAACGCAAATCTATCCATGCTCGAGAGGATGGATTACGACTATCCACCGGATGAGGGCGCCTCTTTCCGGTGCCTATGGGTAACGAACCACACCTTCGTCTGGATGGTTATGCAACTTGCGATTTGGGTTGAAAAAGCAATCGCAGATGATGCAGTCGCGCCGCCCTTCTCCGCCAACCTACGGAATTGGCGAAATGCACTTGAGCATCTCAATGAAGCACTAATCATGGACTCGGAAGCGATCCCTGACCCAACCCGGGGATCGAGACAATCCATATCGGAGATCGGCAGCATTAGGTTCGGATCTGTAGGCGGTGCTCACCTTGCAAGTTTCGCGACAACCGATCAGGTACGCGAATGGGTCCGATTGCTGTTGTAGGGTTCCCGATCTAGATTGTGCCGGACGCCAGGTGATCGTGTTTCCGGCCGACAGCCGTCTCGCCAAGCCACACCGTCGAGCCTAAGACGCCATGAGGACGTGCCGTCGCCGAACCCTGAGGAGAGAGTGGGGCGAAGCGGTTATCAAGGCTCATGACACCGGCGTAGGAACCCGCTCTAGCGGCTCAGCCTGTCGCATGCCAATGAGATGATCCCTAGTGACTGAACAGGCTCCGCGAAAACCGGACGACGTTGACGGCTCACGCGGACGAAGATGCCCAGCAGAGCCGGCCACACACTACGATGAGGACGATACCTGGGAGGATCGACCGTGCCGACTGTACTCGAACGTGAGGCGTCGCGACTCTTCTCAACAGCGGTGTTCCGTCCACTCGCAAGCGGGAAGTCGTCGACGCGAGCCGATGCAACTGCGTACCGCCTTCGCGTAGAACTCAACCTGGACAGCGACGCGACAAACCACGATGTCGTTGACGTTGCCTACCAGTTGATGCGGCAGGGCTATCGCAGCGAGTACTTCTATCGCAATTTGATCGCCAGCAAAGTCTTCGTTGGACAGCACCGCGCCGCAAACTCGGCGCTCCTGAACGAGTTCCGGGTCGGCGACTCGATCGCCGACTGCGTCCTCGTAAATGGCAGAGGAGCCGTGTACGAAATCAAGACGGAGTTCGACTCGCCAGAGAAGTTGAATACCCAACTTGATAACTACTATCGCGCATTTCCGTACGTCAACGTAGTCGCCCACATCGGCGATGTCGAGAAATATCAACGAATACTCGACGATACCCCGACTGGCTTGATTGCAGTCGGACCGCGGGATCGCCTTTCAACGGTGAAGCCCGCGACGCCGCAATTGGACTCCTTTGACCTCAGAACCATGTTCAACATGCTGCGAATGAACGAGGTAACGGCGGTGCTGGAACAATGGTTCGGGAACGTCCCAGACGCTCCTAACGGACTCCGCTACGAACGGTTCCTCTCGCTGGCCGAGCAGATACCCGCTACTGAATTTCAGAAGTTGATGCAGCAGGCACTGAAAGCCCGGCAGCTACGAAACAGTCGTCGGATGATGCTTAGTTCCACCATGTTGCCGTTGCGAGCGCTCGTCGTGCAGCTCGACCCCGATGCGCGCCAACAAGAGAACCTGATGCGTTGGCTCAAGTCGAAGGGATCCTGAATTGTACTTCCCGTACTTACGCGGAAAGCAATATGAGCTGCTTGCGCTAAAAGAACTCAGCGTCCTGCTGGGAAAACAGCAGAAAGTCATCCCGATCATCGAGCCGGTTCGCTCTCCCAACGGATCCGGTCTCGACCGCTGTTTGACCGCGATGCACGATGCCTCGATCGGATTTGTACTGGTGCTGAATCCGAGCGTAGGTGAACTTCGCAACCCCCATGTAGCGCCCGAACTTGCGCAGTATCTCTCGGAACAGAACCGGTCAACGAACTGGAACCTGGGACTTCTTATAGATGAGCGCACTAACGTTGCAGACTTAATCGCGAACTACCGGGAGCAGATTGCTGGACAGGGGCGCCTAACGTTAATCCATAAAGGGATCGCTGAGGGGCTCGGCGAGCTACCGTCCCTCACCAGCGATCTGCGTCGTGAGTTCGATGTTATCGATGACCGCTGGAGAAGAAGGTACTTCCGTGATCTCTTGGCAAGTTCACAAGGCATAACACTCCGCGACGGCTTCCCTGGAGAAGAGCGGAACGCTGCCTACCTCGGTAAGGAAGAGTCAGTGTTCACCGACGACCACCTTTTTTACGTCGAGGAGAGTTGGTTTGGCTTCTCCGACTACTTGACGATCGGTGAACCCTATGCCGACGGCGGCTTCACGCCACGCGCCGTGGCGATTCACTGGACATATGAGCCTCACCCTGGTGCTCCTATCCTGATCCGACACTTCACATCGGAGAGTAACGGCGACACCGCGAACGTCGGCGGCAAGTTCCTTGAAGCAGCTCGAAAGCTCGTCGCCTTCCTCGATCTCCATGACATTCACACGGAAGCATCGGAGGTCTTCCGATCCCATGTGGCAAACAGCACGTACCCCGGGCTCGGAATCGTGAAGAAGCTATCTATCCAGAACCACCTTGAGTTGATGTCTGGAATCCTGAGCAGACCGTGAGAGCTTGCGCGAAGTGCTTCTCTGCAAGCACATGGGTGTTGAATGCGAGTCCGCCACAGTCTTCACCAGGAAACTGCGACTTTGGACACGGCTACGATCCACACACCTGGCCTACCACGGCATGGATCGACAGCTTCATCCGACTCTTCGAGATTTATGAGTTAGAGGATCGCGTCGGATACGGTCTGGAACTACACCTCCAAATCCAACAGGACTGGCGGATCTTCAGCTTCGATGAGCCCCGAAAGCTCCGACAGTTTCTCGTCTCCGCCATTCAAGACGAGCATCCGCTGGCCGACTACGGTACGAAAGTTCGGCTGAAGACTACAGGCGAATACGGCGGAACAGACCCGCTACTCTCCTGGGCACAGTTCTCTGACGAGATACGGACGCGCAATCGATACTTCCCGCAAACCGTCCCTGACCGAAAGATCCTTGAGCGCGTGCTGCTCGAAAGTGTCGAACACATTCAGAAGGACATAGCGCTGTACCGAGCCAGGGTTTTCGAGGAGACAGCGCCGTCTGCGATCGAAATGGGCGCGCCACCAGCGATCAAGGCGGCGGCGGGACGTGCCAACCCCGTCGGCATTCCTTATTTGTACCTGTCGTTCGCCTTAGAAACCTGCATCTATGAGACGCGCGTCGCCAACCACACTCAAGTAGCTATCGGAACCTTCCACGCCACGCGTGACCTCTCGGTCCTTAACCTCGCCGATGTTGAGGCCCCCGACTTCTTCGATATCGAGGAAGTTGACTCGGTGGCTGAACAGATCCGCAGAGTCTCATTCCACCGATATCTCTCAGCTCTGGGTCATGAACTCAAAAAGCCAGTACGAGTGTCCGATCAGCCAACCGACTACATCCCCACGCAATACCTGTGCGAACTTGCGAAATCGCTCGGACTCGATGGAGTGCTCTACTCCAGTTCACTCCATGCTGATGGACGCAACGTGGTTCTCTTCGACGTGGACGCAGCAGCTTGCGACCACGAGATCAAGGTGATCGAGATTACGTCCTTGAGCGCCGACTGGCGGTTCGTGGGCCGGTAAACACCGGCTTCATCCGGACGCGAGAACGCCCTCAACACATCGCACGGTAGTCGGCACACCGCATGTCACCTGGCGCATCACGATAAAGCAACCTGACGGTTGATGGATGACACATATCCCTCAGGACAAGCAGATTCCGTCTCCGTTACGCGCGGTCTCGTACGTTCGTGTCTCCACCGACCAGCAGGCTGCGGGGGGAGCCGACGGCGATGGATTCTCAATTCCTGCGCAGCGCGAGGCGAACAAGCGACGCGCGCACGAGCTCGGGGCGCTGGTCATCGTCGAGTTCGTCGAGCGCGGCCGATCCGGACGTTCGCTCGCACGTCTCGAGTTGCAGCGAATGCTCGACTATGTGCAGGCTCATGCGGTTGATCTCGTCATCGTCCACAAGATCGACCGACTTGCGCGAAACCGTGCCGACGATGCGAGTCTCACGAACACGATCCACAGCAGCGGTGCTCGCCTCGTCTCCAGCACCGAGGCAATCGACGTCACGCCGAGTGGCCGGTTGCTGCATGGGATCATGGCTTCCATCGCGGAGTTCTACTCACAGAACCTCGCGACCGAAGTCAAGAAGGGGATGCGTCAGAAGGTGATCCAAGGAGGAAGCGTGGGCCGCGCGCCGCTCGGCTACCTCAACACGCGCACGCGCAACGCCGACGGCACAGAGCAGCGGATCGTGACCGTGGACCCCGAACGCGCCCCGCACATCGCTTGGGCGTTCCACGCCTACGCGACCGGGAACTGGAGCGTGATGCAGTTGGTGGAGGCGTTAAACAGCCGCGGCTTGAGCACGCGGTCGACACCCAGCACACCGGCCACGCCGGTAACCCTGCGGACGGTACATTATCTGCTGAAGAACCCGTATTACACGGGCGTCGTCGCTCTTAACGGCGTCGAATATCCCGGCAGCCATGAACCGCTGGTCGACCCGGTCACCTGGGCGACCCGTCCAAGACATACTCACGGCACGACGCAACGGGCAGCGCTCACGCATTCACAATCACTACCTCAAGAGCACCGTCTACTGCATCGAGTGCGGCCGGCGCCTGATCATCCAGAACACACGCTCGAAGAGTGGACGTGTCTACCAGTACTTCATCTGCTCTCGTCGGCAAGGCGACGATTGTCTACAGCGCAAAGCCCTCCCCGTTGCCGATGTGGAGAAGCGCGTCGAAGACGCCTATCGGACGATCACGCTCACCGAGCAACAGCGCCAAGGCATCGAAGACATCGCCCTCGCAAAGCTCCGACGACAGCACGCTCTCCACGCGCAACGACGCGAGGAGCTGGAGAACGAGACCCGCAAGATCGACTCCCGTCGGGAGAAGCTCCTCGAGCTCTACTACGAGGACGTGCTCCCCCGCGAGTCCCTCCTCAAGCACCAGCGAAAGCTCAACTCCGAGACGACGCGCATCCAGCAAGAACTCGCTGCTGTCCAAATCGATGACAACGCACTCGAGCAGAAGCTGCGCATTGCGCTGGATCTGCTCCAGCACAGCGTCGACCACTATCTCCAAGCTGATGAAGCCACGCGGGAGCAGCTCAACCGCGCGCTCTTCAAGCGCATCCTCCTCGGCCCGCAACCTGACCAGATCTGGATAGAACTCAACGACGTCTACGACGAACTCATCAACGCTCCGACGCCCCACACAAAGCCGAAAACTGGATGAGGGACCACTCTCACGGGCAGTCCCTCATCCACTCAACAGTCACGCGACAACGGCCAGATGCGCTTTTGATAAGAGCATCTAAGTGGAGATGGGGGGAATTGAACCCCCGTCCATCGCTGTGGTCATACGCCTTCTACGGGCGTATCCCATGAGGGCGCTTTGCTCGGTCCCGGAACTTGCCATGGGCAGCTGATCCGACGAACCCAGTCACGGTAAGTGTCCTCCTACGCCCCCTGACGATGCGCAGAAGCAATCTCTCTCACTGACGCCAGGATCCGGGTAGAGAGAAGTCCCCGGTCTGACGGTCTCTTTGAGTCGCTAAGAACGACTAGGCCGCGAGAGCGACCTGGGCCTTAGCGGAGACAGTGCTGTTGGAATTGGCACTTATTGTTTTGCAAGGAGCGTTAACGAGATAACCCTGCATCCTCGACCCGCTTCTCGTAATCTCGCAGACGATGTCGAAACCGATCATCCCCATGAGGCGGGCCACTGTCACGCGCTGTTGAGTTTCTGTAAGGTGCATCCGTCACAACGTGGCGGCCTTCTAGGGTACAACACCGAACGTGCGCCTGTCATGCCCGATGTGCGAATCTGGAGGGGTGGCATCCACCGTTCTCCAGGCATCCGCAGCCTCGAGCCCTGCGACGATCGAGCGCACCGAGGAGGCCGTCGACCTCACCCCTCGGCACAGCCTCGACACGCCCTGGCAGACCATCGTCTGGAACGACCCGGTCAATCTGATGTCGTACGTGGTCTACGTGTTCCGCAGCTACTTCGGGTTCAGCAAGGAGAAGGCCACCAAGCTGATGCTCCAGGTTCACCACGACGGCCGCACTATCGTCGCCACGGGTACCCGCGAGGCGATGGAGGCGCACGTGCACGCCATGCACTCGTTCGGGCTCACGGCGACCGTCGAGCGGGCCGAGAAGTGAGTTCCGTGCGGTCGCTGGGCGGCGGGGGCGTGACCGTCGTCCTGACCGAGCCCGAGTTCGCCGCGCTCACCAAGCTCGAAGCCGACCTGATGGGCACGCTCGCGCAACGGTTACAGGACGTCTCGGACGGAACGGTGCGAGAGCATCCGCTCTTTCCCGATGCGTACTCGGCTGATCCGGAGGCGGCCCGAGAATTCCACTCGCTCACCGATGTCGACCTCGCCGGCACGAAGAGCGACGGCGCGCGCCGCATCATGGATGCCTTCTCCGCGGCTCCCCGGCACGACTGGGGTCCGCCGTGGCGTCGCGTACCGGCCCGCACCGTCGAGTTCGATGCAGAGCTGGCGCACGCGCTGCTGCGCAATCTCACGGATCTGCGCCTGCTCACGGCCGAACGACTCGGAATCGAACACGACGAGGATCTCGGCCGCCCCGGCGAGGAGTTCGCGCTCGATCGCGCGCTCTACTGGTGGTTGGGCGAGACGCAGGAAGCGCTCGTGCAGGCGCTCGCCGGCGGCTTGCTCTAAGCATCCGCGCCCCGACCGGCAGTGCCGCTCACGATTTCGCGCAAGATCGTCGGGCTCTTCCTGGGGAGGAAGCCGCCCGCCCTGAACGCGCTACTCGCCGAGGTGGTTCTTGTTCGCCATGGCGCGCTCCGCCTCGCGTTTGTCCTGCCGCTCGCGCAGCGCCTGGCGCTTGTCGTATTCGCGCTTGCCCTTCGCGACGCCGATCTCGACCTTGGCGCGGCCGTCGGAGAAGTACAGCTGCAGCGGGATCACCGTGTAACCGCCGTCTTTGATCTTGTTCGCGATCTTCACGATCTGCTGCTTGTGCAGCAGCAGCTTGCGCTTGCGACGCGGCGCGTGGTTGTTCCACGTGCCGTCGAGGTACTCGGGAATGTAGACGGCATCGAGCCACGCCTCTCCCCCGTCGATGAACGCGTAGCCGTCCACCAGTGACGCCCGTCC
Source organism: Humibacter albus DSM 18994 (assembly GCF_000421825.1). Taxonomy (GTDB): domain Bacteria; phylum Actinomycetota; class Actinomycetes; order Actinomycetales; family Microbacteriaceae; genus Humibacter; species Humibacter albus. Next base: position 43,660 of record NZ_ATXT01000001.1, read on the forward strand.
CTCGCGCAGCGACTTCACCTCGGTGCCGGTGAGCACGAGGCCTGCCTCATACGTGTCCTCGATCAGGTAGTCGTGGCGGGCGCGGCGGTTCGTCGCCACCACCTTCTGACCACGTTCCCTGGGCATGGCTCACGTCTCCTCATCGCTCTCGTTGCCGCGCTGCTCATCGACGCCGCACGACGCTGCGCCGTCGGGCACAGCAGCCCACCAGCATAGCGCGACGAAACCCTGACTCAGACCTTGAGATAGCGCGTGATCGCGATGTTCGAGGCGAGCGCGGCGAGCCCGATGCCGACGATCACCAGGATCGGCGCCACGATCCAGGCGCTGTCGAGCCCGACGAACGACGTCAGCTGCATGCGTTGCGCGAGGTATCCGCGCACGAAGAACTGCACGATGCCGAACACCGCGCCCACCGCGAGCAGCGAGCCGATCAGTGCCGCCAGCATGCCCTCGAGCACGAACGGCGTTTGGATGAAGCCGTTGGATGCCCCCACCAGCCTCATGATGCCGAGCTCCCGTCTTCGAGAGAACGCCGACAACCGGATAGTGGTGGCGATCAGCAGTGCCGCGGCGACGAGCATGACCGCCGCGATCGCGATCGCCGTCAAGCTGGCCGCGTTGAGGATGCGGAAGATCTGGTCCAGGTAACTTCGCTGGTCTGTCACGGACTGCACGCCCGCGACGCCGCTCAGGCTCTGCGCGATGACGTCGGACTGCTGCTCGTTCTTGAGCTTGATCCAGAAGGTCTGGTTCAGCAGTTCCGGCGTCACGTAGTCAGCGACCGGGTTGCCCTTGAACTGCTTCTTGAAATCCGCGTAGGCCTGCTTGTGGTTCTCGAAGTAGAACTTCTCGATGAACGGCGACAGCGCTGCGGACTTCAGCTTCGCCTTCACGGCGTCGATCTGATCCTGCGTGGCGTCCTGGCCCTGGCAGGTCGTGCTCACGTCGGTCTCGGTGCACATGTACACCGCCACCTGTGCACGGTCGTACCAGTACGTCTTCATCTGGCCGATCTGCATCTGCATCAGAATGGCCGTGCCCACGAACGTGAGCGAGATGAAGGTGACCAGCACCACCGAGATGACCATGGACAGGTTGCGCTTGAGACCGCTGCCCGCCTCAGACATGACGAGAGCGAATCTCATGACACCGGCCCCACATCCTGGTTCGAGTCGTCGTCGTGGTCGCGCCTCTCCGGCGCACGCAAGCCGAGGCGCTCCGCGAGAGACAGCTCGGCGACGTCGTCCGACTCGGGTCTGCGAACGGGCGCCGTCGGCGGTCCCGCGAAGTGGGCGTCGACCGCGGCTCCCGCGCTCCTGGATGCCGTCGGCACCACCGCGGCGACCGGCTCGCGTTCCGCAGACTCGTCCGCGGATGCCGCGCGGCGCTCCTCCGCCGCCTCCGGCGGCGACGTGCGACGATGCGCCGCCCCGGCGCTCTCGGGCGCGGCGACTGCGGCTCCGGCTCCGGCTCCGGCTCCCGAGACGATCGGCACGGACGACGTGGTCGCCGACCGTTCGGGCGCCGGAACGGTCGGCGGTGCCGCCTGCGCCGGCACGTTCTGCGCCGGCGTGTTCTGCGCCGGCGTGTTCTGCGCGGGCATCGGCCGTTCCTTCGAAGCCGACTCGCCTGCGCTCGTGACGACAGCTGCGACAGCGGGCTCGGCGTGACGCGCGGAGCGAGAGCCGCGCGAGGCATCCTTCACCGCCTTCTTCTCCGCCTTGCGCTGTGCGCGCGACGGCTTGGCGGTCACCAACGTCGCGGCCGCGGCCGGCGTGGCAACGGCACTGTCAGCGGCGTCGGGCGAATACGACGCGACGACCGCCTCGCGCTCACCCCTCTGCACCGGGATCGCGGCAGTGAAGCCGTAGCCGCCGTGGCGCTCGTCGCGCACCAGAACGCCCTGTTTGATCTCGATCACGCGGCGCTGCATGCGGTCGACGATGCCCGCCTCGTGCGTGGCCATCAGAATCGTGGTGCCGGCGGCGTTGATGCGCTCCAGCACCGCCGTGATGCCCGCGCTGGTGGCCGGGTCGAGGTTTCCGGTCGGCTCGTCCGCGAGCAGGATCTGCGGCTTGTTCACCACCGCACGTGCGATCGCCACACGCTGCTGCTCACCACCGGAGAGCTCGTGCGGAAAGCGCTGCGCCTTGCCCTCGAGCCCGACCATGGCGAGCACATCGGGCACGGCCTCGTGGATGAACCCCTTCGACTTGCCGATCACCTTCAGCGTGAACGCGACGTTGTCGAAGACTGTCTTGTTGGTGAGCAGCCGGAAGTCTTGGAAGACCACGCCGACATTGCGGCGGAAGTACGGCACCTTGCGGTTCGAGATGCTGCCGAGATCCTGGCCGAGCACGTGCAGCTTGCCGCGTGTGGCCTTCTCTTCGCGCAGGATCAAGCGCAGAAAGGTGGACTTCCCCGAGCCGGACGCGCCCACCACGAACACGAATTCTCCGCGGAGAATCTCGGTCGAGATGTCGTCGAGGGCCGGGCGGGGGGTTCCCTTGTAGCTCTTGCTGACGTGGTCGAATCGGATCATGACCCGCCCAGCCTAAGCACACGTCCGGCCGATGCGACCGAGCGACTCACCCCGTGTCAGTCGTGGTCCTGCTTGCGCCAGCGGATGCCCGCCGCGATGAATCCGTCGAGGTCGCCGTCGAACACCGCCTGCGGGTTGTTCACCTCGTGCTCAGTGCGCAGATCTTTGACCATCTGATAGGGCGCGAGCACATAGGAGCGCATCTGATCGCCCCAGCTGGCCGTGATGTTGCCGGCGAGCTCCTTCTTGGCCGCCGCCTCCGCCTCGCGCTGCAGCAGAAGCAGTCGCGACTGCAGCACGCGCATGGCCGCGGCACGGTTCTGGATCTGCGACTTCTCGTTCTGCATCGACACCACGATGCCCGTCGGCAGGTGCGTGATGCGCACCGCGGAGTCCGTGGTGTTCACCGACTGGCCGCCCGGACCCGACGACCTGAAGACATCCACGCGAATGTCGGTCTCGGGGATGTCGACCTCCTGCGCCTCCTCCATCAGCGGGATCACCTCGACCGCCGCGAACGACGTCTGTCGCTTGCCCGCGGAGTTGAAGGGGCTCATACGCACCAGCCGGTGCGTGCCCGCTTCGACCGAGAGCGTGCCGAAGGCGTACGGAGCGTCCACCTCGAACGTGGCGGACTTGATGCCCGCCTCCTCGGCGTAGCTCGTGTCCATGACCCGCGCCGAGTAGCCGTGCTGCTCCGCCCACCTCAGGTACATGCGCAGGAGCATCTCGGCGAAGTCGGCGGCATCCACTCCCCCGGCTCCCGCGCGGATCGTCACGACGGCGGGTCGCTCGTCGTACTCGCCGTCGAGCAGCGTCTGCACCTCGAGGTCGCCGACGGTCTTCTGCAGCTCGAGGAGCTCGTTCTTGGCCTCCTCGGCAGACTCGTCGTCGCCCTCGGAATTGGCGAGCTCGACGAGGACCTCGAGGTCGTCGAGCCGCCGCTCGATGCCGGTGATGCGCGCGAGCTCCGATTGCCGGTGGCTCAGCGCGCTGGTGACCTTCTGCGCCTTCTCGGGGTCGTCCCAGAGGTCGGGGACGCCCGCCTCCTCGCTCAGCCGCTCGATGTCGGCGCGAAGGCGGTCGACATCGACGACGGCACGGATGTCGGAGAAGGTCGCGCGCACGTCTGCGATCTGCGCGCTCAGGTCGAGTTCGATCATGACCGCTCAAGGATACCGGGGGCACGCGTCTTGCCGCGCCGCGCCGGAGCACGCGCTACGCAGGAACTGCGAGTTCCAGCGCGTCGTCGGCAGCCCGCATAGGCTGTCAGGCGACATGAGCACGACGGGCGAGACGAACTTCAGCATTCGAGACGTCGCACTCGCCGCGTTCCTGCCGACCGCACTGTTCTCCATCGGCGAGGGTGCGGTCATCCCGATCATTCCGGTGCTCGCGCACGACCTCGGCTCGGGGCTCGCGCTGGCAGGATTCATCGGCGGCATGATCATGGTCGGCGAGATGATCGGCGACATCCCGAGCGGATGGATCGTCTCCCGGTTCGGGGAGCGCACATCGATGATCGCCTCTGCGATGCTCTGCATCGTCGGCCTCGTGGTGTGTCTGCTCGCGCCCGGGGACCTCATGCTCACGATCGGCGTGTTCCTGATCGGTCTCGCCACCAGCGTGTTCGCGCTCGCCCGGCATGCCTTCATGACCGGCTATGTGCCGTTGCGCTACCGCGCAAGGGCGCTGTCGACGCTGGGCGGGGTGTTCCGCGGCGGCTGGTTCATCGGCCCGTTCATCAGCGCGGGTGTGATCGCCCTGTTCGGCAATGCGCACGCCGTGTTCTGGGTGCATATCGTGATGTGCGTGGCGGCGACCGTGGTGCTGCTCATCGTGCCCGACCCGACCGCGACAGTGGTGGCCGGCGGCGCAGCGGTCCCGACGAAGGCCGCCAGTACGCCGGATGCCGGCCGTGCCGAGGCGAAGGAACGCACCGAGGGCCTCTTCCGCACCATCTGGACGAACCGCGCGGTGCTGGCGCGCATGGGGACGTGCGGGGCTCTGATCGCCGCGCTGCGGTCATCCCGCACCGTCATCTTGCCGCTGTTCGCCGTCGCGATCGGGATGTCCGCGGCCAACACCGCGCTCATCATCGGCATCGCGGGCGCCGTCGACTTCGCCCTGTTCTACACATCCGGGCAGATCATGGACCGGTTCGGCCGGTTGTGGTCGGCGTTGCCCTCCATGCTCGGTCTGAGCATCACCCACATCGCGCTCGCCTTCGTCGTCGACCAGACCTGGTTCACGGTCGTCGCGGTGGCGATGGCTGTCGCGAACGGGGTGGGCAGCGGCATCCTGATGACCCTCGGGGCGGATCTCGCGCCTCGCGCCGATCCTGCGCCGTTCCTGGGCGCCTGGCGATTCACCGGAGATGCCGGGCAGGCGGGCGCCCCGCTGCTCGTCTCGGGCGTGACCGCCGTCTTCTCGCTCGGCGCCGCGAGCATCGGCATGGGCGTGCTCGGCCTCGTCGGCGTCGTCATGCTCATTCGTTTCGTGCCTCGGTACGTGCCGAAGCGCCGCGCCGCGGCGAGCGCCTGACGCCCCGGCGCCTTCTCTTCGAGGCCTCCCTTCCTCAAGTCCTTCTCCCTTCGGTCCCGCGCCTCGCGTTCGTCGCGGGTGCACCCGGCCAGGTCTGCCGGCCGTGTTCGCGGAGTCTCTCCTCGACCCCTCGTTCTTGGCTTGCGTGTCAACGTTCTTCCTGTGCGTCTGCGCTCTCTTCCCTTGCCGTGGCGGCGGGAGGATGCTGGAAGACAGGATGTCTCGGCGCAAGAGAGCCCTCGGCGCGCACGTGATCCCTCTCGTGCGGCGCACGGCCGTGGCGGCCGCAGGCGCGGCCGTCGCGGCGCTGGTCGGCGCCGCCCTCCTCGCCCCGACGGCATCCGCCTCGGTGCGCCGCATCACCGTGCACACGGGAGGCGACGTGAACGCCGCGATCGCGAGCGCGAAGCCGGGCGACACCGTCTTTCTGCAGACGGGCGAGTACCGGGGCCCGGTGCGCGTGGACAAGCCGATCGTTCTGGAGTCGTTGCAGGCCACCGTCCGCGCACCGGCCGCAGGCACCGCCGTCTCGGTCACCGCAGACGGTGTGACGATCGACTCCGTCGGAACGACGTGCGCGGACGCGTCGGGCGCAACCCGGGGCATCCGCGTCACGTCGAACCACGTGCGCATCGTGAACTCCTCAGCGGTGCAGTGTCACCGCGGCATCGTGCTCGACGGCGCCGCCGGCGCCTACCTGCACTCGGATGCGCTCCTCGGCCGCGCGGGCGCCTCCGGCACGTCGACCGGGGTATGGGCAGACCGCGCCGATGACCTCACCATGCTCGACAACACGTTCCAGTCCAACGATACCGGCATGCTCGTGCAGCACACGGACGCCCCGGCGCTCGATGCCAACACCTTCGTCGACGTGGGCACAGGCATCGACCTGCGGTCCGTGTCGAACGCGGTCGTGGACAGCACCGTCGCCGTCCACGTCTCGCACGCCGCCGTGAGCATCAGCGGGTCCCGCGGGGTCGAGGTGTCCGCGCTCGACCGCACCGCATCGGGCGGTGGCAAAGGCACCGCGATCGCACTGACGGCTCTCGACGGCCCGTCCTCCGTGGTGAACGTGGAGAACTCCGATCTCGGCCACTTCGCGGTCGGCATCTCGGCCGAGCCCTCGAGCATCAGCGGGACGGTCACCGTGATGAGTTCCGCGTTCCAGAGCGTGACGCGCACGGCGGTCGAGATCGCGCCGCGCGCCGGTGGCCGGGTGGATGCCACGTTCGGCGACTATTTCGGCGGCTGCGGGCCGGGCGTTCCGGACCACGGCTACGACGGTGGCGGCGCGAGAATCGACGATCCCGGCCGGCTCGTGAGCTATCGCGAGCAGAACTGCGGCGCCGGCACGAGCACCAGCACCGGCCCAACCGTGACGTCCGGCGCCGCCGGGAGCGCGACCGGCGGCGCGACACCGACGGTGAGTCCGACCCCTCCCGCGGTGCCCGCGCCCACCGCAAGCAGCACCGAGGCTCCCGAGGCAGTGGTCGGCGGGCACGACGGGCACGACGGGCACGACGACGGTACCGCGGGCATCCCGGCTCAGATCGGATCGGCGCTCGTCACCGTGGGCGTGGCCCTGCTGCTCATGATCTGCGCGGGTGGCGTGCTCTACACGGTGCGTCGCAACCGCGATCTGCATTAGGTCGTGTTGCTGGCCTCGTGCTGGGCCGCGGTGTGCCGTGCCGCGGTCTGCCGTGCTGGGCTGCTGTGCCGTGCTGAGCTGCATGCGCGCAGCACGGCCGCGCGGCTCACCCGAAGACGCTCCTGGCCGATGACGTGACGTCGAGCCGGTATCCGGCAGGCACGAGGAGAGAGACGACGGGCGGATGCCATACCGCCGAGATCTGCACGCTCGCGCTGCGTCCGTCCTCGGTCGTCGCTCGTTCCATTCGGAGCCCGTCGAAGCCGTCCGCGACGGCGGATTCGAGGTAGTCCGCGACCGCCTTGCGCACCTCGGTCGGCTCGAGCACGGGGTGGGGACTGCCGTCGGCGAGTGTGACCGAGCTCAGATCGTACGATTCGGCTCCGGCGAGCGCGGCCCCGTCGGCGAGCGCGAACAGTCGCTCGCGCTCGAGATAGAGCGACGTGGCCGATGCCGCGAGCAGCACGACGACGATGCAGAGCACGCCGTAGAAGATCGTGAGCGGCAAGATCGATCCGGTGTCATCGCGCAGAGCCGCCTGCGTCGTGCCTCTCCGCCCCGGTTTCCCGATCGGACCTGCCGTCGACTCCGCCACGCGCCTCACCGCGGGCTTCAGCGTGCGCTGCACCGGCCGTTCCCCGACGAACGCCAGCCGCTCCGCCATGGGTTTCGCCATCAGCTCCGCCGCGGCCCTCACCGTCCGCTCCAAAGTCTCGACACTCGTTGAGTGCTGGTGGCCTGCACCGCCACGGTCGCATCCCGACGCAGATCGAGCACGTCGGGAACGAGCGGGAGCGCCGCATTCACACGCACGGTGACCGTCACGGTTCCTCGCCGGGTGAGGCAGACATCGGGGTGGGGCTCACATCGCACGGCGACGCTGGCGGCATCGGGAGCGAGTCCGAAGTCGGCGAGCGCGAACGCGACGGCCGAGGATGCCTCGCCCGAGGCATCCTCGTCGCTCGCCGCCTGCACATACACACGTGCCGCCTGACGCGCAGCACCCGCCGCGGCGAGCTGCGCGCCTTGGATGCTCGCCAGCGCGATCACGAGATACACCGTGGGGACGAGAAGGATGAGTCCGGCCGTCAGGAACTCGAGGGCGGCGTTGCCCGTCTCGGACCCGAGGAGCGCACGCGGTCGCTCAGGGAAGCGTCTCAACAGGCGCATGCCCCGACACCTCCAGGGCATGATCGGGGCCGAAGAGTCCCAGAAGCGGCAACGGCGCTCGCACCGTGACCTCAACGGCGGGCATCCCACGGTATCTGCTGTACGTCGCGCTCACGTCGCTCGCGTACCGCTCACCGACTGCCGTGTCGATGAGCGCACGGGTGCGCTCTCTCCCGTCGATCAGGGTATTGTCCGCGAGCGCCGCCACGTGGGCACCCTCTGCCGCAGCATCGATGAGCGTGTTCCGTACGAGCAGCGCGAAGCCGAGCTGGAGGACGGCCACGGTGAGCACGGTGAGCAGCGCGCCGACCATCACGAACTCGGCGGGTGCGGACCCTCGCTCGTCACCCAGCCACGGTTCCTGCTGCCGATCAGAACGAGCTGACACGCTCGATGGCCTGCTCGAAGACGCCGCTGAGCGCGGGACCGGCGAGACCCCAGATGATGATCACCAAGCCCGCCGTCATCAGCGTGATCAGCACCCAGCCGGGCACGTCGCCTCGTTCGTCCGACACCGCCGCCATCGCGGGTCCGGCGACGTTCTCCTTCGCCGTCGGCCGTTTCGAGGCGCCTACCGTCATCAAGGCGCGTGCACGGGCTATCCCCTTGCCGATCATGCTGTGTTTCCCTTCACTCAATTCGTCGCTTCCGTCACCCGACTCGCTCCTGGGCGAAACGGGTCTGCGACCTCCATCAGAATCCGGTCTCGAGCACGACCAACCCCGGATACACCGCGAACAGAACGGTGACCGGCAGGATCAGGAACACCAGTGGAAGAAGCATGCCGATCTCTTTCTTGCCTGCCTGCTCGAGCAGGTCGCGCTTGGCCGCTTCCCTGGCGTCGGTCGCTTGCGCTCGCAGCACCTCGACGACCGGAGTTCCTCTCTCCAGAGCGGTCACCACGGCATCGACGCACCGCGTGAACGCGGGAAGACGGAGATCACGGCTCGCCTGCGTGAGCGCCACCGCCAGCGGCGTCCCCATGGACGTTTCCGCGATGACGCGGCCGAGCTCGCCCGCGAGCTCGCCGGATCCGGTGCGGGCGACGCGGCGGATCGCATCCACGATTCCCTCACCGGCGCTCAGAGAGAGCGTGAGCAGTTCCAGAACCGTCGGGAACTCCTCGCTCATGCGAGCGAGGCGGCGCGAGACGCGCACCGACAGCATCCGATCCGGAACGAGGAAACCGGCGGCAGCGAGCACGAGCGGTCCCGCCACGAGCACGGCGGCCGGAACCGGGCGGGTCGCGCTCGCCCACGCACCGAGCGCACCGCCTGCTCCCGCTGCACCGAGCGCCCAGCCGAGCTGCCGTAGCCGGAACTCCTCGATAGTCAGCGTGCTCGCGCTCTGCCGCAGCCGGACCGCAATGGCCTCGCCACCGCCGAGCATGCTGGACGCCCGCGATCGCAGGCCACCGAGCACGGGCACCAGCAACGACCCGAGCACTGGCAGCGACGAAGCCGTCCTCCGGCGGGCATGTTCCCTGGCTGCCTCCGACACGTCGACGAGATAGGGGGCTACCCGATCGACGAGTCGAGGGCGGTGCATCGAGGGCAGGAGGCCGGCGAGCGACCAGAGCCCGAGACCGAGGCCCAGTCCGCACAGCACGCCCCACGCGCCGAGCGGGCTCATCGGAACCACCGGCGTTCCTCGGGAAGCCGCCCGATCGCCAACATCAGGCGATAGGCGACGAGCGACACCACGAGGCCGATCACGATCACGACGGCGCCGGCCGGAGTGTTGTACGCGACGGATGCCTCGGGTCGTGTGGCCAGCAGCGCCAGCACGAGCCAGGGCGCCACCACGCCCAGCCGTGCGGCCCCGACGGTCCACGACTGGCGCGCTTCGATCTCCGACCTCACCGCCGCGTCGTCGCGGAGGGAAGCCGCGAGCGCCTTCAGCACGGTCACCAACTCGCCGCCGCCCACCTTGCGTGCCATCTTCAGGGTCTCGATGATGCGGTCGGCCACGGGATCGGCGAGCGCTGCCTTGAGACGGTCGGCCGCCGGAGAGAACAGACCGCTCGATCGGTAGTCCTTCTCGAACACCGCGAACGCCTCCCGCGTCGAGAGCGGGGCGGTTTCGGCGAGCGCGGCGACACCGTCGGGAAGGGCGAGCCCCGAGCGCACCGCCGACACGAGCTGATCGACGAGGTCCGGCCACAGCGTGCGGTTCGCCTTGGCGCGCGCCGCGGCCCGCCACGACACCAGGCTCCACGGCAGCCAGCAGCCGACGGTCGCGAGCGCTGCTGATAGTGCTTGAACCCCGAACACGGCCTGGCTCACCGCGAAGAACACGAGCGCGACCAGAAGACTCGCGGCGAGGAACGCCGACGGTGCGAGGCGTGGCATCCCGGCCTGGACGAGCCGTCGGCGCAGGCCGTCGCCGAGCCGGTCGCGCCGCCGCTGCTCGAGCCCCGGCCAGAGAAAGGGCGACGCGATCAGCAGCACTCCGATGCCGAGCGCACCGCCGAGCCCGATGCCGGCGATCATCGCGCGAGCACCACGGCAGGGTCGAGCCCCGCCGCCTCGAACTTGGATCTCTTCGCCGGATAGCCGCCGGTCGGGCGCAGCTCGCCGTCCCGCTGCGCGAATACGGGGCTCGCTTCGATGAGTCCGCCCGTGACCGCACCGGTGGGGGCGAGAATCTCCGTCACGCTGCGCCGTCCTTCGCGATCGAGCGTGCAGAACACCACGATGTCGACGCACGACGCCACCGTCGGGAGCACGAAATCCGCGTCGATGTTCCGCCCTGCGAGAAGCGGCAGCGTGCACAGTTTCGCCAGCGCCTCACGAGCACTGTTGGCGTGGATCGAACACGCGCCCGGCAGCCCGGAATTGAGCGCGAGAAGCAGGTCGAGACTCTCCGCCTCCCGCACCTCCCCGACCACGAGGCGGTCCGGTCGCATGCGCAGCGCCTCCTTGATGAGCCGACGCAGCGTGATCTCGCCAGTTCCTTCCAGGCTCGGCTGCCGACACTGCATCGCGACGACATCGGGCGCCGAGAGATCGAGCTCGAACGTCTCCTCGACCGTGACGATGCGCTCGGTAGGCCGTGCGGATGCCAGCAGCGCGTTCAACATCGTGGTCTTGCCACTCTGCGTCGCACCCGAAACGAGGATGTTCTGGTTCGCGAGCACGCACATCCGCAGGAACTCCGCCGCCTGCCGCGTGAGCGAGCCGAGCGCCACGAGAGCGCCGAGGTCGCGGATGCGTCGCGAGAACTTGCGCACGTTCACGGCCCAGTGCGCGCGGGTGACATCGGGGATGACGACGTGCAGCCTCGAGCCGTCGGGCAGGGAGGCGTCAACGAAGGGTGACGAGACATCCACCCGCCGTCCGGTCGCCTGCAGCATGCGTTCCACGAGATCGCGCACCTGCGCATCGGTGAGCCGCAGCCCGGTCGGCTCGGGCCGCCCGTCGCGGGCGATATAGATGCGATCCGGAGCGTTGATCCAAAGCTCTTCGACCTCGGGATCGTCGAGATAGGGCTGCAGAGGACCGAAGCCGGTGAGCGAGGCGAGCACCTCCCTCTCGGCCCTCGCCTCATCAGCGACCAGCGGCAGCACGCCGCCCAGCGAGCGTTCGGTGTAGCGGCGCACCTCGTCTCGGGTGTAGGCCGCGGCTCGCGGGGCGTCGGCGGTGAGGTCGACGCCGTCCCGGCGCACCCGCTCCCGCACGCGGTCGGCGATCACGCGCACCGGGTCTGTCATGCCGACATCGTGGCGGACAGCGCGGATGTCTCGCAGAAGTTATCCACAGCCCTCGCCCTCTCCGTGTTTCAGGGGATACGGGCACTGTGACTCAGACAGCACGTCCCGGAGTCTCGCCAGGCGACCGACCCGCGGCAGCTATGCTGATCAGCACCCTCGCGGGAGTGGTGAAATTGGCAGACACGCAGGATTTAGGTTCCTGTGCTTTCGAGCGTGGGGGTTCAAGTCCCCTCTCCCGCACGCCGCGACGACCCGAGACATCCGTTCACGAAGTGTCCCGCGCTTGGCGCCCCTTCCTGCACTCGGCGAATGCTCGGCAGACCGCCACCCGTCCTCGCTAGACTCACTGCAAACACGTAATCGACGCACTGTTCGTCGTCACATCATTCAGCCAAGCCGCCGACGACCGGATGCCACGCCACGCGGGCGCCGACGACAGGAGACATGTGTTCCATTCCGCTCTGATCCCGTGGCTCGATCCCGGCGTGATCATCCAGTCGGTGGGGCCCTGGGCTCTGCTCGTCGTGTGCGCGATCGTGTTCGCCGAAACCGGCCTGCTCGTGGGCTTCATCTTTCCGGGCGACACGCTTCTGGTGATCAGCGGGATCCTGACGGCCACCGACGTGGTCTTCGGTTTGCAGATCTGGTGGGTCTGCCTCTTCATCGCCCTGGCGGCGTTCCTCGGCGGAGAAGTCGGCTACCTGATCGGCAATAAGGCCGGACCAGCCATCTTCGAACGCAAAGAGACCGGTCTGTTCAGCATCGAGAACGTGAAACGAACGAACCAGTTCTTCGAACGGTTCGGGCCGCTCGCTGTCATCCTGGCCCGCTTCGTCCCTGTGGTGCGTACGTTCGCTCCCGTCGCGGCCGGCGTCGGGCACATGAACTACCGCCGCTATTCGGTTTACAACGCGATCGGCGCCGTCCTGTGGGGCGGTGGCCTCACCTTCTTCGCCTACCTCATCGGCTTCATCAAGCCTGTCGCGCACTTCGTCGAGACATACATCGATCTCATCCTCGTGCTTGCTGTGCTGCTCACCGTGATCCCGGCACTCATCCACTACCTGCTCGGCGTCCGCAAGGCGCACAAGTCGGCGCAGGCGGCCGACACCGAACCGGAGCATCCGTCCCGTGACGAGGCCGCGCCGAAGGATGCCGCCGCGCGCCTTTCCGCCGAAACCGACGTCTTCGGCAAGCCCGGCAGTCGCACCGACTGACGCGAGGCCGCGGCAGGCACGAAGGCCCGACCGACGCAAACCTCCGGCCGGCATGGAGCCCGCCCGAACCAAGGCCCCACCGGCGCGGCGCTTACGCCGGCACGAAGCACCCAACTACACGGACGGACGCTCGCGACGGCCCGCGCGTCAGCGGTGCGTGTCGCCTTCGTGCGCCGCGTGCTCGGCAGGCTCGAGCTGGAACGTCGAGTGGGCGACGTCGAAGTGGTGGGACAGGCATCCGTTCAGCTCGTCGAGCAGCGCGCCCGCGCGGCCTCGCGCGAAGACGTCGGGTGACACCACCACGTGAGCGGAGAACACCGGAGCGCCTGAGGTGATGGCCCACACGTGCACATCGTGCACGTCGACGACACCCGCAGTTCCGAGGATGTGCCGGCGGATCGCCGCCACGTCGGTGGATGCCGGCGCCGACTCGCTGAGCACCCGCACCACCTCGCGCAGCAGCGAAACGGCACGCGGCACGATGAGCACCGCGATCACGAGCGACGCGATCGCGTCCGCGTAGGCGAAGCGGGTCGTCAGGATGACGACCGCGGCCGCGATGGTCGCCAGCGAGCCGAGCGCGTCACCCAGCACCTCGAGGTAGGCGCCGCGCATGTTGATGGATGCCTTCGCCCCGCCACGCAGAATCAGCAGGCCGGCGACGTTGCCGGCCAGGCCGAGCACGGCGACCCCGAGCATCCACCCGCCCTGCACCTGAGGATGTGCCTCCAACCGCAGCACGGCCCCGATCGCGACGGAGATGGAGACCGCGACCAGGATGAGGCCGTTCACGAGGGCGCCGAAGACCTCGACGCGTTGGAAGCCGAACGTCTGACGATCGGTCGGCGGCCGAGCGGCGACCGTGGCCGCGGCAAGGGCGACCAGCAGCCCCAGCAGGTCGCTCACCAGGTGCCCGGCATCCGCGAGCAACGCGAGGGAACCGCTGAGAAGCGCACCCACGATCTCGAGGACGAAGACCGCGAGCACGATGCAGATCACGGCGAGCAGGCGGCTCCTGCTCGCGCCGTGCGCGCCATGGTCGTGGCCGGGATCGTGTGACATGTCTCTTCCACGGTAGGTCCGGTGACGGACGAAGCACCAGGTGGCGTGCGGCTCCGCTCGGAAACCCCGGCGGCTACGCCTGCAGCAGCTCCTGCAGCGCGGGCACCATGGCGCGGAACGCCCGGGCGCGGTGGCTGTCTGCGTTCTTCGTGTCCGGGTCGAGCTCGGCAGCCGTCAGGTCGCTGCCCTCCGGAACGAACGCCGGGTCGTAGCCGAAGCCGTTCGCGCCTCTCGGCTCACGCGTCAGAGTGCCCGGCCACTCTCCCGACACCGTGCGCTCGGCGCCCGTGGACTCCGCACCCGCGGTCCGTGTTTCCGTGGGACGCACCAGCGCGATCGCGCACGTGTAGTGTGCGCCGCGAAACCGGTCGGGCACGTCGCCGAGCTGGGCGAGCAGCAGCGCGAGGTTGCCGGCGTCATCGCCGTGCCGTCCACTCCAGCGCGCGGAGAAGACGCCGGGCGCTCCCCCGAGCACGTCGACACAGATGCCGGAGTCGTCGGCGAGCGCGACGAGGCCGGTGTGCTCGGCCGCCGCCCGCGCCTTGATCAGGGCGTTCTCGGCGAAAGTGATGCCGTCCTCGACCGGCTCCGGCCCGTCGTACTCCACGAGCTCGACCTGCGGCAGGTGCTGCGCGATGATCGCCGCGAACTCGCGGAGCTTGTGGGAGTTGTGGGTGGCGAGCACGACGCGCACCCGGGCATCCGTGCCGCTCCCGGCCGGCACGCTCGATGCGCTCACTGCTGCGCCGCGACCGATCCGTCCGGCTCGGTCAGGGCCGCGGTCTGGAACTCGGCGAGCCTCTCACAGCCGGTCTCGGCGAGGTCGAGCAGCGCGCCGAGCTCGCTGCGATCGAACGGCGCGCCCTCGGCGGTGCCCTGCACCTCGACGAACTGACCGCTTCCGGTCATCACGACATTCATGTCGGTCTCGGCACGCACGTCTTCGACATACGCCAGATCGAGCATGGGCTCACCGTCGATGATGCCGACCGACACGGCCGAGACACTGTCGAGCAGGGGCGTGGCCTTCTGCGCGATGAACTTGTGCGCCTTGCCCCAGGCGAGCGCGTCCGCCAGTGCGACATACGCGCCGGTGATCGCTGCCGTGCGCGTGCCGCCGTCGGCCTGCAGAACGTCGCAGTCGAGCACCACGGTGTTCTCTCCGAGCGCCTTCATGTCGACGACCGCGCGCAGGCTGCGTCCGACGAGACGGCTGATCTCGTGAGTACGTCCGCCGATCCGTCCCTTCACGGACTCACGGTCGTTGCGCGAGTTGGTCGACCGGGGCAGCATCGCGTATTCCGCCGTCACCCAGCCCTTGCCCTTGCCGGTGAGCCAGCGCGGAACGCCATTCGTGAAGGATGCGGTACACAGCACCCGTGTGCGCCCGAACGAGATGAGCGCGCTCCCCTCGGCCTGCTCGTTCCACCCGCGCTCGATGACGATGGGGCGGAGCTGGTCGATCGATCTTCCGTCGGCTCTGCTGGTGTCGCTCATCCCCTCACCCTATCGGCGCAGATCGTCATGCTCCTCGCGTCGAGATCTCCTGCCACGGGCACCATCCGGAGCGACCTGGATGGCCGGCGCCCGGCCGTTACCGCAGCGCTCGCAGATCGATCGCGCCGGTGCGCACGACATCGACGTCGCTCACGTCGGTGCCGATCATGCGGCGGGCAAGGCGGACGAAGCGCTCGGTGTCGGCGCCCGTCGCTTCGTAGCGCAGACTCGGCTCCCCCGCCGCCCGCCGCTCCAGGCCCTGAGACACCAGCACGCGGTACACGTCGTTGGCGGTCTCGACATCGCTGGAGACCAGGCTCACGCCCTCACCCATCACGTACGAGATCGCGCCCTTGAGGAACGGGTAGTGCGTGCACCCGAGCACGAGCGTGTCCACCTCTGCTTCCTGCAGCGGGCGCAGGTAGGAGGCCGTGACATCCAGGAGCTCCTGGCCACTCGTGACGCCCGCCTCGACGAAGTCGACGAATCGCGGGCACGCCTGCGTGAACAGACGCAGCGACGGGGCCGCGGCGAAGGCATCCTCGTAGGCGCGCGAGTTGACGGTGCCGAGCGTTCCGATCACGCCGACGCGGCCGGTGCGGGTGGTGGCGACCGCGCGGCGCACCGCGGGCTGGATGACCTCGACGACCGGCACGTCGTAGCGTTCCCGCGCATCGCGCAGCATGGCTGAGGACGCCGTGTTGCAGGCGATCACGAGCATCTTCACGCCTTGCTCCACCAAGAAGTCGAGCGCCTCCAGCGCGAGCGAACGCACCTGCGCGATGGGCTTGGGCCCGTAGGGGGAGTTGGCGGTGTCGCCGACATAGAGGATCGACTCGTTCGGCAGCTGATCGCGGACGGCGCGGGCGACGGTCAACCCGCCCACTCCCGAGTCGAAGATCCCGATCGGTGCGTCTGTCACGGTCACCCAGCCTACGACGCGTGCGAGATCGATCGCCGCGCGACCGTGGCATCCATCTGTGCCATGCCGACTCCTCTGTCGCTTCCGGCCGGTGCCCGGGCGGACGGATGCTGCTCCCCTAGGCTTGGAGTCGTGACGCCATCACCCGAGCGCTCCTCGGCTCTTCTGACGGACCGCTACGAGCTCACCATGCTCGACGCTGCAATGCTCTCCGGAACCCACGAGCGCGAATGCGTGTTCGAAGTTTTCGCTCGGTCGCTGCCGATGGGCAGGCGCTACGGCGTCGTGGCGGGCACCGGCCGCCTCCTGCAACTCATCGAGCGGTTCCGCTTCGAGGATGCCGAGCTCACCTGGCTTCGGGACCATCACGTCGTGCGCGACGAGACCCTCGACTGGCTCGCGGACTACCGGTTCAACGGCACGATCCGCGGGTATCGCGAGGGCGAACTGTACTTTCCGGGCTCCCCGGTGCTCGTCGTGGATGCCCCGTTCGGCGAAGGCGTGCTGCTCGAGACCCTGATCCTCAGCGTGCTCAACCACGACTCCGCCATCGCCGGGGCCGCCGCTCGGATGGTGACGGCGGCCGGCGGGCGTCCGCTGGCGGAGATGGCCTCACGCCGCGCGGAGGAGGAGTCTGCGGTCGCCGCCGCCCGTGCGGCGTACATCGCCGGATTCAGCGCCACCTCGAACCTCGAGGCGGGCCGCACCTGGGGCATCCCGACCATGGGCACCGCGGCGCACGCCTTCACGCTGCTTCACGACTCCGAAGAGGATGCCTTCGAAGCCCAGGTGCGCTCGCTAGGCCCCGGAACGACGCTGCTTGTCGACACGTATGACGTGCACAAGGGCATCGAGACCGCGGTGCGGGTGGCCGGAACAGAGCTCGGAGCCGTGCGCCTGGACTCCGGGGACCTGCCCGTGCTCGTCGCCTCGGTGCGCGCGCAGCTGGACGCATTGGGAGCGAAGAACACGCGCATCACCGTGACGAACGACCTCGATGAGTTCTCCATCGCCGCGCTGCGTGCTTCGCCCGTCGACTCGTACGGCGTCGGGACGTCTCTGGTCACCGGATCCGGCGCCCCGACCGCCGGCATGGTCTACAAGCTCGTGGCGCGCAAGGACGACACGGGCACCTGGATCCCGGTGGCGAAAGCCTCGACGGGCAAGGCATCCATCGGCGGAACGAAGGTGCCGGTTCGCGCGACCAACAAAGTCGGCATCGCCGTGGCCGAGGAGATCCACGTGGTGCAGGGGCATGGAGACCTACCGGCCGGGCGGCCGCTTCACGTGCCCCTCATGACGGGCGGTGTCGCGGTTGCCGAGCATCTGGGAGCGGCGGGCGTGGAGTCGGCGCGTCGCCACCACGCGATCGCACGCGAGGAACTCCCCGAGTCGGCGTTCCGGCTGCGACGCGGTGAGCCGGCTATCCGCACCGAGTTCGTCTGACGAGGGCCGCTGGATGCGATGTCGAGCGCGGTCTCAGCGTTCTACTCGTCGCTGAGGCCCTCGTAGATCTTCTTGCAGTCCGGGCAGATCGGGAACTTCTGCGGGTCGCGGTTCGGCGTCCACTTCTTGCCGCACAGGGCGATCACGGGTTTGCCGGTCACCGCCGACTCGAGAATCTGTTCCTTGCGCACGTAGTGCGAGAAACGCTCGTGGTCGCCCGGGTCCAACTGCTCGTTCTGGAGCAGCTCCTCGAGCTCGCGGTCGAGGGTCGCGACACCGCCGCCCTCGCCGTCGGGACCGCCGGGTTCTGCGATGCTGTTGTCGACCATCCGCTCAGTCTAAATCCTCGGTCCCATCCGGAGCTCCGGGATCTTCGGCACGGCTCGCCCGTGCCAACCCCGCTGGGCTATGCGTTCCGCAGCGCGAAGGACATCAGCTCCGGTCCCCGATGGTTGTAGACGGCCGCACCGAGCCAGACACCCGCGATGAACGCGACGACGCCGATGCCGAGACCCGCCCAGAGGCAGCGCAGGAACCACACGGGATCTTCGACGACGCCCAGCACCATCATCGTGCCCGGCACGGCTGCGAGCGCCGCAGTGAGCAGCAGGCTGACGAACTGCGCGAACGTGGCAGCGCCACCCGTGTGCTGAGGATGCGCGAACGCGCTGTCGCCGGGCCGAGGAGCGGCGTAGGGCACGAGCGCCGACGTCACGCTGGAGAGCCCGAGGCCGGCCAGCACGAGACAGACGTTCACGCCCGTGACCGCCGGCAGCACTGCCCAGTCGCCGTACGCGACCACGGTGAGCACCGTGCCCACGGCCACGACCGGGACGGCGATCAGGATGACCGGGGCCAGTCGTCCGAGCCGGTCGGAGACCCCCCGCGTGCCGGCCGCGATGTGCAGCCACACGGCTGTTCCGTCGAAAGCGAGATCGTTGTGCGCCACCCAGCCGACGAAGAGGCAGATCACGGGAAGCGGGATGAGCGCGACGTCTTGTGGACGCACGGCGCCGGAGATGAGCAGAGCGGCCACCATCACCAGCGCGAAGAGGGGCACGAGTGCGAGCTGAACGGCGTAGCGGGAGTCACGCCCCCAGTAGGTGAGGCTGCGCGCCGCGATGGCGCCGGCGGGACGAGCCGGCATCCGGCCGAACCAACCGAGCCCGACCGTCGCCTTCGTGCTCACCTGTCGGTCGGGCGTCACGACCATGTGCGCGACGAGCGCCCACCACGCCAGGGCCACGAGCGCGAGCGTCGCGATGGCGATGACGAGCTTGAGAACTGCCGTCCCCCACTGTCCCGTCGCGGCGTCGCCGCCGACGGACCAGACCGCGCCGAGCGGCGTCCAACTCACCCAATCCGCGGCGGCGTGGACGACACGAAGGCCGTCACGTGCCCAGTTCAGTGTGGCGAAGAAGAACGCGAGTGGCGACAGCATCACGATGATCAGCACGGTGACCGTGCCGCTGAACTCGCGGGTGCGCCGACTGGAGAGCGCGAACGAGGCGACAGAAGAGGCCAGCCGCGCGACGAGCATCCATGTCGGCACGGCGACGATCGCGGCGATGAACGCGAGAACGGCGGCGCCCGGGTGCGCCGACCAGGTCACCACGGTGAAGATCGAGCACAGCGCAAGCACCAGCGCGGGCACGGAGATGAGCGACGCGACGCCGAGCCCGGTAGCGATCGTTCGCGAGTCGACACCGAGAGTGGCGTACGAGCGCGGGTCGAACGTGCCGTCATGGCGCCCGAAGAGCGGCACGAGCAGAAAGCAGAGCGCCGTCAGTGCGCCGGCGAGCACCAGGATGTCCCGCACGAGTCGCAGGTCGCTGGCCGTACGCGCCGACGCGAGCACCGAGCACACCACCACCGTGACCGCCGCGACGTAGAGCAAGCCGACGATCAGCCCGAACGCGTGCCAGCCTCCGCGACGGAACCCGCTGCCGAGCGAGACGAGCCTCAGTCGGAGAAACTGTGCAACCATTCGAGCCCCTCCACGGCCTTGCGACCGCCCGCGAGTTCGATGAAGTGGTCTTCGAGCGTCTTCTCGCCGCGCACTTCGTCCACCGGTCCGAAATCCAGCACGACACCGCCGACGATGATCGCCACGCTGTCGCAGATGCGCTGCACGAGGTCCATGCTGTGGCTGGACAGCAACACCGTTCCGCCCGCATCGACGTAGCGTTTCAGGATGCCCGTGACCGTCGCCGCCGACACGGGGTCGACTCCCTCGAACGGCTCATCGAGCACGAGAAGCCGTGGCGAGTGGATCATGGCGGCGGCCAGCGACACCTTCTTGGTCATGCCGGCGGAATAGTCCGCCACGAGTCGCCCCATGGCGTCGTCGATGCCGAACGCGGCCGCGAGATCGGCCGAGCGCTGGCGGGTGGTCGAGGCATCCAACCCGCGCAGCGTGCCTGCGTAGAAGAGGAGCTGCGCGCCGGTCAGCCGATCGAAGGTGCGGAGATGATCGGGCAGCACGCCGATCGCGCGTTTGGCGTCGCGCGAGCGCTTGCGGGCGTCCACACCGTTCACGAACACGGAGCCGGAGTCGGGCCGCAGCAGCCCGGTGATGATCGACAGTGTCGTCGTCTTGCCCGCGCCGTTCGGCCCGACGATGCCGTACAGCGAGCCTGCCCGCACCGCCAGATGCACCCCGTCGACCGCGACGACATCGCCGTAGCGCTTGTGCAGGCCCGTCACCGCGAGCACGACCGGCGCCGAGTCGGGTGGCGCGGGCCGCGCAGGCGGGAATGCCCGAGTCTCGGCCGCGCGCCGTGCCCGTGCCGGAGCGGCAGCCTCCAGGCCCCGATCCACGGCCGAATCCTCGGCAACGACTCGCTCCGCGTTCGCCGGCCGGGCATCCACGACCTCGAGGGACGCGAGCTCCGCGTCCGGCTCGTCGGACTCGTACACCTGCTCGACGACCCACTCGGGCACCGCATCGTCCGAAGTCGGAGTGGATGCCGGCGCCGGCGCGAGCGCGCCCGTCTGGTCATCTGCGTGCTCGGTCTGGGTCTCGCGCACGAGCTCGGCGAGAAGCTCCGAACCCGTCTCGTCCGATGCGGCATCAGCGGTTGCCGTCCCCGCGGCAGCCGCGGCGCCCCGACGACGACGACCGAACAGAGTGATGCGCTGCCGCGATCCGGTCTTCTCGTCGACCGGTGCCGAGTGCGCCGGCATGGGTCCCGTGTCGACCTCCTCGCCTGAACTCGCGTCCGGGGATGCGGCGCGCGGCGGCACGGACTCCGGTGATGCCGGCTCATCGGACGTGATGATGGCGGGCGCCGTGTCATCGACAGGTGGTACCGCGACGGATGCCGCCGGCGCGGTACCGCCCGTGCGAGTCTGCCGGGTCTTCTTCGCGGGCTTCGTCGTCGTGGACACCTCGTCCCCCGCAGCCGCGGCAGCAGGGACGCCGCCCGTCGTCGTGGCGGAAGTCTGCGTGTCGGCCGGTGCGGCGGCGGCCCGACCGGAGGCCGCTTCCGCAGCCTTGGCCGCTCTCGAGCGCGAACCCCCCCGTGCCGAACGGGGTCCGGTCGCGACGACGACCGACGCACCGTCGGCCTGCGGCGCCTCGACGACCGCCGACGCTCCCGCCGAAAGACCGGTCGTACGCGCACGGCCGGAGCCACGGGCATCCGATCGCGCGGTCCGAACACTGACCACGGGACCCGCGCCGGACGACGGCGCGGACGATGAACCGCGCGCGACGGAGTCCGCTCCCTTCATCGCCGATGGCTCGGCGGTGGCTGGTCCCTGCGGGTCATCTTGCACGCGCCATACCCCCGTCGTGGTGGTCCCCTCGAACTACCGGGACGCGTCCCGATAGATTCGCGTTCGTCTGCGGCGACGACAGGGGCACGGCGTTGCGGCACCCTCCCCCATCGGAGCCTTCGAAGTCTTTACGCTAACGCACGAATCTGCCCGCCCACAGCCCTGGACGGCGAAGTCGCGCAACGAATAGACGTCCGTAGACTATTGGATGCTCGCACGACCCCATCCGCGACCCTAAGAAGCCTCCCAGAAAACGATCACGAAACGGCAACGTCCCGCATTCGAGGGATAGCACCTCGGTAAACTCAATCATCGGCACAGCGCGGTGTCTTAGTACATACGCATCAGTGACACTTCGGTGAACGGAAGCCGTCGGCCCGGGTGAGAGTCCGAACAGCCGCCGATCGACTGTCATCCGTCAAGTCACACAGTTCAACTTTCATTGGGGGGTCGACTATGCGCACGAATGACAGGAGACGAAACGTGACCACCACACCTCAGGTCGTGATTCTCGCGGCAGGCATGGGGAGCCGCCTCGGTCGGTCGCTGCCGAAGCCGCTGACCGAGCTCAACGACGGCCGCACGATCATGCAGCAGCAGTTCGACAACATCCATGCCGCCTTCGGTCCGAAGGTCAAGGTCACAATCGTCGTCGGCTACAAGCTGGAGCACATCGTCGAGGCGTTCCCCGACGCGTCGTTCGTCTACAACGAACAGTACGACCAGACGAATACGTCGAAGAGCCTGATGCGGGCGCTCAAGTCGAGCGGCAACGGCGGCGTTCTCTGGATGAACGGTGACGTCGTCTTCGACCCGGCGCTCCTCGTACGCGTCTCCGAGGCCATCGCTCGCGACCAGTCCTTCGTCACCGTCAACACTGCCAAGGTCTCCGACGAAGAGGTCAAGTACACGACCGGCGCGGAAGGCTTCATCGAGAAGCTCTCGAAGACGGTCAAGGGCGGACTCGGCGAGGCCGTCGGCATCAACTACGTGTCCAGCCGCGACAAGGCGGCGCTGCTCTACCACCTGCAGCGGGTCGACGACCAGGAGTACTTCGAGGGCGGCATCGAGTTGGCCATCCAGCACGACGGCATGCTCGTCGAGCCGATCGACATCTCCGACCTCTACGCGGTCGAGGTCGACTTCGCTGAAGACCTGGAGCGCGCGAACCTCTTCGTGTGACGCACATCACGCAGACGCGGCGAATGCCGTCGGCCATCGCGGCCGGCGGCATTCGCCGTTGATGCGACCGTTCAGTTTGCCGCCGGTACGATCATCGAGTGACCACCTACGCCGACGTGCGCCCGACTCAGCGCACACCGATCGCGCGCTACCGTCACTCGCTCTGGCTGCTGACCAAGCGCGATCTGCACGTGCGCTACGCCACGAACGCCCTCGGGTACGTGTGGTCGATCCTCGACCCGCTGCTCATGGCCGGGATCTACTACTTCGTGTTCGTGGTGATCTTTCAGCGCGGCAACGCCGGTGAGGCCCCGTACATCGTGTTTCTGCTCTCGGGTCTGCTGCCGTGGACGTGGTTCAACGGCGCGGTGCTCGACTTCACGAAGGCGTTCAGCCGCGACTCGAAGCTCATCCGCTCTACGGCCATCCCACGCACCATCTGGATCAATCGCATCGTGCTGAGCAAAGGCATCGAGTTCCTGTTCTCGCTGCCCGTTCTGGCCGTCTTCGCGATCTTCGCCGGCGCCCAGCTGAACTGGAACATCGTGTTCTGGCCGCTCGCCATGGCGATCCAGTGCGTGATGATGGTCGGCCTCGGTCTGATCATCGCCCCCGTCGTCGTGTTCTTCAAAGACCTCGAGCGCGCGGTGCGGCTCATCCTCCGGCTGCTGTTCTACGCATCGGCGATCGTGTTCCAGGTGACGGAGGTGCCCGATCCGTTCCGCACGCTCGTGGCGCTGAACCCTCTCGTCGGCCTCTTCGGGCTCTACCGGTCGGCGTTCTTTCCTGCCGACCTCGATTGGAAGCTCGTGCTCGTCTCCGTGATCGGCGCTCTTGTGTTCCTGGCCATCGGCGTGTGGGTCTACCGACGCACGATCCGTACCGTGCTGAAGGAGATGTGATGGCCGACACGACGACCGCGGATGCCGTGAACTCGGCGCCTGCAGAACGTCCGGTCATCGACGTGGCCGGTGTGGGCATCCGCTTCAAGAGGAACCGACGGCTGCGGCGCAGCTTCAAGGACCTGTTCTCGGGCCGCACCCGCCGCGCACGTCCCGACGAGTTCTGGGCGCTGCGCGACGTGTCGTTCACGGTGCGATCGGGCGAGGCCATCGGGGTGGTCGGACGCAACGGACAGGGAAAGTCGACGCTGCTCAAGCTGGTGGCGGGCGTCATCCTCCCCGACGAGGGATCCGTCACGTTGCATGAGGGCGTTGCGCCCCTGATCGAGATCACGGGCGGGTTCGTGGACGACCTCAGCGTGCGCGAGAACGTCTACCTCACTGCCGGGCTGCACGGCATGACGAAGCGTCAGATCGACGAACGGTTCGACGACATCATCTCGTTCGCCGATATCGGCAACTTTCTCGACACCCCGTACAAGCACCTCTCCAGCGGCATGAAGGTGCGCATCGCCTTCAGCGTGATCACGCAGCTCGATGAGCCGATCCTCATCGTCGACGAAGTGCTCGCCGTGGGCGACAAGGCCTTCCGCGAGAAGTGCTACAAGCGCATCGAGCAGTTGCTCGCCGGCGGGCGCACTCTCTTCTTCGTGTCGCACAATGAGAAGGATCTGCGGCGCTTCTGCACGCGCGGCCTCTACCTGGAAGGCGGTGCACTTCAGCTCGACTCCGACATCGCCTCCGTGCTGGAGCGATACAACGGCGAATTCCACGCCTGACGAGCTTCTCGTCGTCCCCCGCGGGCCACGATCGGTCGCTCTCCACCGTGATGCTCGTGCCGTCGGACGCCCCTCCTAACCTGCCTGCATGACGACAACCCGACCCGACGACACGCGCCCAGAGCCGACTCCCGCCTACCCCGTACCGTTCGTCTTCGATCGCAGCGGCGCTCCCCGATACCGACTGCGCAACGCGAGCCTCGAAACACTCACGGGCGTGCGTTTCGCCCTGCTCGGCGCCGGCAGCATGCCGGTGCAAGCACCCATCACGCTCGCGCCAAGGCAGGAAACCGAGATCCGCATTCACGGACATGATCTCGCCCGAGCGACCGTGCTCGTCGTGCGCTGGCACCGCGCGAACGGCGACGAGTACCTGTGGCGGGCGAGCTTCTGATCCGGAGGGCTCAGCGAAGCTTCCCGACCCGACGCGCCGCCGGGTAGATGCGCCACGGGCGGCCACCGATCAGCGACCGTCGCGCTCGCGGATGAAGTCCTTCGCCGTGTAATGGCGATGACGCCCCGGAAGATCCGCGAGCGTGAGGCCCGCGATGAGTTCGCCGGCATCCGTGTCGAGAGCTGTGGCGATGCGGATCACGGTGCTCAGACTCGGATTGGCACGGCCGCGCTCGATCTTGCCGTAGTTCGTCGGGTGGATGTCCGCCAGGAACGCCACTTCTTCCTGGCTCAGACCCAGTTCGGTGCGGATGCTGCGAAGCCGCTCTCCGACCACGCCGGCGGCGCGGGAGAACGGCTCGACCATGCTGTCTTGTCTAAGAGCGACACAGCGTATGGGTCCAGAGTGTTTGTGCCCGGTCGATTGGCGTCTCCACCGTCGCCCAAGTGAACAACGCCATCGCGGGAGCCGCTCGAGAACGCGCCCGCGAGCTCTTCGAGAACGCCAGAACGGCGCATCCAGGTACGCCGTTGAGAACGGTTTACTCGTCCTCATCCTCGCGGAAGACCAACGGATCGGGATTGGTCCAGCCGCGTGCGGCGGCCGCCGACTCCGCCTCCCCATCGAGACCGTCGACCGGCTTTCCCGCCCGGCGACGCACCGCCCAGCGGAATGTCAGCGCGCGATCCGCCGCGAGGTCGTCGACGTCACCACGTTCGGACTGGCGCACGCACAGCGTGAACCAGCGCTCGGCATCCTCGAGCAATCCGAAATAGGCCAGCTCCTCACCGATGCGCTCCAGCACGATCCAGCGGAACGCCTCGGGGTCACTGCGGACGAGCGCGCGAGCCTCGCCCACCTCCGCCCGCGCCTCCTCCGTGCGCTCGAGCAGAAGAAGAGCGGTGACGATATCGGGGATGGCGGCGAGGGCATCCGAACCGCCTTCGGACTTCGCCGCTCGCGCGAGCTCCAGCGCGCGCGGAGCATCGTCGAGTGCAAGACAGCCCGCGGCGGCCGCACCCAGCAGGTCTGCGCGTGAGACACCGTCGAACTCCGTCTCGGCGTCATACGCCCACTCGAGCAAGGTCTGCACGCGTGCAGAGAGATTGTTTTCGCGCGACTGGCCCTGAGCGGGGCGCGAGCGCTCGAGCTCGGCGAGATCGTCTGCGGTGATGGTGCGGGGCATCCCTCGATCGTAGAAGACCAAGGATGCCGGTCGCGCCGCCCGTCTCTCCGTGCACATCCCGACCTTCGGCCACGTTGTCCCCGGATGCTCCACCGTCGCCGTTCGGCGGCGTCGCGCTCTGGCATCCTGGGCTTTCAGACGGCACGATAGAAGGGTGGTCACCGTGACAGACGCTCAGCCGCGTGTTCCCCGGCGACTCCACCTAGAGCCTCCGGCGCTGGGCTTCGTGTCGTAGCAGCGCGCAGTCGTGAAGCAGCAGCGCGATGTGGGGTCGTCCTCTATTCGGGAACGTTCCGGCCCTGCGCGCCGTATGTGTCGACGATGGCGACGGCAGCGTCGTCGAGCGCATCGCGCGGCATTCCGAGTTCGCTGCGCACCCGAGCCCGGCCGATCAGCATCGACTCGTACTGCGACTCCGCGCCGGGCACGTTGCCGCTGTCCATGGCACGGATGCCCATGGAGTACCAGCGCTGAGCCTGCCGGAACTCGTCGACCAGCTCGAAGAAGCCGCCGAGAACCAAGAACGTGTTCACCAGCTGCGGCGCTCCCTTGCGTAAGGCGTCGGCGAGCTCGAGCGCGGCATCCGTGTGCCCACCCTGGTACAGCGCCTGGACCATCAGCGCCCGTGGATCCACGTAGGCGGCTCCGCCGTCGTCACGAGCCGCCTCGTACATGCGCAACGCCTCGGCGTGGTCTCCCGCGTAGCCGAAGTTCTCCCCCGCTTCCACGAGCACTGCAGCACGCGAGACGTCGTCCGCCAGAGTGAAGCTGGCTGCGTCGGTGGCCCACGAGCGCAGCGTCTCGGCGATCGCGATGTCCTCGCCGTTGTGCGCGCGGTCACGGGCGTTGTCGAAGTCGTTCTGGGTGATCAGGCGGGCCACCCCGACAGC
The DNA here is from genome assembly GCF_000421825.1 of Humibacter albus DSM 18994. Classification (GTDB taxonomy): domain Bacteria; phylum Actinomycetota; class Actinomycetes; order Actinomycetales; family Microbacteriaceae; genus Humibacter; species Humibacter albus. The sequence goes on from NZ_ATXT01000001.1 coordinate 70,536, forward strand.
ATACGAGAGCGACGCACCGGCCACGCAGGTGCGGGGTCGGATCATCGACTCGTGTGTGCGGCCGTCGGCATGCACGCGTCCGTAGACTCGGTCGCATGGTTCGCTCGAAGAAGGTCAAGCCGCTCGTCGGCGTCACGGGCACCAGTACGTCGCGAGGCGTGCCGATCCCTGCGCTGATCAATCGCGGGATCGATCGCGCCCTCGCGGTGCAACGCCCGGTGGTGCTCGCGCACCTGCGCAGCATCCAGAAACGTCACCCCGACGCATCCCCCGACGAGGTCGCCTACCTCGTCGGTCGCCGCTATCTGCTCGCCGTGACCGCGAGCGGTGCCGCCGTCGGCGCTACGGCCGTCGTCCCTTCGGTCGGGACGATCGCCACGCTCGCCCTCTCGGCCGTGGAGACCGCGACGTTCTTGGAGGCCACCGCGCTCTACGCGCAGTCCATCGCCGAGCTCCATGGGCTGCCCGTCGACGACCCGGATCGCGCGCGAGCGCTCGTGCTCGCTCTCATGCTCGGCAAAGAAGGGTCAACGCTCGTTCGCCAGTGGGGTCTCGAGATGACCGAGACCGAGGTGACCCGAGAACTGTACTGGCGTCAGGTCGTCTCCAGCAGCATCCCGCGCGTCGTCGTCGGTCCGCTCGTGCAACGACTGCAAAGCGCGTTCGCGAAGCGTCTGGCGACGAAGGGGACCGAGGGCATTCTCGCCAAGGCACTGCCGTTCGGGGTCGGCGCGGTCGTGGGCGGCGTGGGCAACCGCATCACGGCATCCCGAGTCGTGCACACGGCGCGCAGCGCATTCGGTGCGACGCCGGACGTCTTCCCCGCCTCACTGCCGCCCGTCGACTCTCCGCCGAAAGCGTCAGTGCCAGCCGGCTCACTGCCGAGCGCGACGCTGCCGACTGCGTCGCAATCCGCCGACGAGGCGATGATCGAGCCGGAAGGCGCGCTCAGTCGCTGAGCAGCGCGTCGGGATCGTCCGCGACGTCGGTGCCGTCACCGTGCTCGAGCGTCACGTCGTCGGTGGCGTGAAGAGCCGCGAACCGCTCCCACTCGTCCATGAGGTGCTGCACCGCGTCGTGGAACCGGCGCGTCGTCGCCCCCGGCGTCGTGTCACCGAAGTACCGCTGAACCCAGAACCGCAACCGCTCGGCAGCCGCCTCGTCGTGCGCGAGCGCGTCGATCGTCTCGACGATGCGCCCGGCGTCGGCGGCGTATAGCCACTCGCACGCCGACAGGTATCCGCCCCGATCGATCTCCGCCTCGGGATGCACGGGGTGAGTGATGAGCAGCGGCTTGCCCGCCGCGAGCCGGTCGTAGACCATCGCGGAGATGTCCACGATCGCCATGTCGGGCGCCGAGAGCTGCCAACCGAGCTCGGGACCGTCGTCGTACACGTGGTGTGCAGACGGGTCGGCCGCATTCGCCGCCTCGAGCGCCTCGATGATGTGCTTGTTCGCGTCTCGGTACTCGGCGTCCACCACGCCGGAGCGCGGGTGCGGACGGTAGATCACCCGGTGGCGCCCGGTGGCGAGCAGCGCCTCCACGAGCGCGACGCCGTGAGAAGCGACCGACCCGTACGCCGCCGCGGCGCGATCGCCCTCCCACGTCGGCGCGTAGAGCACCACAGTGCGCTCGTCGGGCGTGTAGGGCAGCTCACCCGAGTAGTGATCGGCCTGCGGTCGCCCGATCTTGATGGCGCGCTTGTCGAAGTCGTAGTCCCACAGCACCTTGCTCAGGCGCGCGATCGCCGCGTCTCCGGCCACCAGGGCGTAGTCGTACGCCTTGAACTGGTTCGTGGTCATGTACATCTTGTCGGACTCGCCGTGGTTGATGAACACGTGCCAGCGACGGCCGTAGCGCATCATCTGGAAGTTGCGCGTGTTCTGATTCACGTAGAAGATCACACGCAGGTCCTGTTGGGCGATCGTGTTCTCCAGATCGACCACGGTGCGCACGTAGGCCACCGGCAGCGGCGACTCGTCGAGCAACGTGGATGCCCCCACCGGAGATCTCGAGAGAATCACCACCGGCCACGTCTTGCTGAGCTCGACCAGCGGTTTGTACCACTGCCGAATCTGGTACATGTTCACCTTGCTGTCGGCGAAGTAGACGCCGATCTTGAAGGTGCCCGGCTCGAGTTCCGGGGCCTGTGCGAGTCTGGCCGCGAGAGCGGCTCTGGCCCTTCTCTGCACGAAGGCGTTCTTCACCAGCCGCACGCCGGAACGCGCGTCATGCAACAGACCCATGAGCACCAGGATATTGGTGGGTGACCCAGGATTCTCTGAATGCCCTATGCCTGCGCTCGACGGTGTCGGGCTTCACAGGTGCGCCGACGTCAGATGACGGGTGGCCGGCCGGCCAGGGTCATCCGCCACACCGTGCGCCACCTGATGGGACGTCGCTTCCCCGGGTGTTCGCGCCATCCGGCCGCCCAGCCTGCGAACCACGGTCGCAGCGTTCGCGGCGACTTCGCGCCCCGCAGCACGTGCACCCCGGTCCAGGCACCCACGTAGAGCGGGATGAACACCGCCGGAAGGTTCCGCCTGGCCAGCCACACCCGATTGCGGGCGTTGCGCCAGTAGAAGTCGGCGTGCCGCGTGGTCGGAACGTTCGGATGCCGCGCTTCGAGATCGCCCGCGTACCAGGCGCGCTTGCCCTGATCCCACACCCGCCACGCGAGCTCGATGCCCTCGTGCGCGTAGAAGAACGGCGCGGCCCAGCCGTCTGCGGCCTCGAATACCGCCCGCGGCATCACGACCGCTCCCTCGATGAGCGCGAACACCGCGCTGGACCGGGCCGGGTCCCCCTTGCGCAGCCGGGGAACCCAGCGCCGCGGCGCCGGGGAGTCATCGATCGTGCGCACGCGCGGCTGGAGCACGCCGAGCGACGCGTCCGCGTCGAAGCGGGCGATGGCATCCGCAAGGAACGTCTCGGAGGGGACGTACTCGTCGTCATCGAGGAAGAACAGGTACTCCCCCGTGGTGTGCGGAACACCGGCGTTGCGTCCGGCGGGAATGCCGAGGTTCTCGCTCAGCGCGAGCGCCCTGACGCCGTCGGGCAGCCCGGTGGGCTCCCAGCCGTTGCCGACGCAGACGACATCCACCTGCACGGCCCGCTGTGCCAGCACGGATGCCAGTGCCCGCCCGAGCTCCTCGGGTCGCGTTCCCTGCGTCAGCACCACGACCCCGACCGTGGGAACGGCGCCCCTCCGGTTGGTTCCGGCAACCCCGGGTGCCCTCGCGGCGCTCATGCGCGCAGGCGCCGCGAACTCATGATCGCGACGAAATGGCCGATGAGTCCCACAATCGCGAAGGCGAGCAGCACGACCAGGTACACGCGCTCCGTGCCGGGCGTCCCGGTGAACAGGGCGATGATCGCGACGGCGAACGTGACGAGCGTGAGTTCCACGGAGTGGAACATGCGGTGGAACGGGAAGAACTTGACCACGCGGCGAGCGAGCGCGATGAGATGTTGCTGGGGCACGGCATCCGCTTCGGCATTCCCCAGCTTGGGCAGCCCGGCGTACGCGCGCGCAACGCGCGTCAGATCGTTCAGCGCCTTGTTCAGCACGAGCACGACGGCGAGCGCGAAGCCCAGTGTCGTCCAGAGGTAGTCGGCAGGCGACTGAATCGGCCACGCTGCGGCGCGCAGGCCGATCACGATCGCGATCAGGGTCTCCGTCGTGTAGTGGCCGACGGCATCCAAGAAATGGCCCGCGGGCGACGAGCTGTGCCGCCAGCGGGCCACCTCGCCATCGCAGCAGTCGAACAGCATCTGGAGTTGGCCGAGCACGACGGCCAGCGCGGCCCCCCAGATTCCGGGGATGAGCAGGGCGGCCGCCGTGGCCCACCCGGTCAGGATCATGAACGCGGTCACGCCGTTGGCGCTGATGCGCGTCTTGAGCAGATTCCAGGTGAGGTAGGGCGAGACGTCGCGCAGGTAGAGGTGCGCCGTCCAGTGCTCGGCGTTGCGGCGCTGACGCACCTCGGGCGGCTGGGTCACCTCGCGGAGTTGCGCGATCGACTCGGGCCGGCGATACGAATCCGGAGCCGACACGCTACCTCCCCGATCGGCTGTGCAGGTCGTGCGACAGCTCGAAGAATCCACCGATGAAACCGACGCCCCAGCTCACATGGATCGTCGGCACGACCACGATGAACCGCAGCATAGCGGCGAACCCGTCCCTGCTGCCGGCCGTGAGCGCGGCGATCACGACGAAGAGCAGATAGAGCACAGGGAAGGCGAACGCCAGGATCAGCCAGCCCAACGACGCGCCGATGATCAGCCCGGCGAGGCCGATCAGACCGAGGATCACGGTGGCGATCAGCAGCACCACGAGTACCGGCGGCGCGAAGTACCGAAGCGAGTTGGCCGAGGGGAACCGCCGAACGAGCTCACCGCGCCACATGCCGGTGGCGAAGAACTGGTTGACGAGCGAACGGATGCTCGACCGCGGCTGGTAGGTGACCACCAGTCGCGGGGTGAACCACACCGTGCCTCCCGCGGCGCGCAGCCGACGATTGAGCTCCCAGTCCTGTCCCCGGCGCACTCGCTCGTCGAACAGGCCGACCGCCTCGAGCCGGTCGCGCCGGAATGATCCGAGATAGGCGGTCTGCGCCGGACCCTCCTTGCCGCCGACATGGTGCTGGGTGCCGCCGAGTCCGACGCGCGAACCGTAGGCGCGTGCGACGGCCTTCTCGAAGGGGGTCGTGCCGCGGGCATCCATGAGTCCGCCGACGTTGTCGGCTCCGGTGCGCTGCAGCGTGTCGACCGCGATGCTGGCGTAGTCGCGCGGAAGCAGAGAGTGGGCATCCACTCGAATGACGATCGGGTACGCGGATGCCCGGATGGCGGCGTTCAGTCCGGCCGACGTGGATGCCGCCGGGTTGGGCACCACGCGCACGTTGGGGTGTTCCCGTGCCAGCTGTGCCAGTACCTGCTCGGTGCCGTCGTTGCTCGGCGCGACCGCGAGCGTGATGTCGGACGGACCGCGGTAGTCCTGCGCGAGGAGGCGCTCGACCGCGGCACGCACATACGGCGCCTCGTTCAGCACCGGCATGACGTAGGAGACACCGGGAAGCGCGCCGTCACTGCCGGCGCCGGTGGCACCTGTACTGCTGGATTCGCCCATCACATCCGCTCGTCGAACCGTCGGCTCAGCCTATCAGCGCGCGATCGGCCGACCCATGGCGCACGCACGAACGCGCGTGCCGGCATCCGAGGCCCGTGCTGGGACAGGATGCCGGCACGCGCGTCGAGCGTCGCGGTGCGGAACGTCAGATCAGTCGTCGCTGGAGAGCGTGCCCAGTGTGACGGAGACCTGCTCGGTCTTGCCGTCGCGCTGGTAGGTCAGCTTCGCGTCGGCGCCGCCCGCGAGCGCTCGCACCTGAGCGGTGAGGTCGGTCGCGTTCGTGATCGGCTTGCCGTCGAAGTTGGTGACAATGTCGCCCGCCTTCAGCCCTGCCTTCGCTGCCGCTCCTCCGGAGGTCACCGACTTGATGAGGGCACCCACCGTGGTGGCGTCGCTGTCGGCCGTCGAGTCGGTCACCGTCGCGCCGAGCAGGCCGCTGGTGGCCTTGCCGTCCTGGATGATGTCGTTCGCGACGCGCTGCGCCACGTTCGACGGGATCGCGAAGCCGACGCCGATGCTGCCCGACTGGTCACTCGAGTCGCTCGAGGAGCTCGCGCTCGCAATGGCGACGTTGATGCCGATGATCTGGCCCTTGCCGTTGATGAGCGGTCCGCCGGAGTTGCCGGGGTTGATGGCGGCATCCGTCTGGATTACCGGGAGCGAGATCGTGCTCTGGCTCGACGAGGAGTTGTTTCCACCGCTATCGCCGCCACTGCCGTCTCCGTTGTCGAAGTTCCAGAAGTTGTACGGGTTGCTGTCGTCGCCGTTGTCCTGCTGGTCCTGGTCGGGGGCGGCCGACGAGGCGATCTGGATGCTTCGGTTCAGCGAGCTCACGATGCCGTTGGTCACGGTGCCGGAGAGACCGAGCGGAGCGCCGATCGCGACGGTGGTGTCGCCGACGTTCACCTTGTCGGAGTCTCCGAACGTGGCCTTCGTCAGCCCGCTGGCGTTCTGAAGCTTGATCACCGCGAGGTCGAGAATCGGATCGGTGCCGACCACCTTGGCCTTGTAGATCTTGCCGTCGTTCGTGGTGACCGAGATGCTCCCCGCGCCGGTCTCGCCGTCGAGCGTCACCACGTGCGTGTTCGTCAGCACGTAACCGTCGGAGCTGAGGACGACGCCGGATCCGGTGCCTGCCTCACTGCTTGCCGTCACGTTGATGGTGACGACGCTCGGGCTGACCTTCGACGCGATCGCCGTGACGGCGGTGGCGGTCTTCGGATCGTTCACCGTGACATTCGTGGCGCCGCTGGAGGTGACGGGCGCCGCGTTGTTGGAGTTCGCGGCGTAGATGCCGACCACTCCCGCGCCGACACCCCCGCCGAGGAGTCCGGCGAGCACGAATCCGGTCACGAGGAGTCCTGCACGGTTGCCCTTGCCGTCCTTCTGCTTCGCGGGACGGGCCGGACCGCCGGGCTGACCGGGCTGGCCCGGCTGCTGCGCGTACTGCTGGCCCGCGTAGGCCGGTTGGCCGAACGCACCGGTCTGCGGGTCACCGACGTGCTGGCCGCTCGCCTGAGCGCCCGCGGGGCCGGGATGTGCAGCAGGCTGCTGCGGTGCGGCGTGCTGGCCCGAGTACTGGTAGCCGCCTTGCTGACCGTACGCATTCTGGTTGTACTGGTAGCCGCCCTGCTGCGCGGCGTACGGGTTCTGCGCTCCCGGTGCGGGCTGTGACGGAGCGGAGGCGCCGTACGGGGGCAGCTGCTCGGTGGGCTGGGTCTGGTTCGTCGCAGCCTGCGGATTCGCGACGGGATACGACGGGTATGCAGCGGGCGACTGTGGCGCCGCCTGCTCCGCGGCCGGCGCCGGCACGGTGGGCTGTTCGATCGTCGGGTGCACCGTCATCGGCTGCGGCGCTGAGGGCTGGCCGGCCGCAGGCTGCGCTGGCTGGGCGGGCGCGGATGCCGCGGCGTCGGTGTCGGAGGACGCGTCGGCGGGCCGCGGTGCGGCATCCTGTGCGGCCCGAGTGGAGCCGGGAGAGGTCTGGGGTGCGTGCGCCTCGCGAACGGCGTCGAACTCGGCGCGCGGCATGGTGTTGTCGCCTTCGGCGCTGGGCGTGATGTTCTCGCCATCGGCGGGCTGCGCGGCGTCGGCAACCGAGCCCTGCGCGGCGGTCTGGTGGGGCGCCGGCTCCTGCGTCTCCGCGGGGTCCTTCGGTGTGTCGGTCATGGTCGTGCTCCTTCCAAGCACTTCAAGCATCGGCCATCGTGCTGGGCATGGTTTATGGGAAGTCTGTGAACCGTCTAGAACAATTCCATGGACACTGAATGATGGATGCTCGCAGGCTTGCTGGACCGACGAGTCGCCTCATCCGTCACGGCGGTTCAGCAGCCGGGACCGCCCGGGTCGAGCAGGCAATCGCGCTGAACGAGCACGGTCTTCGCGTCGGAGGCGAGCACTGTGAACGTCGGTGCGGACAGCGTCAGAGTACCGGGCACGTCGAGCCAGGGGCCGGACGCGACACGGTACTGGGCCGAGTACGACACCGTGAGGCTCACCGAATAAGACCCTTCAGTCGAATAGACGTGGCTGGTGGCTGTGCGGCTGAACTCGGGGACGCCGAGCGCCTGCCAGCTGCTGCCCGCGCTCGTGGTCGTGGCCTTGCCGCCGTCGCCGTATTCCCAGTGGAATCCCACGGGACTGAAGCGCACGCTCGCGCTCTGCCCGAGCAGCGTGCCGGAGGCCGTGTGCGTCTTCGCGTCGGAGAAGAAGTTCGTGTCCAGCCCGATGACGGCCCACCCGTTCGGTTCCGCGCTCACCGACGGCTTCGACGGATAGAAGGACGCGAGGTCGGACAGCGACAAGTCCGGAAACACGAGGTTCGCCGTCAGCCCGCACACGACGTCGGGTCGGCAGCCGTTGCCGGCAGGCGACGTCGCGTCGTCCTCGCTGCTTCCGTCGCGGCCCTCGGATGCCTGCGAGCCGCCGCTCCCGCCCGTCTCGGCACCGACGTCGACATGGTCGCCGGCGATGGAGCCGGAGGAGGTGCAAGTGCCCGCATACTGCCCAACAGGCCCACAATTGTCCATACCTGCTGCGTGCACGATCGATACGGGACTTAGAAGGACTATCGCTAAGACTATTGGGCGCAGAAGTCATCACCTGACCAAAAGTCGCGCACGTAGACCAGGCCATGTGATCGGGTGCTGAACTGAATTTCAACTTCCCAAGGAGTCCGCCGGTTCTTCGGGTTCGTCACCTGAGATACATCAGATGCGTCAACTAGGTCCGTCCCGCTGACGTCATCGCAAACGTAGAACTGCACGCGGGTCTTCGCCAACCGCGAGCGTGATTGAAGCTTTGCTGAGTCAAACGTGGTCTTACCAACCGTGTGAAGACCACTCTCGCGCATATCCTTTGCGCCAGTGAGCGCGTCTCTGAGCGCGCTGCCCGCGGCAACTTTTCGGTACCGGAAAGGCGACTCTCCTCCGTCATGGAGTACTTCGTCGGTGACCGCCTGGTACGCCGCATATGCCTTCGTCGCCGCGGCGAGCGCCTCCTCGTCCGACGAGAAGAGCGGGGCGTGAGACGCGGACTTCGTCGGGGTCGGCTTCGGCGTCGTGGGCGTGCAACCGGAAAGCGGCAGGGCGAGGGACGCGGCCAGGGCGGGCACGAGCATCCATCGGCGAAGCGGCATGGCCACCACCGTAGGACACCTCGGGCCCTCGCGCCGGAGTTCTCCACAGGGCAGGCGCCAGAAGAGGGAGGCAGTAGCCGCGGCGCGCGACTGATGTGCCTCGGCTTCGGTTCACAACTCAGGAGGCCAGGGCGGGCGCGACCGCGGGCGGCCCAGATTCACGGCGAGACTGCTCGGTCGCACGGCCGCCGGCCTGAAATATGAACACCTGCAGAGGGACAGGGGTACCGGCGCAAGAGGTCGCGAGCTGAGAATCCCCACGCAAGTGCCGGCGTGCACGGGCGAGCACGGCGGGCGCCGGCGAGCACGGGCCAGCACGGGCCAGCCCTCCGGGCGCCGGCGAGCACGGGACAGCACGGGCCAGCCCTCCGGGCGCCGGCGCTAGGGTGACCGTGGAGCTCGGGACGCAGCCGCGCCCGGAGATGGCGCGGTTCAGGCCCGCGCCGCCGTGATGAGCGCGATCACTTCCCCTCGGCGTTGCGGCCAGGGCGAGACGGAGTCGAGATGAACCAGCTGGTATCGGGACCCTGGCAGCGAGCAGCACGCGGCGCCGGCCTGTTGGGCGACGACGGTTCGGTGGCCGCGACGATCTTCGCGGAGATGAGCGCCCTCGCGGCGCGCACCGGTGCGATCAACCTCGGGCAGGGATTCCCGGACGAAGACGGGCCAGCGGAGGTTCTCGAGGCGGCGGTGCGGAGCATCCATGACGGTGTGAACCAGTATTCGCCGGGGATGGGAGCGCCCGTGCTGCGCGAGGCGATCGCCGAGCATCAAGCGCGCTTCTACGGCCTCTCCGTCGATCCCGACCGGGAGGTGCTGGTGACTGCCGGTGCGACGGAGGCGATCGCCGCGACGATGCTCGCCCTCGTCGAGAACGGCGACGAAGTGGTGACCTTCGAGCCGTTCTACGACTCGTACGGGGCGACGATCGCGCTGGCCGGCGGCATCCATCGCACCGTGCCGTTGCGGGCGCCCGGCTTCGAACCGGATCTCGACGAGCTGCGAGCAGCCGTGACCGACCGGACGCGCGTCATCCTGGTGAACGATCCGCACAACCCTACGGGCGCGGCGTTCGGCCGCGAGACGCTCGAGACGATCGTGGAACTCGCGCACGAGCACGACGCGATCATCGTGACCGACGAGGTGTACGAGCACCTCACATTCGACAAGCCGCACATTCCGATCGCCACCCTTTCGGGCGCACGCGATCGCACCGTCACGATCTCCTCCGGCGGCAAAACGTTCAACACGACAGGTTGGAAGATCGGCTGGCTGGTCGCGCCGCACGAGCTCGTGACCGCCATCACCGCCGTGAAGCAGTTCCTCACCTATGTGAACGGCGCGCCGTTCCAGCCGGCCATCGCGGCCGGACTGCGGATGCCCGACAGCTTCTTCACCGAGGCTGCCGCCACACTGGCGGCGAAGCGCGACCTGCTCTCCGGCGGCCTCGAGCGTGCGGGCTTCGACGTGTTCGACGCGCACGGGTCATACTTCGTGGTGGCGGATGCTGCCCCGCTCGGCTACCCGGATGCCGTCGCGTTCTGTCGCGAGCTCCCGCTGATGGCGGGCGTGGTCGCCGTGCCGATCTCGGCGTTCTGCGGACCCGTGTTGAAGGACGAGGCCGCCTCACTGGTGCGGTTCGCGTACTGCAAGCGGGTGGATGTGCTCGAGCGTGCGGCGGCGCAGCTCGCTCGACTCGGGTGACGGCGAGGCAGCACGACAGGCCCGGCTCGTCGGGAACGCGCTCGATCATGACGCCGGAATCACCGCGCCGACCTGCGAGGGGTGCGACCGGCCGTCAGCGCTGCGGCACCACCGCGTAGCGCCGAAGAGCCAGTGCCGGGTTGACGGCACGCACCTGATCGAGTCGCGAGCGATCGAGCCAGGCGAGGCCGACGCCGGGCTGCTCGCCGGCATCCGCGAGTACGACTCCCATCGGGTCGACCAGCAGGCTGGAGGCGACACCGATAGGCCCGGTGTGGTCCGCCGCGGCGACGAAGACCGTGTTCTCGATGGCCCGAGCCGTGATCAGGGTGCGCCAGTGCTGTTCCTTGAGCGGGCCCCGCACCCACTCGCTCGGGACGAGGACGACGTCGGCGCCTGCATCCACGATGGTGCGCGTGATCTCGGGGAAGCGCAGGTCGTAACAGGTCTGTAGGCCGAAGGTGAGGGCATCCACGGTGAAATGCTGGGGCGGGGTCAGTGGGCCCGGCACCACGACCTCGGACTCTCTCGCGCCGAACGCGTCGTAGAGGTGCTGCTTGCGATAGGCCGCCTGGATGCCTGCACCCGGCACGACCGCGACCACCGTGTTCGAGAAGTGGTCGGGAACATCCACGCGCTCGGCGAATCCCGCCACGATCGCGACGTCGAGCTCGTCAGCAAGGCCTACGAGGGCTGCGGTGAACCGGCCGTCGAGCGGTTCGGCGTGATCGACGAACCGCAGATCGACGGGGTCGGCGAAGTACGAGGCGTACTCGGGAAACACGACGATGCGCGCGCCTCGGCCCGCTGCCACCGTGGCGAGGTCGCGGATGACGGCGAGGTTCTGCTCCGTGTTGTCGGTGGGCGCGAACTGCGCGACGGCGACGCCGACACTGGATGTGCCGGGCTGCGCCGAGGGATCGGCCGAAGGGATGCTCGCCATGCCGTTCAGCCTAGAACGGGCGCGGCCGGAGTGAACCGGTGCGTGAACGTGCCCTCGTCGGTTTATACATGCACCCCATACCCATCAACGCGGTCTGGCCGATAAGTCCCTCTTTCTGGCCGATAAGCCCCAAAGCCTTGACCCGAACGCAAAAGAAGAAGGCGCCCCTCACGGGACGCCTTCTCTTTTTTCGTTGCGGGGACAGTGTCCTGGTTCAGGACATCGGAATGGGTGTCTCGCGTCATCGGAATGGGTGTCTCGCGTCATTGGAATACCGTGTCTGCGGAGGTGGGAGTAGCTGGGCGACTGACGCTGGGGCATGACCAAGCAGCGTCTCGTGATTAGTGCCGTTCTGTCCGGTATTTCGCAGTCGGAGGCCGCCCGTCGTTACGGGGTATCGCAGAGTTGGGTGTCCAAACTGGTGGCCCGATATCGGCTCGAGGGTGAGAGCGCGTTTCAGCCGCATTCCCGACGTCCCGTCACCTCACCGAACGCGACCTCGCCGGCGGTCGTGGA
>NZ_ATXT01000002.1 GCF_000421825.1 Humibacter albus DSM 18994
GGAGCACCGCTGATTAGCTACGTTCGGGATGGATAACCGCTGAAAGCATCTAAGCGGGAAGCCGGCCTCAAGATGAGACTTCCATGCCCTTTAGGGTGAGAGGCTCCCAGCCAGACGACTGGGTTGATAGGCCGGATGTGGAAGCAGGGACTAACGACCTGTGCAGCTGACCGGTACTAATAAGCCAACAACTTGATAATCACCATTCTCATACCGTTGTAAGGCTGGTATGAGGAGCCCGATGCCCGCGTCCACTGAGTGGTTCTCGATGTACGGTCGAGAACCAACACAAACACGCTTTGTGTTGAACAAACACTGAAACATCACACACTGTTTCGGCGGCCATAGCGAGAGGGAAACGCCCGGACACATTCCGAACCCGGAAGCTAAGACTCTCAGCGCCGATGGTACTGCAGGGGGGACCCTGTGGGAGAGTAGGACACCGCCGGACTTAACTTAGCCAAGAAGGCCACCCATCGACGGGTGGCCTTCTTGCGTTTAAGTCGTGCGTGAGTGCCCGCAATCGGATCGCTGCGCTCGGTAGAAGATCGCGGCGGTGCGCGGCCGGATCGTCATGCTTCAACTCTTGCGCTGTTGCGGGAAGATCATCGCCTTCATCGAGTCGGGGACACGCGACGCCAACGTGATCGCCTCTTCCGTCTCATCGAGTGTGAAACGATGTGTGACGAGCGACTGCACGTCGACCCGGCCGGAAGCAACCAGCGCAATCGCGGTGGGCCAGGTGTGTGAGTAGCGATTGACGAGGCTGATTGTGAGCTCTTTCAAGTTCAACCGAGAGAGCGGGAGCTCGACATCCTTCTTGGGCATTCCGACCATCGCCGCGCGACCGTTGGTCCGCAGCCTCCAGAGTCCGGCCCCAAGCACTCCCGGTGCGCCCGAGCATTCCAGGAATACGTCGAATTCCGTGTCGGATGGTGCGTCACTGCGTTCGGTGACGAATCCGAGCCCGCGGGCCACTTCGAGCCGGAACTCGGAGACGTCGATCACGGTGACGCTCGCTGCACCGAGGGCGCGGGCCGTCTGCGCCGCGAGGATGCCGACGGGGCCGGCACCGGTGATGAGCACGTCGTCACCGGGCTCGAGAGAGGCCCGGTGACAGGCCCAGATGCCGACGGAGAGCGGTTCGAGCAGCGCGCCTTCTTCGAACGTCATCGAGTCGGGCAGCACATATAGGTTGCGCTCGTCCATCGCCAGGTATTCCGTCAGAGCTCCGTCGTGCGGAGGCGTGGCGAGAAACTTCAGCCGCGGACACAGGTGGTAGCGGCCGGCCAGGCAGTCCCGACAGTCTCGGCATGGTTGTCCCGGCTCGATCGCGACGCGGTCTCCCACCTTCACCTGCGTGACGGCACTGCCTATATCTTGCACACGGCCGGCGACCTCATGCCCCAGAATGAGCGGACCATCGACGACCCAATCACCGATGTATCCGACTCTGTAGTACGCGGTGTCGGAGCCGCAGACGCCGACCGCTTCGACCTGAACGATCACTTCTCGTGGCCCGATGCTCGGATAGCCGACGTCCTTAATCTCGATGGTCCCCAGCTCGGGCATGACTGCTGCGCAGTTCGACATTGACTTCATTGCTCCCTTTCGGCTCTTTTCGAGCTATCCGTTACCGCTTCTCCCATATACCCATTCCCCTGCGCGAGTTCGTAACGGTATGCGCCCTGTTGACCGCGCTACTCAGCTTGATGCGCCGTCTCACACCAGGCATCCGCATGATTCGCGAACGACGATGGTGGGGGTGATCAGCGTGCGCACGGTGGGACCGTCCGGGGCCTCGATGCGGCCGAGCAGGATGTCGGCGCAACGAACTCCGACCTCGTGTCCGCTCGCCGCGATCGTCGTGAGCGGCGGTTCCCAGAGCGCCGCCTCCGCCACGTCATCGAACGAGACCACCCGTACCGGACTCGGCCCTTCGGGGCGAGCCTCGCGAAGGGCGCGATACACGCCGAACGCCACCTGGTCGTTCAGGCAGATGATGGTCGGCGGGAGGGAGCCGTCGTCCAGCAGCCGCCTCGCTGTCTCAAGCCCCCATGATCCGTTCGGTGGACCGGGAATGTCGACCTCGAGCCAGGCATCGGATGCTGTCGCCAGAGCTCGCTTGATCCCGGCGACGCGATCCTGCCGCGGGCCGAGCTCGGTGAATCCTCCGAGGAAGGCGACGGGCCCATTCGTGTGCGTCAACAGATGCTCCGCAGCGCACGAACCGCCGGTCACGTTGTCGATGCCGACGTACGACAACCCTGGCACCGCGATGTCACGGCTCGCGATCACGACGGGGACCCCGACGGTGGAGAGCCGCTCGGCCATCGCCCGTGTGGTTCCGATCGCGGGGATGATGAGCAGCCCGTCGACCTGGCGCTCGAGCATCGACCGCACGAGGAGTTCCTGGCGATCCGTGCTCTCCAAGGTATTGGCGATCAGAGCCACCACGCCCGCGGCGGCCAGCGCCTCCTCGAGCCCGACGGTCAGTTCGGCGGTGAACCCGTTGGAGATATCGGAGACGATGACGCCGATCGACTGCGTCCGGCTCGCTCGCAGCGATGCGGCACCCCGATGGTAGACGTAGCCGAGCTCGTTCATCGACGCCCGCACGCGGTTGCGAGTGTCTTCGGTCAGGCTTCCGGTGTCGCGCAGGACGAGCGATGCCGTCGCTCGTGACACCCCGGCGTGCGCGGCGACGTCGGCCAGTGTGACGTGCGCCGCATTCGACGGCCGGCTCATCGCGCCTCCCAGTTCGTCGCGGTGCGCATCTCGTGCCTTCCATCGCCCAAACTAGATCGTTCTACTACTCGGGTCACCGATTTTCATGAGCGACCTGAAGAGCATCATATTTTCCCTTGACTCTAGACGCAACAACCCCATATCGTCCAAGTAGATCGATCTAGTAGAGATTGCTCGTGGTAGCGACGAAGGAGTCAGCGTGTCCTTAAGGCCCGGCATCCCATTCCGAGGTGAAATCGGAACGACGTATCGGGACTCGCGTCCGTGGTGGCCAGAGGAGCCCGAGGCGGTCGGAAAGCCGAACGTGGTCTTCATCGTGCTGGATGACATGGGCTTCGGCAGTCTCGGATGCTACGGCTCTGAGATCGCGACCCCCGCGATTGACTCGTTGGCCGCCCGCGGCGTGCAGTTCACGAACTTCCATGCGACGGCACTCTGTTCTCCGACGCGAGCCTCCCTGATGACCGGCCGCAATAGCCACGCCGTCGGCATGGCTTATCTGTCGCATGTCGACGACGGCTTCCCGGGTTACCGGGGACGGATCGGTCACGAGGCGGCGACGATTGCGGAGATGCTCGTCGACCAGGGCTACAACACGATGGCGATCGGCAAGTGGCACATGACGCCGATCGATCAGACCACCGCAGCCGGACCATATGACCAGTGGCCGCTCGGTCGCGGGTTCGAGCGCTTCTACGGCTTTCATGAGGCGCTGACGGATCAATTCACGCCCGAACTCTTCTACGACAACCACGTCGTTGACCAACCGATGTCGGAGGAGGATGGCTACCACCTCACCAGCGATCTCGTGGATCACGCCGTCGAATTCGTGCGCGACCAGACGTCGATCACGCCCGAGAAGCCGTTCTTCCTCTACTTCGCCCTCGGGGCGACGCACACCCCGTTCCAGGTGCCGCGCGAGTTCGTCGAGCGATACCGCGGCGCATACGACGAAGGATGGGACGTCATCCGTGAGCGCCGATTCCGAAAGCAACTGGAACTCGGCGTGATTCCACCCGGAACTGAACTTCCCCCGAGGAACGCGGATGTCGATGCGTGGGACTCCCTCAGCGAGGACGAGCGTGCCGCCTATACGAAGTTCCAGGAGGTCTACGCGGGATTCTTGACACACACCGACGCCGAGATCGGACGGCTTCTGTCGAGTCTGGAGGAACTCGGTCGGCTCGACGACACGTTGTTCGTGCTTCTCTCCGACAACGGTGCGAGTCAGGAGGGCGGCCGGCACGGCGTCTTGAACACGACGCAGTATGAGAACGGGCACTTTCCCGATGCGGCAGAGGTCGTGCGTCGCGCCGATGAGATCGACGGCCGCTCGGCACAGATCAACTATCCGCTCGGCTGGGCGCAGGCGGCCAACACGCCGTTGAAGAGGTACAAGCAGAACACGCACGCCGGCGGCATCCGCACGGCCATGATGATCGCACCGCCTGCGGGCCTGCCGATCCCCCTCGCGCGACGCGTGCAGCGCTTTCAGCACGTCACCGACATCACGCCGACCGTGCTCGACCTCATCGGTCTGAGCCCGACCGCTCCGGCGGAATACCGGGGCGTGGCACAGCTGCCCTTCGACGGACGCAGCATGAAGGACGTCCTTCTGCAGCCGGACGCCGTGGCGCCTCCACGCACCCAGTACTTCGAGACCGTGGGAAATCGAGCTGTCTGGAAGGACGGATGGAAGGCGGTCGCGTTCCATCCGAGTGGAACCGACTTCGCTGACGACCGTTGGGAGCTCTACCACATCGATTCGGACTTCTCAGAGTGTCACGACTTGGCAGCCGAGGAGCCCGAACATCTGCGAGAGCTCGTGGACGCATGGTGGGAAGAGGCGCGTCGCAATCAGGTGCTGCCATTGGACGACCGTGGATTCGCCCTC
Source organism: Humibacter albus DSM 18994 (assembly GCF_000421825.1). Lineage (GTDB taxonomy): Bacteria > Actinomycetota > Actinomycetes > Actinomycetales > Microbacteriaceae > Humibacter > Humibacter albus. The sequence goes on from NZ_ATXT01000002.1 coordinate 4,643, forward strand.
CGCACCAATGTGAGATTCCGACCGCACTCCCCGCGGGCCCGACAGAGGTTCGTGTATCACCGAGGGATGCATCACCTCGGTAACGGCGCCGCCGCACCGATCGCCGGGAGGTCGTTCGAGGTCAGCACGACGATCGACCGCCCTCTCGGAACTGAGTCGGGCGTATTGATCGCGCACGGAAGCTGGAACAGCGGCTATTGCATCCTGGTCGAGGACGGCAGGCTCGTGTACGACCTGAACTATTACAGCGACCACAAGGTGCTCCGTTCGACGACGGAGCTCCCGGCCGGTGAATGCGACGTCGCGGTGCGATTCGTCATCGACGATGTCGGGACAGGCGGCACCGTGACGATGACGGTCGACGGAGCGGCCGCCGGCGAGCTACGACTGGCCGAGACCTTCGAGTATTTCCTGGCGTTCCAGGGGCTGGACGTCGGGGCGGACCGGCTCTCGCCGGTGCGGGAGGACGGTCGCGGCGAATTCCCGTTCACGGGTGCGTTCGATCGCATCTGCATTCAGCTTCTCGATGACGCGACGAGCCGGTCGCACGAACCGCTCGACTGACGGATAGCCGATGGCACATCACCGGGCACAGAGGTATCACCGGGCACAGAGGTATGGACGGAGCGTGAATTCATGACAGTCGCCGTGAGGTCGACGCGTCGCGCTGCGCCGCGCAAGCCGAGCACGCAGTCGATGTGGCGCCGCGAACTGGCACGTGGCAAGAGCGTGCTGATCGGCGTCATCGCTGCCGTTGTGCTGGTCATCATCTGGTATCTGCTCACCCTGCCGGGTGGACTGATCCAGCCCTTGTTCCTCCCGCCGCCGCAGGGCGTCGCGACGCAATTCATCACCATGCTCTCCGAGCCGTATCTCGGATCGACACTGTGGGGGCACGCGATCGCCAGCCTCGGCGTGGTCCTTGAAGCATGGGCGCTCGGCGGCATCATCGGCATCCCTCTCGGCATCGCCGTTGCCTGGTGGAAGCGTGCCAGGTGGATCGTCTGGCCGCTGTTTCAGCTGATCAGGCCCGTGCCACCGCTTGCGTGGATACCGCTGGCCATCGTGTGGCTGGGCATCGGCGATGTCGCGCGGGTGGCCGTCGTGTTCGTCGCGGCGCTGGTTCCGTGGGTGATGAACTCGATCGAAGCGGTGAGGTCGATCGACCCGCTGCTCGTGAGCGCCGCTCGAACACTGGGCGCCAGCGAGCCGCAGATTCTGATGCGGGTCGTCGTGCGCACGGGGCTTCCGACCATTCTGGCCGGGGCGCGGATCGCACTCGGCAACGCGTGGACCACGTTGGTGGCCGCCGAGATGCTCGCAGCGACCGCGGGGCTCGGCTTCGTTGCGCTCAACGCGTCGCGCGTTCTCGACCTGGACACGCTTCTCGTGGCCATGGGCACGATCGGGATTCTCGGCGCTGCCCTCTCGATCCTCATCAGTTCGGCGGCCCAATGGATCGCGCCCTGGGCGGAGGACTAGATGACCCAGATCAAAAGCGCGTCCTCGACGCGCAACCGAAGCGTGAGGGTCGCGTCACAACCGTTCGTCTACGGCGCCGTCACGCTGTTGTGCGTGCTCGCGGCCTGGTTCCTCGCGACGGATGTCCTGCACCTGGTCGGTTCGAGTTTCCTCCCGTCGCCCGTCACCGTGATCGCCACGCTCTTCGGCCTGACCGTCCAGCCCTTCGCCGGCGCGACGCTCATGGGACATCTCGGGCTGTCACTGGCGCGATGGGCGTTGGGTGTCGGCGCAGGCATCCTGCTCGGCGTCCTGTTGGGGATCGTCCTGGCGTGGCTGCCACCCGTGCGCGCGGCGGTCACCCCGATCTTCGAGGTACTGCGCTACATCCCGCCATTCGCATGGGTTCCGATCGCGGTCCTCTGGCTTGGGGCATCCATGAGTGCTCAGGCGTTGGTGGTCTTCATCGCCGCGTTCCCACCGTGCGTGATCAACACCCAGCTCGGCGTGAGCACGGTCGATCCGATCCTCACGAATGCCGCACGCACGCTCGGGGCGCCCCCGATGACGATTCTCCGAAGGGTTGTCGTGCCGGTCGCCGCACCGTCGATCTTCACGGGTGCGCGCATCGCGGTGAGCAACGGATGGATGGCGCTGGTCGGGGCCGAACTCATCGTCGGCAAAGAGGGCCTCGGGTTCCTGATCGCCCAAGGTCAGTTCAACGGCGACGTCGCCATGATCTTCGTCGGAATCATCGTGATCGGGATCGTCGGCACGCTCATCGACTTCCTGATCGCCCGTGCCGAAGTCTGGACCCTGCCGTGGAAGACGGACAGCAAATGAACACCACCGTGATCAAGACCGGAGCCCCGATGAGAGAGGCCGACATGAACGACGCGACTCCGAAGATGGAGATCAGAGGAGTATCGAAGACCTACACCACGCGAAAGAGCGAGACATACGCGCTCGAGACGACGGACCTGTCGATCGGCACGGGGGAGTTCGTCACGATCGTCGGTCCGTCCGGCTGCGGCAAGTCCACGCTGATGATGATCGCCGCCGGCCTGGAGGAGCCGTCGACGGGAGAGATTCTCGTCGACGGGAGCCCGGCAGGGCCGGCGGGCCCGAAGCGCAGTGTCGTGTTCCAGAGATTCGCGCTCTTCCCGTCGGAGACGGTCGCCCAGAACATCGGCTTCGGACTCAGCGTTGCGCATGTCTCGAAGGTCGAGCGAACCGAGCGCATCAAGGAGCAACTGACTCTGATGGGGCTCGAACAGTTCAGGAACTCCTATCCGAAAGAGCTTTCCGGAGGCATGCAGCAGCGTGTCGCGATCGCCCGAGCTCTCATCGTGCGCCCGGAGATCTTGCTCATGGACGAACCGTTCGCCGCCCTCGACGCTCAGACCAGGACTGTCATGCAAGAAGAGGTCTCACGCCTTCACCGGCGCATGCAGTCCACGGTCTTCTTCATCACGCACAGCGTCGAGGAGGCCGTGTACCTCGCCGACCGTGTCGTCGTCATGTCCAAACGGCCCGGACGCATCAAGAAGGAGATCTCCATTCCACACGATGCGCCGTGGCGCACAGGCGACATCGAAGACGCCATGACGTACGGCGACTTCAACGAGCTGAGGAAGGAGATCTGGGACCTGGTTCGAGAAGAGATCACCACGCACTGACCTACCCATGCACCCCCCTCCATCAAGAGATCGAGACACTCATGCACAAGCACACATTTCGCACCGTCGCAGCTGTTGCTTCGGCAGCTCTGATCGCCGCAGCCATGGCGGGTTGCAGCTCGACGACATCCGACAGCTCATCAAGTAAGTCGACGTCGTCGAAGATGACGTCGATCACGCTCGCCAGCCAGGCGAACGAGGGCGGATTCCCGCTCTGGCTGGCTCAGAAGCTCGGATACTTCGCCGACAACAACCTCGAGGTGAAGATCACCTACGCGGCCAACGGCGCCGCGCTCCTCGGGTCAGGTGCGGCGGGCGACTGGCAGGCGGGCTGGATCGGCTCACCGCCTGCCATCACCGGATACCAGAAGTTCGGGCTCATCACGGTCGGCACCGAGATGCACGAAGACAAGAACCTCAAGCTCGTGATGCCGAAGTCAGAGCTTGCGAAGAGCTCGCCCGCCGAGATCCTGAAGACGGGGAAGGTCGGTACGACGACGAACAGCACCTGGAGTCAGGTGCTCTACGCGTGCGCCAACAAGTTCGGGGTCGATCCGTCGAAGCTGAACATCGTCCCTCTGGACTCGCCTGCAGTACGCCAAGCGCTCATCGCGGGTCAGATCCAAGCGGGGACGACCGACTCATCGGGCGACTACGACCTCCTCAAGGGCTCGGACAAGTTCAAGATCGTGTGCAATGGAGCACAAGCGGGAATCAGCATCATCGACCCCTACGTGGTCACACCGAAGTTCGCTAACTCGAACCCGAAAGCGGCCGCCGGGTTCACGGAGGCGGTCTACCGCGCGAACGAGTACATCGATGCGCACCACTCCAAGGCGCTGGACTACATGCAGGACTACTACGCGGATGCCGGCATCAAGGGCACGAAGGCCGCAGCCGAGTTCTCCATGTCGTTCCGCCAGTTCCCGACTCTGGATGAAGCCCTGAAGCAGATGAAGGACGGCTCGACCGAGAAGACGCTGAAAGCGACGGGTCAGTTCTTCGTCGACGGCGGACTCTACAAGAGCCTGCCTGACCTGTCGAAAGACATCGCGACCGGCCTGCCCATTCTCAAGGCGGCCCAGAAAATTCACGAAGGCCGATAGGCGCGGCACGTGATGGTGAGTGGTGCCCCGGCGGGGGAGGCCGGGGCACCAGGTCGAACCACGCCACCGCAGTTCTCCCTCTCCGGACGATGCGCGGTCGTCACGGGCGTCAACGGCGACATGGGCCGAGCGATCGCACTCGGCCTCGCCGCTGCGGGCGCTGATGTGATCGGGGTGGCGCGAAGACCGGGGAGCGATGAGCCCGTGCGACACGCGGTGACTGCACTGGGGCGTGACTACCTGTCGATGTGCGCGGATCTGTCCGTTCGTGCTGAGCTGGACCAGCTTGCACAGCGGTTGCGGCGATGCCGGCCGTCTGTCGACATCCTGATCAACAACGCGGCCGGCATCGTCCGCTCCGCCGCGGTCGATCACACCGACGGTGATTGGGAGGCCATCGTCGGCGTGAACCTGACAGCGTCGTTCACCCTGGCGCGCGAGGTCGGGCGCACGATGCTCGAGCAGGGCCGCGGCAAGATCGTCTTCATCGCCTCGATGCAAAGTTTTCAAGGCGGCATGAATCTCGTCGCCTACACGGCCACCAAGACCGGCGTCGTCGGCATCGTGCGTGCCCTTGCCAATGAGTGGGCGGCATTCGGCGTGAACGTCAACGCGATCGCCCCGGGCTACATCGAGACGGCGATGACCGCGCAGCGTCGGAGCGACCCTGATGCGCGGCGTGCCATTACCGACCGTATACCCGCTGGCCGTTGGGGAGGGCCCGAGGATGTCGTTGGCGCGGTCACCTTCTTGGCATCGCCGGCATCCGACTACATCGACGGTGTTGTTCTTCCGGTGGACGGTGGATGGCTCGTGCGCTGAGCGCAGCCTGGCCGGTCGTGCGGCTCCGCGTCAGCTGGCCCAGCCCATCGGCGTATCCGGATGCGAACCGACAGTCTTGACCAGGTGACGCGAAGCCCGCGTCCTATTGCAGCGCCTCGAATACCGAACCGTCGCCGAACGTGGCGACGCCACCTGTCACCGAGATCGGCACCTCGAACACGACGATGCCGCTCGCCTGCTGACCGGCGCCGAGCGTGACCTGGGGCATCTGGTTCGAGGCTCCGTACTGCGCGTCGGCGTGCGAGTACACGGTTCCGTTCGGGTCGGTGAAGCTGGCGTCGTAGGCGAGAGTGCCGGCATCCACACCGGCATCCGTGGCCTGCACGTTCACGATGAACGCGATGTACTTCATGCCGGCATCGGGCGCCTCGTACGAGTCGTAGCCGGTCCAGTTGGCGTCGTAACCGGTGATCCACTCGGTGTAGGTGACCACGGATCCGTCGAGGCGGTTCGTGCTCTGCATGGATGCCTTCGTGCCGGCCGGATACGGATTGTCGTACGACTGTCCCTCGGTCGCCTTCTTCTCGGCGGCCGCGGCGGCGGCATCCGCCTTCTTCTGAGCGGCATCGGCCTGAGCGGTCTTGTCCACCTCGCACAGGATGGCCGCGGATGCGTCGGAGTAGTCGTCCTGACAGCGCTCGATCTTCTCCTGCTTCCTCTGCTCGGCGAGGTAGGTGTGCTCGAGCGACTTCGCCTTTGCGACGTCGCCGCCCACGCACGTCTCACGCGCGTTCTTCGCTGTGAAGTCGTGATGGCACCGAGCGACGGTCGCCCGGTGCAGCGGCGGCGCGAGGAACGTCGCGTAGCTCAGCGCCGCCGATCCACCGACGAGCGCGATCGCGACGACGCCGGCGACGACATACGACAGGATGCGCAGCCCGGCGGGCCAGGCGCGGAATGCGGTCTGGATGTTCTTCATGATGGTTCTCCTTCTGTGGTTGTCGCTATGTGGGTGCGGGCTGCCTAGTGCTCGTTGAGCGAGCGGAGCGAGACGAAACGTCTCTGTGCACGTGCCCCTTCGACTCGCTGGGCTCGCTCAGGGTGCGCAGGGCGCAGGGGTGGGTGCCGCGCGCGCCCCGGGCGCAGGGCGGGCTGCTGAGCTCGCTCAGGGAGCTGGCACGGGCCTCAGGACGCGGATGTCGTGGGATCCGCTCCCGCGGTGCGCGCCCGCTCCTCGGTGGCCGCGCGGTTCGCGGCGTCGAGCCGGATGGTGTCGGCGGTGACCTGGTGCAGGGCGCTGCGGGCGGCATCCACGGGGGCGGTGTTCTGCTGCTCCCATGCGAGCGCCTGCTCCGCCTGCGCCACGGACTGGGCGAGCGCCGCGCGCGCGGCGTCGGCGTTGAGGGCCGCCTGTCTGACCGCGATCGCGAATTGGCGAACGTGGGCGCCGTCATCCGGATTGCAGGTGATGAGCGTGGCGAACTGATCACCCTGAACGAGCAGGTACAGCTCGCGGGTGTCGTGCATGCGCGTCTTCTTGGCGGTGGCGCCTACGATGGCGCCGACTGGACCGAACAGCAGAGCGCCGGCGCCGACCCGGGTGAGCGTGGACCGGCTGCTCGTGGCGAGGTTGCCGGCCGTGTCGACCGTGGCACTGACCGACGCGGTGAGCGGGAATCTGCCCTGCGGCACCACGATCGACATCGGCGTGACGGATGCCGCGCCGTCGCGACCGCGATAGCTCGCGAGCGTCTGGGTGGTCGCCGAGTGCGCCTTGGCGACGGCCTTCTCGGATGCCTTCAGCCGGCGCGTGCGCTCCTTGGTCGCCGTATCGAGCGCGCGTTCCGCAGCGGTGATGCGCGAGCGGTACTCGAGCCGCGCGTCGTGCAACTCGCGCTCGGCGGGGGAGAGAGCGGCGACGCGAGCCTTCGCGCGGGAGCGGATCACGAGCCAGATCGTGAGCGCGGCGCCGGCGGCGACGAGGAGCAGGAACAGGACGACGAGGATGCCGACAGCCGTGTCGGCGCCCATCGTCGCAGTCGACGTGAGTCGGCCGATGACGGCCGGATCAGGCGCGTCGGTGGGAGTGAGTGCGGAGTGGAACATGGTGCATCCCTCGGTGCGAGGGCCCACTGCTGTGGGGCCCAGCCAGCCGCGCTCTACAGTGTCGCGGCACCCGCCGAGTGGCGAATATTGCAGGATGCACGGTGCCACCGACATTTGCGATGCCCCAGCGCTGACGGTGCTTTTGGGAGCACTCGAAGTGGGGGTACCTCTCGCCGTCGTCTCACTGGAACAATCGCTCCACATAGGGAGCGGAAAGCAATGGTTCGAGCCAATTCAATTTCATATGCACAGTTGTCAGGGGAGGAATGCCGCGGCTTACGCGGCCCCGTCGCTGGTACGGAAGATCAGGTCGCGAACGCAATTCAAGCTCTGGGGAAAGCTGCTCGTGAGGGCAAATCATTGTCTGAATCGAAGCGGGGCAGTCAGACAGTCAAAGTGTGGTTGAGATCAACGAACATGCTTATCCGCCAGGCGGAGAGGACGCTTCGATACTTGACTGAGGCGGACCTGGCCTGGCTACCTCAAGCAAGGCTGCTACGGCAGCAGATCGAGGCGGCGAAGACATCGCATAGCCATGTCGAAGCTATGCACATCGCCGGAGGCATGCGGACCAGCCGAGCTGCAAGCAACGTCCCACGATCCATGGTTCGAGGTCTAACAGCCGAACTCGATCGGATAATTCGCTGTGGCGAGTCATTCGGAGTTAGTGGTAGGGGCAGCGGCCGGGAAGAACGTGAGTGGCTTGAGATGGCCGAGGAGATCATCGTTGAGTGCCGGGAGTTTAAGGCGCGTCATTCGATACCACGTTCCGATCGTGCCATGCTCTTTTCTCGAGTAGCAGAGCTTCTAGATCTATATCGCAAGGTTGGACGGGGAACCGCGCGGTCAGATGCAAGAAAAGTAAGACAGCCGCAAACCACCGCTAACGTTCCTGCAAGAGCATTGCACGCACCTCAGAACGGGCCCATGTCGGACAGCTACTACTCAGATCCGATCGTCGATAAGTGACTGTGCAGAGCCTGGGAGCTCCAAGGCTCGGACCATCACTCAGGGGTTCTACGTCTGCGACGGGCCAGCAACCGGCGGCGTCGGATCTGGCTAGACGCGCGCCTCCACCCGCACGGTGCTCCCGGCGGGCGCGTGCGGCACGAGGTTGCCGTCGATCGCGGCGCCGTCGACGGTCAGCTTCGCCACCGCGCCATCCGCGCCCGAGTTCGTGACAGTGATCACGTACGTCGCTCCGCGCAGCACGCGCGTGACGGTGAACTCCGGCACCTCGGGCCCGATGCGCGGGTCGACGATGAGGCCGTCGTAGTCGGGACGCACCCCCAGCAGGTGCTGCGAGATCGCCACGAAGTTCCAGGCCGCGGTTCCCGTCAGCCACGAGTTCTTCGCCTCGCCGTGCCGCACTGCCTGCTTGCCCGCGATCATCTGCGCGTACGCGTAGGGCTCGAGGCGGTGCACGTCGCTGATCTCCTCGCGGAATGCGGGGGCGATGCGCTTGTAGAGGTCGTAGGCTCGGCCGCCGCGGCCCACCCGGGTTTCGGCGATCATCACCCACGGGTTGTTGTGGCAGAAGATGCCGCCGTTCTCCTTGTACCCGGGCGGATACGTCGACACCTCACCCATGTGCACCTGGTAGGTCGTGTAGGCGGGGTACTGCAGCACCAGCCCGTGCGCGGTACCGAGCATCTCCTCGGCGGCGTCGAGCGCCTTGATCGCCGGCGCGTCGGCGTCATCGGGGCCCGACCCGACGCCGATGCCGGCCATGACGGCGATGCCCTGCGGTTCGATCCAGATTTTGCCTTCGGGATGCTCGTGGGTGCCGATCTTGCCGCCGTAGTAGTCGTAGGCGCGCAGGAACCACCGGCCGTCCCACGCGTGGGTGAGCACGGCATCCCGCATCTCGTCGACGAGACCGCGAGCGCGCTCGGCGACGTCGGTCAGGCCGCGGCGCTCGGCGAGCTCGGCGTAGTCCGGACCGTAGAACACGAACTGTCCGGCGATGAAGACGGACTCGGCGACCCCACCGGTCTTGTTCTCGGTGGTCTGGAACGGTTCGCCCGGCGTCGTGGAGAACGCGTTGAGGTTGAGGCAGTCGTTCCAGTCCGCACGACCGATGAGGGGCAGCCCGTGCGGGCCGCGGTGGTCGACCGTGAACTCGAACGAGCGGGTGAGGTGCTCGAACAGCGGCACCTCGCTTCCGGGCTCGTTGTCGAACGGCACCGGCTCGTCGAGGACTCCGAAGTCGCCGGTCTCTTTGATGTAGGCGGCTACGCCCGCGATCAGCCAGAGCGGGTCGTCGTTGAACCCAGAGCCGATGTTGTTGTTGCCGCGTTTCGTGAGCGGCTGGTACTGGTGATACGCGGATCCGTCGGGGAACTGCGTCGAGGCGATGTCGATGATGCGTTCGCGGGCGCGCTCGGGGACGAGGTGCACGAATCCGAGCAGATCCTGGTTGGAGTCGCGAAAGCCCATTCCGCGGCCGATGCCGGTCTCGAAGTACGACGCCGAACGCGACATGTTGAACGTGACCATGTTCTGGTACTGGTTCCAGATGTTCACTTGGCGGTCGAGGCGCTCGTCGCCCGAGCTCACCGAGTACTTCGACAGCAGGTTCGACCAGTGGTCGCGCAGCGCCTCGAGCGCGGCATCCGCCTGATCTGCAGTCGCGAAGCGGCCCAGAAGCGCGTGCGCCGGCGTCTTGTTGATGATCTGGTGGGCGTCGTCTGCCCACTTATCACCGACAGGGTTCTCGACGTAGCCGAGCACGTAGACGAGGGACTTCGTCTCGCCCGGCTCGAGCGTGATCTCGACCGAGTGCGAGCCGACCGGATACCACCCGCTCGCCACCGAGTTCGCCGACTTTCCCGAGCGGGGAACGGATGCCTCGCCCAGCGAGTTGTACGCGCCCACGAACGTGTCGCGGTCGGTGTCGAAGCCGTCGGCGCGCGTGTTGACCGCGAAGACGGCGTAGTGGTCGCGGCGTTCGCGGTACTCGGTGCGGTGATAGATGGCCGAGCCGTGCGGTGAATCCTGCTCGACCTCGACCTCGCCGATGGAGAGATTGCGCTGGTAGTTGGTCTGGTCATCCTCGGCGTTCCAGAGGCAGAACTCGACGAAGGAGAACGCCGTGAACGTCTTGACAACATCCGTCGTGTTCGTGAATTCGACCTTCTGGATCTCGGCCGTCTCGCCGAGCGGCACGAAGAAGAGGGTCTTCACCCGTAGACCGCCGCGCTCGCCCGTGATCGCGGAGTAGCCGAGCCCGTGCCGGGCCTCGAAGAAGTCGAGGTCGGCCTTGACGGGCAGCCAGCTGGGGGTCCAGACATCCCCGCCGTCGTTGATGTAGAGGTAGCGGCCGCCGGCGTCCGCGGGGATGTTGTTGTAGCGATACCGCGTCAGGCGCCGCATCTTCGCGTCGCGGTAGAACGAGTAGCCGCCAGCCTGGTGCGAGAGCAGGGAGAAGAACTCCTCGGACCCCAGGTAGTTGATCCAGGGGTAGGGGGTGTGCGGGGTCGTGATGACGTACTCGCGGGCAGCGTCATCGAAGTGGCCGTAGCGCATAGGTGTTCCTCGCTGTTTCTCTCTTCGGCGCCGATGCCGAACCATGGGCGTGCATGCCGAACGAATCGCTCGGGTCGAGAGTAGCGGAAATCGTGGGAGCGCTCTCACGGTGTGCTTGCGGCAGGCCGGCAGGTCTCTCAGGGGTTGGCTGCAGCGTCTTCAACGTGATGACATGGGACGTCTCTTGCGCTTCTCAGACAACGACTTGCGGCACCTAGCCAGGCGCGCTGTGTCAGGAGGTGGCGTGCGAGTACAAGTTGCCGACCGCATCCGTAAGCTGGCGTCGTGGGCGTGGCGCCTTCATCCGCTTTGAAAGTCGTCACCGTGTATGACGAAGGAGACCTATTTCATGCCGGCGCCGGTGTCCCGTATACAGGCACAGTCGCTGTTGAAGGCCGCGAGCCGCTCCGGATAGGTGGAGGTCCATCCGCCCGGCCGGTTGGTGCTTTACATCAGGGCTTGGGGCCGGGGGATAGTGCTGCTACTTTGGCGGGTCCATTTCTGACCAGTACTCTCGGAATATCGCAACCTGGCGGGTTGCATGTCACTGAACCGCGAAGGATGAGGAATGGGATTCAGCACTCCGCAGTACTTGGTTTCGGAGTACATCAAGTGGACCCACAACGGCACTATTCAGCTTCCTGACTTCCAGCGTGGTTACAAGTGGGAGGACGATCGGATCCGGCAGCTCCTAATCACAATCCTCCGTGGCCACCCGATGGGCATCGTCATGCTGTTGAAAACCGGCAATGAAAGCGTGCGCTTCAAGCCAAAGCCTCTGGAAGGAACTGCCCCTGCTGACGAGGTTGAAGCACAGAAGCTGTTGCTCGACGGTCAGCAACGGTTGACGTCGCTCAGCCAGGCCCTCGTCGGAACCGGGGTCGTCGCAACGAAGGACTCCCGTGGCAAGCTGCTTGATCGGCGGTACTACGTTCACATGGAGACAGCGATTCAGGGCGAAGATCGCGTTGATGAAGCAGTGATCTCGGTTCCGGCAGATGGAGTTGTGCGCTCGAACTTCGGGCGAACCATCGAACTCGATCTATCGACTCCAGAGCTGGAGCGCGAACACGGCTACTTTCCATTGCGGCTCCTTTATCAGCCGGATGAGGTCATGACCTGGATGTTCGCTCTCGGCAATATTCCGCTCGCGCAGCAGTTCAACAAGAGAGTCCTCGGTCCAGTCGCGTCGTACACGATTCCGGCCATTGAGCTCGATCAGAACACAAGCAAATCGGCGGTGGCGACGGTCTTCGAGAAGGTCAATACCGGTGGTATGCCACTGAATGTTTTTGAACTGCTTACGGCAATGTTTGCGGGCGATGCAGCGTACTACGATCGCACTGGCGAAGACTTCCGCCTTAGCGATGACTGGCACGCTGCCCATCAACAGTTCGCGGCCGAGCCTGCCATCCGGGGAGTCAGCAGCACCGACTTCCTGCAAGCGATCACGCTTGTCGTAACGCGTGCAAAGAACCTGGCCGATTCGTCGTCCCGGCCGCCGGCGATCTCTGCGAAGCGCGACGACATTCTCGAGCTACAGCTCGACGACTACTTGATCTGGCGAGACAAAGTTCGCGACGCGTTTCTCTGGGTCGCGACTTTCCTCGCAGACCAGCACGTCTTTGATGCCCGATTCCTGCCGTACGCAACGCAACTTGTCCCACTCGCTGTCATCCGCACGATCCTCGGCACGGGCACCGACTTGCACAGTGCCCGGCAGCGCATCACGGAATGGTTCTGGTGCGGAGTGCTGGGCGAACTCTATGGCGGGGCGACCGAGACTCGGTTCGCCCGAGATGTCGAACAGGTTCCTGCGTGGGCGCAAGGCGACGAAGGTGCAGCAGTTCCGCGTACCGTGTCGGACGCGAGCTTCCAGGAGTCACGCCTATACACGCTGCGCACGCGGGGCTCGGCCGCATACAAGGGCATCTATGCGCTGCTCATTGGTGAAGGCGCGAAGGACTGGATGTTCGATCAGTCCTTCGGCAAAGTGCAATATACCGATCTGAAGACGGACATCCACCACATCTTTCCGTACAAGTGGTGCATTGATAATAAGATCGATCCGGTCCTTCGAGAGAGCATCGTCAATAAGACTGCGCTCGCTGCAACGACGAACCGGACGATCGGTGCCGCCGCCCCATCGAAGTATTTGCGCGTTATAGAGGACCGATCGAAGGTGGACGAGTCGGAGCTCGATGCGTTGCTGCGCACCCACCTTGTCGACCCTGACGCGCTTCGCGCCGACGACTTCGACGCACACTTCGCGCACAGGAAGGAGGCTGTACTCCATCTCATTGAGAATGCGATGGGTAAACCATTGCAACGTGAAGCTTCCGTGCAAGAACCGGCTCGTTTGGCCGACGATTTCGAGGAGGAATCAGCGGATCTCGAACTAGAAAACGCCGAAGACGATTGACCGCAGGTCGCGGCCGTCCGGTGAGACTCCGGATCTGCTCGCCGCGTCTAGTGTCCCCCGTCATGTGGAAACTGTGCAGCGCGGAAATAGATAGGTCGTTCCGTCGTTCCGTCGTTCCTGTTGCCGGTCAGCGGTGTCTGTTCCAGCGGATGGCCTTTCAACCGGTGAAGAACTACAGAAGCGCGACTCGATTGGTCGATACTCACACGCGTTTTCGGAGTATGTCAAGGTTCTCTATGACTATGCGGGTGAACGGAAAGGGCGATTCCAAGGAAGCGTGCGTCAACATCTTGCCAAACGCAAAGACGAAGAACGCATAGCCTTGATTTCGTATCCGTTGCCAATCGAGCAAGAGATGGGCCGCAGTGCGTTCCCGAGAGCGTCTGCTCTTAGAGCGCCGCCAGTGCACCCTCGAGATGCTTCACGAACTGCTTCGTGCGCCGCTTGCGTCCGAAGGTCTGCAGCACCCGGGTCTCGAGCTCGATGCGGTCGAGAGACTGCGGCGATGCCTCACCAAGAATGAACCGCGCTGAGTTCGCGATCTCGACCGGAGAGATCTGAGTGAAAGGGCGATTCACTTCGCTGGAGTTCGGCCGGAACTCGTGCCAATTGTGAGGGTCAAGATCTGCGGGCCATACGAACTTGTCGCCGTCGATCTGAAGGCCGCACTGGCTGATCTGATACGAGATCTTCTTTGCTCTTGCCGGATGTACACGGTGAAGATCGAATGACTCGGCTACCAAATCGACAAGTCGCTCGAGGCTGATCGGGCCCTCAAATTCCACGATCTCGGACGCGACGGCGCGGACCTTCTCCTTCGCGCTCTTCTTCGCGATGTTGTCGAGAACGCTCACGTCGCCGACCACGACGATGGGCCACGGCTCGAAGACTTCTCGCTGCGCACCGATTGTCGGCGTACCCGCGTCGGAGCGAACGAGCACCGCAGGATCGGGCTCGACCAGTTCGCCCTCGTCGTCACTCGTCGTCATTCGCGCGAGAGCGGACGTAGCGACAGGCGCGGAAACGCTGGGCTCTTGCGGATGCCCCGTCTCTGTTGACACGGCATCCCACAAGTTCGAACGTGCGGCCTTGGCTTCGTCCGCACCCTGCTTGTCTCCGAGGTTGTCGAGAAGGCGGGCGACGAAATCGTCGCTGCGCCAGGCATCCAGCGCGGTGAACTCATCGTTGTGCGCCCATCTGTTGCGTACGATGCGTAGCTCGCCGCCGAGCACGGATGCCGTGTGGTTGTGGTCGTCGAACGGATAGCCGAGGCCGCCCAGTCGCTGAGTGAGCATGCGGAGCTGGCACTGCAGGTCGGTCGTGGCGTAGATCTTCGGTGGATAGCCCTTGGCGCTATCGAGCTCGGAAAGGATCGTCGTCCATGGGAGCCCATTGAGGGCTTTCGAGAGGCGGGCGGTGATGATCGGATCGAGCCGCCCGGCGAGCGCGTCGAGACTGCGTTGCACTGATTCTCTGTAAGTCACGTAGATCCTTGTCGCTCTGTGTGGCGGAGGCAATTGGTGTCGCTGCGCCGTGGGAATTCGGCAGGGTGCCTCACTTTGCACGCTAGCGAGCACCTGCGACGGTGGCGTTGGAAATGCAGAACGTGTGCCACGAAGTGGGGTGAATGTCGGGGCGCTGCATGGCGCGTCATGAACCATGACGCCGATCTGGAATGGATGCGGATCCACCTGACCCCGTCGCCTGAACCCGAACTCGCCTTCAGGAGGGCTGGCGCGCTTCACCCTTCCCACCGCTTTCACCAGGAGCCGGTGCGGGGCGGCCGTCCGCACCGGCCGACGGCCGCGAACGCGTCGTCAGCCTCCACCCCGCACGGCCAGCACCGCGGAGCGCATCAGATCGTCGCCGCCGCGGCCCGGCCCGCCGTGCAAGTGGCGCCGAAGCGACCAAGGCAGCGCCGACGCGCCCCACTTCGCGCCGGCCAGCGATCCGGCGATCGCCGCGACGGTGTCGGTGTCGTAGCCGCACCTCACCGCGCGCTCGAGCGTGTCGAGCAACGAATCGGCGTGCACGATCGCCGACCACGCGGCCTGCAGGGCGGCGACGACCCATCCGTTGTTCTCGATGTCGCGCGGCTGCCGGCGCTCCGCCTCGTCGAGCAGCTCGTGCCAGCGCGCACGGCGCTCCTGCGGCAGCAACTGGATGCCCGCCCTCATGTCGTACTCGCCCGTCACGATCGCGTGGCGTACCGCCAGTGACCAGATCACGCAGGCGTCGCCGGCATCCGTCTCGAAGTGCGTCAGGTCGCTGACACGGCGGGCGACGGAAGCGAGCGCATCCGGATCGTCGAGGTAGCCCAGCGCGATCGGGCCGGTGCGCATCAGCGAGCCGTTGCCGCCGGAGCGTCCGTTCGCCTCGTGCAGGGCGCGGGCGGCGCGGCGGGCGTCCTCCTCCGTGGAGTCGGCGGGCAGCGACCTGAGGATGCTCCGGGTCTGGATGCCGACATCCTTCGCCTCGCGCGTCCAGTCGCGCCATTCACGCACCACGCCGGCCAGCACGGCGGGGTCATCGAGGCGCTCGCCGCGGGCGAGGGCGTCGAGCAGGGGGATGGCCATGCTGGTGTCGTCGGTCCACTCGCCGAGCTCCCATCCGCCGCCGGCGTGCAGGACGACGGGCTCGTCGTCGGGGATCGGCGGGTGGAACTCGTAGGGGGCTCCGAGCGCGTCGCCCGTCGCCGACGCGAGCACGGCGCCCACGGCGCGGTCGATCTGCGCCGAGGAGAGGTGCGAAGCGGGGATGTGGGTGGTGAGGTGCTGATCGGTGTTGTGCTGGCTGGCGGTCATAGTGTCCTCCTTGTGGGACGTGACTCAGGTGTACAGTCTCGCGACCCGCTGGCGAAGGGCGGCGCACCGGTCAGCCGGCGGCACCGGCGAGAACGGGATGCTGAGCACCCACGGTGGTGAGGTGCACGAGGGCCGCGCCGTGCGCGTGGTCGGTGAGCGGCGACAGCGCCTCGAAGACTTCGGATGGTACCGGCGGCTCGTGGCTCGGCACCAGGCTGAGCCCGCGGGCGCTCTGACGCATTCGGCCGAGGCGCCTGCTCACGCCACACTGGGCATATGCCCATGCTCATTTCCGTCGTCGCCGCCGTCATCACGCGCGGCGACCGCATCCTCGCATGCCGCCGCAACGCGGGCCGCGAAGCGGGCGGGTTGTGGGAGTTCCCCGGCGGCAAGATCGAGTCGGGGGAGTCGCCGGCGGAGGCGCTGGTACGGGAGATCCGCGAGGAGCTGGGTGTGGGCATCCAGGTCGGTGAATTGCTGCACCGTGGGAGCACTCCCGTCAACGGCCGGATCGTCGACCTTCGCTGCTACTGGGCTTCGCTGACGGATGCCACGCCCTCCACGAGCACGGATCACGACGCTCTGCGGTGGTTCCGCCGCGACGAGCTGCGAGACATCGAGTGGCCCGAGCCGGACCGGCCGGCGGTGGCGTTGCTGCTGGACGGGGCGCGGACGAACGCGTAGCGGCCCGGGCTCGCCGGGTCAGAGCTCCACGAGGTCGTAATCGCTGCGCGCGGTGAGCTTCAGCGGCACGTCGAAATCGGTGGTGGCCGCCATCCAGCGGGCGAACACGTCGTCGCCACGCTCCACCAGTTGCGTGTAGAGCCGGTCGCAGAGCTCACGCCGGATACCGTCGTAGAGCGGCACGTCGTACACGTTCGTCAGCTCGAACGGGTCGGCCTCGAGGTCGTAGAGCTCGTTGAACGACTCCGGATTGACCACGAGCTTGTGGGTGGTGGTGCGCAGCATCCGTTGCTGGTAGTGGAAGTGGTGGCCGTGGAACTCGGCGACGAAGTCCTCGCGCCAGCCCTCGGGGACCTCGCCGCGCGTGAACGGCGCGAGGGAGCCGCCGTCGACCGCGAGCGCAGTGTCGGAGCCGGCCAGATCGAGGATGGTGGCGGTCATGTCCGTCAGCGTGACGAAGTGGTCGTCCTCGTTCGGGGCGACGCCGCCGGGAACGCGCAGCAGACCGGGGATGCGGTAGATGTCGTCGTACATCGCCGGCCCCTTGTCGTTGAGGCGGTGCGCGCCCGTGAACTCGCCGTGGTCCGCGGTGAAGAAGACCGCAGTCGATTCGTCGAGGCCGAGTCGGCTCATCTCATCGAGAACGCGGCCGACCTCGTAGTCGATCATGGCGACGTAGCCCCAGTAGACGGCGATGAGCTTGCGCCATTCGGCCGCGGTGAACGAATCCGACGACCAGTACAGCGAGTACTGGCTCTGCACCGGCGGCTTGTTCGCGAACGTCTCGTGGAAGCTCGCCGGGAGCTCGACGACTTCAGGATCGATGAGGTCGTAGTACTCGTCGGGAATCACATAAGGAAGGTGCGGACCGAAGAAGTGCAGCGACAGACTGAACGGCTTCTCGTCCGCAGCGTACTTGCGCAGCAGGTCGATGGCCGTGTCGGCGAGGAAGTGCTCGAAGGTCGCCTCGACCGGCATCTCCAGACGCGCGGCCAGCAGGTGGCCCGGACGGTCCCCGGGAAGCGTCCCGCGCACCGGCTCGGTCATGCTGAACTCGGGCAGGCCGTGCTCGGTCAGGTAGGCGCGATAGGCCTCGTGCATGATCGGGTTGATCGCGCCGGGGAAATACGGCCCGTCGAACCCGTACGTCGCCGGCGTCGCCAGCTCTCCGACGTGCCACTTGCCGATGAGGCCGACGTTGTATCCGCGCTCACGGAGCTCCTGTGAGAAGGTGAACGATCCGTCGAGAAGCTCCGTGCGGTATCCGATGTTCCACTCGCTGTTCGCCAGCAGCCGGTGCCGGAACGGAGACTGACCGGTGAGCAGGCTGGCGCGGGCCGGGGTGCAGATGGCGGTCGGTGTGAAGGCGTTGTCGAAACGCGTGCCTGTCTCGGCGAGCCGGTCGAGATTCGGGGTCTGCGCGTGCGGGTTCCCGTAGCACCCCAGCGAGTCGATGCGGTGCTGGTCCGTCATCAGGAACAGGATGTTGCGGCGCGGATCTGCGTTTTCGTCCACGGAAGATCATCGTCCTTTCGTTTCGGTGATGGTGGTCGTTCCCACCACGCCGGGTGCTCGAAGTCGTCGAGCGATCGGGGTCGCCGTCAGGCGACCGTGGTCGATTCGGGTGCGGCTATGGCCGGCCGCACGGTGAAGGGCATGAGCGCCGACGGTGCTCCCGTGGCGTGGCGCACGAGTGCGATTCCGCCCCGCACGCCCGCGTCGTCCGCGAGCGTCGAACGCGAGATGCGAATGGTCGCCGCCGTCGGCAGCTGAATGCGCTTGTTCACCTCGTCGGTGAAGAGCGCGAGAGCGTGGTCATCGAGGTGCGCGAGGATGCCTCCGAGAATCAGGTGCGAGACATCCAGTGCGTTGATCTGTTCTCCGATCACGCGTCCGCACAGCGTCGCGCACCGCTCCAGCTCCTCGCGCAGTTCGGGCAGGCGCGCGAGTTCCGCGGTGGTGCGATCGCCGCGGGAGACGCCGGCGCGCTTGAGAAGAGCGGGGAGATTCGCGACCTGCTCCAGGCATCCGCTGCGTCCGCACCGGCACGGTTTCGTGGCCGGCGCCACAGTCACGTGCCCGAAGTCGCCCGCCGCGCCGTTCGCTCCGCGGTACACCTGGCCGCCGATCACGATGCCGCCGCCGATGCCGTCTTCCACGTGGAAGTACACCACGGTCTCGCTGCGGCTCTCGGAGCCTGCGGATGCCTCGACCAGCGCACGCAGGCGCAGATTGTTCTCGACATACACCGGAGCACGGAACTCCTCGCCGAGCAGGCGGATCGCCGGGCGCCAGGTTCCCTCCAGGGGATCGTTCGTCACCGGGCCCGGAACGCCGACGCCGATGCCTTGCGGGGCGAACGACTGGATGCCGCTCTCGCGGCACAGAGCGCGCAGCTCTTCGATCGCGATCTCGGCCCGGTCACGCCAGTTCAGGCCGCGGCGATGCCGATGATGCGACGTGGCGACCACCTGGTGCAACGGGTCGGCGATCCCGACGAAGAGGTCGCCCCAACGGAACTCGACGCCCACCGAGCGCACGCTGTGCTCGGCGAGGGCGACGACCTGCGTGGGGCGTCCGGCACCCTCGTTGCGGGTGCCGACCATCGGGCCCGACGTTGCGATGCCCGATCGGATGAGGTCGTTGACGATGCCCGACACCGTGGCACGTGATAGACCCGTGCGTTCGCCGATGACCGCACGGCTCGCGGGCCCGTAGCGCAACAACTGCACCACGCGGTCGACGTTCGTTCGGCGTACGGACACGGCACCAGCCAGACTCTGATCCGGGCACAAGGCCATTTATGTTGAGGAAGCTTACGTAATTAGAGCACCTGTGCCCGCACATAACAACGATTTCTCGGATGCTATCGCGTATTTATGTCTAAGTACTAGACGAAATAATTCGCCCCTTTCATACTGGCTTCGTTCACCGGAAAACGGGGACCGGGTTCGACGACGAAGCCGGTTCCCGGTGACCGCCGGCGGACGGTCGGATCGTGAGCACCGCGCGCCGACGGCATCCATGCACGTGCCCGACAGAGAGAAGCGAACACCATGGCACTCGAACAGCAGCCACTGAATCGACGACAATTCCTCCGGATCGGTGCGGCGGCGACCGCGGCGGTCCCCCTCACCCTCGCGCTTGCCTCGTGCTCGCAGGGAGGCTCGAGCGCGTCCGGCGCTGCGGACAAGACGGCGCAGAACCCGTTCGGGCTCAAGGATGACTCGAAGATCGAGGCCGTTTTGTTCAACGGTGGTTTCGGCATCCAGCAGACCATCAATGCGGCCAAGGATGTCGAGAAGAAGTTCAAGGGCGTCAAGGCGAAGGTCAGCCCCACCGAGAACCCGGCGCAGGAGCTGCAGCCGCGTTTCGCGGCGGGCGACCCGCCGGACCTCATCAACAATTCGGGCGCGAACGCCATCCCGTTCAGTCTCATTCTGAAGAGCCTGTCGACGTTCGACGATCTGATGGAAGCCGACAACTACGAGGGCAAGAAGATCTCGACGACGCTCTACCCGGGCGTGAAGAAGCAGGGGTCGTTCCCGGGCAAGTTCGTCGTCATGCCGTACGTGATGTACATCTACGGTCTCTGGTATTCCGACAGCCTGTTCAAGGAGAACGACTGGAGCGCGCCCAAGACGTTCGACGAGGCCATGGATCTCGGCGCCAAGGCGAAGGCCAAGGGCAAATACCTCTTCGTCTGGGGCAAGGAGGCCGCCACCTACTACCTGACGTTCGCCCTCGACTCGGCGATCAAGGCCGGGGGTCTCGACGTCATGCACGCCGTCAACAACCTCGAGCCCAAGGCCTGGTCGCAGAAGCCGATTCAGGATGTCTTCAAGGCCCTCGAGCGCATCGTGAAGGCAGGCTACTTCCTGCCCGGCGGCGCAGGCATGCAGTTCACCGCGGCCCAGGCGAAGTGGAGCAACGATCAGGCAGCCCTGTTGTATCCGTCGGGCGGGTGGATCGAGAACGAGATGAAGAAGGCCACCAAAGACGGATTCGACATGGTCATGGCGCCGGAGCCCACCGTCGGGACCGACCTCGCCATGCCGTTCACGGCCATGCACGCGGCGCCGAACCAGAACTACATCGTGCCGTCGACCGCGAAGAATCCGGCGGGTGGCAAGGAGATTCTGCGGGCGATGCTGTCGAAGGATGTCGCCTCCGACTTCTCGAAGTCGAGCGCGGCTCCCACGATCGTCAAGGGCGTGGTGCCGGATGACGCGTTCGGCTTCTCGGGGCTCGCGTCGCAGCTCAAGGCGCTCGACACCGCCGGTTCGGATGTCTTCGACTACGAGTTCATCACGCTGTACGGGTTGAACACCGACCAGCTCGTGATCTGGAACGACTTCCTCTCCGGCAGCGCGAGCGTGAGCGACCTCACGACCCAACTGCAGAAGATCTCCGACGACGCGGCCGCGGCGAGCTAGGGCTCGTTCGGGTCGTTCTGAGTCGAGGAGACAAGCGACGCGGTCGGGCCGCGTCGTCCGGCGGAGGACTTCGGGTGTTCCTCTTCGCGCCGGACGGGTCGATGGGCCGCGCAGACACGGGTACTGCGCGGCCCATCGTGATTCAGCTCGGCACTCGGCTCAGCGCACTGTTCGGCGCTGCGCTGCGCTGCGCTTGGGTCGTGGGCGAGAGTGTCTCGGCGTGGAGTCAACGGTGGTTGCGCTGAAGGTAGGTGATGGTGCGCTCGGTCGTGAAGCCGAGTGCAGACATCCGTTCGAGGTAGTCCTCCGTGAGCCGCGCCGCCTTGCGGTGGGTGTCGTTGCCCGAGGTGTCCTCGGCTACCGTCGTGCCGTTGCGCCCTCGGGTCTGCAGATAGCCGGCCGCCTCGAGCTCCTTGTAGGTGCGGGCCACGGTGTTCGGCGCCATTTCAAGATCGCTCGCCAGCTGTCGTACGGAGGGGAGCTTGTCGCCGGGGGTGAGCTCACCGCTCGCGATCTGCCCGATGATCTGGTCGCGGAGCTGCTCGTAGAGAGGCGTGGACAGTGCGGGGTCGACGGTCAGCATGATGCCGCCAGCATGTCACGCTTCAGACACGACGGCGATGCGCCGCGATGGAAAGGATCGGCCCGCGCCCGCGTCGCACGACCCGGGACGTGCTGCGCCATGACGCCTGCATGATGTACTGTCCGGCGATGGCGCCGGCCGCGAGCGCGGCGGCCACGGCGGCGGCGACGAGCGCGTCGAGCAGGCCGGCGACCGCGCCGGAGGCGAGCTGCATGAGCGCGTTGAACATGACGAGGCCGGGGAGCAGCGGCACCAGATCCGTGACGACGAGCGCGAGGATGGGCGTGCGGCTCCAGCGTGCGAGCAACGACGCGAACATGCCGATCACGACCGCCGCTGCCGCCGAGGACCATACGGGGCCCAGTGAGAAGGTGAAGCACGTCAGATAGATGGCTTCGCCGATGGCGCCGAGCAGAGCCACAGCCCAGAGCGCCCGCGACGGCAGCTGACAGGCGAGCGCGAAGCCCAGCACGATGACGATCGCGCCGACGACCGTGATGAAGATGGGGCCGCCGGCAGGAACGCCGCCGGAGATCACGTCGATGGAGAGCCCGAACCACGTGAACATCACCGAGGCGCCGAGAACACTCGCGGCGATGCCGATCGTGACGACCACCGCCTCCGTGAGCCGGGCGAGCCCGGTGAGATAGAAGCCGGAGAGGATGTCCTGCACTCCACCGAAGATGAGGCTGCCGGCGAGGAGCACGATGATCGTCGCGATGACGACGAGGCGGGCCGACTCTTCCGGGTCGACGAGGTGCACCAGGACGGCCGCAACCGGGCCGATCAGGCCCCCGACGATGCTGGTGAAGAAGACCGGCGCGCGGCGCGCGGCCATCGCGGTCGTGATTGCTTCGAGTGCGAACGAGGCGATGAACGCGACGGCCGCGATCACGAGGTCACCGCCGAGGAGCAGTGCTGCGCCGGCTCCGATCAGGCTCCAGCCGATGCGGCGCACCGTGCGCGGAGTCTGCTTGCGCGAGATGATGCGCGCGAGCCGCCGCCGGGCGGTCGCCAAGTCGACCCGTTCCTCGGTGATCTGGGCGAAGAGCGCGGATGCCGCCGTCAGCTTCGAGAAGTCCATGTTGCGCCCCGCGATGGTGCGGTGTCGCGCAACCGACTCGTATGTACTCGGGTTGGTCCACGTGAGGCTCAGCATGGTGTGCGTGACGTCGGAGTCGACGTTCCGCACCCCGTAGGTTCGCGCGATGGCCGTCATCGCGGTCGTGGCATCCGCTGCACCGGCGCCCGAGCTGAACAATACTTCGGCGAGGCGGATCGCGAGGTCGAGGACGACCCGGATGCGTCCCGGCGCATCCCACGGATCTTCCTGCGGCATGGATGCGACCCTACGCGTCGGGTGGACGAGAGGTCTACGGTTCGCGCGCGAGGATGATCGCCGCGGGCATCCGGCATCCGGCGCCCGGGAGGCACGACGGCGAGTCCGTTGCTGCGGCACGCGTCGACTGGTACCGAAATCAGAACCATGGCATTCCGCGTCGGTGGCGCGACCACAGCGAGCATGGCTGTGTGGATCCGCGACGCACGCCGCCGCAGGGCATGACGTGCTCGTCATGCGGTATGAACACGTTCATCAGCACCTCGCAGTCGCAGTATCCGCCGCCATTCATCACGCGGTGCTCGAGGGCGGTCGCGCGGGGAGCGGTGGCATCGCGATAGTTGCGCGTGAGGCGGAGTGATCCATCGCATTGGAGGTCGCGGAGCATCCGGTCGAGATAACACGGCAGGCATTCGCGAGGCAGAGGAGCGGTGATGGCGTCGGCCATCGTGTGTACGAAGTCCTCGGCTTCGCTGTCGATTGAGGAATCCATGTCGGGAGCCTGGCATGCGGTGGAGCGCGGTCCGGCGCGGATGGACTTCTGTGGAGAACGGGGGCTCTTGGCTCCGGGCGGGGACGGAAAGTCTCTCGCGCGGCCGTGGCGGCGCCGCGAACTTCGGGCGGATACCAAATAGATAAGCACTGTTATATTAGCACTATGACATCTCACGAGAGCGGTGGCGATCCGGCGGGCGCCAAGGCGTCCCGGCCGCGGGCCCTCGCCGATCTGCCGAGCGCCTGGCGTCCCCTGAAGGCGTTGCAGAAGCGCATGGACGACGACATCGCCGCCGCGTACACCGCGCTCCACATCGAGGGTGTCCGGCCGCGGTTCAGCATGGCGGTGATGTTTCTGCAGGACGGGCCCTTGAGCATCAGTGACTTGGCGCAGCGCTGTGGCGTGACGCAGTCGGCGATGAGTCAGTCGGTCGCAGCGATGCGCTCCGCAGGCCTGGTGGAGTCCGAGTCGGGTGAAGATGCCCGCAGTCGTGTCGTCTCGCTCACCTCGCGCGGTAACGCGGTCGCGCCACAAGTCTGGAGCGAGTGGTACGCGACCGAAGCTGCCATCGACGAGGTCGCCGCGGAGGCAGGAGTCGCGCTGGACGAGGTGGTGGCCCGCATGCGCGCTGCCCTCGACCGGGAGTCGTTCACCGAGCGGCTGCTTCGGCTCATGCGGGCCGCGCATGAGTGAGCGAGTCCTGTGAGTCTGCGCGACCATCTGATCGACATTCGCCCGCTGCGTCGGATCCCCGCGTTCCGGGCGTTCTGGATCGGCACGACGATCTCCAGCTTCGGCAGCCAGCTCAGTGCGTTCGCCCTCCTCTACTACGTGTGGGAGCTGTCGCACTCGGCCGCTCTCGTCGGACTCACCGGGCTCGTACGGGCCATCCCGCTCGCGATCTTCGGACTGATCGGCGGCAGCCTGGCCGACAGGGTGAACCGCCGAACGCTTCTGATCGTCGTGCGCCTGACGCAGCTCGTGTCGGCGGGAGTGCTCGCCACGATCGTGCTCCTCGGTGCGGGAAGCGTGCCGATCGTCTACGTGTTCATGGCGATCGGAGGAGGCCTCGCCTCGATGGCGGTGCCGGCGGCGCAGACGTTCGCGCCCCGGCTGCTCGCCGGTGAGAGTCTCAGCGCGGGCCTCGCGCTCATGCGCCTCTCGTCGCAGTTCGCGATGCTCGCCGGCCCGTTCGTCGCGGGACTGCTCGTCAACGGCCTCGGCGTCGGTTTCTGCCTCGCGGTCGACTGCGTCACATTCCTGGCCGCACTGTGGGGCATCGTCAGCCTGCCCGCGGATGCCTCGAAACCGCAGGCGGAGACGTCCGGCAGCCGCTCGAGTCGCGGCATCCTCGGCGCCGTTCGGTATCTGCTGCACACCCCGGTGCTGGTCGGCGCTTTCGTCACGGACCTGAACGCGACGGTGCTCGCCATGCCAACGGCACTCTTCCCCGTGATCAACGCCGAACGCTTCGGCGGGTCACCGGTCACGCTGGGACTCATGCTGCCCGCGGTCGGGCTGGGAGGCATCCTCGCCGGCGTCTTCTCCGGCCGCATCACCCGGCAGCCGCGTCAGGGCGTCGTCATGATGGTGTGCTGCGCCATCTGGGGCGGCGGCATGGCCCTGTTCGGGTTCAGCGGCTGGCTGCCGCTCGCCCTCATCGGGCTCGTGATCGCGGGCGCGGCCGACACCGGTACCGTCGTCAGTCGCGGCACGATCGTGCAGCTGTCGACCCCGGATGCCCTCCGCGGCCGCATGAACTCGCTCGACTTCCTCGTGGGCGCGGGCGGGCCGAGCCTCGGCGATCTTCGGGCCGGGCTCGTGGCCTCTGCGACCTCGGGCGCGATCAGTGCGGTGTCCGGCGGTATCGCCTGCGTCGTCGGCGCCGGCGTGATCGCCGCCGCGATCCCGAGACTGCGCTCGTGGCGCACGCTCGAGCACAGCGAGTCGGATGCCTCGCCCTCCCCGCCCGAGACCTGACGCGAATCCTCCCCGAACACGAACAGGGTCGAGGTGTCATCGGGCTCCTGCATCGCCTGCCCATCCTCTATTCATCGTGGGAGGACATCGTCGACCGCGTGTGGGAGCTTCGGCATAACCTGACGTCGACGGACGCCGCGTACGTCGCGCTCGCCGAAGCCGCGGATGCGACACTGCTCACGAAGGACCGTCGGCTGGCCGCGGAACCGGGTAGCCGCTGCACGGTCGAAGTGCTTCCGTAGGAGCGTGGAGGTGCTCTCGTCACGCGGAACGGAGTGGCATCGAGCGCTCGGTAAGATTGGGATACCAGACGTGAGCGCCGGCATCCGCCTGCTGCGTCGCATCCCACCCTCAGGAGTCTCCGCGTGGCATTGATCGTGCAGAAATTCGGCGGTTCGTCCGTCGCCGACCCCGAGAGCATCAAGCGCGTCGCGAAGCGCATCGTCGAGACGCGCAAGGCGGGCAATGAGGTCGTCGTCGCGGTCAGCGCCATGGGCGACACGACGGACGAGCTCATCGACCTCGCGCACGAGGTGACGCCGATTCCCGAGCCGCGCGAGCTCGACATGCTGCTCACCGCGGGCGAGCGCATCTCGATGGCGCTGCTCGCGATGGCGATCAAGTCGATGGGCTACGACGCGCGTTCGTTCACGGGCAGCCAGGCCGGCATGATCACCGACGCCCGACACGGTGCCGCTCGCATCGTCGATGTGACTCCCGGCCGCATCCGGGAGGCGCTCAACGAGGGAGCGGTCGTCATCGTCGCGGGGTTCCAGGGCTTCAGCCGGGAGTCGCGCGACATCACCACGCTCGGTCGAGGCGGGTCGGACACGACGGCGGTGGCGCTCGCCGCGGCGCTCCAGGCATCCATCTGCGAGATCTACACGGATGTCGACGGCGTCTTCACCTCGGACCCTCGCCTCGTTCCGCTGGCTCGCAAGATCGACCACATCACGAGCGAGGAGATGCTCGAGCTCGCCGCGGCCGGCGCGAAGGTGCTGCACATTCGCGCTGTCGAGTACGCGCGCAGGCACGGTGTCACACTGCACGTGCGGTCATCGTTCAACAACAACGAGGGCACGTACGTGCTCAACGAAACGTCGGACAGCTACACGGAGCAGCTTGCAGCGCTCCAGCAGAAGCTTCAAGAAAGAGGCAAGACAGTGGAAGAGCCGATCATCGCCGGTGTGGCAGTGGACATGAGCGAGGCCAAGATCACGGTCGTGGGCGTTCCGGATGTTCCGGGCAAGGCCGCGCAGATCTTCAGGATCGTGGCCAAGACGAACGCGAACATCGACATGATCGTGCAGAACGTGTCGGCGGCGGCGACCAGCCTCACGGATATCTCCTTCACGCTCCCGAAGGGCGACGGCCAGCGCGTTCTGCAGGCGCTCACCGCAGAGAAGGGCGACGTGGGCTTCCAATCGCTGCAGTACGACGACCAGATCGGCAAGCTCGCGCTGGTCGGCGCCGGCATGCGCTCCAACGCCGGTGTCTCGGCATCGCTGTTCGACGCGCTCTACACCGCCGGCATCAACATCGAGATGATCTCCACCAGCGAGATCCGCATCTCGGTCGTGACGCGTGCCGACACCGTCGCCGAAGCCGCTCGCGTCGTACACCAGGCATTCGGCCTCGACGCCGAGAGCGAAGCGATCGTCTACGCCGGCACGGGGCGATAAGAGAAGAGCCCGACTCAACACGGGTACGGTGCACGCCGGCCGGAGCGCGAACGCGGCCTACGTCGTCAGCGGTCGCAGCGTCTTGGCGTAGCGTGCGTAGCCGGTCGCCGTCGGGTGGAACGCCTCGAGACCGCTGAGCACGAACCACGGCTTCTTCGCATTCACGCCGTGCCCGTTGAACGAGATGTCGACGAAATGGATGTCCGTGCCCGCCTCCTGCTGCTTCTCCACCGCATCCGCGATGGTCGCGTCGAGCGATGCCACTGCCGCGTCGACCGCCACAGCGGCCGACAGCTCCTGGGAACCGATCGTTTTCTCCGTGATCGGCGGCAGGTCGTAGAACAGTGGATAGTCCGCCACGAGGATGCGAGCGTTCGGCGCAGCCTTGGCGATCGCCGCGTAGGTCTTTTCGAGCTTCTTCGGCAGCGTTTTCAGCAAGGCGACGGAATTGTGCACGGCGGCCTTGCACGACCTGCTCTCCCCGTTGCCGCACACCGAGGGGAGCGTGCTCACGTCGAGATCGTTGCCACCGATGGTGATGGTGATGAGGTCGACGTTGTCATCGAGCGACTTCACCTGGGAACGGAGCACGTCCTCAGTCGTGGCGCCGGCGCAGGCCTTGAACGCGACCAGGTTGATCGACTTCGCCTTCGCGAGCAGCTTCGCGTAGGCGTGCGGGCTGCGATAGCAACCGCCGTGGGCGCTCCCGCCGCCCATGCCCGACGAGTACGAGTCGCCGAGCGCCACGTAACGCAAGGGATCGGAGCTCGTGCCCTTGCGTAGCGTCGACGTCGGAGTCGGCACGGGCGTGGAGATGGTGGCCGTCGGAGCGGCAGTCGATGCGGACGTGCCCGTCGGGTCCGAACGGTCCGAATGGCCGCTCGAACAGCTGGTGAGGGCGAGCGCGGCGATCACGAGCGCGACGGCAGTGGCGTGCACACGCACCGCGGGGGTTCGTCTGCGCATCCTGCGAATGTAGTGCACGCAGCCGCGAATCACGTGGATGTCGCAGCACACATGGATGCCGCACGTCGACCTCCTCGCAGAGGTCCCGGCATCACTCGCTCGCCGTCGCCAGCCGCTGCACCCGGAATCCGCAGTCGACGGTCGGATGATTCTGTCCCACCCGCTCGGCCGCCCGCCGAACGCGCTCCACCGTCAGCGCCGCGACGGTCTCGAACCCGGCGCGCGCCGCGTCCGATCGCGGAGACACCGGCTCGGGCAGTTGCACGAGCATGAAGCGCCGCCGTGCGCCGTCGGCCGCGTTCTGCTCCAGCACGGCCTGGGCCGTGCTGCCCGATCCGGCGAAGAAGTCGAGCACGAGGTCGTCGTCGTCGCTGGCCACTGCGATCAGGGTACGCAGCAGTGACACGGGCTTCGGCGTCTCGAACAGATGACGCATGCCGAGGGCATCCAGATCGGCCTGCCCCTCCGCCGTCGTCGGCCCGAGGATCACATCCTTCAGCGTCATGCCGTCGACATCACGCACTTTGGTGCGAATGCGCAGCGACGCGCCCGACACCTCGAACTCCAGGTCGTCGGAGTCCGCGAGCACCTTCGCGCGGCTCCAGCGCCAGGCGTGCCAGCGCAGTCCGTCCCGGTGATTCGGATGCGGCAGTGCGGTGACGAATCCCGGGAACTCGGTGTCGTCATCCACGTCGCTGACCCGTACCTCGCCCGTCGTCGGATTGAAGTGGATGCGATACACGAGCGTCGGTGCCGTGCGCTCGTTGAACCTCGAGTTCGTGTTGTAGAGCTCGTTCTTCGTCACATACGGTCCGTGTTCGTCGTGCTTGACGCGGTAGCCCGGCCGCCGATACACGGCGGGCATGCGCTCATGGAACTCGGAGCCCGACCCCCTGAACCGTGCGATCGCCTCCGCATCCCGCGCGAAGCACACGATGTACTCGTGGGTTCCCGCGGGTCCGCCGATCGAGATCTGCCGCCCCTTGAGGTTGCTCACCCACACGATGGTCGCCACCACGTTGCGCGCCCCGAAGACCTCGGCCAGCATCAGCTTCAACTGAGCGACCTCGTTGCCGTCGATGCTGACGAACCCGACCCCATCAGATGCCAGCACCTCTCGCGCGAGGATCAGACGCGGGTACATCATGCTCAGCCAGTCCGCGTGGAGGCGAGCGCCGGAATCCGGTCCGTCACGGGGATCGTGCGGTCCGTGCCTGTCACGGAACTCGCGCACGCCGATCGAGAAGTCGTCGTTGTAGACGAAGTCGCTGCGCGTGTTGTACGGCGGGTCGATGTAGATGAGCTTGACCGCGCCGGCGTGCGTGTCGCGCAGCAGCCGGAGCACCTCGAGATTGTCGCCAACGATGATGGTGTTGCCGGTGCTGTTGCTCTCGCTCGTGCCGCTGCTGTTGCCCGTACCGCCGCTGTCGCCCGCACCGTCGCTGTCGCCCGCACCGTCGCCTGTGCCGCCGCCGCTGTCGCTCGTACCGGGCCCGACCGAGAGCTCCGGCACATCGATGAGCCGAGTGGATGCCCGTGCCTGCGCCGATCGTGCCGCCGCGCGCTTTCCGGGCCACATCAATCCGTATCGCTCCGGCGCCTCGGTCACGCGTGCTCCTCTCGTGTGAAGAACACACTAGAGGCACGCGCGTCTGCGGGATCGGCGCCAGCAAGGCCGGCGACGTCGAGCGCCGCTACGGCAGCGCGACTACTCCCGCGGCCGGGGCCGCAGGCCGGCCATGCCGCCGTCCACCTCCAGGAACGTTCCCGTGGTCGACCCCGCCCGGGGGCCGGCCAGGTAGGCGACGGCATCTGCGATCTCCTCCGCAGTGACGAGGCGACCGTGCGGCTGGCGCGCCTCGAGTGCGGCGCGCTCCGCCACCGGGTCCGGCGCGGCGTCCAGCAGGCGTCCGACCCAAGGGGTATCGGCGGTGCCCGGGTTCACGGCGTTGACGCGGATGCCCTCGTGCAGGTGATCCGCGGCCATCGCACGGGTCAGCGCGAGCACGGCTCCCTTCGACGCGGAGTACAGCGCGCGCTGCGGGAGGCCGGTGGTGGCCGCCACGGACGACGTGTTCACGATCGCGGGCGACGGCGACCGGCGCAGGTGGGGGAGCGCCGCGCGGGAGACGCGGGCCATTCCGACGACGTTGACGTCGAGCACGCGGTGCCACTCCTCGTCGGAGTTTCCGGTGATGTCGCCGGCGGCCCCGATCCCCGCGTTGTTGATGAGAATGTCGAGGCGGCCGAACTCGTCGATCACTCGCTGCACGCCGGTGACCACGGTGGCGTCGTCGCCCACATCCACGCGCACAGCGAGATCCGCGCCGGCGGCCTGCGGTGCGAGATCGAACACGGCGACCCGCGCGCCCTCCGCGCGCAGCCGGCGGGTGATCGCGGCGCCGATGCCTGACGCGCCTCCCGTGACGATCGCGACGAGTGAGGTGAAGTCGGCGGCCATGCCATTCCTTTCGTGCGTGAGGCGGCCCGTGGAACCGTTCGGGATCGCATGTCCACGGAAGCGCGATTCGGGCGAGCCCGACTGAACATCGGAACTGTCCATGGCCCGAGAATGCCTGTCCCTGCCGATTGTTGCACATCGTTCCGCCATTGACACACCAAACATCGGATGTTTAGGCTGTCGTCAATTCCACCCGTGACGCGAGTCACCCGTCACGTGCGCCGTGCGGGCGGCGTGAATCGGGCTGGAGCCGAGAGCCGAGAGCCGACGCAGAGTAAGGACACCATGAGCACGATCGTCGCCGTCGACGCCCGGGACGTGCGCTTCCCGACATCCCTCTCCCTCGATGGATCGGATGCCATGAACCCCGATCCCGACTACTCCGCCGCCTACGTGACGATTCGCACCGACGCAGCCGACGGCCTCACCGGCGACGCCTTCGTCTTCACGATCGGGCGTGGCAACGACGTCGAAGTCGCGGCGTTGAACGCACTGCGCGACCACCTGATCGGTCTGAACACCGAGGACCTGCTCGCGGACATGGGCGCGGCGTCCCGCCTCTTCATGCACGACTCGCAGCTGCGCTGGCTCGGGCCCGAGAAGGGCGTCATGCACATGGCGATCGGCGCCGTCGTGAACGCGCTCTGGGACCTGCGCGCCAAGCGCGCCGGCGAGCCGCTCTGGCTGCACCTGTCGAGGCTCAGCCCCGAGGAGCTCGTCTCGCTCGTCGACTTCCGCTACATCACCGACGCGCTCACGCCGGAGGAGGCGCTACAGATCCTGCGTGACGCCGAACCGGGCCGCGAGGAGCGCATCCAGCGGATGCTCGATCTCGGCTACCCGGCCTACACCACGACGCCGGGGTGGCTGGGCTACTCCGACGAGAAGCTCGCACGGCTGTGCCGGGAGGCCGTCGCGGACGGCTTCGAGCAGGTCAAGCTGAAGGTCGGCGCGGACCTGGCCGATGACATCCGCCGGTTCCGGATCGCACGCGAGGTGCTCGGCGAGGGTTTCCCGATCGCCATGGACGCCAATCAGCGCTGGGGCGTGCAGGAGGCGATCGACTGGGTGAGCGCGCTCGCCGAGTTCGAGCCGACCTGGATCGAGGAGCCGACGAGTCCTGATGACATCCTGGGCCACGCCGCCATCGCCCGCGGCGTCGCACCGGTGCGCGTCGCGACCGGGGAGCACGTTCAGAACCGGGTCGTGTTCAAACAGCTGCTGCAGGCGGGCGGGGTTCAGGTGATGCAGATCGACGCCGCGCGCGTCGGCGGCGTGAATGAGAACATCGCCAACCTGCTGCTCGCGGCCAAATTCGGGGTCCCGGTTTGCCCGCACGCCGGCGGCGTCGGCCTCTGCGAGGCCGTGCAGCACCTCTCGATGTTCGACTTCGTTGCGATCAGCGGCACCATGGAGGGCCGCATGATCGAGTTCGTCGATCACCTGCACGAGCACTTCGTGACCCCTGCCGTCATCGCCAACGGCCGCTACGTGACACCCACGGCACCGGGTGCCGGCACCGAGATGATCCCGGCGTCACTCGACGAGTTCGAGTGGCGGCCTGGACAGGCGGCGACCGTGCTTGTCGAGGAGCCGGGTGCAGACCCGATCGAAGGGGAGATCATCGCTGAGGATGCCCGCGCATGAGCCTGCAGCTGCCTCGCCTCGGCTACGGTGCGGCCCCGCTCGGCAACCTTTATCACCAGGTGAGCGACGAGCGAGCCCGCGCTTCGCTCGACGCGGCGTGGGACGGCGGCATCCGCTACTTCGACACCGCACCGCACTACGGCCTCGGGCTCAGCGAACGCCGGATCGGCGCGTTCCTGCGAGAGAAGCCGCGCGACGAGTTCGTCATCTCGACCAAGGTGGGTCGGCTGCTCGAGCCGAACCCGGCGTTCGCCGGCGGTCGCGACCTCGCCGACCAGTACGACGTGCCCGACGATCTCGTGCGGCGCTTCGACCCGAGCGAGGCGGGCATCCGGCGCAGCGTCGAGGAATCGTTGGAGCGTCTGGGACTCGACCGGGTGGACATCCTCTACCTGCACGATCCCGACGTGTACGACCTCGATCGCGGTCTGCGCGAAGGGCTGCCGGCGTTGGCGAAGCTGCGCGAGGAGGGGCTGGTCGCTGCTGTCGGCGTGGGCGTGAACGACGCCGCGGCGGCCGCGCGCGCGGTGCGCGAGGGCGACCTCGACCTGGTCATGATCGCCGGACGCTACACGCTGCTGGAGCAGCCCGCGCTGGACGAGCTGTTCCCCGCCTGCGAGGACCGCGGCACGCACATCGTCGCGGCGGCCGTCTTCAACTCCGGACTGCTCGCACGGCCGGTACCGCCCGACGACGCGACGTACAACTACGAGGCGGCACCGGCATCCGTCATCGAGAAGGCGCGCGAACTCGCCCGAGTCTGCACCGCGCACGGGGTGGAACTGCCGGCCGCCGCGCTGCAGTTCGCGCTGCGGGATCCGCTGGTGGCCTCGGTCGTGGTCGGCAGCGCGAACCCCGACTCGGTGCGCCAGAACATCGAGCGCATGAACGCGCCCATTCCCGACGAGTTGTGGGCGGCGCTCGCCGCCGACGGCTTCATTCCGGCGTGACGCCGTAGAACCGCGCGGCCGTCTCGCCTTCGATCGATGCGATCGCGCGCTCGTCGAGGCCGACGGCATCCGCGGCCCGGCGCACACGCTCGCGCCACGTGGCGAGCGTGCCGGTCGCTCCGGTCAGCGCACTGACCGGCCAGTCGCTGCCGATCATGGCGCGGTCCGGACCGAACGCGCGCAACGCGTGCTCGAGGAACTCCCTGGCGTGCGCGTCGAGCGTGCTCGTCGAGGATGCCTCGGCCGCCAGCCCGCTCAGCTTCACGTGCGCGAGCGGCAGTCGCGCGAGTCGAGCGATGGACTTCGCCCACGTGCTGCCCTCGCGGCTCTCGAGCCCGGCGTCGACGGGTGGCTTGCCGACGTGGTCGAGCACCACGGGCAGCTCTGGTACCTCTTCGAGCAGGTCGGTGACGGTGTCGAGCTGACGGTGGCGCACGCACACGTCGAACGTGAGTCCGCGCGCGGCCAGCCGGCGCAGCCCGCCGACGAGAGCGGCGCGGGAGGCAGCATCCCGAAGCAGGTCGTCCGGCTCATCTTGGAGCAGGTGGCGGACACCTGTGACACCCGCGCCCGCGACGCGCACGCCTGCGAGAGCATCCAGGTGCCGGTCGAGGGCGTCGCCGGAGCGCAGGTCGGCATCGGCGACGATGGCCACGAGCTCCGGCCAGTCGAGCCCGGCGACCCAGCGCGCCTCCTCGAGCGCCTGGTCGGCGCGGCACGCCGCCTGCACGAAGACCATGCCTGTTGTGGCGATGTCGTCTGCGGCACCGGGCGTCTCCGGAGGCAGAAGAATCCCGCGATCGACGTCCGTGGGCAGAAATGTGCGGCCGAGAACCGCGTCGCTCTCGAGCCACGGGTAGCTGAGTCGCCCGAGGTCCCACACGTGCACGTGAGCGTCGATGAACCGGTGTGCAGGCCCTGCCACGTCAGTCGAGACCCATGTCGGGGAGGTCGACGTGGGCCGCGGCATCCTGCTCGCGCTGCTCGCCCAGGCGCCACACACCCTCGAGCGGCGCGTATGCGGGTTCGCCGTCGGGTCCGAAGAAGTCGTCGACGAACGCTCCGATGTGTGCCTGCCACCGTCGGTCGGCATCGTCGGCGCGGATGATCTCCATCGCCTTCTCGAAGTCGTCGCATTCCACGAGGTGGAACAGCCGATCGCCGGAACGCCAGATGGTCCAGTCCTGGATGCCCGCCCGATCGAACAGATCGCGCACGTCGTCGGGAACGCGGGCGTGCTCGCGCAGATAGTCGTCGATCGCTCCGGCGCGGAGCGTCGAGTGCAGTGCGATTCTCATGTTTCGATCACTCCTTCGTGGTCGGTGTCGTTCGACGCAGGCTGTCCGCGCCCGCGGCGGGCGCGACGGCGTCGTCTGAAGCGGCGTCGTCCAAGGCGGCGTCGTCCTCTGCCAGGGGTCGCGGTATCGGATCGCTCGTGGCGCCCACCGCGGTACGCAGCCAGTCCTCGATGCCGGCGATGTGCGTGAGCGCGCGGGCGGAGGCGAGCTCGGCGTCGTGCTCGCGCAGAGCGGAGACGATCCCGCTGTGCTCGGCGATCGTGCGGTCGATCACGCTGCCCTGGGTGAGGCCGCGCCAGATGCGTGCGCGCACGGTGTGGCTGGAGATGGAGTCGATCAACTCGGCGAGGTAGTCGTTTCCGCTCGCCTTCACGATCTTCGAGTGGAATACGAGGTCGTGCTCGACGAGTGCCTCGATGTCGTCGGCGGCGGCCCTGTCGACCAGCTCGGTGAGTTCCGCGACCTCCTCGTCGCTGACGCGCATGGCGGCCAGTCCCGTCGCGGCAGGCTCGAGGATGCGCCGCACACCGAAGATCTCCAGCACCGACTTGTCGTCGTGCAGGTCGATCACGAACGAAAGAGCCTCGAGCAGAAGCCGGGGTTCCAGGCTCGTGACGTACGTGCCGTCGCCACGACGCACATCCAGAACCCGGATGACCTCGAGCGCCTTGACCGCTTCGCGCAGTGAGGAGCGCGACAGACCGAGGCTCTCGCTGAGCTCCTTCTCCGGCGGAAGACGATCGCCGGGCGCCAGTCGCCCGCTCGTGATCATCTCCTTGATCTTGAGGATCGCTTCGTCAGTGACGGCCATACGCGATGGTACCGCGGAGACGTCGGATGAATCCGGCACTGGGCGTGCATCGGCGCAGGTCTGGCAGAATGGAAAGCCAATCCCCTTCTTGGCGGCGGTGGTACGCGTGCGCGGCCGCGCGAGCACTACGGCCGCATGAGCGCTAAGGAACTGGCATGGGCAACGGGCTCACCGTAGGAATCGTCGGCGCAACCGGGCAGGTCGGCACGGTGATGCGCCGCATTCTGGCCGAGCGCGAGTTCCCGGTGGAGACGCTGCGCCTGTTCGCCACGAGCCGCTCGGCTGGGCGCGCCTTGGAGTTCGACGGCCAGCAGATCGTGGTCGAAGACGTCGAGACCGCCGATCCGAGCGGCATCGACATCGCCCTGTTCTCCGCCGGTGCCGCCGGCAGCCGTGCCTACGCGCCGAAGTTCGCAGCCGCAGGTGCCGTCGTGATCGACAACTCGAGCGCCTGGCGCATGGATCCCGCGGTTCCGCTCGTGGTCAGCGAGGTGAACCCGCACGCGCTCGACGCCGCAGACCCGGCCAACGGAGGCCGCGGCATCATCGCCAATCCGAACTGCACCACGATGGCGATCATGCCCGTGCTCAAGGTGCTCGACGCCGAGGCGCAGCTGCAGCGGTTGACGGTCAGCACGTACCAGGCGGTCAGCGGCTCGGGACTCGCGGGAGCGCAGGAGCTGGCCGAACAGGCCGAGGCGGCCGTGGCATCCGGCGATCTGCTCGGCCTCGTGCACGACGGCACCGCCGTTGAGCTGCCGGCGCCGGTGAAGTACGTGCGTCCGATCGCGTTCGACGTGGTGCCACTGGCGGGCTCGATCGTCGACGACGGGCTCAACGAGACCGACGAAGAGAAGAAGCTGCGCAACGAGAGCCGCAAGATCCTCGAGCTCCCCGAACTGCTGGTGAGCGGCACGTGCGTGCGCGTTCCCGTCTTCACCGGCCACTCCATGTCGGTCAACGCGGAGTTCGCTCGGCCCCTCAGCCCCGAGCGTGCTGCGGAGCTGCTGAAGGATGCCCCGGGTGTCGCGCTCTCGGATGTCCCGACCCCGCTCCAGGCCGCCGGAACCGACCCCAGCTACGTCGGCCGCATTCGACAGGACGAGGGTGCGCCGCAAGGCCGCGGCCTCGCGCTGTTCGTCTCGAACGACAACCTGCGCAAGGGCGCGGCATTGAACGCGGTGCAGATCGCGGAGCTGGTGGCGGCCAAGAAGCGGGCCGCAGCGGCCGTCGCCGTCTGACGCGCCCCGGGGCGTCGCCGAGGCGGCTTCCGTAGTCTGGCCGCATGACAGGCATCCGCTCCGCTCTCGACGTGGCGGACTGGCGCCGCCGCGTCTTCGCGCTCTACGACCTGGTGCGCGACATCTCGACCGAGGACCCTGCCGCAGCGCACGCGGCCTGGGTGGTGGAACGCGACGTGCTCTTCGCGACGCATGCGGCGAGCCCCGTGCTGCCGCAGGACCGCGCAGGCTTCTCGGGGCTTCCCGTACCGCGGTACGACCCGGCGTGGCGTTTCGATCTGTCGATCGAAGCCGCCGAGCACGTGGAGTGGAACGTGCAGACCGGCACAGACGGCATCGTGCCGTTCGAACGCGTCGGCATCGTGCGGGTGCCCGAGGTCGGCAGCCTCGATGTGTGGCGCCTGCGGTCGTATGCCGGCGGGCTCTTCGTACCGGTGAAGGATGCCTCGGCCGGCCGCGCGAACGGAACCTACGGCGGCGGTCGCTACCTCCTCGACACCGTGAAGGGCGCCGATCTCGGCCCGGGGGCGCGACCCGACTCGATCGTGCTCGACTTCAACTTCGCCTACAACCCCAGCTGCGCCTACGACCCGGCCTGGGCGTGTCCGCTCGCGCCGGCAGGAAACACGGTCCCCGTCGAGGTGCCGGTGGGGGAGCGGTATCGCGACGCCGTCCGCGAGCAGGGCATCCGTGACAGCCCCATACAATTGATCGAGTGAGTGATTCCCGAGCCCCGTTAGATGTAGTCCTCATCGGTGGGGGCATCATGAGCGCCACGCTGGGCACGATGATCCAGCGACTGCAGCCGGACTGGACGATTCGCATCTACGAGACCCTCGGCGACGTCGCCCAGGAGAGCTCGAACCCGTGGAACAACGCCGGCACCGGACACGCGGCCATGTGTGAACTGAACTACATGCCCGAGGCGAAAGACGGGACGGTCAGCGCCACGAAGGCGATCGGCATCAACGAGCAGTTCCAGCTCAGCCGCCAGTTCTGGTCGTCACTCGTGAAGCAGGGCGATCTGCCGAACACGTTCATCAGCTCGACTCCGCACATGACGTTCGTGCGCGGCGGAGACAACGTGAAATACCTTCGCAAGCGGTACGCGGCGCTCAAGGACCAGCCGCTGTTCGCCGGCATGGAGTACTCCGAAGACCACAAGGTGATCCGTGAGTGGGCACCGCTACTCATCAAGGGCCGCAAGCGCGAGCCGATCGCGGCCACGCGCATCACCACCGGCACGGACGTCGACTTCGGCGCGCTCACGCACGAGCTCGTCGAAGGGCTGACCGAACGCGGCGCCGAGCTCTGGACGAACTGCCGCGTGAAGAAGATCCGCCGCGCCAGAGAAGGCAACTGGCGCATCAAGGTGCAGCACACGGTGGGGAACACCCCGCACACCGTGGATGCCCGGTTCGTCTTCGTCGGAGCAGGTGGCGGTGCGCTGCACCTGCTGCAGAGCACCGGGATCGACGAGATCAAGGGCTACGGTGGTTTCCCGATCAGCGGCAAGTTCTTCCGCACCACGAACCCGAAGATCGTCGCGCAGCACCAGGCGAAGGTCTACGGCAAGGCAGCCGTGGGCGCTCCGCCGATGTCGGTGCCGCACCTCGACACGCGCGTCGTGAACGGGGAGGCCTCGTTGCTCTTCGGCCCGTATGCGGGCTTCAGCCCCAAGTTCCTCAAGCGCGGCTCCTGGTGGGACCTGCCGGGATCGATCCGCGGCGGTAACATCGGGCCGATGCTGGCCGTGGCCCGCGACAACTTCGACCTCGTCAGGTACCTCATCTCCGAGCTTCTGGCCTCACGGGCCAAGCGGGTGCGCTCGCTGCAGGAGTTCATGCCGACCGCCAAGAGCGAGGACTGGGAGCTCATCACCGCCGGGCAGCGCGTGCAGGTGATGAAGAAGGATGCCGACCGCGGCGGAGTGCTCCAGTTCGGCACCGAGGTGGTCGCGTCATCCGACGGAAGCATCGCCGGTCTGCTCGGGGCGTCCCCCGGGGCCTCGACCGCCGTACCGATCATGCTCGATCTGTTGAAGCGCTGCTTCCCGCAGAAGTGGACCGCCTGGGAGCCGCAGCTGCGCGAGCTCATCCCCACCATGGGGACGACGCTGAACGATCAGCCGGCCAAGGCCGCGGAGGTCATCGCGGAGACGTCGAAGGTGCTCGACCTCGCCGGCTGACCCGCCGCCTGCGACGGTGAAACGTACCGATCCGGGTGAAACCGCCCGCGCTGCGGTATGTCTCGGCCGAATCGGTATGTCTCGCCGGCCGGGGCTGCGGTCGTCGGGGCCGCACGCCCGTCCCGTCCGGCGCGCGCGGTGGACAGAGGGCGCCGCCTCTGGTAACGTCTCGCGAGCTATGAAGAAGTGACCACCTTCGTCCCGCGCATGAGGCTCGACCCCTGCGGATTCGCGACCATTTCACGTCGCACCGCAGCGCATCCGGCGAAGAACGGCCACCGTCACCGGTGGTGCACATGACCGTGCTCGGTCTCGGCGCCGCTCCGTGATGTCGTCCGGTTCTCTTCGATTCGAGGATGCCCACGCCCGGCGGGAACTTCACGTTCGCGCTCGCGAGCACGCCCACCGAGAGGCGGTTCCCCATGACTGCACCTTCGAACCCCACCGACATCAGGACCAGCCCCGTCCATTCCGTCAAGGTCGAGCCGCCGCGCGCCCACTCCAGCGGGATCGGCGCGGCTCGCGCTGACTTCACACGCGCCGACCACATCCGGGCCGACGGTGTCTCGCTCGCCTACGAACTGCGGCCGGTACTCCGGCACGTCTCGCTCGTCGTGCCGCCCGGTGCGCGGGTCGGCCTGATCGGCGAGAACGGAGTCGGCAAGTCGACGCTGCTGCGCGTGCTGGCGGGCGCGGAGGCGCCCGACAGCGGCACCGTCGCGCGTCCCGCGCGCACCGGACTGCTCTGGCAAGAGGTGCGCTTCGCGCCGCACGAGACGCTGCGCTCCGTCATCGAAGACGCCCTCGCGGGGGTGCGCGCCGTGGAGCGCGAACTGGACGCGGCGGGCGCGGCGCTGGCCGAGGCATCCACGTCGATCGGCATGGAGCAGGCAGCGGACCGATACGACCGCGCACTCGCCGCAGCCGAACGAGCGGATGTCTGGAGCGCCGATGCGCGCCGTGACCGTGTGCTCGCGGGGCTGGGTGTGGCGGGCATCCCGCTGGAGCGCACACTCGGCCAGGTCTCCGGCGGCCAGCGCAGCCGCTTCGCGATGGCGGCGTTGCTGCTGAGCAGGCCGGATGCGCTCCTGCTCGACGAGCCGACAAACCATCTGGATGACGAGGCCGTGGAGTTTTTGCAACGCCAACTCGTCGAGTGGCACGGGCCGGTGCTCTTCGCCAGCCACGATCGCGTATTTCTCGATGCGGTCGCCACCGCGCTGGTGGACCTCGACCCGTCGCGCGCGAGTGCGGAGTCGCTCGCCGGCTCCCCTGCGGGCGGAGAGAGCGGCGGCAGGGCCGTCAGCGGTGCGCGCGAGTCCGTGCGCGCATCCGGGAACGGCGCCACCGTCTTCGGGAAACCGTCGACCGGTGAGGGCGCGTTCAGCGCCTACCTCGGGTTCAAGGCGGCGGAGCGCGACCGCTGGGAACGGCAGTACCGCGACGAGCAGGACGAGCTGAAGAAGCTGCGACACGACGCTGCCGTGACAGCGCGCGGTCTTCGGTCGCACGGCGCGCGGACGCCCCGCGACAACGACAAGTTCATCGGCAAGTTCAAGAGCCAGCGGGTGGATGCTCAGACCTCCCGACGCGTGCGCAACGCTCAAGGGCGTGTCGACGAACTCGAACGCAGCCAGGTGCGCAAGCCGTCCGCGCTGCTGAGCTTCGCGGGCATCCCGGGCGGAAGTCATGCACTGGACGATGCCGCCGGGACCCTGCTTCAGGTGACGGATGTCTCCGTGCGGCACCGCTTGCACGTCGCCCGCCTGCGCGTCGAGCCCGCTGCGCGCGTGCTCGTCACCGGAGCGAACGGCGCGGGAAAGTCCACGCTGCTCGGACTGCTGGCGGGGCGGATCGTGCCGGACTCCGGCACGGTGACGCGTCGCCGGGGCTTGCGTGTCGGCCTGCTGGAACAGGACGTGCGGTTCGCGCATCCCGACGCCAGTCCGCGCGCCATGTACGAGAAGGCGATGGGGGAACGGCGGGCCGAGCAGTTGCCGCTGACGTCGTTGGGACTGATCGCTCCGCGTGACGTCGATCGGCCCGTCGGGTCCCTGTCGGTGGGACAGCAGCGGCGGTTCGCGTTGGCGCTGATCATCGCGAAGCCGCCGCATGTCTTCCTGCTCGACGAGCCGACGAACCACCTGTCGCTCGCTCTTGCCGGTGAGCTCGAGGATGCCCTCGGCGGCTACCCGGGGGCGGTGGTCGTCGCCAGCCACGATCGCTGGTTGCGGCAGCGGTGGGAGGGCGCCGAGCTGGCGCTGGAGTCGCTGGCGCGATAGCCCAGCGGTGGCGGTGGCGGTGGCGGCAGCCACAGCCACAGCCACAGCCACAGCCACAGCAGCCCCGGCGGTGGCCGCGGTGGAATCCGCAGCTCAGATCGACTATCCCTCCTGGCGAGGTTGCGATAGTGCCGAATAAATGTTCGAATGTTGCCATGCGGTGGAGTGGCCAAGAGATCACCTCGGAGCAGAAGGATGCTCTTCCCGGTCTGGCGCGTCTCAACAACCTCGTGCGTTCCGTGCGCACGCCGGAGTTCGCGGGAGTGACGTTCCACGAGGTGCTGGCGAAGTCCGCCCTGAACAAGGTGCCTGGTGGTGGCGGCGCGCTGCCGTTCGGCTGGACCATCAATCCGTATCGGGGCTGCAGTCATGCATGCTTGTACTGCTTCGCCCGTCCCACCCATCGTTACCTCGACTTCAACATGGGCACCGACTTCGATCGCGAGATCGTCGTGAAGGTGAACGTGGCCGAGGTGCTGCGCAAGGAGCTGGCGAAACCGAGTTGGGGCAGGCATCCCGTCGCTCTCGGCACGAACACCGATCCGTATCAGCGGGCAGAGGGGCGCTACGCGCTGATGCCGGGCATCATCGATGCGCTCGCCTCATCGGGTACACCGTTCAGCATCCTCACGAAGGGGTCGCTGCTTCGACGCGACCTCGACCGGCTCGAGGATGCCGCCACGCACGTTCCCGTGGACCTCGCCCTCTCGATCGCGGTCTACGACGACGAGTTGCAGAAGTCGGTCGAGCCGGGCACGCCGAGTACCAAGGCGCGTCTCGAGACGGTGCGCGCGGTACGGGAGCGCGGGCTCGACTGCGCCGTGTTCATGATGCCGATCCTGCCGTACCTCACCGACACCCGTGCGCATCTGGATGCGGCGCTCGCGGCCGCGAAGAACGCGGGCGCCACGTCCGTGCTGTATACCGCGCTGCATCTGCGCCCCGGTGTGAAGGAGTGGTTCATGCTCTGGCTGGAGCGCGAGCATCCTGAACTGCTGCCGAAGTACCGTGCCATGTACGGGTCGCAGTCCTACGCGCCGGTCGGCTACCGCAAGTGGCTGGCGGCGCGCATGAAGCCCCTGATCGCCGCGCACGGGCTGCGCAGAGGAGAGGAAGACCCGATCACGGGCGGAGTGCGCTCCGCTGCGCTCAACGCGATGCGCGACGAGAACGGTGATCGGGTGCGTCAGCGCGACGGAGCCGAGCGGGTGCGGCCGGCCTTCGTGCCCGCCCCGGTTGCTCCCGAAGAACGGCTCACGCTGTTCTGACATGTCGACTCCGATACGCAGGAGGACCAGGTGACTGAGAATGTGTCACGAATCGACGCAGGAATCTCCGGATGCATTATCGGGGGACAACAAAGGGGTACAGGTCGGCGCTCGTCGCATGTCATAATCCTGAGCGATGTCTCTGGGGGTCCCGGCGCAAGTCGCCCGCGATGCAGGCAATCGCGCTGTCGCGGTGTCGACGCAGGTTGCCGCGTTGATCTGCCTCGCTGCGGCGTTCGTGTCGGTCCTCGCCCCCGGTTTCACCGAACTCGGCGGCGGTGGCCGCTGGTGGGTGGCCGGCTGCCTCCTCCCCATGATGGCGGCCATGCTGGCGGTCATGATCACGCGGGCCACCCTGGCGAAGGTGATCTACGTCGTCGTGGGGTGGGCATCCACCTTCGTCTACACCGTTGTGCTGCTGCATCAGACGCAGTCGTACACCGACACCGATCTCTTCGTTGTGGCGCTGCCGCTGATCGCCCTGATCTTCATCGGTGGTTCCGGGCCGGATGCCCGTGTCGGCGTCATCTGGGCGACGCTGGCGTATGCGTCGGGCGACCTCGCCGTGTTCGCGGCGGCGCTGGTGGCGGGTCGGGAGTTCCGGCTCGATTCGATCTCGCTCACCACCTACATCCTCTTCATGGTGCTGCTCCTGTTCCATGGCATCACCCGCGGTGCCTACCGAGGCGCGCACACGCTCATGCTCCGCACCCTGCGGGAACAGCGGGCGGACGAGATCCGCCGAGCTGTCGCCGCCGAACTGCGCGCCGAACTGCACGACACGACCCTCAGCGAGCTCGCCGCGGTGGCGTCGGCGACGCCCGGGCCGGTCACCGCCCGGTTCCGTGAGCGGATCACCTCCGACATCCGCCACTGGACCCAAGATCCATTCGCCTCCTCGAGCCCCCGCGAAGGCGGCGATGAGGGCGAGTGGCGCACGAGCGAGCTCGCCGAGGCGATCGAGCACGCGCGCGATTCCGGGCTCATCGTGGATGTCAGCGGAGACCGCGCGCCGTACGCCGCCCTGTCGGGGCACAAGCGACGCGCTCTCGGCCTGGCCGCGCGGCAGTGCTTGGTCAACGTGCAGAAGCACTCAGGACAGTCTCGCGCCGAGGTGATGCTCTCCTCCTCAGACGACGCCGTCTCGGTCGTCGTCGTGGATGCTGGACGCGGCTTCGACGTTGCCACGCTGACGGCGGAGGGCAACGACCGCATGGGCCTGCTGCACTCGGTGATCGGCCGCGTCGAACGGGTCGGAGGCTCTGTGTCGGTCTTCTCGAAGCCAGACGCCGGAACCTCGGTGCTCATTATCGTGCCGTCCCTCGACGACGAAGGGCACAGCTGATGGCGGCGACCGTGCTGTCCAGCATCCCGGCACGACTGGACCCCATCGGCGCCGTCGCATCTTGGATGCTCGCCCCGCTCGTCAGCGTGATCGCCGTCGCCTATGCCATCTCACGTGACATCGCCGGCAGCGCGGAGATCAGGCATCCCGAGATCGCGACCGCAGCGGTTCTTCTTCTCGTCGTGAGCGGAACACTGCTGACCATCGCGGCTCATCCACGCTCGGGCAGGCTCGGAGCGGTCGGCGCCGTGCTCGTGGTCGTGTGCGCCATTGTCGCCGCGGCGTTGTCATCTGTGTCGACGTGGGGGCACAACCAGTACATCCAGGACGACTGGGGACAGCTGGGCATCGGACTGTTCATCTTCGGGCTGCTCTGGCTGCGCCCGCCGCGGGAGATCGGCGTGTTCGGCGTGTTCGGAGCGATCGTCGTCGGAGCGCTGGCGGCGGGCCAGGCAGGAACGCTGAGCATCGCGAACACTCCGTACGTGTATGCGGTCGTCGCGATGACTCCGGTACTGGTCTTCGCAGCGGTTGCCGCGACGAGCGGGGCCATCCTCTCCCGGTACAGCATCGACTGGCTCACCTCGGCACGCCGAAGCATCGTCGATATCGAACCGGAGCTGCGGATGCTCGAACACGACGCCCTGCATCGGGCCCAACTCGACGAGTTGCGGCGCGTGACGCTGCCGCTGCTGGCATCCATTGCGGACCGAGGCTTCGTCACGGCCGGCGACGTCGTGGCAGCGGCCACGGTATCGGCTCGACTTCGCGAGCACGCTCTCGAACAGTCCCGTATCACGTGGGTCGAGGGCCTCATCGAGACGACGGGGATGAGTTCACGCGCGGTCGACGACCCCGAACGTCTGTTGCCGCGCATGGGCTCGCGGGAACGAGCGGCACTGACAGCGTGCCTGAAGGAACTGGCGG
Organism: Humibacter albus DSM 18994; assembly: GCF_000421825.1. Classification (GTDB taxonomy): domain Bacteria; phylum Actinomycetota; class Actinomycetes; order Actinomycetales; family Microbacteriaceae; genus Humibacter; species Humibacter albus. Next base: position 49,116 of record NZ_ATXT01000002.1, read on the forward strand.
GACTCGGGGCGATCGACATCGTCGCCGCCCGCATCACCGTCGCCTCGGCCCCGACCGTCGGGCCGTCGGCGCGTGCACGATTCGAGGTTTCGGTACCTCTGGCGGCACAATGGCGTCTTGCGCGCCGAACCGCGCGGCCGTTCGTGAGCGTGCTGCGGGGCCTCACGGGCGACGTGTCCATGACGAGGAATGAGGCGATCATGACGATGAGGCTCGGTTTTGAACCCGCGTGAGGCGCGCACGCCGGTGCGCGTGGGCATCCTGGACGATCACGAGTTGCTGCTCGACTCCCTGTCGAACTGGATTCGCGACCACGAACCGCTGTTCGAGCTCGCGGTCGCAGCACCGACCTGGGTCGAGCTCGTGCACTCCTCGGCGTTCCCGGTCGATCTCGTGTTGATGGACCTCAATCTGTCCGAGAAGGTGTCCATCGAGGCGCGGGTGCGCACGTGCCGGGCGGCTGGGGCATCCGTGATCGTGCTCACCGCGCTCGACACCCCCGAAGAGCGCGACCGCTGCCTCGGCGCGGGTGCCCTCGCCTTCCTGTCGAAGGCACAGCCCGTCCGCGATGTGATGGCCACCGCCCGCAGCGTGATGGGACTGATGGATGCCGGCGCCGGCGCACCCGCGCGCGTCGCCTCTTTCGTGCAGCCGGCCACGAAGCCGCACCTCAGCGACGGCGAGCGGATAGCGCTGCTGTTGTACGTCGACGGCAAGTCCACCTCCGAGGTGGCCGACGAGATGCATGTGCAGTTCGAGACCGCGAAGACCTACCTCCGCCGCGTGCGCGACAAGTACGGCAGGGTCGGGCGACCGACGAGCACGCGCGCCGATCTCATCCGGCGCGCCGCCGAGGACGGCTTCCTGACGTAGGCGAGCGCATCCCTCGTCCACCCGGAACGACGAATACGATGTTCGGGTGGCGAAACTGTACTTCCGGTTCGGGGCGATGAACAGCGGTAAGAGCACGGCGTTGCTGCAGGCCGCCTACAACTACGAAGAGCGCGGCCATCGCGTGCTGCTGGCGAAACCGGCGATCGACACCAAGGGTGATGCGACCATTGTTTCCCGGCTCGGAGTGGCGCGCGACGTCGACTTCACGATCGAATCCGACTCCGACCTCTATCACCGATTCCAGGTGCACCGCGAGCGGACCATGTCGCGGTTCGGGCGCGACGTGAGCTGTCTGCTCGTCGACGAGGCGCAGTTCCTCACCGAGGAGCAGGTCGATGATCTGTTGCGCATCGCCATTCTGGAGAATATTCCGGTGCTGGCATATGGCATCCGCACCGACTTCCAGACCGTGGCCTTCCCCGGTAGCCGCCGCTTGCTCGAAGTCGCGCACAGCCTCGAGGAGTTGAAGACCATCTGCCGCTGCGGTCGCAAGGCCATCTTCAACGCGCGCACGATCAACGGCGTCTTCGTGTTCGACGGCGACCAGGTGGCGATCGAAGACGACGACACCGTCGTGTACGAGTCGCTCTGCGGCCTCTGCTATCTGCAGGAGAGCGGCGGCGAGCTCAACGACGGTCGCCGCCATTGGCCGGTCGGCGGTTCGGTGGCCGCCTACGCGTCGGAGCCCGACTCGGACTTCACGTAGCGGCGCTCGCCTCGGCGATCCACTTCGATAGCGTCGACCACGCCACGGGGGCGCAGATCGCGAGATCGGGAAGCCACGGGTTCTCCCTGTTGTACTCCAGCTGCGTACCGTCCAGTCGCGACGTGTGCAGCCCAGCCGACCGGGCGACGGCCACCGGCGCTGCCGAGTCCCACTCGAATTGGCCGCCGCCGTGCACATATGCGTCGACCTCGCCGGTGACGACGGCCATTGCCTTGATGCCGGCCGAGCCCATCGGCACGAGCTCCACGTCGTGCCGCGCGGCGATCGCGTCGACGACGGCCGGCGGACGCGTCCGGCTGACCGCGAGCCGCAGCGGACGCGAGCCATCCCACGATTCGACCGGAGCTTCGGGATGTCCAGGGCCGGTGTGCAAGATCAGCCCGCGTGCCGGCATCCCGACCGCGCCGCCAACGAGGCCCCGGCCGCGTTCCCAGAGTGCGATGTGCACGGCCCAGTCAGTGCGCCAGACGCCGTCGGGACCGCGCTCGGCGAATTCGCGTGTGCCATCGAGCGGGTCGATGATCCAGACGCGATCCGCTCCCACACGGGCGGGATCGTCGGATGCTTCTTCCGACAGCACGGCATCGCCGGCGGCGCGCTTCGTCAGCTCCGCGGCCAGCCAGGCCTGCGATCGTCGGTCGCCGGCGTCGCGAAGTTGCTTCACATCGTAGGGGGCGTCACCGATCTCGCCGCGCAGGCCGAGCAGCACCTCACCGGCCCCGGCCGCCAGCTCGGTGAACATCGCCGTGTCGTCAGTCACCTGGTCTCCCGTGATCGAATCCCATCGAGCCTAGCGAGGGCGTTTGCCGCGCCGCCCCAGGATGCCAACTCCGCTGTCGCGAAGCGCGACCCCTGCGCGGCGGGTTCAGGAAACGCGACTCCCTGCGCCACGCAGGCGCATTCTTCGACAGCGGAAGGGAGCGGTGGCCCCGTTGATGCCGCAGCCAGGTGTCGGGACGGTGGGTAAGGCGTCTGAGCCGTCGTGTCAGGAGAGGCGGAGGGCTGTCGGGCGCTGGAGCGCTGTCGGGCGCTGGAGCGCTGTCGGGCGTTGGAGGGCTGCCGGGGCGCTGGAGCGCCGCCGGGGCGCTGGAGGGCTGCCGGGGTGCGCGGGAGGCTTACAGGCGGCGCGCCGGGAATCCTCGTGCGCGGTGTGCCGTTGCACTTGGCGTGACCGATCTCCGCAACGTCCCCCTCAGCGTGCTCGATCTGGCGACCCGTGAGGCGGGGGCGACGAACGCGGACGCGGTGGCCGGTAGCATCCGTCTGGCTCGCACCGCCGAGAGCCTCGGCTTCGAACGCTTCTGGGTCGCGGAACATCACGGCATGCCGGCGGTCGCCTCGAGCGCCCCGGCCGTGTTGATCGCGGCGATCGCTGCTCGCACCGAGCGCATCCGGGTCGGAAGCGGTGGCGTCATGCTGCCGAACCACGCGCCGCTCGTCGTCGCCGAGCAGTTCGGCACGCTCCGGGCGCTGTACGGCGACCGAATCGACCTCGGCATCGGCCGTGCTCCGGGCACCGATCAGGCGACCGCCGCCGCACTGCGCCGCAGCGAGGATGCCCTGGGTGCCGACGATTTCCCCCAGCAGCTTCTCGACCTGCTCGGGTTCTTCACCGGCGGATTCGCCCCCGACGACCCGCTCGCCGGTCTGCGCGCCGTGCCGGGTCTCGGCGACCAGCCGGAGGTGTGGCTGCTCGGATCCAGCGCCTTCAGCGCCCAAGTCGCCGCCGCTCTCGGCCTGCCGTTCGCGTTCGCACACCACTTCGCCGGACAGAACACCGAGGAGGCGCTCGACCTGTACCGCGAGCGGTTCCAGCCGAGCGAGACGCTGTCGCAGCCGCACACCATGATCGCCGTGACAGTGCTGGCGGGCGACGACCCCGACGAGGTGCGGCGGCAGTCGTTGCCCGCTGTGCTGTCGTTCCTCCAGATGCGGCGCGGACTCAAGCCCGAACCGGTGTCGGTGGCCGAGGCATCCGCTTACGAGTTCAGTCAGCTCGAGCTCGACTTCATGGCGGCGCGAAACGCGCGACAGGCGTTCGGCACGGCAGACGTGGTGCGTGACAAGCTCGCGTCGCTGCTGCATTCGACCGGCGCTGATGAGCTCATGATCGCGTCGGGAGCTGCGGAATCGGATGCCCGCGTGCGCTCCCTCGAGATCGTCGCCGACCTGTTCGCGTAGCGGCGCCGCGCTCCGTCGGTTCTTCTGCGACCCGACGAAGCGCGGCGTTCCGGATGGTTCCCGCTAGCCGCGTGCGCCTTTGCGGCGGCGCAGAACCGTGAACGCCACCCCGAGGCCGAGGAGCAGGATCGCGGCGAGGCCGGGAAGGAAGGGGTCGCTGCCCGTGTCGGCCAGGGCCGCATCGGACGCGGACCCGCTCGAGTCGTCGCTGGAGCCGGCAGCGCCCGTGGATCCCGATCCCGTGGTGCCCGACGGATCGGACGGGTCGGCGCCGCCCGTGGACGGGTCCTGATAGACGGCCAGGTTCAGCATCTGGTCGGCAGCGGCGGTGAAGTCACCGGCGGCGCGCGTCTTCTGGTTCCACGTGCGGCCGGGCGTCGTCGCGGCCTTCGAGGAGTCGATCCCGAGAACGAGGCCCGAGTACCGGTTGACCAGCCGCACCGTGCCGTCCGCCTCGCCCGTCTCAGCCGAGGTGTTCGGAACGATGAACCACTGCTGGCCGACGCCCGCCGCGTCCTTCGACGTGAGTGTCAGCGCGGCGCCCCAGGCGCGTCCGGCCGCCGTCGAGCCGTCGACGCCGAGCAGGTCGCCCGACCCGTCGGCGATCGTGTACGAGCCGTCGCCGGTGGCCGCGAAGCTCCAGACACCGGATGCCTTGTCGACGTCGGTCGCGCTCGTCACCGCGCTACCGTCAGAGTCCACCTGCAGCAACTGGTCGTTGCCGTTCGCGATCGTGTACTTCTTCGTGGTGTCGATCGCACTGGCCGGTTCGTCGCCGTCGATCGTGACGTTAGCGTACTCCGCCGCGGAACCATCCATGCAACCGAACGAGCAGTAGGAGCGGAACGACTTGCCCACGATGGCGGTGTTCGTCTTGTTCGCGGGGTCGATGAACCAGCGGTACCAGGATGCCGTCGTGTAGTCGGTCCCCGTGTCGCCGAGCTTGAACCACTTCTGCGTCGCGAGGCTCTTCGTCGCGTAGAACTCCTGTGGCGCCTTGCCCGACTGGTCGACCGCCTGAGGCTCGCCGATGTACAAGCCGAGATACGCGTCGTACGTGACGTCCATCACGAACAGCGGGGAGGTCGCGGGCATCTCGCCTGCGGCGATCTGCTGCTGCGCCGTGCCCTGCGTGTTCGGGTTGTACTCCTTCCCGGGAGCGGTGTACGCGGTCGGGCTGTCATCGGTGACGGGAGTCATGTTGCTTTCCTTGCCGCCGATGCCCGGCTGCGTCCACGTGCCGTCGTACCACTTCTCCCAGGAGCCGGTGGCCATCTTGCCGGAGATCGGAGCCCGGGCGACGTGCTCGTAGAACGCGACCCAGCCGCCGGACTTGTTCACGACGCGCGACCCGTAGAAGGCGTAGAAGTATCCGGATGCGTAGTCGACGTAGAGACGCGGGTCGCCGTCACCGTAGTAGTAGGTCTGGTTGGGGAACGCCGCGGCATCGCCTCTGACAGTGCTGAACGGCGACGTGATTGCGTGACCCGGGATGCTCCACGTCTTGCCCTGGTCGATCGAGACGGCGTAATCGATCGAGTCGTAGTGCAGGCCGTCGCCGAACGGCTCCGGCGTGAACTCGTTGTGCACGAGCCCGTACCAGTCGCCGGTGTCGGGGTCGACCCAGATCTGCGTGAGGTCGCAGTAGTTCGCCTCGCTGTGCGCGGTTGAGCCTTCGGCGACCGTGGCCTCGGTGCCGGTGGGGCTCTCGTTGCAGCGCTTGGTCGTGTCGTTGTTCTTATCCGCGGCGTCGTTCGGGTTGACGGCGTTGTTGAGCGCCGACACCGACGTGGCGTCGTCGATGTTCGTCCCCGACCAGAACGCCCACTTGCGCGGATCGCTCGCCCCGTAGATGGCCTCGGACTGACTGAAGTAGAACGTGCCGTCCTGATCGACGTACGGGCTCGCAGGCGTGTCCCATGGGCTGGACCAGGAACCGAGCGAATCGGCAGTCACACTGTACGGGCCGTCCGGCTCCGTCGGTGAGGTGTCCACGGGAGCCGTGTCGGCGTCCGTCGAGTACGCGACGAGTTCGGAGGCGGAGGCGTTCGGCGTGCCATTGATCGCGTTCTCCGCCTCGAAGCGCACGTAACGCGCCTTCACGGCCTTGTCGAACGTGACGTACTGGATCTCGGCGGCGCTCGTGGGCTGCGTGAAGGTGGCGGTGCCAGAAAGCGCCCAGCCGGAGGCATCCGGATCCTTGGCCGTCGACTCGTCGTCGGTCGTGAAGACCTTGGCGTCCTTCACCGGGCCATTGCTCTGCACCTTGACCGAGTACCCGAGGCCGGTGAGGTCGAACGAGCCGCCCACGTCGAACGTGATCCAGTGCGGCATCGGGTCGGGGTCACCGCCGTTGTACGCCGAAGCCCACTGCGTGGTGTAGTCCTGATCGAACGCGGAGCCAGGGGACCCGTCGCCGCTGCTGGTCGCCTCGGAGTCTGCTCCGACCAGCGCGTACTGGGCGTTGGTGATGGCCTTGCCAGCGGGCTGATCCGAAACGTCGTCGGTCGAATACACGACGATCTCGGAGGCCGACGCGTTGTCCGACCCGTTCACCGAACTGAGCACCTTGAACTCGACGTAGCGCGCCGTGACAGGCTTCGCGAAGGTTACGTACTGGATCTCGGTGGCGCTCGTGGGCTGGCTGAAGGTAGCGGTCCCCGCTGAGGTCCACTGGTCACTGGACCCATCTTTGGCCACGTTCGCGTCGTTGGTCGTCAGCACCTCGACGTCCTTCGCCGGCCCATTGCCCTGCACCTTGACCGAGTAGCCGAGGCCGGTCAGCGTCTGTTCGGCGCCGATGTCGAAGGTGACGTAGTGCGGCATTGGTGTGTCAGCGATCCCGCCGCCGTGATAGCGCACCGCCCACTGCGTCGAGTAGTCGCCGTCGAAGGCGCCGGCGGCGGTGCCGTCGAGAGCGGGTGGGGAGGGGTAGGGATCCGACTCGGAGTCGACGTCGAGCACCGTGTAATGCGAGTCGTCGACGGCAGTGCCTGCGGGCGGCGTGTTCACGGTATCGGCGCTGGCAGGAACGGCCGTGCCGAGAGCGACCGTGGCGGTGACGGCCAGAGCGACGACTCCGGCGAGGGCGGTGCGGCGCGAGCGGGCCGCATGGGCGGTACGTGGGGGCATGTGTCTACCTAGCTACGTCGTTGGGCTCGATATGGCGGAAGCGACTGCCACACTACGCCGCTGATATCGGTAACACCAGTCCTGGCATGAGAATAAGACCACCCACTGTTATCGGGGCTCAAGGGCGTGGCCGCCCATTCGCCGAGTCAGGTGATGGGATGCTCGCAACCGCCGAGGCCGCTGAGACATGTCACAAGCAATCGGCCGGCCGCGTCGTGGACCACCGGTCACGATCTCCGCACGGCTGTTCGAGCCTCGACGTGTGCGTGCGGTGAGTGGCCGTGCCCACGCGAATGGATGCGAGCAGATTGCGCTGGGTTCGACCTAGCGTCTCCTGGTACGCGTCAGCCGGGCCGCGCTGGGGCGGTCTCTCGGTCAGGCGTACTGCGTGACCGCAAGCTTCAATCGAGCCCGAACCTCTTCATCGACCTGGTCCAGAGCCATTCGCGAGGTCCCAGCGTCGATGCCTTGCTCAGCGAGGCCAGCGCGCATGCGTTCGGGGTCGCCGTCGACCAGGTCGACGACCGCGTCGATATCCGCCTGCAGCGACGCGAGTCTTCCCCTGTCGCCGCGCTCGATCGCATCGGCCATCGCGACGAACGGCTTCGGGAACACGGAAGCGACGCCGGAGACCACTCCCTGCGCACCGTGATCAATCACGTTCGCGAGCTCACGGTCGGCGCCGGCGTACAGCCGGAAACCTTCCGGCGCGACGGACCGGTACTGCTCGAGCGTCTGCAGACCTTCACCGCTGATCTTCGCTCCCACGATTCCGGGCACGCGCGCGATCTCCGCGAAGAGCTCGGGGGAGACCGGATTGCCTGTCCTCGCGGCGAAGAGATAGGCATACATCTCAAGGCCGTCTGCAGCGGCAGAGATCTCACGGTAGAACGACAGGATTGCTGCGTCGCTCGCGGGCAGATAGTAAGGCGTGAGGGCCGCGACCGCTGTGGCTCCGGCATCCTTGGCCTGCCGGATGAGTCGTTTGGCTTGGAACGCGCTGGCCGCGCCGACATGCACGACGAGCCGCTTCCCCGCCAAGGTCTCGATGCTGAGCTTCGTCAGTTCGCCGCGTTCCTCCTCGGAAAGAGCGGCGAACTCGCCGGTGGTGCCGAGTACGAACGCTCCGTCAGTGCCCGAGGATGCGATGTGCTCCAGGATGCGCCTTGAGCCCGCGAGATCCACGGATCCATCTGATGAGAAGGCGACCGGAGCCGCGGTGAGGATGATGGGTCTTGTGGTCATCTGAATTCTCGCTACTCATGACGGACGAAATGTCGGCAGCCGACCGCGTTCGTGGCCGATCTACGGGCCGATTCTAAGCGACCGCTATGACGCCGAAGCGGCGAGACAACACGGTAGTTCGCCCACCAGGCTCTCCGGTCGAAGCTCGCGCCGATGACCGCCCTTCATCCGTCGGGCCTCAAATGCGATCGACGGTCGACTTGATCCAGTTCTGTGGTCTTGATAACGTTACCAAGCAGTGCATCTTGGAGGCTGATGTGGATAAGTATCTGCCGGGAGCGGTAGACGGTTCGTCGTACGACAAGTTCCCGACGGTCCCGCTTCCTCCCGGCCATCGCCTATGGAGGGGTGCCGCGGTCTGGGAGCGAATCGGCCAGGAGATCGAGCTCGGTGCGCGGGCGATCGCGGTGGACGCGTACCCCGGCGTCGACATGGAAGATCTGACTCGTGTTCTGGCCGAGCAGTTCCCCGATGCGGAGATCGTCGACATCGAAGAGGCGGCGGCGAAGCCGATCGGCGAGATCGACGCCATGATCGAGAACAATCTCACTGAGGACCGTGTATTCGGAGTTCTGAACCATCAGACGCTCGAGGCGTTCTACGATCCGGATCGCCTCCGACTCGTGGCGGTCGCGCTCGCCTCGTCCGATCGAACGACATTCGTCGTCGGCTGGGGTGCAACGCTCGCACCGGCGCATTTCGATGTGATCGTGCTCGCAGATATGGCGCGATGGGAGATCCAGCAGAGGCAACGCGCCGGCGCCCCGAACTGGCGTTGCGCGAACTTCGACGAGGATCCGATTCGAAAGGTGAAGCGTGGCTACTTCGTCGAATGGCGGGTCGCCGACCGGCACAAGCGAGCCATCTTCGATCGCGTCGACTACGTTCTCGACACCAACGTCTCGGTTCGAGACGCGAAGCTGATCACTGTCGAAACCTTCGCGGCCGGCCTCGCCGCAACCGTGAAGAGGCCCTTCAGGGTGGTGCCGTTCTTCGATCCCGGAGTCTGGGGCGGTCAATGGATGCGCGACGTCTGCGGCCTCGGAGACGAGCCGAACTACGCGTGGTGCTTCGATTGCGTGCCCGAGGAGAACAGCATTCTTCTCGAGGTGAACGGAGAGTCCATCGAGCTTCCCGCGCTCGATCTCGTCTTCTCTCATCCACGCGAGCTTCTCGGCGAAAAGACGTTCGCCCGCTTCGGAGCAGAATTCCCGATCCGGTTCGACTTCCTGGACACGATGGGGGGCGGCAATCTATCACTCCAGGTGCATCCGCTGACTGACTACATCCAGAGCACGTTCGGAATGCACTACACACAAGACGAGAGCTACTACATACTCGATGCTGCTGAGGACGCCGAGGTCTATCTGGGGCTCAAGACGGATGTCGACCCATCGGCGATGGAAGCTGACCTCCGGAATGCCTCGCGCGGCGAAGGCACATTCGACGCAACACGGTTCGTGAACACTTTCCCCGCCAAGAAGCACGACCACTTCTCGATCCCGGCCGGCACAGTCCACTGTTCGGGGGCTAACTCGATGGTGCTGGAGATCTCAGCCACCCCCTACATCTTCACGTTCAAGATGTGGGATTGGGGGCGCGTGGGTCTGGACGGAATCCCGCGGCCGATCCACCTCGATCATGCGATGCGAAACATCCAGTGGGGCCGCGACAGTGAGTGGACCAGTCGCAACCTCGCGCCTGAGCCCGTTCCGGTGTCTAGCGGACCAGGATGGGTCGAAGAACGCACTGGGCTGCATGAGCTCGAGTTCATCGAAGTGCGCCGACACTGGTTCGAAGGCACCGTGCTGCACGACACTCACGGGACGGTGAACGTTCTGAACCTTGTCGAAGGTGCAGAGGCGGTTGTCGAGAGCCCGTCCGGAGAATTCGAGCCCTTCGTCGTTCACTACGCGGAGACCTTCATCGTCCCCGCGCAGGTGGGCGCATACACGATCCGTCCCCATGGCCGTTCGATCGGCCAGCGGCTCGGTACGGTCAAGGCCTCGGTGCGCGGCACGCACGCCTGATCGACGTCGGGCGGAGACCGAGGCCGCTACCCCGATCGGGCGAACGCGAAGCGACTATGCAAGCATCGCCGACCCGATCAGCGGAGCGTCGTCGAAGAGCGTCGAGGCGCGGATGTTCACGGTCTCGGCAGTCACATCCTGCACAGCGCGCGCGAACGGCCCGCCCAGGACATCCCAGGACCGGGCCATGGATCCTCCGACTACAGTCTCAGTCGCTCCGAACCGGGCAATCCAGGGTGCCAGGGCCGTGCCGAGCTCGAACATGGCGGCATCGAGGATCTCGGCGGCATGAGCTTCGCCCCGGCGTGCGCGATCGGCGATCTCGCGCACTGTCCGCCGATCATCGCGGTGCTGTCCGTACCTACGCTGTATTGCGCGTGTCGAGACGAAATCCTCCAACGGCCGACCCTCGATCTCGAGAAGATGCGCCCAACCATGCGGTGGCACTTCTCGGCCGGACTCGACCGGGTGGCCGTAATCGAGGAAGGCCGAGCCAACCCCTGTTCCGAGTGTGATGCACACGAAGCGGGCAGCCCTGTGCGGCGACGCTGACCACTCGCCCACTCCGTACGCTACGGCGTCATTCACAAAGCGCACATCTCCCCGCTCGACGCCGAGGACGGCGCTCAAGCGTGTTCGGAGGTCCACGTTGGCGAGGGCAGCGAATTTCGCGACGCCCTCGAACGTGCCGGACCCGCGCTCATAATCGAAGGGCCCTGGCAGAGCTATCGTCCAGGCGCCCGCACCCGGAGCCGCTCGTCGGAGCGTTCCGGTGATCGACTGGAGTATCTCGTCGGCGTTGGCTTCCGGCTCGATCTCTCCCGTCGCCCGTCTGATGACGCGTGGTTGGTCTCCGACCTCGATCACGGCCGCCGTCACGTGCGAGCCCCCGATATCTGCAACCCAGCGGAGTTCCTCGCCGCCAGGGGAGTCTTCGGCGATATCTGCGGCGATGGACATTCGTGGCTCCTGGAGTACATCGGGGCGTGCAGCGTCCGAGTGGCCTCTCGACATCACTTCGGGCCCTCCGGCGTCAACTGCAGGTAAACCGGAAGCTCGACGGTTTCGGCGGCCAGGCCTCCGCGGGCCCCGTCGATGCGGTCCAATAGCATCTGCGCAGTGCGACGGCCTAGCTCTCGTGGATCGTGGGCAACCACAGACAGTGGCACCGGGGACAGGTCGGCGAACTCAAACCAGTCGAATCCGATGAGCCTTATTGCCGGCGTCTCGGATGTGCGAGTTGATCGAATCCGCGCGATAGCGCGGATCGCTCCCACCGTGTTGCGGTTGTTGGCGGAGAAGACCGCCGTCGGGGGAATCTCGTGCGCGAGCAGTTCAGTCAGGGCCCTTTCCGCTCCCACCGCTTCCTGCTGGCCTGTTCGGACGAGATGCTCATAAACCGGCACGTTGTGATCCCGGTGAGCATTTCTATAGCCCTGCAGACGACGCTGCCCTGTGAGCACGGAGGTGCGGGTGCCGAGGAATGCGATCTGCCGGTGCCCTTCGTCCAGTAGCCGGCTCGTTGCCTCGTATGCTCCGCCGAGGTCATCGATCAGCACCGTGTCGACGTCTAGCCCGGGAACGGAACGGGAGGCGAAGACGATCGGGCTTCCGCCGAGCGATTCCGGTGCGAGGTGATCGGCGTGCGTGGGATCCGCGGGTACGACGATCAGGCCTTCAACGCGACGGCCGATGAAATCCGCGACGAGTTGACGCTCCAGGTCGGGGTCTTCATTGGAATTGCCGACGATGATCCGGCGGTTGGCCTTCGCGGCGATCTCCTCGATGCCGCCTTGCATCTCGGCGTAGTACGGGTTCGCGATGTTGGTGATCGTGACCCCGATGAGGCCCGACTTATGACCGGGTCGGAGGCTCCGGGCGTTCTCGTTCCTGCGGTATCCCAATTCTGACGCGGCATGCTCGACGCGGCGACGCATCTGCGGTCGCACGTTCGGACCGCCGGCGAGGACCCGCGAAGCGGTCATGGGGCTAACTTGGGCCCGCTCCGCCACGTCTTTGATGGTGGGCGGTCTCGTCGGGAGCTTCGCCGGTTCGTCGTCACCGGACGGGGCATTCATGCTGGGCACGCTATACCACCGAATCTTCCTGACGGCGTCATCGTCTTGCGCCGTCTCAACGCATGTGTTACTTTCGAGCAATTGGTAACGATACCAAACATTAGTCGGAACAAGGGAGTTCGTGTGAAGGCACGCAAGTGGCTCGCGGCCATTGTGGTTGCGACGGCAGTGACGGCAGGCCTGGTCGGCTGCTCGTCCAACTCATCCGGCAGTTCGGGCAGCACAACGCTGAACTTCGTGGAAGACAAGGGCTGGAACTACGACCCGCTCTCGACTGCGGCGAAGAAGAGCCTCGGAGTATCGCTCAAGACCAACACGTACAGCAACGAGAACCAGTTCCAGGCGTTCGTCAAACAATCACTGCGTACGCCGAAGGCCCCCGACATCTTCACGTGGCACACGGGCGCCCAGCTCGAGCAGCTCGTCTCGCAGGGACTAGTGGCGGACACGAGCAGCATCTGGAAGAAGGCCATCGCCAAGAACTGGGTGTCGCCCTCGATCGAGAAGATGTTCACGGTCGACGGCAAACAGTACTGCGTGCCGCTCGAGGTCGACTACTGGGGCATGTATTACAACAAGGCGATCTTCGCCAAGTACAACCTGGCACCGCCGACCACATGGTCGGAGATGCTGAATGATGCCGCGACCCTCAAGTCTCACGGTGTGGTGCCGTTCTACAGCCAAGACGGGAATCCCTGGGCGTTCGTGTACTACATGCTGACCATGGCCGGCACCGATCTGAACGAGTACAACGCCATCAACGAGGGCAAAGCTTCCTACACCGATCCTCAGGTGAAGAAGGCGATGGATGTCTGGCTGAAGATGCTTCAAAAGGGCTACTTCAGTGACCCGGGTTCGAAGACCCCATCACAGACCGTTTTCAAGGACGGCGACGCAGCGATGCAGCCGTTCGGCACCTGGTACCCGGGAACGCTTGCCAAAGTAGGAATGAAGCCGGGAAGTGACTGGGGAATCTTCCCGATCCCGGCAATCACGAAGCAGAACGGTAAGACTCCGGTTGCTGTCGAGACCGCGCCCGTCTGCGTTACGGCGAAGGGTGCCAACAAGGCGGCGGCGCTCAAGTATTCGCAATGGCTCATGAGCCCGTCGGCGCAGTCGACCTGGTCGAAGGCGCAGGGGATTCTTCCCTACAACCCGCAGGCCAAGGCTGCGAACTCGACTCTTCAGGGCTTCGGTAAGCAGGTGACGGACGCCGCGAAATACACGACCTATCTGCGCTACTACGAGGCGGCGCCAGCGCCGGTCCTCACGTCTGCTCTAAACAACTTCACCGGGTTCATGACCGCTCCGAGCGACCCGACGAAGTATCTCAAGAGCATCCAAAGCGTGTCCTCGCAGTACTGGGCGAGCAAGAAATAAGCGCGCCTTGGCCATGCACTCGAAATCCAACGGATACCAGCGCTCCGCCTGGGCCTTCATGGGCCCAGGCGTGGCACTGGTCCTCCTCGCGATGTACATCCCTGTCGTGTACACGATGTACCTCAGCTTGACGGACTACAACGGCCTCGACACGCCACAATTCGTCGGACTCCAGAACTACGTCACGATGTTCTCGGATCCGTCGTTCCTCATGTCGCTTCTGAACACCGCGATCTGGGTCGTAGGCACTCTCATCGTGCCCGTCGGAGTCGGCTTGCTGGTCGCCTACTTGTCTTTCGGATTGAAGTGGGCCTCGCTGTTCCGGATCCCGTTCCTGATCCCGTATGCGCTTTCAGGGGTCGCGATCGGCGTCGTGTTCAACTTCATCTTGCAGAACGGGGGTGCCTTGTCCCAGGCGATGGCCTTCTTCCATCTGCCCGGCGCCGACACGCATTGGCTCGAGGTTGCGCCGCTCAACACGATCGTGATGATCCTCGCCTCCTCGTGGCAGGGAATCGGGGTGAATGCACTCCTCTTCATCGTCGGCCTTCAATCGATCCCGAAAGAGCCACTCGAGGCTGCCCGGATCGACGGAGCAAACGGATTGCGACTGTTCACAACCATGATCTGGCCGCTCCTACGCCCATCGACCACGATCGTGGTCGGACTCTCAATCGTGAACAGCCTGAAGACGTTCGACATCGTGGAGACGATGACCCAGGGTGGGCCGAACCGCATCTCCGAGACCCTGGGCGTCACGATGTACTCGGACACGTTCCAGAACAGCCAGTACGGGCTCGGCGCCGCCGTGGCGATCTTCCTCACGATCGTGACAGTCGCCGCATCGGTGCTGTACCTGCGTCGACAACTGGCCATCGGAGATTCGTCAGGTAGCGGGAAGGTGGCTGAGGCATGACCTCGCGCATTGTCCGCTATGCGGTTCTGGGGGTCTTGGGAGTGCTGTGGCTTCTCCCCATCTACCTGCTGCTTGCGAATGCGAGCAAGTCGAACGCCGACTTCTCGGGGAGTCAGCTGTGGACGACGGGAAACGTCGTCGCGCTATGGAACAACATCGTCGACGTCTTTACCACCACGGGTATCTCGAACGGATTCGGCGTTTCGGCCGTCTACGCGGTCATCGCGCCCATCATCGCCGTCGTTCTCGGGGCGTGCGTCGGATTCGCCGTCATCGTGCTGAAGCTCAAGCACGGCTTCACCTGGTTCTTCCTAGTGTTCTGCGGAACGGTGTTCCCGATTCAGATGATGGTGATCCCCTGGTTCAGCTTCTCCGCGGACACTGGGCTTTACGACACGATTGTGGGGATGATCATCATCTACTCGATCGTCGCGCTGCCGTTCTCTGCCTTCGTCATGCGCAACTTCTTCATCGGGATATCGGAGACGGTGTTCGAGGCGGCCGTCGTCGACGGTGCGAGCGTCTGGCGCATCTTCTCCCGCATCTATCTGCCGATGAGCACGAGCGCCCTCGTGGTGGTGTTCATCCTGCAGGCCACGTGGGTGTGGAACGACTTTCTGCTGTCCCTGATCCTCACGCAGAGCACGGCTCGCCCTGTTATGCCGCTGCTGAACGCACTCCAGTCGACGGAGGGAGGAGGCCCCGGATACACGGTGACGCTGACGGCAGCACTCCTCGTATCTATTCCGACTGCCGCTCTCTTCCTGTTCACCCAGAGGTTCTTCCAGAAGGGTCTTGCTCTGGGGCAGTACTGAACGCCGCGCCCGCCAGCCTGTGCGGAGTCAGTGTGGTCGGCACGAGTCCAGTTCAATGCATCACCACCTATTGCAATTTGCTATTGGAGATAGAGAATGTCCTCACCCAAACTCGTCGCCACCCGTCCCTGGGATGATGAGGATGCCCGAGCCGGGCTCATCGATCGCGCCGTGAGCTTCGAAGGGACGATCGGCTCGACGCGCATCGCAGTTGTGCCCGAGCCGCTCATCCGAACCATCGACGGCACGCGCGCCCAGTCGGTACGCCTGATCGGACGTGGTTGGCCGCTCGCTCGTCGCGGGCTGCGTCCGTCATTGGAGATCACGGGTGGCGCCGATCTCGTGCTGGCCGTCGAAGACGGCCCAGCGGGCAGCATCCGTTTGCTGGTGCGAGCCGTTGACGAGCCTCGATCGGTGAGTGTGGGCATCCCCGAACTCGGGTCCGAACTCCTCGAATTCGAGTTGCTTCATCAGCGGGACTGGACCATCCACCTGATCCACCATTCGCACTTTGACTTCGGGTACACGGACCGGCAGACGGAGGTCTTCGCCGCGCAGCGTTCGTATGTGGACAGTGCATTGGATCTCATCGATGAGACCGCAGGTTGGCCGGACGACGCCCGATTCCGCTGGAACAGTGAAGCTCTGTGGGCCATTTCGGACTGGCGGAAGCAACGGCCAGAACAGCAGATGGAGCGCCTGGTCCGCGCAGTGAAGGCCGGATCGATCGGGCTGAGCGCGTTGCCGTACAACCTGCATACGGATGTGTGCTCCACGGACGAATTGCATGAACTGCTTCGGGATGCCCGCAGGCTTCGTGATGAGTTCGGCATCTCGTTCACCTCGGCAATGCAGACTGATGTGCCGGGTCAAGTCGCGGGTCTTCCGGACGCGTTGCAGGAAGTCGGCGTCAAGTACCTTTCCGTTGCGCATAACTGGGCCGGTCGTTCGCAGCCGCACACCAGTGGCGGGCTCAACCTGCCCCGACTATTCCGCTGGCGTTCGCTAGCCGGCAATGAGGTTCTCGTCTGGATGACGGATAGCCCTCACGGGCTGGCTTACATGGAGGGGCCCATGGTCGGCTTCACAGAGAACATCGAACAGGTCGAGAACTACCTTCCGGCGTACCTAACGGCCATGTCGACCAAGGGATATCCGTTTCCTCCGGGAGTCTTCGGGGCACACGGCGAATCGTTCGAAGGACGCGAGCCCTACCCGTGGGATGTGCTGCACCTTCGCATCCAGGGGTATATGGGGGACAATGCGCCGGCACGACTGGTACTGCCGAGCATCGTCCGCCAGTGGAACGAGACCTGGGAGTCGCCGCGGCTGCGCGTTTCACGCAACGAAGACTTCTTCGCCGACGCCGAGTCACGGCTCGGCGACCAACTCGTGACGTTCGAGGGCGACTGGGGAGACTGGTGGGTGGAAGGCGTCGGCTCGGCTGCAGTGCCCGTCTCTTTCATGCGCAAGGCACAGGCAGAAGTGACCGATGCCCGTACGATTTCTCAGCTGAGCACGCTTGCAGGCGGCGAAGCGGTAAGCGACGAATCAAGTCGATCGTCTGAAACCTACGACGCGATCTCGATGTTCAACGAACACACGTGGGGCGCGGGGAACTCCTGGACCCACGGTGATGAAGGCTTTTCGTCGGGTGAACTCCAATGGCAGTGGAAGGTTGCCCAAAGCCTGATCGCGCAGCAGCGATCGTCAGAGCTTTTGGAGACCGCGCTCGTGTATCTCGGTCAGACCGTTCCCTCCGCGGACGGGAAGGGCGCGTCCTTCGCGATCGTCAACTCCACCGGCTTTGCGCGGAGCGGGGCAGTGCGCTTTCTGCTCCCGGAGGCGCACGTCCCCTTGGACGCGGACATCGCGCTCACGGACGCGCGTGACGGATCTTCTGTTCCGTTCGTGGTCGATGAGCAGGTCAATGCAGCCCATCGGGAGTCGGGACGATGGGTGACCGCGCACGTGACCGGAGTGCCGGCGGCCGGATACGTGCGGGTCGATGTTCGCACCGTTGACGCGGGCAGAAGCGCCCCGCCATCGGAGAACCCCGAGGATGCGTCTGAGCGCAGCGAATACGGACTGCTTTCGCTTAGCGACTCCGGTCGAGACGAAGGCGTGGATCTTGCCGAACGGTCACAAGCCGAGCTGCTGAGCATGGAGAACGAATTCCTCCGCGTGCGCGTCGATCCTCGCTCTTCGACGATCGGTTCGATCATCGAGAAGCGGACCGGTCGCGAATTGGTGAATACGGAGGCCGTCGTCGGATTCAACGGATACGTGTACGACGAATACGCCAGTTCAGGAGCCGGCTTCAACCACCTTGCGAACAAGCTAGCGGTGAGCGAGCGGCTCGAGATGCTCGCGACGCGCTCGCTCGCGCGTCCGCTGCGGATCGTCAACCGATACGACGATGCGTTCGCGCAGACGCTCGTCTACGAGTACCAAGCGGCGGGTGTCGATTGGGTGCGAGCGACTCTGCGTCTGCCAGCAGGCTCGCCATGGCTCCTGATCGAGAACCGGCTTTCCAAGCCGGCTCGGCGGGTCAAGGAGAGCGCCTACTTCAGCTTCCCGTTCGCAGGCGATGCTGCGAAGATGCGATTCGAGGTTTCCGGCAGCGTTACGGGTGACGGTCTGCCGCATATCCCCGGAGCTCCGCAGCATATGCGCGGGGTGCGCGACTGGGTGCTGATCGAAGACGGCGACCACGCGGTTGCCTGGGTCACCAAAGACGTTCCGCTCGTCGAGCCTCACACGATCTCCGTGCCGTACGCGCCGTTCCCGTCTAGCACGAGTCCTCGGGAGGCGGGGACCGTCTACTCCTGGGTGCACAACAACATCTGGGATACCAACTTTCCGATCGAACAGAGCTTTGAGGCCACGTTCACCTATGCCGTCGGAGTGCGGACAGACAAGAACGAGAGCGGGAGTGAACTCGCCCTTCGGACCGCGGCTGAGCTTGTGCATCCGTTGAGAGCGGTCCGTGCGACCGGGCAGAGCTCCACAGCACCGACACACAAGGAAATTCTCTCGATCTCCGATCCGCGGGTTCAACTGATCGGGCTGGTTCAGGCGGATGACGGTGCCACGATCGTGCGCGTGCAGTCATTCGCAGACGAACCCGCACTGGTCGGGATATCGCTCGCGACGGAACTAGCACGTGCCGCACGGTCCACGTTCCTCGGCGATGAGCGTGGTGAGCTCGAAGTAGAGGGATCGATGGTGTATCTACCACTCGAACGATTCGAAGCGGCAGCCGTCAAAGTGGTTGTCGATGAGTAGAGTCCGCGTCCAATAGGGTGCGTGGGGTGCGCCCTCCCTTTCCCCCGAACGCCGCGGTGCAGCGTTCGGGGACCCCAGGGGCGGGACCCCGCCTGACACGTGCGAGTTGTGTGCAAAAAGGGCCCGGTCGAAAACCGAGCTGCGCTTGTCGGAGTCGGGGTGCGCCCCATGCCGCCCCAAACGCTGCTTCGCCGCGCCCGGGGACCCCACGGCACGGGGACCCCGCCTGACCACAGCGAGTTGTACGCGAGAAGGGCCCAGTCTCACGACTGGGCCCTTCTCGCATACAACGTCGGGGTGACAGTGTCCTGGTTCAGGACATCGGAATGGGTGTCTCGGGTCATCGGAATGGGTGTCTCGCGTCATTGGAATACCGTGTCTGCGGAGGTGGGAGTAGCTGGGCGATTGACGCTGGGGCATGACTAAGCAGCGTCTCGTGATTAGTGCCGTTCTGTCCGGTATTTCGCAGTCGGAGGCCGCCCGTCGTTACGGGGTATCGCAGAGTTGGGTGTCCAAACTGGTGGCACGATATCGGCTCGAGGGTGAGAGCGCGTTTCAGCCGCATTCCCGACGTCCCGTCACCTCACCGAACGCGACCTCGCCGGCGGTCGTGGAAATCGTGATCGGGATCCGCCGCCGCCTGGTACGCGCAGGCCTGGACGCCGGTGCCGAG
>NZ_ATXT01000003.1 GCF_000421825.1 Humibacter albus DSM 18994
CGTGGCGTCACCGTCGAGCGCGTCCTGTCCGACAATGGCTCCGCCTACAAGTCCTACGCCTGGCGCAATGCCTGCGCCGAGCTCGGGATCACACCGAAGAAGACCCGCCCCTACCGGCCCCAGACCAACGGCAAAATCGAGCGGTTCCACCGCACCCTCGCCGACGGCTGGGCCTACGCCCGGCTCTACCCCTCAGAAACCGCGCGACGAGGAGCCTTACCGGGCTGGCTGCACTTCTACAATCACCACAGGCACCACTCCGCAATCGGAGCCCCACCCATCACCAGACTCAACAACCTGCCTGGACATCACAACTAGACAGACACGCCCGAACCCATCCACTCTTTCTGGCCGATAAGCCCGGGTGGGCGGCCGGCCAACGCAACGAAGCCCGGTCCCTTCCGAAGAAGAGACCGGGCTTCTGCTGTGACCCCAGCGGGATTTGAACCCGCGTTACCGCCGTGAGAGGGCGACGTCCTAGGCCGCTAAACGATGGGGCCGTTGCCGTTGCCGTGAAAAGGCAACTCATCGAGTATGCCATACGTCGGGGATGCCTTCCAAACCGAGGCGGCACGGGGTCCGGACCCACCAAAGCCGCATGAACCACGGAAATCCGCACAGTGCGGAAGCCCGCACGCCCCTTGCCGCAATCGGGTGGCATCCTGGCAGCGTCGGCTTGGGTTGCGGCCGCGTCGGCTCGCGCTCTGACGTCCTCGTCGATCCGCGTTCTGGCCTCCTCGCCGACTCGCATTCTGGCCGCATCGCCGGCTCACGCTCGGGCCACATCGCCGATTCGAAGGAGCCCCTCATGCGCTCGACCCGACCCCTCCCCGGCGACCCGTGGCCGCATGACATGGTCCTGACGATCGTGGACGACGCGCAGTCACTCCTCGATCTGTTGTGGGTTCGCGAGGCGTGGAAGCTCGATCTTGACGATGCCGCTCGAGCCGGTGAGGATCTGCCGCCGCGGCTCACCGTCACACCCGAGCCGGTGCGCTCGTCGGAACGAGAATCGATGCCGATCTCTGAGTGGCAGGATGCCTGGCCCGCACTCTGGCGGGACTGTTTGCTGCACACGGCATCGCCGTTCGACGGCAGCGCGTTCGAGCGCCTCGAAGCGCTGAAACGCGGTTCTGAGGAACGCGAACGTGCGCTCCTCGAGCTCGTGGGACCGACGTGGTCGCACCGATTCGGACGTGACGCGTTCACGGACGAATACCAGCCGTGGCAACAACGCCTCGTCGACGGCCGGAGCGTCCGTCACCTCGCACCGGTGGACGAGCAACCAGAGAGACGAGCCCTCGATACGCTCGTACTCGCGTGGCGGGCGGGTCTCACGACGATCGTCGAGATCCCGTGCCGGGGCACGTTCACGCGCATTGTCGGCAGGAATGCGATCCTCGTCACCGCCGAGACGTGCGCCGACCCGGCTCGATACGCAGAGGCGCTCACCCTGTTCTCCTGACGCCGAGCTCTGTTCCGCTGACGCCGAGCTCGTTCACCCGGCCTTGAACCCGGCGCTCGTCCTCGACACCTGTTCCCCTGGCCTCGACCTGTATCGCGCCCGGCCTGGTCCGCGCTTTCGTTGCCCGCCGCCATTCGCGTTCGCGGTCGATCCAGACCGGTGGTCGCACGTAGGGCACGCCCGTCCGCATCTGGATCTCCCATCCGGACGTTTCGATCGTGTGGTGGTGATGCCAACACAGCAGGACACCGTTATCGGTGTGGGTGGGGCCGCCGCGGGAGTACTCCTCGACGTGGTGCACTTCGCACCAGCCGGCGGGGATCGTGCAGCCGGGGATCAGGCATCCGCCGTCGCGCAGGGTGATCCCGCGGCGCTGCTGCGGGGTGAAGCCTCGTTCCGGGGATCCGAGCGCGAGGAGCCGACCGTCCGGAGCGAAGTATCCCTTCTGCACACCCCCGGTGCAGGCGAACTGCTTGACCGCGTCGATCGAGACCGGCTCCTCAATGCCATCGATCCACCCCGCACCGCTGCCGCTGGCCAACTCGTCGGCGCCGACGCTGACGAGAACGGTGGGGAACGCGCCGCCGATCGTGGGCAGCTCGGCACTGCGGGAGGCGGCATCCAGGACCGCGGCGAACACATCGTGCCTCTGCTGTGCGGGAGTGCGGTCGTCACCGGTGACGAGTGCCTCCGCCTGCTCCTCGGCAGTCAGGAAACGTCCGGTCACCTTCGGCGTGAGGCAGGAGTCGAAGATGCGTTCCAATCGGCCGGCGATCTCAGGCAGCAACTCCATGCGGTAACGGATCAAGCCGCCGCGTGATCCCGTCTTCGTGATGCCGCGCCCGACACGCGCCCGCTCTTCGTCCGCTTTCACTCCGTCGGGGTCCAACGCCGCCTGCCACTGCACTGCCTGCACCCGTGTCTGGTCGGCGGTGAACGGCACGGTCTGCTCCCCCGTTTCGGCATCCACGCCAAGAGCCGAACCAACGAGTGACTCCTCGGCTGCAGCCAGCATTCCTGGCTCGGCACGATCGGCGACCGTGTTCAGCATGAACGCGATCGCAGTCGCGGAGTCCAGGCCGAGAGTTCCGGCATCCATCGCCTGCGCCACGATCGGCCGTTTCGGCGGCAGGCTCTCGCCGATGAGCGATTCACGGGGCAGGATGCCTGCACCCAGCCGCGCACGCGCAACCGCTGTACGTTCGGCAACCTGCGTGAGACGGGCGAGAAGCTCGAACCCGTTGCGGCATCCCTTGCGCCTCGACAACCGGTCCGACCCCAGCGACGGGCGGGAACGTTCGACGACCTCGGCGGCCGTCGCGACGCGCAATGCGTCGATAGCGCGCCCGACGTCTTCTATGGCGGTAACCGTCGCCAGAAGCGCGTTGTCAGGCAGGCTCGAGACCTCGTGTACGGCAACAACCGATCGCACCGCTGACAGAGCAGAGGCTGCCGCCGCAGTGAGTCGTTCGGTGAGATCGTCCACGCATCAAGTCAACCGGCAACCACCGACACTTCGACACCATAAATCCCGATCAGAGCGGATTTCTGTGGATAACGGGATTCGCCCCCAGTTGTGGACGGAGAGATGCAGCCGACCGAGCCTCCGAGCGCGGCGCGTTGGGCCGCCAGAGGACGCGCCGCACACCCGTACAGGAGCCGCGCAACGCCGCTCACCCGTGCAGGAGCCGCGCAACGCCCGTTCAGCCGTACAGCAGCAGCGCCTCCGGCACTACGGTGACCTCGACGGGCAGCGCGCCGACGCGTTCCCCGTCCGCATACGCGACGATGCCATCCGCCTCGATGCGCACCGTTCGCACCCGTGTGATGTGCACCTCGGCGAGATCGGTGTGCTCGCCGCGGAAGACGCGCGGGAACACGTTCAGAAGCCGAAGCCGAGGCATCCGATCGACGATGAAGAGGTCGAGCATGCCGTCGTCGAGCCGCGCATCGGGCACGATCTTCATGCCACCGCCGATCGACCGGCCGTTCGCGACCGACACGAGCATGGCGTCGACGTTCTCCGCCACGCCATCCACCTCGAGCCGGTACTTCACCGAACGGAAGGTGAGCAGCTCACGCAGCATCGCGATCGTGTATCGCCGCGGTCCGCGCGGCCGCACCATGCGATTCGCGCGCTCGTTGACGAGCGCGTCGAAACCCGCAGACAGCACGCCGGCGAACCATGTGGTGAGCCCACCGTGACGCACCCGACCGAGGTCGACACGTCGCGGGCCGCGGGAGAGCGCATCCTCGAGCGCGCCGATGGATGCTTCCACATCGTCGATCGGAAGCCCCAGCGTTCGCGCGGTGTCGTTCCCGGTTCCCGTCGCGACGATGCCGAGCGCGACGTCGGTCTCCGCCACGATGTTCACCCCCAGACTCACCATGCCGTCACCGCCGACGACGACGAGCGCGTCCACACCTCCCCCGTCGATCACCTTCGCGGTCTCCCGGCGCAGCAACTCGTAGTTCGGCTGTGCGATCACGAGCACGTCGTGACCGGAAGCCTCCAGCGCACGTGCGACGGCCGGGCCGTCGTGGCTGCGAAGGCCGAACGACGCCTGCGGATTGATCGCGAGCGCGATCCGCAGTCTCGCCCCGAGCGGGGCACCGGTGCCCGGGGCGGTGGTCATGACCCGATTATGGCGGAAGACGGATCGCACGCCTCACGCGCCACAATGGAGCCATGAGACTCACCAAGCTCGAGCATGCGGCCCTCATTCTCGAGGACGACGACAAACGGCTGTTCATCGATCCCGGCTCGTTCACCACGCCGATCACGCAAGCGGGCCACACGGTCGCCGTCGTGATCACCCACGAGCACGCCGACCACTGGACGCCCGAGCAGCTGAACCGCATTCTGGAGCAGAGTCCGGATGCCGTCATCTACGGCCCCGAAGGCGTCGCCAAGGCCGCGTCCGACTTCGACGTGCACGTCGTGCACCCGGGCGACACGGTCGAGGCGGACCCGTTCACGCTACGGTTCTTCGGCGGCCGGCACGCGGTCATCCACTCGTCGATCCCGGTCGTCGACAACGTCGGTGTGATCGTGAACGACGCGCTCGTCTATCCGGGCGACTCCTTCGCTGCGCCCGAACTCGCCGAGATCGACGTGCTCGCGGTTCCCTCCTCTGCTCCGTGGTTGAAGGCCTCCGAGTTCATCGACTACGTGCTCGGGCTCAAGCCCAAGCACTCGTTCTCGACGCACGAGATGGTCAGCTCGGTCATCGGGCGACAGATGGCGGATGCCCGCATCCGCTGGGCGACGGAACAGGGCGGCGGGCGCTACCTCGGCCTGAATCCGGGCGACACGTACGAGATGTGAGCGCCCAGCTCCAGCTGGAGTCGGCGCACGGCCCGCGCTGGCAGTTCCCGCTGAAGTCGGTGTGCAGGTGCCGCGGGCCGGCTCAGCTGAAGTCGGCGCGCGGATCGGGCGGGCAGTTCCAGCGCAGCACCGCCTGCTGCTCGTGCTCGTAGCCGAGTTCGCACACGCTGCCGGTGTCGAGACGGATCACTGCACCCGCGGTGACGGGCAGGCCCGCCCAGGTGACCGCGAGCATCCGCAAGAAGTGTCCGTGCGCCACCAGGAGCACGTCTTCGCCGGCCTTGAGGCAGTCGGTGCACTTGTCGATCACGCGCTGTGCACGCGCCATCACCTGATCGGCGCTCTCCCCCGGCGTCTGCTCGCCCGGGATGACGCCGTCGTTCCAGAGATCCCACGGTTTGCCGTCACGCGAAGCGACGATCTGCTTCGTGGTGATGCCCTCGTACCCGCCGTAGTCCCACTCGACGAGGTCGTCGTCGATCGTGGGATGCGCATAGCCGGCCAGCGCGGACGTGCGGCGCGCGCGCATCCTCGGACTGCACAGCACCATGGCGAACTTGTGGCCGCGCAGCATCGACCCCTGGTCCCGCGCCTGCTGCTCACCGCGCTCGGTGAGCGTGAGGTCGGTCCAGCTCGTGTGCTTGCCGACCCTGCTCCACGGCGTCTCGCCGTGCCGGATCAACACCAGCCGTCCATTCCGATCGGTATCGCCGTCCGACATGCGCGCTCCCGCCTCTTCGTGCCGAGACCACTCTGACAGATCGCCCAGCGGCACAGGCGCCCGGCACGCGCATCGACCGCCCGCGACAGCGGGTGCCGGGCACCGGCATCCGTTTCGAAGTCAAGAAACGCGAACAGACGCGCCATCGTTTGCATTTTTTGACTTCCAAACTCAGCTGCGAAGCCTTGCACGGGGTCGCGAACCATTGCGCCGGGCCGTGAACCCTTGCGCCGGGGCCGTGAACCAGTGCGCAGAGTCGCGAAGCCGCTCGCTCGAGCGACCGCCCCCGCACGACAGGCCGGCGTCGCGGCCACTCGGTAAGATCGAGCCGTCCGGAGGCCCGCTGGCCCCCGGTGCTCGCAAAAGGGGCACGAAACCGCTGTCATGCACGGCGCGCGAGACACATACGGCATCTTCCGTATCGTCACCGTCTCGAAAGGCTTCGTCGTGTCCACCGTCTCCGCCCACGTCGCGCTCACTCTCGCCCGCCACCTCGACCACGTCTTCGGCATCATGGGCAACGGCAACGCCTACTTCCTCGACGCCCTCGAACGCGAGACCAACGCCGTCTACACGCCCGTGCGGCACGAGGCCGGCGCCGTCGTCGCCGCGGATGCGTTCTACCGCGTCTGCGGCGGCATCGCCGCCGCCACCGCAACCTACGGCGCCGGGTTCACGAACACGCTCACCGCGCTCGCCGAGGCGGTGCAGGCGCGCATCCCGCTCATCCTCGTCGTCGGAGACGAGCCGACCTCCGGGCCGCGACCGTGGGACGTCGACCAGATCGCACTGGCCGCCGCCGTCGGCGCCCGCACCTACACGGTCGGCCGAGCGGATGCGGCCGCCACCACGATCATCGCGGTCGAGCACGCGCTCACCTACCGGGTTCCCACCGTGCTCGCCATCCCTTACGACGTCGCCGCGCTCGAGGCCGGGCCTGTGCCACCTGCGCCGGAGCCGCGCGTCCCGTCTCCGATGCAGCCGGCAGACCCGTTCACGCTGGCCACGCTCGATCTCGTCGCCGACGCGTTGGCCGGCGCGAGGCGTCCGTTCCTCCTCGCCGGACGCGGAGCCTGGCTCGCGGATGCCGGCGCGAACCTCGGCGAGCTGGCCGAGGCGACCGGCGCGGTCACCGCGTCCACCGCGCTCGGCCGCGGCATCTTCCCCGACTCTCGCCATGACCTCGGCGTGACGGGCGGATTCGGAGCGAAGCCGGCGATGGATCTCGTGCACGAGGCAGACGTCGCGATCGTGTTCGGCGCATCCCTCAACCAGTTCACGATGCGGTTCGGCGACCTCTTCGCCCCGCAGACGCAGGTGGTGCAGGTCGACACGGCGCAGGCCGCGACGCATCCGCACGTCGGACGCTTCGTGCGCGGTGACGCTCGGCTCGTCGCCGGCGAACTCGTCGAGCGCCTGCGCGCTCGCGGCGGTTCGCCCAGTGGCTGGCGCGAGACGATCGACGTCACAGCGCTCACCCGGCGAGAACGCGCAGGCGAGTTCGCCTCCGACGGCCGACTCGACCCCCGCGCCGTCGCGGCGCGATTGGCCGAACTGCTCCCCGACGACCGCGTGGTCGTGCAGGACGGCGGCCACTTCATGGGCTGGCCCAACATGTACTGGCAGGTGGCCTCTCCCGAGCGGATGCTCATGGTCGGCACCGCCTACCAGTCCATCGGACTCGGGATGCCATCGGCCGCCGGCGCTGCGCTCGCCAAGCCGGAGTCGACGGTGGTGCTCTCCACCGGCGACGGCGGCGGGCTCATGGCGCTCGCCGACCTGGAGACCGCCGTGCGCGTGGCCCGTGGGCACGGGATGGCCGTGGTCTGGAACGACGCCGCCTACGGTGCCGAGGTCAACCTGTACGGGCTCAAGGGGCTGGCGCGCGAGCCGATGCTCATTCCCGACGTCGACTTCGCGGCGCTGGCCGCCTCCGTGGGGGCGGAGGGCGTCGTGGTGCGCTCGCTCGCCGACCTCGACCGGCTGGAGAGCTGGACTGCGACGCCCGCTGCCGAGCGTCGGTTCCTACTGCTGGACTGCCGCATCTCGCCGAACGTGATCTCGCCGCACCAGCGCGAGGTGATCCGCGCGAACGGCGTGCCGGAGCCCGCCGGCGACTGATGCCGGCGAGCTCCGGGTACGCACGCGCTGGTGAGGCCGATCAGACCTTCGACATGCCGTAGATCGGACTCTTCTCCTGCTCGGCCTCGTTCTCCGGTCCGAGTGGGATGCCCGTGCGGTCGCGCAGCAGAAGCGTTGCGATCAGACCGATCGCCGTCATCCCGGCCAGGTACCAGGTGATGCCGCTCGTCGAACCGGTCGACTGGAAGATGGCCTGCGCGATGGTGGGCGCGAACGCACCGCCCAGCACGGCACCGATCGCGTATGAGATCGACACTCCCGAGAACCGGATGGATGCCGGGAACAGCTCGGAATACAGCGCAGCCTGTGGCCCGTAGGTGAACCCGAGGCCCACGCTCAGGATCAACAGCGCCGCGCAGAGCGACCACAGCGTGCCGAGGTTCGTCAGCGGGAAGAGCAGGAAGACGCCGATCCCCTGCAGGATCCACCCGATGATGTAGGTCGTGCGCCGGCCCAGCACATCCGAGAGCCAGCCGCCGACCCAGGTGGAGATGAGCCAGAGCACGCCGGAGAGTGCAACGATCCAGAACACGGGGCCCGGGTCGAGCTTGATGGGGCCGTTCGCGGCGGTGGCGTAGTGCTGCACGTAGCCGCCGGTGGTCATATAACCGACCGCGTTGTTGCCGGCGAACACCAGCGCCGCGATGATGACGAGCAGCAGATGGCGGCGCAGGAGCTGCACGATCGGCATGCGCGCCTTCTCCTTGCGCTCGGCGATCTCCTGGAACACCGGGCTCTCACTCACCCGTGAACGCACCCAATAGCCCACGATGACGAGTACGACGGAGAGCAGGAACGGGACGCGCCAGCCCCAGGCGAGGAAGGCATCCCCCGGTGCGATCTGCTCCATCACGGCAAGCACGATCGAGGCCAGGAGCAGGCCGATCGGCACACCGATCTGCGGGGCCGCGCCGAAGAGACCGCGCTTCTTCTTCGGCGCGTGCTCGACGGCCATCAGCACAGCGCCGCCCCACTCGCCGCCGGCCGAGATGCCCTGCAGAACGCGCAGCAGGATCAGGAGAATCGGCGCCCAGATCCCGATCACCGCGTGCGTGGGCAGCACACCGACCAGCGTCGTGGCGCCGCCCATCAGGAGCAGTGTCAGGACCAGCATCGGGCGACGGCCGATCTTGTCACCGAAGTGGCCAGCCAGGAAAGCGCCAAGCGGTCGGAAGAGGAAGCTCACGCCCACGCTGAAGAACGAGACGATCTGCGCGAAGTCCTTGCCCATCGGCTCGAAGAACAGCTGGGCGAAGACCACACCTGCCGCGAACGCGTAGATGAAGAAGTCGTACCACTCGACAGTGGTTCCGATGACCGTGGCGATCGCGACCCTGCGCCGATCGAGGGCTGTCGCGATGGTTCCGGTGGGGGTCAGGCTGCTCCCGGAGGAGCTGTTCACTTTCGGTTCAGTCATTCGTGACTCCTTTGTCAATGGGCTCCGTTGCCGGATGCCGACTGATCATATACGATTTCAGATACACCACAAGGGCGAGGGAGCTCATGGGCACTGACACCACTGCAACGGATGCCACCGAGGCGACGCGGCAATCCTCCGCGAGCGCGGATCCACGGTTCGCCGCGCTCCCCTGCCGGCCGGGCAAGATCGTCGCTGTACACCTGAGCTACGTGTCGCGCGCCGACCAGCGCGGCCGCCGGCCGGCGGCCCCCTCCTACTTCCTCAAGCCGTCGAGCTCGGTCGCCGCCACGGGCGGCGCCATCGAGCGGCCGGCGGGCACCGAACTGCTCGCATTCGAGGGCGAGATCGCCCTCATCATGGGCAGTTCGGCGCGACGCGTCAACGTCGAGAACGCTTGGACCCACGTCGGATGGGTGACCGCCGCGAACGACTTCGGGCTCTACGACCTGCGTGCCGCCGACAAGGGGTCCAACGTGCGCTCCAAGGGCGGCGACGGCTTCACGCCCCTCGGCCCGAACCTCGTCGACGCGCGCACGATCGACCCGGCGGCGCTTCGCATCCGCACCTGGGTGAACGGCGAGCTCGCTCAGGACGACACCTCGGCCGGGATGCTCTTCCCGCTCGCCCAGATCGTCGCCGACCTCTCGCAGCACTTCACGCTCGAGACCGGCGACGTGATCCTCACCGGCACGCCCGCCGGCTCCTCGGTGGTCGTCCCCGGCGACACCGTCGAGGTCGAAGTGGATGCCCCGACCGCGCCGTCAGCACCGTCCTCCGGTCGGCTGGTCACCGCCGTCGCACAGGGATCCGACGGCTTCGACCCGGCACTCGGCTCGCTACCCGCTGTCGACGACACGCAACGCGCCGAGGCCTGGGGATCGCGGGAGGCCGCGGGGCTTCCGCCCGTCGGCTCCGGGGCGAGCACGGGAGCCGGGACGAGCGCGAGCGCCCACGCGGACGCCACGGACGCCGCCGCGATCGGCGCGACCACGACAGCGGCCGAAGCGGCCCAAGCGACGCAGGCACCGGCATCCACGGGCCTCTCCCCCGCGCTGCGCGCCAAGCTCGAGCAGGCGCCGACGGCGAGCCTCTCCAGCCAGCTGCGCAAGCGCGGGCTGAACAACGTGTTCATCGACGGGGTCGCGCCGCTGCATCCGAACGCGAAGCTCGTCGGGACGGCGAAGACGCTGCGTTTCGTGCCGAACCGCGAAGACCTCTTCCGCAGCCATGGCGGCGGCTACAACGCCCAGAAGCGGGCGTTCGACTCCGTGCGCGAGGGCGAGGTGCTCGTCATCGAGGCCCGCGGCGACGGCACGGCGGGCACGCTGGGCGACATCCTGGCCATCCGCGCGAACGCCGCGGGGGCGGCCGGGGTGGTCACCGACGGTGCGATCCGCGACCACGACGCCGTGGCCGCCGTCGGTCTGCCCGTCTACTCGAACGGAGCGCATCCGTCAGTGCTCGGCCGGCAGCACGTGCCCTGGGATGCCGACCTCACCATCGCGTGCGGCGGCGCCACCGTGCAGCCGGGTGACGTGATCGTCGGCGATGCCGACGGGGTCATCGTCATTCCCCCGACGCTGGCCGAGGAGGTCGCGGATGCCGCACTCGCCCAGGAGCAGCAGGATGCCTTCGTCGCCGAGCAGACCGCCACCGGCCACGGGCTCGAAGGGCTGTTCCCGATGAACGAGGAGTGGCGGGCGCGGTATGAGCAGCGCGGGGCATCCGATGCATCGCCACGACCCGATGCGGCGGAGCGGGATGTCACGGGACCGGAGCAGCGATGAGCGGCGTCGAGGCCCCAGCCGGGGGCAAGCCGGCCGGGAGCAAGCCTGCTGGGAGCAAGCCTGCTGGGAGCAAGTCGGAGCAGGCGTACGCGTTCATCCGCGACCGCATCGTCGACCACCGCTACACACCGGGATACCGGCTGGTGCTGGGCACCATCGCAGCCGATCTCGGCGTGAGCGTCGTGCCGGTGCGCGAGGCGATCCGGCGATTGGAGGCCGAAGGCTTCGTCACGTTCGAGCGCAATGTGGGTGCACGCGTCGCGCTCGTCGATGAGACCGAGTACGTGCACATCATGCAGACGCTCGGTCTCGTCGAAGGGTGCGCGACCTCGTTGGCCGCACCCTCGCTGACGGACGCCGACCTGGATCGCGCACTCGCGATCAACGAGTCGATGGCCGGTCTGCTCGACCACTTCGACCCGCACGAGTTCACCTCGCTCAACCACCGGTTCCACAGCACGCTGTTCGAGGCGTGCCCGAATCCGACCCTCCTCGAGCTCGTGCATCAGGGCTGGCACCGCCTGCCCGGCGTGCGCGACACGACGTTCGCGTTCGTTCCCGAGCGTGCCCGGCACTCGGTCGAGGAGCACCGCGAGATCGTGCGACTCATCCGCGAGCACGCCGATCCGCTCGAGATCGAACTCGCGGCCCGGTACCACCGCTGGGCGACGCTCGAAGCGTTCCTGGCGGCGCGGCATCCCGACGGACACGACGACGCGAACGCGGGCCCCGCGTCCACTTCCGACGCGTCCACCACCGACGCGGAGAACACCACCGGCACCCAGACCACCACCGACACGCTCCTCACCGAGACGGAGGCATCATGACAGACACCACGACCAGCACGATGACCGGGCACGTGCCCGATGACCTGCCCACGAGCATCCGGCACTACATCGACGGCGAGTTCGTCGACTCGGTCGACGGCGACACGTTCGACGTGATCGAGCCGGTGTCGAACCGGGTGTACCTGAAGGCCGCGTCGGGCAAGAAGGCCGACATCGACCGCGCCGTCGCCGCGGCGAAGAAGGCGTTCGACGAGGGCCCGTGGCCGAAGATGCTCCCCCGCGAGCGCAGCCGCGTGCTGCACCGCATCGCCGACATCGTCGAGTCGCGGGACGCGCGGCTGGCCGAGCTCGAATCGTTCGACTCTGGCCTGCCGATCACCCAGGCGCTCGGTCAGGCCCGTCGCGCCGCCGAGAACTTCCGGTTCTTCGCCGACCTGGTCGTGGCCCAGGCGGACGACGCGTTCAAGGTGCCCGGTCGTCAGATGAACTATGTGAACCGCAAGCCGATCGGCGTCGCCGGGCTCATCACGCCCTGGAACACACCGTTCATGCTCGAGTCGTGGAAGCTCGGTCCCGCTCTCGCGACCGGCAACACCGTCGTGCTGAAGCCGGCCGAGTTCACTCCGCTGTCGGCGTCGCTGTGGCCGGGCATCTTCGAGGAGGCAGGCCTCCCGAAGGGCGTGTTCAACCTGGTCAACGGCTACGGGGAAGAGGGTTTCGCCGGCGACTCGCTGGTCAAGCATCCGGATGTTCCGCTCATCTCGTTCACCGGAGAGAGCCGCACCGGGCAGATCATCTTCGGCAACGCCGCACCGTTCCTCAAGGGCCTGTCGATGGAGCTCGGCGGCAAGTCGCCCGCCGTGGTCTTCGCCGACGCGGACCTGGACGCCGCGATCGACGCCACGATCTTCGGCGTGTTCTCGCTCAACGGCGAGCGCTGCACCGCGGGCAGTCGCATCCTCGTTCAGCGCTCCATCTACGACGAGTTCGTGCAGCGCTATGCCGAGCAGGCGAAGCGCGTGAAGGTCGGCTATCCGCACGATCCCGACACCGAGGTCGGCGCGCTCGTGCATCCCGAGCACTACGAGAAGGTGATGAGCTACGTCGAGCTCGGCAAGAGCGAGGGGCGCCTGGTCGCCGGCGGCGGCCGGCCGAAGGGCTTCCCCGAGGGCAACTTCGTCGCGCCGACCGTGTTCGCCGATGTGAAGCCGGATGCCCGCATCTTCCAGGAGGAGATCTTCGGCCCGGTCGTCGCCATCACCCCGTTCGACAGCGACGAGGAGGCCCTCGAGCTCGCCAACGGCGTGAAGTACGGGCTGGCTGCGTACGTCTGGACGAACGATCTGAAGCGGGCGCACAACTTCGCCCAGTCGATCGACGCCGGCATGGTGTGGCTCAACTCGAACAACGTGCGAGACCTGCGCACTCCGTTCGGCGGGGTGAAGGCATCCGGCCTTGGACACGAGGGCGGCTACCGATCGATCGACTTCTACACCGACCAGCAGGCCGTGCACATCACGCTCGGCAGGGTGCACAATCCCACCTTCGGCAAGCAGGAGCACCACACCGAGGTCGAACTGGACGACCCGGACCCGCGCTG
Source organism: Humibacter albus DSM 18994 (assembly GCF_000421825.1). GTDB lineage: Bacteria > Actinomycetota > Actinomycetes > Actinomycetales > Microbacteriaceae > Humibacter > Humibacter albus. Next base: position 13,252 of record NZ_ATXT01000003.1, read on the forward strand.
ACGCCGCCACCACCCCATGCTCCCTGAGCGAGCGAAAGCGAGTCGAAGGGCACACCCCGCCACACACTTCGACTCGTCGCTTCACTCCTCGCTCAGAGACCGATACAAGCAAGGACGCTGAAATACCATGACCCATCGTGAAGACATGACACTGACGTCGTCGGGCTTCTTCGTCTCCCAGGAGGCGCCGATCGACTGCGACAACCCCACGCCCACGCCACAGGCGCCGGCCCCGGACATCCTGCGTTGCGCGTATATGGAACTCGTCGTCAGCGATCTCAAGCGCTCGCGCGACTTCTATGTGAACGTCCTCGGACTCACCGTGACCGAGGAGGACGAGCACGCCGTCTACCTGCGCTCGCTCGAGGAGTTCATCCACCACAACCTGGTGCTGCGCGAGGGTCCCGTGCCCGCGATCGCAGCGCTCTCCTACCGCGTGCGCACGCCCGAGGATCTCGACAAGGCCGTCGCGTTCTACACCGAGCTCGGCTGCCGCGTCGAGCGCTGCACCTCGGGCTTCGTCAAGGGCGTCGGCGACTCGGTTCGCGTGACCGACCCGCTCGGATTTCCCTACGAGTTCTTCCACGACGTCGAGCACGTGGAGCGTCTCGCGTGGCGGTACGACCTCTACTCGCCGGGCGCGCTCGTGCGTCTCGACCACTTCAACCAGGTCACCCCCGACGTGCCGCGCGCGGTGAAGTTCATGCAAGACCTGGGCTTTCGGGTGACCGAAGACATCCAGGATGCCGAGGGCACCGTCTACGCCGCCTGGGTACGTCGCAAGGCCACGGTCCACGACACCGCCATGACGGGCGGCGATGGACCGCGCGTGCACCACATCGCGTTCTCCACGCACGAGAAGCACAACATCCTCGCGATCTGCGACAAGCTCGGCGCCCTGCGCATGTCGGACCGCATCGAGCGCGGCCCCGGCCGGCACGGCGTCTCGAACGCCTTCTACCTCTACCTGCGCGACCCCGACGGCCACCGCGTCGAGATCTACACGCAGGACTACTACACCGGAGACCCCGACAACCCGGTCGTCACGTGGGACGTGCACGACAACCAGCGCCGCGACTTCTGGGGCAACCCCGTCGTGCCGTCGTGGTACACGGATGCCTCGCTCGTGCTCGATCTGGACGGCGAGCCCCAGCCGCTCACCGCGCGCACCGAGGCGAGCGAGCTGAGCGTGACAATCGGCGCCGACGGCTTCTCGTACACGCGCGAGGAGGAGGGCGAGGGCTCGATGCCCGAATGGAAGCAGGGCGAGTACAAGCTGGGGCACCAGCTGTGAGCCTCGACGACGGCACCATCAGGAGCATCGCGGCAGAGCTCGCCGAAGCGGATCGCACGCACGGCGTGATCCCGCGCATCACCGCGAGGTACCCGGAGGCGACCATCGAGGACTCGTACGCCATCCAGGGCGTCTGGCGCGACACGAACCTGGCTGCGGGACGCCGCATCGTGGGCCGCAAGATCGGGCTGACGTCCAAGGCGATGCAGGCGGCGACGGGTATCACGGAGCCGGACTACGGCGTCATGTTCGACGACACCGTGTACGAGAACGGCTCCGCGATCGCCGTCGACCAGTTCTCGAACGTGCGCATCGAGGTCGAGCTCGCCTTCGTGCTGAAGGACCCGCTCGAAGGCCCGCACTGCACACTGTTCGACGTGCTGCGCGCCACCGAGTACGTCACGCCCGCCCTCGAGGTGCTCAACTCGCACATCGAGCTCGAGGGGCGCACGATCGTCGACACGATCAGCGACAACGCGGCGTACGGCGGAATGGTGCTGGGAGGCATCCCGATGCGTCCGGATCAGCTCGACCTGCGCTGGGTCTCGGCGTTGCTGTATCGCAACGAGACCATCGAAGAGACCGGCGTCGCAGCCGGTGTGCTGAACCACCCCGCGACCGGGGTGGCCTGGCTCGCGAACAAGTTCCATCAGCACGGAGCTCGCCTCGAGGCGGGCGAGATCATCCTGGCCGGATCGTTCACCCGGCCGATGTGGGTCTCGCGCGACGACAGCGTGCTCTGCGACTACAACCGGATGGGGACCATCACATGCCGCTTCGTCTGAGCCCCACGTTCCGCGCTGTGCTGAGCGAGGCATCTCGCCCCCTGGCCGGCATGTGGGTGTGCAGCGGGTCGCCGCTGGTCGCCGAGATCTGCGCCGGCAGCGGCCTGGACTGGCTGCTGATCGACATGGAGCACTGCCCCAACGGCCTGGAGGGAACGCTCGCCCAGCTGCAGGCCGTGGCCGCGTACCCGATCACGCCGCTGGTGCGCGTGCCCGTCGGCGACGTCGTCGTGATCAAGCAGGTGCTCGATCTGGGCGCGCAGAACATCCTGGTGCCGATGGTGTCGTCGGCCGAGCAGGCGCGTGCCGTGGTCGAGGCGGTGCGCTATCCCCCGCGCGGGCGCCGCGGCGTCGGCTCGGCACTGGCCCGGTCGGCTCGCTGGAACCGGGTTGACGGATACCTGACCCACTCCGACGAACACGTCTCGCTCTTCGTGCAGGTCGAGACGGTCGACGCGGTGGATGCCGCGGCCGAGATCGCCGCCGTCGACGGCATCGACGGCGTCTTCGTGGGGCCGAGCGATCTGGCCGCGTCGATGGGCCTGATCGGACAGCAGACGCATCCCGACGTGGTGGCCGCCGTGCACCGCGCGTTCGACGGCATTCGCAGTGCGGGCAAGCCGATCGGCGTGAACGCATTCGATCCGGATGCCGCGCAGTCCTACGCCGAGGCCGGTGCCGGCTTCGTCCTCGTCGGCGCCGACGTCGGACTGCTCGCGCGTGGGTCGGAGGCGTTCGCGGCACGCTGGGTGCCGGAGGCGGACCGGGCGCAGCGGGCGTCGTACTGACGCGAAAGTCCCGCCGTTCGGCTCACCGCGCAGTCCGCGGAGAGCGCAGCGCGTCGACCGGCACTCAGAGAGCGCGGTTTCGGACCATCCGTGGCGGGGCGATGGCTCCCGAGACACGGAGACGCCAAGACGCCAAGACCCCGAGACCCGGAGACCCGGAGACCCGGAGACGCCGAGACGCCGAGACGCCGAGACAGTATTTCAGGACATACGACGCCACATCGATACATCTGTCATCTGACCGGATATGGCCTGAGTTACGAACGGCCGAGGCGGAGTCGCCGACGACGGGGTGAAGCTGAAGCGCGCATGGCCACGGCGGTTCGTGCGATCTGGGGCCAGCACACGTTCCGTACGCTCTGAACGCGGCGCGGAGTCGAAGAGCCTGCGCACGCCGCGTCGGCCCCCTCTAGGCTTGCCGGGACATGACCGAACCACCCTCCGCTGCCACGCCTGCGAGTCCGCCGCGAAGCACACGTGAGCTGCTCGCCGGCCTCGCGAACGTCGTCGACCCGGCCGCGCTGGAACGTCTGCCCGTCGGCGTCGATGCACGTCCCGCATCGGTGCTCGTGCTCTTCAGCGAGGATGCAGGGCGCGCCGAGGCGACCTCACCTACCCCGAGTGCGTCGCCCATCACGGCGCCGGCCGAGCTCGATGTGCTGTTGCAGGTGCGGGCATCCACGCTGCGTCAGCACGCCGGGCAGGTCTCGTTTCCCGGCGGTCGGGCAGAGCCGGGCGACACGGACGCCGTGCAGACCGCCCTCCGCGAGGCCGCCGAGGAGACCGGGCTCGACCCGACGGGAGTCGACGTGCTCGCCACGCTGCCTGCGCTGCCGCTGGCCGCGAGCAACCACCGCGTCACACCGGTGCTCGCGTGGTGGGCGAACCCCATCCCGCTGCGCGCCATCGATCCGGCCGAGACGACGCGCGTGTGGCAGGCACCGGTCTCGAGGATGCTCGACCCGGCATCCCGCTTCACGTTCGTCGTCGAGCGCTTCGGCTCCCGCTTCCGAGGGCCGGCCTTCGACATCGACGGCACGATCGTGTGGGGATTCACCGCGATCGTGCTCGACCGCATCTTCGACGCCGCCGGCTGGGCCGTGCCCTGGGATGCCTCGCGCGAACGGGCCGTGGAGAGTTGACTGACACCGCACTTCTCGAACGCCCTCGGCGACTGACCGGCTTCTTCACCCAGGGCGCCGCGTTCGCCTGGGGTCTCCAGTTCGCGTTCTTCAACACGGCCCTTGCCCTGCTGCTCTCCACACTGCTGCACGCGAGCAACGCACAGGTCGGTCTCGCCCTCGCTCTCTACAACGCGAGCGGCTTCGTCGCCTCCGTCGTCATCCCGGTCCTGGCCGACCGACGCTCGAACTATCTGACCTGGATGCTCGTCTGCGGCGTGCTCAGTTTGGCCTTGGCGGCGGTTCTGGCGTTCAGCGTCTCCTTGACGGTGGCAGTTCTCGGTCTCGTCGTGCTCGGCGGGCCTGCGGCGGTCGGTTCTTCGCTGTTCTTCGCCTACCTCCGCGCGGCGGGCACCGGACGCTCGGCAGTCATGAATACCCGCGCCATGGTCTCCGTCGCGTGGGTCGCCGGACCGCCGGCGGCCATGCTGCTAGCCGGTGCACTGGGGATCAGGACCGTGCTCGCGGCTATCGTCATCATCTCGCTGGCGGGGATGGGCGTCGTCCTCGGCCTTCGCCGAACGCACGCCCGCGCCCGCCATGTACCGAAGTCGGCAGGCGACGCGACGGTCCCCCTCTCCCGCATCCGTGTGGTCGCCATCGTCCTCGCATTCGTGCTGCTGCAGGCGACGAATGCCATGGTGACCTCGGCGATGGCCCTGTTCACCGTCGACTCGCTGCACCTCCCCGAGGTCTGGGGCGGCATCGCGCTCGGCGTCGCCGCCCTCGCCGAGGTGCCGGCCCTCATCCTGCTCGGACGCCTCAGCAACCGGTTCGGCCAGATCTCGCTCCTCGCCGTCGGAATCATCGCCGGCATGGCGTACTACGCCGTCATGGCGTTCGTGCACGACCCGATCGGCCTCGTGGCCGCGCAACTCCTCAACGCCTGGTTCTTCGCCACCGTCTCGGGCATCGGCATCACGCTGTTTCTCGACATCATCCCGAGGCCCGGGCTCGCCTCCGGCTTGTATACCAATACTCGCCGCATCGGGGCCATCATCTCCGGCGGCATCTTCGCTATCGCCGGCACGAGCGCCGGCTTTTCCGGAGCGTTCCTGGCGTGCGCCGCCCTCACGGTGATCGCGCTCGTCATCACGCTCGCCGTCGGCCGCGCCTCCCGACAGGATGCCCGCGGCGCCAGGCCGAGCACCCGACAGAGAGGCCGGCCGGCCGCCGGCGATTCTTCGAGCGCAGCAGGGTGATCATGCCGCGCGGCACAACCTCCATGGAACGCTGCTCATTCCTGAGCTTCTCGGCTTCCTGCGTCGTAGACCGTCACCCGCGCGGGATCACCGGCACCTCGAGCCGCGCGGGGTGATCCATCCCCCAGTGCAGCGTGCACCGCCCGCGCCCGCTCGGCGCGTAGCGCGCCGGAAAGTGCCCGAACAGCGGGTTCTGCGGCTCCAGGTAGCGGCCCGCGACGAGCAGCCGCAGCTCGTCCCCCGCACGGAAAAGCGTCGCCGACGGTGACAGCGGAATGTCCAGCCGCACGATCTCGTTCGGGTCCGGCCGGCGCCTGCTCGCGAACGTGTGCACGGGCTGATGGGGAGTGGATGCCTGCGCATCCGTCGCGCGCATCGACATGCGCAGCCGCCCCTGCGCCACCCGGTCGCGACCGTAGCCGTACGAGCCCTCGAACGGCACGACGGCACCGTTGTGGAGCTTCTCGACGCCGACGAACAGGTTCGCGTCGCGCGCCGCGTCCGCAGCCGCGCCTTCCGCCGACGCCCACAGCACGAGGTTCATCGGGCCGGTGATCTCGGTGTCGTGAGCGAACGTGAACGTGAAGGATGCGGCATCCCGTCTCAGATCGAAGGATGTCGCGCCGACCGTACCCGGGGCATCCGTCAGCCGTCCGTCGGCGCCCAGGTAGAGCGGCGTCCAGGCGGTGCGCGCCAGGGGCCACTCGTTTTCGGCGCGCACCTCCACGATGCGGTCACGGCTCTCGCGCACCTCCAGCCGCACGCGCGGCGGCGGCGCATCCTTCCCGCGCAGGTATCGCTCGAAGAAGGCCAGCTGTGCCCCCTTGGCCTCCTCGCCGTAGAACGTCGCCCACTTCGGTCCCCGATGCAGGTATCCGAACCGCTCGGCCGACGCGACGTGCTGCAGCGCACGGAACGATCCGACGCTGTGCAGGTTCGCATCCGAGAAGCTGGCGCACACCAGCATCGGCACGGTGATCTGCTCTAGCGCGGGCGTCAGCGACTCCCACCACTCGTCGCGCAACGGATGCCTGCGCCGCTCCGTCTTGAAGTCGTCGCTGAGCCGCGCCGCCCGCTTGGTCACGGCCTGCCAGATGCGCGAGAACCCGGTCTCGGCGATGCCGCCCGGGGTCATGAAGTCGCGGTAGGCGTCGGTGAAGCCCTCCCACGGGCAGATCGCCTTCAGGTGCGAGGGATGCGACGCCGCCGCCTTGTACTGCGACAGCGCGAGATACGAGACCCCGAGCATCCCCACGCTGCCGTTGGACCACGCCTGCTCCCCCGCCCATTCGATGAGGTCGTGGCTGTCGCGGCCCTCCGCGTCGGTGAGCAGGGAGCCGGTGCCGTCGGAGTGCCCCGCGCCGCGCTCGTCCGCGTTGACCACGGCGTAGCCGCGGCTGACCCACCACACCGGATCCGGTGCCTCCCAGCCCGTCAGCTCCGAGATCTGCAGCGGCTCCGACTGGTTCATGATGCGGAATTGGAAGTTCAACTTCCACCCGCGCCGCGTGCGCTTCGGCAGCACGTCCTTGCCGTACGGATGCACGCTCACGAGAACGGGGAACGGCCCGTCACCGGCCGGCCGGTACACGTTCACGCTTAGCACCACACCGTCGCGCATCGGCACCTCCACGTCGTGCTCCTGCACGAGCTCCGGCGGCGCGGGCACGACCGAGACGGGTGGACGAAATGCGTTCCGGATGCGCCGGCGCGCGTATCCCGCTCGACCCGGCCGACGCCATGGCACGTCTCGAACGTTCGGCATGCTGCCCTCCGCTCTCTTCGTGATCGACGACCGGTCCAAGGCCGGCCGCGATCGATTCGGCTCTCGCCGGTGCTCCCGACTGGATTGACTATGACGACGTGCAATCCGCCGTGCTGCGCATCAGCATGGATTTGAGTGCCACTCTATAGCGTCGGGTACGCTCAGTGCCATGGCATCCGAAGTGAGCGGTGGACCGAGCCGTCAGGCGAGAGTCGGTGCCGCGTCCCGCCGTCAGACGCAGGACCGCCTGCTGCGCGCTGCCGCCGAGGAGTTCGTCGAGAGCGGCTACGCAGGCGCGACGGTCAGCCGCATCGCGAAGCGCGCCGGCGTCACCGTGCAGACGCTGTATCTGGCGTGGGGCAGCAAGCGCGCCCTGCTGCGCGCGTACATGACCGAGAGCCTGAAGGCCGGCTACGGCTCACCTGATGCCGTCGGCTCGCTGTTCGAGGGCAAGACGGGGCGCGAGGTCACGACTCTGCTAGCGCAGATCGTCGGGAAGACGGCGGAGACATCCTCCCTCGCCTGGAGGCTGCACCGCGATGCCGCCGCCACCGATGAGGAGATCGCCGCCGACTGGAACCTGCTGCAGTTGCTGCGCCGGGGCACGTTCGAGAGGATCGTCGCGCACATCCCCGAGGACGATCTGCGCCCGGGCCTTACCCGAGAGGCCGCACGCGACACGGCCTGGGCGATCGCCAGTCCCGAGTCGTACGAGCTGCTCGTCGTGCGCGCCGGCTACTCGCTCGACGAGTTCGTGGGGTGGATGGAGGCGACGCTGGCGGCGGGTCTGCTCAAGCACTGACCGCCACGCACGTACGAGTGCAGCAGTGCATACCGCAGCTTCTGCAAATTCGCATCCCCTGCCCACGGCAAAAGCGCGAGCGTAACTTGCGCGCCATGGAGAACAGCACTCAGGGCGGGCTCCTTCAGGCGCTCGACACGCGCGATATCGGCCGCTTCTACATCTACTTGGCGGTTTTGGCGACCATCGGTGGATTCTTGTTCGGGTTCGATTCCTCGAACATCGGCTCGGCTCTGGTCTTCCTCCCCTTCAAACTCGGGCCGGTGGCGACCGGAATCATCGTTGCAGGCGCATCGTTGGGGTCGTTCGTCGGAGCGCTGGCCGCGGGGCCATTGACCGACAGGTTTGGACGCAAATCGTTGCTTCTTGCCGACTCGGCGCTGTTCGCGGTCGGCTCGATCGTCTCCGCATTCGCATTCGAGCCCGTCACGCTCACTGTCGGGCGCGTGATCATCGGCATCGCCATCGGAGCCGATTCCGCGATCGCGACCGCCTACATCTCCGAGTTCGCCCCGAAGCGCCGACGTGGTTCGCTCGCCATCATCCAACAATGGATGATCACCATCGGCATCCTCGCGGCCTACGTGATCGCGGTGATCGTGCTGTGGATAGCCCCGAAAGCAGCAACGACAGTGGATTGGCGCGTCATGCTGGGGATCGGTTTCATTCCCGCCATCATCTCGCTCGTGATGCGAGCGCGGATGCCGGAGTCGCCGCGATGGCTGCTCGAGCACGGCAACGAAGACAAGGCTCTCAAAGCCTTCCACCTGCTCGGACTCGAGGCGACCAGCGAACAGGTTCATGCCGAGGCGCTCGCGGTACGCGCGGAGGAGGAACGCGTCGCCGGCCAGACAAGGTGGACCAAGCCCGTCAGGCGCGCCCTCGTGATCGTGTGCGTGTTCTTCATCCTGCAGCAGATCACCGGCATCAATGTCGCGTTCTACTACGGTCCGCACCTGCTCACGCCCTACTTCGTCCACCCCGGCACGTCGGCGGTGCAATCGGAGATCTTTGGCGTCATCGCGGCCGGAATCCTCGCCGTCGTGAACGTCATCGCCACCTACTTCGCCTTCCGGTTCATCGATAGCGTTGGACGTCGACGCCTCGCCATCGGCGCCTATATCGGCATGGCGGTGTTCCTGCTCGTCGGCTCGTATGGCGCGTCGTTCCTGTCCGGCATGGCTCAGCTGCTCGTCGTCATGATCGGATTCGGTCTGTTCATCGCCTGCTTCGCCATCGGGATCGGCGGAACGGGCTGGCTTCTGCAGGGCGAGGTCTTCCCGACGGCGGTGCGCGGGCGTGCGTCCGGAATCGGCGCAGCGGTCGACTGGCTCGCGAACTACGGCTTGGTCCTCGCGTTCCCGATCATGCAGGTCGGCATGGGGCTCGGTTGGACGATGATCGTCTTCGCGGTTCTCTGCGTGATCGGAATCGCCTTCGTCTACTTCTTCCTGCCCGAGACGAAGGGCCACTCCGTCGAGCAGGTGGTGCAGCTGTTCGACGGCCCCGTGAACCGGAAGGACCCGTCGCGACCTTCGACATCGCGGTGAATGACTGAGGGCTGGGTCGGCGCCGAGTACGCGACAGCGACGACTACCGTGGGACTATGACGACGTCGGCACCCGAGACAGAACCTGAGCCAGAACCCACGTTCACCGAGCTCGGCCTCAGCGACCCGGTGCTGAAGGCGGTGAAGGACGTCGGCTACGAGACGCCGTCGGCGATCCAGGCCGCGACGATCCCCCCGTTGATGGCCGGGCGCGACGTGATCGGACTCGCACAGACCGGCACCGGCAAGACCGCGGCGTTCGCGCTGCCCGTCCTGTCCCGTCTCGATCCGGGTCAGAAGACGCCGCAGGCACTCGTGCTCTCCCCCACTCGCGAACTCGCACTCCAGGTCTGCGAGGCGTTCGAGGCGTATGCGACGCACCTGCACGGCATCCGCATGCTGCCGATCTACGGCGGCCAGGGGTACGGCACGCAGCTCTCCGCGCTTCGGCGCGGTGTTCACGTCGTCGTCGGCACGCCCGGTCGCATCATGGACCACCTCGACAAGGGCACCCTCGACCTCAGCGAGCTGAAGTTCCTCGTGCTCGACGAGGCGGACGAGATGCTCAAGATGGGCTTCGCCGAAGACGTGGAGACCATCCTCGCGGGCACGCCGGACGAGAAGCAGGTCGCGCTCTTCTCGGCAACCATGCCTGCCCAGATCAAACGCATCTCGGCGAAGTACCTGCATGACCCCGACGAGATCACGATCAAACGCAAGACGACGACCTCCGCGAACACCACGCAGCGCTACCTGGTCGTCTCGTATCAGCAGAAGGTCGACGCTCTCACGCGCATCCTCGAGGTCGAGAACTTCGAGGGGATGATCGTGTTCGTGCGCACCAAGAGCGAGACGGAGACGCTCGCCGAAAAGTTGCGCGCCCGAGGCTATTCGGCGGCAGCGATCAACGGCGACGTCGCGCAAGCGCAACGCGAGCGCACCGTCAACCAGCTGAAGTCCGGCAAGCTCGACATTCTCGTCGCAACGGATGTCGCGGCGCGCGGTCTCGACGTCGACCGCATCAGCCACGTGGTCAACTTCGACATCCCGATCGACACCGAATCGTATGTTCACCGCATCGGCCGCACGGGGCGCGCCGGGCGGACGGGCGACGCGATCAGCTTCGTCACGCCGCGAGAGCGACGGATGCTCACCGCCATCGAGAAGGCCACGCGCCAACCGCTCACGCAGATGCAACTGCCGAGCGTCGAAGACGTCAACGCCACGCGGCTGAGCCGCTTCGACGAAGCGATCACCGCCGCTCTCGAGCAGGGGTCCCGCATCGCCGACTTCCGCGACATCATCGGGCACTATGTCGAGCACCACGACGTTCCCGAGCAGGATGTGGCTGCCGCTCTCGCCGTCGTCGCCCAGGGGGACACACCGCTGCTGCTCTCGGAGGAGGATGTACGCCGCGAACAACGCGAGCAGCGCGCACTGCGCAATCAGGAGCGGGAGGCCAGGGGCGACCGCGACTCACGCGCCGACCGTTCCGGTCGCGACGGACGGGGCCGGCGCGACGGCCGTGATCGTGGGGACGATCGAGGCGGCCTGACCGATCGACCGGAGCGGCGCGCCCGTCCGGCGAGTGGCCGGATGGCCACCTACCGCATCGCCGTCGGCAGGCGGCAGAAAGTGCAGCCGCGCCAGATCGTCGGCGCACTCGCCAACGAAGGGGGCCTGAGCAGGGAGGATTTCGGTGCCATCGACATCCGCCCTGACTTCTCGCTCGTCGAGCTGCCCGCCGGACTCTCCGACGACGTGTTCTCCCGCCTCGCCGGCACGCGCATCAGCGGCAAGCTGATCGAGCTGCGCCCAGACCGCGGCGGCGGCGCGCGGCGTCGCTAGGAACGAGAAAACGGTCAAGTCCCGGGTAGTGATGTGGTGCGGTGTCCTTCGTTGAGAGGGTCAGGCGCTGAGTTCTAGGGTCGGTTGCTCGGTGACCTCGCGTCCGTTTTCCGTGATGAGGGTGAGGCGGGACTTGGCGAGGATGTCGAGTCCGAGGTAGCGGCGGCCTTCTGCCCATTCGTCGGTTTGCTCGGCGAGGACGGCTCCGACGAGGCGGATGATCGCGTCGCGGTTGGGGAAGATTCCGACGGAGTGGGTGCGGCGGCGGATTTCCCGGTTCAGGCGCTCGTTCGGGGTGTTCGACCAGATCTGCGACCAGAGCCCTTCGGGGAAGCTCGTGAGCGCGAGGGCGTCGGCGCGGGCAGCGTCGAGGTGGTCGAACACGTCGGGGAGTTTGCCGTCGACACAGTCCAGGAGCCGGTCGAACTGCGCAGCGACAGCTTTGGCGTCGGGTTGGTCGTAGACGGAGTGCAGCATCGCTTTCACCGCCGGCCACATGACCTTCGGTGTTACCGACATCAGGTTCGCCGCGTAGTGGGTGCGGCAGCGTTGCCAGGCAGCACCGGGCAGGTTCGCCGCGATCGCCTCCACGAGACCCGGGTGTCCGTGGTCAAGAACCTCGTGGGGTGTCCCTACATTAGGAGCGTTACCATCATATGATAGTTACTATCAGATGGATGGAACAGTCAGATGATTCAGACGGGCGGAGCGAGGTGGTGGGCGCTTCTGGGCCTCATGCTGGCGATCTTGGTCGTGAGCATGGATGGCACGATCCTCAGCGTGGCCTCGCCGACGCTGGCCGTGCAGCTGAAGGCGTCGGAGTCGCAGTTGCAGTGGTTTTCCTCGGGATATCTCCTCGTCTTGGCTGCCACCGTGCTACCGACCGGGCGGCTCGGCGACCGGATGGGCCGCAAGCGTGTGCTCTTCGCGTCGGTGACCCTGTTCGGCGCGTCGTCGGTGTGGTGTGCTCTCTCCACCAGCCCGACCGCTTTCTTGATTGCGCGACTGGCGATGGGTGCTGCGGGCGCAGCGATCACTGTGACGGCGCTATCGGTCTTGGCGGTGCTGTTCGACGAGCGCGAGCGGCCGAAGGCCGTCGGCATCTATCAGGGCGTGAACTTCCTGGCACTGCCGCTGGGGCCGGTGCTAGGCGGCTGGATGCTGACGCACCTGTGGTGGGGGTGGGTGTTCCTCATGAACGCTCCGGTCGCGCTGCTGGCTGCCATCGGGGTTCTGGCGCTGGTCCCCGAGTCGAAGGCGCCGGGGCAGGCGGGCTTCGACCTGACCGGGGCCGCCGTCTCCACTGCAGGCCTGATTGGGATGACCTATGGCGTGATTGAGGCCGGGCAGGATGGATGGACGAGCCCATTAGCGCTCACGTTGATGATCGCTGGTGCCGTGGTTTTCGCCGGCTTCCTGTTCTGGGAGCGACGAGTGATCGCCGCAGGTAAAGAACCGCTACTAGACCTGACGCTGTTCAGGTCGCCCGCGTTCACTTGGGGAGCGATCCTCGGTGGCGTCGTCGGCCTGGCGATGATTGGCGTCCTGTTTGTCATGCCACAGTTCTTCCAAGGCGTACAGGGCGCCACCGCTATCGCGTCGGGTCTGCGACTCCTTCCGCTGCTAGCCGGCCTGGTCGCCGGCGCGATCGTCGCCGATCGGGTGGCCCGTCTCGCCGGCTGGCGTACCGCGATCACAGGAGGATTCGTCATCATCGCCGCCGGCGCACTGCTCGGTGCGAGTACACAACCCGACACCGGATTCTGGCCGATCGCGACCTGGATGTTCCTTCTCGGCCTCGGCGTAGGGCTTGCCCTGGCGACGTCCTCGTCCGCCGCGCTGTCCCAACTCGACACGGTGAACAGCGGCTCGGGATCAGCGATCGTGCAGCTCATTCAGAAACTGTCCGCACCGTTCGGCAGCGCCATACTCGGCAGCGCGGTCAGTGCGATCTATCTCGCTCACCTGAACGACGACGACCTGCCCGGCCTAACAGTTTCGGCTGCTGGGCAAAGCGTGTTCGCCGGGGTCGCGATCGCCGAGAAGACAGGTTCCCACGTCCTGCTGGCGGCTGTGCGATCCGCATTCACCGCAGGGCTGGGAGCAGCGCTGCTCACCTCCGCAGGCTTTGCCATCGCGGGCATCATTCTCGCCGTGTTATTCATGCCCGGGCGCAGGGAGACGCAGGGCATTATGGATGCACACGGCGACGCGGCGAGAAAGGAACCATCCGATGCCTAGGAATGACCGGCCGGGTCTCGGCCTCCGCGAGCGCAAACGCATCAAGACTCTCGTCACCATCCAGGCTGAGGCACTGCGCCTATTCCGACTCAACGGTTACGAGACGACCACGATCGTCGAAATCGCCGCCGCCGCCGAGGTCTCCGAGAGCACCTTCTTCCGGTACTTCCCCACCAAAGAGGACGTAGTCCTGCTTGACGACCTCGATCCCATCTTCATTGAAGCTCTGCGAGACCAGCCTCGCGACCTCACGACGATCGAGGCCATCCGCCGGGCGATGAGCGCGCTGTTCGCCGAGCTAAGCGACACTGAACGCGCTCGCCAGCACGAACGCATTGCGCTCATCCTTACCGTTCCCGAACTCCGCGCTCGGATGTTCGATCGGCTCTTCCAGGGCACTGCTCTGATAGCAGGTTTGGTTGCCGAACGCGAGCAAACATCGCCGGACGCCCTTGCAGCTCGTGCTCTGGCGGGCGCGATCATAGGCGCCGGCGTCGCCGCAATCCTGAACCTCGAATCCGATCCTGATGCCGATTTGGCCGAGGCCATGGATCGCACACTCCTTCACCTGCAGCGAGGCTTCGGCGCGTAGGGCGTATCTGATAGATGTCCGGTCCAGGCGGTTGCGGTGTGGATGAGGACTGCCGCGCGGCAGACGATGGCGTGTTTGTCGTATCGGGTGGCGAGGCCTCGCCACTGTTTCACGTCGCAGAATCGGCGTTCGATGACGTTGCGGTTCTTGTAATCGTCACGGTCCAGGCGAACTGGCCGACCGCCTCGTGAACCACGGCGCTTCCGGTGTCCTTTCTGATCGTCGGGCTCGGGGATCACGGCGTTGATCCCCCGCGAGCGGCCGACGCCGTGATCAGGCGGCTCGTCCAGCAGACTCGTGTAATCCGATCCAGCCCCCTGTGGCGCGCACAGTGTGCCATCCGGTGATGCCACGTCCACACCGTCTGCCACGCCCCGAACGACTCCGGCACATCACGCCACGAATCCCACACCGATACCGGTAAATGGCGCGAGGCCCTCGTGAGGGGCAATCTGGTGACCAAAGTGGTGAGCCTGCCCGGAAACGGGCCGACTGGTCAATGTTGCGAATGGGCTTTTCTGCCGCGGATTCTCAACGATCTTGTTGCTGGGGTACCTGGACTCGAACCAAGAACAACTGAACCAGAATCAGCCGTGTTGCCAATTACACCATACCCCACCGGCGTATCGCCGATGCCGGGGACGAACCCCGGTCGCAGCCGCTCTCGGAGCGGCACGAGTGTCAACTTTACCGTACGGAGGGGGCGGCATCCAAAACGTGCCGCTGCCGCTCGATCGGGCCCATCCGTGTCACTGACTCAGGCCATTTCGACCCAGGAGCCGGATATATCGACGAACGGCGAAATAGCCTGAATAAGTGACGAGGTGGTGCTCTAGCGGCGCTACTGCTCCGCTAGGCAGCGACGTGCGCCGCCAGCCGCCGCAGCCGCGCCAGCGTCTCCGTCTTGCCGAGGATCTCCATCGACTCGAACAGCGGCGGCGACACCCGGCGGCCGCTCACGGCCACCCGCAGCGGGCCGAACGCCACCCGCGGCTTGAGCCCGAGCACCTCGATGAGCGAGGCACGCAGCGCGACCTCGATGCCCTCGTGCTGCCACAGGTGCTCGCCGAGCCGCTCCAGCACCTCGATCGACGACGCCAGCACCTCGCCGGTGTTGTCGGGCAGCGACTTCAGCGCGTCGTCCTCGTAGCGCAGCGCCGCGGCATCCGTGAAGAGGAAGCCGAGCATGCCGGGCGTCTCCCCCAGCACCTGCACGCGCTCCTGCACGAGCGGCGCCGCGGCATCCAGAATCTCCTGCTGACGGTCGGTCAGAGGCTCGCTGAGGACGTCCGCCTGCACGAGATACGGAACCGTGCGCCGCGCGAAGTCCGCGACATCCAAAAGACGGATGTGGTCCGCGTTGATCGCCTCGGCCTTCTTCTGGTCGAAGCGCGCCGGGTTCGGGTTCACATCGGCGACGTCGAACTTCTCGACCATCTCGTCGAGCGAGAACACATCGCGGTCGTGCGAGTATCCCCAGCCGAGCAGCGCCAGGTAGTTGTCGAGACCCTCCGGGATGAAGCCGCGGTCGCGGTGGTGGAACAGGTTCGACTGCGGGTCGCGCTTCGAAAGCTTCTTGTTGCCGTCGCCGAGCACGGACGGCAGATGTCCGAAGCGCGGGATGAAATCGGTCATGCCCACGTCGATGAGCGCCCGGTACAGCGCGATCTGGCGCGGCGTCGAGGGCAGCAGGTCCTCGCCGCGCAGCACGTGGGTCACGCGCATGAGTGCGTCGTCCACCGGGTTCACGAATGTGTAGAGCGGCTTGCCGTTCGGGCGCACCACCACGAAGTCGCTGAACGATCCGGCTGGGAACGTGATTTCTCCGCGCACCAGGTCGTCGAAGCCGAGATCCGAGTCCGGCACCCGCAGCCGCAGCGCCGGCTGCCGCCCCTCGGCGCGGAACGCCTCGCGCTGCTCCTCGGTGTGATCGCGATCGCCGTTGTCGTAGCCGTGCTGCTTCCGCCGCCCGGCCGCGACGTTGCGCGCCTCGATCTCCTCCGGGGTCGAGTAGCTCTCGTACACGTGCCCGGCGTCGATCAGCCGATCAAGCACCGCGGCATAGACCTCGCTGCGCTGCGACTGCCGGTACGGGCCATCGGGGCCGCCCTTCTCGACCCCCTCATCCCAGTCCAGATTGAGCCAGGTCAGGGCATCGAGAATCTGCTCGTAGCTCTCCTCGGAGTCACGCGCCGCGTCGGTGTCCTCGATGCGGAAGATGAGCTTGCCGCCGGTGTGCCGCGCATACGCCCAGTTGAACAGCGCCGTGCGGATGAGCCCGACATGCGGGGTGCCGGTGGGCGACGGGCAGAAGCGCAACCGAACGTCGCTTCCCGTGGCGGAACTGAACGGATACAGGGACGGTGCAGAGGTCTCGGACATCGTCCTCGATTCTACGGGGCCGGGATGGGCGCGTTTCCGTATCGCCCGCGCCGATCAGCCCTCGGTCGGCGGCGGCTTCAGGCCCCAGGATGCCGCGTCGAGCCCGAGGATCGCCCGCGCGGTCGCGGCGATGGCCGGCACCCGATCCCCGCCCTGCGGCCCGACCAGGTGCAGGGTGCGACTGTCCCGGTTCGCCGTGGGTCGTATCACCACGTCGCCCGGCACGTTAGACGGCACCAGCGCCAGCGACGGGATGAGCGCCACGCCCAGCCCCGCGGACACCATGCCGAGCACCGCCGTGAAGTTGTCGGTTTCGTACGAGATCGAGGGCGTGAAACCGGATGCCTCGGCCAGCTGCAGCAGATGACCGCGGCACCGCAGACATCCGCCGATCCAGTTCTCGCTCTCGAGTGCCGCCAACTCCACCGAGCGCTGCTTCGCCGCGGCGTGGCCGGCGGGCAGCGCGACCATCATCTCGTCTCGCCAGAGCGGCACCACGACGAGACCCTTCGCGCTCTCGCCGTGCGGATCGACGCGATCGCCCGGGTAGCTGAAGGTGATCGCGAGATCCGCCTGCTGCGAGCGCACGGCATCCACCGCTTCGGGAGGCTCCGCCTCGAGGTAGCTCACGCCGATGCCCGGATGCTCCGCCGCCAGCGCGCGCAGCGCCTGCGGCACCAGTGTGGACGACGCGGTCGGGAATGCCGCCAACCGCACTCGGCCGGCACGAAGGCCCGCGAGCTCGGCGAGTTCGCCGGCGGCGGCATCCAACGCCGTCGTGATCGTGCCGGCGTGCCGGGCGAGCACGCGACCCGCCTCCGTCAGCCGCACTCCCCTGCCCGAACGCGTGGTCAGCGGCATGCCGATGCGCACCTCCGCCCGGCGCAGGTGCTGGCTCAGCGCCGGCTGGCTGTAGCCGAGTGCCGCGGCCGCCGCGGTGAGGGAGCCGTGCTCCACGAGCGCACGGACGATGCGGAGCGTGTGCGCGTCGAGCTCCAGCGAGCCGGACGGATCGAGCTGCAAGGTCATCCACAAATCATAAGCGCGCGTTATGGAATCGATCGAACACCTGCGATTGTGCAATATTCGAGTGGCACCGAGACTCGAGGCATGAGCTCCTCCTCCGCCCCGGCCGCACCGGCCGCGCCGCGTTCGGCTGCCGACGACACAGCCGGTGCCTACGACAGGCCCACAACCCACGACTCGGCGACCGACGACGGCTTCGACCGGCTGCGCCTTCAGTTCGAGGGGCTGGGCGCCGGATACCTCGCCGCCTGCACCGGTGGCCTCCCGCCCGCGGCCGCGCGGGCTGCGGCGCTCGACGACCTCGACCTGTGGAGCGCGGGATTCGCCGGCCCGGCACACTACGACGCGGCGGTCACCCGCGCCCGCCACGCGTTCGCCCGCCTCGCCGACGTCGACACCGCCAACGTCGCGATCGGCTCGCAGACGTCGGTGTTCGCCGGCATGATCGCCGCGTCCATTCCCGACGGCGCCGAGGTGCTCTGCGTCGACGGCGATTTCAGCTCGATGGTCTTTCCGTTCCTGCAGCAGGAGCACCGCGGTGTGCGCGTGCGTCACGCGCCGCTGACCGGACTCGAGGATGCCATCACCACCCGAACGCACCTGGTCGCCTACTCGCTCGTACAGTCCGCGACCGGCGAGGTGGCCGACGCGCAGAGCATCCGGACCGCCGCCGACGCGGTCGGAGCCCGCGTGCTCTGCGACGTGACCCAGGCCGCCGGCTGGCTGCCGCTGGAACCGTGCACCGCCGACGCCCTCGTCTGCCACACCTACAAGTGGCTCTGCGCCCCGCGCGGCGTCTGCTTCCTCAGCGTCGCTCCGCGCTTCATCGAGGAGCTGCGCCCGATCCACGCGGCCTGGTATGCGGGCGAGAACCCGTGGGATGCCTGCTACGGCCCGTCGGCGCCGCTCGCCTCCTCCGCGCGCCGCTTCGACGTCTCGCCGGCCTGGCAGGCCTTCGCGGCAGGAGCGCCGGCGATCGAACTGTTCGCGAGCACGAACATCCGTCGGGTTCACGATTACGACGTGGCACTGGCCGATGCTTTCGCGAACGGACTCGGGCTGCAGCGAAGCGCGCGCGAGCTCGGCAGCGCCATCGTCACGTGGAGCGATCCCGGCTCAGCCGCGCTGGAACGGCTCACCTCGGCGGGACTCGTCGCGTCGGGGCGTGCAGGACGGGCGCGCGTCGCCTTCCACGTCTGGAACGACGAAGGCGATGTCGAGCGAGCGCTGGCCGCTCTGGCCGGCTGAGGAGAGCGAGCTGGCCAGCCTTAGCGCTGGATCTCGACGAGCAGCACCCAGGCGTTCAGCATCGAGGTGACGAAGACCAGCGCGATCGAGGCGGCGATGAGGAACATCCCCGTCTCGGATCCGGCGATCACGAGCACGCCGCCCGCGAGTGCGAGCAGCACGGGGACGAGACCGACCACCACGCGGAACACTCGGGTGCCGACGCTGGCGTGGTAGCTGCGATCGCTGAGCACACGCTGCGACATGAGCACCGGAGGGACCAGCGCGATCGCGCTGGCCACCACGACCTCGACGCCGAACGCCGTGTCGCTCTGGTCGGGAATGAGTCCGAGCACGGAGAGCACGAGGATGAGCACCATCGAGCTGATGGTCGCCGCCGCCCGCGAGGGCAGCGTGCGCGAGGCGATGATCTCTTTGATCGTGACGCTCATGGCCACGATGATCAGACCGGCCAGCGCGGCGGCAGCACCCGCGACGGCGACGAAGAGTTCGCTCCAGCCCTCGGTCATGCCCGCAGTCTAGGGGTGCGGCTGCGTCGGGCGGATGCTCAACCCTTCGCGCGCACCGGATTCGACAGGGAGCCGATGCCGGAGATCGACACATCGACGCGGTCACCGGCCACCAGCGGCCCGACGCCGGCCGGCGTTCCGGTCAGAATCACGTCGCCGGGCAGCAGTGTCCACACGCTTGCCGCGTACTCCACTAGCTCCGGGATGCCGTGCACCAGGTCCGAGACATTTCCCGACTGCCGCACCTCGCCGTTCACCGTGGTCTCGATGGTCGCGGATGCCGCATCGAACTCGGTCTCGATCACCGGCCCGAGCGGGCAGAACGTGTCGAACCCCTTCGCTCGGGCCCACTGGCCGTCCGCCCGCTGCAGGTCGCGGGCCGTGACGTCGTTGGCGGCCGTGTACCCGAACACGTAGTCGAGCGCGTTCGCGGCGGAGACGTCCTTGGCGATGCGGCCGATCACGACAGCGAGCTCGCCCTCGTGCTCGACCCGCTCCGACTGCGGCGGAAGGACGATGGCGTCGTTCGGTCCGATGACCGCCGTGTTCGGCTTCAGGAACATCAGGGGCGCCTCGGGAGCCTCACCGCCCATCTCGGCGGCGTGGTCCCGGTAGTTCTTGCCGATGGCGACCACCTTGGAACGCGGGAGCACCGGGGCCAGCAACGTGGCATCCGTCACCTTCACCCGTTCGCCGGTGGTGTCGAAGCCGGCGTACATCGGGTCGCCGGCGAGCACGACCCACTCGCGCTCGTCCTCGTCGAGGATGCCGTATGCGAGCGTGCCGTCGTGGCTGAAACGTGCGATCTTCACTGTTCGTCGTGCCTCTCAGGAGTCCAGGCGCGTCAGCCAGCCGTGCTTGTCGTCGGCGCGTCCGTACTGGATGTCGGTCAGCTCCTGGCGCAGCGACATCGTGAGTTCACCGGCCGGGGCATCCGCCGCGCCGATCGAGAAGTCGCGGCCCTTGAGCTGCGCGATCGGGGTGACCACGGCGGCGGTGCCGCACGCGAACGCTTCGACGATGTCCCCGGAGGCGACCCCGGCCTTCCATTCGTCGAGTGAGACCGGCCGCTGCTCGACGCGGTGCCCGCGGTCGCGGGCCAGCTGCAGGATCGAGTCGAGCGTGACCCCTTCCAGAATGGAGTCGGATGCCGGCGTGACGAGCGTGCCGTCGCTGTAGACGAGCACGACGTTCATGCCACCGAGCTCCTCGAGGTACTTGCCCTCGTTGGAATCGAGGAACAGCACCTGGGCGCAGCCGTGCTCATAGGCCTCGGACTGCGGAAGCAGGCTGGCCGCGTAGTTTCCGCCCGTCTTCGCCGAGCCTGTGCCGCCGACCCCGGCACGCGAGAACTGATCGGAGAGCCAGATGGACACGGGTGCGATGCCCCCCTTGAAGTACGCACCGGCAGGGCTGGCGATGAGGTAAAAAGCCACCTTGTTGGCCGGCCGCACACCGAGGAACGCCTCCTTGGCGAACATGAACGGCCGCAGGTAGAGGCTCGTCTCAGGCGCCGACGGCACCCAGTCGCCGTCGAGAGCGATCAGGCGCCGCAGCGACTCGACGAAGTACTCCACCGGAAGCTCCGGCAGAGCGAGCCTGTGTGCCGAGCGCTGCATGCGGCGGCCGTTCGACTCCGGGCGGAACGTCCAGATCGACCCGTCGGCGTGGCGGTACGCCTTGAGACCCTCGAAGACCTCCTGGGCATAGTGCAGCACGGCGGCCGACGGCTCCAGCTGGATCGGACCGTAGGGGCTCACGCGCGGCCGGTGCCAGCCGCCTTGCGCCGACCAGCAGATGTCGATCATGTGGTCGGTGAAATGCTCTCCGAACCCCGGATCGGTCAGGATCTTCTCCCGCTCTTCGACGCTGGTCGGTTCCGGATTCGGCGTGACCTGCCACAGCAGTGGCGTGACGTCGGTGAGCGGGATGGTCATCGGTGTTCCCCTTTGAAGGTCGTGAGACGCGTGCGAGCGGAAGGCGCTCTCGCGTCGGATTCAGGTTACGTCAGCGAGCTGACGCGTGTCTCGGGCGATCAGCGCGCGAGGCGGGCGACGATCGCGTCGCCGATCTCGCTCGTGCTGCGTGCGCCGGAACGTTCGGCGAGGTCCGCGGTGACGGCCGCACGGACGCGGGCGGCGGCGTCCGCGAGCTCGAGGTGATCGAGCAGCAGCGCGACGGAGAGGATGGCGGCGGTCGGGTCAGCCTTGCCCTGCCCGGCGATGTCGGGCGCCGAGCCGTGCACCGGTTCGAACATGCTGGGGAACGCACCGTCGGGGTTGATGTTCCCGGATGCCGCGAGTCCGATCCCGCCGCTGATCGCTGCCGCGAGATCGGTGAGGATGTCGCCGAACAGGTTGTCGGTGACGATCACGTCGAAACGCGCCGGGTCGGTGACCAAAAAGATGGTGGCCGCGTCGACGTGCAGGTAGTCGACGGTGACGTCCGGATGCTCCGACGCCACCTCGTCGACGATCCGCTTCCACAGACCGCCGGCGTGCACCAGCACATTGGTCTTGTGCACGAGGGTGAGCTTCTTGCGCCGCTTCTCGGCCTGGTCGAAGGCGTAGCGCACGACGCGCTCGACGCCGAAGGCCGTGTTCACGGAGACCTCGTTCGCGATCTCGTGCGGTGTGCCGACGCGGATGGCGCCGCCGTTTCCGACGTAGGGGCCCTCGGTGCCCTCGCGCACGACGACGAAGTCGACATCGCCGGGATCGGCGAGCGGGCTGCTGACGCCCGGGAGAATGGTCGTGGGACGCAGGTTCACGTAGTGGTCGAGCGCGAACCGCAGCTTGAGCAGCAGGCCGCGCTCGATGTTGGCGCCGGCCAATCGCGGGTCGCCGGGCTTGCCGCCGACGGCGCCGAGAAGGATGGCATCGTGACGGGAGATCGCCTCGAGGTCGTCGTCAGTGAGCACGTCGCCCGTGGCCAGGTAACGTGCGGCACCCAGCTCGAACGTGGTCTTCTCGAAGACCACGTCGGCGGAGTCGACCGCGGGATCGACGACGGCGTCGAGCACCTTGATCGCCTCGGCGACGACCTCCGGACCGATTCCATCACCGGGGATGACGGCGAGAGCGACCTGACGCGACATGGAACTCCTTCGAACGTTTGGTATACCAGCGTATCGCGCTGTGAGGGGACTCGACGACGAACCGATGGCTTATGCCGAGGCGCAACTTTCCCTCGTATCACCACGGGATCGCGACGTCCGCGTACTCCTCAGCGATGGCAGCAAGAGCGCCAGGCGCTTCTGACGCGGTAGCCCCTTCCGATCCGGCAGCCCCGCGATACAGAACGCGTCTGACGACTTCGGCACGTGCGGACGTGCCGGCACACGTCCCCGCGGCGGCACGCACATGGCCAGCGGCGGCACGCACACACATGGCCCGCGGCGGCGCAACCCCGTGGCTGCACGCCCTTTCGGATCGTAGGCTGTCGCCATCGTCACGACCGTTAGGAGCACGCGTGAGCCTCGGAGGCGGAATCTTCCTCATCGTCGTGGGCGCCATACTGGCGTTCGCCATCAACGTCACGCCGACGTGGATCGACCTGCAACTGGTCGGCTACATCCTGATGGGTGCCGGGGTGGTGATCACGGTTATCGGAATCGTGTTGATCACCCGCAAACGCACCTCGCGGGTCACCCGTAGCAGCACGATCGACCCACGCACGGGCGAGCAGATCGATAGCACGCGACGCGACGACCGCGGCTGAACGCCTCTCGTCGCGCCCTACGACTCCGTGATGTCGATCGCCTGAAGCACGTCGGCGTCGATCGCCGCCCGCACCGATTCCAGGATGCCGTCGGGAACCGGTGAGTCCACGGTGAGCACGCTCAGCGCCTTGCCGCCTGCCGTGGTGCGTGCCACCTGCATGCCCGCAATGTTGATGCCGGCCTCTCCGAACTCGCGGCCGTAGACGGCCACGATGCCGGGGCGGTCGTCGTACACCATGACGATCAGATGCTTCGCGAGCGGCACTTCCACGTCGTAGCCGTCGATGCCCACGATCTTCTCGATCTGCTTCGGCCCGGTCAGCGTGCCCGACACCGACACCTGCGAACCGTCGGCCAGCGCACCGCTCAGGGTCAGGACATTGCGGTATTCCTCGCTGGCGGCATCCGTCAGCAGTCGAACCTCGATGCCGCGCTGCTCGGCGAGCACCGGCGCGTTCACATACGAGACGTTCTCGCTCACGATGTTGGTGAAGATTCCCTTGAGCGCCGCGAGTTTCAGCACGCTCACGTCGTACTCGACCAGTTCGCCGCGGATCTCGACGTCGACGCTCGTGATCGGGCTGTTCTTCGCCAGTCCGCTGAAGACCTGGCCGAGCTTTTCAAGCAGCGGGATGCCGGGACGCACGTAGGGGTCGATGACTCCGCCCGCCACGTTGACCGCGTCGGGCACGAGCTCGCCGGAGAGCGCCAGCCGCACCGACCGCGCGACCGACACACCCGCCTTCTCCTGCGCCTCGGCCGTCGACGCGCCGAGGTGCGGCGTCACGACCACGTTGTCCAGAGCGATCAGCGGTGATTCGAGCGGCGGCTCCGCCGAGAACACGTCGAGGCCGGCACCCGCGATCGTCTCGCTCGTGAGGGCGCGGTAGAGGGCGTCCTCGTCGATGAGGCCGCCGCGGGCGACGTTGACGATGTACGCGCTCTTCTTCATCAGCGCGAGCTGGTCGTCGCCGATCATGCCGATGGTCTCTGGCGTCTTCGGCATGTGGATGGTCACGAAGTCGGCCTGCTGCAACAGCTCGTCCAGACCGACGAGCTGCACACCCAGTTGCTGCGCGCGCGCCGACGTGACGTAGGGGTCGTAGGCGATGATCGACATGCCGAACGCCTGCAGACGTGCCGTGATGAGCGCACCGATGCGACCGAGCCCGATGATGCCGACGGTCTTCTCGTACAGCTCGGTCCCGGTGTACTTCGAGCGCTTCCACTCGCCGCCCGACAGCGACGCATTGCCCGCCGGAATGTGCCGGGCGAGCGACAGGATGTGGCCGACGGTGAGCTCGGCCGCGGAGATGATGTTGGAGGTCGGTGCGTTCACGACCATGACGCCGGCCTGCGTGGCCGCCTTGATGTCGACGTTGTCGAGGCCCACGCCCGCGCGCGCGACGACCTTGAGGTTCGGCGCCGCCGCGATCGCCTCGGCGTCCACCTTGGTCGCGGAACGCACGAGCACGGCATCCGCGTCGGACAGCGCCTCCAGCAACGCCGGACGATCGGTGCCGTCGACGTGGCGGATCTCGAAGTCGGGGCCGAGGGCCTCAACCGTGGCGGGTGACAGTTCTTCGGCGATCAGAACGACCGGTTTCGACACAGAGGAACCCTTCGAGTGGAGCGAGCGGTGGGAGCGTGGGCGGATGCCCGCACGCCACGGCAGCGGGGCGCGGTCACCTCAACCTTAGTGTCCTCCTGGGCCCGCCTGCGCACATGAGCACGTGCACCACGGGCCTAACCTGGCGGAAGAACGTGATCGCCGCGGCCGCGAGCCGCGCACGCGACGCAACCGAACATGACGAATTGTGAAGCGAGGGAACGGCGCATGCGCATACTCCTGGCCGGCGGGGCCGGCGCCATCGGACGACAGCTCACT
The DNA here is from genome assembly GCF_000421825.1 of Humibacter albus DSM 18994. Classification (GTDB taxonomy): domain Bacteria; phylum Actinomycetota; class Actinomycetes; order Actinomycetales; family Microbacteriaceae; genus Humibacter; species Humibacter albus. The sequence goes on from NZ_ATXT01000003.1 coordinate 38,073, forward strand.
CCGGCGCTCGTCGCCGCCGGGCACGAAGTGTGGGCCACCAGCCGGGACGCGGGCAAGGCGAGCGTCATCGAGGCGACCGGCGCACGTCCTCTCGTGATGGATGTCTACGACACCGAGTCCGTCGAGCAGGCTTTCGCGCGCTCCCGCCCCGACGCGGTGCTCCACGAGCTCACCGCCCTCGCCGACCTCGACTTCGCCGCGAACTCCCGCGTGCGCATCGAGGGCACGCGCACGCTGGTGGATGCCGCGCGCCGGCACGGCGTGGATCGCATGATCGCCCAGAGCATCAGCTGGGTCGTCCCCGACGGCGACACGCTCGCCACCGAGGACGAACCGTTCGCCGCCGGCGTCACGCCGGGCGTGCCCGAGTTGGAGAGCACGGTGCTCGAACTGCCGAACGGCGTCGTGCTCCGCTACGGCCAGTTCTACGGGCCGGGAACCTGGCGCGCGCCCGGGGCGCCGGAGACGCTCGCCGCGCTCGAGGGCCGGCTGCGCCCGATGGCGCGCGTGATCGACTTCGTGCATGTCGCCGATGCCGCCTCCGCCACGGTGCTCGCACTCGACTGGCCGCACGGCGTCGTCAACATCGTCGACGACGAGCCGGCCGAGGCCGCCCAGTGGATGCCCGTCTACGCCGCCGCGGTCGGCGCACCTCCGCCGAGCATCCCGTCGGACCTGCGCGAGGGCCGCCCGGTGTCGAACGCACTCGCGCGCAGCCGCGGATGGCGGCCGCGTTTCAGTAGCTGGCGCCAGGGATTCACCCTGCCGGAAGGCGGTGTGGCTCAGCCCTGAACCGCGCGTGCCGCCGCATGGAAGCGCTACGCGCGCTTTCGGACGTGCATCGCAATCTCGACGGCGAGGTGCTGCGGCATTCGCGGTCTCCCGTCGATCGTCGCTGGCCGCGACTCACACCGCGGCCAGCGACATCCGGGCGTCAGCGAGCGACTTCGCCGTCGACGTAGTCATCGTCGTTCGACGAGTTCCACGCGAAGAGCTTGCGCAGCTCACGACCTGTCGACTCGATCGGGTGGTCTTCGCCCGCCTTGCGGTCGGCGAGGAACTCCGGAGCACCGGCATCCTGGTCGGCGATGAAGCGCTCGGCGAAGGCGCCGGACTGGATGTCGTCGAGGATGCCTTTCATGGCCGCCTTGGTGTGGTCGTCGACCACGCGCGGGCCCGAGACGTAGTCCCCGTACTCGGCGGTGTCGGAGACGCTCCAGCGCATCTTGGAGATGCCGCCCTCCCAGATGAGGTCGACGATGAGCTTCATCTCGTGAAGCACCTCGAAGTACGCGATCTCCGGCTGGTAGCCGGCGGCGGTCAGCGTCTCGAAGCCGGCCTGGATGAGGTGGGAGACGCCACCGCAGAGCACGGCCTGCTCGCCGAAGAGGTCCGTCTCGGTCTCCTCGGTGAACGTGGTCTTGATGCCGCCGGCGCGCAGGCCGCCGATGCCCTTCGCGTAGCTCAGCGCGAGAGCCCAGGCGTTGCCTGTCGCGTCGTTCTCCACGGCGACGATCACCGGAACTCCACGGCCCGCGACGTACTCGCGGCGCACGGTGTGACCCGGACCCTTCGGGGCGACCATGACCACGTCCACGCCCTCCGGCGCCTGAATGTAGCCGAAGCGGATGTTGAAGCCGTGGCCGAAGACCAGCGCCTTGCCGTCGCTGATGTTCGGGGCGATGTCCTTCGCGTAGAGGTGACGCTGCACCTGGTCGGGGGCGAGGATGACGATGACGTCGGCCCACGAGGTGCCCTCGGCGGGCGTGACGACCTGGAAGCCCGCCTCCTGGGCGCGCTGCGTGGACTTGGAGCCCTCCTGCAGACCGATCCGCACCTCGACGCCCGAGTCGCGCAGGTTCTGCGCGTGGGCGTGGCCCTGCGAACCGTAGCCGACGACGAGCACCTTCTTGCCCTGGATGATCGTCAGATCAGCATCGTTGTCGTAGTAGATCTCAGCCATGGGGTGTTGTTTCTCCTTGTTGTTCGAAGTTCGCTAGTTCTTGAAGACGGTTCGCTAGTTCTTGAAGACGCGGTCGGTGATCGATTTCGACCCGCGGCCGATCGCCAGCAGACCGGACTGCGCCATCTCCTTGATGCCGTACGGCTCGAGCACCCGCAGCAGTGCCTCGGTCTTGCCGGTGTCGCCCGTCACCTCGATGACGAGCGCGTCCGTGGCCACGTCGACGACGCGAGCACGGAAGAGGTTCACGGCCTCCAGCACCTGCGACCTCGTGGTGTGGTCCACGCGCACCTTGATGAGCAGGTGCTCGCGCTGCACCGACTGATCGATGTCGAGCTCCACGATCTTGATCACGTTGACCAGCTTGTTCAACTGCTTGGTCACCTGCTCGAGCGGGGCGTCCTCGACGTCCACCACCACGGTGATGCGCGAGAGTCCGGGCACCTCGCTCACGCCGACGGCGAGCGACGAGATGTTGAATCCGCGGCGGGCGAAGAGCCCGGCGACGCGGGTGAGCAGACCCGCCTTGTCTTCGACGAGCAACGACAGCACGTGCGTGGCCATGGCCTACTCCTCTCCCCAACTCGGTGCGTGGTCCTTCGCGTACTGCACGTTCGAGTTGCTGACGCCCTGCGGAACCATCGGCCACACCATGGCGTCGCGGCTCACGATGAAGTCGATCACCACCGGGCGGTCGTTCGTCTCGAGCGCGAGCTTGATGGCGGCATCCACTTCCTCTTCCTTGGTGACGCGGATGCCGAGGGCACCGTACGCCTCCGCCAGCTTGAGGAAGTCGGGAATCATCGCCGTCTCGTGACCGGTGTTCAGGTCGGTGAACGAGTGGCGGCCGTCGTAGAACAGGGTCTGCCACTGGCGCACCATGCCGAGCGACGAGTTGTTGATGATCGCGACCTTGATCGGAATGTCGTTGATCGTGCAGGTGGCGAGCTCCTGATTGGTCATCTGGAAGCATCCGTCGCCGTCGATCGCCCACACCACCCGGTCGGGCTGCGAGACTTTCGCGCCCATCGCCGCAGGCACCGCGTAGCCCATCGTGCCTGCACCGCCCGAGTTGAGGAAGGCGTTCGGCCGCTCGTACTGGATGAACTGCGCCGCCCACATCTGGTGCTGGCCAACGCCGGCGACGTAGACGCCCTCCGGCCCGGTCAGCTCGCCGATGCGCTTGATGATCGCCTGCGGCGCGAGGAGCCCGTCACTGGTCGGCGTGTAGCCCAGAGGGAACTGCGTTCGCAGTTCGTCGAGCTTCGCCCACCAGTCGCTCAGGTCCGGGCCGCCGACGGCGGCGACCTCGTGCTCGAAGGCGGCGGTCAGGTCGGCGATGACGTCTTTGGCATCGCCGACGATGGGGACGTCGGCGTGCCGGATCTTGGAGATCTCGGCGGGGTCGACATCGACGTGCACGATCTTCGCGTGCGGCGCGAAGCCCGCCACCGAGCCGGTGACGCGGTCGTCGAAGCGCGCGCCGAGCGAGATGATCAGGTCGGCGTCCTGCAGCGCGAGCACCGCGGCCACCGTGCCGTGCATGCCGGGCATACCGAGGTGCTGCTTGTTCGAGTCGGGGAACGCGCCACGCGCCATCAGCGTCGTGACCACGGGCGCCCCTGTCGCCTCGGCGAGGGCGGCGAGCTCATCGGACGCGTGGGCACGAACGACCCCGCCGCCCACGTACAGCACGGGCTTGCTCGATTCCGCGAGCAGACGTGCCGCCGCGTGAACCTGCTTTCCGTGCGCCTTGGTCACCGGACGGTACCCGGGCAGGTCGACCACGGGCGGCCAGGAGAACTCCATCAGGTTCTGCTGCGCGTCCTTCGTGATGTCCACGAGCACGGGACCGGGGCGCCCGGTCGAGGCGATGTGGTACGCGGCCGCGATCGTCGCCGGGATGTCCTCCGCCCGCTTCACCAGGAAGGAGTGCTTGGTGATCGGCATCGTGATCCCCACGATGTCCGCCTCCTGGAAGGCATCCGTCCCCATCGAGGTGGAGAACACCTGGCCCGTGATGAAGAGGGTCGGCACGGAGTCCATGTGGGCATCCGCGATCGCCGTGACCAGGTTGGTCGCGCCGGGCCCGGAGGTGGCGATGGCGACGCCGACGCGGCGGCTTGCCGAGGCGTAGCCCTCGGCGGCATGCCCGGCGCCCTGTTCGTGCCGCACGAGGATGTGCCGGATGGCGTTCTGCGCCATCAGCTCGTCGTAGAACGGGATGACGGCGCCGCCCGGAATGCCGAAGACATCCGTGACGCCGAGGCGGGCCAGCGATCGCAGGATCGCGGCGGAGCCGGTGATGAGATCTGGTTTGTCGGAGGTGCCGTCGGCCCCGGCAGCACGCGCTGCCGAAGTCGGCACGGCTCGAGGTTCCGTTGTCATGGGGGGACGGTTTTCCTTACGCTGCGAACGATGAAGAGAGTTGATCGCGTCGGTTACCCCGTGATCGCGCCCTCCGCAGCGGAGTGCACGAGCTTGGAGTACTTCGCGAGAACGCCACGGGTATAGCGCGGGGGAAGAGGCTCCCAGCCTTCCCGGCGGGAGGCCAGCTCAGACTCGTCGACAAGTAGGTCGAGGGAGCGAGCCGCGATATCGACCCGTATCAGATCACCATCGCGCACGAAGGCAATGGGACCACCGTCCACTGCTTCGGGTGCTATGTGGCCGATGCACAGACCGGTTGTGCCGCCTGAGAATCGACCGTCTGTCAATAGTAGTACATCCTTGCCGAGGCCTGCGCCCTTGATGGCCGCCGTGATGGCCAGCATCTCGCGCATGCCCGGACCGCCCTTGGGTCCCTCGTAGCGGATCACGACCACGTCACCGTGCACGATCCGACCCTCGGTCAAGGCGTCCATCGCCTCGCGCTCGCGCTCGAACACGCGGGCCGGCCCCTCGAAGACGGCGGCGTCGAACCCTGCGGTCTTCACCACGGCGCCGTCGGGCGCGAACGAGCCCTTGAGAATGGTCAGGCCACCGGTGGGATGCAGCGGGTCGTCCAGCTTGCGCAGCACCTCGCCGTCGAGCGGCTCCGGGCTCAACTCCGCCAGGTTCTCGGCGACTGTCTTGCCCGTCACCGTGATGCAGTCGCCGTGCAGCAAGCCGGCGTCGAGAAGTGCCTTCATCAGCACCGGGATGCCGCCGTGCCGGTCGACGTCGTTCATCACGTACTTGCCGAACGGCTTCAGATCGCCGATATGCGGCACGTTGTTGCCGATGCGGTTGAAGTCGTCGAGCGTCAGGTCCACCTCGGCCTCGCGCGCGATCGCGAGCAGGTGCAGCACGACATTGGTGGAACCACCGAGCGCCATCGCCACCGTGATGGCGTTCTCGAACGCCTCCTTGGTGAGGATGTCCCTGGCCGTCAACCCGAGTCGCAGCATGTTCACGACGGCCTCGCCCGAGCGGTGCGCGTAGTAGTCGCGACGACGATCGGCCGAGGGCGGCGCCGCAGAGCCCGGATAGCTCATGCCGAGCGCCTCCGCGACCGACGCCATCGTGTTCGCGGTGTACATGCCGCCGCAGGCACCCTCACCCGGCGCGATCGAGCACTCGATGCGCTTGAGATCCTCCAGGCTCATGGTGCCGGCCTTGCAGGCGCCGACGGCTTCGAAGGAGTCGATGATCGTGACATCCTTCTCAGTCCCGTCGCTGAGCTTCACCCAACCGGGGGCGATCGACCCCGCGTAGAGGAATACCGAGGCCAGATCGAGGCGGGCGGCCGCCATCAGCATGCCGGGAATCGACTTGTCGCAGCCCGCCAGCAGCACGGAGCCGTCGAGCCGCTCCGCCATCATGACCGTCTCGACCGAGTCGCAGATGACCTCGCGCGAGACGAGCGAGAAGTGCATGCCCTCGTGACCCATCGAGATGCCGTCGGAGACCGAGACCGTGCCGAACTCGAGCGGGTACCCTCCCCCGCCGTGCACGCCTTCCTTCGCCGCCTGGGCGAGGCGATCGAGCGAGAGGTTGCACGGCGTGATCTCGTTCCACGAGCTCGCGATGCCGATCTGGGGTTTGTCCCAGTCCTCGTCGCCCATGCCGACCGCGCGGAGCATCCCGCGGCTGGTGGTGGCTTCGATGCCGTCCGTGACGACCCGACTGCGCGGCTTCATGTCGATCTCTGGCATGAGGTCGAGTTTAGAGGTCGGTGGCACCCGCCGCGCGCCAGCGGTGCGCGGCCGGCGCTCTCACGCGACGTGACCGCGCAGTTCGGCGAGGCGCGTCAGGAGGGCCGCGACGGCATCAGGATCCGCCACCCGAAAGCGTGCAGCCGTACGCCCCGTGCCCACTTTGACCCCCACGTCGCCGGCGTGCATCACGGCGAAGCCGTCCTCGTCGGTGACGTCGTCTCCGGCGTAGAGCACGGCGGTCGCCCGCACGTGCTTGCGCAGCCGCTCGATGCCGTCGCCTTTGGTCGCGTCGCGCACGGCGAACTCGAGGATGTCTTTGCCCGCGCGCTCGAGGAACCCCCCGCGCCGCTGTGCCGCCTCGCGAGCACGGTCGTCGGCAGCTCGGGCGACGTCGGGCTCGACGCCGCGCGTGTGCAGTCCGAGCCCGACCGGCTTGCGCTCGAGCTTCGAGCCCGGCGTCTCGGAGACGATCAGCTCCAGGTCGGCGGCGAGCGCGGCCAGTCGCACCCGCTCCGTGTCGGTGAGGCCGACGTCCACGCCGCCGCCGGTGAGGCGCACCTCCACTCCATGCGAGGCGATGAGGAGCGCGGAGTCGTCGGCCTCGGTCACGCGCACCAGCCCGTCCAGCGGCCGTCCGGAGACGAACGCGACCCAGGTGTCGGGCATCCGTTCCAGCGCGGTCAACGCGGCTCTCGCCTCCGGGATCACCCGGGATTCGGAGGGGGTGTCGACGAGCGGGCTGACCGTGCCGTCGAAGTCCAGCGCGACGAGCAGTCGCTTCGCGTCGGCCAGATGCGCCACGGCGCGCTCGATCTCGGAAGTGTCGGTCGTCGTGCTCACGATGCGCGCGGCTCCGTCGCGCCCGATGCGTCGCCGGTGTCGGCGCTGGCCCCTGCGGCCGCCGACGCCGTGGACGTCGCCCCCGGTGCCGGTGACGGCGCCTGCGTCTTCTCGTGCGCGCCGAAGTCGTCGTTCTGCGTCACGTGCGTGAGCGCGTCGAGGAACGTCGCCGACCAGCGCTGCACGTCGTGCGTCATCACGCGCTTGCGGAGTACACGCATGCGGTGCGTGCGCTCCCGTTTCGGCATCTCGATCGCCCGAACGATGGCCGCCTTGAGCCCTTCGATGTCGTGCGGGTTCACCAGCAGCGCCTGCTTGAGCTCGTCGGATGCTCCGGTGAACTCGCTGAGGACGAGCACGCCGTCGTTGTCCACGCGACTCGCCACGTATTCCTTCGCCACCAGATTCATGCCGTCGCGCAGCGCCGTGACCAGCATGACGTCGGCCGCCAGGTAGAGCGCGACCATCTCCTCCCGCGGGTAGCCCTGATGCAGGTAGCCGATGGACGTGTGCCCGATCGTGGAGTAGTCGCCGTTGATGCGACTCACGGTCAGCTCGACTTCGTCTCGGAGCACCTTGTACGTCTCCACGCGCTCGCGCGACGGGCTCGCGACCTGCACGAGTGTGACGTCGTCCACCGGGATCGCCTGGTCGCGCAAGAGCTCACCGTAGGCCTTCAGACGATGGTGAATGCCCTTCGTGTAGTCGAGGCGGTCGACGCCGAGCATGATCGTCGTCGGATTGCCGAGCTCCTCGCGGATCTCCTTGGCTCTGGCCTGGATCTCGGGGCGGGTCGCCAGCTCCTGGTAGTGCTGCGCGTCGATCGAGATCGGGAACTGCTTGGCGAGCACGGTGCGCACGCGCTGACCGCGTCGGTTGATCTTGACATGCCGGTGGCCGTCGGCCTCCCCTTCGGCCAGCGGCACGTCGATGACGGAGCCGCGGGTCTCGTATCCGAAGAGGCGACGGACCGCACGGGCGAAGTTGCCGGCATCCGCGAGCCGCTGGAATCCGATCACGTCGGCGCCCAGCAGCCCCGCGACGACCTGCCGGCGCCACGGGAGCTGGGAGTAGATGCCGTACGGCGGGAACGGAATGTGGTCGAAGAACCCGATCACCAGGTCGGGTCGCGCGTCGCGCAGCATCTTGGGCACGAGCTGCAGCTGGTAGTCGTGAACCCACACGACGGCACCGGGCGCGGCCGAGGCGATCGCGGCATCCGCGAACCGTCGGTTCACCTTGACGTAGGCATCCCACCACTCCCGGTGGTAGCTCGGTGGTGCAATCACATCGTGGTAGAGCGGCCAGAGCGTGTCGTTCGAGAAACCTTCGTAGTAGTACTCGATCTCTTGCGCGCTCAGTGCGACGGGTTTGATGTCGATGCCGTTGGCCGAGAACGGATCGAAGTGCGCATCGGGGATGCCCACCCACCCGATCCAGACGCCGTCCTCGGTCTTCATGATCGGCTCGAGAGCGGCGACGAGGCCGCCGGGCGACGGACGCCAGACCGCGTTCGCGCCCTCGCCGGAGACGTGGTCGACGGGGAGCCGGTTCGACACGATCACCAGGTCGAACTTGCGGGACTTCGGAATGCGGGACGCCCGCGTGCCACTTGCAGGCGCGTCGCGTTCTTGTTTCGGCACCGGTGACCGCCTCCTGAGCTGGAACCATGGTCGGCGTAGGGCAACGTTACCAGCCGACCGGAGGCCCCGATTGGGGCTGACACACGCCCTCCACGGTGTGTACCGTGTGGGAGGAGCGTAAGGGGGCGGCATGCGCAAGTACCTGCTGAACTGGGGTGTCGTGAGCACTGCCATGGGCGTGATCGGCGTCGCGCAGGCCACCCGCCGGGGCCCTCGGGACTGGCGGTTGGCGCTCGCGTGGGCGAGCTGGCTGCTCTCCCTCGTGGTCGTCGTCACCAGCGTTCACGACAGGTCGCGCGAGCTCGAGACGAAGAAGAACAAGAAGAAGTAGCGGCCGAGGCGAAACGCGCGTGGGCGAAGCTTGGCTGCACTCGCCGGCGGCGTGTCTGGCCGGGCCGCCGCGGGGCATCCGTCAGACTGTCACGGAACGGTTCACCGCCGTGACATCGTAAGGAGCTCCACCATGTTCGGTCGCCGGAGGCACGCCGCACCTGCGGTGGCCCCCATCGTCTCGGTCGCGCCGGCCGAGACCCCTCGTCCCCGCCTCGCCGACGAGCAGATCTTCGAGCTCGTGCACACCCGCATCGCCGCCGCGATCGGAGAAGGCGGCGAGTGGGTGGTGAGGCGCCGGCGGCCCGACGACACCGACGACCTGTTCCGCACCGTGCTCGCGCACCAGGTGGCGGCCGATGTGACGGATGCGCTCCGCAGCGCCCAGCTTCAGCTGGAAGCCGGCCAGACCATCACGGTGGAGACGCGCACCGGCGCGATTCCGATCGTCACGGGCGGACAGGCCTCCGGTGACGGCAGCGACACGGCTGTGGCCGACGCCGCGAGCACGGTCGTCGCCGAGGACGACTCCGAGTTCGACGAAGCCCCCGTCGTCGCGGCTGCGGGAGCGGATGAGCCCGACGACGGTCACGGGCCGGCGCACCGGCACGACGAGCCCGATGTCGACGACGAGGCGGTGCTCGACGAAGAGGCGGTTGCGCTGCAGTGGGAGCCGGCACCCATCACCGTATGGACCGACCTCAAGCGTCCCGTCACCGGCGAGGTGGCACGAGCGCACTTCGAGCGCGAACTGGTGCGATGACGCGCGTTCTCTCCCCCGGCCCTCGCTGACGCGGCCCTCACGAGAAGTGTCCTGGTCGGTCGCGTAGAGCACGGGCGGTGGCCCGGAGCGCGGGCGGCCACTCGCGGAGAACGATACGGCGCCCGAGCGGAACGCCTACGGAATGGCCGGCCAGTCCGCGGGTCCCTCCGACCCGGCGGGATAGTCGTCGAGCGGCACGTCGCCGTCACGCCATGCCTTCAGTACCGGTGCGACGATGCGCCAGCATTCCTCGGCGGTGTCGCCGCGTACCGAAAGCGACGGGTCGCCGTCCAACAGTTGGCCCAGCACCTCGCCGTACGCCAATAGGCCGCCCGGACCGAAGTCCGCTTGGAGCACCGATCGGTCGAGGTGCCGCGGGTCGCCCGGACCGTTGGTGTTCAACTCGAGCGTCATCCGGTCGGGTCCGAGCGTGATGCGCAGGCGGGTCGGCCGCACCGGCCCGCGGAGCCCGGTCGGAACCCGCTGCGCGTCGCGGAATGTGATCACGATCTCGTGCCGGGAGACGCCGATCGCCTTGCCGGAGCGCAGCGTGAAGGGGACCCCTGCCCACCGCCAGGTGTCGACGGCGAACTCCACCTGGGCCAGCGTCTCGGTGCCCAGCGCGGGATCCACGCCCTCTTCGTCGACGTACGACGGCAGGGTGCGGCCCTCGATCTTGCCCTTGGTGTAGCGCCCGCGATGGCTGTTCGCCTCGGCATCGTCGTCTCGCACCCGTGTGGCGCGCAGCACGATCCCCTTGGCATCGCGCAGGTCGTCCGCGTGCATGGTCGCCGGGGGCTCCATCGCCGTGACGGCGAGCACCTGGAGCAGGTGGCTCTGGAGCATGTCGATCAGCGCGCCCGCGTGGTCGTAGTAGCCCGCCCGGTTCTCCAGCCCGAGCGTCTCGTCGAACACGATGTCGACGCGGGCGATGTGCTCCGCGTTCCAGACCGGCTCGAAGATGCGGTTCGCGAATCGCAGTCCGAACAGATTCTGCACTGTCGAGTTCCCGAGGAAATGGTCGATGCGGTGCACCTGGTTCTCCGGAACCAGAGTCGCGATCCTTCCGTTCAACGCCGCAGCGCTTCGACGATCGGTTCCGAACGGCTTCTCCAGCGCGAGCCGCGTCCCCTCGGGAAGCTCGACATCGGCGAGCGCGTCGCAGACCCGCTTCGTCACGGCGGGCGGGAGCGCGAAGTACAGCGCGGGCGTGCCGTGGGCTTCCCCGAGCAGTCCTCGCAGTTCGTCGGGCTTCGTCACGTCGGCGGTCAGATAGTCCGTGCTCTCCAGCAGCGCGTCGACGGCGGGACCTTCCGCCTGCACCGTGGCGAACGCCTCGCGTACGCGATCCTTCCACTGCGCTGCGCTCCAGGCCTGAGATCCCGCGCCGAGCAGTGTGACGCGCCGCGAGTCCTCCTTCGTGAGCAGCTGTCCGAGCGCCGGAAGCAGCAGGCGCGAAGTCAGGTCGCCGCCTGCACCGAGGATGATCAGGGTCTGCACTGCCTCAGCCATGCCGTCCACGCTACCTGCGAGGATGGCCTCATGGCGTTGGGAATCGAGGATTACGCACTCATCAGTGACTGCTACACCGGGGCACTCGTCGGCAAAGACGGCAGCATCGACTGGCTCTGCCTGCCCCGTTACGACTCCGGATCGGTCTTCGGCGCTCTGCTCGGCACCGAGGATCACGGCAGGTGGAAGCTGGCGCCGACCGACGAGAACGCCACGATGACACGCGAGTACCGAGGCTCGACGTTCGTGCTGGTGACCACCTGGACCACCTCGACCGGCGTGGTCGAAGTGATCGACGCCATGCCGCGCGGCGACCACCGCGCCGACCTCGTGCGGCGGGTGCGCGGTGTCTCCGGAGAAGTGGAGATGCGTGTCGACCTGCGCATGCGATTCGCCTACGCGTCCAGCGTGCCGTGGGTGCGTCAGTTGCACGACGAACATCACACGCTGCAGGCCGTCGCCGGTCCGGACGCCCTCGTCATGCGCGGCATCCCGCTGAAGGCGACGGACCACGCCCATGAAGCGACGTTCACGGTGCGCGAGGGCGACCTGGTGGAGCTCACGCTGAGCTGGTACCCGTCGCACAAGCCGGTTCCAGATCCCGTCGACGTTGAGGCCGACCTGCGCATGGCCGAGAAATGGTGGACCGACTGGGCGTCGACTTTCCGGCACCGCGGTGCGTACTCCGACGAGGTACTGCGTTCGCTTCTCCTGCTGCGTGCCCTCACCCACGCGGAGACCGGCGGCGTCGCCGCAGCAGCCACTACGTCGCTGCCCGAGAAGTTCGGCGGCAGTCGCAACTGGGACTACCGCTATGTCTGGTTGCGCGATGCATCGCAGACGCTGAGCGCCATGCTCGGCCACGGTTACAAGGACGAGGTCGACCACTGGCGCTGGTGGCTGTTACGGGCACTGGCCGGAGACCCGGTCGACGTGCAGATCATGTACGGGCTCTCCGGGGAGCGCTTCCTTCCGGAGTACGTCGTGGACTCGCTGCCCGGTTATCACGGGGCATCCCCCGTGCGCATCGGCAACGCCGCTGCCACGCAGTTCCAGGCGGATGTCATCGGCGAAGTCATGATCGCTCTCCACGATGCGCGGCTCGGCGGCATCCCCGAGAACGACTTCTCGTGGTCACTGCAGTGCGCCCTGATGGGGCAGCTCGACAAGGTCGGCGCCAGGCGCGACCAGGGCATCTGGGAGATCCGGGGGCCGGCCCGCGACTTCACGCACTCGCGCGTGATGGTGTGGGCCGCCTACGACCGCGCGGTGCGCGGCGCCGAGGAGTTCGGCCTCGAGGGGCCCGTCGCCCACTGGCGCAAGCGTCGTGCCGCGCTCCGCCATGAGATCGAGCACCGCGGTTACGACGCACGACGCAACACGTTCACCCAACACTTCGAGACGGCCGAGGTGGATGCCTCGCTCCTGCAGCTCTCACAGGTCGGCTTCGTCGCCCCCGACGACCCGCGCATGCTCGGCACCGTCGAGGCGATCGAGCAGGATCTGATGCACCACGGCTTCCTGCTCCGCTACCGCTCCGAGACCGGGCTGGACGGCCTGCAGGGCACGGAGTATCCGTTTCTCGCGTGCTCGTTCTGGCTCGTGGAGCAATACGCACGATCCGGAAGGCTCGACGCCGCGAACGACCTGATGCATCGACTGTGCGATCTGGCGAACGACGTCGGAATGCTGAGCGAGGAGTACTCCCCCACGTCGGGACGTCAGGCCGGCAACACCCCGCAGGCGCTGTCGCACCTGGCGCTCGTGCGGGCCGCCGACGCCATCGCACGAGCCGAGGGGTTCGCCGACGAGCTCGTCGGCGGCGGCTCCCCGTCACGGCGGATCGACGCGACCGATCAGTAGGCTGTCGGGGTGCCCGATCCACTCGCGCCGAGCCACTTTCGCGATCCCCACGACTACGACCACAGCCACTCGGATGTCTCCGGCGGCTGGCTGCGCGCGGCCGTCTTCGGCGCCATGGACGGCCTCGTCACGAACATCGCGCTGATCGCGGGGATCGGCGCGGCAGGGGCATCCCGAGACACGATCATCATCACGGGTCTCGCCGGACTCGTCGCCGGCGCGTTCTCGATGGCACTCGGCGAGTACACCTCGGTGACGACGCAGAACGAACAGGTCGACAAGGAGGCGGCGGTCGAGCGCAGCGCCCTCACCCGCAATCCGGTCGGCGAGATGCGCGAGCTCTCCGGCATGTTCCAGGAGATGGGCATGTCGTCCGAGACCGCCGCTAAAGCGGCGGAGGAGGTGCACGGCAATCCGGACCGGGCGTTGCGCGTGCACGTCACTCAGGAGCTCGGCGTCGATCCCGACTCCAAGCCGTCGCCCTGGATCGCCGCGATCTCGTCGTTCGTGATGTTCTCGATCGGGGCGATCGTTCCGCTGCTGTCGTTCCTGTTCGGCTCGTCCTCGCTCGGGCTCGGACTCGGGGTCGGAGGCGTCGGGCTGCTCGTGGCGGGCGCGTTCGCCGCCCACTTCACGGGCAAGGCATGGTGGCGCGGGGCGATCCGCCAGCTCATCTTCGGCGCGATCGCCGTTGCCGCGACATACCTCGTGGGACACCTGTTGGGCGTCAACGGCGCCTGATCCCGCAACCGGGAATGCGTGAACGGGGAACCGGCAGTCGGGAACCGGAGCCCGCAACCGGCAAGCCGGCGGCCGGCCTACCGCCGCGCCGAGGGACGAGGCCGACGCCGCGGCGCTGGACGCGCCGGCCTCGTCGGTGCTACCTTCGCCCCATGCTTCGTTCCGGGCTCCTTCTTCTTCGCCGCCACGGCGGGGCCTGATCGACGACCGGCCTCCCGCCGTGGAGGTCGTCGCGTGCCGGTCGACACGACCAGAAGAAGAAGGATCACACGATCATGCCCGGCACCGCTTTTCCCACCATCGCCACGCCCTCCGGCGCCGTTCCCGCCGACGCCCCGGCGTGGAACCGTCAACGTCACTCGCAGATGCCCTCGCATCGCTACACGGATGTCTTCCATCGCGTTCCCGTGCCGCTCACCGAGCGCTCGTGGCCGTCGAACCGGCTGACGCACGCCCCGCTCTGGGTGCCCGTCGACCTGCGCGACGGCAACCAGGCACTGGCCGAGCCGATGGATCCCGCGCGCAAGCGACGGCTCTTCGAGCTGTTCGTGGCGATGGGATACAAGGAGATCGAGATCGGCTATCCGTCTGCCTCGCAGACCGACTTCGATTTCGTGCGGCTGATCGCACAGACCGCAGCGTCGGGCGAGCCGATCGCCCCGGATGACGTCACGATCGTGGTGTTCACCCCGGCACGACGCGAGCTCATCGAGCGCACTGTCGAGTCGGTGCGAGGCATCCGCAACCCGGTCGTCATCCACATGTACGCCGCTACCGCACCGACGTGGCGCGATATCGTGCTCAACCACGACCGCACGTCGCTGACGCGACTGATCATGAACGGTGCGGCCGACATCCTGCGACTCACCGGCGACGCGGCGAATGTGCGGTACGAGTTCTCGCCCGAGGTGTTCAACCTCACCGAGCCGGACTTCGTGCTCGACGTGTGCAACGAGGTCACGCAGTTGTGGGATGCCTCGCACGATCGGCCCGTCATCCTCAACCTGCCGGCCACCGTGGAGGTGGCGACGCCGAACGTGTACGCCGATCAGATCGAGTACATGCACCGCAGCCTGGCGAGGCGCGACTCGGTGATCTTGTCGGTGCATCCGCACAACGACCGCGGCACGGGAATCGCGTGCGCCGAGCTGGCAGTGCTCGCCGGCGCACAACGCGTGGAGGGCTGCGTGTTTGGCAACGGCGAGCGCACCGGGAACGTCGACATCGCCACGCTCGCCCTGAACCTGCACGCCCAAGGCATCGACCCGATGATCGACTTCAGCGACATCGACGAGGTGCGGCGCACCGTCGAGTTCTGCACTCGGATGCCCGTGCCCGAGCGCCATCCGTACGTCGGCGACCTCGTGCACACGGCGTTCAGCGGCACTCACCAGGACGCCATCCGCAAGGGCTTCGCCGAGCATCGCGAGCGCGCCGCGGCGCAAGGCGTGCCCGAGTCCGAGGCAGCGTGGCGCGTGCCGTACCTGCCGATCGATCCGGCGGACATCGGGCGCAGCTACGACGCGGTCATCCGAGTCAACTCGCAAAGCGGCAAGGGCGGCATCGCCTACCTGCTCGAGACCGAGTACGGCCTGACGCTTCCGCGTCGCGTGCAGATCGACTTCGCGCGCCACGTGCAGCAGCACACCGACGACACTGGCGCCGAGGTCACGGCAGAGCACCTGTGGTCGCTGTTCGAGGATGCCTACCTGCCGACGCCCGACTCCTCCGCTGCTCTCGAGCTGGTCGCCCTCGACGTCACCGAGGAGGCCGTCACCGACCACGAGGCGGTCGAGCGCGTCCGCGTCGGTCTGTGCGTCGACGGAGCGGAGCACGTCAGCGAGCACGTGGGCGTCGGACCTGTGGAGGCGATCGCGCAGGCGTTGGCTGCGCGGGGCATCCGGCTCGACGTGCTGTCACTGGTGCAAGCATCGATGACCGCGGGAAACGACTCGGACGCCGTTACTCTGGTGGAGTTCCGCGGTGCCGACGGTCCCCGATGGGTCGCCGGACGCGACCGCTCCGTTCTCACCTCGACCACGGCGGCCGTGATGGCGGCGGCTCGTGTCCTGAGGCACGAGTCGGCCTTCTCCGCGGTGTGAGGAGGAGACGACGATGTCCGCACGCCCCGCCGGAAACTACGGTATCGACGCCCCAGGAGTGCCCTGGGGGTGGGGCGGCTGCGCCGTCGTCTTCGCGATAGCGGCGATCGTCGTGAGCGTGCTGGGCTCCGCACTGTGGCTGCCCATATATTTCACCGTGCTCGCGGTGATCGCTGCCATCGGCACGTTCTTCTACCTGCGCTCCACACTGGTGGGAAAGTTCGAAGTCTGGCGGGGCGTCATCGCGGCGCTCCGCCTGCGCGGTGACGAGGAGGCGCTCGACCTGGGGTGCGGCCACGCTTCCGTGTCGGTGCTGCTGGCCGAACAGCTGCCGACCGGGCACGTGACGGGGATCGACCTGTGGCGCAGCGTCGACCAGTCCCGCAACTCGGTTCAGGCGGCGCAGCGCAATGCGCGTGCCAACGACGTGGATGCCCGCATCACTTTTGACACGGGCGACATGACCTCTCTTCCCTACGCCGACGCGTCGTTCGATCTTGTGACGGCGAGCCTCGCCATCCACAACATCCGCAGCGCCCAGGCGCGCCGTACCGCCGTACTCGAGGCCGTGCGGGTGCTCAGGCCCGGCGGACGCCTGGCGATCGTGGATATCGAGAAGGTGCGCGAATACGACGCGACAGTGCGCGAGGCCGGGCTCACCGTGGCGGAGAATCGCGGGCTCGGCTGGCGCATGTGGTGGACCGGCCCGTGGTTCCCGACCCGGCTCCTCATCGCGACGAAGCCCGAACAGTGAGCGTGCGGGACCGAGTCTCGAGCGTCGGAACCTGAAGCGTGACGGTGCGAGCTCAGTGCCGAAGCGTCAGCGGATTCGAGCCCGGAGCCGATTCGACCTGAGCCCGAGGTGGATGCTATCGTTGTGCTTCGGTTCGGCACTCCAAGTGAGAGACGAATCATGCACCTCTAGCTCAATCGGCAGAGCAACTGACTCTTAATCAGTGGGTTCAGGGTTCAAGTCCCTGGGGGTGCACCACACTTCCCCTTGCTCGATCCATCCGAGCGGCACGCCGGTCGCGAGCGCCCACATCTGAAGCGTGGCGCGATTCGGCACGCGGTAACCGTTCTCCGCGGCGCTGATCGTCCCTCGCGAGATACCCGCGGCGTCCGCGAGCTCGACCTGCTCCAGCCCAGCAGACTCGCGTGCCTTCCGCAGCCTATCGGCGACGCTCCACTCTGGAATTCGGCCGGCGTTGACATTCGGCATCGTAATGCTCATGCGTCCCACATTAGACGTGGTGGCCGGAATATTCAATATCGCGATGTCGAACATA
>NZ_ATXT01000004.1 GCF_000421825.1 Humibacter albus DSM 18994
TGGTCAAGTCCCGTGATGTGGTGTTACTGCTGTTGTTTCCTGTGGGTGGGTGATGGTTAGGCGGTGAGGAGCAGTTCGGGGTGGGCGGGCTCGGTGGTCTCGTGGAGGACGTGGATCAGTGCTCGCATTGAGGTCTCGGAGAAGTAGCGGCGTTCCCCGTATTGCCATTCCTCGTGCTGCTCTTGGAGGACGGCTCCGATAAGACGGGTGACGGAGTCGCGGTCGGGGAAGATCTGGACCACGTCGGCGCGACGTTTGATCTCCCTGTTCAGGCGCTCGATCGGGTTGTTCGACCAGACCTTCTGCCAGTGCTCACGGGGCAACGTCGCGAACGCGGTCAGGTCTGGCTCGGCGTTCTCGAGCATGGCCGCGATCTCGGGGAACGAGCCGCGGAGGCTGTCGGCGACTTGGTGGTACTGGGCCGTCACCGCTTCGCGGGTGGTCTGCGCGAAGATCGTCGAGATCAGCGCGTTGACGGGCTTTGACCGTGCCGAGCCGAGCCGCTGGGTCACGTTCCGCGCGAAATGCACCCGGCATCTCTGCCAGCTCGATCCGGGCAGGATCGCCTTGACCGCGGCCTTGAGGCCGGCGTGCGCGTCGGAAGTGACCAGGGCGACGCCGAGCGGGTCGGCGTTGGTGGGAACCTTCAACCCCCGGTCACGCAGGCCGCGGAGGAACTCGGTCCAGAAGTCGGTGGTCTCCGCGTCGCCCAGTGCCATGCCAAGGATCTCCCGCCGACCTTCGCCGGAGACGCCGGTGGCCACGACGAGGGCCTGGGAGACGACGCGGCCGCGGTGGCGCACGTCGAGGTAGGTGGCGTCCAGGAACAGATACGGGAACCAGGTGTGGTCGATCCGGCGGTGCAGGAACTCCTGAACCGCCTCGTCGATCTCGGAGCAGATCCGCGAGACCGTGGACCGGCTGATGCCGGTGTCGTTGCCCAGAGCCCGGACCAGCTGCTCGACCTTGCGGGTGGAGACACCGTCGATCCACGCTTGGCAGATCACCGCGTAGAGGGCCTTATCGACCCGCCGGCGCGGCGACAGCAGCGACGGGAAGAACGACCCCTCCCGCAACTTCGGGATCTGAAGGTCGACTTCGCCGGCCGGGGTCGCGAGGGTCTTCGGCCTGGTGCCGTTGCGGCGCGTTGTCCGCTCCGGGGTGCGCTCGTGCGGGGCGGCTCCGATCCGTGCGGTCGCTTCCGCGTTGATCAGGTCCTGCAGGCCGGCCTGCAGCATCCGCCGGAACACGTCCGAGTGGGCCAGGTCGGGATCGGCGAGGACTTCGCCGATCAGGGTCGTCAAGGCAGACTGGTTATCGGTCATCGTGGGATCTCGCTTTGCTTCTTGCCGGAAACAACTGGTCATCCCACGATGGCCCTCCTACGTCAACGACGACGAGAACCCCGCGGGAAGTGACACCACGCTACGAGACGCACCCGTTCCGCTTGATTCCGGCGTTTTCGGGCAGCGCTGCCTAAGGTCGCTGACGCAAGAACGCATGCGCTGACATGTAGAAACATCGGGATTTGTGCCACCTACTGTGCCACCGGCAGGCCATGTATGTGCGAGCCGCTCGGTGCCGTTTCAGGCCGATTCGGTGCGAGATTCGTGTTGGATTGTCGCTCCAGTTCGGGGTTCCGATTCTTGCTCACCGCAGTCGGTCGATGGTGCGGCTCACCGATCCGGCGCTCGGGGGTTTGTCGGATGTCACGGCAGTTGGTTGTAGAGCTGCTCGCACGTTTCGCAGACCGGGAGGGCCTGGTGGTCTCGGGTAGGTACGAAGTAGACGCCGCAGAGTGAGCGGACGCCTTTGCCGTTGATGGTCGCGTCGGAGAGGTTGCCGCGGTGGCAATAGTGCGCGATTTCGTTCGTGCGGGACTGCGCGAGTTCGCCGAGATCGCAGCTGGCTTGGAGTTGGAATACTCGCGCTTCGGTGTCACCGATCTCGCTGAGGGTGGAGTAGATGTCGCCGGCGGCATCCCATCCGGTCTCGGGAGGGTTGATTGCGATCAGGACTCGGGTCGTGGCTGCCCAGCCGAGCTCGGATGATTTGAACTGATCGTCCAGAGCGATCTCGACAACGAGTTCTTCGTGCATGTAGTCGGGCTCATCGAAGCGCTCGACCGTGAGCTCCGCAGTCCCCATCGCCGTGTCCGGATCGCCTGGGTGTGCCAGGCAGAACCGCGTTGTTCCGCCGCGGGCGACCGATGTGAGGGCCTTGAGTACGGTGCGCTGGATCCCTAGCTGCCAGTCCGCGTACCGGCGGGAGGCTTGTTCGCGCTTGAGATGCCTGTAGTCGGCCTCAGCTGGGAGCCATTGGCCGATGGTGCCGGAGTTAGTTGCACGGTCAAGGGCTACGTAGAAGTCGTCGTGGTCCAGGTGACCGCCTTTGGCAAGGCCAGCGACGATCAGCCACGGAACATCGTCATCGTCGATCCAGACGCCACCGCCATTGTGCAGACTTGATCTCCAAGAGCCGGTGTCGGCCGCTGCTTCTGATAAAGCCTTCGTGATGGTCGGATGCCGGGTCGATTCCGAAACTCTCGGCCGCCTTGCGCACGATCGGAAGATCGATACCGCTCAGCGGTGAATGGGCATCAAGTGAGTCAGCACCGCTGAGATCGAGGCCAAGGTCTTCACGCAGTACACGCAGCGTCGGACGGGCACATCGGTTGAGCACCGACAAAGCTGATGTAGCAGCTGATCACCGACATCAGCGCCAGCGTCCCAGCCGCGCTGACCGAGATCCGCAGGCTCGGACGCACCATGAAGCAACGCGTCGTCGACATCCTCGCGTTCTTCGACCGGCCCGGCACATCCAACGGGCCGACAGAGGCCATCAACGGCCGCCTCGAACACCTCCGCGGCACCGCCCGCGGCTTCCGCAACCTGACGCACTATGTCGCCAGATCACTGCTCGAAGCCAGAGGATTCAGACCCCACTTACACCCTGCATTGCGATGAGCCCACAAAGTGACACGATCCAGGACAGGCGTCGAAGTCCCCGACTCCTTCGACCCCGCGGTGGTCGCCTTTGCTTCCGTGCAGCGATTATCTTCGGGCCGACAGGTTCTCAGCTGTGGGCCGGATATAGAAGACTCCGGGCAGTTTCGGTTTTCATTACGCGATCGTCTGTCTCCTCGCGAGTCAACCCAAGCTGAAGTAGCAGAACTGAGCGCATAACAAGGTCGAGTATTGTGTGAGCGTTTTGTAGTTCCTCGTTTCCCATAGCCCCGAGATCCGAGGCGTGAGTGAACCTGTCCCGAGCATCCCGGACGTTCCGCGCGAAGCTATCAATGTCACCAGCGTAAGACTGGAGCTGCTGTCCCACCATCGAAAGCAACGCCTTCAATCGGTCAAATAAGCTGTACGCGTCCGCGTGCTTCAGGCGCGACAATACCAAGTCGCGGTGCGGATCCTCTTCCAAAGCTTGCTTGATCTTCTTTCGGACTGCTCTGAATTCGCCCTTCGGGATACGCGTCCCCGGCTCCAGAACGGAGTGCAGAACCTCGAGCGCGCGGACTATGTGCGCGAAGCTTTCTTCGAACGTCATTGAGGCCCACATCAAAGTCGCGAAGTAGTCCGCGAGCGGCTCCGATGCGCGTGACTGAAGGTCAATCCATCGGCCCATGACACCCTCCAATTCCGGAGCAGTCGCGGCAGCTGGCAATACGTGGCCGAAATCCCAAACATCGGGTTTGTCGTTGGGTCGGGCGAACCACGAAGCCGTGACCCACTCGAACCAGCCTCCCCAAAACCCCTGTCCGCAACTGTCCTGGCCCGGCGATCCGAACTCATCCTCGTCGTCGAAGTCGGTTCGGTATCGGACGCATTCAAGATAGTCTCCTTCGCCCGTCGCGAGGCTAAAGAACTGTAGAAGCGGCGTGATGACCAGTGCCCAGGTCTCATCGATTGTCGGAGCCTCGTCGAACTCAATGTGGATTTCCGGGAAGCAACGCATATCGGCACCGCTGCCGGAGAGTGACCCAACAGCTTCCCAACGAAGGGCGACTTTGCCCCACACCGTGGAAATCACGACGTCGGCTGGAAGCTCGATTGTCCCTCCGATCGTACGTTCCCGATCAGCTTCCACGAATCGCGGCGCGAGGCCACGCGCCCAATCGCGCAGCCGCCGTGAACGGAACACCATCTCTTTCACTGCGGTGTTTCCTCCCAAGGGCAGCCTGGCTCCGAGCGCAACGGCGAAACCGTCCCAGACCTCCTCGGTTACGGGCGGTCGTTGACCGCCGTAATCGATACGACGATGCCACGGCGCGCTCTGCGAACGAAACATGCCTCGAATAAGGGTGATATCTGCCGCATCATGAGTTATGCCAATCACTGAGCGAGGCGAGTAGTCCGGAACTTCCCCGAGAAGGGTGCCTCCGAGGGTGAGCGCCGGAGCTCGCGATGGGGAAATCGTGAGGATTCCTGGTTGCTTCACATCCGGCTCAGATCCAAGGTGCCAATCACCGCGAAAGGATCGATCGTGAGTCGGCCAGTCGTTTGAGTTCAGGGCGAATCGCATATTGAAATCATGCGCCATGGGGCCGCGTTCGATGTCGCGAGGCAAGTCTTTGGGGCATGCCAGATCGACTCGCCGCCGCTCACTCGGTAGACGCCAGCCGCCACGCCTCTCTGGCGCATAGCCGTCTTGCGGCTCCTCGGCGATGGCGTCCAAGTGGAAGAACCGGGCGCTCATCCCGTAGTCGGTGAGTAGGTCCAGAAGGGGCGCGAAGAGAGGATCGCCCGAAAGCTCGTCGAGCGCTGTTTTCACGGGGGTTCCGTCAAGCGCATCGCGTTCGAGATCGGGACCGAGCGTCTCCAGGAGCTTGTCGAACATGCCACGCGACCCATGGCCGAACTCGCGCTGCATCGTCCGCTTTCGCGGGAATGAACCCGAGTCCTTGACCGCCCTCAGCCCGAGCGCCAGCTTCAGCAGCTTCTCGACGCCGATCGATGAAATCGTGAGTATCGGATGCACATTCAGGTCAATGTTCGTCGTCGTTCTGATCAGCTTGACCGATCCACGCAGCAAGTAGCGCGCGCTCGTCCATTCCCAGATGAGCTCAAGCGCCTGCTTCTGAGTCAACTCGCCTTCGATCACGGTCGCGACGGTAGCGTCCAGCTGTTGAATCGCAGGCGAACCGCGCCGGATCTCAGCTCGCAGCTTGCGGACGTGCGCGGCGGCACCCGAGCGGCTCGACGCCCATCACGATGATGTCGCCGCTCCACGCTGCGCTGTAACGCAGGAACCCCTGCCCCTGAAGCCAGTCGCAGGCAGGCCAGGTCGCCTCCACGGACGGCGCATCTGGCAAACCTGAGCGCGTATTGTCCGGTCCCTCTTGAAGCGCCAAGCTCCAAACCGGACCGCCCGCAAGCGGGTCGAAGGCGAACAGTATTCTCAGGGAGGACGTGCATGGAGGAGGCCCAATCGTGAGCGAGACACCGGAGGATGGAGTCGTTGGAGCGACGGCTCACGGATTCACGGTCATCCAGCAGCGAGCCCGATGGCTAGCGCAGGCGGCCACGCCGCCAAACCTGCAATGTGGAAAAGAAGAGATGGTTCCCCGCACGGTCGAGCTGCTTGAGGCGATTTTTTCTGCGGGCGCGGTAGACCTGAGCGCTCAGCCGACAATTCAGGGAACTGAGTCGACACTGACGTGGCGGCAGTACTCCTACGCGTTGCGGGGGATGGGCGTCGTGGAAAGTCGGCGCGGAACCCTCGCGCTCACACCACACGGCGAGGAGTTCCTTGCAGACAAGTCACCCTCTCTCCTCGCGACGCTTATGGCTGCTCGAGTTCGACTATTCGCTGAGGCGTTGGCGCTGGTAGCCGATCGACCACTCACCGTGGAGGAGATTAACTCCGATCTCGTTCGTGATTACAACCTCGGCTGGGCGACCTTGAGCAGCACGCGGCAACGGCTGACCTGGCTCGAGGTTCTTGGTCTCGTTGAGTGGCTTGGAGACCGGAAGCTCACCGCGACGCAGGCAGGACACGAGATCCTTCGGACGTGGGAATTGGTAACACCGGCAGCCGTCGTGCTGCAAGACGCAGCCGAAGAGGTGAATCTGCCTAACGCACCCGCGGAGATCGCAATGCTGCTTGAGGAGCTGGGAGGAAGCACCGCAGCCCAGGACTCCAGAAATACGTACAACATCTGGGTGCCGAGCCCAGCCTCCGATCCGAACAAGATCGAGAACATGCGGATATCGATCTCAGCCGCTGTTGATCCGATTGACAAAGAAGAACTCCTGGCGTTCATCGCCAACAGATTCGGGTTGAAACGGAGCAGCGTCGAATCGATGATGCCGTTCATGCGGGCCGGAGGCTTCTTGCAGGAGGTACGTCGCGGCGTGTTCGTCGCAACACCGGCGGCGAAGGCGTGGCTTCGGTCCGGCGTCGATGTTGACTTCATCCGCATTCTCCACGTCCATATGCGGTACGTCGGTGAACTGATCCGGACAGCGCATGAGAATGTCGCTCGAAGCGAGGTATATCGGGAAGGCTCGCGATACGGCCTGAACAAGGAGAAGATTCGATGGCTGATCGCGTTCATGGTCGATGCGGGGCTGCTCATCGACACCTCATGGTCGTCGGTGCAAGCTACAGCTGCCGGCCGATCATTAGTCGAACAGCTTCCGCTCGCGGACGTCTCCGACACCAGCGCGATAGGACTCCACCGACCTTCAGCCCCCGACCGGCCCGAGTCATCGACACTGTCTCGCGAAGGTGAATCGAGGTCAACGCAGATCGCGGAGCAACTTGTGCGGACGGCAAGCGACCCGGGTGCCGATGAAAGAGGCTCAGGGGTTGCCTTCGAAATGAGCATCGAGAGCGCATTCAAACTCCTGGGATTCAGAGCCCAACGCATCAGCGGATCGGGTGATACCGATGTCCTCATTCAGTGGTACGACCACAATCAACAGCTTCGAACGGCGATCGTGGAGGCGAAATCCACATCCTCGGGACAAATCGCGCACACCAACGTCAGCGACGTCGCGATCAGCGCCCACAAGGAGAAGCACGCTGCCGACTTCGTCGCCATCGTCGCACCATCGTTTTCCGGCGACACCATCAAGGAGATGGCCGCCAAGAAGAACTGGGCACTTGTGACGGCATCAGAGTTGGGTGAGATCGTCGGAGCGGCCGAGTCTCTCGGGCTCCGCCCCGCCGACGTTGGTGCGCTCTTCGAAACTCCCGACGGACCATCACGAGTGGCTCACCTGATCGACTCTCGTCAGAGACAGATGGACATGGTCTCCCTGGTCGTCTCCCGGCTGAGGGACGAAGGGGATAACGAGGAAGCGGTCTCCCCGCGAGACATTTCTCTTATTGAACGCCGCTCGGAACTGGCACCGAGCATTGACGAGTTGATCTCGACGTTCGGACTGCTGATCAGCTTGGACATGGACATAGCCAGGATCATCGACGCAAATCAGGACCCGAAGCACGAGACCTATCAGATCGGCGACGTTCGGTCGGCTGCAAACAGACTCCGCGCGCTGGCGACTGCCCTCGAAAGAGGGATGACGCCCATTACGACCTAGCAC
The DNA here is from genome assembly GCF_000421825.1 of Humibacter albus DSM 18994. Taxonomy (GTDB): domain Bacteria; phylum Actinomycetota; class Actinomycetes; order Actinomycetales; family Microbacteriaceae; genus Humibacter; species Humibacter albus. Next base: position 7,560 of record NZ_ATXT01000004.1, read on the forward strand.
TCGATCGCTCTTGACGAGTTCAAAGTGTTCGTCGACCCTGGATGACCCGCGCCAGGAGATTGCCCGGGCGGGTACGGCAATTGCCGCGTGCCTGAGCGAGGGTTCGCTGGCACGACGGCTCGTGGCCACAGCTCCATCAGGCCCTGGCGGTAGACCGCTCCATCAATTCTCACGGAAGGCCCAGCCTCCGGGGCCCAGCGTGGCAGCTAGTGGCGAGCCGTGGCTCGAACCGACACAGAACGACTCGCAACTGTGCCGCTCAAAGACCCGCAATCGCGCGGAAGCGCGGCAAAGAACATGACGCAACTGTGCCACCCGCTAAACGCGCGAAGAAAATCCCTGGTCAGAAGCGTATTGGCGGAGGATGGGGGATTCGAACCCCCGAGGGCTTTCACCCAACACGCTTTCCAAGCGTGCGCCATAGGCCACTAGGCGAATCCTCCGGGCGGCCGTGCGAAACGGCCTCAGAGAATCCTACCCGACGCCCGGGGTGCCTCCGACCGCGTGGCCGGCTCCTCCCGCGACAGCGCTCCGGCCGGTTTGACTCGACGCTGCGAGCCTCGCTCAGCCGGCCGCAATCGGCGCGACCGCCACCATGACATCCATTCGGCCACCCTGCACGACCTCGCCATGCTGATTGCGCAACGTGACCTGACGCTCCACGATGCCGAACTCGCCCGATGATGTGCGACGCGTCGACAGGATATCGACGGTGCAGGTGACCGTGTCGCCGATGAAGACCGGTGCGCTGAACCTCCATTGGTCGATACCGAGCAGCGCGACAGCGCTGCCCTCGAACACCCCGGTGCGAGCGATGAGGCCGAGGCAGAGGGATGCGCCGAGCATCCCGTGCACGATCCGCTGTCCGTACCGGGTGTTCTTCGCGAACTCGGCGTCGGTGTGCACCTGGTTGTTGTCGCCGGTCCACGCCGCGAACGACACCACGTCCGCCTCGGTGATCGTGCGTCCCGGAGAGACGAACGACTGACCCTCGTGCAGGTCGTCCAGGTACAGGGCCATGCGTTTCCTTCCCATCGATGGATGCCGCCACGAGCGTACGCCGCGCCGCCCACCATCCGCGCCGCTCACCATCCGCAGCCCGGTCGAGGCGACCACGGTGCCCACCGTCGAGCCACCCTTTTGTCGTCGAGCCCGCATCGGATTCGCGCGAATTGCGGGGTGGCCCGGCAACAACCGGGTGGCTCGACACCAGAACAACCTGGCTTGGCAACGGAGAGCTGGCTCGCGGCGCGGTCGGAACGCGCGGGGCGAATAAGGAGCCCCGCGAGCCGGTACACTGGGTGAGGCTCCCCGCGTGGCGCCATCCAGGCCAATTCCCCCAGGACGGAAACGTAGCAAGGGTAACCGGGCTCTGGCGGGTGCGCGGGGGGTCCCCTTTTGCCTTGCGCGTCGGTAATCCGCCGCGCCGTGGTCGGCTGTGACAGGTGGTCCCGTCGGGCGCCGACGGCGTGCTTGTTGCGTGCCGGTCCCCGCCCGGCACGCCTGCCGCCGCCTCGGAGAGCGTGTTGTGCTTTGACATGGTGGCTGCGCGCCGATGACCCGTCGCGCCGCGGCGGTCGTGGCGGATGGCGTCGTGCCGTAGCCGATGACTATCGTGGTTCGCGAGGAGGCGTACATCATGACTCGTTCCCTGGCCGTCGGCCTGTTGGCCGGCCTCGCATTCGTGCTCGGCCTTGTGATCGCTCTCGCGTTCATGGCAGGTTCGCTGCTGCCGCTCATCGGAATTCCGCTCGCCGGTGCGGGCATCGTGATCGTCCTGAGCCGCACGCGCGTCCTCACCCGCTGCAGAGTCGCAGGCAGTTAGCGCCGGGCATCCGCCACGGCAGCAGAACGCCGGGCTCGTCCATTCCGGGCACCCGACTCTGCGTCCACCGTCGCACTCCTGGCATCCGTCTTTCCGTCCCCAGGCGTGGCGCCGCGCGGTTGTCTCGATGTCGAGGGGTGGGGTGGCGCGTCCGGCGGCCGCTCGACAAGGATGGAACCGACGGTCGCCTCTGCGACCGGACGGGAGGGGATTGCCGTGCGATCCACGTCGGCTCCAACAACATCCGAGGACGAAACCGCTCGCGACGAGCAGCGCAGTATGACGAGCGAGACCGTCGCCGCGAAGAGACAGCGCGTCACGGGGCAACCCCAGAAGGAGCGGGCGCAGGAAGAACGGACCCGAAAGGGAAGGGCGCACGCACGAAGGCGAGGGGGCCGCGACGCGGGCGAGGACGCGCAGGGACCGCAGGTCGTGGCATCCGAAACGGCGAAACGGCTCGTGCACGACGAGGGACGCAGCGATGATGACCCGTCGTTCCCGCACCGGCCGACACGCGACCTCGAACCCGAGACGCTCGACGCGCTGGATGCCTGGTGGCGCGCCGCCAACTACCTCAGCGTCGGGCAGATCTATCTGCTCGACAATCCGCTCCTGCGGCGTCCTCTGACCAAGGACGACATCAAGCCGCGGCTTCTCGGTCACTGGGGAACCACGCCGGGACTCAACTTTCTGTACGCCCACCTGAATCGGGTCATCCGCGAGCGCGACCTGAACGCGATCTACATCACCGGACCCGGCCACGGCGGCCCCGGAATGGTGGCCAACGGCTATCTCGACGGCACGTACTCCGAGATCTACTCGCACATCACGCGCGACGAAGAGGGCATGCGCAAGCTGTTCCGGCAGTTCTCGTTCCCCGGCGGCATTCCCAGTCACGTCGCACCGGAGACGCCCGGGTCGATCCATGAAGGGGGCGAACTCGGCTACTCGCTGAGCCACGCGTACGGTGCCGCGTTCGACAACCCGGACCTGCTGGTGGCCTGCGTGGTCGGTGACGGCGAGGCCGAGACCGGTCCCTTGGCCACCAGCTGGCACTCGAACAAGTTCATCGATCCGAAGCAGGACGGCGTCGTACTGCCGATCCTGCACCTCAACGGGTACAAGATCGCCAACCCGAGTGTGCTCGCGCGCATCCCCGAAGACGAACTGATGGAGTTGCTCCGCGGCTACGGCCACAAGCCCTATCTGGTCAGCGGCGGTTTCGACGGCGAGGATCCACGAGAGGTGCACAAGCGTTTGGCCGCCACGCTCGACACGGTGCTCAACGACATCGCGACCATCAAGGCGGATGCCCGTGCCGGCCTCTACGACGCCTCTCCCGGTGACGAGGAGGGCGGCTTCACGCCCGCGTGGCCGATGATCGTTCTGCGCACGCCCAAGGGCTGGACGTGTCCCCACGAGATCGACGGCGTGCAGATCGAGGGGACGTACCGCGCTCATCAGGTGCCGCTCGCCAACGCGCGCGACACCGAGGAGCACACTCGCATTCTCGAAGGCTGGCTGAAGTCGTACCGGCCCGAGGAACTGTTCGATGAGAGCGGTGCACCCGTGCCGCTTTCGATCGCCCTAGCGCCGAAGGGTGATCGGCGCATGAGCGCCAACCCCGTCACCAACGGCGGCCTCCTGCGCAAGGAGCTGTCGCTGCGCGACTTCCGCGACTTCGCGGTCGACGTGCCGTCACCGGGCGCGACGACGGCCGAGGCCACGAAGGTACTCGGGCGCTGGCTGGCGACGGTGATCGAGGACAACTCGCACACGTTCCGTCTCTTCGGGCCGGATGAGACGGCATCCAATCGGCTGGCACCCGCCGTCTACGAACACACCGAGAAGCAGTGGAACGCGGAGGTGTGGTCGACCGACGACCATCTGGAGCGTGCCGGCCGCGTGATGGAGATGCTCAGCGAGCACCAGTGCGAGGGGTGGCTCGAGGGCTATCTGCTCACCGGGCGACACGGGCTCTTCAACTGCTACGAGGCGTTCATCCACATCATCGACTCGATGTTCAATCAGCACGCCAAGTGGCTGAAGGTGACGCGCGAGATACCGTGGCGGCGACCGATCTCGAGCTTGAACTATCTGCTCTCCTCTCACGTCTGGCGGCAGGATCACAACGGGTTCAGCCATCAGGATCCCGGCTTCATCGACCACGTCGTCAACAAGAGCGCCGACGTGGTGCGCGTCTACCTGCCGTTCGACGCCAACACGCTGCTCTCCACCTACGACCACTGTCTGCGCACCGTCGACTACGTCAACGTCGTGGTCGCCGGCAAACAACCGACAGCGAACTGGCTCACCATGGACCAGGCGATCGCGCACTGCACGCGCGGTCTCGGCATCTTCGAGTGGGCGGGCGCGGAGGTGGAGGGGCAGTCGCCGGATGTCGTGCTGGCGGCCGCAGGAGACATCCCTACCCTCGAGGTGCTCGCGGCGGCGCGCCTGCTGCGCGAGGAGATCCCCGAGCTCAAGGTGCGCGTCGTCAACGTGGTCGATCTCATGCGGCTGCAGTCCGAGTCGGAGCATCCCCACGGGCTCTCCGATCGGGAGTTCGACGCCATCTTCACGACCGACAAGCCGATCGTGTTCGCGTACCACGGGTATCCATGGCTCATCCATCGGCTCACCTACCGTCGGCACGGGCACGACAACATCCACGCTCGTGGGTACAAGGAGAACGGCACGACGACGACGCCGTTCGACATGGTGATGCTGAACGACCTCGACCGGTACCACCTCGTCATCGACGTGATCGACCGGGTGCCCGAGCTCCGTGAGCGCTACGCCGAACTGCGGCAGCGCATGCAGGATGCCCGCCTCGCCGCACGCGTGTACACACGCGAACACGGGGAGGACATTCCGGAGGTCGCGAACTGGGCGTGGGACCACGACTCCACCGGACTCTCCCAGGACAGCGCAGAGGAGACCGTGAACGAGTCCACCGATACGGGCGGAGACAATGCATGAAGTCGATCTACGTCACCTCGGCCGAAGGGCGCAGCGGCAAGTCGACGGTCGCGCTCGGCGTCGTCGACCTGCTGCTGCGGCAGGGGCGCACGGTCGGCGTGTTCCGTCCGATCGCGCGATCGACGACCGAGCGCGATTACGTGCTCGACCTGCTGCTGGGCTTCGACGGCGTGCAGACGGGATACGACCAGGCCATCGGCGTCACCTACGACGACGTGCACGCGGACCCGGACGCCGCACTGTCCCGCATCATCGACAGGTACAAGGTGGTCGAGGCGACCAGTGATGTCGTCGTCATCGTCGGCAGCGACTACACCGACGTCGGGTCGCCCACCGAACTGGGATACAACGCGCGCATCGCCGCCAACCTCGGCGCGCCCGTGCTGCTCGTGCTGGGCGGCCGCGTCGCACAGGGGGCCGACGAGCGCTTGGGGCAGGCGGATGCCCGCAGCGCGTCAGAAGTCCGCCAGCTCACCGAGGTGGCCGTGTCGTCGCTCCGCGCGGAGCACGCCGACCTCATCGCCGTCGTGGTCAATCGCGCCGACACCGAGAGGCTCGACGGCATCGCGATCGCGGTCGGCGACGTCGTCGCGCCCGAGAACCTGCCGCGACGAGACGACGAGCCCGGGGTCTGGGTGCTGCCCGAGGACCCCATGCTCGTCGCGCCCTCGGTCGCCTCGATCATGGCCTCCGTCGACGGTGCGCTCGTCTCCGGCGACCCCGAGTTGCTCGACCGCGAAGCGCTCGGCGTCGTGGTCGCCGCCATGGGCATGGAGAACGTGCTCACCCGGCTGATCGAGGGCTCGGTCGTCGTCGTGCCCGGCGACCGTACCGAGGTGCTGCTCGCCGTTCTGATGGCCAACGCGTCGGGCACCTTCCCGTCCATCGCGGGGATCGTCTTGAACGGAGGGTTCGAGCTCAGCGAGCCGATCGAACGGCTGCTCAAGGGCATCCGCACCAACCTTCCGATCATCGGTACCGCCTACGGCAGCTACGAGACGACCGTGCGCATCACGCACACGCATGGCCGGCTGGCGGCCGACTCGGAGCGCAAGCGCGAGCGCGCGCTCGCCCTGTTCGAGCAGAACGTCGACGGGGATGTGCTGCTGCGGCTCCTCGATGTGCCTCGCGCGCCCGTGATCACGCCACTGGCGTTCGGCTACGAGCTCATCGAGCGGGCACGATCGGCGCGAAAACGCATCGTGCTACCCGAGGGCGGGGACGACCGCATCCTGCGGGCGGCCGGTATCGTTCTGACGCGCGGGATCGCCGACCTCACGATCCTGGGAGAGCCGTTCGAGGTGCGCTCGCGAGCGATCGAGCTCGGTGTCGACATCCGCGAGGCCGATGTGCTGAGTCCCTTCGACGACGTGCTTCGACGCAGGTTCGCCGCCGAGTACGCGAGGCTGCGCGCTCACAAGGGCATCACGCTCGACCAAGCGGGCGATACCGTGACCGATCCGTCGTACTTCGGCACGCTCATGGTGCACTCGGGACTGGCCGACGGCATGGTCTCCGGCGCCGCCCACACCACGGCGCACACCATCCGTCCGGCGTTCGAGATCATCAAGACGAGAGAGGGAGTCTCCGTCGTCTCCAGCGTGTTCCTGATGGCGCTCGCCGATCGTGTGCTCGTCTACGGCGACTGCGCGGTGATCCCCGATCCGACCGCGGACCAGCTGGCCGACATCGCCATCTCGTCCTCGGCGACCGCGCAGCAGTTCGGCATCGAGCCCCGCGTGGCGATGCTGTCGTACTCGACGGGGGAGTCGGGAAGCGGGGCCGACGTGGAGAAGGTGCGGGAGGCGACATCCCTCGTGCGCTCGCGGGCGCCGCAGCTGCTCGTCGAGGGTCCGATCCAGTACGACGCGGCCGCGGATTCCGCGGTTGCTGCGGCGAAGATGCCCGGTTCCAGCGTGGCCGGTCGCGCGACGGTGTTCATCTTTCCCGACCTCAACACCGGCAACAACACGTACAAGGCGGTGCAGCGATCGGCGGGCGCCGTCGCCATCGGACCCGTGCTGCAGGGCCTCAACAAGCCGATCAACGACCTCTCGCGCGGCGCGCTCGTGGAGGACATCGTGAACACGATCGCCATCACGGCGATCCAGGCGCAGGCGAGCTGACGGCGAGGAGCACAGCATGGCATCGGTATTGGTCATCAACAGCGGCTCGTCGTCGTTCAAGTACCAGCTGATCGACGCCGACTCGGAGCAGCGGCTCGCGTCGGGTCTCGTCGAGCGCATCGGCGAGACGACCGGCCACGCCACCCACGACACCTCCGACGGGCACTGGGAGCGATCGCTCGGCATTCCCGACCACACCGCCGGCTTCGGCGTGATGATCGATGCGTTCGCCGAGCACGGCCCGAGCCTCGAGGAGCATCCGCCTGTCGCGGTCGGCCACCGCGTCGTGCACGGTGGCGCACGCTTCTTCGAGCCGACCCTGATCACACCGCTCGTCCTCATCAACATCGAGGACCTCTCCGAACTGGCACCGCTGCACAACCCCGCGAACGTGGAGGGCATCCGGGCCGCGCAGGCGGCGTTCCCCGATCTGCCGCACGTGGCCGTGTTCGACACCGCGTTCCATCAGACGATGCCGGCGGATGCCTACACCTACGGCCTCGAGGCATCCCTCGCAGAGCGTCTCCGCATTCGCCGCTACGGGTTCCACGGCACCAGCCACGAGTTCGTCTCACGCGCCGCCGCCGATTTCGTCGGACGGCCTCTCGCGGAGCTGAAGCAGATCGTGCTGCACCTGGGCAATGGAGCATCGGTGTGCGCCGTCGACGGCGGCCGGTCCGTGGACACCAGCATGGGGTTCACGCCGTTGGAGGGACTCGTGATGGGCACCCGCACCGGTGACATCGACCCCGCGGTGCTGCTCTACCTGCAGCGCAAGACCCGCATCGGCGTCGACGACTTGGACGATCTGCTGAACAAGAAGTCGGGCATCCTCGGCCTCTCCGGACATCGGGACATGCGCGACCTGACGCGCGCGGCGGCGAGCGGGGACGAGACCTCGCGCCTGGCGCTCGGCGTGTACGTGCGGCGGGTCAAGCGGTACGTCGGTGCCTACCTCGCCGAACTCGGCGGGGCCGACCTCATCGTGTTCACCGCCGGGATCGGGGAGAACTCCTCCGTCGTTCGCGAGCGGTCGTTGGCGGGCATGCAGAGCCTTGGCATCGAGATCGACTCGAACCGCAACGCGATGCCGAACGACGGTCCGCGGATCATCTCGACGGATGCCTCCGTGGTGACCGTTCTCGTCGTGCCCACGAACGAGGAACTCGAGATCGCCCGGCAGACGCTGCGCGTGGCCGAGTGATCGTTCCGAGGACATGGTGACGCCAGGTGCGCGACGCCGTGAGGTGCGAGAAGGCCGGGGAGTGCGGCGCTGAGAACGTCGCCAGGGGGAGCCGCTACAGGGGACGGCAGCCGGCTCCGAGCAGGGCCCCGCCGGGATGACAACCCCGAGCCGAGTGAAGACAAAATAATATGATGATTGCTCATTAATACATACTCCCCAGTAGAGGGGTGATTCTGCCCGGAATGCTTCGCCCCCTCGCGTGGCGCCCGATAGCCTGACGGCGTCCAGGCAGCGCACAGCAGATTGACTTCGATTCGGGCGAAGTCGGTGCTGTCTGGAGGGGGGAACTGCGCGCTGTGGCGTCGTGGCTGACATTCGGTACTGATGGCAATTCGGCGGGCCGCGGGCCTGTTCGCAGGCAGCGGGGGGATGCACCGCGGCACCGCCGGCCACAATGGCGACGACGCCTTCTGAGATGGACCGCGATCATCGGCACTTCTGCCCTGATCACTGGCGGTTCACTGGCGGCTGCGCAGGCCGCGCCGATGACTGAATCCGCGTCGTCGGCGCGCTTCCTCTCCGGCTCCCTGCTGACCAGCGGCGGACTGCTGGATGATGTGGCCACGCTGCAGGGGGTCTCCGCTTCGAACAGCGGAAGCACCACGCCGGACACCGAGACGGGCTCGCTCGACCTCAGCGTTCTCAACTCGCTGAACGTCTCCCTGCCGAGCGGCGTCGATGTGCCGCTCGGCGAATTCCTCCAGCTCGGCGCCGTGAACCAGTACGCGCAGGCCTCCAACCTCGGCGTCTCGCGCGCGGCATCCGGAGCGGTGAGCGACGACGGTGCCGTGTCGCTCAGCGGGAGCGCCGGCTTCCCCGCGAATGCCTCGATCGACCTCGTTGATCTGCTCGGGTCGACTGCGAACGGGGTCTTGGATACCGGCAAGCTCAACATCGGCGCGGTGACGGGCGTGGCGGCGCTGAACGCGCCGACCGCGACGCCGGCGACGGCGTGTGCAGATCTGAGCAGCCCGGCCGGCTGCCGCGACTACAACGTCGCAAGCGCCGGTCTCAACCTGTCGTCGCCGCTCGTGGGCAATGCCGTGGGTGAGATCAACTCGACGCTCGATTCGACGAGCAGCACCGTCAACGATCTCGCTGCCACGCTGCAGAACTCGATCATCACTCAGGTGAGCAATCTCCTGTCCACGCTGACCGGTCCATCGAACGTGGCTGTGACCCTCAATGTGGACCTGCGATCGGCGCTGTCCACAGTGCTCTCCGGAACGCTGTCGCAAGGGGGCGTGACGCTCGACCTGTCGAACGGGGCCATCACCGTCGATCTCGCCACGGTCATCGGCGGCCTCAACGGCCAGGCGCCCGACACTCCGCTGCTGAGCGTCACGGTGATGAACTCGATCGTCTCCGACCTCGGCGGGATTCTGACCCAGCTGCAGACGAACGTCAACTCGACGGTGTCGACAGCGCTCAATGGTGCCACCGTCGGCATCAACGCGACGTTCTGCGGCATCGGCGGGTGCGACCCCGGCGTGACGAGCGGCCAGCTGACCATCGGGTACAACGGAACCCTTCAAGACCTCGCCTCGAAAACGGCTGCCATCTCGGTGACGGGAACCGGACTCGTTCCGGGCTTGCTCCAGCTTCTCGTCACCCCGCTCAGCACGACGCTCGCAACCGTTCTCGGCGACGCCGCCAGCCCCGTTCTGAGCAATGCGATCAGCGGTGTCGCGTCGACCGTGAGCACCCAGGTCACCTCGCTCAACAAGAACCTCGACCCTGTCCTGAGCGCGATCGGCACTGTCGTCGGTGCGAACCTGAACGTTCAGGAGGCGGGTTCGACCGCCGGCTCGTTCCGCGAGGTCGCGGTACGGGTGTCCGTTCTCGGCAGCAGCGCCGCCACCGTCGACCTCGGCCGTGCCGAAGTCGGTCCGAACGCGGTCGCCACACCGTCGATCACGTCGCTGGATCCGACGCACGGGCCGCAGGCCGGCGGAACGTCGGTCACGATCACCGGCACGGGTTTCACCGGCGCGACCGGCGTGACCTTCGGCGGCACGAGCGCTGCCTACACCGTCGTCGACGACAGTCACATCACGGTGACCTCGCCGGCGCACGACCCGGGCGCCGTGGACGTCGTCGTGCAGGGACCCGGCGGCTCCTCCGGCCCGGGCACTTTCACGTTCGATCCTGCGGCATCGGTAACGGGCATCTCACCGGATCACGGCCCGCAGGACGGTGGAACGAACGTCACGATCACCGGCTCCGGCTTCACGAAGGCGACCGCGGCCACGTTCGACGGCACCGACGGCACCGCCTTCACCGTGGTCGATGACAGCCACATCACGGTGGCGACGCCGGCGCACGACCCGGGCGCCGTCGATGTCGTGGTGGACAGCCCCGACGGCGACAGCGCGCCCGTGACCTTCACCTACACTCCCGGCACCGCGGTCACCGGCGTCGACCCGGCGACTGGTCCTGAGGCGGGTGGCACCGTGGTCACGATCACGGGCCAGTGCTTCACGGGCGCCGACGACGTGCTCTTCGGCGGCGTCTCCGCCGCCGCCTTCACGGTGGACGGCGACACGCAGATCACCGCGACCGCTCCGGCCGGGACCGGCACGGTCGACGTGACAGTGATCGGGTCATCCGACTGCGGCACGGGCACGGACGCCGACGCGTACACATATGAGGCGGCCCCGACCATCCAGAGCCTGACGCCGTCCGAGGGTCCGGTCGCCGGCGGCACGACGGTGACGATCACCGGCACCGGCTTCACCGGAGCGACGGCGGTCACGTTCGGCGGTGAAACCGCTACCGGCTTCTCAGTGGACTCGCCGACGCAGATCACGGTGGTCACCCCCGCGCACGACGCGGGCACGGTGGACGTGATCGTGCTGAGCCCGTACGGTGACGCCACCGCCCCACAGGCCTACACGTACATCGCCGCCCCGACAGTCGGGACCTTCTCTCCCGTGCAGGGCCCCACCGCGGGCGGCACCACGGTGACGATCTCCGGTGACAACCTCACCGGGACGACCGCGGTCGCATTCGGCGGGTCGGCCGCGGCCTCCTTCAGCGTGGAGAACGATAACGAGATCACGGCGGTGACCCCGGCGCATGACGCGGGTCAGGTAGACGTGACAGTGACGACGCCGGGCGGTGTTTCTCACCTCGGTCCGTTCACGTTCGTTCCGCCGGCGGCGATCACGTCGCTCGACCCGGCCACGGGCCCGGAGACGGGTGGGACGACGGTGACTCTCACGGGCAGTGGTTTCACGAACGCGACGGCGGTCACGTTCGACGGCACCGACGGCGGCAGCTTCACTGTGGTCAGCGATACGCAGATCACGGTGACGACGCCGCCGCACGCGGTGGGCGACGTGGATGTCGTGGTGGACAGCCCGTACGGCAACAGCCCGGCCGGCACGTTCACTTACACGCCGGTGACCACGATCACGGCAGTCGACCCCGGCAGCGGCCCCGAGGCCGGTGGCAACACGGTGACCATCACGGGCCACTGCTTCGCGGCTGCGACGCAGGTGTTCTTCGGCGCGACGCCGGCGACGAGCTTCACCGTCGTCAGCGACACCGAGATCACCGCAGTGGTGCCCGCGGGTGTGGGAACGGTCGACGTCTCGGTGGCAGGGGGCGGCAGCTGCGGCACAGGTACGGCGCCGGGTGGTTACGAGTACATCGCACCACCGTCGATCTCGTCGCTGGCTCCGACATCGGGTCCGCAGACCGGTGGAACGGCGGTCACGATCACGGGCTCCGGGTTCACCGGAGCGAGCGGGGTCACGTTCGACGGTACGGCCGGCACTGACTTCACAGTGGTCAACGACACCCGCATCACGGTGACGACACCGGAGCACGACCCGGGCGACGCCGCCGTGGTCGTGGACAGCCCGAACGGCAACTCCGATCCGGCCACGTTCACGTACACTCCGGTGACGCAGATCACGGGTGTGCAGCCGGCGACCGGGCCCGAGGCGGGCGGCAACGCGGTGACGATCACAGGTCAGTGCTTCACCGGCGCCACGGAGGTGCAGTTCGGCGGTACGTCGGCCCACTTCACGGTGGACGGTGACACGCAGATCACCGCGATCGCCCCCGCGGGCACCGGCACAGTCGATGTGACGGTGGTCGGTGCGGCCGGGTGCGGCACGGCGACGGACGACGGCGCATACACGTACAAGCCGGCCGCGTCCATCCAGTCCCTCACTCCGGCTGAAGGGCCGACCTCAGGCGGCACGACGGTGACGATCACGGGCTCGGAGTTCACTGCCGCCACCGGCGTGACCTTCGACGGCGATGCTGGCACCGCCTTCACCGTGGTCGATGACAGCCACATCACGGTGACGACGCCGGCGCACGTTGCCGGTGCGGTGGATGTAGCCGTGCTGAGTCCCTACGGGAACGGCACGTCAGCGGATGCCTTCACCTACGTGGCGGCTCCGACGATCGCCTCGGTGTCGCCCGAGCAGGGACCGACCGCCGGTGGCACGACGGTGACGATCACGGGCACCGGTTTCGCCGGAGCCGGCGCGGTGCAGTTCGGCGGAGCCGCAGCGGCGGCCTACACCGTGGACAGTGACACGCAGATCACGGCGACGACTCCGGCGCACGACGCGGGGCACGTGGATGTGACGGTGAACACCGTGGGCGGGACCTCGCAAGCGGGTGCCTTCACGTTCGTTCCGCCGGCGGCGGTCACATCCCTCGACCCGGTCACGGGCCCGGAGACGGGTGGCACGCCGGTGACGGTGACGGGTAGCGGTTTCACGAACGCGACGGCGGTCACATTCGACGGCGTCGACGGTGGCAGCTTCGTCGTGGTCAGCGATACGCAGATCACGGTGTTGACGCCGCCGCATGCGGTCGGTGACGTGGACGTGGTCGTGGACAGCCCCTACGGCAACGGCGCGGCCGGCACGTTCACCTACACGCCGGTGACCACGATCACCGGAACCCAGCCAGGCGAGGGCCCGGAAGACGGTGGCACTTCGGTGACCATCACCGGCCATTGCTTCGCGGCTGCGACGCAGGTGTTCTTCGGCGCGACGCCGGCGACGAGCTTCACCGTCGTCAGCGACACCGAGATCACCGCGGTCTCGCCCGCCGGCGTGGGGACGGTCGACGTGACGGTGATCGGTGCGGGTACCTGTGGCACGGCGACCGATCCCGGTGGCTTCACGTATCTGCCGAACACGAACCCGGTCATCACCGGGCTCACTCCGGTACGCGGCCCGGAGACGGGCGGCACCGTGGTGACGATCACCGGAACGAACTTCACCGGCGCGACGGGGGCCACGTTCGACGGCATCCCCGGTACGTCGTTCACGGTGGACAGCGACACGCAGATCACGGTGACGTCGCCCGCGCACAAGCCTTCGACGGTCGATGTGATCGTCGACGGCGCGGCTGCGCCGGTGAGCTCGACAGGCCCCACCGGCCCGAGCGGACCGATCCATCCGGTGATGCTCCTTCTGGCGGCGCCCTCGGCCCAGTCGAACGCGGGAGCGTTCACGTACTACGCCGTCAGTGATGTGGACGGCGTGGATCCGGGATCCGGGCCGGCCGGAGGCGGCAACACCGTGACCATCTCTGGCAAGTGCTTCACCGGTGCGACGCAGGTGCTGTTCGGCTCGGCGAAGGCGACGACCTTCACGGTGGTCGATGACACCACGATCAAGGCGGTCGTGCCGGCAGGCGCCGGAGCGGTCGACGTCACGGTGGTCGGCGCCGGCGACTGCGGCACCTCGACGCTCGCGAACGGCTACAGGTACATGACACCGGTGCAGTCACTGGCGGCGACCGGCGTGGACGCCCTTGGATTGACGGGTCTGCTTCTCGCCCTCGGCCTCCTGGCAGGTGGACTGTCGCTGCTGGTCACACGTCGGCGCCGTCGAGAAGCGTGATGAACGGGGACGCTGAGTCCATCGCTTGACGGCGCGGGGCGTGATCCGATGAATTCGGGTCACGCCCCGTGATTCGTCGGGCGCAGCGGCGTGCAGCGCGGTGTCTTGGCGTCCCAGCGAGAGGACTCCGGATGCCTGCCCACAGGCATCCGCCTGCCCCTCCGAATGACAGCCGTCCCGACTACGATTGAGCCGTGGTCACCGCCCTGTATCGCCGCTATCGGCCCGAGACGTTCGCCGAGATGATCGGCCAGTCACAGGTGACCGAGCCGCTGATGACGGCGCTGCGCACGAACCGGGTCAATCACGCCTATCTGTTCAGCGGTCCGCGTGGCTGCGGCAAGACGACGAGCGCGCGCATCCTCGCCCGTTGCCTGAACTGCGTGCAGGGCCCCACCGACACCCCGTGCGGCGAGTGCGAGAGCTGCATCGAGCTCGGTCGCGGCGGGCAGGGATCGCTCGACGTCGTCGAGATCGACGCGGCGAGCCACAACGGCGTCGACGATGCGCGCGACATCCGCGAGCGGGCCATCTTCGCGCCGGCGCGCGACCGCTACAAGATCTTCATCCTCGACGAGGCGCACATGGTCACGCCGCAGGGCTTCAACGCGCTGCTGAAGATCGTGGAGGAGCCGCCGGAGCACGTGAAGTTCATCTTCGCGACCACCGAGCCCGACAAGGTGATCGGCACCATCCGTTCGCGCACGCACCACTATCCGTTCCGGCTCGTGCCGCCCGCGCAGATGCTCGACTACGTGCAGCAGATGTGCGACCGCGAGGGCATGACCGTGGCTCCCGGCGTTCTGCCGCTCGTCGTGCGCGCCGGTGGCGGGTCGCCCCGCGACACCCTGTCGCTGCTCGACCAGCTGATCGCCGGTAGTGAGGGCGACAGCATCGAGTACGAGCGTGCCGTCGCGCTGCTCGGCTACACCCACGCCGCTCTGCTCGACGAAGTCGTGGATGCCATCGCCGCCGTGGATGCCGCGACCGCCTTCGCCGCCGTGGACCGGGTGATCCAGACGGGACAGGACCCGCGCCGATTCGTCGAAGACCTGCTCGAGCGCCTGCGCGACCTCATCATCGTGGCCGCCACCTCGCCCGAAGCCGCGGCGGCCGTGCTGCGCGGGACCCCGCAGGAAGAACTGGATCGCATGTCGGTGCAGGCCACCTCGTTCGGCGCTGCCGACCTCTCGCGGTGCGCTGACATCGTGAACGCGGCTCTCACCGAGATGACCGGCGCCACGTCACCGCGCCTGCACCTCGAGCTGATGATCGCGCGGATGCTCGTGCCAGCCTCCGACGCGACGGATCGTGGTGCCCTCGCCCGCGTCGAGCGTCTCGAGCGACGAGTCGGCGTCGAGGTGCCGGTGGATCCGGCCGGCGCTGCGGCGCCGGCCGCTGCGATGCCGACTTCTCCCGCTTCGGCTTCGCTGCGCCCCGCTTCTCCGCCGGCGCCGGCGCACACGGCATCGAGCGATGCTGCCGGATCGTCGTCGAGCGTCGGCGCACCGGCTGCTTCTCCCGGCGCGTCCCCCGCGCCCGCCTCCTCTGCTCCTGCTTCTCCCGTTCCTGCTTCTCCCGTTCCTGCTTCTCCCGTTCCTGCTTCTCCCATTCCTGCGTCATCCGCTCCGGCGTCGTCCGGACTGGCGCCGGCTGCCGATTCCGGCGCGGAGTCCACGGCCGACCCGGCCGTCGCCCAGGCAGCGGCATTCGCAGCGGCAGCGGCCGCGAAGAAGGGCGGCGCGAGCGCGACGGGCGCGTCGGGTGGCTCGCAGGCATCCGGCTGGGCGACCCCCGGTGTCACCGATGAGGCGCCCGCGGCTCCGGTCGGACCGGTGACCACGCAGCAGGTGCGCGACGCGTGGCCCGAGATCCTCGACGCCGTCGCCGAACTGAGCCGTAACGCGTGGGCCGTCGTATACACGGCGACCGTGCGGTCGCTCGACGGGGACGTGCTCGCGCTGTCGTTCCCGAGCGCGAACGACGTGGAGAGTTTCCGCGGCCGACCAGGAGCGAAAGACGCCGCGAGCGAGGTCTTGCGCAACGCGATCGTCGATCTGCTCGGCGTGCGAGTGAAGTTCCTCGCGAAGCCCGCGGGCTCCGAAGGCGGTGCAGGCGGCGCGGCACCCGGTGGCCCAGCAGCCGGCGGCCCGGTAGCCGGTGGTCCAGGGCGTGCAGGCCCCACCGGCCCGAGCGGTGGGAGTGCGCGTCAGGGTGACGCCGACCGCATGCAGGACGGTCCCGGCGGGTCCGTTTCCCGGCCCGAGCCGCGCCCATCGGGTGGCGGGACATCAGCCACGCCGCAGGAGCGCGACCGGTCGGCGGCGCCATCGCCGGCGAATTCGGCGGGTCGTCTGACGGGTTCCCCGTCTTCGCGCTCGAGCAGTTCCTCCGGAGGGGCGCCGTCGACAGGCTCATCGTCGGCACCCTCGTCTTCCGCCGGCTCGGCGGCGGTTCCTTCGTCCGGGGTCTCCTGGGCCACCGTGGCGATCCCGGGATCCTCGGCGACTGCCGTGCTCGAACGCCCGGAGAGCGAGCCGGCCGGTGACGTGCGCGTCGAACCCGAAACTGCGCGTGTCGAGTCCAACCCTGCGCGCGTCGAGTCCGACTCGGCGACGCCGACGGTCCTGGCACCGGCCGCGGCGTCTTCGACGGAGGCCGGTGCGCGTGGTGGAGCGACCGACGGACGCACAGCCGCTGGCGCGACCGACGGACGCACAGCCGCTGGCGGCTCGACTGAGCCTGCTCCCGGCATGCGCGAGTTGACGGACGCCGACGCTCCCGATGACGACGAACCGCCCTACCCTGACGACGACGCAGACGATGCGGCACCCCGCTCGACCGCGGCCCCGGTGTCGAATCGTGCGTTCACAGCGCCAGGCCCTGGCGCACCGGCTGGTACCGTCCAGGCTGCGCCGAGCGCCGACATCCCGAGCCCCGACATCCCGAACGGAGCGGCCCCGGGCACCAGCCCGCGCGGAGCGAAGGCGAGCGAAGCTCCTGCTCGGCCGAAGACATCCGTCGGCTTCCGCGAACCGTCCCGGTACGGTGAGGCAGTGGTTCGTGAGCTTCTCGGCGCGAAGTTCATCGAGGAGCAAGAGGTGGAACCGCGCCAAGGCGGATCCGCTCAGGGCAGCCCGTCTCAGGGCGGATGGGCGAGGTAGCGGCGCGTGTACGAAGGTGTCGTCCAAGACCTGATCGATGAGCTCGGCCGGCTCCCCGGCGTGGGGCCGAAGTCTGCCCAGCGCATCGCTTTCTACATTCTGCAGACCGAGAGCTACGACCCGACTCGCCTGGCCGACGTGCTCACGACCGTGCGAGACAAGGTGCGGTTCTGCGAGATCTGCGGCAACGTCAGCGAGCAGGAGACGTGTTCCATCTGCCGCGACCCGCGTCGTGACCAGTCGCTGATCTGCGTGGTCGAAGACGCGAAGGACGTGGTCGCGATCGAGCGCACCCGCGAGTTCCGCGGCCTGTACCACGTGCTCGGCGGGGCGATCAGCCCGATCCAGGGCGTCGGACCCGACCAGTTGCGCATCCGGCAGCTCATGACAAGGCTCGCGGATGCCACGGTGCGCGAGATCATCCTCGCCACCAATCCCAACGTGGAGGGCGAGGCGACCGCCGCCTACCTCACCCGCATGCTGCAGGCCATGGAGGTGCGCGTCTCGCGGCTGGCCTCCGGACTCCCCGTCGGCGGCGACCTCGAGTACGCCGACGAGGTCACCCTTGGTCGTGCCTTCGAGGGACGGCGACTCGTCGGCTGAGGAGGGACTGCCGCCCGAATCGTCACCGCGATCCGTTCGGCGAATAGCCCGTTTCGGGCGCTGCCGTGCGCGCCGCCGCCTCACTACAGTCGTTCTTGCGGGCGCGTTCGGGAGCCCGCGACGCGTCGCCGGAGACGACGGTGCGGTCGAGACTTCGGGGGAAGCACGATGACGGATCCGAACGCCGGCGAGCGACCGACGCAGGATGAAGGCGACGCCCGCACCACGACGGACGATGCGGCGCGCGGTCGCGGCCGCGCGCCGGTATGGCTGGTCTGGGTCGTGGCCGCGGTCGTGGCGATCGTGTTCGGCGGCGGCGCGGGGTGGCTCGGGGCGTCGATCAGCCGGGGTGCGGCATCCGGCGCTGGATCGGGCCCGGGTTCCGCTGGCTCCTCGGCATCGGGTGGCACGTGCGATGCCGTGCACATCGCCGACGAGGTGCTGCCCACCATCGTCACGATCAACGTGTCGGCACCGGCTGGGGGCAGCGTCGGCAGCGGGGAGATCATCCGCAAAGACGGCTACATCGTCACCAACAACCATGTCGTCTCCTCGGCCGCGAACGACGGCAAGGTGACGGTGACCTTCTCCAACGGCCACACCGAGAAGGCGACGATCACCGGGCGCGACCCTGCATCCGATCTCGCCGTGCTCAAGGTGGATGCCGATTCCGACCTGCCCGTGATCGCGCTCGGCGACAGCGAGAAGGTCGTCGTCGGCCAGCCCGTCGTGGCGCTCGGCGCTCCACTCGGCCTCTCCAGCACGGTGACCGCGGGCATTGTCAGTGCGCTCGGACGCAACGTTCCGGTACCGAGTGATGACGGCCAGACGACGGTCCTCGCGGGGGCGATCCAGACGGATGCCTCCATCAACCCGGGCAATTCGGGCGGCGCCCTCGTAGATTGCTCGGGCCACCTCGTGGGCGTGAACACCGCGATCGCCACGGTGCCGAACGATGAGGGGGCCTCGGGCGGCGGATCGGTCGGCATCGGGTTCGCCGTGCCGGTGAACCTCGCGTCGCGCATCGCGGACGACCTGATCGAGAAGGGGACCGTGTCGTACCCGTACTTCGGTGCTCAGCTCACGCCGATCCCGCACGCGGTGGCGGAGAAGTGGGGCATCGAGGACGGCCTCTACGTGAACAGCGTCGACCCGGACGGGTCTGTCGCTGCAGCAGGCATCCAAGCGGGCGACGTGATCACCGAACTCGCCGGGCATCCCGTCGACAGCACCGACGTGGTCACGTTGTTCCTGCTCACCCACAAGGCGGGTGACACGGTGAAGATCACGTTCATGCGCAACGGAACGGAGCACACGGTGACCGCGACGCTGGTCGCCCGGCCGACGTCATAGCATCCGAAGTCCCCTTGTTCAGGTGCTGGCCCGGTCAGCCCTCGGGCAGCCAGACCCTCATGTCGTCGACCGTGCGGTTGGCCCAGGCGAAGTACGGGATGCCGGTGAGTGCGTCGCCGCACGGGGTGCGCAACGAGACGGTGACGAGTCCGGGAAGTGCGAGCTCGCGCGCTTCGGCGACGGATGCCTCTGCCTGCTCGCTCAGCGACGCCGCGTCCACCGCGACGTCGTCGAGCACCAACCCTGGCTGGTCCTGCGCCTCGAAGGCGTACACGAGCGGGCCGCGCTCGACCGCGACTGTGCCGCGCAGGGCATCCACTCGCGAGTGCGGTCGTGTGATGCGTGGGGCGAGCGGCAGCTCGAGCACCAGGGCGTCGCCGGCCGCGAAGGATCGCGTGATCCTCGCGTAGCCGCCGGGTTGAGTCGCGGCGCCGTCGAGCGTCGCACCGGCCGCCCAAGCCGGGATCCGCAGGCTGAGCGTGACGGGCGCCTCCGGTGCGGCCACGACGGTCACGCGCACGCGACCGTTCCACGGGTAGGCGGTCTCGACGCGCAGTTCGAGGTCACCGGCGTCCGTGGTGGCACGCAGGGTTCCGGAGGCGTACTGGTGCAGCTGCACGCCGTCGCCGGTGCTGGTGGCGAGGTAGCCGCCGAGGCTCGAGAGCGTGCGCATGATGTTGGGTGGACAGCACGCGCATCCGAACCAGCGCAGCCGTCCGTTCTTCGGGTTGCGCTCCTCGTCGGCGTGCGCGTCGTGCCGCACCTGCAGCGGGTTGACGTAGAAGTAGTCGCCACCGCGCAGCGAGACGCCGGCGAGAAAACCATTGAACAGCAGACGCTCGATCTGGTCGCCGTAGGATGCCTCGCCGGTCGCGAGCAGCATGCGCCACGCCCACTGCACGGCGCCGATCGCCGCGCAGGTCTCGGCATAGGCGCGGTCGGAGGGCAGCTCGTACTCGTCGCCGAACGCCTCCCCGTCCCAGCGTGCACCGAGTCCGCCGGTCACGTACTGCTTCGTGGCGGACATGTGGTCGTACTGTGCGCCGAGCGCGGCCAGCAGCGCGTCGTCGCCCGTCTCGATGGCCACGTCGGTCGCACCGGTCGTGAGGTAGACCGCGCGCACGGCGTGGCCCTCGAGCGTGGTGGCCTCGCGCACCGGAACACGATCGGAGAGGTACGTGGAGTTGCCGCCAAACCGCTCGAGCGAATCATGCCCGCGTGCGTCGACGAACCACGCCGCCAGGTCGAGGTAGTCGCGCGTCCCGGTCTCACGGTAGAGCTCCACGAGCGCGGTCTCGATAACCGGATGCCCGTCCACGTCGCCGGCGGATCCCGTCGCGGATCGCGGCCCGAACTCGCGCACGAGGTGGTCGGCGACCTTCACGGCGACGTTCAGCAGGTCGTCGCGGCCGGTGGCACGCTTCTGGGCGACGCCGGCCTGGATGAGGTGGCCGGCGCAGTAGTGCTCGTGGTTCCGCTCCGGATGTCCGTAGCGCTCGCCCTCGCGCCGCGGCACGACGGTGTTGAGGTATCCGTCGGACTCCTGGGCGGCGGCGACGAGCTCGGTCACGCGCAGCTGGTCGTCGAGGAGGGAGGAATCCGGTTCGCGCGCATACTCCCACGCCGCGGCCTCGAGCCACTTGTAGACGTCGGAGTCCGCGAAGATCGGCCCGATCACGTCGCCGTCGGCGCGACCGGCCGCGACCTCGAAGTTGTGCAGGTTGCCGGCGTCGTGCAGCTGTCGGAGGCCGTCCGGAATGGAGACGTCGCGATTCGCGCGCTGGCGCTCGAGCCAGAACCCGTCGCCGAGGCGCACGTCGCTGAGCGCGAGCGGGCGCAGGGTGGTGGTGGCGCGGGGATGCGCCGGGCCGGCGACGGTCGGCGTTGTGGCATCGTCGGCGAGGTGGGAGTTGTCGGTGTCGATCGTCACGTGATGTCCTCGTGGGTGGCGGGTTGGCGCAGCGGGTTCCACGCCCGCCTCGTGCGTATATCGGTCGAGAAACGTTTCCGAAACGTTCCGAATGCAAGGCGAACCTAGCGAGATCTCGGTGCTCCCGTCAACCCTCTATTGACTGATACTGTAGGCGCATCCGTCGCGGAATGGAGTTTCCGTAGTGGACCCGATCGGCGAACGAAGGGGCACGATGGCACAGAATGCGGAGCGCATGTTCGTTCGCGTCGCCGATGTCGCGGCCGAGGCGGGCGTGTCGACGGCGACCGCCTCGAAGGCTCTCAACAACACAGGCCAGTTGCGCGACTCGACGAGAGATCGGGTGCTCCGAGCGGCTGAGCGGCTCGGTTTCGCCGAGCGCGGCATGCGAAGCGAGAGGGCGGAGCGCGCGGTCACCGTGGCACTGCTCACCGGCGACTCGGTCGGGCGCTTCAGCCTTCCGATCATGCTCGGGGCGGAGAACGCGCTGAGCGTCGGCGAGATCATGGTCCTGCTCTGTGACACGCGCGATGACGCGCTTCGCGAGCAGTACTACCTCCGACGGCTCCTCGAGCAGCGGGTGGACGGCCTGATCGTCACCGGTCGCCGTACGGATCCGCGCCCTCCGCTCAATGTCGGACTGCCCGTCGTCTACGCGCACGCCTCGTCGCTCGATCCCGCAAACACCTCCGTCGTGCCCGACGACGCGGCCGGCGCACGACTGGTGTTCAAGCACCTGACGAGTCTCGGCCGCACGGGGCTGGCGCACGTGACGGGTCCGAAGGATCATTTCAGCGCGACCGTGCGCGCGGAATCCATGGCGCACGTGGCGGAGGCGGGCGGCCATCCGCTCGTGCACGAGCCGCTGTACGGCGCGTGGAGCGAGGCGTGGGGCCGTGCCGCAGCGGACATCCTGCTCGATCACGCGAACACGGTGCCGGATGCCATCACGTGCGGCAGCGACCAGATCGCGCGCGGCGTGGCGGAGCGGCTTCGGGAACGCGGGGTCGGCATCCCCGACGACATCGCCCTGACCGGGTTCGACGACTGGGATGCCATGGTCGAGGGCACGCGGCCGCCCCTGACGACGGTGAACACGCGCCTCGGCGAGATCGGCAGGCTGTCTGCGGAACTCCTGCTCGAGGCCATCGGCGGCGCTCCGCGCCCCGGGGTGGAACGGGTCGAACCGAGGCTGGTCACGCGAGGATCCACGCTCGGCGCGGTCTGAGCCGGGCCCGAGCCCCGGTCATCGCCGCGCGGCCCGCGAGCGCAGCGATGTATCGGGTTCGCCCCTGTGATGCAGGGTGAACGCCGGCCCGCGAGCCAGCGCCTCACACGGTCGACGGCGGCATCGTCGACGCGCGCACGATGAGCTTGGGTGTGACGGGTGCGTCGAAGTGGGTGTCTTCACCGCGGAGTCTGCCGACGAGCACGGAGACGGCGCGGCGTCCGAGCTCCTCGAAGTCCTGGCGGATCGTCGTGATCGGCGGGAGGTAGTGCGCCGCTTCGGGAACGTCGTCGAAACCGACCACCGAGAGATCCGCCGGAACACGCACGCCGGCCTCGCTCGCCGCGTGGATCACGCCCAGCGCCATCTGGTCGTTCGAGCAGAACACGGCGGTGGGCCGCGATTCGTGGATGCGGCGGAATGCCAGGTATCCCGACTCTGCCGACCAGTCTCCCTCGACGATGCACGTGAGCTCGGCACGGGCATCCGCCACGCTCTCATCGGTCCCGTTTCGACGCGCTTGGGCCTCCGTCCACGACAGGGGACCCGTCAGCATCGCCAGTCTGCGGTGGCCCAGCGCCACCAGGTGGTCGGCCGCCAGACGGGCGCCGAGCACGTTGTCCACCGAGAGACCGGCATCCTGCAGATGATCGGACTGAAGAAGGACGATCGGTATGCGCGTGCGCGTCACCATGATCGCTTCGGCCGACTTCGCCTCGGGTGCGAGCGCCGCGATGCCGTCGACGCCCTGGTGCACGAGGTGCAGAACCGCTTCGTGAAGTGAGGCCGGGTCGAGGCCGCGCGGGCTGGCGAGCAGCGTGGTGTAGCCGTGATCGCGGGCGGCGTTCTCGAACGCCGAGATGATGCTGGTCGGCCCGTAATGCGCGCCCTGAGCCGCGGCGACGACCCCGATGGTCTGGCTTCGGCTGGTCGCCAGGATGCGCGCCGCGCGGTTGGGATGGAAGTCGAGTTGGTCGACCGCGTCGAGCACCCGTTGGCGCGTCGACGGCCGGATGCTCGGGTGATCGTTGAGCACGCGGGAGACGGTCTGGTACGAGACGCCGGCCACGCGCGCGACGTCGCGGATGCTCGCCGCCTTCTGCGGTGGTGGACTCGTGGGCATAGCACCGGAGATTATCCGACCACTCAGACCTTGGCGAGGTTCTTTCAACGTCTCGGAACCCGCTTCAGAGCGCCGGGCGTCACAGTTTGGTAACGAGGGCCAGTGCTGACCGCGGCACATGGCTATGTTCAATGCGAACCGGTCACATACGACCGTCCAGCAGGCTGCCCGCGATGGGGCGGATCGAGTGGGACGGTGACGTGTGCCTCGGGCTCCACGGCTCCGTGCCGGGGTCTGCCGAGGGGAGGCCGGTCGTAGAGAGCAGTGAAAGTTCAAGGAGGAACCAATGTCGGATGACATCCAGATCGAGCCGGAACCGGGCGAGTCGCGACGCGAGTTCTCACGGCGGCGATTGATCCGGAACGTCGGGATCGCCGGGGTCGGGGTTCCCGCGCTCTCCGCACTTCTGGCGGCATGTACCGGTGGCGCCACCGCAGACGCGTCGTCCGGCGGTGGACCGTACCCCGGACACAAGAAGTACAAGTTCACTCTCGTCAACCACGTGACGACGAACTCGTTCTTCACCCCGACGAGGTTCGGTGCCGATGACGCGTGCGAGCTTCTGGGCTGCAGCTACAACTGGACCGGATCCGAGAACTCCATCGTCTCCGAGATGGTCAACGCGATGAACAGCGCCATCACGTCGAAGGTCGATGGAATCGGCGTTCCGGTCATCGACAAGACGGCGTTCACCGGGCCGACCAAGAAGGCGCTCTCGGAGGGCATCCCGGTCATCTCGTACAACGCCAACCCGCCTGTCGGCAGCGACACTCCCGTCATGTCGTACATCGGTCAGGACCTGACGGCGGCCGGCACCGAGGCAGGCAAGCGCATTCTTCAGCAGGTCAAGGCCGGCGACACCGTCGCGTGCATGATCGCGACACCCGGTACCGGCAACATCCAGCCGCGTGCCGACGGTGCGAAGGCGGTGCTCGAAGATGCGGGCGTGAAGTTCGTGCAGGTGGCGACGGGTGCGGCCGAGGGCGCGGAGCTGTCAGCGGTCGAGGCGTGGTTCCAAGGGCACCAGAACGCCAAGTTCCTCTACGCCGTCGATGCGGGCAGCGGAATCGCCGTCGCGAAGACCGTGGCCAAGTACGCCTCGACGGGCGTGAAGGGCTCGGGCTGGGATGTCGGCACACCGACCCTGCAGCAGGTCAAGGACAAGAACCTCGACTTCACCATCGACCAGCAGGCCTACCTGCAGGGGTTCCTCTCGATCCTTCAGCTGTTCCTGTACAACGTCTCCGGCGGGCTCGTCGCTCCGGTGGAGACGAACACAGGTCTGAAGTTCGTGACCAGCAGTAACGTCGGTCCGTACCTCAACAGCAAGAACCGCTTCGAGGGTGCATCGAGCACCAAGAAGGTGCTGTCGGCGCCGTCGTCGATCCAGGAGTGAAAGTGGGAACTCCCGTGGCAACTGCCTCAACCGAGGGGCGCGGCATTCCGGCCGCGCCCACCCGGCCCAGCCGCTGGCGGCGGCTCATCCAGGGTCAGGAACTCGTCGTCACCCTCGTCGGGATCGCGCTGATCATCTTCTTCAGCGTCGCGACCTCGGCCTTCGCGACGGGATCCAACCTCTCGACCGTGTCGGGTTACATCGCCCCGATCCTGATCCTCGCGGTGGCGGAGGTGCCCGTTCTGACGCTGGGCGAGATCGACCTGTCGGTCGGTGGCGTCTACGTGCTCTCGCCCTTCCTGGTGGTGTATCTGAACAATGCGGGCATTCCGCCGCTGCTCGGAATCATCATCACGCTGGTGATCGGCATCGTGATCGGCATCATCAACGGGTTGATCACCGTCTATCTGCGCGTACCGTCGTTCATCACCACGCTCGGTACGGTGTTCGCTCTGGAGGGCATCGTCCTGCTGTCGTCGAACGGCATCCAGGTCAACCCCGTCGGCGGCGATACTCTCGCGCAGGTCCTGGGCGCCTGGCAGTTCTCATCGATCCTGTGGGCGCTGGGCATCGCGGTCGCTCTGCACATCGTCTTCCGGCACACGAGCTTCGGTCTACACATCACGGCGACCGGTGGCAACGTGACGGCCTCCGCCGAGTCCGGCGTCAAGGTCGGATGGGTGCGCGTCGCGTGCTTCGCGATCTGCTCCTTGCTGGGCGCGTTCCTCGGCATCCTCGACGGATACCGCATCGGCAGCCTGAATCCGGGCACTGACGGCCTGACCCTGATGTTCTACGGAGTCGCGGCGGCCGTCGTCGGTGGCACCGCGCTGACCGGTGGCAAGGGAACGATCATCGGCGCGGCCATCGGTGCCATCGTCCTCGGCGTGCTGGAGGACGGGTTCAACATCATGGGCATCAACGCGTTCGCCTACCAGCTCGTGCTGGGCCTCGCCATCCTGGGCGCCATGATCCTCAACATCCAGATGGACTCGCTTCGGGCAGGACGTCGGGGCGGCGGCAGAGCCAGGAAGAAGTCCGCTCGGGGTGCCGATCCCGGAGCAGGACAGTCGCTTCCGAGCGTCGAGGACGACTCGTCTCCGGAATCCGCTTCCACCCACTGAAACGTCGACGCCGAATCGCACTGCGAGCGCGAACGGCGTCAGAACAAGGGAATATTGGCAATGGCCGATCAGACAAAGAACCAGGGCGGCAGCGTCCTGCGAATAGAAGAGATCTCGAAGAGCTTCGGTCCCGTCTCCGCGCTGGAGGGGGTGACACTCCACCTCGAGCCGGGGGAGGTTCTCGGCCTCGTGGGGTCCAACGGTGCAGGCAAGTCGACGCTGGTGAAGATCATCACCGGGTATTACCAGCCCGACGGCGGGCGCATCTGGGTCGACGGGGAACCTGTCGAGTTCAAGTCGGTCGACGACGCCCGGGCGCACGGCATCGAGACCGTGTTCCAGGACCTGGCGCTCGTGGACGAGCTCTCCGTCTACCACAACCTCTTCTTGAACCGGGAGCTGACCGTCGGACGCGGCCTCCGATTCCTGCGGAACAAGCGGATGAAGGAAGAGGCGCGGCGGTATCTGTCAGACATCCAGGTGAGCATCCCCTCGGTCGACACACCGGTCGAGAAGCTGTCAGGTGGGCAACGGCAGGCCATCGCCGTCGCGCGTGCCACCCGGCAGCCCGGAATGAAGATCCTGTTGCTCGATGAGCCGCTCGCCGCGATGGGAGCGAGGGAGGCGTCCCTGATCATCGCGCTCGTCAAGAACCTCGCGCGTGAGCACGGGGTGTCGATGCTCGTCGTCGACCACAACTACACGCACATCTTCGAGCTGTGCGACCGCATCAACGTCATCGAACAGGGCCGGGTCACCCTCGACAAGCGCGTCGAGGAGACCTCGCTGGGCGAGCTCACCGAGTTCATGCTCACCTCGTACAAGCAGCAACTGCAGTACGGCTGAGCCGTCGGGACGGCTCGTGGAGGCGGCCCCGTGGAGACGGCCGTGGCGTCGCCTCCACGGGCCGTCTTGCACGGTGCCCGCGGGCTCAGGCAGTCTGCGGAGGCATCGTGGATGCTCGCACGACGAGCTGCGGCGTGACGGGGGTGTCGAATCGGGTGTCTTCTCCGCCGAGGCGCCCGATGAGAACGGTGACGGCACGGCGTCCGAGCTCCTCGAAGTCCTGACGGATCGTGGTCAGCGGCGGAAGGTAATGCGCCGCCTCGGGGACGTCGTCGAAGCCGACGACCGAGAGATCCGCCGGAACGCGCACCCCGCGTTCGGATGCCCCGTGGATCAGGCCGAGCGCCATCTGGTCGTTCGCGCAGTACACCGCCGTCATGCCGAGCGAGTGCAGGCGCTGATAGGCGAGGTATCCCGCCTCCGCCGTCCAATCGCCGGTTTCGACGGCGACCGGGTCGAGTCCGGAATCGGCAAGCGTCTCCAGAAAGCCGCGCAGGCGGCCGTCCGCCTCGGCCCAGCCCTCGGGGCCGCGCACCGTGGCGATGCGCCGGTGCCCCAGGCTCACGAGATGCCGAACGGCGAGGGATGCTCCGAGCGCGTTGTCGACGGAGAGACCGGCCGAATCGGAGTCGGCCTGGTTCTGCACGAGTGCGATCGGCACGGGAACCCGCACCGACTTGATCGCCTCGGTCGACTGCGTCTGAGGTGCAACGGCCACGATCCCCTCAACGCCCTCGGCGATGAGCCGCTCCATGGCATCCGCGAGGGACGACGCGTCGACGTTGCGCGGGTTCGCGAGGAACGTCGAATAGCCGTGTTCCCGCGCGACATCCTCGGTCGCGCTCACGATGCTCGTCGGGCCGTAGTACGAGCCGTGTACCGCGGCGATCACGCCGATGGTGCGACTGCGGCTAGTCGCCAGCATGCGAGCGGCGCGGTTCGGACGGAAGCTCAACTCCGCCATGGCGTCGAGAACCCTCTGCTTGGTCGTCTCGCGGATGTTCGGGCGGTCGTTCAGAACCCGCGAAACCGTCTGGTATGAAACGCCGGCGAGTTTCGCGACATCGTGGATGCTCGCCGGTCGGAGCCTCGCGGGGTCGTTCACCATAAGGGGAGCGTAATGCACCTCCGGCGGCCGGAAAGTAGTTTCCGCGAACAATTGTGACCGTTTCGCAAATTGCTCATAACATTCCGGTAACGCGGTGTTATGGTCCGCCTGGCTCGTGGCTAGGCTCCGACACGAACCGGTCACAACGGCACACTGTGTGACCGGTTCGCAATGACTGACCTCAACCTCAACAAAGGCGCCCTGCGCCGAGGCAAACCGCGACCGCGGCGACTGCCGAAATCGATCGTCGGCTCGCCGGGGGCGACACCGCCCAAGGCGACGGCGTGACCAGCGGATGCGGCGGTGAGAGGCGCGAGTCGTCTCCACCGTCGCATTCGGTGCACGTGCAAGTCGCATTCGGTGCACGTGTAATAGGACGGGAAGCGGGTACGCCCGATCCCGAGGAACAACCCAGAAACAAGGAGTGACCCCACATCGTGAACAACGCGGAACAGCCCCCCGTGCCGTCGACGCCGAGCGACGACCTCGAGACCGCCATCGCGCGCATTCGCGTTCAGGTGGCATCCCTGCATTCCGAGCTCGTGCGCAACGGCCTTGTCGTGTGGACCGGCGGCAACGTCTCCGGTCGCGTGCGCACCGGCGGCGATCCGAGCGAGGATCTCTTCGTCATCAAGCCGTCGGGGGTGTCGTACGACGACCTGGCGCCCGAGAACATGATCCTGTGCGACCTCGACGGCAACGTCATCGCGGGCACGGCGGGCAGCGACCGGTCCCCGTCGAGCGACACGGCGGCGCACGCGTACGTGTACCGGAACATGCCGGAGGTGGGCGGCGTGGTGCACACCCACTCGACCTACGCCGTGGCCTGGGCGGCGCGGGGCGAAGAGATCCCCTGCGTCATCACCGCCATGGCCGACGAGTTCGGCGGGCCGATTCCGGTCGGTCCGTTCGCCATCATCGGCGACGACTCCATCGGCCGGGGCATCGTCCAGACGCTGCGCGGTCACCGCTCGCGGGCCGTGCTGATGCAGAACCACGGCCCGTTCACGATCGGCGTGAGTGCCAAGGATGCCGTCAAGGCCGCGGTCATGGTCGAAGACGTCGCCCGCACGGTGCACATCGCGCGCCAGGGCGGTGAGCTCGTGCCGATTCCGCAGGAGTCGATCGACAAGCTCTACGACCGCTACCAGAACGTCTACGGCCAGTCGACGGATGTCCGCAGGAGCGAGTCGTGACGGCCGCTCGGACGGTGCCCGGTGAGCGAGCGGAGAGAACCGAAGGGCGACCCTCTCCCGCGGCCGCCGCGGCCGACGCCATCCGCTCCGGCCGCGCCGTGCTCGGCATCGAACTCGGTTCTACGCGCATCAAGGCGTGCCTGATCGGCGACGACCCGGCGGCGACCATCGCCGCCGGCAGCCACGCCTGGGAGAACGAGTTCGTCGACCGCCTCTGGACGTACTCGCTCGAGGATGTCTGGACGGGCATCCAGGCCGCCTACGCCGATCTCGTGGTTGACGTGCGACGGCGCTACGACGTGCCGCTCACCGAGCTCGGCGCGGTGGGCGTCTCAGCGATGATGCACGGCTATCTCGCGTTCGACGAGAATGACCAGCAGCTCGTGCCTTTCCGCACCTGGCGCAACACGAACACGGCCCGCGCCGCCGCCGAGCTGAGCGAGTTGTTCGGTGTGAACATCCCGCTGCGCTGGTCGGTCGCACACCTCTATCAGGCGGTGCTCGACAGCGAGCCGCATGTGCCGTACGTCTCGTTCCTCACGACGCTCGCCGGGTACGTGCACTGGCAACTGACCGGCCGCAAGGTGCTGGGCGTGGGGGATGCCTCCGGTATGTTCCCGATCGGCGCCTCCCCCCTCGGCTACGACGCCGAGTTGCTCGCACGATTCGATGAGCGCGTGGGCGAGGCGGGCATCCATCTTGCGGACCTGCTCCCGGAGGTGCTCGTCGCCGGAGAGCGCGCGGGCGAGCTCACGGCGGAGGGCGCGGCGCTGCTCGACACGAGCGGCGCGCTGCAGCCGGGCGCGCCGTTCTGCGCTCCCGAAGGCGACGCGGGCACAGGCATGGTTGCGACCAACGCAGTCGCCCCGCGCACCGGCAATGTCAGCGCGGGGACGAGCATCTTCGCGATGGTCGTGCTCGAACACGCGCTGCAGCGCTCGCATGAGGAGCTCGACCTGGTCACGACGCCGTCGGGCGATCCGGTGGCCATGGTGCACTGCAACAACGGCGCGAGCGAGTTCGCCGCCTGGGCGGGCATGTTCGCGCGGTTCGCCGAGGTGGCCGGAATGCACCTCGACGCGGACGCCGTGTACGAAGCACTGCTCACCGAGGCGCTGAACGGCGATGCCGACGCCGGCGGCCTGCTCGCCTACAACTACCTCGCGGGCGAGCCGATCACCGGCACTGAGGAGGGACGCCCGCTGTTCGTGCGCACGCCCGACAGTGCCTTCACGCTCGCGAACGCGATCCGTGCGCAGCTCTACGGCGTCTTCGGCACGCTCAGCCTCGGCATGCGCGTGCTCGCCGACGAGGGCGTTGCCCTTGACCGCATGCACGCCCACGGCGGCGTGTTCCGCACGGCGGGCGTCGCGCAGCGTTTCCTCGCCGCTGCGCTCGACGCCCCGGTCGCCGTCGGCGAGTCCGCCGCCGAGGGCGGCGCGTGGGGCATCGCCGTGCTTGCGGCGTACGCGCGCGAGGTGACGTCCGTGATCGGGTCCGGCGGGGCATCCGCTGCGAGCGCTGCCGCATCGGGCACGTCGACTGGTGCTGCGTCCGGCGCATCGACTGGGACCGCGTCGGGCGCACGGACTGTCGCAGCGTCGGGCGCTCAGGCAGCGGCGCCGCCGTCGCTGGCGAGCTACCTCGACGATCGTGTGTTCCGGGATGCCCCGGTGCAGGTCACCGAGCCCGTCACCTCCGACGTCGCCGGCTTTGCCGCCTACCTCGATCGCTACCGATCCGGCCTGGCCGTGGAGCGCGCCGCGATCGACGCGCTCTGATCCCTTCCCGTCCCCGTCCCCTGACCATCAGTCGCATCAAGTCTCGGCGCACACCACGACCCGATCCGACCAGACAGCTTCTCCACCGGCCCGAACCATGCACTCGGGCCCACACCATGTACAGAAAGAACGATCCATGACTCGCACACCGCTGACCACCTCTCTTGACTCTTATGAGGTCTGGTTCCTCACCGGAAGCCAGCACCTCTACGGCCCCGAGACCCTCGCGCAGGTCGCCGATCAGTCGCGCGCGATCGCCGACCGCCTCGGTGCCGCCGACGACGTGCCGGTGCGCGTCGTGTGGAAGCCCGTGCTGACCGGCTCGGACGAGATCCGCCGCGTGATGCTCGAGGCGAACGCGGACGACTCCGTGATCGGCGTCATCGCGTGGATGCACACCTTCAGCCCCGCGAAGATGTGGATCGCAGGCCTCGACGCGCTGCAGAAGCCGTTGCTGCACCTGCACACGCAGGCGAACGTCGAGCTGCCGTGGGCCGAGATCGACTTCGACTTCATGAATCTCAATCAGGCGGCGCACGGCGACCGCGAGTTCGGCTACATCCAGTCCCGGCTGGGCGTGCCGCGCACCACGGTCGTCGGACACGTCAGCGATCCCGCGGTGAGCGGCCGCATCGGCACCTGGACGCGCGCTGCCGCCGGGCTCGCGGCATCCCGCTCTCTCAAGCTGGCTCGGTTCGGCGACAACATGCGGTTCGTCGCCGTGACCGAGGGCGACAAGACCGAGGCCGAGCACGTGTTCGGCGTGCAGGTGAACACGTGGGGCGTGAACGAGCTCGCGGATGCCGTCGCGCAGGCATCCGAGGCAGAGATCGACGCGCTCGTGGCCGAGTACGAGGAGCTCTACGACGTGGTGCCCGAGCTGCGCCGGGGCGGGGAGCGGCACCAGTCGCTGCGTGACGGCGCCGCGATCGAGCTGGGGCTGCGCTCGTTCCTCGAGGAGGGCGGCTTCGGGGCGTTCACCACGAATTTCGAGGATCTCGGCGCGCTCAAGCAGCTGCCGGGCCTCGCGGTGCAGCGGCTGATGGCCGAGGGCTATGGCTTCGGCGCCGAAGGCGACTGGAAGACCGCCGTGCTCGTGCGCATCGCGAACGTGATGGGCGCGGGGCTGCCGGGCGGGGCATCCCTGATGGAGGACTACACGTACGACCTGACCCCTGGGCAGGAGCGCATCCTCGGAGCACACATGCTCGAGGTGAGCCCGTCGCTCAGCACCGCGAAGCCCACGTTGGAGATCCACCCGCTGGGAATCGGCGGCAAGGACGACCCGGTGCGTCTGGTCTTCAACGCGGATGCCGGCCCCGCCGTGGTCGTCGCCCTCTCGGACATGCGCGACAGGTTCCGCCTCACGGCGAACGTGGTCGAGGTGGTGCCGCCGACGCAGCCGTTGCCGAAGCTGCCGGTGGGCCGCGCGGTCTGGGTGCCGGAGCCCGACTTCCGCACGTCCGCCTGGGCCTGGCTGCAGGCCGGCGCCGCCCACCACACCGTCATGTGCAGCACCGTGGGACTGGATGCCTGGGAAGACTTCGCACGCATGTCCGGCACCGAGCTGGTCGTCATCGACGAGCACACGCGTCCCCGGGAGTTCGAGCAGCAGCTGCAGTGGAGCGCCGCGTACTACCGGCTCGCCCGCGGGATCTGAGCCCGACGACGAAGGGCGCCGCACGGCGCCCTTCGTCGTGTCTGGCGGCTGGCGCGTCTGCGTCTGTGGCCAGCGCGTCCGGGGCTCCGGCGTGTCTGGCGGCCGGCGTGTCTGGCCGCCGTCGACTCTGGGCGCGGTCGGCCGCCGGCGCGTCTGCGACTCCGGCCGTCCCGTCAGCGTCTCCGGCCGGTGCTTCTACGTCTCCGGCCCGTGCGAAAACAGCAGCGATCGCGCTCTCGCCGCGAAAACAGCAGGATTTCTGCTCTTTCGGGCGACA
Organism: Humibacter albus DSM 18994; assembly: GCF_000421825.1. Classification (GTDB taxonomy): domain Bacteria; phylum Actinomycetota; class Actinomycetes; order Actinomycetales; family Microbacteriaceae; genus Humibacter; species Humibacter albus. Next base: position 40,407 of record NZ_ATXT01000004.1, read on the forward strand.
GTTGCTGTTTTCGCGCCGGCCGGATGCCGGCGGAGGCTGCAGCGGTGGCGTGGCGCGCCGGTGGCCTGGCCGCGGCGGCGGTCTGGTGGAGGCGGTGTGGCGGCTACAGCGCGCGGATCGAACCCGAGAGCACGAGCGCGACGGTGTCGTCGACGATCGCGTCCGCCTGTGCTCGGGTCGCTCGCCCCGAGGCGACGAGCGTGGCCGCGCCCTGCACCGTCGCGGACCACAACAGCGAGATGCGCTCGACATCCGCCTCCTCGAATGCCCCGGCGGCGACGCCGGCGTCGATCACTCCGCGAACCGCGAGGAACAGCCGCCCGGCCGCCCGTTCGATGGCCTCGGATGCCTCGCCCACCTTGCCCGTGAACATCACCTCGAGCAGAGCGGCGTTGCCGATCGAGAAGTCGAGAGCGGCGTGGGCGGTGCGGCGCAGCCGACTCCTGTAACTCGTCGATCGACGAGTGGATGCCTGCTCCACCACCTCCGCGAACCGCACGAATCCGCGCTCGGCCAGCGCATCGAGTAGCGCGGCTCTGTCGATGAAGTGACTGCGGGGTGCGCCGTGGCTCACTCCGGCCTCGCGGGCGAGTTCGCGCAGGGAGAGTCCCGCGACCCCACGCTCGCGCAACCTGACCTCGGCCTGATCGAGGAGCACGGCGCGCAGGTTGCCGTGATGGACCGGGCGATCGGACATGCGGGCATCCTAACAAGTACTAGACATTGACTAGGTACTAGACAGTGTCTAGCATGCAGTCATGGAATCTCGCGCCCCCACCAACCGTGCGCTGTGGCTGTTCAAGCCCGGCCGGCGCTTCACCGTGGGCGCCGCCCCCTACACGAGCCCCGGCCCCGGGGAAGTCGTCGTCCGCGCCCGTGCCGTCGCGGTCAATCCGGTCGACAACCTTCCGGCGCTCGGTTATCGCATCGCGCTGCCATGGCTGACCTTCCCCACGGTCATCGGAGGAGATGTCGCCGGCGACATCGCGGCAGTCGGCCCGGGCGTCACCCGGTTGCGCGTCGGCGACCGGGTGCTCGGCATGGCGGCCGGCACCGAGAAGAACCGGAACCGGCCGGCCGAGGGGGCCTTTCAGCACTACGTGGTGTTGATGCAGAATCTTGTCTCGCCGATCCCCGACGACATGCCCTACGAACGGGCCGCCGTGTTGCCGCTGACCCTTTCCACTGCGGCATCCGGTCTGTTCCAGGAAGACCAGTTGGGCCTCGAGCTGCCGCATGTGCCGGCTGCCGAGCGCGACGAGGTCGTCGTCATCTGGGGCGGCTCTACGAGTGTGGGAAGCAATGGCATCCAACTCGCACGCAACGCGGGCTACCGTGTGGTCACCACCGCGTCGCCGCGCAACTTCGAGTACGTGCGCTCACTCGGCGCCTCAGCGGTGGCCGATTACCGAAGTCGCACCGCGGTACACGAGACGTTGGATGCCATCGGTCGCGACAGTCTCGCCGGTGTCCTCGCCATCGGGGCCGGCTCGCTTCGACCGGCGCTGGCCATCGCGTCCGGGGCCCGCGGCCGCCGTCGCGTCGCCACGGTGAACCTCGGCCTGGCGGAGCGACTGCGTGCGCGTCGAGCCAGCGGCGTGCGCCTCGGCCTCGTCTGGGGCGGCACGCTGAAGGACAACGGCGTGGGGGAAGCGATCTACGGTGACTTCCTGCCGCGCGCCTTGATCTCCGGCAGCTATCGGAGCGCGCCTGAGGCACGGGTCATCGGCACGGGCCTCGAGGCGATTCCCGAGGCGCTGAGCGTGCTGAAGAACGGAGTCTCGGCGAGGAAGCTCGTCGTCACTCTCTGAGTCACGAGCGGCGGCGGAAGCACCGTCTCCCAGGCTCCGAGGAGGGGTCGCAGTGGCCCCGAGAACGTGCCACCCCCACCCCCGGAGAAGGCGCCGCGACCGCCTCGAGAACCGGCCGCGCCGGCGCCCCGAGAAGGCGCCACGCCCGGGATCCGGGGCCGATTTGCACCACTCGGCCACGACCCGTAAAGTACTTACTTGTCACCCCAAAGGTGCGGAAAGTCCGAAGGGCTTCCGGCCTCAAGCGGGACCGCTCCTCAGCCGAAGAGCTACTCCACTCCGTGGAGAGAACCACTGGTCTGAGGGCGAACGTCCTCAACGTACAGCACTGTCGGCTTTGAGCTCGACAGGATGCTTGCGTTCGGTGACACGGAAAAGTTACCCCGACAAGTAGATCTGCGGATCGATGGTCGGGAGTGTCCGATCCTTGAGAACTCAACAGCGTGCACAATGTTCAATGCCAATTAACCTCGGCACTGATGGCGGCCTTTTTTGGTTGTTGTTGGTGCGAGATTCCTTTTGGTTAGATATTTTGAATGTCAGTTTGATATTCGATCTAGTCAGACAAACTCGCCTTCTTCCAGGTTTTGCTTGGTTGGGGGTAATCATTTTTTATGGAGAGTTTGATCCTGGCTCAGGACGAACGCTGGCGGCGTGCTTAACACATGCAAGTCGAACGATGATCCTTGGAGCTTGCTCTGGGGGGATTAGTGGCGAACGGGTGAGTAACACGTGAGTAACCTGCCCTTCACTCTGGGATAAGCGCTGGAAACGGCGTCTAATACTGGATATGACCCGCACAGGCATCTGTTGTGGGTGGAAAGATTTTTTGGTGGGGGATGGACTCGCGGCCTATCAGCTTGTTGGTGAGGTAATGGCTTACCAAGGCGACGACGGGTAGCCGGCCTGAGAGGGTGACCGGCCACACTGGGACTGAGACACGGCCCAGACTCCTACGGGAGGCAGCAGTGGGGAATATTGCACAATGGGCGCAAGCCTGATGCAGCAACGCCGCGTGAGGGATGACGGCCTTCGGGTTGTAAACCTCTTTTGGTAGGGAAGAAGCTTTTCGTAAGTGACGGTACCTGCAGAAAAAGCACCGGCTAACTACGTGCCAGCAGCCGCGGTAATACGTAGGGTGCGAGCGTTGTCCGGAATTATTGGGCGTAAAGAGCTCGTAGGCGGTCTGTCGCGTCTGCTGTGAAATCCCGAGGCTCAACTTCGGGTCTGCAGTGGGTACGGGCAGGCTAGAGTGCGGTAGGGGAGAATGGAACTCCTGGTGTAGCGGTGGAATGCGCAGATATCAGGAAGAACACCGATGGCGAAGGCAGTTCTCTGGGCCGTAACTGACGCTGAGGAGCGAAAGCGTGGGGAGCGAACAGGATTAGATACCCTGGTAGTCCACGCCGTAAACGTTGGGCGCTAGATGTGGGGACCATTCCACGGTTTCCGTGTCGCAGCTAACGCATTAAGCGCCCCGCCTGGGGAGTACGGCCGCAAGGCTAAAACTCAAAGGAATTGACGGGGGCCCGCACAAGCGGCGGAGCATGCGGATTAATTCGATGCAACGCGAAGAACCTTACCAAGGCTTGACATACACCAGAACGCCCTAGAAATGGGGTTCTCTTTGGACACTGGTGAACAGGTGGTGCATGGTTGTCGTCAGCTCGTGTCGTGAGATGTTGGGTTAAGTCCCGCAACGAGCGCAACCCTCGTTCTATGTTGCCAGCACGTGATGGTGGGAACTCATAGGAGACTGCCGGGGTCAACTCGGAGGAAGGTGGGGATGACGTCAAATCATCATGCCCCTTATGTCTTGGGCTTCACGCATGCTACAATGGCCGGTACAAAGGGCTGCGATGCCGTAAGGTGGAGCGAATCCCAAAAAGCCGGTCTCAGTTCGGATTGAGGTCTGCAACTCGACCTCATGAAGTCGGAGTCGCTAGTAATCGCAGATCAGCAACGCTGCGGTGAATACGTTCCCGGGCCTTGTACACACCGCCCGTCAAGTCATGAAAGTCGGTAACACCCGAAGCCGGTGGCCCAACCCTTGTGGAGGGAGCCGTCGAAGGTGGGATCGGTGATTAGGACTAAGTCGTAACAAGGTAGCCGTACCGGAAGGTGCGGCTGGATCACCTCCTTTCTAAGGAGCATGTGGCATCCCGTTGGGGGTGTCCAGAGGCCAGTTCCGGAGCGGATGTCTTCGGCTGGTTGCTCATGGGTGGAACATGGACATTGGTGCGTAGCTGAACGGCGCGCGACCTAGTACGGTCCCTTCGGGGATCTGGAACGGTTCGGGTCGGGGGG
>NZ_ATXT01000005.1 GCF_000421825.1 Humibacter albus DSM 18994
TCAACGCCACCACCGGAGAACTCCTACGCGAACTGACCATCAACCTCGAACGCGACTACCAACCCCGCACAAAGCAATAGCCCGAACCCACACAACGTGGGTTCGGGCTATTCCGATGTCCTGAGACATCACAACGTCGGGATGACAGGATTTGAACCTGCGGCCCCTTGACCCCCAGTCAAGTGCGCTACCAAGCTGCGCCACATCCCGTTGTTCACTTTTTAGGCCGCGTCGCCGCGCTAGTGCCCCTGACCCCCAGTCAAGTGCGCTACCAAACTGCGCCACAGCCCGTCGGCCATCACGTGGACGGCCTCGGACAGTTTACAGGCTCCGAGAGGGTCGCTTGCACCACCCGGGACGGCGGACTCCGAACGCGTCGCGTCGACATGACGGTTCGCGCTCTCCCGCCGAGTACATGCCGATTCGGCATGTACTCGGGCGAATGTCCTGTCGAGCGCGACTGCAGCGCCCGCGATCACAGCGCCAGCGATCACAGCCGTCCGCATAACGCCGGCCACAACCCCGCGATGTACGGACTCCGGTTGTCGGCGGCAGCCGCTACCGTGTGGTCATGGCTGCAACGTCGCAGAACCGCGGAACGCAAGGCCGCGGAGTGCAAGGCCGCAGAGCGCAGAGCAGCGGAACGCAACGCCGCAGAACTCAGGACCCCGGAACACAGGACCCCGGAACGCAGGACGGCGGAACGCAGAGCCCGGGAACTCGGGGACGAGAGCGCGGGCATCCGCGCGCCGCAGGCATCCGCATCGTCCCCATTGCGGATGCCCCGTGGCACGACGTGCGCACCGTGTTCGGCACGCGCGGCGACCCGTCCACGTGCTGGTGCCAGTACTTCAAGCTATCGGGACGGCAGTGGCGCGAAGCGACTGTTCCCGAGTGCGAGGCCGCGTTGCACGAGCAGTCGGAGCACGACCCGGGTCCGGGTCTCCTCGCGTACGAGGGCGACGAGCCCGTCGGGTGGGTGGCAGTCGAGCCGCGAACGCGGTACTCGCGGCTGCAGTCCTCGACGATCGTGAAGGCCGGCAGCGTCGAGCCGGCGGACGACACGAGCGTCTGGGCGATCACCTGCTTCGTCGTGCGGGTCGGATTCCGGCGGCGCGGTGTCGGAACGGCGCTGCTCGCGGGCGCACTCGAGCACGCGCAGGCATCCGGTGCGCGGGTCGTCGAGGCATATCCGGTCGACACGACGGAGCGCAAGGCATCCGCCGCCGATCTCTATCACGGCGTGCTGGCCTCCTTCGTCGATGCCGGGTTCGAGGTTGCGGCCCGGCCGATTCCCGGCAGGGCCGTTGTGCGCCACGCGTTCACGAACTGAGCACCCGGCGTTCGGAGAACCGACGCCGCTCGGGAGCGGGCGCCCACATCTCGCACAGGGCCCCGTGCCCCTAGGCTGTCCCCATGAGCGGTAAGGACGGTCGCCTTCGGTTCGAGCATCAGAAGATCCACAGTGCCGCAGAACTGTTCGAGGCCGGCAAGGCCGCTCGCGGCGGGCTGCCTCGATCCGCCCACGCGGAGTACACGCCTCCGAAGCACCGCGATCCTGTCGGCGTGCTGCGCGCGCAGCACGAACACCGCGTGAAGGAGTTGGTGCCGCTGCGACTGGAGCGGATGACCGCCAGCCCCTTCGCGTTCTACCGCGGGTCCGCTGCGATCCAGGCCGCCGACCTGCGCGACGCGCCCCGCACCGGAGTCGATGTCACCATCTGCGGTGACGCGCACCTGGCCAACTTCGGCATCTACGCCTCCCCCGAACGCTCCCTGGTCTTCGACCTGAACGACTTCGACGAGGCGGCATACGGCCCGTGGGAGTGGGACGTCAAGCGCTTCGTCACGAGCGTCGTCATCGCCGCCCGCCACCGCGGATTCAAGGAGTCCAAGGTGCAGACCGCCGCGCTCGAGGCGGCCGCGAGCTATCGCATCGCCCTACGTCAGATCACCCAGCTCAGCGTTCTCGAGCGCTATTACATCCGCGCCGACGTGCACCGCGGACAGCGATCGGCGAGCTCGCAGAAGATCCTCGACCACGCCATCGACGCGGCATCCCGACGCACCTCCGCCCGCGTCGTGCGCAAGATCACCCAGCGCACCGACGACGGCACCACCGCCATCGTCGAGAACCCGCCCGTGCTCACCCACGTGCCCGAGGCCACCGAGAAGGACGTGCTCGCCATCGTCGACACCTACCTAACAACGGTGCCATCCGACATCGCCGTGCTGCTGTCGCAGTACGTTCCCACCGATGCCGTGCGGCGCGTCGTCGGTGTCGGCAGCGTCGGCACGCTCTGCTACATCATCGTGTTCTCCGGCCCGGCGGGAGAGTCGCTCGTGCTCCAGCTCAAGGAAGCGAACGAATCGGTAGCCGTCGAGTTCGGCGGAGCCGCAGCGGGATGCGCCCCCGCGTTCGAGTCGCGCGCCGATCGCGCCGAACACGGCCATCGCGTCGTGGCGAACCAGCACGTGCTGCAGGCCGTCAGCGACCCCTTCCTCGGCTGGGTCAGCCACGAAGGTCGCGCGTTCTACGTGCGCCAGTTCCGCGACCAGAACGTTTCCATCGACACCGAGACGCTCGACTTCCGCCCGTTCACCGACTACGTGGATGCCTGTGGCACCGTCCTCGCTCGCGCCCACGCCCAGTCTCCCGCGGCCCCGTTCATCGCCGGATACCTCGGGGGCGGCACGCCGTTCGATTCCGCGGTCGCGGAGTGGGCATCCGCCTATGCCGACCAGGCCGCGGCCGACTACAAGACGCTGCGCAAAGCCGTCAAGGCCGGAGAGATCTGAGGAAGACCGCGGAACCGTCGCGCCCGCGGCACAGCCGAGCCTTCCCGCAAGCACCTAGCGGCGGCGCTTCTCCCGCATCGGCCGCGCGGCATAGCCGCCATGCTGGCCGACCGCGACCGAGGACGGCCGCGGCGGTGTGCGGCGCGAAGGTCCGGGCGTGACGATGTCACGCTTCCCAAAATCAGGGTTGACCTTCGCGGAATCGCCGCCTCAACGGCGCCGCTTCTCCCGCACACGCATATTCAGCACGATGGGAGTTCCCTCGAAGCCGTAGAGCTCCCGCAGGCGGCGCTGAATGTAGCGGCGGTAGCCCGGGTCGAGGAACCCGGTCGTGAACAGCACGAATGTCGGCGGCCGGCTCGAGGCCTGCGTGCCGAACAGGATGCGTGGCTGCTTGCCGCCGCGCACCGGGTGCGGGTGCGCCGCGGTGAGCTCCGCGAGGAACGCATTGAACTTGCCGGTCGGGATGCGCGTGTCCCACGACTCCAGAGCCGTCTCCAACGCCGGCACGAGCTTCTCGAGGTGGCGTCCCGTGCGCGCTGAGATGTTGACGCGTGGCGCCCAGGCGACGTGCGCGAGATCCTGTTCGATCTCCCGCTCCAGGTAGCGACGCCGATCGTCGTCGAGCAGATCCCACTTGTTGTACGCCAGCACAAGCGCGCGCCCACTCTCCAACACGAGGTCGATGATGCGCACATCCTGCTCGCTGATCGGCTCGCTCACGTCGAGCACGACCACCGCCACCTCCGCCTTCTCGAGCGCCGTGCTCGTGCGCAGCGACGCGTAGAAGTCGGCGCCCTGCTGCAGGTGCACGCGGCGACGGATGCCCGCGGTGTCGACGAACCGCCACACGCGTCCCCCGAGCTCGATCTGCTCGTCCACCGGGTCGCGGGTGGTGCCGGCGAGGTCGTTCACGACCACGCGCTCCTCCCCCGCGGCCTTGTTCAGCAGGCTCGACTTGCCGACGTTCGGCCGACCGACGATGGCGACTCGACGCGGACCGCCCACCTCGCGCTGCGCGTACGCGGACTCCTCGGGCAGCACTTTCAGCAGCTCGTCGAGCAGATCGGCCACACCGCGGCCGTGCAGTGCGCTGACCGGATGCGGCTCCCCCAGCCCCAGAGACCACAGCTCGGTCGCGTGCGGCTCCTGCCGCGCATCGTCCACCTTGTTCGCCACCAAGAACACGGGCTTCTTCGTCTTGCGCAGCAGGCGCACCACGTGCTCGTCGGTGGAGGTCGCACCCACGTTCGCGTCGACCACGAACAGCACCGCATCGGCGAGCTCGATCGCGATCTCGGCCTGCGCGGCCACGGACGCGTCGATGCCTCGCGCATCGGGCTCCCAGCCGCCGGTGTCGACCACGCTGAACCGCGTGGAGTTCCATTCGGCCTGGTACGACACGCGGTCGCGCGTCACGCCGGGCACGTCCTCGACGACGGCCTCACGGCGACCCAGGATGCGGTTCACGAGCGCCGACTTGCCCACGTTCGGCCGACCGACGATCGCCACCACCGGCAGCGCGGGCAGGTAGTGGATCTCGTCCGGGTTCTCGGTGACGGCGTCCAGGACGTCGAGATCGGTGTCGTCGAGCTCATAGTCGTCGAGCCCGGCACGCAGCGCTGTGGCCCGCTGATGCGCGATGTCCTCGTCCACGTTCGCGAGGCGCTCCGCGAGGTCGTCGGGGACGGCGTCGAAGTCGTCGTCACGTTCGGGTCTGGTCTCAGGCATCCGTTCCTCCTCGGGACGGCGGCACGGCGTGCGTGGCACGCGCGGCCTGGATCACGTCGATCACGGCGTCGACGGTCTGATCGAAGTTCAAATCGGTGGAATCCACCGTGGTCACGCCCTCGGCGGCGGTCATGAAGTCCGTCACCTGCGAGTCGGCACGATCGCGCGCGTGCAGCTGCGCGGCGACGTCGTGCGCCGACTGGCCGTCGAGTTCACCGGCCCGCCGAGCGGCACGCACCTGAGGCGAGGCGGTGAGCAGAATGCGCGCCGGAGCATCCGGTGCCACGACCGTGGTGATGTCTCGCCCCTCGGCGACGATGCCCTCGTGGTCGCTCGATCCGAGGATGTCCCGGAACAGCTCGTTCAGCCGCTCCCGCACCTGCGGCACGCGCGCTACCGCGCTCACCCTGGCCGAGATCTCGGGATCACGGATGTCTGTGGTCACGTCGCTCTCGCCCACGAACACGAGCAGACGCCCGGGCTCGGCGTCGATGCGGTAGTCGAAGTCGGGGATGACGCCGACCACCGCGTCCGCGTCGGTCACGTCCACGCCGCGTCTACGGGCGAACCAGGTGAGCGCACGGTAGGCGGCTCCCGTGTCGAGGAACGCGAAGCCGAGCTTGGCGGCGACCGCCTTGCTCACGCTGGACTTGCCGCTGCCGGCCGGTCCGTCGACGGCCACCACGAACGGCACACCTCTCGTGCTCGTGCTCGTCTCGATGTTGTTCTCCGGGCTCATCCGGCGATCCTCCATCCGCGGGCCGACAGGTCGTCGACCGCTCGACTCTTCACCTCCGGAAGCACCGCGAGTTCCGCAAGCCCCACGAGGGCGCCTGGCGAGTGCTCGAGTCTGAGGTCTTCGATGTTCACGCCGATCTCGCCGAGCTCGGTGAACAGACGGCCCAGTTCGCCCGGCTTGTCGTCGACCATGACGATCACGCTGGCATAACGACGGTCCTGTCCGTGCTTGCCCGGCAATCCGGCCACGCCGGCGTTTCCGGCCGCCAGCTCCCCCGCGATGGTGCGGCGAGCGCCCGGGGCGCCGACGTCTGAAAGGGCGACGAGCGCGGCATCCAGATCGTCCCGGTAGGCGCGCAGGATCTCCACCACCGCCGGGGCGTTCGCTGCGAGAATCTGCACCCAGAGCTCCGGGTCGCTCGCCGCGATGCGCGTCACGTCGCGCACCCCCTGGCCCGCCAGCGACAGCGCTCCGGGAGGGGCGGCGGTGAGCCGCTTCGCCATCAGCGTCGAGATCACCTGGGGCGCGTGCGACACGAGCGCGACGGCCGCGTCGTGCTCATCGGCCGGCAGCGACGCCGGCGTCGCCTGAAGATCGAGAATGAGTCGTTCCACGAGGTTGATGCGCGCCGGCTCCACTTCCGCCCGCGGGCACACCACCCAGGGCCGCCCGATGAAGAGGTCGGCACGCGCCGAGATGGGCCCGCCGCGTTCGCGACCGGCGAGCGGATGCGATCCGACGTAGCGGCTGAGGTCGGCGCCCACAGCGGTGAGTTCGGTCAGCGGCGCCATCTTGACACTCGCCACGTCGGTCACCGTCGCGTTCGGATACGCGGCCAGCTCGGCCGCGACCACGGCGGCCGTCGCATCCGGCGGAACGGCCACCACGATCAGCGCCGGGTCGTCGCCCTCATGCGCGGCCCGTCCCGCACCGTAATCGATCGCGAGGTCGAGAGTGGCGCGCGAGGCATCCGCGAGAATCACGTCGACGCCGCGTTCGGTGAGCCCGAGGCCGATGGACGCCCCGAGCAGGCCGGCGCCCACGACGCGCACGCTGCCGTCCAGGCGCGCGGCAGGGTTCTGATTCACGTTCGCTCCGATTTCGACCTGGCAAGAGTGAGCACCTGGCCGAGTTCGATTTTAGTCAGTTCGCGGGTCGCCCCCGACTTCAGGGTTCCCAGCCTCAGTGGCCCGAACTGCCGCCGCACCAGCGCCGTCACCGGATGCCCGACCGCGTCGAGCATGCGCCGCACGATCCGGTTCCTTCCGGAATGGAGCGTGACCTCGACGATGCTCTGGCCTGCGGATGCCTGCACCAGCCGAGCCTTGTCGGCCGCGATCGGTCCGTCCTCGAGCTCGATCCCGCGCGTGAGCTTCGTCAACGTCGCCGGTGCCACGCTTCCGCGCACCGTCGCGATATAGGTCTTCGTCACACCGAAGGACGGATGCGCGAGCACGTTCGCGCTCTCGCCGTCGTTCGTGAGCAGCAGGAGTCCGCTGGTGTCGGCATCCAGTCGTCCGACGTTGAACAGGCGTTCGTCGTACCGCTGCGTGAACTGCCGCAGATCGGGCCTGCCGCGGTCGTCGCGCATGGTGCTGACCACGCCCGTGGGCTTGTTGAGCATGACGTAGCGTTTGGAGGAATCCAGCTGCACGGCGCTGCCATCCACCTCGAGCTGGTCGGTCTCGGGGTCGATGCGGCTGCCGAGCTCGCGCACGACGTCGCCGTTCACGCGCACACGGCCCTCCACGATGAGCTGCTCGCTCACGCGTCGGGAGGCGACGCCGGCGGCGGCCATCACCTTCTGCAGCCGCTCCCCCTCGCCTGAGCCGCCCGTCCGCTCAGCGGAACCGTCCCGGTCAGCGCACATCGCCGTCGAACCCTTCGGTGCCGTCGGCGAGCAGCGGCGAGATCAGCGGCAGCTCCTCGATCGAGTTGATGCCGAGCTGCTGGAGCAGCAGATCGGTTGTGCCGTAGTTGATGGCGCCGGTCTCCGCGTCGGCGAAAAGCTCGGTGATGAGCCCGCGCGAGAGGAGCGTCCGCACCACGGAGTCCACGTTCACAGCCCGGATGGACGCGATCGAACCGCGTGTGATCGGCTGCCGGTAGGCGATCACCGCGAGCGTCTCGAGCGCGGCCTGCGAGAGCTTGGTCGGAGCCTGGTCGGTGACGAAGTCGGCGACCAGACGGTCGTACTCCTCGCGCACGTAGAACCGCCAGCCTCCGCCGACCTCGCGCAGCTCGAATCCGCGCCGCACGCCGCCGGCTTCGGTGTCGCCGTCGTAGTCGGCCACGAGCCCGTCGATCGCCTGGCGCACGGCGGCGACCGGGGCACCGACCGCGGTGGCGAGCGTTACCAGCGGGAGCGGCTCGTCGGCCACCATGAGCACGGCCTCGATCGCGCGCGGGATGTCGTGCACCGGCTTGTCCTCGTGAGCGTGCTCGAACGCATTCCGAGCTGCGGCGAGCTTCTGCTTTCCGGAGCTTGAGCGCGCCGCATCGTCCGCATGCTGATCAGCGCCTGCTCGCTGCTCGGCGCCCGCTTGCTCAGTCCCCGCTTGCCCAGCGGCGTCTTGCCGAAGTGTCACCGCAGCATCCTGTTCGCTCTCGTCTCGATCATCCATAATCGGCTCCCAGATTGGCGAGGTTCTCGTCGGACCAGCCCTCGGCCACCCACCTGATCGTCAACTCGCCCAGCGGCTCGAGCTGCTCGAAGGCGACGGCCGCGAACCGGTAGAGCTCCAGTACGGCGACGAACCGCGCGACGACCACGCCCTTGCGATCGGCGCCCGCGATCAGCTCGCGAAACGTGTAGGGCGTGCCACGGCGCAGCTGCGACACCACGATCGCCGCCTGCTCACGCACGCTCACCAGCGGGGCGTGCAGGTGGTCGAGCTCCACGACGGGTATCGCCTTCGGCGCGAACGCGAGTTCCGCGATCGCCGCGAAGTCGTCGACGCTGAGGTTCCAGGCCAGCTCGGGCTCGCGCGAGCGGTACTTCTCGTCGAGCCGAACGGATCGCGGATGCCGCGACCACTCCGCCGCCAGGTGTGAGCCGAACCACTCCGAAGCCTGCTTGAACGCCCGGTACTGCAGCAGGCGCGCGAACAGCAGGTCGCGGGCTTCCAGGAGCGCGACGTCTTCGGCATCCACGAGCTCGCCCTGCGGCAGCAGGCCCGCCACCTTGAGGTCGAGCAGCGTCGCCGCCACGACGAGGAACTCACTGGCTTGATCGAGTTCGTCCTCGGTGTCGATCTTGCGCAGGTAGGCGATGAACTCGTCGGTGACCGCGCTCAGCGCCACCTCGGTGATGTCGAGCTCGTGGCGGCCGATCAGGCTCAGTAGAAGGTCGAACGGGCCCTCGAACACCTCGAGCGCGACGCGGAACGCCGGGCCCGCGTCACCGGCAGCGACCGGGGCGGTGTCGTCATTCGGCGCAGCGCCCTCGGGCTCGACGACGTCGTGCGCGCCGTCCTCAGGCGGCGGCGCCACGGAACACCAGTTCCCGCGCCAGCTGACGATACGCGTCGGCGGCCTGGTGCTCCGGCGCGAACTGGGTGATGGGCGTGGCGGCGACGGAGGCGTCGGGGAACTTCACGGTTCGCGCGATCACCGTCTCGAGCACCTTGTCGCCGAAGGCGTCGACCACGCGCTCCAGGACCTCGCGTGAGTGCAGCGTGCGCGCGTCGTACATGGTGGCGAGGATCCCGTCGAGCTCGAGCGCGGGGTTCAGCCGCTCGCGCACCTTGTCGATGGTCTCGATGAGAAGGGCGACACCGCGCAGCGCGAAGTACTCGCACTCGAGCGGGATGAGCACGCCGTGGCTCGCCGTCAGCGCGTTCACGGTGAGGATGCCGAGCGACGGCTGACAGTCGATGAGCACGACGTCGTAGTCTCCCGCGACCTTGCGCAGCACGCGGGCGAGCGCCTGCTCGCGGGCGACCTCGTTGACCAGGTGCACCTCGGCGGCGGACAGGTCGATGTTGGCCGGGATCACGTCGAGCCCGGGCGTCGCGGTGTGCTGGATCGCCTCGGCGGGGTCGTGCGCGCTCGACAGCAGCAGATCGTAGATCGTGATGGCTTCGTGGGTCGGGACGCCGAGACCCGCGGACAGCGCTCCCTGCGGATCGAAGTCGACGGCCAGCACGCGCCGGCCGTACTCGGCGAGAGCGGCCCCGAGGTTGATGCTCGAGGTGGTCTTGCCGACGCCGCCCTTCTGATTGCACAGGGCGATGACGCGCGCGGGACCGTGCGACGACAACGCCGGCGGTTCGGGGAACGAGCGCAGCGGCCGCCCTGTCGGACCGAGCTCCTGGGTGGCGACGTCACCGAAGCCCGGCAGTTCCTGCTCGTCGGCTGGGTTACGCGCCACGACTCCTCCGCTCAGTACACGCCTGGATGCGGCTTCGAGTCTATCGATCATCCGTACCGGGAACAGGCAGGAACGCCGCCAGTCGCCGCGCGCGGGATTGCGGTGCGGACGACGAGTGTGAAGACCCTCATCCGCGACACTTCGGAGGGAGACGCTGCCCGCACATCGACGTTGTTAGCGTGGTCCGCGTGACACGTCGACCGAAAGCCGGGGCGATCGCCGCCTTCGCGGCGGTCGCCGCCCTGCTCGCCGCCGTTCCGCTATCCGGCGCTCCGGCTGCGGCATCGGCGCACGGCACTCAGGTCGCGATGACGGCCGCCGGGAGCGGCGACGGCCGGCAGGATGCCCCGGCGAGCGGCTCGCAGGCATCCTCGTCGCACGCCGTCGCCGCCTCGATGAGCGAGCAGACGACGTCCGCCGGACTGCCACGCGGCACCGGCAAGGTGCTCAGCTTCACGCTGCCCTATCTCGCCGACACGGTGCACGACCCGAACGCGCAGGAAGTCGCTCAGCACGCAGCAGGCGACGCGCCGTTGCTGCTGTTCCTCCCGGCGACGGGCGAGGTGCCGAACAACTACCGGGAGTTCCTCAGCACCGCCGTGTCGGCGGGCTTCAGCGTGCTCGGTCTCGACTACTGGAACATCGGAAAGTCCGTCACCCGCACCTGCCGGGCGGACGCCAGCTGCTACACGAAACTCCAGGAGAACCGCTACAACGGAACCGATCGCTCCCGCTTCAGCCGCGTGGGCACCGCGAACTCGATCCTGCGCCGCTACGGTGCCGCGATCGCCTACCTCGAGCAACAGGATCCGGCCGGCGCCTGGGGTCGCTTCCTCATCGACCACCATCCGGCCTGGAAACGGATCGTGCTGGCCGGCCACTCCCAGGGCGGCGGGGAGTCCGCGTTCCTCGCACACTTCCACCGCGTGCGGGGAGTGCTCACCTACTCGTCGCCGGTCGAGACGTACAACGATGTGTCGGCATCCTGGATGCGCACCCCCGGCCGCACTCCGCCGTCGCGCATGTACGGGTTCGACGACGTGCACGACGTGTACTACGCCCGCATCACCGACTCGTGGGCCCGCCTCGGCATGGGGGTCGTCGACCGCTCAGCCGCCACGCCGGTGCCCACCGGCAGCCACGTGCTGCTCAGCTCGCTCGACACGGGCACGCCGCTGGAGGCCCACGGCCACTCCGTCAACGACTTCGGCCCGCGCACGGCGAAGGGGACCATGGTCTTCGCGCCGACCTGGCGCTGGATGCTCCAGCAGGTGCGTTGACCTGCTACCGCGCCCGCGGATGCGCCGTCGTGTACATGTCCCGCAGCGTGTCGGCGGTCACGAGCGTGTAGATCTGCGTCGTCGCCACCGACGAGTGACCGAGTAGCTCCTGCACGACGCGCACATCGGCGCCGCCCTCCAGCAGATGCGTGGCGAACGAGTGACGCAGGGTGTGCGGAGAGACGGATGCCGCCAGCCCGGCCCGCTCGGCCGTCGCCTTGATGATCAGCCAGGCGCTCTGCCTGCTCAGCCGTGCGCCGCGCGCGCCGAGGAAGAGGGCGGGCGTCGCCTTGCCGCGACTCGAGTACACCGGCCGCACTCGCACCAGGTAGTCGTCGAGCGCACGCCGGGCATAGGTCCCCAACGGCACGATGCGCTGCTTGCTGCCCTTGCCGGTGAGCCGCACGATCTCACGGTCGATCACGTCGTCGACGTTGAGATCGATCGCCTCCGACACCCGCGCCCCTGTCGCGTACAGAAGCTCGAGCAACGCCTTGTCGCGCAGCAGGAACGGCTCGTCGCCGTCCGTCGCGTTCAGCAGCGCTTCCACCTGCTGCACCGTCAGCGCCTTGGGCAGGCGTGACGGCAGTTTGGGCGGCCGCACCTCGCGGGTCGCGTCCTCCTCCACCTCGCCCTCGTCCAGCAAGAATCTGTGCAGGCCGCGCACCGAGGAGAGCATCCGGGCGACGGACGACGGACCGAGCCGGGTCGGGTCATCCTGCTCGACGCCGTTCGGCCGGTAGGTGGTGGTGAGGTGCCGGGCGTACTCGTCGAGGTCGCGCACCGCCAAGGATCGCATGTCGTCCACGCCGCGGCCGTTCAGCCAGTCCAGGTAGACGCCGAGGTCGCGCCGGTAGGCCTCGACGGTGTTGCGGGACAGCCCGCGCTCGATGCCGACGTGTCGCAGATAGGACTGCACCGCGGCATCCGGGGTCATCGTGCCGCCGTACCGGTGTCCGGCGTCGACGGATGTCCGTTCTCCAGGGGCCGCGACAGCCACGAACCGCGCTCCAGCGGAAGGTCGGGTGCGCCGAGCGAGGCGTATCCCCCGGCCCGGGAGGCCGCCGCCGCCAGCACGCCGACCGCGAGCGGGGCGTTGCGCAGCCGCCGCTGCAGCACGGCGTGCACGACCTCGTCGAGCGGAACCCAGCGCACGCGGATGTCGGCTTCCTCCTCTTCACGCGCGAACACGTCGTCGGCCTCGCGGATGCCTCGGGCCAGGTAGATGCGGATGATCTCGTTGCTCCCGCCCGGCGAGCTGGCGATGTCCGTCAGCACGTTCCAACTCTCGGCGACCGCGTCGGCCTCTTCGGCGAGCTCGCGCTGTGCGGCCGCTAGCGGCGCCTCGTCCGACACATCGAGCAGGCCGGCGGGCAGCTCCCAGTCCCGGGAGCGGATCGGGTGTCGGTACTGCTGAATCAGCAGCACCCGGTCTGTCTCGTCCAGCGCCAGCACCGCGACAGCGCCGGTGTGGTCGACGTACTCGCGCACAACGCTCGAGGAGCCGAGGTCGACGGCGTCGCGACGCACGTCCCAGACGCGACCGCGGTAGACGACCTCGGAGTCGGTGACGGTGCCCTTCAGGGGCTCGTCGGCGAGGTCGCGGTCGAGATCGTCAGGCATCTTCTTTCACCTCGAACAGACGACTGGACTCCTGGCGGTCGAGCGCGGCGGCGATGAGGCCGCGGAACAGCGGATGCGCCCGGTTCGGCCGCGAGAGCAGTTCCGGATGCGCCTGCGTGCCCACGTAGAACGGGTGAACGTCGCGCGGCAGCTCGACGTACTCGACCAGGTGGCCGTCGGGGGACGTCCCCGAGAAGACGAGGCCGGCATCCGCGATCTGCTGCCGATACTTGTTGTTGACCTCGTAGCGGTGGCGATGGCGTTCGGATGCCTCGCCCGTGCCATACAGATCCGCCACGATCGAGCCCTCGGCCAGATCGGCCGGGTACAGCCCGAGGCGCATGGTGCCGCCGAGGTCGCCTCCCGCGATGATCTCGACCTGCTCCGCCATCGTGGCGATCACGGGGTACTCCGTGTCGGGATCGAACTCGCTCGAGGATGCCCCGGCGAGACCGGCCTCGTCCCTCGCATACTCGATCACCATGCACTGTAGCCCGAGGCAGAGCCCGAGCACCGGGATGCCGTTCTCGCGCGCGAAGCGCAGCGCGCCCAGCTTGCCCTCGATGCCACGGATGCCGAACCCGCCGGGAACGCAGATGCCGTCCACGTCGGCGAGCTCGCGCGCGGCGCCGTCCGGCTCCTGGCATCCGTCGCTGGCGATCCACTTGAGGTTCACCTTGGCGCGGTTCGCGAACCCACCGGCCCGCAGCGCTTCGGTGACCGAGAGGTAGGCATCGGGCAGATCGACGTACTTGCCTACCAGACCGATGGTGACCTCGTGCTTCGGCTCGTGCACGACCCTGAGCAGGGCGTCCCAGCTCGCCCGATCGGGTTCGCCTGCCCGAAGATCGAGCTGGCGCACGATGTAGTCGTCGAGCCCCTGCTCGTGCAGCATGTTCGGAATGTCGTAGATGCTCGGCACGTCGACGGCGTTCACGACCGCACTCTCGTCGACGTCGCACATCAGCGCGATCTTCTTCTTGTTGCTCTCGGAGACCGGGCGGTCGCTGCGCAGCACGAGCGCGTCGGGCTGAATGCCGATGGAGCGCAGTGCGGCGACGGAGTGCTGCGTCGGCTTGGTCTTCTGCTCGCCCGACGCGTTCATGTACGGCACGAGGGAGACGTGCACGAAGAAGCAGTTCTGACGGCCGAGCTCGTGACGAACTTGCCGGGCCGCCTCGATGAACGGTTGCGACTCGATGTCACCGATCGTGCCGCCGACCTCGGTGATGATGACGTCGGGCCGAGGAACGTCGGATGCCTGCAGCCGCATGCGCCGCTTGATCTCGTCGGTGATGTGCGGAATCACCTGCACCGTGTCGCCGAGATACTCGCCACGACGCTCCATCGCGATCACCTGCGAGTAGATCTGCCCGGTGGTCACGTTCGCGGCCTGGCTCAGGTTGACATCGAGGAACCGCTCGTAGTGTCCGATGTCGAGGTCGGTCTCGGCACCGTCATCCGTGACGAACACCTCGCCGTGCTGGAACGGGTTCATCGTCCCGGGGTCGACGTTGAGGTACGGATCGAGCTTCTGCATCACGACGCGCAATCCCCGCGAGGTGAGCAGGTTGCCCAGGCTGGCGGCCGTGAGACCCTTGCCCAACGAAGAAACGACACCACCTGTCACGAAAATGTGTTTGGTAGTGCCGTTCGGCTTGCTGTGATCGTTTGAAGGGCCCGCGTCAGTAATATCCACCACGGGCTTTCATCCTATCGCACGCCCATCCATCGGCTCTGCATGTGCGGTGTCGCGTCGGGTGTCGGGCGAAGACGCGGTCAACGCCCCGCCGTCCACCTCAGGTCGGAATGCCCGCCCGCTCACGCGCGATCTCCAGCAGCTCCTGCGCGTGCGCGAGCCCGCTCTCGGAATCCGGCAGCCCGGAGAGCAGCCGCGCCATCTCGGCGACGCGGTCGTCGCCGTCCAGTTGCCTGATGCTGGACGCCGTGACCGACCCGTCACCGGCCTTCACCACCGTGAGATGGTTCGTGGCGAACGCCGCCACCTGAGCGAGGTGCGTCACCACGATCACCTGAGCGCTCTCGGCGAGTCTGGCGAGTCTGCGACCGATCTCGATCGCGGATGCCCCGCCCACGCCCGCGTCAATCTCGTCGAACACGAAGGTGGGGACCGGCTCGCTGCCGGCCAGCACCACCTCGATGGCGAGCATCACCCGCGAGAGCTCACCGCCCGACGCACCCTTGCCGAGAGGCCGCGGCTCCACTCCCGCGTGCGGCTTCAGCAGGATCGAGACCGCGTCCCGCCCGTGGATCGTCAGTTCGTCGCGGCCCTCCACCTGCACGACGACGGCCGCTTCCGCCATGGCCAGCGCAGCCAGTTCAGTGGTCACCCGCTCGGCGAGCTCCACGGCCGCCCGGGAACGCAGCTCGCTCACCGAGGCCGCCAGCCGCTGGACTTCCGCCTGATCGTCCACGACCAGCGTGGTCAGCTGCTCGATGCGGTCCTCGTCGCCTTCCAACTCCGCGAGCCGGTCGCCACCGGTGGCCGCACGGTCCAGAACCTCGTCCAGAGTCGGTCCGTACTTGCGCACCAGCGCCGTCAGCTCCGCACGACGTTCCTGGATCAGTTCCAGATCGTGAGCGCCGTCGGCGTCGAGCGCGGCGAGATACGTCGAGAGCTGCGCCGCGGCATCCTCGATTTGAAAGCCGAGGCCGGCGAGGGACTGCGCCAACTCCTCGAGGGCCGAGTCGTGGGCTCCGGCGCGCTCCAGTTCTCGACGCGCCCCCTCCAAGAGGCCGCGTATGTCGGGCCCCTCGGACGCCTCGGCCGACAGCGCCTCCCTGGCCAGGGACGCAGCGACCCGCAACGACTCGAGGTTGGTGAGCCGCTCGGACTGTTCCGCGAGCGTCTCGTCTTCGCCGGGTTCCGGCGCGACCGCCTCGATCTCGCTCAGCGCCACGCGCAAGTCGTCGGCCTCTCGCGCGCGCCGGTCCCGCTCGTCGACGAGCTCGGCCAGTTCCTCGCGGTTGGCACTCCACCGGGTGAAGGCCTGCCGGTAGGACTCGAGGGCCTCCGCGACGGGCGCGCCGGCGAATCGGTCGAGCGCCTCCCGTTGCGCGGTCGTGGAGCGCAATCGCAGCTGGTCGGACTGACCGTGCACGACCACGAGCTGCTCGGCGAGTTCGGCGAGCACGCTGACCGGCGCACCGCGCCCGCCGACCACGGCGCGGCTACGCCCTCCGGCGGCGACGGAACGGCTCAGCACCAGCTCACCGGTGGATGGCTCATCCGATTCGTCGAGATCGCCCCCGGCATCCCGCACTCGCTCCGCGACGTCGCCGTCGTTCGGTACGCGCCAGCGACCCTCGACCCACAGCTGGGCACTGCCGGCGCGCACCACGGCGCTGTCGGCCCGTTCTCCGAGGAGCAGCCCCAGGGCCGTGACGATCATCGTCTTGCCCGCGCCGGTCTCGCCGGTGACCGCGGTGAACCCCGGACCAAGCGGTAGCGTGGCCCGCTCGATCACGCCGAGGTCTCGGATCGAGATCTCCTCAATCACGGCCGCTCGGTCCTCGCCACCCGGTGACCGGAAGATCGAACTTGCGCACGAGACGGTCGGTGAACGGCGCGGTGTGCAGCCGGGCGAGCTTCACGGGCGTGGGCGACCGCCACACCATGACGCGGGCACCGGCCGGAAGGTCGATCGTGCGCCGTCCATCGCACCACAGCACCGCCGGCGTGTCGGTGCGCCGCAGCAGCTCGACCGCGAGAACGGAGTCCGCCGCCACCACGAGCGGGCGCGCGAACAGCGCATGGGCGCTGAGCGGCACGAGGAGCATCGCGTCGAGCGTCGGCCACACCACGGGGCCGCCCGCTGAGAAGGAGTAGGCGGTCGACCCGGTCGGCGTGGACATCACGACGCCGTCGCAACCGAAGCTCGACAGCGGTCGGCCGTCGACCTCGACGACCACTTCGATCATCCGCTCCCGGCTGGCTTTCTCGATGCTCGCCTCATTCAGCGCCCAGCTCTCGTAGACCGTGTCACCGTCGGAGGTGACCCGCACGCCGATCGTCATGCGCTGCTCGACGGAGTAGTCGCGCCGCAGGGCTCGGGACACCGCCTGCTCGAGATCATCACGCTCGCTCTCGGCCAGAAAGCCGACGTGGCCCAGATTGACGCCGAGCAGGGGCACGTCAGCGCCGCGGACGGTCTCCGCCGCTCGCAGGATGGTGCCATCACCGCCGAGCACGATGACCAGCTCGAGCTCATCGGGCGCCACCTGTTCGCCGAGCACCGGCAACGACGCCAGGTTCGGCTCCGCCTCGACGAGCTCGTCCCGCTCATCCGGTCCCAAGACGGGATCGACGCCCGCCTCGATGAGCTGTCTGCACACGCGGATGCCCGCGAGAACAGAGTCTCCCCGGCCGGTGTGCGACACCACGAGAAAATACCGCCGGGGTTCGCCCACGCGCCTCACTCTCCCACCATCGCGCCGATCAAGTCCAACCATTCTGTCGGATGCCGCCCCGTCCGTGTGCTCAGCCGCATGAGGTACTCACGATTGCCGTGACTTCCCGCGATGGGGGACGCAAGGACGCCGGCGGTCGGCAGACCGAGGTCCCACGCCGCCCACAGCACAGAAGTGACGGCATCTTCGCGCAGTGCGGCGCTGCGCACGATGCCCTCCCGAATGCCGGTGCGCCCCACCTCGAACTGCGGCTTCACCAGCAGCACGAACTCCGCCTGTCTGCCCACCGCCTCCACGAGGGCGGGGAGCACGAGGGTCAACGAGATGAACGACAGATCGCCCACGACGAGTCCCACCTCGCGTCCCTGCGCCAGAGCTCCCAGCCCGGTGGCATCGAGATAGCGCGCATTGACGCCTTCCGCCACAGTCACCCGGGGGTCGTCCGCGATCTCCGGCACG
Source organism: Humibacter albus DSM 18994 (assembly GCF_000421825.1). Taxonomy (GTDB): domain Bacteria; phylum Actinomycetota; class Actinomycetes; order Actinomycetales; family Microbacteriaceae; genus Humibacter; species Humibacter albus. The sequence continues at coordinate 17,435 of NZ_ATXT01000005.1, forward strand.
AGCTGCCCGTGGCCGACGTCGAGCGCGATCACATGATCCGCGCCTCGTTCGAGCAGCACCTGCGTGAATCCGCCGGTCGAGGCGCCGACGTCCAATGCCGTCAAGCCGGCCGGGTCGACACCGAATCCGTCCAGCGCCGCGATCAGCTTGTGTGCAGCTCGACTCACGTAGTGGTCCGCCTCTGCGACAGTGATCACGGCATCCTCGGACACCCGACTGGATGCCTTCAGCACGTTGCGCCCGTCGACGCTGACTGCGCCCTCGGCGATCAGCTTCGCGGCATGGGTGCGGGAGCGCGCGAGACCGCGGGCGGTCACCGCGGCATCCAAGCGCTCAGCCATCCGTGCGTGGGTCTCCGCCCTCGAGCGACGCGGCGAGTTCGGAGTGGATGCGCGTGTACGCGTCCGCGCGCTCGGCAAGCGGCCGCTCTTCGATCAGCCTCAACCGCGACAGCAAACCGTCATCGTTGGCCTCTTCGCGGCCATCGTCCACGCCCATCGGATCAGCGGTACCCGCCGGGCCGCGAGTCTCCGTCCGTCCATCGTCTGGGCGCTCGTCATCGACCAGAGGGGTGCGATCGTCGACGCTGTGGTTGGAGTCGTGCGGCATGTGTTCCACGCTACCGCCGCGCGGGAACGCGGACCGGCCGCGACGCCGTCGTCCCGGGTTCCACGACGCCGTCTTCCATCCTGACCGCAACCGTTCGGCGCGCGATTCTGCATCGCGTCCGCCCGGAGCGCGGGATCAGGCGTAGAGCTCTTCCGGCACGTCGAGCGTGAAGATCGGCCGACCCGTGTTCCAGATCAGCGTGCTCGCTGCGCGCAGCAGGTCGATCTCCTTCTCGCCTCGCTTCACGATCCGCACCGCATCGCCGTCCAGCCGCACGGCTGCCCCTCGCACCTCCACCGCGCTGCCCGAACGTGAGATCGACGGTGTGGGGTACGGCTCGCTGAGCTCACGCAGGTCGGAGAGCACGTAGGTCGGACGCTCCTCCTTCTTCGCGGCGAGCACCTGTTTCGCGCGATCGATGCCGGTGAGCACGAGGGCGGATGCCATGCCCACCCGCACCGCTCCGGCGATATCGGTATCGAGGCGGTCACCCACCGCAAGCGGTGACTTCGCGCCGAACCGCTCCACCGCCAGGTCGTACATCGGTCGCTCGGGCTTGCCCGCCACGACCGGCAGCCGACCAACGGCGGTGTGCACCGCGGAGACGAGCGTGCCGTTGCCCGGGGCTATGCCTCGCGCCTGCGGAATCGTCCAGTCCGTGTTCGTTGCCACCCAGACGACATCGGCGTCGGCCAGCGCGAACGATGCCTCAGCGAGCTGCGTCCAGACCACGTCCTGCGCGAATCCCTGCACGACGGCGGCCGGTGAGTCCTCGGCACTCCGGGTGACGGTGTAGCCGGCCTTGCCGAGTTCCGTGACCAGCCCGTCGCCTCCCACGACGAGCACCGTCGAGCCGCCGGGCACGAGGTCGTGAAGAATCCGCACCGCAGCCTGCGGCGAGGTGACGATATCGTCGCCGCGCACCCGGAAGCCGAGCTCGGTGAGCTGCTCCGCGACGGACTCGGGCGTGCGCGAGGCGTTGTTGGTCAGACATCCGAGGCGGATGCCTGCGTCCTGCGCCGCGTTCAGCGCGTCGGCCGCGTGCGGAATGGGAGCCGATCCCGCATAGAGCACGCCGTCGAGATCCGCCAGCACCACGTCCACCCCGTCGAGCGGCGCCCGCTGCTTGCCGAAGAGCCCGCGCAGGCCGCGCTCACTCGGCATCGGCATCCTCATCGTCGCGGGTCCCTTTTGCCTCGGCGGTCTCCGCCTCAGCCTGGTCCGTGTCGGGCGCGTCCGCCTCGGCGGTCTCCCCGGCGGCTCCGTCCGCCTCGACGGCATCCACCTCGGCCGTCTCCAACTCGACCGTCTCCAACTCGACCGTCTCCAACTCGACCGCGACCGGCTCCGCGGCGCCCACCTCGGCCCCGGCCATGTCCGCCTCGGCATCCCCTGCCTCCGCTGTATCCGCCTGCTCGACCGCGAACTCCTCTTCCTCAACGAGGACCACGTCTTCGTCGACCTGGCCGAGTGCCTCTCGCGCTCGACCCGCCAGCGTGTGCCACTCCGCGGCGTCGGATGGCCGTCCCAGGTCTTCGAGCACCGTCGCGTAGGCGTCGAAGAGTTCGGGGCTATACGAGAACGCCCGAGAACGGTTCAGCTGGGGAATCTCGAGCTCGGCGAGAGCCGCTTCCGTCTCACCGCGATCGAGCCGAGCGCCCGACATGGCGATCGCGAGCGAGACCTGCACGTCCGCCGGCAGCGCGGCGCGGTCCACCGACCGTCCCAGTTCCAGAGCTCGGTCCGCTCGCCCGACACCGCGTTCGCTGTCGACCATCAGCGCGATCTGGTCATCCTTTCCGGAGATGCGCCTGTATGTCCGCAGCTCTCGCAGCGCCAATGCGTACTCGCCCATGCGATAGGCGGTGATCGCCAGCGTCTCTCGCACGACGGCCACGCGGCCGGCGCGTCGCTCGGCGGCCAGCGCATGGCGATGCGCGAGTGCGGGATCGTCGTCGATGAGCTGAGCCGCCATGGCCAGGTGGCGCGCCACCTCGTCGGCGTTCTCCCTGCTCAGCGTCTTCAACTCGGCCCGCGCGGCACGGTTGAGGTCTTTCGCCGTGACCGATTCCGGCAGTTCGGGCTCGTCGTGGCGCGGACGAGGCGCGCGAGGCGCCCACTCCCGGTCATCGGATGCCGCCCCTCGGCGATCGAACGACCGCCGGTCGCCCGCGCGGTCCGCTCCGCCCCGCAAGCCACGGCCCTGGAACTCGCTCCGCGGCGTTCGCTGCCGCTCGGAGCCGCGGGCGTACCCGCCCCGCGAGTCCTCGCGCCGCTGGCCCGAACGCTCGGAACCGCGAGCGTCCCTGCTCCGATCGTCCCTGCTCCAATCGGCGCGGTCACGGCTCCCTCCGCGATTGGACTTCGGGTCCCACCGCTCGGGACGAGTGCCTCGGTCCGTCCCGCCGCGACCGGCTTCACCCGCGCGTTCCGTCCTCCCGCGACGGTCGTCACCCCTTCCGCGGCGGTTGTCACCGCCGCGGTCGGGTCCCCAGCCACGGCGCGGTTCCGCGTCACGACCGCTTCCCGACGACCCGCGTCCCTCGGCCGCGCCGCGCGCACGGCCGCGGCGATCATCGAAGGCTCTGCCGGCGCGCGCGGAGTGGTCTCCGCCATCTCGCGCCTGCCACTCGCGCCCGCCGCGGTCGCTCCTCGGCCGACCCGCGCTGTTCGCCCCGGTCGCACGGGAGTTCCATCCCCCGCGGCCGGAGGCACCCGAGCGTTCTGAGCGTCCCCCTGCGGACGTCCGTCTCTCATCGCCAGAAGGCTTGCTCGTCGAACCCCCATCGCGGCCGCGGAACACACGACGGCCGTCACGATCATCTCGAGGCCCTGAGCCCCGGCTACCGTCCTGCCGACGCGAGCCAGAACTATCGGCTCCAGATCCCGGAGAACGGGTTCCCTGAGAGCGAGGGCGTTCCGCACCAGGCTCGCGGGACCACGAACTCGACGTCCTCGGGGAGCGCCCTTCTCGGGCGGATCCCCTCTTGCCTGCTCCCGCACCCCGTGCATCACCGCGTCCAGGACCGTCTCCGCGGCCGCGTGCCGGCCGACCGGAGCCCTCACGGGAGGATCGAGACGCGCCGTCGCGCTCGTTGGAGTCTCTGTCGTCGTCGGCCATGCCGATCATCCCTTTCCCACGGCATCGTTCTGCCCGCAGTGCACTTTTGTGATGTTAACGCGAAATGGCCACCCGTCGATGGGTGGCCATTTCGTCAATAGAAGTCCGGCGGTGTCCTACTCTCCCACAGGGTCCCCCCTGCAGTACCATCGGCGCTGAGAGTCTTAGCTTCCGGGTTCGGAATGTGTCCGGGCGTTTCCCTCTCGCTATGGCCGCCGAAACAGTGTGTGATGTTTCAGTGTTTGTTCAACACAAAGCGTGTTTGTGTTGGTTCTCGACCGTACATCGAGAACCACTCAGTGGACGCGGGCATCCGGCTCCTCATACCAGCCTTACAACGGTATGAGAATGATGATTATCAAGTTGTTGGCTTATTAGTACCGGTCAGCTGCACAGGTCGTTAGTCCCTGCTTCCACATCCGGCCTATCAACCCAGTCGTCTGGCTGGGAGCCTCTCACCCTAAAGGGCATGGAAGTCTCATCTTGAGGCCGGCTTCCCGCTTAGATGCTTTCAGCGGTTATCCATCCCGAACGTAGCTAATCAGCGGTGCTCC
>NZ_ATXT01000006.1 GCF_000421825.1 Humibacter albus DSM 18994
ATAGAAGTCCGGCGGTGTCCTACTCTCCCACAGGGTCCCCCCTGCAGTACCATCGGCGCTGAGAGTCTTAGCTTCCGGGTTCGGAATGTGTCCGGGCGTTTCCCTCTCGCTATGGCCGCCGAAACAGTGTGTGATGTTTCAGTGTTTGTTCAACACAAAGCGTGTTTGTGTTGGTTCTCGACCGTACATCGAGAACCACTCAGTGGACGCGGGCATCCGGCTCCTCATACCAGCCTTACAACGGTATGAGAATGATGATTATCAAGTTGTTGGCTTATTAGTACCGGTCAGCTGCACAGGTCGTTAGTCCCTGCTTCCACATCCGGCCTATCAACCCAGTCGTCTGGCTGGGAGCCTCTCACCCTAAAGGGCATGGAAGTCTCATCTTGAGGCCGGCTTCCCGCTTAGATGCTTTCAGCGGTTATCCATCCCGAACGTAGCTAATCAGCGGTGCTCCTGGCGGAACAACTGACACACCAGAGGTTCGTCCAACCCGGTCCTCTCGTACTAGGGTCAGATCCTCTCAAACTTCCTACGCGCGCAGCGGATAGGGACCGAACTGTCTCACGACGTTCTAAACCCAGCTCGCGTACCGCTTTAATGGGCGAACAGCCCAACCCTTGGGACCTACTCCAGCCCCAGGATGCGACGAGCCGACATCGAGGTGCCAAACCATGCCGTCGATATGGACTCTTGGGCAAGATCAGCCTGTTATCCCCGAGGTACCTTTTATCCGTTGAGCGACAGCGCTTCCACAAGCCACTGCCGGATCACTAGTCCCGACTTTCGTCCCTGCTCGACCTGTCAGTCTCACAGTCAAGCTCCCTTGTGCACTTACACTCGCCACCTGATTGCCAACCAGGTTGAGGGAACCTTTGGGCGCCTCCGTTACTCTTTAGGAGGCAACCGCCCCAGTTAAACTACCCACCAGGCACTGTCCCTGAACCGGATTACGGTTCTAAGTTAGACATCCAGAGTGACCAGAGTGGTATTTCAACAATGACTCCACGAACACTAGCGTGCCCGCTTCATAGTCTCCCACCTATCCTACACAAGCCACACCGAACACCAATACCAAGCTGTAGTAAAGGTCACGGGGTCTTTCCGTCCTGCTGCGCGTAACGAGCATCTTTACTCGTAATGCAATTTCGCCGAGTTCGCGGTTGAGACAGCTGGGAAGTCGTTACGCCATTCGTGCAGGTCGGAACTTACCCGACAAGGAATTTCGCTACCTTAGGATGGTTATAGTTACCACCGCCGTTTACTGGGGCTTAAATTCTCAGCTTCGCCTTACGGCTAACCGTTCCTCTTAACCTTCCAGCACCGGGCAGGCGTCAGTCCGTATACATCGTCTTGCGACTTGGCACGGACCTGTGTTTTTAGTAAACAGTCGCTTCCCACTGGTCTCTGCGGCCCTCAAACGCTCCAGCAGCAAGTGCTTTCACGCCTCAGGCCCCCCTTCTCCCTAAGTTACGGGGGCATTTTGCCGAGTTCCTTAACCACGATTCTCTCGATCTCCTTGGTATTCTCTACCTGACCACCTGAGTCGGTTTAGGGTACGGGCGGCTAGAACCTCGCGTCGATGCTTTTCTCGGCAGCATAGGATCACCAACTTCCCCAAAACGGGTCCGCATCGTGTCTCAGCCTGATGAACGACGGATTTGCCTATCGTTCGGCCTACGCACTTGCACCGGGACAACCATCGCCCGGCATCGGCTACCTTCCTGCGTCACACCTGTTAATACGCTAGCCGCACCAGCACAGGGTCGAGCGCTACCTCCACCCGCCTCACCCCGAAGGGATCGTACGGACGGTTTCGGGCTCTTAGCATTACTGGATTGACTGGGACGGTTCTTCGCCGGTACGGGAATATCAACCCGTTGTCCATCGACTACGCCTGTCGGCCTCGCCTTAGGTCCCGACTTACCCAGGGCGGATTAGCCTGGCCCTGGAACCCTTGGTCTTTCGGAGGACGGGTTTCTCACCCGTCTTTCGCTACTCATGCCTGCATTCTCACTCGTGTAGGCTCCACGGCTGGTTTCCACCGCCGCTTCACTGCCCACACGACGCTCTCCTACCCATCACCACGACTGAACCACGAAGGCTTGTCACAAATGGTAATGCCACAACTTCGGTGGCGTGCTTGAGCCCCGTTACATTGTCGGCGCGGAATCACTTGACCAGTGAGCTATTACGCACTCTTTCAAGGGTGGCTGCTTCTAAGCCAACCTCCTGGTTGTCTGTGCAACTCCACATCCTTTCCCACTTAGCACGCGCTTAGGGACCTTAGTTGGTGGTCTGGGTTGTTTCCCTCTCGACGATGAAGCTTATCCCCCACCGTCTCACTGCTGCGCTCTCACTTACCGGCATTCGGAGTTTGGCTGACGTCAGTAACCTTTTAGGGCCCATCGGCCATCCAGTAGCTCTACCTCCGGCAAGAAACACGCAACGCTGCACCTAAATGCATTTCGGAGAGAACCAGCTATCACGAAGTTTGATTGGCCTTTCACCCCTACCCACAGCTCATCCCCTCCATTTTCAACTGAAGTGGGTTCGGTCCTCCACGACGTCTTACCGTCGCTTCAACCTGGCCATGGGTAGATCACTTCGCTTCGGGTCTAGGACACGCGACTGAAATCGCCCTATTCGGACTCGCTTTCGCTACGGCTACCCCACACGGGTTAACCTCGCCACATGCCGCTAACTCGCAGGCTCATTCTTCAAAAGGCACGCTGTCACCCCAACAAGTAAGGCTCCAACGGTTTGTAAGCAAACGGTTTCAGGTACTATTTCACTCCCCTCCCGGGGTACTTTTCACCTTTCCCTCACGGTACTTGTCCGCTATCGGTCATCTGGGAGTATTTAGGCTTATCAGGTGGTCCTGACAGATTCACACGGGATTTCTCGGGCCCCGTGCTACTTGGGATACTCTCCACGCCGAGACCAGCATTTCGGCTACGGGGTTCACACCCTCTACGACCCGCCTTTCAATGCGGTTCGCCTATACCGTCTCGTCACGTCGGCTGCCCGGCAGAACAACCAAGAAAGTCCCACAACCCCGACCATGCAACGCCCGCCGGCTATCACACATGGCACGGTTTAGCCTCATCCGCGTTCGCTCGCCACTACTAACGGAATCACTATTGTTTTCTCTTCCTGTGGGTACTGAGATGTTTCACTTCCCCACGTTCCCTCTCCCTGCCCTATACATTCAGACAGGAGTAACCAGGTCACCCAAAAGGGCCTGGCTGGGTTTCCCCATTCGGACACCCTCGGATCACAGTTCGCTTATCAACTCCCCGAGGCTTATCGCAGATTGCTACGTCCTTCTTCGGCTCCAGATGCCAAGGCATCCACCGTTCGCTCTTAGAAACTTGAAATCACATGAGTCAAAAAACTTATCGACACCAGAAACCCGAAAAGCCCCCAGCGCCGATAGACCAATGATCTGTAAATCAGTACAAAGTACTAATCACGATCTTTGTGACCCGAAACCCCTAAAAAGGATCTCGAATCTAAGATGCTCGCGTCCACTGTGTAGTTCTCAAAATACGGTCGGTACCCTCCCTTCGCCGGCAACACCGACAAGAAAAGGGTCCGAGGTCACAGGTTCGACCCGAAGGCCGGCCCGGTCCCTCAGGACCCAACAGCGTGCACGCACGCAGCCCCCCGACCCGAACCGTTCCAGATCCCCGAAGGGACCGTACTAGGTCGCGCGCCGTTCAGCTACGCACCAATGTCCATGTTCCACCCATGAGCAACCAGCCGAAGACATCCGCTCCGGAACTGGCCTCTGGACACCCCAACGGGGTGCCACATGCTCCTTAGAAAGGAGGTGATCCAGCCGCACCTTCCGGTACGGCTACCTTGTTACGACTTAGTCCTAATCACCGATCCCACCTTCGACGGCTCCCTCCACAAGGGTTGGGCCACCGGCTTCGGGTGTTACCGACTTTCATGACTTGACGGGCGGTGTGTACAAGGCCCGGGAACGTATTCACCGCAGCGTTGCTGATCTGCGATTACTAGCGACTCCGACTTCATGAGGTCGAGTTGCAGACCTCAATCCGAACTGAGACCGGCTTTTTGGGATTCGCTCCACCTTACGGCATCGCAGCCCTTTGTACCGGCCATTGTAGCATGCGTGAAGCCCAAGACATAAGGGGCATGATGATTTGACGTCATCCCCACCTTCCTCCGAGTTGACCCCGGCAGTCTCCTATGAGTTCCCACCATCACGTGCTGGCAACATAGAACGAGGGTTGCGCTCGTTGCGGGACTTAACCCAACATCTCACGACACGAGCTGACGACAACCATGCACCACCTGTTCACCAGTGTCCAAAGAGAACCCCATTTCTAGGGCGTTCTGGTGTATGTCAAGCCTTGGTAAGGTTCTTCGCGTTGCATCGAATTAATCCGCATGCTCCGCCGCTTGTGCGGGCCCCCGTCAATTCCTTTGAGTTTTAGCCTTGCGGCCGTACTCCCCAGGCGGGGCGCTTAATGCGTTAGCTGCGACACGGAAACCGTGGAATGGTCCCCACATCTAGCGCCCAACGTTTACGGCGTGGACTACCAGGGTATCTAATCCTGTTCGCTCCCCACGCTTTCGCTCCTCAGCGTCAGTTACGGCCCAGAGAACTGCCTTCGCCATCGGTGTTCTTCCTGATATCTGCGCATTCCACCGCTACACCAGGAGTTCCATTCTCCCCTACCGCACTCTAGCCTGCCCGTACCCACTGCAGACCCGAAGTTGAGCCTCGGGATTTCACAGCAGACGCGACAGACCGCCTACGAGCTCTTTACGCCCAATAATTCCGGACAACGCTCGCACCCTACGTATTACCGCGGCTGCTGGCACGTAGTTAGCCGGTGCTTTTTCTGCAGGTACCGTCACTTACGAAAAGCTTCTTCCCTACCAAAAGAGGTTTACAACCCGAAGGCCGTCATCCCTCACGCGGCGTTGCTGCATCAGGCTTGCGCCCATTGTGCAATATTCCCCACTGCTGCCTCCCGTAGGAGTCTGGGCCGTGTCTCAGTCCCAGTGTGGCCGGTCACCCTCTCAGGCCGGCTACCCGTCGTCGCCTTGGTAAGCCATTACCTCACCAACAAGCTGATAGGCCGCGAGTCCATCCCCCACCAAAAAATCTTTCCACCCACAACAGATGCCTGTGCGGGTCATATCCAGTATTAGACGCCGTTTCCAGCGCTTATCCCAGAGTGAAGGGCAGGTTACTCACGTGTTACTCACCCGTTCGCCACTAATCCCCCCAGAGCAAGCTCCAAGGATCATCGTTCGACTTGCATGTGTTAAGCACGCCGCCAGCGTTCGTCCTGAGCCAGGATCAAACTCTCCATAAAAAATGATTACCCCCAACCAAGCAAAACCTGGAAGAAGGCGAGTTTGTCTGACTAGATCGAATATCAAACTGACATTCAAAATATCTAACCAAAAGGAATCTCGCACCAACAACAACCAAAAAAGGCCGCCATCAGTGCCGAGGTTAATTGGCATTGAACATTGTGCACGCTGTTGAGTTCTCAAGGATCGGACACTCCCG
>NZ_ATXT01000007.1 GCF_000421825.1 Humibacter albus DSM 18994
CCTGGTCGATGACCTTGTCGTCGACGCGCTGCCGGGTGGCGAGCTGTGCCATGACGGTGAACGCCTGCTCGGGGCTGATGCCCTTGCGCTTGCCGCCTTCGAGAACGGCGAGCTTCGCTTCGAGAGCTTCGATGCGCTTCGTCTGCTCGGACTTGACCGGAGCCGCACTGGCGGCGACGGTCGCGGGAACGGTTGCCTCAGGCACGTTCTCCTCACCTTCTGCCGGGTCGTCCGGCTCTTCGTCCTCGGCCACGGTGGTCGAGGTTGTCTCTGTGGTGGTCGTGGTCGTGTACGCCGTACCGTCGAAGTGGTCGGTGTACGTGCTCGAGCTCGAGCTCGACGACTCACTGACGGGTTCGGCATCCGCGAGCACGGTCGCGCCGGCCTCTTCGCTGTACGAGGCCAGCACTGTCGCCCCGGCGAATGCGGGCTTCTCGACGAGCGCCGCACCGAAGATGCGACCGGCGACCGCCTTGCCGGCCTTGACGATGACACCCTTCGCTTCCATCGAAAGCGAACGACGCTTGCCGGACTTGATGTCCGCGAGCGCCGCGTCGCCTTCGGGTGTGTTCGCGATTCGGAAGCTCGCGTAGACACCGTCGCCGCGCTCGTCGAGCTGCACGGCGCGGCCGATGGGCTGCTCGTGATCGTGCTGTACGTTCAGCGACACGATGTCCTTGTCCTTCGGCAGGCTGACCGCGCCGGCCTCGACGGTGAATCCGCCGATGTTCGTGCGCCCGACGACGCCGAACGGGAGCAGCATCCCGGAGACGACGCGCTCGTCTTCGTTCGCGATGACGAGCTCGCCGGAATCGAACCGGATCGTCTCACTCATGCTCTTCGTCCTCCGGCTGCTCGTTCTGGACGGGGATGGTGGTTTCGAGGCCACCGCGGTAGATCGTCTTCGTGACGGGTGCGGTCTCATCTGAGGCTTTGGACATCGAGCTTCCCTTCGTGTGCGGCAGCGTCCGGCTGCGGCTGGTTCGCGACCGGCAGCAGGGCCGCGTCGAGTGGTGTCTTGTTGAACTCGACGGTCTGACCGCCAGGGGTGACGTCGCCGAGGGAGAGTCGCGCTTCGATCGGATCGAGGTAGAGGTGCGCGGTCTGCGTGAGGAGGTCGGTGAATTCGCCGAGCTGCGTCGTGTACGTCAGTGAGTCGATCGCGGTTGTCGATCCGAGTCGGGATGCCGGGATTCCGGTGTGCTTCGCGACGTCGGCCGCGACAGCGTTGCGCGCCTCGAGCAGCCACGCGCCGGCCGGTTCGGCTTCGATGGTGAGCTCGTAGCCTGACGGAACGAAGGCGACGGTCGAACCGTCGCGTGCCTCGCGTGCTTTCTTGTACCCGTCGAGCAGCGTCTTGACCTCGGTCGGGTCGATGTCGACGTCGTCGGTGCGACGCAGGATCGTGAGCGGTGTGGAGACTCGGGCGCGTTCGGCGATGGTGCGCTCGAATTCCAGCGCCTGGTGGAGCGTGCGCGTCGCGGTGTTCAGCAGGCCGGGGAGCATTGATTCGAAGAGGATGACGGAGTCCGCGTCGACGGGCTGCTCATCGATGAGGATCGTGCCGTTGTCGTCCCAGGTCCATCTGCCGTAGGGCACATGCCATGCTTCGGTCGGGTAGGTGTCTGCGCCTCGCTCGCACTGCCACAGGCTGAATCCAAGGAACATGAAGTCGGCGTAGGTGCGCGCGTTGCGCAGATACCAAGGCTGCTGGCCGCGACCGGTCTGCGTGAGCCAGGTCGGCTGCGACGGAAGCGGCGTGCCGCGCTTAGCGACGAGCTGCAGGTTTCCGAACGCGGACACGAGCGTCGTGTGTGCGGCGGCGACGGCCGGGATCGTGAGTGCTTCGGGCCGGCTGATCGGCATGAGGTCGTGCGAAACCGTCTCGGCGAAGATGTCCGAGAGGACGATCGCGGCCTGACTGTTGTCCGGTGCGTCCCACGAAGCGACCGAGAGAGGTGGGACTGCTGACGGCACGAGCCCGAAACCAAGCCAGTTCAACAGTCCCACCGGATTCCCCCCTGATCGAGAGGAAGCATATGCCACGCATGAGACATATGTTGAATGCGCCGCGCGGGCGGCGTGTCACACGAAGATCGCGCCGGAGAAGCCGCGTCGTCCTTGGTCGTAGGCGTGGAGCGCCATCGCTGCTGCTTCGAGCGCGGTGATGTCGTCTTCGCGTTCTTTGCGCCCGAGCGCCCAGTTCGATGGTCCGGAGAGTCGTTTCACGACGACGGTTGCGGCATCGGTGAGCGGTGACTGGTTCCAGTGTCGAAGCTCGCCTTGGTCGATGGCCTTCACGATCGCGGCCGACGCGGTGCGCACCATCGGCCACGAGAACGGTCGCAGGCGCGGCCGCGGCGACTGTCGTTGCATCCACTCTGCCTCGACCATGACTGGGCCCTGCGTGTCGTGCGCGATCTCGGCGCGGTACTTTCGGGCGAGCGTGACGGCGCGGTCGGCGACCCAGTCAACGCCGTTGCGGTGGTCGAGCACGAGGATGCATGCCTTCCCGTCGTCGTCGCGCCAGGCGCCGACGAGCGCTGCGCATGTCTGGTCCGGGTGCACGGCGAGCCCGATCGTGAACCGTGCCGGAGGTTCGGGTAGCTCGTCGTTCGGATCGGTCAGCGCGGACCAGCGTTCGAGGTTCACGAGGCCGCCGCCGCCTGCCGGGTCGCGGAAGATGCCGAGGTACTCGGCTGCGAACTTCTCGCGCGGGAGGGTCACGAAGTTCGAGTAGATGGTCTCGAGCGTGGTCAGGCCGGCCTTGAGTCCCGGATGCGTTGCTTCGACGAGCTCGCGGACGTGCGCGGCCGGATGCTCGTCCGAGGGTTCCCAGGCTTCGAGCTCCTGCTCGGTCGTGTACTGCGGTGCGGCGTACCGGACGACGCCGGTATCGGGTCGCTCGAGCCACTCCCAGAGCAGGTTTCCCTTGAGGTACCGGCCACCGGTCCCGACGGCTGCGATCTGGGCACCGGGCCGGGTGTCGATCGTCGGCATCGCGGACGCGAGGATCTCGTCGGCCTTGTCTCGTTCGGGCTCGCCGGCCTCGTCGATGATGACGAAGTCGAACGCTTCGCCGCGGAGGTCGTCGACGGTCGAGGCCCACGACACGAAGCTGTTGTTCTCGCGGAAGAGCACGGCCTCTTGCCCGGCTGCTTTGCGAAGGTGCACCGGGTCGGTGCGCGGGTTCGGGTACAGGCGCTCGATGTGCGGCGCGACGTCCTTGAGGAATCGCGACCGGCCGGCCTTTCCTGATGTCGCGGTGAACACGACCGCGCGGAAGTCTTCGCGCGTCAGAGCTCGAGCGAACGCCTCGACGATGAGACTCGTGCTCTTCGTCGACCGGCGAGGTTTCAGCACGGCGTTGTTCGGTCGGCCGGCGGCGAGCATGTCGTGCACGAGCAGCATCGACGGCACGATCCGCGCGGACGGCAGTTTCCGCTCGCCCCACAGCCTGAGCAGGGCGCCCCCAGCGATGAACGCCGCCCGGTCCTCGTCCGATCCGGCCAACTCGGTCACGTTCGTGGGGGGTAGGACCAGTTGTCTAGTTTCCTCCCAATTCTCCGGGCTGATCTGGGTAAAAAGCGTGCTGCCGACGGGCGGGGGTTGTGACGGCGCGTCAGAAACCGCGGCGCGCGCGCTGGTCGAGGTCGTCGTCTTCGTGCTCGACCGACGAGGCCGTGGAGGCTTCGGCGATGCCGGCCGCGATGCTTGCGGAGGTGGCGCGGGCAGGTGTTCGACATGCTCGAGGGTGTCGAACAGTGCGACGCCGGGCGCCGGGTCGACGGACGCGCGGTGCTCGCGGTAGTAGCGCCGCTTGTAGCAGGTGCGGCATTCGCCGGTCTTCTTGATCCAGACCGGTTTGCCGCACGCGCACAGCGGCGCTGTCTCGTCGGACGGTAGCGCGCTCACCAGTTCGGTAGCCGCTTCTGTGAGGCACGCGGTGCACGCGTACGGTTCGTGAGCTCGGCGCCCTTGCGACCGCCCGACGACCGGTTGCAACCGCGATGCTCAGGCGCGTACCGGCCGACGAAGCGACCGTTCGCGTCCTCGACGTGTCCGACGTCCCACGGCGTGCCGGGCGCGATCGGTCGACGGCAGCGCCAGCACACGCCCGCGCCCGCGTCGATGCTCGGCTGCATCCGTGCGCGCTCCTTGCGCGACGTCGTCGACCAGTGCGACGCCTTGTGGTGGACGCTCACGCTGCACCTCGACGGTGCGCACGGTGCGCTAGTAGATGCTCGCCGCTGCGGACGCTCCGATCACGATGCCCGCGATGAAGTTCGCTATCACTGCGGCCGCGATGATCCAGACTCCCGCGACGATCCACCCGAGACGTAGACGCACGATCTCCTTGTGCGTCCTCGCGCGCGGATAGTACTCCGGATGCTGAGCCTCGAATTCTCCTGCTTTGCGTCGCCGTTCGGCGAGCTCGAGGTCTGCTTCGCGCTGTCGCTTGATTCGGGCGAGAGTCTCGTCGTCCATTGTGGTGTCTCCTCTCGATGGCCCGGACGATGATCCAGGCTGACCACAGGATAGTGGCGATCGCGATGCCGGTCGCCGGGTCGTCGAACCTCATGCTCGTAGTCCCTTCGCTTCGCGTGCGACCGCGGCATCGATCGCGATCTGTAGCTGTCGCGGCGTGAATCCGTGTCGCGTCGGCCGCGGCAGCGAGCGCAGGTAGAGCTCGGCCGCGTCGATCCAGGCGAGGCCGAGCAGGTCGTTCTCGGCGTTCTCGCGTGTCATCTCGGCGACGATCGCGAGTTGCGCTGCTGCTCGACGGATCGACTCTGCCTCGAGGCCGCGGTCGACCAGCTCGAAGCGGCGAGCGATGCGCCATAGGTCGCGCTCGAGGTTGTTGAGCCGTGCTGTGATCGGCCGGGCGTCGATCGTGGTTGTCACCATGCCGGTGCCTCCGTCCATAGCAGCATTGCCGTGGCGATGAGCACGGCGAGGGCAGTCAGCGACAGCACGAACGCGTAAGCCGCGAAGGCACGTCGGCGGTTCATGCGTGCACCAGATCGGGCAGGCATCCGAAGACGCAGTGACGGTCGTCGATCAGCGCATGACCGCACGCGCCGCGCTTCGCGCGCGCGTTACAGTCCAGAGCTTCTCTCTCAGAGTCTTGGTAAGAGTTCAAGGATGGTTCGGGTGGCGCTGGCGCCAGGGGTCCGGTGGCGCTGGCGCCACCCGGTGGCGCTGGCGCCACCTCTGTGGACAACGCCGCGACGTCGGGGTCTGGCGCGTATGCGAATATCGGCTT
>NZ_ATXT01000008.1 GCF_000421825.1 Humibacter albus DSM 18994
CAACGCATTCGCCGAGACCACCGCGACGCTGCCCGTGCAGGGCAAGCCGACCATCACCGCCGCGTCCTAGAAGGGAACGACCGGTGGGGTCGCTGGTGAGCATCTCAACGAAGACGACGGAGGCCCTGGACGCGACCGTCAAGGGCCTCCAGATCATCGACAAGACGATGCAGCAGCGGATCCGGCAGGCAACCCGCGAGCTCGCGACGCCCGAGTGGAAAGAAGCCGTAAACGCCCACCTGCAAGGCAACCCGCTGCAGACGCGTGTGCTCGGCGACACAGCCAAGCTCAACGTGTCGAACCAGAACGTCATGCTCACGTCGGGTGCGTCCAGCCGTCGCATGAAGGGCGGCGCCACACCCGCCGAGCTCGCACGCAACGAGGAATTCGGCGCCAACCGGAACCGACTGACCGCGTACCGCCGACGCACGAAGCACGGCACGCAGAAAGTCCTCCGGCACACCACACACGAGCTCATGCCGCTCCGCCGCAACGGCTGGACCGTCTACCCGGCCGCAGCCGACATTATCCCGCGCATCGCATCTCTCTGGGTGCAGACGTTCATGCGCACCGTCTACGAAGCCTTCGAAGGGAAGAGCTGACATGGCGTCCATAAGCATCGCCGTCGTCTCCGACACGAAGGCCGCGGTGCATTCAGTTCAGGCACTCAGCACGGAGTACAGCAGCCTCGTCGACCAACTCAACCAACTCGGGCCGGACGGGCAGCAGGCCAGCACCAAGCTCGAGGAGGCGATGAAGTCCGCACAGCTCGCGACGCAGGACGCCGCTTCCGCATCCAAAGGTCTCGTGGACGAGATCAATCGTGCGAAGCTCGCAGCCGCGCAGGGCGGTCTGAATCTGGCGCTCGACGAGACGGCGGATTCCGGCACTCGGGCCGCAGCCGGCATAAAGAAGGTGAGTGATCAGGGCGGCAAGCTCGCCGAAGGCTTGAAGATGAACGCGAGCTTCGGTGCGGGCATGCTCGCGACCGAACTGGGCTCGAATCAGAACGGCCTAGCCGGAAGCGCTGACGCGGCCGCGACCGCACTGGCCGGCATGGGCATGATGATGGGCCCGGAAGTCGCGCTACCGGCTGCCGCGCTCGGCGGTCTCATCGCGTGGCTCGCAGCGCAGCTCGAGAAGGCAGACACCGACGAGAAGGCCGTCACGGCAAGCGCAAACGCGCTCGTGAAGGCGTGGGTTCAAGCGAACCCCGCAGCGGACGCTTTCGGCAAGACGATTCAGGCGTGGGCTGAGGACTCTTCCGAGTACGGCATCACACTCACCGAGCTGGCGCGGGATACGAACTTGCTCGGCATGGACTTCGGCGAGGTCGCGGCGACGATCGCGGGCACGAGCGTGCCCGCACTGGAGAAGCTCAAGAAGGCGACAGACGACCAGATCAAGACCGACGATCAGAAGTACACGAGTGCGCGCAAGGCGCGTGCTGACAACGCTCTGTCGCAGATGTGGCAGCAGATCACCGGGACCGCGCAGCTGACCGAGAAGCAGAAGGCGAACGCAGAACAGGCGAAGAAATCGGCAGACGCTGGAACCGAGCTTTCGAAGGTGTTCGAGAAGCGGATCAAGGCCGCGAAGGAGGCCGCAGCGGAAGAGAAGGCCGACGCGGAGACGCTCGGCCTTACCGTCGCGCAATACAAGAAGTACGCCAAGGCGATGGCCGAAGCGCAGACCGATCAGACGAACTGGAATTCGACCGTGAAACAGTCGTTCTCCGACGCGGCGACGGCCGGTGACGATTACGTGAAGTCGCAGGCTGTGAACTGGGACACCGAGCGGCAGAACATGCAGGAAGTGCTCGACGCCTACAACAAGTTTCCGGACACGATAAAGACGCTGACGGCGGAGGGCCTCTCCGCTGCTGGCAAGGAATTCGCCGAGTCGAACTTCACGCCCGAGCAGCTCGAGAGCTTCCTCACGCTGCCGGACGCGCAGAAGCAAAAGATGATCGACCAGTGGAACCAGGCGGGCAAGGACGCCAAGAAGGGTCTCAAGGACGGGATCAGCGCTGGCGACATCGGCACCGTCACGGTCCCGGTGAAAGCCGACACCAGCGCCGCGAAGAGCGAGATCAAGGATGCCGCGAAGAGCCGCACCGCGAAGGTCACGGCATCCGCGTCGACGAAGACGGCGAAGAGCCACCTTGACGACCTGACGAAGACGCGGCACGTGAAGGTGATCGCGGATCTCGACGACGCCCAGTTCAAGCGTGACCTGAACGCGCTCACGTCCGGCTACCACAGCCTCACCGTGACCGTGAACGAGCGAGTGGGGAAGAAGGTGGCCGGCGGATGAGCAGCACATTCACCGACGCGGGCGGCACGGTCTACACGCCGGCCATCGTCAACGTGCTGTCGTGGAACTACACGCCCGCGACAGTCGACCACTCGGTTCTGAACGACGCGATCGGCGGCCCGACGACGACGAACGTGGGTCCCGGCATCCGTCGCGGCAAGGCGACGGTCGTGTTCGAGTCGGCGTCGGATGCTGACGCGTTCGCGCAGGCGGCGCAGCTCGGCGTCGAGTTCACCGATGAGGATCACTTCCTCACCGGCACTGTGCTGCTCGGTCTCGGGCAGATCGGTGTCACGCAGGACGGCACGACTGGTGCCGCGTTCGTCATCGACTTCAGTTGGAAGTCGCTATGACGCTGCTCCGGTATCAGTCCGTGGACGTGTCCGTCACCGACACCACGACCACGCACTACTTCAACGTCGAGTCGGGCACGGTCGCGTTCGATGAGGGATGGACGCCGTACCTGCAAGCGAACCTCACGCTCACGCTGCCGATGCTGGACGGTCGACCGCCGAGCCTCGACACGTCCGCGCTCGAGGCGCTCGACCCGCGCAACAAGCTCAGGATGCTGCTCGTCGCGACGCTGTACGAGTACGACGAAGCCACCGGCACGCTCACCTCGCAGGACGCCGTGTCCGCATCGCTGGCGATCAGCAGTCGCACGATCGACTGGAAGGCCGGCACGGTCGCGGTCACGCTGACCACGGACGAGTTCAGCCTGCAGACCGAAGCGAACCGCACGACGTCGTCGATCAGTTACCGGGCGCACCAGTCCAGCCTGATCGCGGTCGTGAACGCGGTCCTCGCGGACATCGGCACGACGGCGACCCTGGGCGCCTCCTCCGTTGACGCGGACGTCACCACGGCGCAGGAGCTCACGAACCTCGTCCCGGATCCGCGCACACAGTCCTCCGCGTCCGTCACTGACGTCTTCGGCACGTCGAGCAAGAACGCGAACAACAACACCAGTGTGAGCATCAACCCGTCGGGCAAGTTCCAGCAGGCGACATGGGCGGCAGCCACTACCGGCCCGGGTCTCTGGTTCTGCGGCAACACGTCGAACACGGTCTCGGTCACCGGCGGCATCCTGTTCGCTGCGCTCTCGATCGACTGCAACGCGGCCGTCACCGCCAACATCACCGTCGACCAGTTCGACTCGACCGGGCACGAGATCGCATCGACCGTCATCTGCTCGCAGGCGATCGCGTCCGGCACGTGGACGCGCCTGTCCGGCACTCTCGCGCTTCGATCGAACACGGCAGCGATTTGCGTCGCCGCCACCGCGTCCGGCGCCCGCGCCGCCGGCTTCCAGATGAACATCAGCTCGATGCTCGTGTGCGTCAACCCGCTCGGCGCGTACGAGACTGACGACACCACGGAACTGGCCTACTGGGACGGCACGACCACCGCGAACGAGTACTACACGTACTCGTGGGACGGCACCGCGAACGCGTCCACGTCGACGCGAACACCGGTCGTTGACCGGTCGCCGGACTCGCTCGCCGTCAGCCCGGGAGAGTCGTACTGGGACATGCTCGACCCGGTGCTCGCCGCTGCCGGCCTCAGCCTGTTCTGTGACGAGAACGGTGTGTGGCGGCTCGTCGACGGGTCCAGCTACTCCGCACCCGGAACCGCGATCGTGCAGCAGTCGAACGCGACCGCGCTGCAGGACGCCGTCACCCTCACGGACCCGACGACGGTCTACAACTCCGTCGTCGTGAAGTACACGTGGACCGATGTCAACGGCATCACGCAGACCCGCTACGACGCGGCCGGGGACGGTTCGCCGACGCAGCTCGTGGAGTTCGACAGCCGACCGTATCCGGGTCCCGGCGCTGCCGCGTACATCCTCTCGAAGGGTGAGGGTCGCGGCCGTGTGATGACCACCACGGCGCTGAACGACTTCGCGGTGCGCCCGTACATGGGTGCGCGCATCGTCGCCCCGTACACGCAGACGCAGACCGGCATCGTCTCGGCAGTCCGGTTCGACCTCGCGTCCGCGGAGATGTCGCTCACCACGCGCGGCCTTATCGACACACCGGCCGGCGCGTGGACTCTCGCACCCGACACCGTGACGTGGGACGACGGCGACACCACGACCACGTGGGACGCACTCGAAGACGACTTCTCGAACTTGACCTAGGAAGGGCACAGACATGGCAGCAGGAGACGACGCAACCGCGGCAGGCTACCCGGTCGTGGACCCGTCCACCGACCTCGTGAAAGACGGTGCGGACGCGATCAACACCGTCATGGACCAGGTCGCGAAGGTCACGAACGACCAGGCCATCACGATCTTCGTGCAGTCTGCGCAACCGACCGCTCAGCACACCGGCGACCTCTGGTTCTGGTGACGCATGGCAGAGGCAGACGGACACAACAGCGAGAGCATCGCGCTCTCGTTGCAAGTCACGCCCGGAGCGAATAACGCGGCAGGGAACTACAC
>NZ_ATXT01000009.1 GCF_000421825.1 Humibacter albus DSM 18994
CCCTCGCCGGCGGGAAGGTCAGCCGCGACGGCGAGACGTTCGTCGCGACGACCACGAAGAAGCGGTGGAACGGCAGCTCGTGGGTCACCATCACCATCGGCAAACGGTGGGACGGAACCAAATGGGTCAACCTCACCTGACAGATCGGAAGCACGCATGACAACCATCGACGGGCTCGCCGCAGCGAACCGTGCACAGCAGACCACCACGAACACGCCCGGATACTGCCTCGCGACCGTGAACGGCTACTTCGGCAACCTCTCCTCCATCGGCGCGCACGCCGGCCAATACCCGGACGCGATCGACGTCTACAACAACGACGGCGGCAAGCTCGGCACGCTCGCCGAACCGCCGCGCGGCTCCGTCGTTCTCTGGGGCGCCACCAGCGGACCACGCTGGGCGGGCGATGAGAACTGGACGGCCGGAGACATCTGTATCTCCCTCGGCGGCGGCTACGTTCGCGCATCCGACTGGCCGTCCTCCGGACGCGTCGGCACGTGCACCATCCAGCAGCGCACCAACCAGGTCGGGCGACCGTACCTCGGCGCGCAGACCGGCTTCCTCGGCTACACCATCGACCTCGGCGCCACCGCCGCGGCAACCACAGAAAGCGAAGACGACATGCCAATCATCGTGACCATCGACGACTGGGCCAACCAGACCTATCTCGTCGTCCCCGGCCGGTACATCGAGTACATCACCGAGCCCGACCCGCACCTCAAAGCGGCCGACCTCCTCGCGGCGAAGAGCGTGCACACCACGTCCGCCTACGCGCAGGCCATCCTCGACGAGTGCGCGATGGGCAACTACACCGCCGCGCAGCTCAAAGCGCTCCCGTCGACGCCGTCGAAGATCCTGCCCTGCACGACGCTCGGCGGATACCAGTCCACCACGCTGACCGACGCGCAGGTGGACGCCATCGCGAAGAAGCTCGCGGCCGCCACGTCCTCCACGGACCTGACGGGCGCGATCAAGACCGCGCTCGCGGGACTCACCCTCAAGTCAGTCTGAGAAAGGAAACCAAAATGAGCGACACCATCACGACCTCCACCGACGGGTCAGGATCGTCCGGCATCCCGCCAGCGGTCGCCGACGTCGAGAACGCCATCAACTCGACCGAGGGTCAGCAGCTCGTGGCCGACGTCGTCGGAGGCATGTCTCTGAACGCGCGGAAGATCATCTACTGGGTAGTCGGACCGATCGGCGCGGCCTCAGGAGCGATCGTGTCGGCCGGCATCGCGGGCGGCTACCCGACCGTCGTTCTCTCCACGGCCGGCATCGTCTCCGCCATCTGCGGAAGCATCACGCTCGCGACCGCGGGCGCGAACCTCGGCAAATGACGGACGCTGACATCGTCGCGCTCATCACCGCGATAGGCGCCGTGCTCGCCGGATCCATCGCGACAGGATCGACGCTGCTCATCCACCACTCGAAGCGCATCACGCGCCTCGAGCGGCGCGACCGCGCCTGGTGGCTCTACTCGCGATCCCTCGTCGACCACATCTATCGAGGCCTGCCGCCGCCTCCACCGAAAGCGCCCGAAGGACTCCTCGACGACGGCAGCGACTAAGCCGCGAGAGCAGCCCGTCGAAGCGCGGCATCCGGGACCGCTGTGTAAATCTGCGTCGTCGCCACGCTCGCGTGGCCGAGCAGCTCCTGCACAGCCCGGATGTCGCGCTCCGCGGCGTACGCGCGCGACGCGAACCGGTGCCGCAGCGGGTGCGCGGTCACGCCCTCGGGCAGAGCACGACTGATCAGCTTCGACACGTACGCCGCCGACAGATGCCCGTCGACGCGACCAGGGAACAACC
>NZ_ATXT01000010.1 GCF_000421825.1 Humibacter albus DSM 18994
TGGTGCACCCCCAGGGACTTGAACCCTGAACCCACTGATTCAGGTTCGGACGCCGTCGTAACGCCGATCGACTTCGCGTTCGAGCTGCGCTCCGCACGGAGCGGTGACGCGGCATGAGCGCGACGGCGATGCCCTACGTCGGCGAGAACATGAGCGCCTGCTGCCAGCGCACGGAACGAGAGTGCGTGCCCGGCGCGCGATGGCTCCAGTGCGCT
Source organism: Humibacter albus DSM 18994 (assembly GCF_000421825.1). GTDB lineage: Bacteria > Actinomycetota > Actinomycetes > Actinomycetales > Microbacteriaceae > Humibacter > Humibacter albus. The sequence continues at coordinate 216 of NZ_ATXT01000010.1, forward strand.
GAGTGCGGCACGGTGCTCGTCAACATCGACGGGCTGATCGCGGCGCCGGCGGTCGTCGAGGTCGCGCTCTTCGACGTTGAGCGTGAACCATCGAATTCGGGTAGCGAGCGATGAGCGAGCACGAGGACCGCACGACGGCAACAACGTTCGGGCGCACTGTCTACTACCAGCCGCGCTGCTCGTGCGGCTGGATCGCCGGCCACGCGATGCGTGCACGCTACGGCGACGTCGGCGCCTACGAGGTCGCGTTTGCCGCCGCGCGTCGAGACTTCCGTGACCACGAATCATCGAATTCAGGGAGCGAGCAATGAGCAACGCAACACCCGACGAGGCACGGCTCGACGCGCTCGGATATGTCGAGCAGACGATCTACGCGAACGAGGACAACCCCGAGCCGAGCACGTGGAGCAACGCCGACGTGCTCGAGCTGCTGCAAGAGGTCGCCGAACGGCTGATGCTCGACGGTGAGATCATCGCGCCCGAGTGCGGCGCGACGATCGACAGTCTCGTCGACGTGGGTCACACGCACGTCTGCTGCGCGCCGCAAGACCACGGCGACGCGCACGCATGCGAGTGCGGCGCGTGGTTCGAGCTCGTCCCGGTATCGCCGAATTCAGGTTGCTGCCCTGAGTGCGCACCGGATGAGTACGACTACAGCGGATGCCGCAACAGCTTCTGCCACTGCCATGACGCTGAACCGGACAATTCAGACTCTCGACTAGGTTCGTCAAGTCCGACATCTGGGACTGTCGGACCCGAGGCACGCTGAGCAGCCTGAACGTATGCGTAACGATGAGTGGACGGTTGCGCTCGACGGGTGGCGGTCCTGGCTGATCGCGGCGCATCGAGCCTCGGGGACGATCTATCAGCACCTCTATCGCGTCGGTCGGCTCGAGCGTCAGTACGCCGGCAGGTCACCCTGGTCACTCACGACAGACGACATCATTGCGCATCTACGCGAGGGCGACCTCTCGGCGTCGACGCAACGCGCGAGGCGAACGTCGATCCGCGGGTTCTACGCGTGGGCGGTCGCCACAGGACGCCTCACGCGCGACCCGAGCGCGCTGCTGCCTGCGGTACACGCGCCGCTCGGGAAACCGCGTCCCGCACCCGATGAGGCCGTGGAGGCGGCACGATTCGCGGCCGACGTTCGGGTGCGCGTGATGGTGCAGCTCGGCGCCCGCGCCGGCCTTCGCTGCTGCGAGATATGCCGGGTGCATGTGCGCGACGTCGAGGCGGACATGCTCGGCTGGTCGCTGCGTGTGCTCGGCAAGGGTGGTCGCACCCGCGTCGTGCCGTTGCCGGATGATCTGGCGCACCTGATCGTGCGCGAGGCGGACGCGTCCGGG
>NZ_ATXT01000011.1 GCF_000421825.1 Humibacter albus DSM 18994
GAGGTCGCGTTCGGTGAGGTGACGGGACGTCGGGAATGCGGCTGAAACGCGCTCTCACCCTCGAGCCGATATCGGGCCACCAGTTTGGACACCCAACTCTGCGATACCCCGTAACGACGGGCGGCCTCCGACTGCGAAATACCGGACAGAACGGCACTAATCACGAGACGCTGCTTAGTCATGCCCCAGCGTCAACCGCCCAGCTACTCCCACCTCCGCAGACACGGTATTCCAATGACGCGAGACACCCATTCCGATGACGCGAGACACCCATTCCGATGTCCTGAACCAGGACACTGTCCCCCCGACGTAAAAGCCCAGAGCAGATTTCTCGCCTGGGCTTCATCACGTTCAGGGGTCGTTCTTCGTGGTCCCCTTCTGGTCCCCCTGGGGCGGCGCCGCACAGTCGCCTGTTGACAGTGGCGCCTCCTGGACTCGCTGTCCTGTGGATAAGGGGACCAAAAGGAGACCAGCTCACCTCATCCTTGACAGAGCCTTCTCGCTAGAAGCTCGCTGACGCGCAAACGACTACGGCAGAGTGGACCTGTGACCGCTGACGACATGCACTCCGAGCTTCGAGCCGTGTGGGGCCGGCTGGAGCGTCGACTGCGAGGTCGTCGTGACGACGCCAACATGGACTTCGGTGACGACACCTTCCACGTCGAGTTTGGCGATAAGGCCACTCGCGCAGTGAGTCTAGGACGATACCTCGACTCCGCGATTCAGTTGTCAGACAGGCATCTCTACGGCCCAGCGTTCACGATGCTCCGAAGCGGTCTTGAGCACGCGGTCTTCGACTGGTTGGTCTTTCTAGGCGAGACGTATGTGGAGCGCATACGGTCCGTTTCAGACGAGACGTGGGGCGAGTGGCAACGGGAACGAGAGGCAGGCGCCGATTGGGCCACGAGCATCCATACCTGGACCCGCACGAAGAAGGGTGACGTGATCATCCGATGGCGGGGATTGCTGTCGGCGCCCGATGAGCACGGCAAGCAGGAAAGACTGAGCATCTACTACTTCCTGATCGATGAATACGACGGTCTTCTAGGAAAGCCTGCTGACCAAGAGGATGACGGCTTCCTCACCAAAGACGAACTGCGACGTCGCGCTAGTGAGAACGAAGCTCGCTGGTTTGTGTACCTCCGGTGGTCCGCGCTCTTGGAGAACCTCGAACAGAACGGACTCATTGACGCTGCCGACTCGGGGCGGATCAGTGTCCACTACAGGTTTCTCTCCAGCTACGCGCACCCTGTCACGAACAGCGATGTGCGGTTGTATGGCCGCAACCTTGCCGGAGCGACGCCTCACTATGACCACTACGCGAGCGAGTTGGTTCTGCTCTATGCCATTGCGATCGCTGCACTCGAACTCCGTACCTACAGCGAAGGAATCAAAGAACGTCTGAACGCCGAAACTGCCGACCACGAGGGAACCACCGAGGACCTCAAGGCGGCAGATCAAGTTGCAGGGCACTTCTGGTTTGTAGGCGAAAATCCCCACCCGAGGGACCTTCACGACGAGGCAAACAGGCGATCAATCCGTCAACTTCGGGAAGGCGGCGACGAGCCGGTAGCTGTCCCGGAGATGTCAGAAGTGGCTTTCCCGCGCGACCCGCTCTCCAGGCTAATCAGACAGCACGCTAGTTCTTATGGGCGAGTCGCAGGAAGCGAGTACGTGAGCCCGTGGCCTCGTACCGACGCATCAGCGAGAGGATGAAACCAGGCCTTAGCACCCATCCTTCGTCAGATCCCTTGCCCCTGGCGAGCCTGCTTACGCTGCCCGGCGGCGGGAGAGGAAGGCGTTGGCCTGCTCGGCTGCTTAGGCCAGGTGGCGGTCGTCGGGGTGAAGATAGCCGCGGGTGGTTTCCATTGAGGCATGCCCGAGAATGTCTTGGAGCACGTGCAGCGGGATGCCGCGTCGGTCATCCAGGTCGCCCCCGTGTGGCGCAGGCCGTGCCGGGTGAGGTCGGGCAGTCCGAGCCCGCGACCATGCTGTCCCAATCGGTAGCGTCGCGGACCGTCGCGGTGGTGAGATAGCCGCCCTTCGGACCGACCAGTAACGAGTCCTCCGGCTGCTTGCCCTCGGTGAGGCGTTCCAGCACGGGCCGGAGCGGTTCCAGGATCGGCACCCGGCGCTCTTTGCGGCTCTTGGTCGGCTTGGTGACCAAGCCACCCTTGCCGGGGAAGACCTGCCGGCGGATGACGACGAGGTTCTTGCCGAAGTCCACGTCCCCGACTGCAACCCGGACACTTCGGAAGAGCGTGCGGCGACGAGCGCTGCGAGCATGACGAAGTCGCTGTAGGACTGGTGGACCTTCCCGCATGCCAACGTCGCCGTGATTCGGTGTCCTCTCGCTCCAAGGTCACCGACGAGGTACACGCCCATCTGCCGTCGGAGTTCTCTCTGTCACGAGTCAGTCGTGGACTCGGTGGCGAGGCAGGTTCAGCAAACTGCGCGGGTCCTTCGGGACGGCCCCTCGCGGGCACTCGGTTCATAGCCGCCTCCATGACGGAACACCGTCGCGCTATGACGAGGAAAGAGGCCCGCGATGCTGCGCACATCCATGAACCTGAGCGAACGAGGCTACGGCCTGTTCCGGTACGCGCCCACGAACCTGCTGCTCGGCGCGATCCGCTGTCGCCGCCGAGGCTTGAAGTGGGGCATCCCGGCCATGCTGGTCCTGGGCGCGGCTACTACTTCGCTACGGCGATCTGCTACACGAACATCGAGCGGGAAGGCCCCGGCCCCCTCTACCTGCTGGTCCTGCTGTTCGGCTGGAACGCCCCCAAGTTTCTTCTGGATCGGGCCGGTCAGCCTCGTCCAGCTCGTCCTCATCCGAGCACGGGAACGGAGTGCCCGCCGAGCCGCCGACGCAGGGGAGGGTGAGGAGAGCCGACAGGTGTCGGAGGCTACAGGCATCCTGTGACGTGGGCATGGGGTTCGCCCGCCTGTCGTCTCGGTGGCAGGGCAGCACCCCGGTAGCCTGAAGACAGGCCTACCTGTCGGAGGTGACGCAAGCAGAAGGAGGAGGTGCGATGGTGGCGCGCTCCAACGACCGACCGACTGCGGAGCAGATCGAGCTTGCCGAAGCACAGATCGTTGAGCAGTCCAAACGAATCGACTTCTTCCTCACTGAGTACTCCGTCGAGTTGCTGGCCCAGAAGGTCCGCGACGGCGAATACGTTGTGCCCGCGTATCAGCGTGAGTTCACCTGGGAGGAGCGTCGCAAGTCTCGGTTCATCGAGTCGTTGATTATGGGGCTTCCGATTCCGTTCATCTTCTTCTGGGAGATGCCGGACGGGCGGCTCGAAATCGTTGACGGCTCGCAGAGGCTGCGCACGATCGAAGAGTTCATCTACGGCGGATTCCAGCTCGGCGAACTCGACCCTCTGACACATCTGTCGGGATTCCGTTTCGATGACCTTCCCGAGTCGAGGCAGCGAAAGATCAAGAACCGATCAGTTCGGGGCATCGTTCTGAATGAGCATGCCGATGAGGCAGCACGACTCGACATGTTTGAGCGCATCAACACCGGCAGCAAGATCGCCAACAATGCTGAGATTCGTCGTGGCGCTCTCGCTGGACCGTTTCTGGACGTAGTGACTGAGCTTGCCAACGTGCCGCTCCTTGCCCAGCTCGCGCCGATGCCGGCGAAGGCCAAGAGAGAGCGCGGCTACGAAGAACTCGTCACGCGACTCTTCGCTTACGGGGACGGTCTTGACGGCTACCGAGACCGGCCTTCCGACTTCCTCTTCGCGTACTCAAAGAAGATGAACCAAGAGTTCGCCTCGAACCCGGACCTGGCTGACGCATATCGCCAGCGGTTCAATGCTGTTCTCGACTTTGTCTCGCGTAACTTCCCCTTCGGATTCCGTAAGGCTGAGAAGAGCACGGCCACGCCGCGGACGCGATTCGAGTCGATCGCTATAGGTGTTGACCGCGCCCTAGCTGAGATGCCGGATCTTGCCGACCGTCCAGTCGGCAAGATCGATGTTGCCTCCTGGATCAATCTGCCAGAGTTCCAGACGATCACGAGTTCGGACGGCGCTAATGCGATCGCTCGCCTTCGTGGACGTATCGACTTCGTGAAGCACAAGTTGGTGGGGCATGGCGACGATTGATCTTGCCCCGTTTTTCGAGGAGAGGTATGCAGAGATAGAGGCGTACCTCTCGTTTCTGCAGAACGTCGAGGATGCCGCCCGTGAGGGCACGCCCCGGCTCCGTGGAACCGACGCTCCGATCACCACCGAGCAGAAGAAGATTCTCAACTCAAGTCTCTACCTACAGCTTTACAACCTCGTAGAAGCGACTGTGCTCCGGTGCTTGGACGCGGTTGTCGCCGCGGTCGAGGAGACGGAACGGCGTCCGAGCGAACTAAGCATCGGTCTCCGAACTGAGTGGGTGCGTTCCATCGCGCGCACTCATGGCGACCTGGGGCCGGACAAGCGTCTGCAAGCGGCACTCGACCTGTGCGAGCAATTGTTGCGGCAGATGCCTGTCAAAGGGTTCAAGATCGAACCTGGTGGGGGCGGCAACTGGGACGACTCTTCGATTGAGAAGATATGTGAACGAGTCGGTTGCGGCCTGACGCTCTCACCTAATGTCGTTCAAGCGGCAAAGCGTCACATACGGGACGACATGGGCGCTCTCAAACTCGTCAAGGATCGTCGCAACGGGCTTGCTCATGGGTCACTGTCCTTCGTTGACTGCAGCGATGGCGTGACGGTAGCGGAACTCAAAGGGCTCGCGACTGCCGTCGGAGACTACCTGAGAGAAGCAGTTGGATGCTTCGTGAGTTTCATCCAGGTCGAGATTACCAAGAGTGAAGAGCAGGCAGAGATGGAAGGAGTGGTCGCTTGATGAACGAAAGCGAGAACGCTCCGACGATTCGTGCTGTCGATCTTTTTTGCGGAGTTGGCGGCCTGACTTACGGCCTCGTGCAGGCGGGTATCGAGGTAGTGGCGGGCATCGACATCGACCCGGCGTGCAAGTATCCCTACGAAGCTAATAACAAGGCCAAGTTCATTGAACGCGATGTCAACGAAGTCTCCGCGTCAGACGTGGCAGGAATGATTGCTGGGGCGGAAATCAGCATGATTGCTGGATGTGCTCCATGTCAGCCGTTCTCAACGTACAGTCGGTCAGGCAGGAGCAAGAAGCGCGGCGATGACTGGCAACTTGTTGAGACGTTCGGCAAGCTCGTGAAGGAAGTCCAGCCCGATCTGGTCACGATGGAGAACGTTCCTCAGTTGCTTGACCATCCCGTCTTCGCCCAGTTCCTGGAGAACTTTGAGGGTTATTCGGTTGAGTGGTCTGTTGTTCAAGCGGTTCGTGTTGGCATCCCTCAGACGCGTAAGCGCCTGGTTCTCATCGCGTCGAAGTTGGGCGCTGAAGGCCTCACGCTGGCGCAGGACAAGGAACGCGTGAAGACCGTGCGGGAGGCCATCGGCCGTCTCCGTCCGATCGATGCTGGCGAATCCGACCCGAAAGACCGCCTTCATGTCGCATCCCGATTGAGCAAGACCAATCTTGAACGGATACGCCACTCGAAGCCGGGCGGTACATGGCGCGACTGGCCCGATGAGCTCCAGGCCGCCTGTCATCGGAAGAGCACGGGCGCCACGTATCCGAGTGTATACGGCCGGATGTCGTGGGACGACGCGAGTCCGACGATCACTACCCAGTGCTTCGGGTACGGGAACGGGCGGTTTGGTCACCCCGAGCAGGATCGGGCCATCTCCTTGCGGGAGGCCGCGATCTTGCAGACCTTCCCACCTAAGTACAAGTTCGTACCTCCGGGCGAGCCTGTCCGGTTCAGCGTGCTGGGACGCCTCATCGGCAATGCCGTACCAGTGCGCCTCGGCGAGGTTGTTGGTCAGACGATCGTCGCGCACGCTTCGCGGTTCCGGCCGTCGGAGAGCCGTGTTGGGGCCGAGTGAGGTACGCCAAGACAAGAGCCGCGTGGCGCTCATCTTTCGTGGGGGACCAGAATCATGCAAACCATGCATCCCTGACGTGTTCTGCATGATCTGACGCCCGGAATCACGTCGGAATCCGGTCGGGCCGAAGCCGTTTGGACGCCTGGGGGGTCAAGGGGTCGCAGGTTCAAATCCTGTCAGCCCGACCGATAAACTACTGATCAGAAGGTGTTTTCATGAGGTCGTGAGATCGGCGTTCGCGCCGGTCTTGGACCCGACGTTGTACCCGTTGAACGCCTTGGCTCGACATGGTCGAAGCGGGCACGAGCATGTTCCTCGAGTACATGCGGCAGATGTACCCGGAGGCGATCTCCGCGAAGGCCGAGGCACGCATCGCGGATCAATAGCGCGCCGAGGGGAGCTCGTCAGATCGGTCAGCGCGGGGACGTTGTCTTCGGAGGTGCGATGAGCAGGCTCTCGAGGCCTTGCTGATGGGACGTGACGTCGAATCCGGGGAACCGCGAGGTGAACTTAGTGGAGTCGAAAACGTTGTCGTGCCGGTATCTCGGTAGAAGCTCCCGCATCTCGCGTACTTGCGGTGATACGTACCCGGCGGCACTCAGCAGCCACTTCGGGATCACGGAATAGCCGAGGTCGCGTCCGAGCACCGCGCCCGCGGTCGCGACAAACTCACGGTAGGTGGGATGCTTGGATGGAGCGGGCAGGTGCCACGTCTGCCCGAACGCGTCGGTCGTGTGGCCGAGCAGTGCGAGCGCCCGGCTCGCGTCCGGGGTCCAGATGAGGGTGCGCCGACGATCGTCGCGGACCGGCACGAGAGGCCGCTTCCCCGTCCTTATGCGATCGAGGACGAGGGCGTTCGTGAAGCTCTGCGTCTTCCCAGGTCCATAGAACTCCGGTGCGCGAGCGATGAGCACCGGAATGTCGCCGCGCTCGATCTCCTCAAGGACCGTCGTGGCCATCGCGGCACGGACTCTGCCCTTCGGCCCGACGGGCGCGAATGGGGTCTCCTCGGTCTGGACGCGGTCGTCCTGCGGGTACATGTAGGTGTTGTCGAAATAGGCGAACGCCGCGCCCGCCGCCCGGGTGGCGTTCAGCGCGTTTCGGAGCATCGTGGGGAACTGCCGTTCCCAGAGTTCGGTGTCGGCTGGAAGGCCGGCGGTGAAGTAGACAACCTCGCTGCCTGCCACTGCAGCGGCGGTCTGTCCCGCATCGAGCAGGTCCGCCTGGGCCACCGCATCGCTCGCGTTCACCTTGCGTGGATTCCGGCTAACGAGTCGCAGGTCAGTGGTGTACGCACGCGCCAGTTCGCGGGCAAGCTCGGTAGCGATCTGACCGTTCGCGCCAAGGATCGTCTGCATGGAGTTCCTCTCGTCAGAGTGTTATGTTAGCACCGCATACATTACGCAAGCGCCACGAAGGTGGCGGGGAGTATCAATGTCGACAATCGAGAAGACGTACCATCACGGCGACCTTCGCGCGGCGCTGCTCGCGGCGGCGGTCGAAAGCCTTGAAGCCGGCGAGACGCCGTCGATGCGCGCAGTTGCGCGCCGGGCGGGCGTATCGCCCGCTGCGCCGTATCGCCACTTCGCCGACCGTGACGCGCTGGATTCGGCGCTCGCCGTTCGGGGCTTCGATGATCTGCGTGGCGCTCTCGTGGCGGCGCTCGGGCGGATACCCGCGCCGGCCTCGGCGCAGGAGACTCTGTGCGCTCTGGCTGTGACGTACGTGGACTTCGCGTTGCGCCGGCCCGCGCTGTTCCATCTGATGTTCGGCAACGAATGCGACGATGCAGACAGTGAGAGGGTGCGGGCCTCCGGCCAGCTCCACGACCTGCTTGGTGATGTCGTGACGCGACTATTCCCGACCGCGGAGAGAGCCACCCTGTCGCTGGCGCTGTGGGGTCTCGCCCACGGCCTGGCCTTCCTTCACCTCGACGGCAAACTCCGTCCCGAACCCACCGATGAGGTCGCGGCGCGCGTCTGCGCCGCCATCACGATGATCCTCGCCTTGAACCAAGGAGAAGCGTCATGACCCGCATCTTGCACGTCGTCACCAACGTCGGCCACTACGACGACCCGTCGCAGCATCCGACCGGACTGTGGCTGTCCGAGCTCTCCCATGCGTGGGAGGTGTTCGAGCAACGAGGGTTCGAGCAGGCGATCGTCAGTCCGCAGGGCGGCGTATCGCCCCTGGAGCCTCGCTCGCTGAAGTTCCCCAATTACCACAAGAACGCCAAGGCGTGGCATAACGACCCGGCGCGGATGGTGCTGCTTGAGACGACCCTGAGCCCCGACGAGGTGCACTCGGCCGACTACGACGCCATCTACTTCACCGGCGGACACGCGGTCATGTTCGACTTCCCCGACAGCGAGGGACTGCAGCGCATCACTCGCGAGATCTGGGAGCGCGGCGGCATCGTGTCGTCTGTCTGCCATGGATACTGCGGGCTGCTCAACACCCGGCTATCCGACGGGACGCTGCTCGTCGAGGGCAAGAACCTCACGGGCTTCGCGTGGCAGGAGGAGGTCCTCGCGCGGGTCGACAAGCTCGTCCCTTACAACGCCGAGAAGGAGATGAAGAAGCGCGGTGCGCACTACGAGAAGGCGAAGCTGCCGTTCGTCTCTTACGCGGTCGTCGACGGCAACCTCGTTAGCGGGCAGAACCCTGGATCCGCGAAGGAGACCGCCGAAAGGGTCGCAGCTGCTCTGACCACTGACTAAGCCCTGTGCTCATATCCCTCGCGCCTTCGTCGGCTTGCGTAAGCCGACCCTGGCCTTCAGGATCGCTTGGCCAGTTGCCTCGTGGTGTCGCCCGTTTCGTAGCGATGCGCCACTTCGGCACGCTGCCATTCCGCACCCGCCTGACACGCGGTTGGAGTTCCCGAGAAGAAGCCCCGACGGACCTTGAAATATCGCGGGGTCGCGCGGCGTAACAGAGGCCGCCTATTTATTGGAACAGAGGTCGACGATGTCGACCGCGTGATGTCTCAGGACATCGGAATAGCTCGAACAAGTCGTGCAGGTTCGGGCTATTCACCCTTCTGCGGCATGGGTCGTCGCGTTCGACGTTGAAGGTCGGCTCGCGTCGCGTGTATCTGTGTCGGGCCGCCGCTGGATGTCTCGCGCAAGTAATCCGAGAGCAGGTCTCGCGTCTGCAGAAGCCGCTGGGCCTTGGCATCCATCTCGTCGCGGATCTGAGCGACACGTTCGCTGATCGCCGCGCAGTCTCCCTCGATGGGACCCGCACCGGCGGTGCACGGGAGAACCCTCTCGATCAAGCTGGTCGGGAAGCCGAGGTCGAGGAGCGACTTGATCGTTCCGACCGTCTCGGCGGCCGAGGAGTCGTACTCGCGATAACCGTTGGGCTGCCGCCGTGAGGAGATCAGACCGAGGCTCTCGTAGTACCGAAGCGATCGCGGGCTCGCGCCTGTCGCGCTGCTCAACTCACCGATCTTCACGATCCGCACCTTTCACGACTTGACCTTGACACTGGTGTTAAAGTTTAGCGTGGTGTCCGCCGCGAAACACGCGGCGGGAAGGAACACCGATGAAGATCTTCATCACGGGCGGAACCGGCTATCTGGGATCGGTTCTCGTCGAGCACCTGACCGAGGCCGGGCATGAGGTCGCCGCTCTGGCGCGGTCGACCGCGAGCGCTCAGCGACTTACCGAAGCAGGGGCCACTCCCGTTCTCGGGTCGTTGGCCGATACCGCGATCCTCACTCGAGCGGCCGGCGAGGCGGACGCCGTGATCCACGCTGCTGTCGACTACTCCATGTCGGAAGAGTCCACGCGCACGGAGCTCGCCGCCGTCACGGCTCTGGTGGCCGGTGCGGGCTCGGCCGGCACCGGCAAGCCCGTCATCTACACGAGCACCGGCCTCGTCTACGGATTCGATGCCGGCCAGGATTCTTCCGAGGACGCTGTGCTTCCCGAGGCCAGCGCGCAGCCGGTGAAGGTCGCCGCCGAACGCATCGTGCTCGACGCCGCGGGGACGACGAGCATCGTCGTGCGGGCGGGTCTCATCTTCGGTCGAGGCGGAACGGGTCTCGTCACCGGGCTCATGGAGTCCGCCGCGACGAACGGCGTCGCGACCTACATCGACGAGGGCAGCAACTCCTGGCTGCCCGTCCACGTCGACGACCTGGCGGACCTTTACGTGCGGGCGATCAGCGCGCCGGTCGCCGGCATCTTCAACGCGGTCGGCGACATCCGGTTCAGCTTCCGTGACCTTGCCGAGGCGATCGGAGATCTCACCGGCACCCCCGCCGTCTCCGTTCCCTTCGCCGCCGCGGAGCAGGCGTTGGGTCCCGCCGCCCGGGTGCTCACGACCACCAGCGGTCTTGTGAGCACGAAGGCGCGTGAGACCTTCGGCTGGACTCCTTCGAACCGCTCTCTGATCGACGACGTGCGTCACGGCTCCTACGTCGCCCTCGCCAGCGCGCACGCGTAGGCTCGCCCCCGGGAGCGGCTCGGGGCGTGTTCCACGAAGTGAGCCGCTCCCGGTGCGCGCGAGCGTGCCTTCGCTCGGCTTCCGCGCGCTCGTCGAACAGTGCCGAGCGGGCTCCGGCTCGGTCGGTTCATCGACGTCGCGAGCTTCCGACGACCTCAGCTGATCCGGAGCGACGCGATCCGGCCGTCGCGCACGACGAACGCCAGCGGGCTCGTCCCGTTGAAGCCGTTGCCTGTCACCGTCACAGTGACGGTCCACGCACCCGGCTCCGAACCGGCGCTGGCATCGACGAACTCTCGGATGGCGTCGGGAACTCGCTGCTCACTCATGGTCTTCCTCTTCTCGCGCGCTGTTGTGTGGCCCGGGGCTCGGACGGCCGAGCGACCGAACGTGCGCGCTACGAGAAGTCTTCATCACCGGGCGGACACCAGGGGGAGACCAGAAGTCACCGCCTTGCTCCCTCGTGCGGGATGAGCGAAAGCCGCGGGTCGTGCGCGAATCGAGCCCGAGGCCGACGATAACGTCGGTCCGGTGAGGCCCGGGGGGAGCTTCGGGTCGAACGCTGCGGAGTTCGACCGAGCGCCGCAGCGCACGCAGAAGCAGCACGAGACCAATGGCGGTCCAGCGGCACGACGACCGCCTGATCGGACGATCCCGGTGGAGATCGGGGTCGCACAAGGGGGCCCGCAATGACGTCCGTCGAACACGCTCGCGACAGCCATCCAACCAATCCCCGGCCGGCGTTCGCTCAGCCGAGACTCATCCTCTACGTCTTCCTCGGAGGAGGGATCGGGGTGGGGTTCCGACTCGGGATCGAGCTGCTGCTGCCCTGGTCGGCGGAGGACGGCATCCCGTGGGCTATCGTCACCACGAACCTGTCGGGCGCGTTCATCCTCGGGTTCCTGCTGACCGCGCTCGGACGTCGAGGGCCTGAGACCTCGGCGAGGCGCGACATCCGGCTCTTCGCCGGAACGGGCATTCTGGGCGGCTTCACGACGTACAGCTCGTTCGCGACCGACACAGCGGTGCTGCTCGGCACGAACCCTGTGCTGGCCGTGGGGTTCGGCACGGTCGGCGTTCTCGCGGGTGTAGTTGCCGCGGCGCTCGGAGTGTCGCTCGCGGGAGCGCTCGTGCGAGAACCATCGACGCAGACCGAGGAGGACGCGGCATGAACGCCGGAACCTTCCTTCTCGCCATGGTGGGCGGTGGCGTCGGGGCATCCATCCGGTTCGTCCTCGACGGTCGCATCATGCGCACCGTGCACACCGGTTATCCGTGGGGGACGTTCACCATCAACGTCACAGGCTGGCTGGTGCTGGGATTCCTGACCGGGCTGGCTCATTCGTCTGTGCTCGACACATCCTGGCTGTTCATCCTGGGCGAAGGAGCGCTGGGCGGCTACACGACGTTCTCCACTGCGATGGTGGACATCGTGCACATGCTGCAGAAGCGCACGAACGGCGGCCCGGTCTGGAACGGGATAGTGGTGCTCGTGCTGGCCGTCGCCGCGGCGGTGATCGGCCTTCTGATCGGACGCGCGTTCTAGCCTGCGCTGGAGAGCCGGCCGCACTCACGCTCGTCGCGCCTCCGGGGTCTCTTCGCGGGGGCGTTATGATCTGCACACCCGACCGTGGCCCGAGGGGAAGACGATGCAGGACGACCGCACGAAAGAGTCTGCGCGCCAGGCGTACGAGACGGTGGATGTCGACGGCTGGACCGCGCGGTTGACCCTGCTGGCCGATCCGACCCGGCTGCGACTCCTGCTGTGCCTGCACTACATGCCAGGGCTCAACGTGCAGGAGGTCGCGGCCGTCACCGACGTGACGCCGACGGTCGTCTCCCAGTCGTTTCGGCGGCCGCGGGCGAACGGCTGGGTTGTTTCGGAGAAGTCGGGTCGAGAGCAGATCTACCGGCTGGCGGACGAGCGACTGCACTCCCTGCTTCACACGATGGGCGCCCGGCACTCCCACTGAGCGCGCGTGGTGCAGCGGCCGTGGCGCGTGTCACCGCCACGTCACGGTCGAGCTGCGACGGCGCCGCCATGCCCGGTCTCTTGCGCTGATACCACGCGCTGGATAGCCTGACATTGCTGCACGGGGGTGCAGGTGTGGCTGGGGGGCTCAATGACGATTTCGCGCGCAATTCCGGCACCGGCACCGCAACGTCGACGCAGCGGAATTCGCGCCTACGTCGGCATGTACGGCGTGATCGCGCTCCTTCACGTGCTCGGCTGGGGCACCCTCGTCGTCTTGGTCGTGACGGCCGATCAGGGCGCCGGATCATCCGCGTTCGGGCTTGGGCTCGGTGCGGTCGCATACATGCTCGGCATGCGCCACGCGTTCGACGCGGACCACATCGCGGCGATCGACAACACCACCCGGAAACTGCGCGAGGATCCGACGAGCCGGCCGGTGTCGGTCGGATTCTGGTTCTCTCTCGGACACTCGACCGTCGTTCTCGTCATGGTCGCCCTGGTTGCGGCGGGCGTTCACGCGCTCACGGACGAGATCACGAACAAGTCGTCCTTCGTCTCGACGTATGCGGGACTGTTCGGCGCCTCGATCTCCGGGATCTTCCTGCTGATCATCGGCGCGGTGAACCTCGTGGTCCTGCTACGGATCGTCGGGGTGTACCGACGGACCCGCACCGATGCGATGGACGAGACAGAGCTGGAGCGGCAATTGGCGGGCCGCGGACTGATGAACCGATTCTTCGGACGCCTGATGCGGTTCGTCAGCCGGCCGTTCCATATCTATCCGATCGGCGTCCTTTTCGGCTTCGGGTTCGACACGGTCAGTGAGATCGCACTCCTCGCCATCGCCGGGGGAGCTGTCGCGAACGGCATGCCGTGGTACGCCGTGATGGTTCTGCCTGTGCTCTTCACCGCGGGCATGTCGCTGCTCGACACCACGGACGGAGTCTTCATGTATCGCGCGTACGAGTGGGCGTTCGAGCGGCCCGTTCGCAAGATGTACTACAACATGTTCGTCACTTCGCTCTCGGTGGTGATCGCTGTCGTCGTCGGCGCCATCGAGATCGTCGGAGTGATCTCGTCGGCCACGCACGTCGAAAACGGACCGCTCGCCTGGATCGCCGATCTCGACCTCAACTACGTCGGATTCGCGATCGTCGGTCTCTTCGCTCTCGCCTGGATCGTGTCATCGGCGATCTGGCGCACCCGGCGCATCGATCAGCGATGGTCGTCGCGGTTGATTCCCGGCGACTCCGACTCCTAGCGTCGATCGACGACGGCGACCGTGACGCGAGCACCGGCTCGCGGCGGGGTCGGCCTCCCGAGCCGCCTGAAAGGGTGTGGTTAGTATCGGCGCCATGGATGCCGTGTGGATCGCGTTCGGAATCGCTGTTCTCGCGTTCACCCTCCTCGACACGTTTCTGGTCGTGCTCAATTACAACGAGCCTGGCTTCTTCGCCAACAAGGTCGCGCGCGCCGAGTGGATCGCGATCCGCTCCTTCACCCGCCGAGTGTCGCGCCGTTGGCGTCCGCTCGTCCTCCGCCAAGTCACCGGCAGCCTGATCCTCACGACCCTGCTCTGCTGGCTGGTCGGGCTCGTGCTCGGGTTCGCGTTCATCTATCTGGGACTCATCGGACTCGGCGCGTTCCAGCTCTCCACGGGCGTGAAACCCGACTTCGTCGGAGCCTTCTATCTCAGCGTCGGCCAGTTCTCCACCGCGGGCGCGGACAACATTTCGCCCGCCGGCGGCTGGGTCAACCTCATCCCGGTGGCGGAAGCCCTGCTCAGCGTGGTGATCCTGTCGTTCTTCATCACGTTCCTCAGCAACATCTTCTCGGTCATCCAGAACCTGCGCTCGTTGTGCGCCGACTTCTTCCAGGTGGGTCCCGGCGTGGGCAGTCCGGTCGAGGCGCTGCGACCCTTTTTTCCCGGCGGCCGTTCTCGCGGCCTCGACCTGCACCTGACCAACATGGTCAACGACTTCAACCTCTACTGCGACAGCCTGCGTCAGGACCGGGCGGCGTACCACTTTCAAAGCGGCGAAGACCGCTTCTCGTTGCCGTATGCGCTCCACATGGTCGCGGGCGAGGCCGGCGCGCTGCAATGGGGGCTACCGGCGGGCCACGCCGCATCCCAGTCCCCGCAGATCGTGCGACTGATCGAGGCGTTCAGCGAGTTCCGCGACGACCGCTACGTGCAGATGGGCTGGCAGTCGCGCATCGCACCCGCGCCGCTCTCACGGGAACGGTTCGTTCAGGAGCGGGATGCCTATTCCTCGCATCGTCTCGATGTGCAGCTCGATCCGTGGGCGGCACGGTTCTTCGCGCTGAACGACGCGATGGTATCGTTGGCCCACGACAGCATTCCTGACGTCCCCGACGACGCCTACGTACGATATGTCGGCTGGCTCCCATTCGCCTCCGCCGCCCACCAGTTCGTCTCGGACGTCGGTCACGACCTCGACTTCCAGCCGATCTACCGGGATGACCCCTCGGTGCCCGCTGTCGTGACGAGCTCGTCCGATGAAGACGTGACACAGGATGCCGACGCCGGCAGCGAAGACACCCCGCGCCGCAGCCGGGTCGCGTCATGGCTTCGCCGCCGCCAGGCCTTCCTCGATCCGGGTTTCGTGCGCACCCGATCGGCGCTGAGGACGCTGGTCATCGTCATCGTCGCCGCCGGGATCGCGACTGGGATCGCCGCCGGGCTCTCGATCAGCGCGACCACCGCGGGGGCGCTGGCCGGGCTCGTGGCGATGTTCGCGTCCTCCTCGTCGACGGGACGGCAGGAGGCATCCCGTCGAGTGGGTCTCATCGGACTGATCGCCACGTTCGGCGGCATCACGTGCGGTGTGCTGCTCCCGCAGGCATCGATGTGGACCATGCTCGCTCTCGCTGCGCTGGCAGCGATCGCAGTATGGCTGAGTCGGTTCGGTCCGATGGCGGGCTCCTTCGGCCGTCTGCTCTTCATCACCGCCTTCTTCGCCTCGCTGCTCGAGGTCGAGCCGCAGGAATACGTCGCGGCGTTCATCGCGTCCGGGATCGGTGTCGTGTGCAGCTGGATCGCGAGCTTCCTCCCCACCCGGTCGCCGCGTGCCCGACTCCGCGATGCCGTGCACGCGTTCTTCGCTCGATCGGCCTCAGTGCTCGACGCCGCCGCAGACTCCGTGACCACGGGACGCGACCCCGCGATCGACAGGCGGCTGAGGGCGGCCGCCCTGGCACTTCGAGACACCGCAGCGCACCTGGCGACCAGCCTCGATCTCGACCGGCCGCCAGCGGGGCTCTCCGAAACGCGGGCCCGGATGCTCCGTCTGCGCGTGTTCGAAGCCGACTTGGCCGCGCAGGGACTCGTGCGGGCATTGTCGTCGGGATCCGACTACGCGATCACCGTCGATGTCGGCGCGGTTCTCGCGGGTGAGCTCGTGGCACTGCAGCGGCACATCATCTCCCTCGAGCACGACGACAGCGATACGCCCTTCGCTGTGCACGCGACGCCGCGACCCGACTGGAGCGAGGAGTCGCAGCGAGCACTCGCGGGCATTCGTGAGACGGCCGCCGCGTTCGATCGTCTCTCCGCGGCGAGACGCGGGGCCGAGGAAGCGGCGCCGATGACTCCGTCGACAGCGCGTGAAACGAAGCCGGCTCGCGCTGCGCGCGCCGTGCAGGACCAGCGGCAACGTGGCGCCACCGACCGTCGTGCCCTGCAGTCCGGACTCGCCGTCGCGCTGGCGCTCTTCCTCGGCGAGTTCGTCTCGTCGGGAGCGCAGTACTGGGCGGCGCTGCCCGCGTACCAGAGCCTCGCCGCAGCCGATGGGTTCAGCTGGAAGCGCAACCTCCAGCGCGGCGTCAGCACGGTCGCGGGAGCGGCCGTGGCCTTCGGCCTGACCCTGGCGACCGGGCACAGTCCCGTCACGACGTTCACGGTGCTCGGCGTCACGGTCTTCCTCACGGTCTTCCTCCGCACCGTCGCCTCGTCGTGGACGGTGTTCTGGCAGACGATCCTGCTGGCCACGATGTACGACGCGCTGAGCGCGCTCGATGTCGAAGCCGTGCAGGTGCGCATTGTCGAGACGCTCATCGGCGCCGCGATCGCGCTCCTCGTCTCCGCGCTCGTGCTGCCGACGCGCGTGCGCGCGAACACCGTGACGATGATGTCGAATGCGATCGCAGCGGCCATGGCTTCGACGCACGCGACCCTGGGCCGCCTCGCGGATCCGTCCGCTGTCGACGCGTCGTCTGCCGACGCTCTGGAGTCCCAGATGGATCGACAGTTCAGAGAGATCCACGCCGCCGCGCGCCCGCTTCGCAACGGTGCCGGCTCGATGGGGCGCGGCGGTATCGAAGCTCAGCTCGTCTCGTTATGGGCTCTGCTGTACTACGTGCACCGCTTGAGCTGCGCGGGCGCGATGACGGGTCCCTCTGCGATCACGCCGACGCAATGGCAGCAACTGGATGCGTCGACTCGCGACAACTTTCAGGCCGCGCTCGCCGTGCTCGACAACCGTGCGCCCTCCCGGATACGTGACGTCAGAGACGCCGACACGTCGCAGACGGACGGCATGACGCCCGACGAACGCGAACTGCTCGAGGACATCACGCGCATCAACGAGGTTCTTCTCACTTACGTGGATGACGTCGCGATCGGCTCGACCGACACGCTGATCGCGAGCCGGACGTGATGTCGCGGATCAGGAACTCACGAGGTCTTCGCGGTCCCTCTCCCGTCTCGTGACGAACACGTGGCCGATCGAGAGGACGACGACGGCCGCCGCCACGCCGACCAGGGTGTACATCGCACGTTCGAAGATCGCGTGATCGATCGCTGGGGAACCGCCCTCGGTCTGCAGGACGACCGCCGGGGTGAGGAAGATGACGAACACCCAGTAGGGAAGCTTCATGTTCGCCAACGCCGCCGCGACGGTCAGCACGAGCGCGACGATGGTGATGACGCCCGGCGACGACTGGAACACCGAAGCGATCACGACGGCGACCAGCGCGCCGACCAACGTGCCCACTGCGCGGGAGATCGCGCGCTTCGTGGCATCGGAATAGAGGGGCTGGACGACGACGAAGAAGGTGAGGATGATCCACCAGGAATCCGAGTCGAGCACCGTCATGGCGACGAACGTCGACACGCCGACGAGCACGCCGAGAGCAGCGGCGAAGTAGGCCGAGGTGCGGAGCGGGAAGGTTTTCGGCGGCTTCATCGGAATGGCCCGCACGACGAACTGGCCGAGCACCGCGGTCCAGAGCCCGCCGGCGAGAGCGAAGCCGACGAGAACGAGTCCGGCCGCGACCGACGACGAGGCAGCCACAGTTCCAGACGGCAGGGCGACGTTGATGTCGCCGATCAGCGCGAATGAGGTCAGCGGCGCGGCGAACGACAGCATCAGCTGCCATCCGCGAAGGGCGCTGAATCCGGTCGCCACCGCGAGCGCGGCCATGTAGAGCGCCCCGACGATCGGGAAGTCCCTCAGCAGGAGTGAGAGCCCCATCAGCAGCGGAGTGAGGACGGCGGCAGCGAAGCCCAGACGCGGGCTCTTGAACAGGCCGATCACGGCGGGAAGCATTCCGAGATACCACAACGAGGAGTTCGCGTGCCACGCGGTGAAACTCAGGATCACCATCGGCGCGAGCAGGAGCAGCGCGAGCACGACGAGCACAGCGATCGGCGGCGCGTGTCTCGGCGCGCGCTCTGATTGTCGGATAGCCGTCATACGCGTTTACGATACAGAAAGCCATGCCGGTACGCGTAGTAATTCGAATGGCTGCCGCATGCGCCTATCGCTCACTCCTGCGGTGAATGTGAAAAGCATTGCGTTCGTGTAGGCGAGCCGACATAATGCCTAAAGGGCGCGACGGGGGGTTGCGTCTACGACCTGCTGGGGACAGGAGCGGTAATGGACCTCGCGCCACGTGAGATCGACAAGCTGTACGTATACCAGGTTGCGGAACTCGCGAGACGACGGCGAGAACGCGGAACAAAGCTCAATATGAGCGAAGCGCAAGCGCTGGTGACGGAGGCCATTCTCGAGGCCGCACGCGACGGAAAGCCCGTCGCCGATTGCATGGAACTCGGCAAGAAGGTCGTCACCGAAGACGAGTGCATGCCGGGGGTGCGCGAGCGGATCACCCTGCTCCAGGTCGAGGCCACGTTCCCGGACGGAACGAAGCTCGTCTCCTGCCACGACCCGATCGGAGGGTGAGTTCGTTGACGCACGGCCGCCCGGTCCGCGTCATCCTCGTCGGGGGGCACGAGAGTGCCGACGGAGCAGATCTGGCCAGGATCGCCGGTCACCTCGACAATACGGTCAGCGCGAAACCCGGCCGCGCATTCCACAACACGGTCGTGGCTTCCCTCGAAGCGGACGAGACCGTCGTGGTTGTTCCGATGACCTTCGGCAGAAACCCCACCATGGTGGCCGACATCGCGAAGACGCTGAAGTGGTTGGCACCGAAATACCCGCGACAGATCGCGCTCGCAGAGTCGTTCGGGCGCGTCGACCACCTCACCGCATGGCTGCGAGCCGCAGCGAACCGCGCCGCAGCCGGCGGAGGGTCATGTGCACTGCTCATCGTCGCCGCACCGTCGAATCCGTTCGATGAGGCCGAGTTGCATCGCATCGCCTATCTCGTCGCCACCCACGGTGCACTGGACGAGGTGGGGGTGGCGATCGCCGGCGACGAGCCCGGTTTGCGACGTGCCGTCGAGCGGCAGCGCCGGCTCGGCGTGGAGCGCGTCGTGACCGTGCCCGCGGGGTTCGCAAAGGCGCTGCCGGAGGCGAGCGCCGAGTTCGCGGGCCCGCTGATGAGCGAGGCGGCCGTCATCCGGGTCGTCGGCGATCGGGTCGCGGATGCCGTCACCGCGCTCGGGCAAGGGGCCGACGGAATCGACTCGGGCCTCGGCGCCGATCACGGTCACGGGTACGCCCATTCTCACGCATTCGAGGAGAGTCAGGGCATTACACACCAGCACGGCAATTCTGCACCGCATGCGCATTATCACCCGAATGGGGTGACGCATACGCACGCCCATATTCACGATCACCATTGACATGAAGTACCGGGGGGAAAGGAACACCGTGGCAACCAGGAAATCGAAAGTCCATCACGACGGCGGCACCATCGAGATCAATGCCGGAAGGGATTCCGTGACGCTCAAAGTCACGAATACCGGCGACCGTCCTGTGCAGGTCGGCTCGCATTTTCATTTCTTCGAAGTGAATCCCGCCATGCGTTTCGTGCGCGAAAAGGCATGGGGAATGCATCTGGATGTTCCGGCGGGCACGGGGGTGCGGTTCGAGCCGGGTGAGACCAAGGAGGTCACTCTCGTGGCGTTCGCCGGCGGTCGTCAGATCGTCGGGTTCAACGGCCTGGTCGACGGCGGACTCGATGCCCACCAGACGAAGGTCGATGCGATGCGTCTGCTGGCGGAGCGAGGCTTTCAGAACGGCGAGCCCGACAGCAAGGTGGGCAAAGCACCGACGCCGAAGAAGACGTCCGCGACCACGAAGGGTGCGAAGTAGCCATGGCCATCATCTCTCGCCAGCAGTACACCGACCTGTTCGGCCCGACGGTCGGCGACAAGGTTCGACTCGCCGACACGAACCTCATCATCGAGATCGAGAAGGACTACGCGGCCGACAGCTACGGAGACGAGGTCGTCTATGGCGGTGGCAAGTCGGCTCGCGACGGCATGGCAGCCGATCCGCTCGCAAGCCAGAGTCACGGCGCGCTCGACCTCGTGATCACCAACGCCATCGTCATGGACCCTGTCCTGGGCATCGTCAAGGGCGATATCGGAGTCAAAGACGGCCTCATCGTGGGCGTCGGCAAGTCGGGCAACCCCAAGACGCAGAAGAACGTGGATCCGAAGCTGCTGGTCGGACCCGGCACCGAAGTGATCGCCGGCGAGCACCTCATCGCGACCGCCGGTGCGATGGATGCCCACGTGCACTTCATCTCTCCACAGCAGGCGTACTCCGCGCTGTCGAACGGCGTCACGACGCTGTTCGGCGGTGGCACGGGACCGACGGACGGCACGAACGGCACGACGTGCACGCCGGGAGCCTGGAACATCTACCGCATGCTGCAGGCGTGGGACGACCTTCCGGTCAACGTCGGAATCCACGGCAAGGGGAACGGATCGCTGCCGCAGGCGCTCATCGAGCAGATCGAGGCGGGCGCCGGCGGACTGAAAGTGCATGAGGACTGGGGTGCGACGCCGGCGGCTCTCAGCCAGGCGCTCAGCGTCGCCGATGAATACGACATCCAGATCGCGGTGCACACCGACTCGCTGAACGAGGCGGGATTCGTAGAGGAGACCGTCTCTGCCATCGATGGCCGGACGATCCACACGTATCACACCGAAGGTGCGGGCGGCGGGCACGCCCCGGACATCATCAAGATCGCCGGCCAGTCGAACGTCTTGCCGTCGTCGACGAATCCGACGCTGCCGTACACGGTGAACTCGATCGACGAGCTGCTCGACATGGTGATGGTGTGCCACCATCTCTCCTACGAGAGTCCCGAGGACATCGCCTTCGCGGATTCGCGCGTGCGTGCCGAGACGATCTCGGCCGAAACGGTGCTTCACGACCTCGGGATCATCTCGATGTTCTCCTCCGACTCGCAGGCCATGGGCCGCATCGGGGAGTCCGTCACGCGAGCGTTCCAGACGGCCCACCACTGCAAGGACAAGCGTGGAAAGCTTCCGGAGGATGCCGAGGGCAACGACAACTTCCGCGTGCTGCGATACCTCGCGAAGGTGACGATCAACCCGGCCATCACACACGGGCTCTCGTCGTACATCGGATCGCTGGAGCCCGGGAAGATGGCGGACATCGTGCTCTGGCCGGTGGACTCGTTCGCGGCCAAGCCGAAGCTCGTCCTCAAGGGCGGCCTGATCAACTGGTCGCTCATGGGAGATCCGAACGCGTCTCTTCCCACCCCGCAGCCGGTGTACTACCGACCGATGTTCGGTGCCAACGGTCAGGCGCTGAACGCCACGCGCGCAACCTTCGTGTCGCAGGCATCCATCGACAAGGGCGTGCCGGAACTCCTCGGGCTCAAGAGCAACATCCTTCCGGTGAAGGGCACCCGCACGATCGGCAAGAAGGACATGGTGCGCAACAGCGCGACCCCGCACATCGAGGTCGATCCGGAGACCTACCAGGTCTCGGTCGACGGGGAACCGGTGCACATCGAACCGGCTGAGTCGCTCCCGCTCACCCAGCTGTTCTATCTCGTCTAGCGCGACATGGTCACGCCGAAGGATGCGAGCGGGCCGGCGAGCCTGCTGATCAGCCTGCAGTTGAGCGATTCCGCGTTCCCGAGCGGGTTCTATGCAATGTCCCACGGGCTCGAGGGGTTTCACCAGCAGGGGCTCGTCGATGGCGACACGATCGGCGATCTGCTGGAGGACATCCTCGTGCGTACCGCCGGTCCGGGAGATGCGACGGCTTTGGCGCGGACGCACGGGGCAGCCGTACGGCAGGACTGGGACCACGTCGCCGAGCTCGATCGGCTGCTGTTCGCGTCGAAGCTGAACTCGGAGCTTCGGCGCTCGAGCACACGCAGCGGACGGCAACTGATCGACATCGTGAGCGAGGCGTACGCGGGAACTCACGGCGGCGACGACATCGCGACCTGGGCCGAGTGGGTGAGGTCGCGCCGCACTCCCGGATGCCAGGCGATCGCAACCGGGGTCTGTTACGCCGCAACAGGGGTAGCGGTGGAGCAGGCAGTGGTCTCCGACCTCTTCGCCTTCGCGATCAGCTTCGCGGGTGCGGCGCTTCGTCTGCGGCTCACCGATCACCGCAGCACGCAGAAGCTGCTGCGCCGGGTGCAGCCGGTGATCGAGGAGGTCGCGGCCGACGCGGTGGCGCGCCCCGAAGCGGACATCGGAGGGTTCACCCCGGTCGGCGACATCATGTCGGCCGGGCACGAACGCGCTCCGGCGCGGCTGTTCACGAGCTGACCGGCGCCGCGCTCGGCGGAACCCACGGAACATCGAGAAAGGAAAGAAGAGACATGAACGACAACGTGCTGCGAGTCGGCATCGGGGGGCCGGTGGGAACCGGGAAGACAGCGCTGACCGAAGCTCTGGTGCCTCTCTTCCTCGCCGCGGGACGCACTCCCGGCGTCATCACGAACGACATCTACACGCAGGAGGACGCGCTTCACGTGCGGCGAGAGCTCGCCGGCATCATCTCGCCGGAATGCGTCATCGGGGTCGAGACCGGCGCCTGCCCGCACACCGCGGTGCGCGACGACCCGACGATGAACCTCGCCGCCGGTGAGGAGATGCTCGAACGGTTCCCCCAGATCGACACGCTGATCTACGAGTCGGGCGGCGACAACCTGACGCTGACGTTCTCGCCCGCGCTGGCCGACGTCTTCGTCTTCGTGCTCGACACGTCGAACGGACAGAAGATGCCGCGAAAGGGCGGTCCGGGAATCACCGAGAGCGACATCCTCGTCATCAACAAGGTCGACATCGCGCAGTACGTGCGCACCGACCTCGAGGTGATGGAGCGCGACGCCCATGCCGTGCGGGAGGGACGGCCTGTCATCCTCACGAACGCGCTCGAGGGGATGGGCGTTCAGAAGCTGTGCGACACGATCATCGCGCGCTGGGAAGCGCAGCGCGGCAGGAACGTCGCCTGAGGCGCCGATGACCGAGGAACCGGGAACAGACACGGCTCACGAGAGCCGGCCCCGCATCCGCTACGGCGGCCCGCGACTGCAGCCCGAACACTACGAGCCCGCGCACGTGCCGGTCGACGTCGCACGGTACGGGGTGGACCCGCACACCCTGCCGGTCGGCAGCCCGGGCAAGGTCGGCATACTCGAGCTCGGGTTCGAGCTCCGTGGGCCCGAGGGGATGCAACGCACGGAACTGGTGCACCACTATCAGAAGTCGCCGCTGCAGATCATCGAGCCGGTGTACTACGACCCCCTGCGGCCCGACATGCCGTACACCTACCTGTTGACGACCGGGGGAGGGGTGCTGCACAACGACAGACAGCGCGCCGACCTGAAATTCGGACCCGGAACATCCGCGCACGTCACGACTCAAGCGCACACGAAGCTGTACCGAATGGAGTCGGGGTATGCGACGTCTCTCGTGAACGTCGAGATCGCGGACGGCGCCTACCTGGAGTACCTTCCGGACCCGGTCATCCCGTACGTCGACTCGCGTTTCTATCAGCGCGTCGCCGTGACCCTGAGCCGGGACGCGACGCTGGTGACGGGGGAGACGATCTATGCCGGTCGTCTCACCCGCGGCGAGCACAACGCCTATGCGGTGTTCGCGAGCGATTTCGAGGTGCGGCGCCCCGACGGTGAGCCCGTCGCGTTCGATCGGGCGCGGCTCGTCCCCAGGGAAGGGCAAGTGGGAGGGCTGGGCATCCTGGCGGGGCGAGATGTCGTGGTTTCGCTTTTCGTGGTGACACCGCGCGTTCCTGTGGCGCAGCTCGCCCAGGTCCTTCATGACACGGCGGCCCGGATCGTCGCGGATTCCGATGACGATGCCGCACTGTTCGGCGTGAGCACGCTCGCCGATGACGCCGGGGCGTGGCTGCGGTACGTCGGCGACGACACCATCACCGCCACGAAGGTGCGGACCGCTGCCGCCGCCGCGGTGCACGAGCTGATCACGGGAAGCAGCGCGCCGCAGATACGCAAGTAGCCCCACCGGGAGGGAACGACGATGAGCACGACGAGTCTCAGCACCACGACCGCCATCGTGCACTGGGGGCAGGGGGTGCTTCGGGGCCCTTCGCAGGTCTACTTCCAGCAGAACCTATTCACCGGAGTTCTGGTGCTGGCGGCGTTCTTCGTTGCGGACTGGCGGATGGGTGTGCTGGCCGTGCTCGGTGCACTCGGCGGGATCGCCGGTGGCCTGACCATGCGGTTCACGTTGGAGAACGTCTCGACCGGAATGCAGTCGTTCTGCGGGGCTCTCGTCGGCGCTGCGACGTTCGCCGCGCTGGGCGGGAACGGGTGGTGGGTGTACGCCCTGTCGATCGTGGGTGGTTTCGCGACCGGTCCCGTCACCTGGGTCGTGAATGCAGCGTTCACGAGGACTGTGCTGAAGAATTTCGAGCTTCCGTACACGACGGCACCGTTCGTGATCGTCTCGACGATCATCGCCGTGTCGACGCTGCGGCTGGCAGTGCCGAGCGCGCCGACGAAGCTGCCTTCCGAGCCGGTGGCATCCTTTTTCCTCTCTCTGCTGACGAACATCTCGCAGGTGGTCTTGATCGACAACCCGGTGTGCGGCGCGCTGATCCTTCTCGGGCTATTCATCGCGAGCTGGCGGGTCGGAGCCGCCGCCGTGCTGGGCAGCCTGTTCGGCTCGCTGGTCGCGATCGTTCTCGGAGAGCCGTGGTCGGAGATCGCCAACGGTCTCGCCAACTACTCGGGAGTGCTGACCGCGATCGCGCTGGCGGTCACCTTCCTGAAGAGTTCCATCGCGTCGTGGCTCTATTCGCTGCCCTGGATCGCGGTGACGGCGATCGTCACGCTGTTCATGCACCGGGTCGGGGTCGTGACCTACACCTGGCCATACATCCTGACCACGTGGGCGGCTCTCGTCGTCGCGTATTACATGAGACGCCTGAAACGAGCCTGACCGGGTCGTCGCGTGCGATGGATGCCAGTGCTAATCCGGACGCTCATCGTCGAGCACCGTCTCGAGCAGCTCCCGCAATGCGCTGCGCTGCCGGGCGTCGAGGCGACCCACGCTGTTCTGAAGCACCTCCGTCGCGAACGCCGAGCCGAGCTCGAGCATCCGCCGGCCTTCGTCGGTGACGCGGTGTTCGTGCGCGCGCCCTTGGCCGCGCGTGCGCACGATCAGGCCTCGGCGTTCCATGCCGGACGCCATCACGCCGAACGACTGCTCGCTCTGGAACGTCTCGGCGGCGAGCCGCCGGGCGCTCGCGCCGGGCTCCCGCTCGATGGCGCGGAGAGCATCCCACTGCACGATGGTGATCCCGGCCGCCGAGCGCAGCCGTGAGTCGAGCAGCCGATGATGCTGCCATTGCGCGCGTTTGATGAGTCGGCCCAGCTCCTGGAGCTCGTCCATTGCGCGTCATCCTCCTTGCTCGACTAAATATATTGGGTTACAGTGATCCGCACCAAGTAAAGACATTTAGTCAGGTGGATGCAATGGACACGATCACGGTCGGAGAGGCGCGACTGCACGTCGAGCAGAAGGGTGCGGGGCGTCCCGTCGTCGTCATCCACGGTGGGGGAGGGGCCGCGACTGTGGCGCCGCTGGCGGAGCACCTGGCTTCCAGGGCGCGCGTGCATGTTCCGACCTTGCCGGGATGGGATGGCGCAGAACGTCCTCAGTCCGTCGTGCGCGTCGAGGACATCTCCGACCTCTTCTTCGAGTGGTTGGAACAGGAGCGCCTGGATGATGTGGTGATCGTCGGCTCGTCGATCGGCGGATGGATCGCAGGGGAGCTCGCCGTGCGCGACCGCGACGTCGGCCGCATTGCGAAGGCGGTGCTGCTCGACACCGTCGGATTCGAGGTCCCCGGTCAGCACATCCGAGACTTCTTCGCGCTCGATGCCCGCGGTGTCGCGGAGTACTCGTGGTACGACTCGGAGCGGTTCTACGTCGATCCGGCGACCCTGCCGGCGGAGCGCACGGCGGCGATGGCATCCAACCTGGCGACGATGAAGACCGTGGCGGGCGATCCGTACATGATCAACCCCGCCCTGCTCGCCAACGTCGCGTCGGTGACGATTCCGGTGCTGGTGGCCTGGGGCGAAGCCGATCGCATCGTCACTCCCGCCTATGGGCGTGCGGTGGCCGAGGCGTTCCCGGCCGGCCGATTCGAGCTCATTCGAGAGGCGGGACACCTGCCGCAGTTGGAGCAGCCCGAGCGGGTGCACGCTCTGGTCGATGCGTTCCTCGCGGAATGACCGAACCTCGCCGGCGGTACCCTCGCCTGTCAACCCGTCGGGATCTCGACCGCGTCGGCTTACCGTGAACGCGGAGCGTCGACAGCGACGCGAACACCGACGCGAACGGAGCAGACCGATGTCGAACCAAGACGAGGGCATCCACATCGAGCCGAGCTGGGCGGAGGGCGCCATCCCCGCGCAGGACGAGGAAGCGCGGAGCGTCGACGAGATCGGCGAGCCCGACCCACTGCCCGAGGAGGATGTCGAGGCCGAGGAACAGGAGGATGTCGAGGCAGCGGGGCACGGCGTCGAGGAGGAAGCGCAGCCCGAGACGCAGGGCGAAGACCCGTACGAGTCGGCCCTGGGAGATGAAGGGGAGGGCGACCTCGCGCCGGAAGACCTGTGATGCGGCCGTCTTAGCAGTGCCGTCGCGCTGCTGCTCGTACCCGCCGCCAAGGCGGTGGCCACCGCTCGGTGGCCACCGCCTTGGCGGCGTTCTCGCCGACGGGTTCGGCTCGGGCGGCGTACTCCCGGTATTCTCGCCACGACCCGCGCGCTCCCGATGCCGCGGGTCGGGAGGACACCGTGTCGTTGGCCGAACTGCTCGTCACCCCGCTCGGCTGGATGCTCCGCGCAAAACGCTCCGACCCGGCGCGCAGTGTCGCCTTCGCCGCGGAGCTGAGCGCCGAAGGTTCGCTCGAGCTCTCCTCGTCCTCGTTCGCGGAGGGGGCGCCGATCCCGAAGACGTACAGCGGCATACCGCGTGGGCGGAACACATCGCCCGCACTCTCGTGGCGCGGCATTCCTGCGGGCGCGCGCAGTCTTCTGCTCATCATCGAAGACGTCGACGTGCCGTTCGCACGTCCGCTCATCCACACCATCGCCCTGCTCGAGCCCGGAGAGTCCGACTCGGGCGAGCTCGCCGAAGGCGCCATGACTCCGGGCAACCTCGCCGTGCACTACGTACCGGCGTTCCGCGGCTGGCTGGGCTATCAGGGCCCGCGGCCGTTCCCGGGGCACGGCGTGCACCACTACGGGTTCCACCTGTACGCACTCGACATCGAGTTGGATGCTCATGCTTTCGCCGATCTCGACGCCCTGCTTCCGCACGTGGCCGGTCACGTGCTCGCCTCAGGAGTCCTGGTCGGAACGCAATGCGCCTGACGCCGCCTCACCCGGAGCGGGACTCGTGCGCGGCGCTCGCTCCCGCGCTCGCTTGCGCGGCGACCTGCAGATCTTGAACGAAGCTGTCGAACGCCTCCTCGAACCCGTCCTTTCCGCGAAGGCGGAGCACGGCGGACGGGTGCGTCGTCACGAAGACCTCCGCATCCGGGCTCGTGGGCGGCCCGTCGAATCTCTGGCCGCGCGAGCGTCCGATCGACAGCGGTCGGCCGAGCACCGCGCGCGCGGCGGTGGCGCCGAGGCAGACGACCACGGCGGGATCCACAACCTGCAGCTCCGCCTCGAGCCAGGGATGGCAGGCCTCGATGTGCACGACGGCGGGCTTGTCGTGGATGCGTCGTTTTCCCGACGCGTGGTGGCGGAAGTGCTTCACCGCATTCGTCAGGTAGACACGCCCGCGATCGATGTGCGCCTCGACGAGCGCGCGATTCAGCAGTTCACCCGCCGGGCCGACGAACGGCTCGCCCTCGGGGTCCTCGCGATCGCCCGGCTGCTCGCCGACCAGCATCATCGCCGCAGAGGCCTTTCCCTGCGAGAACACGATGTGCCGCGCGTCGCGCCACAGCTCGCATCCGCGACAATCGGCTGCGGCGGAGCGCAACGCGCTCAGCGTGTGCCGCTCCGGAAGCCACTGCTCGGCACCGGGGCGCTCAGCGTCCCCTTGCTCCATGGTCCTATCCCAGCGACTGCGGACGGAATGCACGACCCGTTGCGACCGCGAGCGCTTGTCGCTAGAGGTGCGCCGTACCGCATGCCGTCCTAGGCATCCGCACGGGCAGCGACCACGGCGATGTCCACCCGGCCCCGCACTCCCCACTTGGCGCGGATGCTCGCGAGCGTGGACTTCACCGTGGTCGGGGCGACGAAGAAGCGGGTCGCGAGCTCGGCATCCGTCAAGCCGTTCATGACCTCGATCGCGAACTCGCGCTCCCGGTCGGTGAGCAAATCGAGCTTCGCGCGGGCGTCGCGCCGGGCCTCCGAGGCGGGCGCGCGTCGCACCCACTCGGTGAGCTGGCGGGCGGCGCGGGGCGAGTAGGCGGAGCCGCCTGCCGCGACGCTGCGAACCGCCGCGATGATGCGCAGCGGATCGTCGTCTTTGAGCAAGAAGCCGTCCGCTCCGGCGGCGATGGCGTCGAGAACCCGACCGTCGTCGTCGAAGGCCGTCATCATGATGAACCGCGGGCGGTCCTGCTTGTCTCGCAGCGACTGCACCAGCGTCACGCCGTCCATGCGCGGCATTCGCACGTCGCTCAGCACGATGTCGGGGCGCGAGGCCGGCAGTGCCGCGGCGACACGGTCGCCGTCATCGCACCGGCACACCACCTCGATGTCGTCGGTCGTCTCGAGAATGGTGGTCACGCCGGAGGCGGCCATCGCGTCGTCGTCGACGATGAGCACACGGATGCTGTCGGTCACCGCGTCAGTCTAGGGTCGGCCTCCGACGGCGCCGGCCGGTCGTGTCTGCCTCAGGCGGCCACGGACCAGGGCAGCCACGCCACGACGGCGAACGTCCCCTCGGCCGTGGGGCCCGCCTGGAAGGTGCCGCCGACGAGCTCGGTGCGCTCGCGCATGCCACGGAGCCCGTTTCCGCCTCCCCTGCTGGTCGGCGCGGCCGCGGGCGTCAACCAGTTGGCCGCGCGAACGGTGAGGCCCGTGGCCGGGCCGCCGCGCACATCCAAGGTCACGACCGATCCCGCCGCGTGTCGACGCGCGTTCGAGATCGCCTCCTGTACAAGCCGGTAGCAGGCGTGCGCGACCGCGCGATCGCAGGACGCGGGGTCGTCGACGAAGAGCTGCGCGCGAACATCCGTGCCGCTGCGCACCGCGTCGTCGATCAGCGCGGGCAAGTCGGAGAGCGCGCTCGCCTCCTCCAGCCGGCGATCGGGGTCGCGCAGCATCGTGACCAGTTGGCGCAGGTGGTCGAGCGAATTCTGCGTGGATTCGCGCACCGTGCGTGCCGCTGACACCGCCTTCGGGTTGGTCGCCTCACCCACCATGAGCTCGAGCGCACCGGCGTGCAGCGCGGTCTGGCTGAGGTCGGCCGCCAGTGTGTCATGCAATTCGCGGGCGAGGGTCTGGCGTTCGCGTTCGCGCTCGACCTCGCGGTGCAGCACGGAGACGACGCGGTTGGCCGCGGCGGATTCGTCGCGTGCCGTATCCCGCTCGCGCCTGAGGTGGCGTGCGATGCCGAACGCGGCGAAGGGGGCGACGCAGATGGCGGCCGCCACCGGCGTGAGAGCATACAGCGAAGCCGGAGCTGCCGTTCCCGGCGTCGCCTGTCCCAAGAACGAACCGAGATAGGACTGCGGACCGGCGAGGTCCCAGCAGAACGCGACGATCGTCGCGGCGTACGTCGCGGCGATCAGTCCCCAGCGTCTCCAGCCGGTGCGTGCCGCGGTCACCGCGGCCAACGCGACGAGCGCCGGAAGCGCCGTCGTCGGAACGACGAGCACGGCCGCTGTGGCGATGCACGACACGACGACCGGGTGGCGGTGGCGCCAGACCAGCAGCACCGAGGCGCCGATGACGAGGAACGCGCCGGCCATCGAGTACGCCTGAAGCGGCGCAGGGAACGTGGAGGTCTCGGTGCCGTAGACGCCGCCTGCAGACATCGCCAGCAGTGCGCAGAGCAGCACCAGCGCGAGGGATCCGATCAGGGCCCAAGCCCGACGGGCGCGTGAGCGCACACGCCCGGGGCTCGCGGGCCGCCCGCCGACTCCAGGCGGTGCGGGCATGGCCCGCCCGCTCGGCGATGAAGGGGATGCGGCGGACACGTCCCGATCGTAGGACGAGCCGCCGACGGCATCCCACCGGCATGAGGTCGGGCGGGCCGAGACGTTCGTGCGGAGTGCAGCCACGCCGTCCCCTCCTTCCGGTCGCCGGATCGTGACCGGATCGACGTGGTCGACCGAGCCCGGCGACTGGTGATCTGGGGATGGCGCACCACGCCGGCCCCATCACATCCATTCCGTCAGGAGGACCTCATGTTCACCACCGCACGCCTCGTTCGCAGCTCCGTCGTCGCCGCGATCGCCGCCGGCGCACTCGCCGTGACGCTCACCGGCTGTAGCGCCGGCAGCAGCTCGGCGCCCGCGGCAGCCGAGAAGTCCGCATCGACGAGCTCGTCGCCGAGCGCTCCCGGCATGAACACGCCGGTGAAGGCTGGCTCGTTCGAGTTCACCGTTCTCGACGTGAAGGATGCCGGCACCACGGTCGGCACCGCACCTCTCGGCAAGACCGCGCAGGGCAGCTACTTCCAGGTCGACCTCAAGGTCGCCAACACGGGCAACAGCTCGCAGACGTTCCTCGCCGACGACGTGAAGCTGAAGGACGCCGCGGGCAAGACGTACAACGCCGATGACACGGCCACTCTCTACGCCTCCGGCGACGCGAGCACGTGGGTCGCCGCGATCAATCCCGGCAACGCGGTGCAGGGACCGGTGCTCTTCGATGTGCCGACGGGCACGAAGCCGACCACGCTCCTCGTGGCCGACAACGCGTTCACGACGGGAAGCCCGATCACGATCGGGTGACCGCGTCGGCACACGGGGCAGCCCGGCATCGTGATCTGCGCGCGGCGAGCGAGCTCGACCTACATGTGCTCGCCGCGCCGCCCGATCACGGTGGCCGATGCCAGCAACGAGAGGCAGTAGAACACGAACATCGCCAGTCCCATGTTGAAGCCGTTGTCGGTGCCCAAGAGGCCCAGCAGAGGAGCGGAGACGGCGGCGGCGACCATGGTGGTCGCACCGATCACGGCGGAGGCGATCCCCGCCAGTTCGGCGTGCTCGTGCAGTGCCATCGCCTGGTTGTTCGGGGTGACGAGCTGCTGGAACCCGATGCACAGCCATGAGGTGATCGTGACTCCGACCAATCCGAGCGTGGGGGCGGCGATCATCATCAGTCCGGCGACGATCAGTGCGCCGATGAGGCCGATGATCGCCACTCGATGCGGCGTGTTGCTGCGCAACAGGCGCGGGCTGACGCGGTTCATCGCGAGCATGACCACGGCACCGCCGGCCAGGATGAGACCGTAGGCCTGCTCCGAGACGCCGTACCAGTCCTGCGCGACGAAGCTCAGCCCGGAGATGTAACAGAAGCTCGCCGCCATCATCGCGGCCTGCGAGAGCGTGGCGCCCAGGAACATCCGGCTCCCGCCCAGCACGCGGAGCCCGGAGAAGAAGCGGATCTGGCGCAGACCGCGCCGTGCGCCCTGCGTCTCGGGGAGGGCGATGAAGGCGGCGATCACGAGCGCGGCCGCCATGACGGCCTGCACCAGGAAGATGCCGTGCCAGTCGGTGTACAGGAGCAGCGCCGAGCCGATCAGGGGAGCGACGATCGGTGCTCCGGTGGAGATCAGCATGATCGTCGAATAGCGCACCGACGCGCTCTTGCCCGCCGACACGTCGCGCACGATCGCGACCGCGATCGCCGGTGCCGCCGCGGAGCCGGCACCCTGCAGCGCACGGAAGACGACGAGTGAGGCGATGTCGGGAGACATCGCCGACAGCACGGAGAACACCACGTGCGCGAGCAGTCCGATGATGAGCGGCCAGCGGCGCCCGAGCACGTCGGAGAGAGGGCCGAACACGAGTTGGCCGAGCGCCATGCCGAGCAGAGAACCCGTCAGGGTGACCTGCACCGCCGCTTCGCTCGTGCTGAACTCGTGGGCGATCTGCGGCAGCGCCGGCAGATACATGTCCATCGTCATCGGGCCCAGCGCCGACATGACGCCGAGCAGCACGATGAGCCCGCGGTGCGTCGGCATGCCGTCGGCAGGTGGATGTGAACGCATTCCCGGGTGAACTCTCGATGGATCTCGCCCGAGCGCAACGTGACGTGACGAACGCGCGGGATGCGCACAGCACGGCTCGACGGCGGCTGCCCCAAGTCTAGAAAGCAGAAACGGCCGTCCACGTCGTCTGAAGACTTCGATCAGGATGCTGAGCGAATGAACGTCCGCCCACCTCCTCCCGCTGACGGGGTCACCGTGCGTATCGTGAAGCATGACTCCCGCAGAGCAGTCGATCCCCACGGGCAACGGCGCACCGGGTCGCGGCCTCGGAGCCGGGGCGACGGCCCCCGGCATCAGCACGCTCGGGCAGCTGAAGACATCCGGGCATGTCTACAAGCCGCTGCGCACCGAGGTGCGCGACAACCTGCTGGCGATGCTGCGCGCGGGGGAGGACCCGTGGCCCGGAGTGCACGGATTCGAACGCACGGTCATCCCGCAGCTGGAACGGGCGCTGATCGCCGGCCACGACATCGTGCTCCTCGGCGAGCGCGGGCAGGGCAAGACGCGTGTGCTGCGCACGATCGGCGGCCTGCTCGACGAGTGGACGCCGGTGATCGAGGGGTCCGAGCTCGGCGAGCATCCGTACCAGGCGATCACGCATGCCTCGATCCGACGAGCCGCCGAGCTCGGCGATGAACTTCCCGTGGCCTGGCGTCACCGCAGCGAGCGGTACGTCGAGAAGCTCGCGACCCCCGACACGTCCGTCGCCGACCTGATCGGCGACGTCGATCCGATGAAGGTGGCCGAAGGCCGTTCGCTCGGCGACCCCGAGACCATCCACTTCGGTCTCATCCCGCGCAGCCACCGCGGCATCGTGGCGATCAACGAACTACCCGACCTGGCCGAGCGCATCCAGGTGTCGATGCTCAACGTGATGGAGGAGCGCGACATCCAGATCCGCGGCTACGTGCTGCGGCTGCCGCTCGACGTGCTCGTCGTCGCCAGCGCGAACCCCGAGGACTACACGAACCGCGGCAGAATCATCACGCCGCTCAAGGACCGGTTCGGCGCCGAGATCCGCACGCATTATCCGCGGCAGCTCGACGCGGAGATCGCCGTCATCCGGCAGGAGGCCGAGCTGGTGGCGGATGTCCCCGACCACCTCATCGAGATCCTCGCGCGGTTCACCCGCAATCTGCGCGAATCGAGTTCCGTCGATCAGCGCAGCGGCGTGAGCGCGCGATTCGCGATCGCGGGGGCCGAAACCATCGCCGCGTCCGCGCTGCATCGGGCGACCTCGCGCGGCGAGAGGGAGGCTGTCGCGCGCACGGTCGACCTGACCACGGCCGTCGACGTGTTGGGCGGCAAGATCGAGTTCGAGACAGGGGAGCAGGGGCGCGAATCGGAGGTGCTCACGCATCTGCTGCGCACCGCCACGGCCGACGCGGTGCGGGCGCACCTGGGCGGCATCGACTTCGGGCCGCTCGTGAATGCCATCGACGACGGCGCCATGGTGGCCACCGGAGAACGGGTCACGGCCGCGGAGTTCCTGGCCGGGCTGCCGATGCTCGGGGAGTCACCGCTGTACGACGAGATCGTGGAGCGACTGGATGCCCGCAGTGACGGCGAGCGCGCGGCCGCCCTCGAGCTCGCACTCGAGGGCCTGTACCTGGCGCGCAAGGTGGGCAAAGACACCGACGGGGATGAGACCGTCTATGGCTGACCGCTCCGCGCCGCGGCCGCGTGGCGGGGCGGTCAGCAGGTTCCAGCGCTACGACGGCGGAGATCCCCTGGCGCCGCCGGTCGATCTCGTCGAAGCGCTGGACGCGATCGGCGAGGATGTCATGGCCGGCTACTCGCCCGAACACGCGCTGAACGAGTTCCTGCGCCGCGGCGGACGCGACCAGTCCGGCCTCGACGATCTCGCGCGTCGTGTGGCGGAGCGACGGCGCGACCTGCTGAGGCGACACAACCTCGGCGGCACGCTGAACGACATCCAGAAGCTCCTGGAGAACGCCGTGCTCGAGGAGCGCAAACAGCTCGCGCGCGACGTCGACATGGATGACATGGACCGGTCGTTCGCCCAGCTGCGCCTCGATAATCTGCCCTCGTCGACCTCCGCTGCCGTGAGCGAGCTGGACGACTACGACTGGCGATCGTCGAAGGCGCGCGCCGACTATCAGAAGATCAAGGACCTGCTCGGGCAGGAGATGCTCGGCCAGCGATTCGCCGGCATGAAGCAGACGCTGCAGAACGTCACCGACGAGGATCGCCGCGCGGTGAACGAGATGCTCGCCGACCTCAACCAGCTGCTCGACAAGCATCGGCTCGGCGAGGACGGTCCGGAGGACTTCGAGCGGTTCATGGCGCAGCACGGGCAATTCTTCCCGGAGAACCCGCAGAACATCGACGAGCTCATCGATGCGCTCGCCGCCCGGTCGGCGGCGGCACAGCGCATGCTCAACTCCATGACGGACGAGCAGCGAGAGGAGCTCATGGAACTCTCCGCTCAAGCGTTCGGATCGCCCCAGCTCGCCGCGCAGCTCGCAGACCTCGACGAGAACCTGAAGGCGTTGCGCCCCGGTGAGGACTGGAGCGGTTCCGAACGCTTCGGCGGCGACGAGCCGCTCGGCATGGCGGAGGGCGCGCAGGTGCTCTCCGACATCGCAGACCTGGACGACCTCGCCGAGCAGCTCTCCCAGGCGTACGACGGCGCGCGTCTCGACGACATCGATCTGGACGCCCTCACCCGCCAGCTCGGCGACGATGCCGCCGTCGACGCTCGCACCCTGCGCGACCTCGAGCGGGCGCTCCGACAGGGCGACACGTTCCGGCGGGACTCGCGGGGCGACCTGCAGCTCACGCCGAAGGCGATGCGACGGCTCGGGCAGAGTCTGCTGCGCGACATCGCCACGCGCATGTCTCGACGCCGGGGCGAGCGCGAGGTGCGGCTGGCGGGTGCCGCGGGTGAGGCATCCGGTGGCACCAGGGCGTGGGAGTTCGGCAGCACCGAGCCGTGGGACATTCCGCGCACGATGCTCAACGGCGTGCTGCGGCGCGCCGCAACACGGGCGGGAGCACAGCAGACGGCACCGGGCGCTCGCCGCATCGAGCTCGACGACATCGAGGTGATCGAGACCGAAGATCGTACGCAGGCGGCGGTCGCCCTGCTTGTGGACACGTCGTTCTCGATGGCGATGGACGGCCGGTGGCTCCCGATGAAGCGCACCGCGCTGGCACTGCACACGCTGATCCGCACGCGCTTCCGGGGCGACCGGCTGCAACTCATCGGATTCAGCAGGCACGCGCAGGTGATGGAGATCGAGGAGCTCACCGGCCTCGATGCGATGTGGGACAAGGGAACCAATCTGCACCACGCCTTGTTGCTCGCGAACCGCTTCTTCCGCAAGAACCCCGACGCACAGCCTGTACTTCTGGTCGTCACGGACGGGGAGCCGACCTCGCATCTGGAATCCGACGGGTCCGTGCGTTTCGCCTACCCGCCGCATCCCGTCACCATCGCCCGCACCGTCGACGAATGGGATGTCTCGCAGCGGCTCGGCGCGCAGACCACGATCTTTCGTCTCGGCTCGGACCCGGGTCTGGCGCGCTTCGTCGATTCCCTGGCCCGCCGTGTCGACGGCCGGGTCGTCGCGCCCGAACTCGACGACCTCGGGGTGGCCGTCGTCGACAGCTATCTGGGTTCGCGCGCCGCCCGCTCGAGTGGACGCCGGGTCGGGTCGCCGATGGACGGGAGGACGCCCGGCCCCGGTTCCGCGCAGCACCGGGATGCGGAAGGCGGCGCCTTCGGCGGACTCCGCGACGACTTCGGCGGCTGGTATGGCGGACGCGGGTTCTGGGTGGACGAATAAGCCGACGAGGTCGCCTAGGTCGACGCGCAAGAAGCGGACGACGAGCGTTTCGCTCCCTCTTCGCAACAAGGGCTCCACGCTTCTTAATAAGGATTGCCTAACCTAATTGAAGGCGATAATGTCGAGCGCGCGGGGGCATCCGCGTCATCGACATTGTGAGCCCGGGGCGGGCCGTCGACGGTCACGCGGATGCACCCGCGCCAACCCCAACGAGGTGCGGCGCGCGATCTGCGGGCCACGCACCGATCGCGAGAGAGCCGAGGAACGACATGCCCGCGAACTGGCAGCGAGGTGTGCTGAAGGCCATGGGTGTGAAGAACCACCCGGTCGAGGTGGTCGACGTCGCCGACCTCGCACCGTGGTACCGGCGCATCCGTCTGTCGGCCCCGGGGTTCCTCGACGAGCTCGCCGTTCATCCCACGATCTGGATCCGCCTCTGGGTGCCGGCGCTCGAGAAGGACAAGGTGGTGCAGCGCGGGTACACGGTCGTCGACCCCGACCCCGACCCGGGCGCCGGCGAGTTCAGCCTCGACTTCGTGCTGCACGAGCCGACCGGGCCCGCGGCATCCTGGGCCAAGAACGCCGAGGTCGGCACGACAGCCGAGATCGCGCACACGCCGCAGAAGCTCGCGCTCGATCCCGAGTTGCAGACGCTCGTTCTCGCCGGCGACGCCACGGCGCTGCCCGCCATCGTCACCCTGCTGCGGGCCGCACCGTCTACCGCGTCGAAGTACGTCGTCATCCAGGACTCGCACGACGACCGTGACGCCCTCGGCATTCCGCAGGATGCCCGCACCACGCTGGCCTGGAGTGACGACGATCCCAGCGGGGCCGGCCTCGTGAACGCGCTGCAGGCGTCCGTTCCGCTCGACGGGTTCGACCCGGGGCGCGCCTACCTTTGGGCTGCCGGTGAACGCAAGCTCGTGAAGGCGGTGCGCGAGCACGCCCGCGGCCAGCTCGACCTCGGACGGCACCGCCAGCACGCACAGAACTACTGGATCGCGGGGCACTCTGCCGGCTGAGCAGCGGCGCTTCGCGCCGCGCGGCCGGCTGAGCAGCGGCACTTCGCGCCGCGCGGCCGGCTGAGCAGTAGTGCTTCGCGCCGTGCGGCCGGTGGAGCAGCGGCGCTTCGCGCCGCGCGGCCCGCTAGCCGGTAGTGGCCCCAGGCTGCTGTGTGGCCGAGGCGATCGGGACAGCCGTCCGTAAATCAGGCCATATCCGGTCAGGCGGCAGATATATGGATGTGACCCGAGACTCCCTGAAATAGTGTCGGCGGCACGTCGTGCGGCCGGTATTCGGGACACGGAGTGCGAACCCGGGACTGTACAGACCGGTCGTCCAGGCGAAGCTCGTACCCTGGAGAAGACGGCTCACGATCGGAGGTGCACGATGGCCGCAGACGACGCCAAGAGCGGCGGGGTCAGCGCGCGCCCGCGCTGGCGTTTCACCGCCAAGGCGCCGATGACGGCCGACGAGGCGAGACTCATCGTGCAGCAGTTCGAGCGGGGCACCCTCGACATGTCGCTTCCCGGCACCGAGGAGATCGTCGCCGAGGCGCACCGTGTGCGCCTGAAGGCCCAGTTGTGGGGAACCGATCGCCGGGATGATCGTCGTCGCCAGGCCAAAGGCACGGTCGTGGTCGTGTGTGCGTTCATCGTGGTCACCGTCGTCGGGCTGGTCGCCTGCCTCGCCGTCACCGTCTGAGCCGCGGTTTCTCGACTGCCGGCTGCGGCGCGGGCCCTCGGCGTGTCCGCGCATGATGCGCCGCACGGGTTGACGCCCTTGTCTGCCAGTCCTAATATTCAACCAAATGGTTGTATATGACGCAATGGCGGATGCCTTGACCGACGACGACGTCGATCGTCTCTTTCATGCGCTCGCGGATGCCACACGTCGCGACATCCTGTCCCGCACAATGCGTGCAGACCAGTCCATCACCGCGCTGTCGCGCGGCTACGACATGAGCTTCGCCGCCGTGCAGAAGCACGTGACAGTGCTCGCGGACGCCGGACTCGTGAGCAAGGAACGGCGGGGAAGGGAGCGGCTCGTGCGAGCTGTACCCGCACGCGTGCGACGCGCGCGAGAGTTGCTGAGCCGCTACGAGTCGCTCTGGCGCGAGCGCGCCGCGGGTATCGAGGCCATTCTCGCCGCGGACGACTCCGTCCGCGGAACCGCGCGCAGCACCTGACGACACCTATCGGAAGGAACCGATCATGACAGTCATCGGCAGTACCCAGGATCCCGAAGCACTCACTCTCACCTTCGTCGCCGAGTTCGATGCGCCGCCGACCCGCGTCTGGAAGGTCTGGGAGGACCCCCGCCAGTTGGAACGCTGGTGGGGCCCACCGTCCTGGCCGGCCACGTTCGACGTGCACGACCTCAGTGCCGGCAGGACGAGCGCCTATTACATGACCGGTCCGAATGGCGACAAGGCGCATGGATGGTGGACGGTCGTCGCCGTCGACCCGCCTCACCGTCTCGAGTTCGACGAGGGTTTCTCCGACGACGACGGGAAGCCGACCGACGACGCGCCCGCGCGCGTCGAGGTGACGCTCCAGCCGGTCTCGCTCGCCGATGACCGGGAGGGAACGCGCATGACCACCGTCAACCGGTTCGTCAGCATCGAACAACTGGAGCAGATGATGCAGATGGGAATGGAAGAGGGCATGCGTCTCGCCATGGGCCAGATCGACGCAGTCCTGGCCGAGGGGACGACGCAGCATGCCTGAGGTCGCAGGCATCCAGCCGTGCCTCTGGTTCGACGACACGGCGCGGGAGGCGATGGAGTATTACGTCACGGTGTTCCCGAACTCACGGATCGTCTCGATCGAGGAGTATCCCGACGAGGCGCTCGATCCGCACTTCGCCGGCATGCACGGCAAGGTGCTGAACGGTCGCTTCACCCTGAACGGCGTGGACTTCGTCTGTCTCGACGGGGGCCCGCTGTTCCCCTTCACCGAGGCGGTGTCCTTCGTCGTCGCGTGCGCCGATCAGGCGGAGATCGACAGTTACTGGTCGAAGCTCTCGCACGTGCCCGAGTCCGAGCAGTGCGGCTGGTGCAAGGACCGGTTCGGCGTCAGCTGGCAGATCATCCCGGCCGAGCTGGGTGGCCTCCTGCGACGCCCCGAGCAGATCCGGGCGATGATGCAGCAGAAGAAGATCGTCATCGCCGAGCTCGAGAACGCGTGACGCTCTGACGAGGCGGCGGGACGCGCAGCCGAGTCGCTGGGCATCCCGCCGCCACAAGCGGCCCACCGCGATGGGCCGCTGGCGTCGTTACGCGGCCACCGGCATCCGGTGGTCCGCCGTGACGAGCAGGTCGTCTCCGACGGCGTCCACGCGCACGCTGTCGCCGTCGGCCACCGAGCCGTCGACCAGCAGGTCCGCGACACGGTCGTCGACCTCGCGCTGGATGACCCTCCGCAGCGGCCGCGCGCCGAACTCCGGCTCGTAGCCGTGATCCGCGATCCACTCGACGGCGGCATCCGTCACCGTCAGCGCGATCTCACGCTCGACCAGCCGCGCCTCGGTGGCTCGCAGCAGCAGCCGCACGATGTCGCGAAGCTGCACACGGTCGAGCTTGCGGAACAGCACGATCTCGTCGATGCGGTTGATGAACTCGGGCCGCATGTTCTCACGCAGCTTGCCCATCACCCTGTCCCGCAGCGCCTTCTCGTCGCCGAAGCCGTCGGCGCCCGGTGCCACGAAGCCGAGCGCTCCGCTCTTGGATGCCAGAAACTCGCTTCCGATGTTCGAGGTCATGATGACCACGGTGTTGCGGAAGTCGACCGTGCGGCCCTGGCCGTCGGTCAGGCGCCCGTCGTCCAGCACCTGCAGCAGCAGGTTGAAGATGTCGGGGTGCGCCTTCTCGATTTCGTCGAACAGCAGCACCGAGTACGGGTTGCGGCGCACACGCTCGGTCAGCTGACCGGCCTCGTCGTAACCGACGTATCCGGGAGGGGCGCCGATGAGACGCGCGGCCGTGTGCCGTTCTCCGAACTCGCTCATGTCGAACCGGATCATCGAACGTTCCGAGCCGAACAGAGACGAGGCGAGGGCCTTCGCCAGCTCCGTCTTGCCGACACCGGTCGGGCCGAGGAACAGGAAGCTGCCGACCGGACGGCGTTCGTCACCCATGCCGGTACGATTGCGGCGCACGGCCCTGGCGACCGCCGTCACAGCGTCGTCCTGGCCGATCACGCGTTCGTGCAGTTCTCCCTCGAGCTTCGCCAGCCGCTCGCGGTCCGCCTCACCGATGCGTGCGACCGGGATGCCCGTGGCGCGGGAGACGACGGAGGCGATCTGCGCCTCGTCGATGACGGCGTCGGCCTTCGAGGTGGCGCCGGCAGCGGATGCCTGTGCGAGCTTCGTCTGCACGCTCTCGATCTCGTCGCGCAGCCGCGACGCATCCTCGTAGCGTTCCGCCGACACCGCGGCGTTCTTCTCCGCCTCCAGGTCGGCCAGCTTCTGCAACAGGTCGGAGGCATCCACCTGCTTGCCGAGCTTCAACCGGAGTCGAGCACCGGCCTGGTCGATCAGATCGATCGCCTTGTCCGGCAGGAACCGGTCGGAGACGTACCGGGCGGAGAGCTCGACCGCCGAGCGAATCGCATCGTCGGTGTAGTGCACGCCGTGGTGCTCCTCGTATGCGCCCCGCAGCCCGAACAGGATGGCGACCGCGTCCTCCTCGGACGGCTCCGCCACCATGACCGGCTGGAAACGGCGCTCCAGCGCCGGATCCTTCTCGACCTGGCGGTACTCCTTGAGCGTCGTCGCCCCGACCAGGTGCAACTCGCCCTTGGCCAGGCGCGGCTTGAGGATGTTGCCGGCATCCATCCCGCCGTCGCCGCCTGCGCCGGCGCCCATCACGGTGTGCACCTCGTCGATGAACACGATCAGCTCGCCCTTGTGGGCGGAGATCTCGTCCATCAGAGTGGTGAGGCGCTCCTCGAAGTCACCGCGGTATCGGGTGCCGGCGAGCATGCCGGGAAGGTCGAGCGAGACCACGCGTTTGCCGTGCAGCTGCTCGGGCACACCGCCGTCGACGATGGCCTGCGCCAGCCCCTCGACGATCGCCGTCTTGCCCACGCCCGCCTCGCCCACGAGGACCGGGTTGTTCTTCGTGCGCCGGGAGAGGATCTCCACGGTCTGCTCGATCTCGTCGGTGCGGCCGATCACCGGGTCGAGCTCGCCGTCGCGCGCGAGCTGCGTGAGGTCGGTTCCGAAGCGGTCGAGCATGGGGGTCTCGGACGCCTGGTCCTCGGCATCCGGAGATCCTGCGGCTCCTGCACCCACCGTCGCTGCCTCGCGAATCGCCCCGGCGAGCGCCTCGGGCGTGACTCCCGCCGACGCCAGAACCGCTCCGGCGGGAGAGTCCTGGGCGATGACGAGCGCGTAGAACAGGTGCTCGGGATCGATGTACGTGGAGCCCGATGCCCGGGCCACCTGGTAGGCGTGGAACAGCGCGCGTTGCGCCGACTGCGTCAGCGCGGGCGCATCGGTCGTCGCCTCGCCGGTCTGCGGGAGCCGCTGCTCGGCCGCTCGGGCCACGCGTTCGGCGTCGACGCCGATACGTCGCATCGCCTCCGCTGCGGGGTCCTCTGCGGCCATCACGCGCAGCAGGTGCAGCGCGTCGAGCTCGTTGTGACCGTGCTCGAGTGCGTAGCGTCCTGCCCGCTGCAGCACTTCCTGAGTGCGACGGCTGAGGAATCGGGTGATGTCGATCGAGCGCGACGCACGCGCGCGCTCGCCGGCGAGGTACCGCGAGAGGAACTCGTCGAACGAGCCGCCCTCGCCGCCCATCTCGGCGTCGCCGGGGGTGAAGTTCTCAGGCACTGATTCTCCTGTTT
This sequence comes from Humibacter albus DSM 18994, assembly GCF_000421825.1. Classification (GTDB taxonomy): domain Bacteria; phylum Actinomycetota; class Actinomycetes; order Actinomycetales; family Microbacteriaceae; genus Humibacter; species Humibacter albus. The sequence goes on from NZ_ATXT01000011.1 coordinate 41,925, forward strand.
GTCCGGGTTGTCTTCCGTTGTGCACCCGAACTTGAGTCGGGTCTTGTCAAGTTCAACGTCGGGCTCGACGGAGTATTCCCGAGCTGCGATAACAGCCGAACTCGACAGACGGCGCCGGTCAGGTACCGCGTCCTCATCGCGGCCTTCGCGGCAGCGCGCCGCGCGCCTCAGGCGCGTCGATCTCGATACGGTGATCTCGACGCCGAGTGCAGGAGAAGAGATGAGCAGCCTCGCCCGCCGCCCCGCAGGGGTGACTCTCATCGCCGTGCTCGCCTGGATCGAAGGCGCGTTCGCCATCGTCGCCGGGGTCCTCCTGCTCATCCTGAAAGACGACGCCGAGGTGCGGGATGCTTCCGGCGGCGAGCCGGCGCTCGTCACGTCGGCCATCCTGACGATCCTGTTCGGCGTCGTGGTGGTGCTCATCGCCGGTGGCCTCCTGCGCGGCTCGAGGGGTGCCCGCATCGTCGTCACCGTGCTGCAGCTGCTGGCGATCGCCTCGGACGCCCTGACAGCCTGGGCGGACCCCGCACGGTTCGCCTGGTCTGCCGTGGGAGCACTGATCTCGCTGATCATCGTGATCCTGCTCTGGACCGGACGCGCGAACGACTTCTTCCGCACCCGCTGACCATCCTTTGGGCAGTTCGCCTTTGCGCGACTCGGGCACGCGGCTTGACCCTGACCCCGGGGTCAACGTCTAGCGTGAACCGCGTCGGTCGCGATCCTGCACCGGCGCACAGATCGACGCGAAGCGAGGAGAGACGGATGAAGATCGGCGAGGTCGCCCGACGAGCCGATGTCAGCGTCAAGACGGTGCGGCATTACGAGTCTCTCGGCCTGGTGTCTTCGGCGAGGCTCTCCAACGGCTACCGAGACTACGCGGAGGACGCGCCACGGATGGTGGCCGAGGCGCACGCGTTGTCGCACGCCGGCATCCGTCTCGAACAGACCAGGCCGTTCCTGGACTGTCTCGCTGCCGGAAGCGAGAACGCAGACGACTGCGTGGCAACCCGCCCCGCATATCGCGCCGCGATCCAGGAGCTCACCGAGCGCATCGGCGAACTCGAGCGTCGACGCGCCGCCCTCGCCGCGCTCCTCGAGGCAGCGGAGGCCAGGCACGACCCCGGATGCGCCCTCCTCGGCACAGCACGAGAACAGGGCCACGACGAACCAAGCATGCAGAAGCCGAGGGCTTCAGAAGGGATCCAGGCATGATCATCGCGGATGAGACCACGTTTCGCGCCGTCGTCGAGTCGGCACCGAAGCCCGTTCTCGTGTACTTCTGGGTGACCTGGTGCGGGCCGTGCCGGGTGCTCGGACCGCTCCTGGAGCGCATGGAGGCCGACAGCGGCGCCTTCACCATCGTCAAGGTCAACGCCGACGACAGCCCCGCGCTCGCCGCGGAGTTCGGAGTGCTCGCGGTTCCGACGATGAAGCTACTGGCCGGCGGCGAGGTCGTGCGCACCATCGTGGGCGCCAAACCGCGGGCGGCGCTCGAGGCCGAGCTTGCGCCGGCTCTCACTGCGTGACACCTGGGCCACGAGGTCGAGGACGCCCGGCCTCGGAATAATGGGGGCTGACGGGGCGCCCGCACACGGGTAGCGTGAACCGCATCAGCGCCACCTGAACGAGCACGCTGAACACCAGCGCGGCCGGAAGGAGACCCGCCATGTCCGTCGTCCTCAACCCGTACCTGAGCTTCCGCGACACGGCGCGCGACGCGATGACGTTCTACCAGAGCGTCTTCAGCGGAGACCTCACCATCAGCACGTTCCGCGACTTCCACATGGATGAGGACGAGAGCGAGCTCGACAAGGTCATGCACGCTCAGCTGACCGCCCCCGGCGGCATCACGCTGATGGGCGCCGACACCCCGAACCGCATGGAGTTCACGTCGGGCGGCGCGATCACCGTGTCGCTGAGCGGCGACGACGAGCCGACGTTGCGGGGCTACTGGGAGGGGCTCTCGGAGGGCGCCGAGATCACGGAGCCGCTGAACCAGGCTCCCTGGGGCGACTGGTTCGGCATGCTCGTCGACAGGTTCGGCGTTCACTGGATGATCAACATCTCCACGCGCGGCTGACGGCGGACCCCGGAGGTAGTCGCGTGGCGAACGAGACCGTGCTCGAGGTGGACGGGCCCGACGGTGTGCGAAAGGTGCGGATCAGTCATCCGGACCGCACCGTATTTCCCGAGTCAGGGCTGACGAAGCTCGACCTCGCGCGCTACATCGAAGCGGTCGCCGAGCCGTTCCTGAGGGCGAGCGGCGACCGACCGGTCTCGCTGCAGAGGTTCCGCGACTCGATCGACGGAGAGCAGTTCTTCTCGAAGAATCCGCCTCGCGGAACCCCCGACTACGTGCGCAGCGTGATGGTGGTCTACCCGAGCGCCCGGTCGCATCCGCAGCTCGTGCTCGACGAACCGGCCGCCGCGGTGTGGGCGGTGCAGATGGGCACCGTGGTGTTCCACCCATGGCCGTCGCGGGCGGAGAACACCGACAACCCCGATCAGCTGCGCATCGATCTCGATCCCCAGCCCGGCACGGACTTCGGCGACGCCGTGCCGGCGGCACTTCGCCTCCGTGAGGTGCTCGCGGAGGCCGGGCTGGAGCCGTACGTGAAGACCTCCGGCAACCGTGGCCTCCATGTCTTCGCGCCGATCAGGCCGGAACGCGAGTTCCTCGACGTTCGTCACGCCGTCATCGCCGCGGCACGAGAGCTGGAGCGGCGCATGCCGCAGCAGGTCACGACCGCGTGGTGGAAGGAGGAACGGGGCCAGAAGGTGTTCGTCGACTTCAACCAGGCGAATCGCGACCGCACGATGGCCGGCGCCTACAGTCCCCGTGCGTTGCCGCACGCCTCGGTATCGTGTCCCGTCACCTGGGACGAGCTGGAGTCGGTGAACCCGCACGACTTCACGGTGCTCACCGTTCCGAAGCGACTCGCCGAGGTCGGCGATCCATGGGCGGACTTCGGCGAGCGCCCGGGCGGCATCGATGTCCTCCTGTCGTGGTGGCAGCGCGATCTCGATGACGGGCTCGGCGAGCTTCCCTTCCCGCCCGACTATCCGAAGATGCCGGGTGAGCCCCCGCGTGTGCAGCCGAGCAAGATGGTGGCCGAGAACTGGGACGAGAGCGGCCGCCGGGTCGACTGAGTCCGCACCCCGTTCCCCTTCATGTGCGGCCCGCCGCCCACCGCACCGGCCCGTCAGGCGAGCACGTCGGACAGGTCGTACGCGACCGGGCGCTCCAGCTGGTCGAACGTGCACGAGCGCGGCTCGCGGTCGTCACGCCATCGCTCGAACTGCACCGTGTGTCGAAACCGCATTCCCTCGAGCTGGTCGTAGCGCACCTCGAGAACGCGTTCCGGACGCAGGGAGACGAACGAGACATCCTTTCCGCTCGAGAACCGGCTGCGTTCGGTCTCGCCTTTCACGGCCTCGCCGTTCTCGTCGCGTTCCACCAGCGGGGCCAGCTCGTCGACGAGCTCGAGCCGTCTCGCATTGCTGAAGGCGGATGCCCCTCCCACGTTGCGCAGAACGCCTGCGTCGTCGTAGAGCCCGAGCAGCAACGACCCGACGCCGCGTCCGCTGGCATGCACGCGGTAGCCGAGCAGCACGACATCGGCCGTGCGGTGGTGTTTCACCTTGAGCATGGTGCGCTTGCCGGGGGAGTACGGAGCCGACAGCGGCTTGGCCACCACGCCGTCGAGGCCCGCACCCTCGAACTCGACGAGCCAACGGCGTGCGAGCGCGACATCCCTCGTCGTCTGGCACAGGTGCAGCGGCTCGCTCCAGTCGTCGGCCAATCGTTCCAGGGCTGCGCGTCGTTCTTCGAACGGGCGGCCGGTCAGGTCGTCGTCGCCCAGCGCGAGGAGGTCGAAGGCCACGAATGCGGCGGGTGTCGTCTCGGCCAGCAGCGCGATTCGGCTCGCGGCCGGATGGATGCGCTGCGACAAGGCCTCCCAGTCCAATCTCTCGGCGCCGGCCGAGCCTCGGCGCAGCACGATCTCGCCGTCGAGCACGCACCGCGGCAGCTGACGGGCGAAGGTCGCCACCAACTCGGGGAAGTAGCGGGTGAGAGACTTCGACCCGCGGCTTCCGATCTCCACCTGACGCCTGCCGTCGCCGTCGGGGTCGCCGACGCCGACGATGCCGCGAAAACCGTCCCATTTCGGCTCGTACGACAGTCCGCCGGGCACCGAGTCCGGTTCCGGCACTGCGCTGACAGCGCGGGCGAGCATCGGGGCGGGAAGCGATTCGGCCATGCGCCGATCATGCCTCACTTCGGCGCTTCGGCCCAGGGGTCGAGGCTGTTCCGGATGCCGCGTCGTGCGTCCACAGCTGCATGGTCGCGTACGCGCGCCATGGCCTCCACCTCTCGCCGAGGGCGGTGGCTTCGGCCGGCGAGATGCCGCCGAGCGCGCGCCGGAGCACGAGGTCGCCCACGGGATACGCGTCGGCGTCGCGCAGCACGCGCAGCGCGAGGTAGTCGACCGTCCACGGCCCGATGCCCGGCAGCGCCAGCAGGGCGGCGCGCACGGCGGCGTGGTCGCCGTGGCGCTCCACGCGCAGACCGGCGGCGAACGCCTCGGCGAGGGCGATCACGGTGCGGGCCCTGCTTCGCGGGATCCCGACGGCCGCACGCAACTCCTCGAGGTCCGCGGCCGCGACAGCGGCGGGGTGTGGAAAGCGGAGCAGGCCGCCCTCGCCGGCAATGCCGTATGCGGCGGCCAGCCGTCCGGTGAACGTGCGGCAGGCGGCGAGCGACACCTGTTGGCCGAGCACCGTCTGCGCCGCGGCCTCGAACGCATCCGGATGCCCGATCACGCGCACCGCGGGCCTCTCACGCACCAGCGGCCCGAGCACGACGTCGTCGGCGAATCGCTCGGCGATCTCCGCCACATCGGTGTCGAGGTCGAACCACTCCCGCACGAGGTCGACCGTGGTGGCGTCGGCGTCGCCGATGATCTGCACGCCGTCATCGTGGATGGCGACGGTCACCATTCCGGCGTCGGTGCCGGGCACGGGTCTGGTCACCGTTCCCGCCGCCGGATCGACGATCTCCACGCCCGGCACCGTGTGGTTCACGAGTGAGCGCAGTACGACATCGCGCTCCAGCGGGCCGGCAAGAAACGTACCCGCCAGCGGCATCGCCCCGTGTGAGCCGGCCCACGCGCCCGCCGAAGGGCTCGAGGGCGCCGTGGCCTCACCGGTCACGACGACGCCTCGAGGTCGAGCAGCGTGCGCTTGGCCTCCACCCCACCGACGTAGCCGCCCAGCGTCCCGTCCGCCCGCAGCACCCTGTGGCAGGGAACGACCACGGGCAGCGGGTTCGTGGCGCAGGCCGAGCCGACGGCGCGGAACGCGCGGGGGCGGCCTGCTGCCCGGGCGAGCTCCGCGTAGCTCGCGGTGTCGCCATACGCGATCGTGGGCAGCAGTCGCTGAACCTCGGCACGGAAACCCCGAGTGAGCGCGAAGTCCAGCGGAAGGTCGAAGGAGGTGCGCCGCCCCGAGAAGTATTCGTCCAGTTCGCGTGCCGCGCCGTCCAGCCGGGCAGGGGCGTGGAGCACGCGGGGGCTGATCCGGTCGGCCATGGTCTGAAGCACGCCATCGAACCCCTCGCTCTGATACGCGACTCGCACGAGCCCGTGTCGACTCGCCGCGACCAGCAGAGGCCCCACCGGGCTGTCGATCGTGCGGTAGGCCACATCGATCAGCGCGCGGGTCTCTGCGTCGTGCGCGAGTCGTTCGTGCAGGCGGGCGAGGTCGCCATCCGGCTTATTCGTCGCGGTCATCGTTCTGCCTCCATCGTCTTCCGGAGGGCGCGGATGCCGTCTGCCGCCGCCCGCCGCACCGCGTCGGCGCTTCCGCCGACGAGGTCCGCGACCTCCTGGTACTTCAGCCCGCCCAGGTGGTGGTACGTCACGGCCTGCCGCTGTCGCGGCGGAAGAGCCGAGACGGCGCGGGCCACGCGATCCGCGCTCGCACTACGTTCCGCGCTCTCTTCGGGCAGCCCGAGCACGCTCGCCGTCTCCGGCATCCGCTCCACGGTGACAGCGCGCCGCCCTGAGGCGCGGATCAGGTCGATGCACTTGCGCCGGGCGATCGTGACCAGCCACGCTTCGACGTTCGCATCGTGAGGCAGAGACGGGTAGGCATCCAGGGCCGACAGGAACGTCTCCGACCAGGCGTCATCCGCGTCGTGCACGGCGAGCATCGAGCGGCACACGCGCAGCACGACGGCACCGTGCTCGCGCACGACCGCGTCGAAGGGAAGAAGCACCATCACACGGTAGACGCTCGCGGCGACGAGAACGTGAGATCGGGCTCCTTCCCGCTGCCGACCTGGCGGTCGGAGATCAGGCCAGAAGCTCGCGCACCCGCGGGATCACCCGCGTGGCGTACAACTCGATGGAGCGCTGCAGGAGAGCGTGCGGCATCGGACCGTTCGCGTACTTCAGGTCGAACCGGTCGACGCCGAGCACCCGAATCGCCTCCGTCATGCGCTTCGCCACCGTCTCGGGCGATCCGACGTACAGGGAACCGTGCCGTACCTCGCTGATGTATTGCTCCTTGCTCTGCGGAGCCCACCCTCGCTCCGCGCCGATCCGGTCCATAGTGGCCTTCTGGTACGGATAGAGCTGTTCCATGGCGAGCTCGTCGGTGTCGGCGACGAAACCGGGGGAGTGCATCGCCAGCGGCATCGGCTCCCGTCCCATCTGTTCCTGCGCGCGCTTGTACAGGTCGACGTACGGCGCGAAACGTCCCGGGTTCCCGCCGATGATGGCGAGCGCCATCGGAATTCCGTACCGTACGGAGCGGATGACGCTCTCCGGGCTGCCGCCCACCCCGACCCACGCCTTCACGCGCCCTGCCTCGGTCTTGGGATACACCTGCTGATCGGTCAGCGGGGCGCGCACCGTGCCCGACCAGGTGACGGGCCCCTCCTCGCGCAGCAGGCTGAACAGCTCGAGCTTCTCTTCGAACAACGTCTCGTACTGCGTGAGGTCGTAGCCGAAGAGGGGGAACGACTCGGTGAACGAGCCGCGCCCGAGCGTGACCTCCGCGCGCCCGTTCGACACCGCATCGAGCGTCGCGAAGCGCTCGTACACTCGCACGGGGTCATCCGAGCTCAGCACGGTGACCGCGGTACCCACCCGGATGCGCTTCGTGCGCGCCGCGATCGCCGACAGCACGATGTCAGGCGCGCTCACCGCGAAGTCGGCGCGGTGGTGCTCGCCGATGCCGAAGGCGTCGACGCCCAACTCGTCCGCGAGAACGGCGTCATCGATCACGTCGCGGATCGTCTGGGCGGCCGGCCCCTGACCTCCGCTCTCGTCGATCGGGACGTCCCCGAACGTGTCCAGTCCGAACTTCACGGCCACGTCGGCCCCTTCCAATTGGTATATACGAATGCATGGATCGCAACACGCGCCCCCGCCTCATCATTCCCTGGCAGCGGTCGTGCGGGCCGGGCGCGACGAACGAGGGCTGCGTGCTCGCGCCTCATGCGCCTTCGCGCCCGCATGTGCAAGGGGTGGGCTCGAGCGGCGCTGCGGCGTACGGTGACGACCATGGATGCTCTCGACCTCGCGAAGAAGCACGCCAAACGCGCCGCGAAGCGCACCGACAAGCTTGTGGAGACGCGGCAGAAGGAACTTGCGGAGCGGCAACCCTCTCACGACGAACAGGCACTGCGCGATCGCGAGGCGAAGGCGGCGGCATCCGCTCGCTACGGCCGCATGCCCTGGGGCTACGTGCTCGGCCGCACGCTGCGAGAGTACGGACGTGATGGATGCTCGGACCTCGCCGCCTCCCTTACCTACTTCACGGTTCTCTCCGCGCTGCCCGCGCTGCTGGCGCTCGTCTCGGTTCTGGGCCTGCTGGGCGCCGGCCGGGCCGGATCCAAGAAGCTGCTCGACGTCGTCGACGCCATCGCGCCGGAGCAGGTGCAGCCCGTGCTGTCCGGCCTCCTGACGCAGCTCACCTCCTCGACGGCCGCCGGCCTCGGGCTGGTGATCGGCATCGTCGGTGCCGTGTGGTCCGCCTCCGGTTATGTCGGCGCGTTCATGCGTGCCGTCAACCGCATCTACGGCGTACGCGAGGGGCGGGGCACCATCGCCTTGCGCTCGCAGCAACTGCTCATCACCATCGTGGTGCTGGTGCTCGCGGTGCTCGTGGTGCTGGCGCTCGTGCTGAGCGGGCCGGTGGCACGCACCATCAGCGACGCTCTCGGCACCGGTGACGCCCTCATCACGACTTGGCAGATCATCAAGTGGCCCGTCATCGGCCTCGCCGTGATCGTCGCGGTGGCGGTGTTGTTCTTCGGTGCGCCGAATCTGCGCAGGCAGCGCATCCGCTACGTCTCGCTGGGCGCCGCGGTCGCCGTGGCGATCATGGTGCTCGGCTCCGTCGGCTTCGGCTTCTACGCGTCGAACTTCGCCAGTTACAACCGGGTCTACGGAGCGGTCGGCGGACTGCTCGTGGCGTTGCTGTGGGTCTGGCTGACCAACCTGGCGCTCGTGATCGGCGCGGAGCTGGGATCCGAGCTCGAACGCGGGCACGAGCTGTCGCTCGGGCTGCCGGCAGAGCGACAGGTGCGCCTGAAGACGCGCGGTGACTCGGCATCCGCCAAGGCGAGAAGCAAGCTCGTGGCCGACGAGCGGGTCGGGCGTGCGATCCGTGTCGCGATGGCACGCGAGGAGTGACCGAGCGCGAACCCGTTCGGGTGAGGCCGGGCGAAGCTCTCCGCAAATCGGCGCGCCGGGGTTAGCCTGACTGCATTCCGGTCCAGAAGGTTCCAGCGCCGATGCCTGGTGATCGCCGTCGGCGCGACGACAGAGGGGGAGACGATGATCGCGTCCATTCTCGAGAACGACACCGTGCACTTCGAACACCGCGGTGGCGGATACGTCATCCACCGCCTCGGACCTCAGGACTGGGTCGTGCGGGCCGACGACGGACGCACCATGGGGTCGCTCACCGTGGTGTCGCCCGAAGGCGAGGAGCACGAACCGGTGTACGGCGGCATCATGGTCGGCCAGACCGAGACCGACTACGAGGGTTCGGACTGGGAATCGATCGTGCGAGGGCTCGTCAACGAGGAACTCGACGCGGACGACGGCTCGATGACGCAGGTCGGCTCGCAGCACTGAGACGTCGCCCGTACGGGGTGTTCGCACACTGGGACGTTCGGAGCGCTGACAGAGGACCGGAGCCGGCAGAGCCGCCGCGTCGAGCGATCGCACGCCGAGCCGTTCCCGATATCGGGTTGTTCTCCGCTTTAGAGGGGTGAAGGTGCGGAGTTCAGCTCTCGCGCACGACGTCCTTGGGCGCCTTGTCCGGGCGCCAGCCTCGCCAGGACGGCTGACGCAGGCGACCGCCGCGCGTCCATTCCGCGAATTCCACCTCGCCGACGAAAACGGGCTTCACCCAGTGCACGCCACGGGCATCGGTGGAAGGAACGTCCTCGAACGGCGTCGTACGGGTCTCGATCTCGCCCAGTCGACCGGCGATCTCATCCAGGGCCGCGTCGCCGAAACCCGTCCCGACTTTACCCACGTACGCAAGCTTCTTTCCGTGCGGGATGCCCAGCAGCAGCGATCCGACACCGCCCGCGCGTCGTCCTTCCCCGGGCTTCCATCCCCCCACCACAACCTCCTGCGTGCCATGGTGCTTCACCTTGATCCACGACGTGGAACGCTTGCCTGCCGCGTACGTCGACGAGCGATCCTTGGCCACGATGCCCTCGAGCCGTTCGCGTCGGCTGCGCTTCATCGCGTCATCGATCGGGCCGGGAACGACGTCGGGAACCTGCAGCACACCGCGATGCCGGTCGACGACCACGTGCTCGAGCGCCGCACGCCGCACCTCGTACTCCTCGCCGGTCACCTCGTGCCCGTCGAGCTCGAGGATGTCGAAGGCGAAGTACCTCACCGGCACACGTGAGGCAGTGCGCGAGATCTCAGTCTCGTTCTGCAGGTTCATCCGCTGCTGCAGCAGCCCGAAGTCGGGGTGTCCTTCGTTCAGCGCGACGACCTCGCCGTCGAGCACTGCCGGCGACCGCAGGTTCGAGCCGAGGGCGGTCAGCTCCGGGTACTGGGCGGTGACGTCGTTGCCGTTCCTGGTCACCAGCCGCACCTCGTCGCCGGCGGCGTACGCGAGCGCGCGGATGCCGTCCCATTTTCCTTCGAAGACCCAGCGCTCCGGATCGTGCCTCAACTGGGCTTCCTTGCCCAGCGTCGCGAGCATCGGAGCGTACGTCTGGCGCGGGGCATCCAGTGTCATGCGATGGATCAGCCAGTTCTTCTCGTCGTGGGAACCACCGCGCGCGGAATGACCGGTGTGGATCAGCGCCACCTTCACCGGGCCGCCGAGGCCGCCTCCGGGCGAGGGGTGCAGGGTGACGATGACCTCTTCTCCGTCGCGCCACTTCTCCAAGTCGTAGACGCCGGAGTCCCAGATGTCGACGTGACCAGCTCCGTATTCCCCGTGCGGAATATCTCCCTCGAAGCCGCCGTAGTCCAACGGGTGGTCCTCGGTCTGCACCGCGAGGTGATTCTGCTTCGGGTCTGTGGGCACCCCCTTGGGAAGTGCCCAGCTCACCAGCACCCCGTCGTGCTCCAGGCGAAAGTCGAAATGCAGGCGCCGGGCTGCATGCTTCTGAATCACGAACGAGCGCCCGTTGGTCGTCGATGGCGCCTCTTCCGGCACCGGTTCCGGTGTCTTCGCGGCATCCCTCTTGCTGCGATAGACCGTCAGGCGATCGCGCGCGGCGTGTGCCTTCTCGTTCCGCCGTCCGCCGTCGTCGGAGTCGCCCTCGGCCTGCGAACCGGAACGGTGGTCTGGCAGGTCGTCCTCGATCGCGTTCTCCGAGGCATCCGCCAGCGGATCGCCCTTCTGCTCGACGCGGTTCAACACCTCCTCGTACGAGAGTTGCCGCAGGTGCGGTGAGGCCAGCTCGCGCCACGTTCGTGGAGCAGCGGCCGTCGGCTTCGCACGCCCGCGCAACGAATACGGCGCCACGGTCGTCTTGTTCGCATTGTTCTGGCTCCAGTCGATGAACACCTTGCCGGCGCGATCGACACGCCTCATCGTGCTGATCACTTCGTCCGCGTGATCGGCCTCGAGAGCGCGCGCGAGCTCGTGCGCCACGGCCGACACCTGGTCGGAGCTCTGCGATCCATCGAGCCGGGCATACAGATGGATGCCCTTGCTCCCACTGGTCACGGGCACGGCCTCCAGCCCCATGCCGCCCAGAATGTCCCTGGCCCATCGCGCGACCTCGGCGCACTCCCGCAATCCCACGCCCTCACCGGGGTCGAGGTCCAGCACGAGCCGATCGGGCGCGCGCCGCGCCCCGCGCGGCCCGGCCTGCCACTGCGGCACGTGGATCTCCAGGGCCGCTATCTGGCCCAGCCACGTCAGCACTGCCGGCTCGTTCACAAGCGGGTACACGTTCGCGTGATCCTTGTGCTGAATGCTCACCCTCGGCACCCAGTCCGGTGTCCCGTCATCGAGATTCTTCTGGAAGAACGGCTGCTCCGGATGCTCCGCCGTGCCCACACCGTTCACCCAGCGTTTGCGCGTGGCCGGCCTCTGGTGCGCCTGCTCGATGAGGTGCGGGGCGATGCGCGCGTAATACTCCAGCACGTCGCCCTTCGTCGTGCCGGTCTCGGGATAGAGCACCTTGTCGAGGTTCGTGAGCCTGATGCGGTGCCCGTCGATCTCCACCCATTGCGTCTTCGACTTCTGAGTTGCCCCCATGGGGCCGACGTTACGCTGCGCCATGGCGCTCGCCCACGCCTTGACGGATGCAGCTGCCACAGTCCCACGGAAAGGGCAAAGGGTTGTCCTGCGGAGACCGAGGCGGTGCAATAGGGGTATGCGAGCCATCGGCAAGCGGGTGATCGCCTTCGGCCTGGTGAACGTGCCGGTCAAGATCTACAGCGCGACAGAAGACCACGACATCTCCCTGCACCAGGTGCACGACAAGGACGGGGGACGGATCCGCTACCAGCGTCGCTGCGAGATCGACGGCGACATCGTTCCCTACGAGCACATCCTCAAGGCGTACGACGCCGGAGACCGCACAGTGGTGCTGACGGACGAGGACATGAAGTCGTTGCCGGAGGAGCGCAGCAACGAGATCGAGGTCGTCGAGTTCGTACCGGACGACCAGGTCGATCCCATCATGTTCGAGCGCAGCTACTTTCTCGAGCCCGACTCGAAGTCGGCGAAGGCGTACGTGCTGCTCCGTAAGACCCTCGAGGAGACGAACCGCACGGCCATCGTGAAGTTCGCGCTGCGGCAGAAGACCCGCCTCGGAGCACTGCGGGTGCGCGATGGCGTGCTCATGCTGCAGGGGCTTCTGTGGGCCGATGAGGTGCGCACTGCGGATTTCCCGAGCCTGTCCGCCGACGTGCGGATCACCGAGAAGGAGCTCGAGATGTCGTCCAAGCTCGTGGCCAGCTACGAGAGCGACTTCTCGCCGGAGAAGTTCGAGGACGACTATCAGGCGCAGCTCGAGCAGCTCATCGACGCGAAGCTCGAACAGGGGGACGCCCTCGATACCGAGGCCACCTTCGGCGAGGAGTCCGAGGGCGCGAAGGGTGAGGTCCTCGACCTGATGGAGGCCCTGCGTCGCAGCGTCGAGCGCAATCGTTCCGGTGGAAAGACGTCCTCCGGCAAGGCATCGGGCAAGACCGCCTCCCGCACATCATCGTCCGGCAAGTCGACGAGCTCGAAGTCGACGAGCTCGAAGTCGACAAGCTCGAAGTCGACAGGGAGCCGGGGCGGTTCTCGGTCTGGGAGCGGTGCGAAGCGTGAACGGGCGTCCTCGAGCAAGCCGCGCAAGAAGGCGGGCTGAAGCACCGTTGCCGTGCCTGACGGTGCGGCAACGGTGCTGTCAAGCCCCTTGAGCCGCGCCGGCACCCTTTCTAACGTGGCGAGGGCAGGAAGGCGCCGGCCGGTTCCGGTCGCGCCGAACGGCGAAGGGAAGAGACGATGCCTCGCGGAGCCAACTCGCGACTGAAGGATCCGGAACTGTATGAGGAGCTGCGCGACGACGGCGCCTCGAAGCAGAAGGCGGCGCGCATCTCCAACGCGGCGGGAACGCGCAAGGGCAGTCGCTCTTCGGTAGCGCGCAAGGGCGGTGAGTCCGGCAGCTACGACGACTGGACCGTGCCCGAGCTGAAAAAGCGGGCGAAAGAGCTCGGACTCTCCGGCTATTCGAAGAAGAAGAAGGACGAACTGATCGACGCGCTTCGTCACCACTGACCGCTCCCGCGCGGATCGTGGGACTCGACACGACGTGCACCGTTGTCTCGAACCTCCGGCGCGTCGAGGGCGCCGCCTGAGATGATGAGCGGATGGGCTACCTCATTTACGGCTCGGGCGCCGAATACGAGATCGAAGATCGCACACTCGCTCACCTCAAGATCGCGATCGTCGCGAAACTGCGGCTTCAGGAGAGTTTTCTCGTGAACTGGACCGTCTCTTCGGAACAGGGTTCCGGCCGTGTGAGCATCTGGCTCTCACCGGCGATCTCGTTGCAGTTCCGTTTCGCGGGAAGCCGACCCCCTGAGTTGAACCGGGTCTGGTTGGAGGCCCTCGCCATCTCCTCGCACGGCACGCGGGGGATGGTCGTCATGCCGGAAGACGAGGCGGAGGCTTACCTCGCATCGGCGCCGAACGCGGGCTGATCGCCGGTGGCGCTGCGCAGACGCCCTCTGACCAGCGGCGACGCGTGGGTGGTCGGACCGGACGGCCGCCGGTTCTGGGGCACCTACGGAGCAGCGGGCCTGCTCCTGGCGCACCCGCACGCCGGAGTTCTGCTGCAGCACCGCGCCGAGTGGAGCCACTTCGGCGGAACGTGGGCGTTGCCGGGCGGCGCGCGGCACGAAGGGGAGAGCGCGCCCGATGGCGCACTGCGCGAAGCGGAAGAAGAAGCGGGCGTCCCGGTCGACCGGGTGCGCCGGCGCTTCCTCTCTCGCCTCGACCTGGGCTGGTGGTCCTATTCAACGGTGGCCGGCATCGCCGACACGCTCTTCGATCCGGTGATCGGGGATGCCGAGAGCATCGAAGTGCGTTGGGTGCCGCTCGACGAGATCAACGGTCTCGAGTTGCACCCGTCGTTCGCGCAGCGGTGGCCGCTTCTGCGCGAAGACCTGTTTCGTGACCCTGTCGTCATCGTCGACGCGGCCAACGTCGTGGGATCGCGACCGGACGGCTGGTGGCGCGACCGTGCGGCTGCGGCGGCGCGGCTGGCCGCTGGTCTGATCTCGCTGACGGAGTCGGGCTGGCCTGCCTCCGCGCTGCAGCTGCCGCACGATCTCTGGTGGCCGCGCGTCGTGATGGTGCTGGAGGGACAAGCCAAGCGGATGCCGGCCCTCGGCTCTTCGCACCCGCTCGAGCTGGTACACGCGGACTCCGACGGCGACAGTGCGATCGTGGATCGCGTCGCATCGGAGGCGGACCCCACGCAGGCGATCGTGGTCACGGCAGACCGCGGTCTGGGGGAGCGGGTGCGCGGGCTCGGGGCATCCATCGCGTCGCCGGGCGCCGTGCTCAGCGCGATCGACGCAGTGATCGAATGACAGTCGGATGACGGTTCCCGGGTCGCGGCACATTCACGCGGTCTGGGCGAGCGATGCCTTCCACTTGACGAGGGAGCGCACGGTGGCGCTCTCGTCGTCGGCTAGACGCGCCATGGCATCGTCGGGCACGAAGTAGTTCACGGCCACCCAGCCGCGTACCAGTTCGGAGGCGTCGCCGGCGAGCTCACGCAGCACGTCGCATGGCGTCGCCTCGTTGCGTGCCACGCAGGCCCGCACGCCGTCGGCCGGATCGTGCGCGAGCACCTCGAAGAGGTCCGGCGGAGTGTTGTAGCTGCTCGCCACGCTCTCTCGGATCTTCGGGTTCGCGTCTTGCGCGAGGATGCGCAATCGGCGGATCTTGCTCTCGGTGACAGGCGGCATCGGATGCAACGACGCCGCTTCCTGAGCGGTCAGCATCGCGGGCGCCGCGCGTCGCATGGCCTCACGCTGAGCAGGAGTGTTGAACCGAATGCACGACATGCCTTCAGGCTAACGGCCTGCTGCATCCTCGTGTCGCGCTCGTTCGCGTTTCCTGGCACTTCGGGCGGGCCGGCTCTCCGGGCGCACCGGCACAGCGGCCTCGCTCAGCGAGCGGTCGTGGTGCGGCGGCGCCGGATCCACGGGATCACGGCCGACGTCGTCGCGCGATAGTGCGCATACTCCGGGTAGCGCCGCCGCGAGATGCCCTCGGTGAAGGTGGTCGACCCGATGAAGAGCACCGTCAGCAGAACCACCCCGACGACCGTCCACTGCAGAACCGAACGGGCGGCGATGGCGCCGATGAAGAAGAAGACCCACCACTGGGCGAGCTCGAAGAAGTAGTTCGGATGCCGGGAGAACCGGAACAGGCCGGACTGCAGGAAACGGGGACTCGGCTCCCGGCCGGCCGCGGTCTCGGCCGCCTTCCACCGGTGGAAGTCCCACTGCTGCTGGTCCGAGACCGTCTCACCGAGAAGAAAGGCGAGGAAGAGCACGATGCAGACCACGTCGAGCAGGGTCAGCGGTGTCGGATGCAGGTAGGCCGTCCATGCCGGCAGCATGAACAGGAAGATCACCACGTTCTGGAAGATCACGATGAACAGCAGGTTGAAGAGCACCCACTTCCACCCGGTGATCCTCGTCCGCAGGTGAGCCCAGCGGTAGTCCTCGCCGCCGCGCGCGTAGCCGCCCTTGCGCGCGAAGTTGAACGTGAGACGGGCTCCCCAGAGCGTCACGAGCGCCGCCATCGCGTCCAGACGGGGATCCATCAACCCGGCAGCTCCCGCGTAGACCCACACGTATGCGACGGGAACGAGCGACCAGATGCGGTCGACCCACGAATACTCCTTCGTGAGTTGTGACGCGAGCCAGGTCGCGACGCAGACGGCAGCGAGAATCCACAGGCACACGATGACGGGGGACATGCACCGAATTCTATGGCGCGGCCCGGCCGAGGCGGCGGGACACGTCGAGCCGTCGCTGCCCCTATGATTGCCAGGCGTGGCACAGGCATCCTCCGCGGTCTCCTCGCGGGTGCTCACCGTTCCCAACGTGCTGAGCTTCTTCCGGCTCGCCCTCGTGCCCGTCTTCCTCTGCTTCGTCATCGTCGCGTGGGATGCTTGGGCTCTTCTCGTGCTCGTCGTCGCCAGCGTCACGGACTTCTTCGACGGCTTCCTCGCGCGCAGGCTCGACCAGGTCTCTCGACTCGGTCAGCTCCTCGACCCGGCCGCAGACCGCCTCTACATCTTTGCGGCATTGATCGGGCTGGCCTGGCGTGAGCTTCTGCCGTGGTGGCTCGTGCTCGCGATCATCGCGCGCGATGTGATGCTGCTCGTGCTCGGCATCGTTCTGGCGAACCACCGGCACGGCCCATTACCTGTGCATCACCTCGGAAAGATCGCCACGTTCGCCCTGCTGGTGTCGCTGCCGGTGCTCATGCTCGGCGAGGCATTCCCGGTGTTCTCCTGGGCATCACGGCCCCTCGGCTGGGCCATCGCGCTCTGGGGTGCGTTCCTGTACTGGTGGGCCGGCATCCTCTACGTGCGCGAGACCGTCAGAGTCATCCACAACACGCCAGGCGGCGACGGCCCGGTTTCCGATACGCTTTCAGAAGAGGAGGTCGACGGTGGCTGAGCAGAACGACCCGAACAGCGAAGCGCAGCGAGCCGCGGGGGAAGACACGACCGCCGGCTTCGGCGAGGAATTCGCTGCAGCGATGAACGCGCAGGCGGCGGGGGTGACGCCCGAAGAGAAGGAGGCGATCGCCGCATTGCCGAGCGGATCCGCGCTCCTGATCGTGCGGCGGGGACCCAACACCGGAGCGCGGTTCCTGTTGGATGAAGACGTGATGACGGCGGGCAGGCATCCCGATGCCGACATCTTCCTCGACGATGTCACGGTGTCACGTCGTCACGCGGAATTCCTGCGACACGGCACCGCCTTCGAGGTGAAGGACCTCGGCTCCCTGAACGGCACGTACTTCGACGGTGTCCGCGTGGAGAGCGCGATGCTGACCGACGGTGCGGAGGTGCAGGTGGGCAAGTTCCGACTCACCTTCTACGCCGCTCGCCACGACTTGGACGCGTCGGCGTCGGCCTGATGGCCCGCCAGGCGTCGCAGACACGTGGCGCGGGAGCCGTCCGCGCCGGTGTGCTTCTGAGCATCGGTCAGGTTCTCGCGCAGCTGACGCCGGAATTCCCCGACCTCGCGCCGTCGAAGCTGCGCTTCCTCGAAGAGCAGGGACTCGTGACGCCCGCGCGCACCGCGTCCGGCTATCGCAAATTCTGCACCGACGACGTCGAGCGGCTGCGGACCATCCTGACGCTGCAGCGCGATCACTATCTTCCGCTCAAAGTCATCCGGTCGTATCTGGCCGATCTCGACGCCGGCCGCACGCCGCTCATCCCCGGCACATCCGGCCCGACGCGCCCGAACATCCTGTCGACGGGACACCGGTTCAGCCGGGAGGAGCTGCTCTCCGAAGCGGAGGCCTCGCCCGCGCTCCTGCAAGAGGCCATCGCCGCGTCACTCGTGAGCCCGGCCGACGTCTACGGAGAAGACCAGCTGATCGTGCTCAAGGCGTTGGTCGACCTGCATCGCAGTGGGATCGAGCCGCGTCACCTGCGCGGCCTGCGGGCCTCGGCGCAGCGCGACATCGGCTTGATCGAAACAGCGCTGGCGCCCGTTCTGCGTCGCTCCGACACGAGTGCGCGTGCCCGCGCCGGCGAGCGGGGGCGCGATCTCGCCGACGACCTCGAGACCGTGCGATCGAGCATCGTGCGGTCGGCGATCGGCAGGCTCGCGCCGTGACCGCTGCGACACGCCGAGCCGTTCGACCGGATGTCGTTGCCGGCCCGAGCGGGCACGGTTACCGTGGAATGTGCATCGCTTCGCGGTGGGTGACCTGGGGTGAGAGGGAGAGCGCATGAGTGAAGTCCGTCGGAATGACGACGCGCGCTACGACCTCGGTTTGCTCTTCACCGACGGAATGCCCGAGTTGGATGACGCGAACGGTTATCGAGGAGCTGTCGCGGCGCGCGCCGCCGGTATCAGCTACCGACAACTGGACTACTGGGCACGTACCGGGCTGGTGGAGCCGACAGTGCGCGGAGCCGCGGGTAGCGGCTCGCAGCGGCTGTACGGCTTCCGCGACATCCTGGTGCTGAAGCTCGTCAAGCGGCTGCTCGACACCGGCATCTCCCTGCAGCAGATCCGCACGGCGGTCGACCAGCTGCGCAAGGAGGGCGTCAACGACCTCGCACAGACAACCCTGATGAGCGATGGAGCGAGCGTCTACCTGTGCACGTCCAACGACGAGGTCATCGACCTCGTCGGCCGTGGACAGGGCGTCTTCGGCATCGCCGTGGGCAAGGTGCTGCGCGAGGTGGAGACGAGCCTCGTCGAACTGAACGTGCAGGCATCCGACACGATGGACGAGCTCGCGGCTCGTCGCGCGGCGAAGAAGATCTCCTGACCGAAGACGGCCTTTCAACAGAGGAACCGTCGCAGCCGCGCACGTTCTCGTGAGCGAGACGTTCCCGCGGAACAGGGCGCGCGGTCAGTTCTCCGCGTATTCGCCCATGCGCGCCGTGCGGAGCACGCGTTCCAGGAGCATGTCGAAGTTGTGCGCCATCTCCTGAGCGCTCTCGCCCGGCCAGACGTGCAGCGGCTTGGCCGCTCCCTGCGCCTGCTGCAATGACGTGCGCTCCGGAAGCTGAGGCGAGAGCACGAGCGGTCCGAACATGTCGCGCAGCTCCTTGATGCGGAACTGGTGCTCCAGGGACTGCACGCGTGCGCGGTTGACGATGATGCCGAGTGGTTGCAGCCGCGGCGAGAGGCCGCGTCTGATCTCCTCGATCGCGCGCAGCGCGCGGTCGGCGGCGGCGACCGAGAACAGGCCGGGCTCGGTGACGACCGAGACCCGGTCGCTGGCGGCCCAGGCCGTGCGGGTGAGCGCGTTCAGCGATGGTGCGCAGTCGATGAGCACCAGGTCGTAGTCGTGCTCGACGTTGGCGAGCGCCTCTTCGAGCTTCCAGATGTCGCGAATCGAGGGATGCGGGCCGTCGAAGTTGATCGCGGACGGGCTGCCGATCATCACGTCGACCTTGCCGGAGCGTCCCCTCGTCCACCCGCTCGGTGCGATCGCCGCGCGGACCACCTTCTCCTTCGGAGAGGCCAGCACATCGGCCACGTTGAGGTGCCCGGCGACGGTGATGTCCATGCCCGTGGAGACATCCGACTGCGGGTCGAGGTCGACCACGAGCGTGCGCAGTCCCTTGGCAAAGGCCGCAGACGCAAGACCCAACGTCACCGTGGTCTTGCCGACACCGCCTTTGAGGGAACTGACGCTGAGCACATGCACAAGAGGAAACGTTACCGTCAGTAGTCTTAGAGAACCTAACCGTTCGCTGAGCGGCGTGCCCCCGCCGGAGAGGCCCGAATGTTCAAGAAAATCCTGGTCGCGAATCGCGGGGAGATCGCTATTCGTGCGTTCCGCGCCGCATACGAGCTCGGTGCGAAGACCGTTGCCGTCTTCCCGTACGAAGACCGCAACTCGATGCACCGGCTCAAGGCCGACGAGGCGTACGAGATCGGCGAGCCAGGACATCCGGTGCGCGCGTACCTCGACGTCGCTTCGATCATTCGCGTCGCGGTGCAGTCGGGCGCCGATGCCATCTACCCGGGCTACGGGTTCCTCTCGGAGAACCCGGAACTCGCCGAGGCGGCGGCAGAAGCGGGCATCACCTTCATCGGTCCACGCGCCGACGTGCTGCGCATGGCGGGCAACAAGGTGACGGCGAAGGAGCACGCGATCGCGGCCGGCGTCCCCGTGCTGGCATCGACGCCGCCGTCGCGTGACATCGAGGAATTGCTCGCAGGCGCGGAGGCGATCGGTTTCCCGATCTTCGCCAAGGCCGTCGCCGGGGGCGGCGGACGCGGCATGCGGCGAGTGAACAGCATGGCGGAGCTGCGGCCTGCGCTCGAAGAGGCGATGCGCGAGGCCGACA
Source organism: Humibacter albus DSM 18994 (assembly GCF_000421825.1). GTDB lineage: Bacteria > Actinomycetota > Actinomycetes > Actinomycetales > Microbacteriaceae > Humibacter > Humibacter albus. The sequence continues at coordinate 62,005 of NZ_ATXT01000011.1, forward strand.
GCGCTTTCGGTGACCCGACGATGTTCCTCGAGCAGGCGGTGCTTCGGCCACGGCACATCGAGGTTCAGGTTCTGGCTGACGCGACCGGGCACACGGTGCACCTCTTCGAACGCGACTGCTCGGTGCAGCGGCGCCACCAGAAGGTGATCGAGATGGCCCCGGCGCCGAACCTGCCCGACAGCATCCGACAGGACCTGTACCGGGATGCCATCGCCTTCGCCTCCTCGATCGGTTACGTCAACGCCGGCACCGTCGAGTTCCTGCTCGACACCGCGGGGGAGCGTGCGGGGCAGCACGTCTTCATCGAGATGAACCCGCGCATCCAGGTGGAGCACACCGTCACGGAAGAGATCACCGACGTCGATCTCGTGCAGTCGCAGATGCGCATCGCCGCGGGGGAGAGTCTCGTCGACCTCGGTCTGCGCCAGGAGTCGATCCAGATGCACGGCGCGGCCATCCAGACTCGCATCACCACCGAAGACCCCACCCAGGGGTTCCGCCCCGACACCGGGACGATCACGACCTACCGCTCACCCGGTGGCGGTGGCATCCGACTCGACGGTGGAACCGTCGCGGCGGGCGCGCAGATCAGTCCGCACTTCGACTCCATGCTGGCCAAGCTGACCTGCCGCGGCCGCGACTTCGGAGCGGCTGTTCTGCGAGCGAGGCGTGCGCTGGCCGAGTTCCGCATCCGAGGCGTTGCCACGAACATCCCGTTCCTCCAAGCCGTGCTCGACGATCCGTCGTTCGTGGCGGGCGACCTGAGCACGTCGTTCATCGAGGAGCGGCCGCAGCTGTTGCGCGGCCGCGTATCGAAGGATCGTGGCACCAAACTGCTGAACTGGCTCGTCGACGTCACGGTCAACCAGCGCAACGGCGCACGGCCTCTCGGCCCCGACCCGGCGGCGAAGCTGCCCGACTTCGACGTCTCTGCGCCCGTTCCCGACGGATCGCGGCAGCGGCTCCTCGAGCTCGGGCCGTCCGGCTTCGCTGAGGAGCTGCGGAATCAGACCGCGCTGGCCGTCACGGAGACGACATTCCGCGACGCGCATCAGTCGCTGCTGGCGACGCGGGTGCGCACGAAGGACCTCACGGCGGTCGCACCGTACGTGGCCCGCATGACGCCCCAGCTTCTCTCCGTGGAGGCGTGGGGCGGTGCGACCTACGACGTGGCACTCCGCTTTCTCGGCGAAGACCCGTGGGAACGTCTCGCCGCGCTTCGCGAATCCCTTCCGAACATCAACATCCAGATGCTTCTCCGGGGCCGCAACACAGTGGGCTACACGCCGTATCCCACTCAGGTCACGGATGCCTTCGTGCGCGAAGCCGCGGCCACGGGCGTCGACATCTTCCGCATCTTCGACGCGCTCAACGATGTGAACCAGATGCGCCCGGCCATCGAGTCCGTCCTGGCCACCGGCACGGCGGTCGCCGAGGTCGCCGTCTGCTACACGGCCGACGTCCTCGATCCGGCAGAAGAGCTCTACACGCTGGACTACTACCTGCGTCTGGCGGAGAGCATCGTCCAGTCGGGGGCGCACGTGCTCGCCATCAAAGACATGGCAGGTCTGCTGCGGCCAGGGGCCGCCGAGCTCCTGGTCCGCTCGTTCCGTGAGCGGTTCGATCTTCCGGTGCACGTGCACACGCACGACACCGCCGGTGGCCAGTTGGCGACCCTGCTCGCGGCAAGTGCCGCCGGAGCCGACGCCGTCGACGTCGCCAGCGCCCCGATGTCGGGCACGACGAGTCAGCCGTCCGCGTCGGCGCTGGTGGCGGCGCTCGCGCACACCCGGCGCGACACGGGCATCTCCCTGCAGAACGTCTCCGACCTGGAACCGTACTGGGCGGCGGTCCGCGCACTGTATGCGCCGTTCGAGTCGGGGCTGCCCGGCCCGACCGGCCGCGTGTACGAACACGAGATTCCGGGCGGCCAGCTCTCCAACCTGCGGCAACAGGCGAAAGCGCTCGGTCTGGCCGATGACTTCGAGCTCATCGAGGACATGTACTCGGCGGCCAATCGCATTCTGGGTCGCATCCCCAAAGTGACGCCGTCGTCGAAGGTGGTGGGCGACCTCGCTCTGCACCTCGCCGCCGTGCACGCCGACCCCGATGACTTCGAGCACAACCCCCAGAACTACGATGTGCCCGACTCCGTCGTGGGCTTCATGGCAGGGGAGCTGGGCGATCTTCCCGGCGGATGGCCCGAGCCGTTCCGCAGCAAGGTGCTCGAAGGCAAGAACGTGCGGGTCGCAGTCGCTGAGCTCACACCGGAGGAGCAGCAGGGACTGGATGCCGATTCGGCCACGCGGCGCGCCACGCTCAACCGGCTGCTCTTCCCGGCACCCGCGCGCCAGTTCGAGCAGGTGCGCGAGCTCTTCGGCGACGTCTCGGTGCTCGACACGGCCGACTACCTCTACGGTCTGACGCCGGGCCACGAGCACGTCATCCTGCTCGGGCGCGGAGTCCGGCTCTACGCGGGGCTCGAGGCGATCGGCGAGGCGGACGACAAGGGTATCCGCACTGTCATGACGACTCTCAACGGGCAGCTGCGACCCGTCTTCGTGCGAGACCGATCGATCACGGTCGAGACGAAGGCGGCCGAGAAGGCGGATGCCTCCATTCCGGGACATGTCGCTGCACCGTTCTCGGGCGTGATCACCCTGCAGGTGCAGGCGGGGGACCGCGTGAGCGCGGGAACGCCCGTGGCTTCCATCGAGGCGATGAAGATGGAAGCGGCGATCGCGACGCCCGTCTCCGGGACGGTCGTACGCCTCGCTGTCCCGAAGACGCAGCAGGTCGACGCCGGCGACCTGCTCGTGGTCGTCGCCCCCGACTGACCTGTCGCCCCTATTTGGGGGGTGTGCGGTACCTCTCCGTCGCGCTCGGAGCCGGCGATATGCTGGGGCCGACGCAAGGGGGCGTGCGTGGCTGCCAGCAGCAAGAAGAACGGAACCGCCAGGGGTGCGGGGACGACCGCGGTCGAACGCGACATCGAGGCGGGCGAGCACGCCGGGCCGTCGGATGACGAGGCCGTGACGCCGCACGATGCCGAGGTCGACGTCGAGGTCGAGGTCGAGAGTCTTGAAGGCAGGGAAATCCTCGTCACCGAGTCGGGCAGCATCAACGTCGTCGTGGATCTTCCGGCCGCTCCGCCGAAGCCGCGGCCCGTCGAGGAGGAGGCCGTCGCCATCGACGACGTGCCTGTGGACCCGGCCAGAACGCGTCAGCCACGGACCGCGTCGGTGACGATCGTCACCGCTCACCCGGTGCGGACGCAGCCGCTTCCTCCGGTGCGCACGCCGATACCTCGCCAGGTGGAGGTGGAGGTCTCGAGCGGATGGCGGCATCCGTCCCGTCGAGGACGCCGGTCCGGTGAGGTGGCCGAGGTGCCGGAGTCGTCAGCCATGCTGACCGCTGACCGGTTGCTGGTGCCGCATCGTGGGGCACGGCCCGCTCCCGAGGGTGCGGGGCGTCTGATGCTCTACAAGGCGACGTTCGGTGTCGTGAACGCGGGGGACTCGAAGGCGGCGCGGGCTCGCAATGAGCTGAACCGGCGGATCCAGCGGCCGTTGCCGGGCGGAGCCCGGTTCGTTCCCGTGCTGACCCGCAAGGGCGGCGTCGGCAAGACCACCGTGACCGCACTGCTCGGAATGGCTCTGGCCGACCAACGGGAGGACAGGATCATTGCGATCGACGCCAACCCCGATCGCGGGACTCTCTCTGAGCGCGTGTCGAAGCAGACGGAGGCGACGGTGCGCGACGTGGTGCACCGTGCCGCGTCGATCGACGGATATACCGCCTTCTCCGCACTGGTCTCGCGTGATCGGACGCGACTCGACGTTCTCGCCTCCGATACGGATCCGCAACTGTCCGAAGCCTTCGATGAGAACGATTACAACGTCGTCGCCGATCTCGCCGCCCGCTACTACTCGATCGTGCTCACCGACTGCGGCACGGGCATCGTGCATTCGGTCATGAAGCCGACCTTGCGTCGGGCCGACTCGATCGTCATCGTGTCCGGCGGCAGCGTCGACGAGGCGAAACTGGCATCCGAGACCCTGACCTGGCTCGAGGTGAACGGGTACGAAGAACTCGTGCGCAACGCCGTCATCGCACTGAACACGGCGACGCAGGGCACAAGCCTGGTCGACGTGGAAGAGATCGAGGCGCATTTCCGGTCACGAACCCGCGACGTCGTGCGCATACCCTACGACCCGCGCCTCGCCGCCGGTGCCGCCATCGACTACCAACACCTGCGACCCGCGACCCGGCGGGCCGCGCGCGTGCTGGCCGCGCTGGTCGTCGAAGGGCTGCCGGCAACCCGGTGACGGCCGGGGCGCAGCCGCGATGCCAGAGCGTTCGGTCAGTGAGGGCGTTCAGTAAACTGATCGGATGCCTGATCGCCCCATCCGCCTCTTCGGCGACCCCGTGCTCAGCAGCGTGTCCGAACCGGTCGGCGCGATCGACGACGGCGTGCGCGCCCTGGTCGCCGACCTGCTCGACAGCGTGAAGCTGCCCGGTCGTGCCGGCGTGGCCGCGTGTCAGATCGGTGTCGGGCTCCGAGCGTTCAGCTACAACGTCGACGGTGAGGTCGGTTACCTGCTCAATCCACGCATCGTGGACGTCGACGGCGACCTCGAGGAGATCGACGAAGGATGCCTGTCGGTCCCCGGCCTGTGGTTCCCGACTCCGCGCCATCCGTTCGCACGAGCAGCGGGCATCGACCTCGACGGCAACGAGGTCGCCGTCGAGGGTACTGGCGTGCTCGCCCAGGCTCTGCAGCACGAGACGGACCACCTCGACGGCATCGTGTACCTCAAGCGCCTCGCCCCGGAGCGCCGACGCGAGGCGATGCGCAAGGTGCGCGAGAGCGACTGGTTCTGAGTTGTTCTGTGCGCCGTCCCCCGGCCGGCGCACCGCGGTTGGCCGGGTGCATGGCGGGGTTCGGCGGCGTGCATGCCGCCGCCTTGTGGAGCGTGTTGCGCTGGTGGGGCGGTCGCGCTCCATTTCCTGGTGCGCCCTTTTCTCTTGGTGCGCCCTTTTCGGTGGGGAGTCATTGGTCGCGGGGCGGCGTCGGCCGGGTGCATGGTGGGGTTCGGCGGCGTGCACGCCGCCGCCTTGGGGAGCGTGTTGCGATGGCGGGATGGTTGCCCTCGTGTGGCGGCGCGTCGCTTTTGGGGACAGCCGTCGTATGCGGCGAAACCGGGTCAGCGCAGTGAGAAGCCCTCTGTCGACGGTGCGTTCGAGTACAGGGACTCGATCTCGGGGGAGAAATCCTTCAAGATCTCGTGGCGCTTGATGCTCAGCTTCGGCGTGAGATGACCGCTCTGCTCCGTGAACTCGGTGGGAAGCACGACGAACTTGCGGATGGACTCCGCGCGCGAGACCTGCGTGTTCGCGGCATCCACCGCCTTCTGCAGCTCCGCGAGCACTGCCGGATGCTTCGACGCGACGGTCAGCGACATGTCGGGGTCCAGTCCGCTGTTGTGCAGCCACACGGGCAGCATCTCCGTGTCGAGCGTGATCAGGCATCCGATGAACGGCTTCTGGTCCCCGACCACCACGACCTGACCGACCAGTAGATTGGCGCGGATCGCGTCCTCGAGCACGGCAGGGGCGACGTTCTTGCCACCGGCCGTCACGATGATCTCCTTCTTACGACCGGTGATCGTGAGGAAGCCGTCGTCGTCCAGGCTGCCCAGGTCGCCCGTCTTGAACCAGCCGCCCTCGAACGCGTCCGCGGTCTGCTCCGGGTTGTTCCAGTACTCCTTGAACACGTCGATACCCTTGATCAGGATCTCGCCGTCATCCGCGATCTGGACCGCGACGCCGGGAAGCGGCACGCCCACGGTCCCGATACGCGAGCGCTGCGGAAGGTTGACGGTCGCGGGAGCCGTGGTCTCCGTCAGGCCGTAGCCTTCGAGCACCGTGATGCCCATGCTGTGGAAGAAGTGCCCGAGGCGGGCTCCGAGCGGGGCCGATCCCGATACCGCATACCGCACATTTCCGCCCATCGCCGCGCGAAGCCGGGCGAAGACCAAACGGTTGTACAGCGCGAACCGCAGGCGCAGCCCGAACGGAACCGGCTCGCCGGCCTCCTGCGCCTTCGAGTAGTCGATGGCGCAGGCAGCGGCCTTGCGGAAGATGCCGCCCTTCCCGCCGCTCTCCGCGTTCTGCTCCGCCGAGTTGTAGACCTTCTCGAAGACTCGCGGCACGGCCAGGAGGAAGCTCGGTTTGAACGTGCCCAACGACGGCAGCAGGCTGCGGGTGTCCGGCTGGTGGCCGACCCGCACTCCGCCGTGCACGCAGAGCACCGCGATGAACCGGGCGAAGACGTGCGCGAGAGGAATGAACAGCAGAGTGGATGCTCCGCGCGGGTCCTCGACCACCTCGTGCAGCGCCACCGCCGAGTTCCGGGAGAGGTCGACGAAGTTCGCGTGCGTGATGACACAGCCCTTGGGTCGCCCCATGGAACCCGACGTGTAGATGATGGTCGCGAGATCGTCGGCATTCGCGAGCCTGCGACGACGGACGATCTCGTCGTCGGACACCTCGTGGCCCGCCTCGGCGATCTTCTCCAGATCGCCGAGATCGATCTGCCACACGTTGCGGATGTTCGGAAGGTCCGCGGCGACCTCATCGAAGCGCGCGAAGTGGTCGGCCGTTTCGACGAACATGTGGGTGGTACCGGAGTCGCTCAGATTCCATTGCACTTGAAGCGGCGAGCTCGTGTCGTAGACCGGCACGAGGACGGCACCGGCATACCATGCGGCGAAGTCGATCAGCGACCACTCGTACCGCGTGCGGCACATGATCCCGATCTTGTCTCCGGGCTCCACTCCGGCGGCGACGAAGCCCTTCGCCAGAGCGATCACCTCGGCTTCGAACTGCGCGGCAGTCACGTCGATCCAGCCGTCGCCCGCAGGCTTGGCGAACAGCACCTTCTCCGGCGTCTCCGCGGCCCGTTGCACCAGCAGATCGGCCGAGTTCGCGGTCGGGTCGGCAGGCACCGCAAGAGGGGTTTCGGTTCGGTTCACTGGCAACTCCTTCGCCACCGTCATACCCAGTACACTCTATGCTGCATCGGCCGAACGATCTGGCGGCTGCGCACTCGTCGACCAGGAAAGGCGGCCTTCGGCTTGCACGCGATCGGAATCGACATCGGAGGCACGAAGGTCGCCGGAGCGCTCGTCGACGAGCTGGGCACGATCATCCGTGAGGACCGCGTTCCGACATCGCGGGATGCGGACGAGATCGAGACGGCCGTGGTCGAGATGATCGCCCGCCTGAAGGACGATGCGGAACCGGTCGCGGCCGGGGTCGCGGCGGCCGGATTCATCGACGCGGCGCAGTCCACCGTGTACTACGCGCCGAACATCGCGTGGCGGAACGAGCCGCTGCGCGAGAAGCTCGAGACACGCACCGGAATGCCGATCGTCATCGAGAACGATGCCAATGCCGCCGGCTGGGCGGAGTTCCGGTTCGGTGCCGGGCGTCTGGTGAGCGACATGGTCATCCTCACCATCGGCACCGGAGTCGGCGGAGCGATCGTCTCCGAGGACAAGCTCTTCCGCGGTGGCTTCGGCACCGGCGCGGAGATCGGACACATGAGGGTCGTTCCCGGCGGCCTGCCCTGCGGGTGCGGCGCACGGGGCTGCATCGAGCAGTACGGATCGGGACGTGCCCTGCAGCGCTACGCGAACGAACTCGCCGACCAGGGCGGCATCGGCCAGGTGCTCGCCGATGTACGCACACGCACCGGCACGCTCCGCGGCGCCGACATAGGCGATCTCATCCAGCGACGTGATCCCGGCGCGCTGGCCGCGCTCCGGCAGCTCGGCGACTGGCTCGGGCAGGCCTGCGCCAGCCTGGGCGCCGTGCTCGACCCGCAGATGTTCGTGTTCGGCGGCGGCGTCGCGGCGGCCGGCGACCTTCTGCTCGAGCCCATCCGTGCCTCGTATCTCGAGAACCTTCCCGCCCGCGGCTACCACCCCGAACCCGAGTTCCGCATCGCCGAACTGGTGAACGACGCCGGTGTCGTCGGTGCGGCCGACCTCGCGCGCCTGCACGCGGAGAGCCACTAGGCTGCTCGTGCACGCTATGGAAGGGGTGCGCTGACAGGTGTTCTACTGGCTGCTGAAGTACGTGATCGTGGGTCCCGCGCTCCGTGCGATCTTCCGGCCGTGGGTCGTTGGACTCGAGAACGTCCCGAAAGACACCGCGGTCATCCTCGCCAGCAACCATCTGTCGTTCATCGACTCGATCTTCCTGCCCCTGGTCGTGACGCGTCCTGTGTCGTTCCTCGCGAAGAGCGACTACTTCACCGGGCCCGGGTTCTCCGGGTGGATGACGAAGACGTTCATGCGTGCCACCGGCCAGCTGCCGATCGACCGCGGGGGCGGTCCCGCCTCCGAGGCGTCGCTCAACACCGGCCTCACCGTGCTCGCGCGCGGTGAGATCCTCGGCATCTACCCCGAGGGCACGCGAAGCCCCGACGGCAAGCTGTATCGAGGACGCACCGGTGTCGCCCGCATGATCCTCGAGGGTCGCGTGCGGGTCGTTCCGGTGGTCATGGTCGGCACCCAGCAGATCATGCCGATCGGCTCGAAACTGCCTCGCATCCGTCGGGTCGGTGTCGTGTTCGGCGACGTCCTCGACTTCTCGCGCTTCGAGGGACTCGAAGGCGATCGGTTCATTCTGCGCTCCATCACGGACGAGATCGTGTACGCGCTGCACGGGCTCGGCGGACAGGAGTACGAGGATGTCTACGCGTCGACGGTCAAGGCGCGTCGCGCCAGCGTCGCCCGCTGAACGGGAGAGGGGCGTCGTCGGCGGCCCGCGCGTTGACAGGCCGGCCCTGCGCGTGAGCCCAGACGATGGACCCGGCCGGCGAGCATGACGATCATGCCCCAGCCGGTAAGCTGAGTCCGGTCCGACGGCGGACCCGGACGCCGCTCGACGGAGCCCGGGCACGCGATCGGCGATGTCGCGGTCGTCTCCCGAGACGGCCGTCACACGCAAGAGTCGAAAATGATCCGAGACAAGACGTCGTCACCCGCGGCGCCTCGACTTCGAAGAAGTGGAACCACCGCCCGTGCTGCTTGATTCGTCCGACACCGTCGTTCCCGCCGATGAGTCCGTGATCGCCGGTCTCGACCACTGGCGTTCTCTCGAGGCGCGGCAGCAGCCGACCTGGCCCGACGCTGAGGCTGCTCGCGAGGCATCCGCTGAACTGGCGAGCATGCCGCCCCTGGTCTTCGCCGGCGAGGTGGACGAGCTGCGCGAGAAGCTCGCGGCGGCGGCCGAGGGACGTGCGTTCCTGCTCCAGGGCGGCGACTGCGCAGAGACATTCGCCGAAGCGACGGCGGACAAGATCCGCAACCGCGTGAAGACCGTGCTGCAGATGGCCGTCGTCCTGACCTACGGCGCATCGGTGCCCGTGATCAAGATGGGCCGCATGGCGGGTCAGTTCGCCAAACCGCGCTCGAGCGACACGGAGACACGCGGCGGAATGACTCTTCCGGCCTATCGCGGCGACATGGTGAACGGATACGAGTTCACCGAAGAGTCGCGCACCGCCGACCCGCGTCGTCTGGTGCGCGGTTATCACACCGCCGCCTCGACGCTGAACCTGATGCGCGCGTTCACCCAGGGAGGCTTCGCCGACCTGCGGCAGGTGCACAGCTGGAACCGCGGCTTCTCGGCGAACCCGGCGAATCAGCGCTACGAGGGTCTCGCGCGCGAGATCGACAGGGCGATCAAGTTCATGGAGGCGGCCGGAGCCGACTTCGACGAGTTGAAGCGCGTGGACTTCTACGCCAGCCATGAAGCCCTCCTGATGGATTACGAACGGCCGATGACCCGCATCGACTCGCGCACCGGAACGCCGTACGATACCTCGGGCCACTTCGTGTGGATCGGGGAGCGCACACGTCAGATCGAGGGCGCCCACGTCGACTTCCTCAGCCGCGTGCGCAACCCCCTCGGCGTCAAGCTGGGCCCGGCGACCACGCCGGATGACATGTTCCGGTTGATCGACAAGCTCGACCCTGACCGCGAGCCGGGCCGACTCACCTTCATCACGCGCATGGGGGCGGGCAAGATCCGGGATGCGCTCCCGCCGCTTCTCGAGGCGATCCGCAAGCACGGTGCCACGCCGCTCTGGGTCACCGACCCGATGCACGGCAATGGACTGACCACGCCGACCGGATACAAGACGCGCCGATTCGACGACGTCGTCGACGAGGTCAAAGGGTTCTTCGAAGCGCACCGCGATGCCGGAACGATCCCCGGCGGCATCCACGTCGAGCTGACCGGCGACGATGTCACGGAGTGCCTGGGCGGATCCGAGCACATCGAGGAGGCGACGCTGGCGACGCACTACGAGTCGCTATGCGACCCGCGCCTCAACCACATGCAGTCGCTGGAGCTCGCCTTTCTCGTCGCCGAGGAGCTCGGCGCGCGCTGACAGTCTCGGGTCGGATGCGTCGGTCCGGCGAGGCCGAGCTCGGTCCACGCCGTGAAATCAGAAGTTCGCCGCGAGGCTGACCTTGATCGTGCTGCCCTTCGGCTGCATCGTTCCGCCCGCCGGGTCGAGAGCGGTCACCTTGAACGCCGACGAGAAGGTGTCCACAGGAATGGTTCCGACGGTCTTCGGGTAGCTGACCTGGAATCCGGCGTCGGTGAGCGCCTTCTTCGCATCCTTCCAGGTCTTGCCGACCACGTCGGGAACCTGCACGGGTGCGGGGCCGAGGGAGATGTCGAGCACGATCGTGTCGCCCTTGCGCACGACACCGGCATTCTGCTGCGCTTGAGCGAGCACGGACCCCTTGGGAACGTCGTCGCTGTAGTCCTTCTTGCCTTCGGCGCTCTTGAGTCCGACGGCGGCCAGGGCCGACTCGGCGTCCGCCTCGGTCTTCCCTGTCACATCCGGAACGGCGCCGAGCGAGACCACGAGGTTCACCTTGAGGCCCTTGTAGTAGTCGCCCCCTTTGGAGAGGTCCGCCTTGTCGTCGTCAGCCTTTGCCGCAGAGATCACGGTGTCCTGGGCGACACTGGACGAGAACTGCTCGTCGACCGTTCCCACCACGGCTCCGACGCCGGTGATGTCCTTCTTCGCCTGAGCGCTGCTCAGGCCGGCGAGTGCGGGAACAGTGATCGGCTGGCGCCCCTTGGAAACGTGCAGCGTGACGGTCGACCCCTTGGTGATGACATTCCCCTGACGAGGGGTCGACGACACGACCTTGCCGACCGGGACGCTGGACGAGTAGACCTGATCCGCCTTCGCTTCGAAGCCGGCTTCGGTGAGCTTCGTGGTCGCCGCATCCTGCGCGATTCCGGTCACAGTGGGCACGGTGACCTGCGATCCCGGTCCGCCGCCGAAGTACCACCCGGTTCCACCGGCGAACGCGGCCAGCACCAGCACGAGCGCGAGCAACCACCAGCCACGAGCACGTCGGCCGTGGGTCATCGTCGCGAGCGCGGCGACCGCGTCCGTCGCCGATGCCTCGGGACGTACCTTCGCCGCCGGGGCGATCAGCTGGGTGTCCGACTCGGGCGCCTCCGTTCCGGTTGGCGGGAGCACGAGCGTCGGCTGCGGGCCGGTCTCCGCGCTGGAGGAATGCAGCTCGCGCTCGACTTGAAGGAGACTCTCGAGCATGACGCCGGCATCCGCCGGCCGGTCCGCAGGATCCTTCGCGGTCGCCCAGAGCACCAGGTCGTCAAGGCGCGGCGGAACGTCGGGATTGATGCTGCTCGGCCGCGGAACGGGATCGTTCGCGTGCTGATACGCAATCTGCATCGGTTGCTCGCCCTTGAACGGTTGTTCGCCGGTCAGCATCTCGAACATCATGATGCCGAGCGCGTAGATGTCGCTGCGGGCATCCGCGACGCCTCGGGTGACGAGCTCGGGGGAGAGGTAGGCGATGGTGCCCAGCAGCGCCTGCCCCGTACCGGTGCTGTTCGTGACGGCGCGTGCGAGGCCGAAGTCTCCGATCTTGATGCGACCGTCATCGGCCAGCAAGACGTTCTCCGGTTTGAGATCTCGGTGGATGATCCCCGCTCGGTGGGCGGCGGCGAGCCCGGAGAGCACGGCGTCGGCGATGTCGATCGTCTGTTCCGGCGTGAGGCGGCCGTAGTCGCGAAGCAGGTCGCGCAGCGTGATGCCCGGCAGATATTCCATGACGAGGTACGCCATGTCGGCGTCCTGTCCCTGGTCGAACACGCTGACCACGTTCGGATGCGCGAGGCGCGCCGCCGATCGCGCTTCCTGCACGAAACGGTTCTTGAACTGCGCGTCATCGGCGAGGTGACCGTGCATCACCTTGATCGCCACGCGCCTCTCGAGACGCAGATCGGTGGCCAGATAGACGGTCGCCATGCCGCCGCGGGCGATGCGCGAGCGCACCTGATACCGGCCGTCGATGAGACGGCCGAGCATCGGATCGGGCTGGCTCGCGGTCACTCGTCGAGTCTACGGAGGGCATGGCTGTGAGCCTGGAAGAACACGGTAACGAATGACCTACGAACGGGTGTGGAATCCGCGTCAGGCGTGGCACGCTAGTCGAGTGGTGAAACCGAGCACGGAATCCGATCGAGCGCGAGAAGAGAGAAACTGGCTGACCGTCCCCGACCTGGTCGACGTCCTCGGCGTCGGGGTGGGGCGCATCCATCGACTGCTGGAAGACAAGCACCTCCTGGCTGCCCGCGTGGATGGGGTGCTGAAGGTGCCTGCCGACTTCATCGCAGGCGACGAGCCGTTGAGCGAGCTGCGCGGAACGCTGTTCGTGCTCGCGGATGCTGGCTTCGACGACGACGAGGCGATGGAGTGGCTGCTCGCGCCGGAGGACAGCCTCGGGACGGCTCCGATCGACGCGCTGCGCGCGGGACGCAAGGCCGAGGTGAGGCGGGTCGCTCAAGCCTTGGGATGATGCGCGCCAGACCATCCGCTGGCGTCATCGAACCCGGTGGGCTCGTCACGCTTGACGATCGCTGACCGACTGAGCAAGGTCGCGCAGTCGGTTCACGGCCGAGCTGGCCAGTGGTGCGTCGTCGAGCGCCCGTGTCGCGCGAGTCGCGTTCCGTTCGATCATGCGCTCGACCTCCGCGGCCGCGCCCGACGCGTTGATGGTGCTCTGCAGCGTGCGGATCTGGCCGTCGTCGAGATCGGGGTCGCCGAGCAGTTCGTCGAGCAGGCGCCGGGCGGAGCCGGGGAGCGTCCTGCGTGCCAGAGCGATGAGCACCGTGCGCTTGCCTTCGCGCAGGTCGTCACCGCTCGGCTTCCCGGTGACCCGGGAGTCGCCGAAGACGCCGAGCAGGTCGTCTCTGAGCTGGAATGCGATGCCGAGCGGCAGGCCGAATTCTCGGAGCACGTCGAGCTGGCCCAGCGTGCCGCCGGCGAGCAGGCCCCCGAGAAGCAGCGGAGCCTGCACGCTGTACTTCGCCGCTTTGTAGACGATCACCCGTTCTGCGCGGGGGAGCAGGTCCGACTCCGGTCCGCGCCGCCACGACGACTCTTCGAGGATGTCCAGGTATTGCCCGGCGATCACCTCGGCCCGCATGCTTCCGAACTCGCGGCGCACGCCGGCGGCCCGGGCGGGCGCGGTGTCGATGAGTGCTTCATCCAGCATGTCGCTGCTGAACCCGAGGAGCAGATCGCCCAGCAGGATGGCGGAGGAGGTGCCGAAGTCGGCGGCGGAGCCGTCCCACTCCTCGGCGGTGTGGAGCGAGGCGAATCTGCGGTGCGCTGATGGGCCGCCGCGGCGGGTGTCGGACCGGTCGATGATGTCGTCGTGCACGAGCGCGGCAGCGTGGAACAGCTCGAGTGCGGATGCCAGGCCCACGACGGGATCGAGAACGTCGGACTCCTGAGCGTGGCCTGCGTCGTGCACGGCGCGGTAGCCCCAGTAGCAGAAGAGGGCCCTGAATCGTTTGCCACCACTGAGAAATTGCCGGGAGAACGCGCTCATCGGCTCCAGGTCCGGGGCGATGGCCTCAAGAATAGATTCGCGAGATTCGAGGAAGCGTCCGATCCGGTCGTTCACGAGATCGATCAATCGGTTGCTTTCCGGCACTCGCCTAGCCTAGCCGCGGCGGCAAGGCTAGAATGAGAGTTCAACATCGTCATTCTCGTTAGCCTGAGGGGGACAAGGATGCCGCTTTCGGAGCACGAGCAGCGCCTCCTCGATGAGATGGAGCGCGGCCTCTATCAGAATGACGCCGATTTCGTCGCGAAGGTCGGCGGGGCGCGCGTGCGCCCGACCTACCGCGCGGTCGTTCTCGGCATCCTTCTCGCCGTCGTCGGAGTCGGGGTTCTCCTGACCGGCGTGTTCGTCCAACAGGTGGTGGTGGGAATCGTGGGCTTCGTGCTCATGCTCGCCGGTGTGCTGGTGGCGATCACACCGAGCCGCGCGAAACGCGCCGCCGCAGCCGCCGCTGAGTCCAGCGATTCATCGGCGTCCAAGCCGGCGCAGCCGGGGTTCATGGACAAGATGAACGAGCGGTGGGACAAGCGCCAGGAAGGCGACCGCTGACCGCAGGGTCGAACAGGTTGGTCGACCGTTCGGTCGCTCATCCCGAAGCTTCCGGGCCTTCGTCGGCGTGACGCCGAGGGGGCTCGAACGGAGTCGGCCCAGAAGGTGAAACAAGGGTGCACGCCGCGCGTGCGCCCTTTTCTCATGCCCGCACGCATTCTCACGGCCGGCACGCGTTCATGGCCGACATGCGTGCACATGCCTGACTTGCGCTCGTCGTGCACGGCTCCGGCCGGGGCGGCGCAAGTACGGAAGCAGTAGGTCGCTGAGCGGCGAGTTGTCGAGGCCCTCCACTCTGCTCTCGTCTCCACGGTTCGCCGCGCGCCCGTGAGGGGAGCATCGGCGCAGAGACACGCCCGATAAGAGCGCAGCCAGCCCGGATTCGCTCCACTCTCCTCCACCGTCATATTTCCCAGTGTTTACGCGGAATAATCGTCCGGCTATGCTGTCATGCCATCCCAGATCCGCGATTTGTGGATGAATGTGGAGTAAAGTGGAGGATGTCGCCGGCTCGCGGCGCAGTTCGACGGGGGAGGAGCCGATGTTCCTTGGCACCTACGCCCCCAAGCTCGACGAAAAGGGGCGCATCATCCTCCCGGCGAAATACCGCGACGAGTTCGAGTCGGGACTCGTGATGACCCGCGGTCAGGAGCGTTGCGTCTACGTCTTTCCGCGGCGCGAGTTCGAGTCGCTGAACGAGAAGATCCGGCAGGCGCCCGTCACGAGCAAGCAAGCGCGTGATTACCTGCGCGTGTTCCTCTCGGGCGCCAGCGACGAGATTCCCGACAAGCAGCACCGTGTGACGATCCCCCCGCTCTTGCGGACGTACGCGGGTCTGCAGAGGGACCTCACCGTGATCGGTGCGGGCAACCGCGCCGAGATCTGGGACTCCGCCGCATGGGAGTCCTACCTGAGTGAGAACGAGTCATCGTTCGCGGAGACCGCCGAGGAGGTGATCCCGGGGCTGTTCTAGCGCCTGGCGCCGGACTCCCAGCCACAGCTCGCACCCTGATGCAC
This sequence comes from Humibacter albus DSM 18994, assembly GCF_000421825.1. Lineage (GTDB taxonomy): Bacteria > Actinomycetota > Actinomycetes > Actinomycetales > Microbacteriaceae > Humibacter > Humibacter albus. The sequence goes on from NZ_ATXT01000011.1 coordinate 77,553, forward strand.
CTTCCCCGGTGTCAGGTGGCGTGTGGATGGGGATCCGACGGCAGGGGCGAAGCCCCGTTCCTCTCATGGTCGATGACGCCGAACCCTCTCAGATCCACATCCCGGTCATGCTCGAGCGCTGCATCGAGTTGCTTGCTCCCGCGCTGCAGACCAACGCACCGGTTCTGGTGGATGCCACGCTGGGCCTGGGTGGACACACCGAGGCGCTCTTGCGGCGCTTCGGGCACCTTCGGGTCATCGGGCTCGACCGCGACACCGACGCGATCGCGCTCGCGTCCCAGCGCCTGGATGCTTTCGGGGACCGTTTCACGGCAGTGCACACGGTCTACGACGGGATCACGGACGCCGTCACCGGACTGGGGATCTCCGCCGTCGACGCCGTGCTCTTCGATCTCGGCGTCTCGTCGTTGCAGCTGGACCGGGTGGAACGCGGCTTCTCGTACTCGAAGGATGCTCCGCTGGACATGCGTATGGACGCGTCGGATCCGCTGACAGCACAGACGGTGATCGCCGAATACGACGAAGCGGACCTTCGCCGGATCTTCCTCGACTATGGCGAGGAGAAGCTGGCCGCACGGTATGCGCGCGCGATCGTGCGGGCGCGCGCCCTGACGCCGATCACCCGCTCGGCGCAGCTCGTGGCGATCATTCAGGAGGCCACGCCGGCGGCCGTGCAGCGGGCGGGGCATCCCGCCAAGCGCGTCTTCCAGGCACTGCGCATCGAGGTGAACCACGAGCTCGACGTTCTCGAGCGAGCCGTTCCGCGAGCGGTGGACCTGCTCCGCGTCGGCGGTCGCATCGCGGTGATGTCGTTCCAGTCTCTGGAAGACCGCATCGTCAAGCGGGCGTTGGCCGCGAAGGCGAAGTCGACCGCGCCGGTCGGGCTTCCGGTGGAGCTGCCCGAGCATCGACCGGAACTGAAGCTGCTGACCAGGGGGGCCGAGCTGGCCGATGACGAGGAGCGTGCACGCAATCCGCGGGCCATTCCCGTTCGTCTGCGCGCGGCGGAACGCATCAGGGGGATCTCATGAGCCAGGCGACCGCGTCGCTTCCATCGACACGGCGGGCACCGGAGCGCCGTACACCGCCACGGCTCGAGGCGCTGCCACGAGCGTCACGGCGCGCACGACCGAAGCTGTTCTACGCAGCCGTGGCGGTCATGACGGTCATGGCGGTTGTCGTCGTCCAGCTCCTGCTGTCGATCGGCGTCTCGCAGGGCGCCTACCGCATCGAGTCGCTGCAACAGACGAAAGCGCATCTGGCACGCCAGTACCAGCAGGCCTCGGAGAAGGTGCAGACGTTGTCCTCGCCGCAGAACCTAGCGGCCAACGCCGTCGCGCTCGGCATGGTCAGCGACGCGTCGCCCGTCTACCTGCGGCTCTCCGACGGCGCTGTGATCGGCGCGCCCACCCCCGCGTCCGCGACTGCGGACTCGACGGGACAGCTCGTGCAGAACGCGCTGACCGCCGGCATCCCGCTCGTGACCGCGTCGAAGAGCGCGAAGGCGCCGAAGGACTCGAAGGCGGCGCAGGGCACGGCGACGCAGACCGGAACCGGCGCGGCAACGGGCTCGACGGCATCCGGAACAGGCGAATCGGGCACACCGGACTCGAATCAGAGCAGCGACGATGACTCGCCCGTACCGTGGACGGGGGCCCTTCCGGCGCCTTCGACCCATTGATCCACCCGAGGTTGCCGTATGACGTCCGTCAGAGCCCATCGCCGTCGAACGGCCGTCGCGATCGCGACGGTGCTGGTGATCGTGGCGGTGTTCGTGGTCCGGCTCGTCGACGTGCAGGTCGTGCGGGCGGACACGCTGGACAGGCAGGCGGCGGAGCGGCGCGGCGATGTGTCGGTGATCGAAGGGACGCGCGGCTCGATCCTCGCCGAGGACGGGACCGTCCTGGCGCGCACCGTGCTGCGCTACAACTTCATCGCCACACCGAAATACGCCGACAAGGGCACCCGCACCGAGAACGGCAAGGCTGTCAAGGTCACGCTCCAGCAGGCGGCCGATGCCATCGCGGCCATCACGGGGCAGAAAGCCAGTGACATCACCGGGCCGATCGAGGACGCCCTGAAGCAGAACAAGAACTCCGAGTACGCGCTCGTGGTGAAGAACGTGGACGCTTCCACGTATCAGAAGATCTCGGCGCTCGGCATCTCCTGGCTCGATGCGAAGAGCCATCAGGTGCGCGTGTACCCCGACGGTGCGGTGGCGGGGAACATCCTCGGGTTCTTGAACGGCGAGGGCACGGCCCAGGCCGGCCTGGAGAAGGAGTATGACAAGTGCCTCGCCAGCAGCAACGGCGAGCAGACCTATCAGGTGGGCGCCGATGGCGTGACCATCCCGGGCAGCACGAAGGTGCAGAAGGCGGCGAAGAACGGCGGCGACGTCGTCACGACCATCGATCCCGATCTGCAGTGGTTCTCGCAGGACGAGATCGAGAAGACCGTGAAGGAGCTCGGCGCCCAGTTCGGCATGGTCAGTGTCGTCAGCGTCAAAGACGCCAAGATCAAAGTCGCGGCGCAGTATCCGTCGGCCGATCCGAACAATCTCGACGCGACGGGTACGCAGTACTGGAAAGCCATGATGTTCCAGGACATGTACGAGCCGGGCTCGATCTTCAAGCCGGTCACCGCTGCTGCCCTGCTCGACACCGGAATGGTGACGCCGACGACCCAGCTGGTCGTCCCAGACACTCTCTCGCCCCAAGAGGGCGTGTTCGTCTCGGACAGCGAGTCGCACCCGGTGCAGAACCTCACACTCACCGGCGTGCTGACGGAATCCTCGAACGTGGGGATGTCCGAACTCGGCACGAAGATGAGTGACAAGGAACGCTACGACTTCATGCGCAAGTTCGGCTTCGGGAGCACAACGGGCGCGAACTTCCCCGGCGAATCCGCGGGTCTGTTGTCGAAGCCGTCCCAGTGGGACGCCCAGACCCGCTATGCGACGACGTTCGGTCAGGGACTCTCCACGACACAGGCGCAGATGATGAGCGCGTACCAGGCGATCGCGAACGGGGGAGTACGGGTGCCGCTCTCCCTGATAGCAGGGTGCAGGCAGGCGGACGGCACCATGACCGACGTGCCGTCGAGCACGGGAACGCGGGTGGTGTCGAAGCAGACCTCTCAGGAGATCCTCGGGATGCTCGAGAACGTTCTGAAGGGAGGCCCGATCTCGACGCTGCCGAACTTGGAGATCCCGGGCTACCTGGTCGCGGCCAAGACAGGTACCGCCCAGGAGCCGGACGGAAATGGCGGCTACAAGCAGAGCTACTACGTCTCCGTCATGGGCGTCGCGCCGGTCGACGATCCGCAGTACATCGTTTCGGTCAACATCGGCTTCCCGACTACGATTACATCGTCGCTGGCAGCGGGTCCGCTGTTCAAGACGATGATGAGCCAGGTGCTCAAAACGTTCCGGGTTCAGCCGTCAACGGCACCACCGGCCGACTACCCAGACACCTATTGAAAGCGAGCGACGTGACCGCAACGGGCACTGCCATGCTGCGCCCCGAACATCCCGCTTCCCGGTCGTTGTCACAACTCGTGACCGACTTCGGATTCGAGACCAGGGAAAGGGTCGACTCCGTCGAGGTGAGCGGCGTGACCGTCGCCTCGAGCTCGGTGGAGCCTGGTGATCTCTACGTCGGTCTGCCTGGTAGGCGGGCGCACGGCGCGTCGTTCGCATCGGAGGCGGCTCGTGCAGGAGCCGCTGCCGTGCTCACGGATGCCGCGGGCGCGGATCTCGCAGCGCAGGCCGGCATACCCGTCGTCGTCACCGACGAACCGCGCGCGGTGCTCGGCGACGTGGCGTCCTGGATCTATCGCACGCAGGAGAACCCGGCGACGCTGTTCGCCGTGACCGGCACGAACGGCAAGACGAGCGTCGTGTACATGATCGCCGCCGTCCTCGAACAGCTCGGGATACGCGCGGGGCTCAGCTCGACCGCGGAGCGGAGGATCGGCGACCTCGCGGTCACGAGCTCCCTGACCACTCCAGAGGCGAGCGAATTGCACGGACTCCTCGCTCGCATGCGCGAGAGCGAGGTGCGCGCGGCGGCCGTCGAGGTGTCGGCGCAGGCGCTGAGCCGGCATCGGGTCGACGGGATCGTGTTCGACGTCGTCGGCTTCACGAACCTGAGCCACGACCATCTCGACGACTACGGCTCCATGGACGAGTACTACGAGGCGAAGCTTGCGCTCTTCGACCCGGATCGCGCCCGCCGTGGCGTCGTGACAGTCGACACCGGCTGGGGCCGGCGCCTTGCGGACGAGTCGCGCATCCCGGTCACGACGCTCTCGATGGCGCCCGGTGCGGAGGCCGACTGGCGCGTCGAGCTGGGCGAGTTGGCGCTCGATCGCACCGGCTTCACGCTGCACGGCCCGGACGGGAGGTCGGTGACCACGAGCATCCCGGTGCTCGGCTCGTTCATGGCCGCCAACGCGGCGCTGGCGATAGTGATGCTCGTCGAGTCGGGCTACGACCTCGAGGCGATCGGGCAGGCGCTCGACCGCGACGGCGGCATCCAGGCGTACATTCCCGGGCGGGCCGAGCGAGTCTCCGGGGAGAACGGGCCGGCGGTCTTCGTCGACTACGGTCACACGCCGGATGCCTTCGTCCACGCCCTCGCCTCGCTGCGCGAGGTGACGAAGGGGCGCATCATCATGGTGTTCGGGGCCGATGGCGACCGAGACACCACCAAACGCGGCGACATGGGCGCGATCGCGGCCCGCGGCGCGGACGAGGTGATCATCACCGACTTCCATCCCCGGTACGAAGATCCCGCGGCGATCAGGGCCGCACTCATCGCCGGAGCGCTGGACGCGGTCCCCGACGCTCACGTCGAGGAGATCGCCGACCAGAGGGCCGCGATCCGTGCCGCGATCGCACGTGCCGGCGATGACGACGTGATCTTCTACGCCGGCCCGGGGCACGAGGACTATCAGGAGGTCGCAGGAGTGCAGCTGCCCTACTCGGCGCGCGACGACGTGAGGCTGGCACTGCGCGAAGCGGGGCTGCTGTCATGATCGCGATGACGATCGCCGAGATCGCTCGGGCCGTGCACGGGAGGCTCGCGGCGGGCGCCGACTCGTCCACCGTGATCGAGGGGCTTTCGTACACGGATTCGCGCGAGGTGGAGCGAGGCGGCGTCTTCTTCGCCAAGCCGGGCGAGTTCACCGACGGTCACTTGTTCGCTCCGCAGGCGGCCGAACGGGGCGCCGCCTTGCTGGTGGTGGACCACGAGCTCGAGCTGCAGACTCCGCAGATCGTGGTGACCGACGTCGTCGACGCGCTCGGTGCGCTCGCCCGCACCGTGATCGCTCGCGTGCGCGAGCAGGGCCGACTGCGCATCGTGGGCATCACGGGCTCGAACGGCAAGACGACGACCAAGAATCTGCTGGCGTCCATTCTCGGCTCGGCCGGGCCGACGGTGGCGCCCCGTGCCTCGTTCAACAACGAGGTCGGTGCCCCGTTGACCATGCTCGAGGTCACCGACGCGACACGGTTCCTCGTCGCCGAGATGGGCGCGAGCCGCGAGGGTGACATCGCTCGTCTCGTCCACATGGCGAAGCCCGACGTGGGCGTCGTGCTGAAGGTCGGCCTGGCGCACGCCGGTGAGTTCGGAAGCATCGAAGCGACCCAGCGCGCGAAGTCGGAGATGGTGACCGAATTGGATGCCGATGACACGGCCGTCCTCAACGCGGACGACCCGCGCGTGGCGGCGATGGCATCCCTCACCCGGGCGAAGGTCCTGTGGTTCGGCATCGATGGTGCCGCGGACGCGGGCGGGGTCCGGGCGACCGACGTGCGTGCCAGCCGCGCGGGCACCCGGTTCACGCTGCACCTGCCCGATGGGACGAGCCGCGCTGTGGCGTTCCGTGTGCTCGGAGAGCATCACGTCGCGAACGCGTTGGCGGCGGCCGCTGCGGCGTTCGCACTCGGCGTCGGCATCGAGGAGATCGTCGCCGGGCTCGAATCCGTGACCCGAGCGGAGCGCTGGCGCATGGAGGTCCTGGGTGGCGCGGGCGGCGTGACTGTGATCAACGACGCCTACAACGCCAGCCCCGACTCGATGGCGGCCGCGTTGAAGACCCTGGCGCAGTTGCGCGAGCCCGGTGGACGAGCCATCGCCGTGCTGGGCGAGATGAGCGAGCTGGGCGAGGCATCCGGCGCCGAGCACGACCGCATCGGCCTGCTGGCCGTGCGTCTCGGCCTGGACCAGGTGATCGTCGTCGGTGCGGGCGCCCGCCGCATGCACATCTCGACGATCAACGAAGGATCGTGGGACGGCGAATCGGCGTTCGTTGAGACACAGGACGAAGCGTTCGACCTGCTCAAGGGTCTCGTGCGGGAGGGTGACACCGTGCTGGTGAAGTCGTCGAACTCGGCGGGTCTGCGTCATCTCGGCGACCGGCTCGGGGAGCTGTTCTCGTGAGGGCGCTCCTGACCGCCGGGGCGTTGTCGCTCGCGTTCTCGCTGTTCCTGACGCCGGTGTTCGTGAAGCTCTTCCACAGGCTGAACTGGGGTCAGTTCATCCGCGACGACGGTCCGCAATCGCACCACGCCAAGCGGGGAACGGCCACGATGGGCGGAATCGTCATCATCCTGGCCACACTCGTGGGCTACTTCGTGGCAGTGCTCCTGAACGGCGGCGACGGCCTGTCGGCATCGCCGCTGCTCGTCCTGTTCATGATGGTCGGCCTCGGGCTCGTGGGCTTTCTCGACGACTTCCTGAAGACGCGCAAGCAGCAGAGCCTCGGTCTCGGCGGCTGGTCGAAAGTGGCCGGGCAGGTCGTGATCGCGACAGTGTTCGGCATTCTGGCGATCAACTTCCCGAGCAACGAGGGCGTGACGCCCGCCTCGACGCAGATCTCGTTCATCCGCGACCTGCCGATCGATCTCATGGTGCTCGGCGGCATCCCGTTGATCGGCATCATCCTTTATCTGATCTGGATCAACCTGATCACCACGGCGACATCGAACGGCGTGAACGTGACCGACGGGCTCGACGGCCTTGCCACCGGGTCGTCGATCCTCGCGATCGGCTCCTACATCATCATCGGGTTCTGGCAGTTCAACCAGTCCTGCTTCAGCGACACCATCGACACCGAGAACCTGTTCAAGTGCTACACGGTGCGCGACCCGCTCGACCTCGCCGTCGTCTCCGCGGCGATCGTCGGATCGCTCGTCGGCTTTCTGTGGTGGAACACGTCTCCGGCACAGATCTTCCTCGGCGACACCGGGTCCCTCGCGCTCGGCGGCGCGCTGGCAGCCCTCGCAGTGCTGAGCCACACGGAGCTGCTGCTGGTGTTGATCGGCGGCCTGTTCGTGATCGAGGCGGGCTCGGTCATCCTGCAACGCGCGTACTTCAAAGTCACCAGGGGTAAACGCATCTTCCGCATGAGTCCGATCCATCACCACTTCGAGCTCAAGGGCTGGGCAGAGGTGACCGTCGTCGTGCGGTTCTGGATCATCGCCGGGCTGCTCGTCGTCGCCGGCGTCGGCACGTTCTATCTCGAGTGGCTGTCGAGGACGTCGTGACGCCTCCCACGGCCCGGCGCGCCCGGCTCGCCGGGCTCACGAGCTGGCGGTCCGACTGGCGCGGCCTGCGTGTCGTCGTGCTCGGCCTCGGGGCTGCGGCGTTCTCGTCGGCGGATACGCTGGTCGAGCTCGGAGCCGATGTGCTCGTCGTGGCCGACAGCCTGCACGAGGAGCGCGCCCGACTGCTCGACGTGATCGGTGCCCGGCTCTTCGTCGGCGATCTGAGCGAGGTCCCGGATGTCGTCCCCGCGTTCGATCCGGACGTCCTGATCGTCACCTCCGGTCGTTATCATCCCGACCATCCCGTGCTTCTCTGGGCGGGGGAGACGGATGTACCGGTGTGGGGCGACATCGAGCTCGCCTGGCGCGTGCGCGACAAGGTCGAACCCGCTGCGGAGTGGATCTGCGTGACCGGCACGAACGGCAAGACGACCACTGTCGAACTGACCGCGACGTTGCTCACCGCTGCAGGGCTCCGCGCTGCGGAATGCGGAAACATCGGCGTTCCGGTTCTCGACGTCGTGCGGGATCCGCAGGGATTCGATGTGCTCGTCGTCGAACTCTCCAGCTATCAGCTGCACTGGGTGAACAGCCACTCCGGCGGAGAACTCGTCCCGTTCTCCAGCGCCTGTCTCAATCTCGCCCAGGACCATCTCGACTTCCACGGGTCCATGGCGGAATACGCCGCCGACAAGGCGCGCGTCTACGAGAACACGAAGGTGGCGTGCATCTACAACCGGGCGGACTCTGCGACGCTGCGGATGGTCGAGGAGGCCGACGTCGTCGAGGGTGCCCGCGCGATCGGGTTCGGTCTGGACTCGCCCGGTCCGAGCGACTTCGGCGTCGTCGACGGCATCCTCTGCGACCGCGCCTTCCTCGACGATCGCGCCACGACGGCGCTCGAGCTCACCACGATCGACGAACTGCGAGAGGCAGGACTGTCGGCACCGCACATCGTCGCCAACGTTCTCGCAGCCTCTGCGCTGGCGAGATCTTTCGGAGTCGCAGCGGGCGTCATCCACGAAGCCCTGCAGACCTTCCGTCTCGACCCTCACCGCATCGAGCGAGTCGCCGAGAGCCGGGGCGTCAGCTGGGTCGACGACTCGAAGGCGACGAACCCGCACGCCGCTGACGCCTCGCTCCGTGCGTTCGACCCGGTGGTGTGGGTCGTGGGAGGCCTGCTCAAAGGGGTGGAGATCGACGACCTCGTCCGAGCGCACGCGCGACGGCTCTCGGGCGTCGTCGTCATCGGAGTCGATCAGGAGCCGGTGCTGGCGGCATTCCGCCGACACGCGCCCGGCATCCGGGTTCTCGCGGTGACGCCCGGAGAGACTGACAACGTGATGCCTGAGGCGGTCCGACTGGCTGCGCAGCTTGCGCAGGACGGCGATACGGTGCTCCTCGCTCCGGCGGCGGCGTCGATGGACCAGTTCGCCGACTACGGGGATCGTGGCGCACGGTTCGCGCGCGCGGTGCGGGACTTCCTGGGCCGGTGAGGCACGGCAGCCGGTTGCGAGCGACGGGCCACGGCGAGCGGACGGGTCACAGGGAACGACAGACGACCGGGGAGGCGACGTGACGACACCGACGCGCACCTCCTCCTCGGCCCGCGTTCCGCGTACTCCGCGCGCCAGCGCCGCGGGTGCTTCGGCGGGCGCGCGCAACGCGAAGAGCGCGGCGGCGCCGGCACGAGACGCGCGACGAACGACCGCGGAGACCGCGGGCACATCCCCGCGCGGTGGCCTCGTCTCAGCCCGCATCTCGCTCGGCCGAGTCTTCGCGTCTGAATCGTCGAACTACTTCCTGCTCCTCGGGATCACCCTGTTCCTCGTCGTCTTCGGACTCGTGATGGTGCTCTCCGCATCGTCGGTGGACTCGATCAGCACCGACTCCGTGTTCAACACGTTCTGGACCCAGGGGATCTACGCGGCCATCGGCATCCCGATCATGTTGCTCGCGTCGCGCATTCGGCAGACGTGGTGGAAGCGCCTCGCCTGGCCGGCGTTGATCGTCGGATGCATGCTGCAGGTCCTCGTCGTGTTCACGCCTCTCGGAGGCGGCAACTCGCAGAACCGCAACTGGCTGAGCATCGGGAACATCCAGTTCCAACCGTCCGAGATCATCAAGATGGCCATCATCCTCTGGCTCGGCATGTTCGTGGCGTTGAAATGGGACAAGCTCACGCAGTGGCGGTACATGCTGGCGCCGGTCCTGATCGTGACGGGCACGGCGATCGCGCTCGTCCTGGGCGGCCAAGACCTCGGCACCGTCATGATCATCGCGGCGATCGTGTTCGGCGCGCTGTTCATCGCGGGCGTCCCGTTCCGCCAGCTCTTCGTCGTGCTCGTCATCGTGAGCGCCGTGGCGTATGTCTTCGTCGCCACCAACACGAGCCGGCTCGAACGCGTGACGGCGTTCCTCCATCCGCAGGGCGTCGACCCCGAGAAGGAGGGCTATCAGACGCTCCAGGGCACCTGGGCTCTGGCCGCCGGCGGCGTCTTCGGGGTGGGACTGGGCAATTCGCGATCCAAGTGGAAGTGGCTGCCGGAGGCGGACTCGGACTTCATCTTCGGTGTGATCGGAGAAGAGCTCGGCCTGATCGGCGCCATCGTGGTGCTGGGACTCTTCGTGGCACTGGCCGTCGTGCTGATCCGTATCATCAGAGCCAGTGATGATCCTTTCCAACGGGTCGTGACTGCAGCCGTCATGGTGTGGCTGGTCGGGCAGGCGCTGGTGAACATCGGCGTGGTGCTCGGGCTCCTGCCTCCGCTCGGTGTGCCGTTACCCTTCATCTCACACGGAGGAACCGCTCTGCTCAGTTCACTCTTCGCCATCGGCGTGGTGCTGTCGTTCACGAGAACGGCGCCGCAGAAGAACCCGTCCACGGCGACGCTCCGATGACCGTGTACCTGATGGCCGGTGGAGGGACCGCCGGCCACGTCAATCCGCTGCTCGCCGTCTCCGATGCGCTGCGGCGCGCCGACCCCGATGCCGAGGTGATCGTGCTCGGCACGGCGGAGGGCCTGGAGTCCAGGCTGGTGCCCGAGAGGGGATACGAGCTCGCGACCATTCCGAAGCTTCCCTTCCCACGACGACCGAATGCGGCGGCTCTGCGCTTTCCTGCGCGTTATCGCGCCGCCGTGTCCAGCGTGCGCGAGCTCATCCGTCTGCGCGGCGTCGACGTGGTCGTCGGGTTCGGTGGCTACGCCGCAGCCCCGGCATACTCCGCCGCGCGCCGGGAGGGCGTGCCCGTCGCGCTCCACGAGGCGAACGCGAAGCCCGGCATGGCGAACAAGCTCGGCGCTCGAAACACGAGGTTCGTCGGGGTCGCATTCGAGAACACGCCGATCGCGCACGCGCGCTTCGTCGGAATGCCGTTGCGCCGCGAGATCGAGGACCTCGACCGCGCGGCGATGCGCCAGGACGCCCTCGCGTACTTCGGGCTCGACGACGGTCCGGTCGTTCTCGTCACCGGAGGATCGTTGGGCGCCCGGCGCATCAATGCCACGGTGACGCAGAGCGCTTCGGACCTGACCGAAGCAGGTTTCCAAGTCCTGCACATTCAGGGCGGCGCGTCCGAGTTCGCCGATCCCGGGATCCCGGGGTATCGGCTCATCGACTACTGCGACCGCATGGACCTGGCGCTCGCTGTGGCGGACGCGGCGATCTCCCGCGCCGGTGCGGCGACGGTGAGCGAGCTCTCGGCCCTGGGCATCCCGGCGTTCTATGTGCCCTACCCCGTCGGCAACGGCGAGCAGCGCTTCAATGCGGCCGGCGTCGTGGAGGCCGGCGGCGCCGTCCTGGTCGACGACGCGGACTTCACCCCCGAGTGGGTCCGCCGGTCTGTCCTGCCCGTGCTGAGGGATCGGGATCGCCTGCGGCAGATGGCGCAGGGAGCAGCGTCGGTCGGCGTCACGGACGGCGCGGAGCGCATGGTCTCGATGATCGACGAGGCTCGGCGCAGCGCGCCTGACCAGACGACGCGCCCGGCTCGCTGATCGCACGGCCGGTCGAGCCGGACGGTCAGGTCGCTGACGGCATACTGGATGGGCCGGGACGGTCATCGCCAGCCCGCCGCGCTCAGAATTCCGCCGACATGCACAGACAGGACATCCTCGCACCGTGATCAAGCCCGATCCCACCCTGACGCTTCCTGCCACCATCGGGCGGACGCACTTCGTCGGCATCGGCGGAGCGGGCATGAGCGGCATCGCGCGGCTGTTCCTGCAGGCGGGACACACGGTGACCGGGTCGGATGTGCGGGAGTCGGCGAACATCGCGGCGCTGCGCGAGCTGGGTGCCACGATCACGATCGGACACGACGCCGCGAATGTGGGCGACGCCGACACCCTCGTCGTCACGAGCGCACTGTGGCAGGAGAACCCGGAGTATCAGTACGCGCTCGCGCAGCGCATTCCGGTCCTGCATCGCAGCCAGGCGCTGAAATGGCTGATCGCCGACAAACGGCTGGTGTCAGTGGCCGGCGCGCACGGCAAGACCACGTCGACGGGCATGATCATCACGGGGCTCCTCGGAATCGGCCAAGACCCGAGCTTCGTCAACGGCGGCGTGATCGAGGCGCTCGGCTCGTCCAGCGCGTTCGGGGCCGATGACCTGTTCGTCATCGAGGCCGACGAGTCCGACGGGTCGTTCCTCCTCTACGACACGGCCGTCGCGCTCATCACGAACGTCGATCCGGACCACCTGGACCACTACGGGTCGCTCGACGCGTTCCGTCAGGCCTTCGTCGACTTCGCGTCTGCCGCCCGCGAACTCGTCGTGATCTCGTCCGATGACCCCGGTGCCGTCGATGTGACGAAGCATCTGGCGCACTCGAGAGTCGTCACGTTCGGCGAGGCAGAGGATGCCGACGTGCGTGTCCACTCGATCGTCACCGACGGTCCGGTCTCGTTCGCGCTGAGCTACCGGGGAGCGGATTACAGCACCACGCTCCGAGTCCCGGGCAGGCACAACGCGGTGAACGCGGCCGGAGCGTTCGCGGTGCTGACCGGCCTCGGCTTCGAGCCGCAGGCATCCTTGGACGCCATCGCCGCCTTCGCCGGCACGCAGCGACGCTTCGAGCTGCACGGCATCGTTCGCGGCGTGAGCGTGTACGACGACTACGCACATCACCCCACCGAGGTGGCCGCGGCGCTGTCCGCGGCACGCACCGTCGTGGGCGACGGGCGCATCATCGCCGTGCATCAGCCGCACCTCTACAGCCGCACGCGTCTCTTCGCGGCGGAGTTCGCGGATGTGCTGGAGACGTACGCCGACGAGACGGTCGTGCTCGACGTGTACGGCGCGCGCGAAGACCCGGAGCCCGGCGTGACCGGCGCGCTGGTGGCCGACAGGTTCCGCGACCCGTCGAAGGTGGCTTTCGTCGCAGACTGGCAGGCCGCCGCGGATCACACAGCAGAAATCGCGCGCGAGGGAGATTTCGTCATCACGCTCGGCTGCGGAGACGTGTACCGCATCGTGCCGCAGCTCCTGGAGTCCCTGCGAAACGCGGACGGCTGACCAGTGAAGCGTCCGCAGGGCTTCGACAGCGCAGGGACGCGGCTGTCCTCGCGCGCATCGGCGCGCCCGGCGCCGGGTGAGTCGCGTTCGCCCGAGATCGAGTCGCTTCGGCACGCGGCGACAGGTGACGAAAAGCGCACCCCGCCGTCAGCAGAGCGGGCGACGGGCTCCCGGGCGCGAGTCGAGCGCCGTGCCGCGGTCCTGGAGGACCCGCGTGCCTCGAAGCCGGATGCCGACACCCAGCCGATCCCGGTGCTCTCGAGCGCAGAGCGTACCGAGAAGCCGCATCGAGGCCAGCCGCACTCACGCGCACCGCGAGGAGCGGATCCGCATGCACGTGACGCCGGAGCGGAAGCCCGCCCCTCACGTCGGCGCCGTGAGAAGAGCGTCACCGACGACACTCCTGCCTCGCCGAGTGTCCGTGCTGCGGCGCGGCGCCGGCGCCGATACGAACGCGCCGAGGTGCGTCGCTTCACGCGTGCCACCCGCCGGCGTCGTCTCGCTTGGCTGATCGGGGCCGGCTCCGTCGCGGTCGTGCTGCTCGCAGCGGTCCTGGTCTCCTTCTCGCCGGCGATGGCCTTGCGCACAGTGCGAATCGAGGGTGCGCAGCGCGTGGACGCGAAGGCGGTGCGGCAGGCGATCGATCCGCAGCTGGGCACCCCGCTGCCGTTCGTCGACTACCACGCCGTCCGGCACGAGCTCTCGCAGTTCCCTCTCATCCGGAGCTACAGCACCGAGGCGGTTCCGCCCGGCACGCTCGTCGTACGGATCGTGGAGCGCACCCCTCTCGCCGTGCTCCAGACGAAGAAGGGCTACGAGCTGGTCGACCAGGCCCATGTCGTCATGCAGACCACGGCGGGTCGTCCGGGCGGATACCCGCTGATCACGTTCTCGGCCGGAGCGTCGTCGAAAGACCGCGCCAAGGAGTTCTCGTCGACGGCGGCCGTGCTCGCGGTGCTGCCCGCCGCCACGTTGAGCCAGGTCGACAGCGCGACCGCGACGGGAGCCCAGGACGTCACGCTTCGCCTCTCATCCGGCGCCACTGTCGTCTGGGGCGGGCCCAGCGACGCTGACCTGAAATCGTCGGTTCTCACCGTTCTCATGAGGGCGGCGCCCGGCGCATCCGTCTACGACGTTTCGTCCCCGAAGAGCCCCGTCACGCGCTGACGCAGACGTCCGGTTCCGCGCCGCGCACTCTCGCACCGCACATTCCCGCGCCGGTGTGACGACACGCGGACCACCTGCGCGTGCGCGGGCCGGGCGCCGCTTAACGTCAGGCGTAGTAAATGCATACCGAGCATAACTTTAAGCCTCGACTTGAAGTTGAAGGTTGACAGCACTGCAGTTCGCCAGCGGAGGCCCGTCGTGAGTAATAACCAGAACTATCTCGCCGTGATCAAGGTCGTCGGCATCGGAGGTGGCGGCGTCAATGCCGTCAACCGCATGATCGAGCTCGGCCTGCGCGGCGTCGAGTTCATCGCGATCAACACGGACGCCCAGGCGCTGCTGATGAGCGACGCGGACGTCAAACTCGATGTCGGTCGGGAGATCACGCGCGGTCTCGGCGCCGGCGCGGATCCCGAGGTCGGTCGCCGGGCGGCCGAGGACCACGCGGAGGAGATCGAGGAGGCGCTCACCGGCGCCGACATGGTCTTCGTCACCGCGGGGGAGGGCGGCGGAACCGGTACCGGTGGTGCTCCCGTCGTCGCGCGCATCGCCAAGTCGATCGGGGCCCTGACCATCGGTGTCGTCACGAAGCCGTTCGGGTTCGAGGGCAAGCGCCGGGCCGATCAGGCGGAGGCCGGCGTCGCTCGGCTGAAGGAAGAGGTCGACACCCTCATCGTCGTGCCGAACGACCGTCTGCTGGAGATCAGCGATCGCGGCATCAGCATGCTCGAAGCATTCGCGACCGCCGACCAGGTGCTTCTCGCCGGTGTGCAGGGCATCACCGACCTCATCACGACGCCCGGCCTGATCAACCTCGACTTCGCCGACGTCAAGTCCGTCATGCACGGGGCGGGATCCGCGCTCATGGGCATCGGCTCCTCGCGCGGCGCCGACAGGGCGATCAAGGCGGCGGAACTGGCCGTCGCTTCGCCGCTGTTGGAAGCGAGCATCGAGGGTGCGCGCGGTGTTCTGCTCTCCATTCAGGGCGGATCGAACCTCGGCATCTTCGAGATCAACGACGCGGCGCGGCTCGTTCAGGAGGCGGTGCATCCGGAGGCGAACATCATCTTCGGTGCCGTCATCGACGACACGCTCGGTGACGAAGTGCGCGTGACGGTCATCGCCGCGGGCTTCGACGGCGGTGAGCCGCAGCCGAAGGCGACAGATGTGCGCCGCTCCACGTTCGTGGCCGCAGGAGCATCATCGGACTCGGAGTTGGGTGACACGCAAGCGCTCGAAGAAGAGGACGTCCCTTCGCGCGGCACATGGTCGGATGCCGATTCCGAGCTCGTGGAGGCGGCCGCGGCAAACGACCCGTCGTTCGATGAGGACGATGCGCTGGACGTGCCCGACTTTCTCAAGTGACGTCGACGGCCGCAGGGGGCGGGCTCCGAGCCAGGCTCGCATCGGTGCAGGACTCCGTGGCAGCTGCCGCGCGAGCGGCATCGCGCGATCCTGCCGGGATCACGATCATCGTGGTGACCAAGTTCCACCCCGCGTCGCTGGTGCGCGAACTCGCCGAGCTCGGCGTGCGGGACGTGGGGGAGAACCGGGCCCAGGAGGCGAAGGCGAAGGCGTCCGACGTGGACGACTCCCGCCTGCGTTGGCACTTCATCGGTCAGCTTCAGACGAACAAGGCGCGGCTCGTGCGCGGCTTCGCCAGTGCGGTGCACTCTCTCGATCGCCCGTCGCTGGTGGATGTCTTGAGCTCGGAGGCAGGCGGCGTTCTGGACTGCTTTCTGCAACTCTCGCTCTCCGACGAGCCCGGGCGCGGCGGCGTCTCGCCCTCCGAGCTGCTGCCGCTGGCGGAACGGGTGCTCGCCGCTCCCGGTCTGCGGCTGCGCGGCGTGATGGCCGTCGCACCGCTCGGCCAGGAGCCTTCACGCGCCTTCGCCCGCGTGCGTGAGGCGTCGGAGCGCCTTCGTGCGCTCGCTCCCGAAGCGAGCGCCATCTCCGCGGGCATGTCGGGCGACTTCGCCGCCGCGATCGCCGAAGGGGCGACACACCTTCGGATCGGTACGGCAATCACCGGAAAGCGGCCCGACCATGTTTAGCCTGGCTGTGGAACGCGCCGTCGACCGGCGACACGGCTCGAGTCTCACACGGAGGACCCCATGGCTAACCCGCTCAAGAAGACGATGGCCTACCTCGGTCTCGTCGAAGACGAGCTCGAGTACGAGGAAGAACCGGTCGCCCCTGCGCATCCGGCACCTGTCGCGCCCGTGCAGCAGCACGCTGCTGTGGCCAAGGCGCCCGTCACGCCTCTGCGCAAGCCGACCCCGGCACGGAATACGACGGTGCAAGAAATGAACGAGATACTCACAGTCCACCCCCGCCAGTACAGCGACGCGAAGATGATCGCGGAATCGTTCCGCGATGGCATCCCCGTGATCCTGAACCTCTCCCAGATGACGGAGTCGGAGGCGCAGCGCATGATCGACTTCTCGAGCGGCCTCACACAGGGTCTGCGGGGAAAGATCGAGAAGGTCACCAGCAAGGTGTTCCTGCTCTCGCCCGAACACGTCGTGGTGTCGGGTAGCGCCGCGACCGCGGGAAGCGACGTCGAGGCGTCGTTCTTCGCCGGCGCCTGAGCAAGGCTTCAGCGCTAGCCCAGCGGCGTCACGCATACTTGATCCGTGCCCCTCGCCGTTTCGATCATCGCGACCGTCGCGTACTACGCATTCCTGTTGTTCTTCATGGTGCTGTGGGTGCGGTTCGTCCTCGATCTGGTGCGCACATTCGCACGAGGTTGGCGCCCACGGGGATTCGGCCTGGTGCTGGCTGAGGCAGCGTTCACCGTGACAGATCCTCCGATCAAATTCTTTCGTAGACTGCTGCCACCCCTCTCACTGGGACCGGTGGCACTCGACTTCGGCTGGACGCTGACGATGTTCGTGTGCATCATCGGCATGTACATCGCGTCGTCGTTCATTCGATGACGCACGGGTTGTCCGCGATGGCATGGTCGCAGGCGACTTTGCTAGCGTTAGCTGAACGTTATCCACTGTTCGAAAACACAAGCTCTAAGGGTGGTAGGCCATGGCGCTAACTCCGGAAGACGTCGTCAACAAGCGGTTCCAACCGACCAAATTCCGTGAGGGTTACGACCAGGACGAGGTCGACGATTTCCTCGACGAGGTCGTCGTCGAGCTCCGCCGCCTGAACCAGGAGAACGAGGAGCTCAAGCAGCGGCTCTCCGCCTCCGACTCGCGGGTCGCGGAATTGCAGCGTTCCGCCTCGGTGGAACAGACGCAGGCCATCCCGGCCCCCGCACCCGTTCCGGTCGTCGCTCCGACTCCGCAGCCCGCGGCCGCGGCAGCCGACGAGACCGAAAGCACGAACAACCTGCTGCAGCTCGCCCGTCGTCTGCACGAGGAGCACGTGCGTGAAGGTGTCGAGAAGCGCGACGCGCTGATCGCCGAGGGTCACGCGACCGCTGCTCGGGTCGTGGCGGAGGCCGAGGCGAAGCAGCGCGCGCAGATCACGGCGCTGGAATCGGAGCGCTCGACGATCGAGCGCAACATCGAAGAGCTGCGCAACTTCGAGCGCGACTACCGCGCGAAGCTGAAGAGCTACATCGAAGGGCAGCTGCGCGACCTCGACACCGCCGGAGTCGGCACCGCGGGGTTCAAGCCGGCCGGCGGCTCGCAAGCGTCGTCCGGCCAGTTCGCCACCGTACCCGCGGGTGACGGTGACCGGCAGGCTCCTCCGACGTTCCAGAGCTTTGGAGGCTAAGCCGGCCGGGAAGGTCAACGTTCGCGCGATCATCCTGCTGGCCGTCGTCGCGCTCGTCGTCCTCACCCTCGATCAGCTCGCCAAATGGTGGGTGGTGAACAACCTTCCGTTCCAGGTTCCGAAGAACATCGTCGGAAACCTGCTGATCTTCGAATACGACCGCAATTCCGGCGCCGCGTTCTCGATCGGCACCGGATCCACCTGGATCTTCTCGATCATCGCCACGGCCGTGTTGGTGTTCGTGATCTGGTACGCCCGGCGCATTCGATCTGTCGTGTGGGCTCTCGTGTTCGGACTGGTGCTCGGAGGGCTTCTCGGGAACCTCTCCGATCGCCTTTTCCGCCCGCCGGGATTCGGCACCGGCGAGGTCGTCGACTTTCTGCGCATCCCGTTGTTGCCGGCCATCTTCAACTTGGCCGACTCGGCCATCGTGTGCGCGATGATCCTCTTCCTGATCCTCACCGTGATGGGGGTCGGCCTGGACGGCAAGCGGCCGGTCCCGAAGGCATCCACGGCAGCCGCTGACAGTGGCACGAGCGGCAAGGATGCCTCGCCGTCGGCAACCGAGGACGGCACGACCGACGCAAGCGCGGCGGTCGTCGGTGAGGCGGGCGTGCGCGACGACGCGGCGCAGAAGGGCATCGGATCGCAGCCGGCGGACTCCACCGATGCCGACGACGCCGGCCGCCATGGCGGCGATGCTGCCGAGGCGGGCGGGCGTAGCGACGGCGCCGACCGGGCGGAATCGCGAATGCCGGGCATCGGTGTCGCCCCGACGCCGACAACCGCGGACGGCCGTGGCTGACGTGACGGGGCGCGGCGGGTCGCGGACGCGCAGACGGTGAGCGAGTACCGCTCGCTTCCCGTTCCGGACGGACTCGACGGCTCGCGTGTCGACGCCGGCGTCGCCAAACTCCTCGGGCTCTCTCGCAGCTTCGCGGCCGACGTCGCAGAGGCTGGCGGAGTGTCGCTGGACGGCCGTGTTCTCGGCAAGTCCGATCGGCTGTCGATGGGCGGCTGGCTCGAGATCACCTGGACGCCGAAGGCCGCCGTCGAGATCGTGCCGGTCACGGTGGCGGATCTGGGGATCGTCTACGACGATGACGACATCGTCGTCGTCGACAAGCCGGCCGGGGTGGCGGCACACCCTTCAGCGGGCTGGGACGGACCGACGGTTCCCGGTGCGCTGGCGGGTGCGGGCTTCCGTATCTCCACGTCGGGCGCGGCCGAGCGCGCCGGGATCGTGCACCGCCTCGACGCGGGTACGAGCGGGCTGATGGTCGTCGCGAAGAGCGAGCGCGCGTATTCCGCGCTGAAGCGCGCTTTCCACGATCGTGAGGTCGAGAAGATCTACCACGCGGTGGTTCAGGGACATCCCGACCCGCTGGCAGGCACTATCGACGCGCCGATCGGCAGGCATCCGCGCGCGGAATGGAAGTTCGCGGTGACAGCCGGAGGCAAGCCGTCGGTGACGCACTACGAGACGATCGAGGCGTTTCCCGCGGCAAGTCTGCTCGAGATTCACCTGGAGACCGGGCGCACCCACCAGATCCGCGTGCACATGGCGGCGCAGAGGCACCCGTGCGTCGGCGACGCGATGTACGGGGCGGACCCGTCACTGTCTGCTCGTCTGGGGCTGGACCGGCAGTGGCTGCACGCACGACAGCTGGCGTTCGAGCATCCAGGCACGCGCGAGTGGGTGACGTTCACCTCCGAGTACCCGCGCGAGCTGCAGCACGCGCTCGACGTTCTGCGCGACGCCTGACCCGGCATCGCGACGGAGCCATCGGGTTCTGCGGGATCGCCGCACCGGGCCCCGCGCTCGTCGGCGGTGCGAATTAGGCTGAGGATCCACGACCACCGGGAGGTCCAGAAGACGTGGCGACTGATTCCTTCGTCCACCTGCACGTGCACAGCGAGTATTCGATGCTCGACGGGGCGGCGAAGATCGGCCCGTTGATGGAGGCGGCTGTCGGCTACGGGATGCCCGCGATCGCCGTCACGGACCACGGCAACATGTTCGCGGCGTTCGAGTTCTGGAAGGCCGCGACTGCCGCCGGCATCAAGCCGATCATCGGCACCGAGGCGTACTTGACGCCCGGGACGCATCGTAGCGACCGAACCCGCGTCCGCTGGGGGAACGGTGGCGAAGACGATGTGTCGGGCAGTGGTGCGTACACGCACATGACGATGCTCGCCGAGACCACGGAGGGCATGCACAACCTCTTCAAGATGTCGTCGCTCGCCTCCATCGAGGGCTATTACTTCAAGCCCCGCATGGACCGCGAACTGCTCGAGACGTATGCGAAGGGCGTCATCGCCACCACCGGATGCCCGAGTGGCGAGGTGCAGACCCGGTTGCGTCTCGGGCAGTACGACGAGGCGGTCCGCGCGGCAGCGGAGTACCGCGACATCTTCGGCAAGGACAACTTCTACGTCGAGCTGATGGAACACGGTCTCGGACTCGAATCACGTGTTCGCCGCGATCTTCTGCGGCTTGCGAAAGAGCTCGACCTGCGCACGGTCGCGACCAACGACCTCCACTACACGCACGCCGAAGACGCCAAGTCGCATGCCGCCCTGCTCTGCGTGCAGTCGGGATCGACACTGAACGATCCGAAGCGCTTCCAGTTGGAGCCCGAGGGCGAGTACTACCTCAAGTCTCCCCAGCAGATGCGCGACCTCTTCCGGGAGCTGCCCGAGGCCTGCGACTCCACGCTCGAGATCGCGGAGCGGTGTCAGATCGACTTCGAGCTCTCCACGGGCAAGTACATGCCGAAGTTCCCGGTGCCGGAGGGCGAGACCGAAGAGAGCTGGTTCGTCAAAGAGGTCAACGCCGGGCTGGAGCAGCGCTATCCGGAGGGCATCACCGACAAGGTGCGGGCGCAGGCGGACTACGAGATCGGCATCATCCTGCAGATGGGGTTCCCCGGCTATTTCCTGGTGGTCGCCGACTTCATCAACTGGTCGAAGAACAACGGCATCCGGGTGGGTCCGGGGCGCGGATCCGGTGCGGGATCGATGGCCGCGTACGCCATGCGCATCACGGACCTCGACCCGCTCGAGCATGGGCTCATCTTCGAGCGCTTCCTCAACCCGGACCGCGTGTCGATGCCCGACTTCGACGTCGACTTCGACGACCGTCGTCGGCTCGAAGCGGTGAAGTACGTCACCGAGAAGTACGGGGCGGAGCGCGTCTCGCAGATCGTCACCTACGGCACGATCAAGGCGAAGCAGGCGCTGAAGGACGCGGGACGGGTGCTGGGCTTCCCGTTCTCGATGGGGGAGAAGCTCACCAAGGCGATGCCGCCGGCGGTCATGGGCAAAGACATCCCGCTGTACCAGGTGTTCGACAAGGACAGCCCGCGCTACAAGGAGGCGGTCGAACTGCGGGCCGTCGTCGAGAGCGACCCCGATGCCAAGACGGTGTTCGACACGGCGCTCGGCCTGGAGGGCCTGAAGCGACAGTGGGGTGTGCACGCCGCGGGCGTGATCATGTCGTCGGACCCGATCGTCGACGTCATCCCGATCATGAAGCGCGAGCAGGACGGCCAGATCGTCACGCAGCTGGACTACCCCGCGGCGGAGTCGCTCGGCTTGATCAAGATGGACTTCCTGGGTCTGCGGAACCTGACGATCATCAGCGACGCCCTGGACAACATCCAGGCGAACCAGGGATTCGAGCTCGACCTCGAGGGACTGCCGCTCGACGACAGGGATGCCTACGATCTGCTCACCCGCGGCGACACGCTGGGCGTGTTCCAGCTCGACGGCGGCCCGATGCGTGCGCTGCTGCGGCAGATGAAGCCCGACAACTTCGAAGACATCTCCGCGCTCATCGCCCTGTATCGGCCAGGCCCGATGGGTGCCAACTCGCACATCAACTACGCCCTGCGCAAGAACGGTCTGCAGCCGATCACGCCCATCCATCCTGAGCTCGAGGAGCCGCTCAGAGACATCCTCGACACCAGCTACGGCCTGATCATCTACCAGGAGCAGGTGATGGCGATCGCGCAGAAGGTGGCCGGATTCTCGCTCGGTCAGGCCGACATTCTGCGCCGTGCAATGGGCAAGAAGAAGAAGTCGGAGCTCGACAAGCAGCAGGCCGGATTCTTCGGCGGGATGAAAGAGCGCGGCTACTCGCAGGCCGCGATCGACAAGCTGTGGGAGATTCTGCTTCCGTTCTCGGACTACGCGTTCAACAAGGCGCACTCGGCGGCCTACGGCGTCGTCTCGTACTGGACCGCGTATCTGAAGGCGCACTACCCGGCCGAGTACATGGCGGCGCTGCTGACGAGCGTCGGCGACTCGAAGGACAAGATGGCGCTCTACCTGAACGAGTGCCGTCGCATGGGCATCAAGGTCCTTCCGCCGGACGTGAACGAGTCGATCGGCTTCTTCGCGGCCGTCGGCGACGACGTCCGCTTCGGCCTCGGGGCCGTACGCAACGTCGGTACGAACGTCGTGGAGGGCATCCGTCAGGCGCGGGAGGAGAAGGGTCGGTTCGAGTCGTTCCACGACTACCTCAAGAAAGTGCCGCTGCACGTGGCGAACAAGCGCACGACCGAGTCGCTGATCAAGGCCGGCGCCTTCGATTCATTCGGCAACACGCGCCGTTCGCTCCTGGAAGTGCACGAAGCCGCCGTCGAATCCGTAGTGAACGACAAACGCGTCGAGGCGACCGGACAAGCGGGCTTCGACTTCGACACGCTGCTGGCCGACGAGCCGCACACCGAGCCGATCTCGGCGATCCCCGATCGACCGGAGTGGGACAAGCGGCAGAAGCTCGCGTTCGAGCGGGAGATGCTCGGCCTCTATGTGTCCGACCACCCGCTGGCGGGTCTGGAACTGGAGCTCGCGAAGCAGGCGAGCACGTCGATCGCGGACCTCACCGGGTCGGAGTCGACGCAGGATGGAGACACCGTCACGATCGCGGGGCTCGTCACCAGCGTGCAGCACCGGGTGGCCAAGACGTCGGGCAATCAATACGGCATGATCACCGTCGAGGACTTCGGCGGCGAGATCACCGTGATGTTCATGGGCAAGGCGTACCAGGAGTTCGGGACGTCTCTGGTCGGCGACTCGATAGTCGTGGTGCGCGGTCGGGTCAGCATGCGCGACGACGGCATGAACCTGCACGCCTACAGCCTCTTCACGCCGGATCTCGGTGCGGCGGTCGCAGGCCCGGCGGGACCGCTGGTGATCACGATGCCCGACCAGCGGGCGACGACCGAGGTTGTGACGAACCTCGGGGAGATGCTCGTGCGTCACGCGGGAGACAACGAGGTGCGGCTTCGGTTGGTGAAGGGGACGAACGCACGGGTGTTCGAACTGCCGCATCGGGTCACGGTCTCTCCCGACTTCTACGGCGAGCTGAAGGGCCTGCTCGGGCCCGCTTGCCTCGCATGAGCGCGCGCGGCGGCCTCCCGCGCGCTCGGTAGGCTTGACGCGTGCGAATCATCGATCTGAGAGGCCTCACGCTCGACTCCGATCAGTTGCGCGACCGGGTTCCCCGGGCCGAGGTCGACGTGAGCGTGGCGTCCGAGTCGGCGGCCACGCTCATCGACGAGGTCCGAAAGCGAGGCGCTCAGGCGCTGCTGGATCAGGCGGAGAGATTCGATGGCGTCCGCCCGTCGTCGCTGCGCGTGCCACAGCGCGCGATCGCGGCGGCGGTGGATGCCCTTCCCCTTCCCGTTCGCGACGCCCTGGAGCGTGCGATCGACCGCGTGCGCACCGTGAGCGCCGCGCAGGTGCCGCCCGCGGCATCCACTCGTCTCGGCGACGGCGCTGTCGTCGATCAGCGCTGGGAGCCGGTCTCACGCGCCGGACTCTACGTTCCCGGGGGCAAGGCGGCCTACCCGTCGAGCGTGGTGATGAACGCGGTGCCCGCGCAGGTGGCCGGTGTCGGTTCCGTCGCTCTGGCGTCGCCGGCGCAACGCGAGTTCGGCGGATCGGTGCACCCCGCCGTTCTCGGAGCTGCCGGACTGGTCGGTATCGACGAGGTTTACGCGATCGGGGGAGCGGGCGCGATAGGTTCGCTGGCCTACGGTGTGCCTGATCTTCCGCTGGCACCCGTCGACATCGTGACAGGTCCCGGGAACATCTTCGTGGCTGCCGCCAAGCGGCTGGTGCACGGCGTGGTCGGCATCGACGCGGAGGCGGGGACGACCGAGATTCTGGTGATCGCCGACGGATCGGCCGATCCACGCCTGGTCGCCGCCGATCTGCTCAGCCAGGCAGAGCACGACGAAGCCGCCGCATCGCTCCTGGTCACGGACTCACCCGATCTTGCGCGGGCGACTCAGGAGCACCTGGCCGAACAGCTGGCCTCGACGCGCAACCGCGAGCGAGCCTCGGTCGCCCTGAACGGCCCGCAGTCGGCGATCGTGCTGGTCGACGACGAGGAGGCGGCCGTGCGCTTCAGCGACGCGTACGCGCCCGAGCACCTCGAAGTGCACACCGCACAGCCGGATGCCACGCTCACGCGCATCCACAACGCGGGCGCCATCTTCCTCGGTTCGTCCTCGCCGGTGAGCCTGGGCGACTACCTCGCCGGCTCGAACCACGTGCTGCCGACCGGAGGGTCGGCACGGTATTCCTCCGGGCTGGGCGCCTACACGTTCCTGCGGCCGCAGCAGGTGATCCGATACGACGAGTCCGGTCTGAGCGCGGTCGCGGACGCCGTCGTCGCACTGTCGGCCTCGGAAGGCCTGCCCGCGCACGGTGAGGCCGTCGAGGCCCGCGCCCGCACGACCGTCACCCCTTAGCCTGGAGCAACCATGTTCTGTCCGTTCTGTCGTCATCCAGACTCCCGCGTCGTCGACTCCCGCACCTCGGACGACGGGCTCTCCATCCGCCGCCGCCGGCAGTGCCCGGAGTGCGGTCGTCGGTTCTCCACGATCGAGACGGCGAGTCTGAACGTCATCAAGCGCAGCGGCGTCGTCGAGCCGTTCAGCCGCGAGAAGATCATGGCGGGCGTGCGCAAGGCGTGCCAGGGCCGTCCCGTGACGGACTCGGATCTCGCGGTGCTCGCCCAGAAGGTGGAAGAGTCGGTGCGCGCCACGGGCGTCTCGCAGATCGACGCCAACGAGATCGGCCTGGCGGTGCTGCCGCCCCTTCGCGAGCTGGACGAGGTCGCCTACCTGCGCTTCGCCAGCGTCTACCAGGCATTCGACTCCCTCGACGACTTCGATTCGGCGATCAGTGCACTGCGTGAGGAACACCACTCGCAGCCGACACCGGCCGAGTGATCGCGTCAGTCGTCACCGGCATGTATCGCATCCTCTTCGCGCTCGTCTTCCGCCACATGGACCCCGAGCGGGCGCACCACCTCGCCTTCACCGCCATTCGTCTTCTGCCCAAGCTCGGATTGCGGCGGCTCGCCGCTCGTTTCACCCGACCGCGCACCGACCAGGCGGTGAGTGCACTCGGCCTCACCTTCCCGACGCCATTCGGAGTCGCAGCGGGCTTCGACAAGAACGCCACGGCCATCCTCGGCCTCGGTGCATTGGGATTCGGGCACGTCGAAGTCGGCACCGTCACCGCCATCCCGCAGCCGGGGAATCCGAGGCCGCGCCTGTTCCGGCTCATCCCCGACCGGGCCATCGTCAACCGCATGGGGTTCAACAACGAGGGCGCGGCGACCGCGGCCACACGGGTGGCGAAGACACGGGCTGTCGTCGGACGTCCGATCGTCGGCGTCAACATCGGCAAGTCCCGGGTGGTCGCGGTGTCGGATGCCGTCGCCGATTACCGCGTCTCCGCCCGCGCCGCCGCCGAGGTCGCGGACTACCTGGTCGTGAACGTCAGCTCTCCGAACACGCCGGGTCTGCGCGACCTGCAGGCGGTGGAGTCATTGCGTCCGCTGCTGTCGGCGGTCAAGGACGAGGCGCGCGGTGTTCCGCTGCTGGTCAAGATCGCGCCCGATCTCGTCGATGACGATGTTCTCGCTGTGGCGGACCTGGTGGTCGACCTCGGCCTCGACGGCATCATCGCCACGAACACCACGATCGCCCGTGACGGTCTCTCCACAGACCGGCAGGTCGTGACGGCCGCCGGAGCAGGCGGGCTGTCGGGACGTCCGCTCAAGGAACGGTCGTTCGAGGTGCTGCGGCTGCTTCGCGCCCACGTCCCGGCCGAGCTCTGCATCATCTCGGTGGGCGGGGTGGAGACCGCGCGCGACGTACGCGAACGACTGGATGCCGGTGCCACGCTCGTGCAGGGCTATTCCGCCTTCATCTACCGCGGCCCGCTCTGGGTGCGCGCGATCAACCGCGGCCTGGACGACCTCGCCAAGGCGCGATGAGTGGAGCAGCCGGCGATCGGCCGGCTAGTCGCAGGGTGTTCCCTGATGGAACCGGAGCCTCCACCGGCCACCGGTGCGCACCCAGAGCGAGCTGCGAAGGGTCGTGCCGCGGGCATCCTCGGCGCGGAACACGTGCAGCAGCGCATCGGGGCCGACACGGTCGAGCGACAGTCGCTCGAGGATGACTCCCTCGCCGGAACCGGGGGAGAGGGCGACATCGTCCTTGCCCCAGGTACGTCCCGACCGGCCGATCTCGGCGAAGTCGGGGTGCAGGAGTGCGGAGAGCTCCGCCACGTCCTCGCGCACGCGAGGATCGAGGAGCGCGCGCTCCTGCCGGATCACCGTCTGCTCGTCCGACTCGTCATCGACGTCGAAGAGCGTCGGCTCCGCGGGACCGGATGCCTCGTCAGGACCCGACGCCGGGCCGAGCGACGCCGGGCCGAGCGTCGTCGGGCCCAGCGTCGTCGGGCTGGGAGAGTCGGGCGATCCGTCGAGAGCGGCGGCCGGCCCCCACGACGAGTCTGCGCGCCAGCCGGGACCGGCGTCGACCGGCGTTCCGTTCTGATACGCGGTCGCGACGGCCCGCGCCCGAGTGTCCGCCGCCTCGTTGAGCTCGTGCCCGGCGTGACCACGCACCCACTCGAACGCGTAATCGCGGCCGGAGAGGGCGGCATCCAGGCGCTGCAGGAGCTGCAGGTTCTGCACGGGGGAGCCGTCGGCCTTGCGCCAACCCTTGCGTTTCCACCCGGGCATCCACTTCGTGACCGCGTTGATCACATACTGGCTGTCGCAGAGCACAAGCAGGTCGTCGTTCTCGCCCGCCGTCGACTCGAGCAGGTCGATGACGGCCATGAGCTCGCCCTGGTTGTTGGTACCGTGCGGCCAGCCACCGGCCGCCCAGGTGCCGTCATCCACGTACCATGCCCACCCGGCGGGACCGGGGTTGCCGAGGGCGGAGCCGTCGGCCGCTGCGACGATCGTCATCGAACGCGGATCAGGACGGGTACTGGCCGCGCTTGACCTGCGGCTTCGGGATGCGGATGCGACGGAACTGCAGCGCGCGCATGACGGCGTACCAGGTGATGCCGCGTTCGACGAGGCCGAACTTCTCCCGCATGCGTCGGCGCATTGTGAAGACCATGATGATCGAGTCGATCACGGCGACGCCGAAGAACAGCCAGAGCACGATGATGCCGTAGTACTGCAGGGCGGTGATCGGGATGAAGGTCAGCACGATGACCACCAGCATGACCGGCATGAGGAACTCGGCGACGGTGAAACGGGCATCCACGTAGTCGCGCACGAACCGCTTCTGCGGGCCGCGGTCACGCTGCGTGAGGTAGCGCTCGTCACCGGAGGCCATGCCCAGTCGAGCGCGCTCACGGGCTTCGGCGTTCTTGACCCGCGCGTCGCGGGCCGCGGCTTTGCGGTCAGCGGGGACGAGCGGACGCTTGCGCGCCGCCTCGCGTTCGGCACGGCTCGGGGTCGCATGACCCTTGCCGTTGGGGTGCGACTCGGCCTCGGGAGCCGGCGTCGCGGTGGAATCTGCTCGTTTCGCCACGGAAGTCCTCGCTCGTCGTCCGATTAAGATTACCCGCATGAGCGAAGCCGATCACCCACGGGACGACCTGACCCCCGCACTCACCGGTGCCGTGCAAGAAGGGATGCCTCAGGCGGTCGCTGACCTGACCGACCTGGTGCGCATTCCGTCCGTCTCCTGGGCCGCGTTCGACCAGGAGAACGTGGCGCGCAGCGCGGACGCCGTAGCCGTTCTCCTGCGAGAGCTCGACGTGTTCGACAGCGTCGAGATCGCCCGCGCTCCGGTCGGCGACGGTGATGAGCTCGGCCGGCCGGCCGTGATCGCCCGTCGTGAGCCGAGGAACGGGGCACCGACGGTACTCCTCTACGCGCACCATGACGTGCAGCCTCCTGGCAAGGACGAGGACTGGGACACCCTGCCCTTCGAGCCGACGGTGCGCGGCGACCGCCTCTATGCGCGGGGCGCGGCGGACGACAAGGCCGGCGTCACGGCGCACGTCGCGGCGATCCGGGCGTTGGCCGAGACGATCGGCCGGGACTTCGATCTCGGCATCGCGGTCTTCATCGAGGGGGAGGAGGAGTTCGGCTCCCGCTCGTTCGCCAACTTCCTGCAACGGCACAAGTCGAACCTCGCCGCCGACGCCATCGTCGTGGCCGATTCCGACAACTGGAGTGTGGACATCCCCTCGCTCACCGTCGGACTGCGCGGGAACGTCGCGTTCAAGCTCACGGTGTCGACCCTGCAGCATGCGTCGCACTCCGGAATGTACGGCGGGGGAGTGCCGGATGCCATGCTCGCCCTGGCCAGGCTGCTCGCCACCCTGCACGATGAAGACGGCGCGGTGGCCGTCGAGGGGATGACCACGCACGAGGCGGACGTGCCGGACTACTCGGAGGAGCGCTTGCGCGAGGAAGCCGCCGTGCTCGACGGCGTCTCTCTCGTCGGACGGGGACCCGTGCTCTCTCGCCTGTGGAACCAGCCGACGATCACGATAACCGGAGTCGACGCACCCAGCGTGGCCAATGCATCCAACACGCTTCTGCCGAAGGTCTCCGTGCGGCTGAGCGCGCGTGTCGCCCCCGGGCAGAGCGCACGCGAGGCGTTCAGCGCCCTCGAGCGGCATCTGCTCGCGAACGCGCCGTTCGGCGCCCACGTGGAGATCTCCGACGTCGACCTCGGCGATCCGTTCCTCGTCGATACCAGCGGCTGGGCCGCGGTGGAGGCCAAGAACGCGATGCGGGATGCCTGGGGTGCGGAACCGGTCGAAGCGGGCATCGGCGGCAGCATCCCCTTCATTGCGGACCTGGTGCGCGAGTTCCCTCAGGCGCAGATCCTGGTCACCGGTGTGGAGGACCCCGACACGAGGGCTCACAGCCCCAACGAATCCCTGCACCTCGGTGTGTTCCGCCGTGCGATCCTCACGGAGGCCTTGTTGCTGGCTCGCCTGAACAATCGAGCCGGCTGACTTACACTGGTGCCACACTCCACTCCAGCCCAAAGGAATGAGGCACTCGATGAGCGAGACGACTCTCACCGGCACCGACACCATCGCCGAGCGGAAGGCGCACGGCGTGCTGCTCACGGATGCCGCGGCCGACAAAGTGCGCAGTCTGCTGACCCAAGAGGGCCGTGACGACCTGCGGCTGCGCCTCGCCGTTCAGCCGGGTGGATGCTCCGGGTTGATCTATCAGCTCTACTTCGACGAGCGCTTCATGGACGGCGACGGCACCGTGGACTTCGACGGCGTCGAGGTCATCGTCGACAAGATGAGCGCGCCGTACCTCGACGGTGCGACGATCGATTTCGAGGACACGATCCAGAAGCAGGGCTTCACCATCGACAATCCCAATGCCGCGGGTAGTTGCGCGTGCGGAGACAGCTTCCACTGAGATTCTGTTCACACCAGATTCACGGAAAGGACCGGCCGATCAGCCGGTCCTTTTCGCATGTCAGGGCGTGCGAGCAACGCTCCGCACGAGCGGGTCTGGCGTACGAAGGGGCGGCAGATGGCGGTAGGCTAGCCATGGTCACTGAAAGCAGCGCACGCCGCTGCGCCCACGAATTACTCGAAAGGTCACCGGTGCGTCACAATCGCCGTTTCCGATGGGCTGCAGTTCCGATCGCAGCAACGCTCGCGCTGGTTCTCGCCGGCTGCTCGGAGTCACAGCTGCACGGATTCCTACCCGGCTTCAACGGCAAGACGCCGGTCACCAACCACACCGAGCGTGTGTCGGGGCTGTGGGTCACGTCGTGGATCGTCCTCCTGATCGTCGGCCTCATCGTGTGGGGCCTGATCATCTGGTGCGTGATCGTCTACCGTCGGCGCAAGGGACAGACCGGCATTCCGGTTCAGCTGCGCTACAACATGCCGATCGAGATCTTCTACACGATCGTGCCGTTCGTGCTCATCATCGGTTTCTTCGCTTTCACCGCCCGCGACCAGAACGCGATCGAGAAGCCGTACGCGCATCCCGACCTCACCGTGCAGGTGTACGCGAAGCAGTGGTCGTGGGACTTCAACTACCTGTCCAACGGCGTCTACGACCCGGGTGTCCAGGCGCAGCCTGACGACAAGTCCGGCGCGCCGGCGGGTTCCGTCGTGGAGGGCCAGATCCCCACGCTGTATCTGCCGGTGGACAAGAAGGTGACGATCAAGCTCAACTCGCGTGACGTCATCCACTCGTTCTGGGTTCCTGCGTTCCTGTACAAGAAGGACGTCATCCCAGGTCACACGAACTACATGTACTTCGAGCCCACCCGCAAGGGCACGTATGTCGGCAAGTGTGCAGAGCTCTGCGGCGAGTATCACTCGTCCATGCTCTTCAATGTGAAGGTCGTCTCTGAAGACGAGTACGACCAGCACATTCAAGAGCTGAAGGACAAGGGTTACACGGGCAAGCTCGGCTCCAACGTCGACCGCAACACGAACCTGCCCGGCACGGGCGCTCCGAAGGACAACGAGTAAGGCATCCGGACAATGAGTACGACCACAGCACCGGCTCCCGCGGCGACCACGCCGTCGCCCACGGCTCAGATCCTCGGCGGGACGAAGATCCATCG
The DNA here is from genome assembly GCF_000421825.1 of Humibacter albus DSM 18994. GTDB lineage: Bacteria > Actinomycetota > Actinomycetes > Actinomycetales > Microbacteriaceae > Humibacter > Humibacter albus. The sequence continues at coordinate 108,432 of NZ_ATXT01000011.1, forward strand.
CAAGGGGAACATCCTCGTCAACTGGATCACTTCCACCGACCACAAGACCATCGGGTACATGTACCTGATCACGTCGTTCGTGTACTTCTGCGTCGGCGGCGTCATGGCGCTGATCATGCGCGCCCAGCTCTTCGAGCCGGGCCTCCAGGTCGTGCAGACGCGCGAGCAGTACAACCAGCTGTTCACGATGCACGGCACGATCATGCTGCTCATGTTCGCGACGCCGCTGTTCGCCGGTTTCGTCAACGTGATCATGCCACTCCAGATCGGTGCCCCTGATGTCGCGTTCCCGAGGCTGAACGCGTTCGCCTACTGGCTCTACAACTTCGGCTCGCTGATCGCGGTGGCCGGCTTCCTCACACCGCAGGGGGCGGCATCGTTCGGCTGGTTCGCGTATCAGCCACTGGCATCCACGACGTTCTCACCGGGGCTCGGCGGGAACATGTGGTTCCTGGGGCTGGGCATCTCCGGGTTCGGAACGATCCTCGGTGCGGTGAACTTCATCACGACGATCATCACGCTCCGCGCTCCGGGCATGACGATGTTCCGCATGGCGATCTTCACCTGGAACGCACTGATCACGTCGATCCTGATCCTGATGGCGTTCCCGGTTCTCGCCGCGGCGATCTTCGGTGCCGCCGCCGATCGCGTGCTCGGCGCCCACATCTTCGATGCGGCCAACGGCGGGGCCATACTCTGGCAACACCTGTTCTGGTTCTTCGGCCATCCCGAGGTGTACATCATCGCTCTGCCGTTCTTCGGCATCGTCTCCGAGGTGTTCCCGGTCTTCAGCCGCAAACCCGTGTTCGGCTACAAGACCCTGGTTTATGCAACGATCTCGATCGCGGCCCTGTCTGTGACCGTGTGGGCGCACCACATGTATGTGACGGGCATGGTCCTGCTGCCGTTCTTCTCATTGATGACAATGCTCATCGCCGTTCCGACGGGTGTGAAGATCTTCAACTGGGTAGGCACGATGTTCAGGGGCTCTCTGACATTCGAAGCTCCGATGCTCTGGTCGATCGGGTTCCTCGTCACGTTCACCTTCGGCGGGCTCACGGGCGTCATCCTGGCGTCGCCACCGCTGGACTTCCACGTGTCCGACACCTACTTCGTCGTCGCGCACTTCCATTACGTGGTGTTCGGTACTGTCGTCTTCGCCATGTTCTCCGGCTTCTATTTCTGGTGGCCGAAGTGGACGGGCAAACTGTTGAACGACACCCTCGGCAAGTGGCATTTCTGGCTGCTGTTCCTCGGGTTCCATATGACGTTCCTGATCCAGCACTGGCTGGGCGTCGTCGGTATGCCCCGTCGCTACTACAGCTATCTGCCACAGGACGGGTTCACGTGGATGAACCAGGTCTCGACCATTGGGGCCGCAGTTCTCGCGATCTCGATGATTCCGTTCCTCCTGAACGTGTACATCACGGCTCGGTCGGGCGCGAAGGTGACGGTGAACGACCCGTGGGGCTATGGACGCTCGCTCGAGTGGGCGACAAGCTGCCCGCCGCCGCGGCACAACTTCACCTCGATTCCGCGTATCCGCAGTGAATCGCCCGCGTTCGACCTCAACCACCCCGAGGTCGGCCTGCCGATCGGCGTGGGCCCCGGCAAGGATGCGCCGGAGACGGCCGTCGTGGAACTCGGCTCTGGAAAGGTGAAGTGACGTGAAGGTCTCTGCCGTCGTCTTCTGGGTCATCGCGGTGTTCTTCTTCGTGGTGGCCGCGATGTACACGATCTGGTCGTGGTACTACTACCCGAATCACGAGATCGAGCCGGTCGGTACCGTCGCTCTGCTCTTGACCGGTGTGCTCGGGGCGTTCATCGCGTTCTTCCTGCAGCGCACGCGTGCGACTCAGAACGGTGTAGAGCTCCCCGAGGACCGTCCCGACGCGAACGTCGACGACGGCGACCCGGAGATCGGACACTTCAGCCCATGGAGCTGGTGGCCGTTCATGCTCGGGCTGTCGGTGGCGATCATCGCCCTCGGTATCGCGGTCGGCTGGTGGATCGTCCCGATCGGTCTCGGTCTGACCATTGTGAGCCTGGTCGGCTGGGTGTTCGAGTACTACCGCGGATACTTCGCCCGCTGATCTGACAACGGAACTGTCTCAGGGCGGGCCGTCTTCCCATCGGGGAGGCGGCCCGCTTTGTGCGCCTACCGGGTGCGGCCTCTAGCTTGGCCTCCTCGCGTGTGACGCGGCGCTCCGGGATCCTGGCGTGCGGACGCGGATCCGCGGGATCCTCGCGGCCGTTGTAGCGCGAAGAGCGGGGGCCGCGCAAGGGGCCGGCCACGCCGGCCTGGAAACGAACGCGCTGGCCGGCCGCGGGCTGCAGTTCGTGATGCGCGGCCGACGCGTCGAGCGCACGACGCTGGAGACCGTCCACCACGACGAAGCGAGCACGCGCCCGCGGGCACTGGCGATAGCGAGAACGGGCGATAGCGGGCAGCCGCGGACGGTACCTGCGCCTTTCCCATCGGCACATCCAGGCGAGGCCCTGTGCACCCAAACGACCCCGTCTACCCGGCTCCGCGTGCGCATTTCGGTGCACTCGCATTGCGGCGACGACTCCTCACGTGGCAGCGCAGCCGCGGTCGCTCGCGTTCTTGTGGGGGCCAGCTGGACGCGGCGTGCGAATCGCGGAAGTTCGCGTGATACCCGCCCCTGCCTGCGTGCACCCCTGCCGGGCCTCACACGACGCCAGGGCTGGCTTTGTGCCGGGCCGCACGCGCCGCCGGAAGTGGCCCTGCCCAGGTTCGCGCACCGTCGGACCGGCACTTGTCGGGCCCGCGACGTGGACGGAGCCTTCGGCGACGTGCATGCCGTCCTGCATGCCTTGCGGATCGTCATGGGCGACGGCCTTGCAGCCGAGGCGGCTCGCAACCGGGGGAGCGTGCCGCCATGTCTTTCGCCCCGCGTGCGCGTCCCACTCTTCTTGCGATGACGCTCGGATGAAGATCGAGTCGCAGACGGCTTGGTGCATCTAGCCGCAGAAGGCTTGCTGCATCGAGCTGCGGAAGGTTTGGTGCCGGCAATGAGGCTGTTGTTCGAGTTGCATGAGGCACGCGTGGCGAACTCGTCGAGGCTGCCCCGACGACCGCACGAAGCGGGTCTATGAAGCGGGATGCCGTGCGGGGGCGTCGGAGGGATATCGAGTCTCCGTACCTGAGCCGACCTTGCTGCGGCTGATGCAGGCTCCCAGTTCGTAGCGGACGGCGCGCAGGGGCGGTGGCGGTGAATGCACCAGGGGGGCGGGCCCGGGGGAGACGAGCCGTGGAGAGACGAGCAGGGGAGAGACGAGCAGGGGAGAGACGAGCCGGGAGAGCAGGTTCGCCATGCCGGGGACGCAGGGAAGAAGGAGCGCTCGTGAACGGTGAGGGATGGCGCCGTGCGGCGAGTGGTTCGAGACCATAACGAATCGGGCGCCGCGCTCCGTGGGGGAGCGCGGCGCCCGATGCTGGCGTCGGTTCAGGCGTCAGTGGTGACCGTGACCGGACTCGAGTTCACCCTTCGAGACGGGCTCGAGGCGGTCCTCGAAGAACCAGCGCGACATTCCAGCGCGGAATCGGTTGCCGAACGTGATCTTGCCGCGCGAGTTCGGACGCAGCATCAACGGCTGATATGTGTCGTAGCTCACGAGCCGCCACCGCTCGTACTCGTCGAGCGGCTGGTGCACCTCGATGAACTCGCCACCGGGCAGCTTGACGATGCGGCCGGACTCGTAGCCGTGCAGGGCGATCGAACGGTCCTTCTTCTGCAGAGCGATGCAGATGCGCTTCGTGACGAAGTAGGCCAAGATCGGGCCGACGATCAGAGTGACCTGCAGGGCGTGGATCACGCCTTCCATGGTCAGCTTGAAATGAGTCGCCACGATGTCAGAACTCGCCGCCGCCCACATGACCGCGTAGAACGTGACACCGGCGGCACCGATTGCCGTGCGGGTTGCCTGGTTGCGGGGCCGATCGAGAATGTGGTGCTCTCGCTTGTCACCGGTCACCCACGCCTCGACGAACGGGTAGATCGCCACGAGGATGAGGAACAGCACGAGGATGACGATCGGGATGATGATGTACCAGACCCAGGTGTGTCCGAGCCACACGGTCTCCAGATGCGGCGGGATCAGACGGAGCATGCCGTCGGCGAACCCGATGTACCAGTCCGGCTGAGTACCAGCCGAGATCGGCGATGGGTCGTAAGGGCCATACATCCAGATGGGGTTGATGGTGAACAGCGATGCCATCAGTGCCAGCACACCGAAGACGATGAAGAAGAAGCCACCGGCCTTCGCGGCATACACCGGAAGGATCGGGTAGCCCGCCACGTTCTGCTGGGTGCGCCCCGGCCCCGCGTACTGCGTGTGCTTGTGCACGACGACGAACACCAGGTGGAGCGCGATGAAGGCGACAACGAGCGCCGGGAGCAACAGGATATGCAGCGTGTAGAGCCGGCCGACGATCGCGTCTCCAGGGAATTCTCCGCCGAAGATGAGGAAGTTCAGCCAGGTGCCGATCACGGGGATGCCCTGCACCATGCCGGAGATGATGCGGAGACCGTTGCCGGACAGCAGGTCGTCGGGAAGCGAATACCCGGTGAAGCCCTCGGCCATGGCCAGGACGAACAGCGTGAACCCGATCACCCAGTTCAGCTCGCGCGGCTTGCGGAACGCGCCCGTGAAGAAGATGCGTAGCATGTGCAGGCCGATGGAGGCCACGAACAGCAGCGCCGCCCAGTGGTGCATCTGGCGCACGAGGAGGCCACCGCGGATATCGAACGAGATGTTCAGCGTCGAGTTCATCGCCGCGGACATCTGGATGCCCTTCAGCGGGACCCAGGAGCCGTGATAGATCACGTCGGCCTGCGAGGCCTGGAAGAAGAACGTCAGGAACGTTCCGGTGATGAGGATGACGATGAAGCTGTAGAGCGCGATCTCACCGAGCAGGAACGACCAGTGATCGGGGAAGATCTTGCGGCCGAACTCCTTGACGACGGCCGAGATGCTCGTGCGCTCGTCGATGTAGTTCGATGCGGCGGCGGTGAAGCTCTGCTTCTTCGCCGTTGTCTCGGTGGCAGTCGTGGCGGTCAATGACGCTCCCAGAAACTCGGGCCCACAGGCTCATGGAAATCACTCTGCGCGACGAGGTAGCCGTCGGCATCAACCTCGATGGGCAGCTGCGGCAGCGGGCGGCTCGCGGGCCCGAAGATGACGCGCGCTTCGTGAGTGATGTCGAACTGCGACTGGTGGCAGGGGCAGAGAAGGTGGTGGGTCTGTTGCTCGTAGAGCGCCACCGGGCAACCGACGTGGGTGCAGATCTTCGAATACGCGACGATTCCGTCGTATGCCCAGTCCTTCTTGGCGGGGGAAGGGTGCAGGTCCTTCGGGTCGAGACGCATGAGGAGCACCGCGGCCTTGGCCTTCTGGTTCAGAGCGTCTTCCTTGTCGTTCAGACCCTCCGGGATCACGTGGAACACGGAGCCGATGGTGACATCGGATGCCTTGATCGGAGTTCCAGACGGATCGCGCGTCAACCGCATCCCCTTGCGCCACATGGTGTGCGAAAGGAGCTTGACCGGGTCTTCGTTCATCGGGCCGAGACCACGGAACAGCACGATGGCGGGGAGCGGGAATGCGACCAGCGCACCGATCAGCGAGTTGCGGATCAGAGTGCGGCGGCCGAAGCCGGATTCCTGGTCGGCCTGTTGGAAGATCTCGACCGAACGCTCGCGGGTCTCTTCGGAACCCTGGACGGGGTGACGGAGATCGATGCCCTCCTTGTCGTGCATGAGCGCCTTGGCCCAGTGCACCGCACCGAATCCGATCGCGAGGAGTGCGAGAGCCATCCCGAGGCCGATCGCAAGTGTGCTGACGCGCACATCGGAGATCTTGCCGGACTCGATCGGGAACGCGATGTACGCGGCGATCGCCCAGATGCTTCCGACGATGGACACGTAGAAGAGCGTGTAGACCGTGCGCTCAGCGCGGCGTTCCTTGCGGGGGTCTTTGTCGGTGATCCTCGGCCGGTGCGGCGGGAAACCGGGGTTCTCCGGGGCATTCTGAACCATCACCGCCGTTCCCGGGTCGCCGGGACGGTGGTCGACGGCCGACGAGGCGGCGGGCGTGATCTCCGTGCCGCCGTTATCGTCCTGTGCCATTGCTCTCCTTCTTGCTGCGCTCGTCTTCGATTCGCACGTCGCGCATCAGTTCGATTTGGCCGTGATCCAGACCGTCAGAGCGACGATCGAACCCAGTCCGAAGATCCAGATGAAAAGGCCCTCAGCCACCGGGCCGAGCGAACCGAGCTCAAAGCCGCCGGGGGACGGATTCTTCTGGATGTATTGCAAGTACGTGATGATGTCGCGCTTGCCCTCGGGCGTGATGTTCCTGTCGTTGAACACCGGCATGTTCTGCGGACCCGTGATCATGGCCTCGTAGATGTGTCGCGCGGTGACGCCGTGGAGCGACGGGGCGAACTTGCCCTGCGTGAGGGCACCGCCCGCGCCGGCCACGTTGTGGCACATGGCGCAGTTCACGCGGAACAGCTCAGCACCCTTGGCGGCGTCACCGTTCCCGTCGAGGTACCTTTCGTCGGGGATAGCCGCTCCAGGTGCGAGCGACGCGACGTACGCGGCGAGCTGGTCGATCTCTTTCTGGGTGAACTGGACCGGCTTCTGCTCGGCCTGCGGACCCTGCATGGCCATCGGCATGCGGCCGGTGCCCACCTGGAAGTCCACGGCCGCAGCGCCGACACCGATGAGGCTCGGTGCCTCGTCGGTGCCCTGGGCCTCCAGGCCGTGGCACGTGGCGCAGTTCGCCTGGAAAAGCTTCTTGCCCGACGCCACATCGCTGGAACTGGATGTGGCGGCATCCGCGCTCGAGCCCGTCGCGTTGAACGCGGCGTACGCTCCGCCGGTCAAGCCGAGTCCGATCGCGATGAGTGCGACGGTGGCCAGCGGATGCCGGCGTCCTGTCTTGCGCTTGCGAGCGTTCTTGTGCGTTGTCTCCCGCATTGAGGTAGCCCTGCTCCTGATTTATCTATTTGAGGACGTAGATGACCAGGAAAAGCCCGATCCACACGACGTCGACGAAGTGCCAGTAGTACGAGACGACGATGGCTGTCGTCGCCTCCTTGTCGCCGAACCTGCGCACGGCGAAAGCGCGACCGATGACAAAAAGCATCGCGATGAGTCCGCCGGTGACGTGGAGCGCGTGGAACCCGGTGGTGAGGTAGAAGACGGAGCCGTACGCGTTCGAGTTGATCGCGACGCCCTCTCCGACGAGGGTGGCGTACTCGACTACCTGGCCCGCCACGAAGATGGCGCCCAGTGCGTAACTCAAGGTGAACCACTCGACCATGCCCCACTGACGTGGGCTCCAGCCGGTGGATCGCGATTGGAATCGTTCGGCGGCGAACACGCCGAACTGGCACGTGAAGGAGCTGGCGACCAGGATGAGCGTGTTCGTCAGCGCGTAGGGAACGTTGAGATGAGCCGTCTCGGATGCCCAGAGCTGGGGTGAGGTGGAACGGATGGTGAAGTAGATCGCGAAGAGGCCCGCGAAGAACATCACCTCACTGCCCAGCCACACGATGGTGCCGACCGCCACCACGTTGGGGCGGTTGATCGCCGGCGCCGAAGCCGATGGAGATATCGAGGTGCTCGTCACGTGTCCCATTATGGCCGATTTCGGCCCTTCGTTTTCGCATTCGGGCCCCGATCGGGCCCGATCAGGCGTTTGTCCGACCACAGACAGGGCGGTGCGCTGCACATGGGCCCGGGGCAGACACCCGACCTCTAAGATCGCAGACATGGCGGAATCCCGAACCTGGCCGACGATCATCTCCACCGTGCTCGAAGGAGAGCACCTCAGCGTGGCCGAAGCGGCCTGGGCGATGGAGCACGTCATGACGGGGCAGGCGAGCGACGCGCAGTTGGCGGGCTTCCTGGTGGCCTTGCGCTCGAAGGGGGAGACGGTCGACGAGATCGTCGGATTCCGGGACGCGATCCTCGAGCATGCGGTGCCGCTGCCGCTCGACCCCATGGCGCTCGACATCGTGGGGACAGGCGGTGACCGTTTCGGGACGGTGAACGTGTCGACCACGGCGTCTATCGTCATCGCCGCGGCGGGAGTTCCCGTGATCAAGCATGGAAATAGGGCGGCGAGCTCGAAGTCCGGCTCCTCGGATGTGCTGGGGGCTCTCGGCCTGGACCTCACGATGTCCGCGGATCGCGTCGCAGAGGTGTTCGGCCAGGTCGGCATCACGTTCGCCTTCGCTTCGATGTTCCATCCGGGATACGCGAACGCGGCGGCCGTGCGCCGGGAACTGGGCATACCGACCGTGTTCAACATTCTCGGTCCGCTGATCAATCCAGCGCGGCCCGAGGCATCGGCCGTCGGTGTGGCCCAACTGGACAGAGTTCCCCTGATCGTCGGAGTGTTCCAGACGCGCGGAGCGACGGCACTGGTGTTCCGTGGTGACGACGGGCTCGACGAATTGTCGACGACGGGCCACAGCCACGTCTGGGAGGTCTCACGCGGCCTGGTGACCGAGCACGACATCGACCCGCGCGATCTCGGCCTGCCGCGTGCCGACATCAATGACTTGCGCGGAGGCGACGCCGCCCACAATGCGCAGGTGCTGCGCAGCGTTTTGGCGGGAGAGAAGGGACCGGTGCGCGACATCGTTCTGCTGAACGCCGCCGCGGGTCTCGTGTCGTACGAATTGGCGACCGATCCTGCCAGCGGGCAGCGCAGCATCCTGGAGAGATTCTCAGACAAGTTGGGTGTGGCAGCGCAGGCCATCGACGCTGGTGCGGCCGCGTCCAAGCTCGATGAATGGATCGCCGCAGCCGGGTGAGCCGACCCGAGGAAGCGGGAGAGGGTTGAAGAAGCTTCTGAACGATCCGCGACGGTTCGTCGCGGACGCCCTGGCGGGATTCGCGGAGGCGCACGCCGACATCGTGCGCGTGCAGTCGTCGCCGGTATTCGTGACCCGCCTGCGGATGAGCGCCGGAAAGGTGGGGGTCGTCTCCGGCGGTGGCAGCGGCCACGAGCCGTTGCACGTCGGCTTCGTCGGCCACGGGATGCTGGATGCCGCGGCACCCGGCGAGATCTTCACCTCGCCCACGCCGGATCCGATTCTGGCCGCCACGCGCGAAGCCCACCAGGGTGCCGGCGTGTTGTATCTCGTGAAGAACTACACCGGCGACGTGCTGAACTTCGAGACGGCCGCGGAACTGGCCGCCATGGAGGGGATCGCGGTGCGCACCGTGGTCATCGACGACGACGTCGCCGTGCAGAATTCGGAGTTCACGGCCGGTCGCCGAGGGGTGGCGGGCACGGTGCTGATCGAGAAGATCGTGGGCGCGGCCGCGGAGCGCGGCGACGGTCTGGATGCTCTGGCCGACCTCGCGACGCGGCTGACGGCATCCGTGCGATCGATCGGCGTGGCGATCGGTGCGCCGACCGTGCCGCACTCCGGGAAGCAGAGCTTCGAACTCGCGCCGGACGAGATCGAGTTCGGCATCGGAATCCACGGTGAGCGCGGACGAGCCCGGGTCGGCATGGCGCCGGCTGACGAGCTCGCGGACCGGGCTCTCGAGGCGGTGCTGGACGACATTCCTCGGGAGGGCGAGCGGACGATCGTGCTCGTCAACGGCATGGGCGCGACACCGCCCGCCGAACTGTACGTGGTGTATCGACGGATCGCGGAACGGCTACGTGGAATCGGAGCGCACATCGAGCGCTCGCTCGTGGGCTCCTACGTGACCTCGCTCGACATGGCGGGGTTCTCGGTTTCGCTGCTGTCGGTGGACGACGAACTGCTGTCGCTGTGGGATGCCCCGGTGCGCACGGCCGCGCTGCGCTGGGGAATGTGAACGGCTCCGCCGAGGGAGACGACGTGGAGGAGAAGAGGACGAGATGATACTGGACACCGCCTGGGCTGTGGCCTGGATGACGCGCGCCGCCTCCGACATCGCCGAGCAGGCAGGCGAACTCGGTGAGCTGGATCGCGCGATCGGCGACGGGGACCATGGCGAGAACATGAACCGCGGGTTCACCGCGGTGCGGGCCTCGCTCACGGACGTCGCCGAGGACGCGCTGCCCGCCGATGTGCTCAAGACCACCGCCATGCGCCTGATCTCGTCCGTCGGGGGAGCGGCCGGCCCGCTCTACGGCACGGCGTTCCTGAGAGCGGCCGACGCGGTCTCCGGTCGTGCCCATCTCGACGGCGATGACGTTCTCGCCTTGCTCGACGCGGGCTTGGGTGGCATCGAGGAACGAGGCAAGGCATCGCCCGGAGACAAGACGATGGTGGATGCCTGGGCCGCCGCCGTCGATGCTGCTCGCGGCGCCGCCGAACGCGATGCGGACGCGCTCGAGGTGCTCCGTGCGGCGGCGCGTGGCGCACAGCACGGAGCCGAGTCAACGGATCGGCTGTTGGCGCACAAGGGCCGGGCGAGCTATCTCGGCGAGCGCGCGGTGGGACATCGCGATCCCGGCGCGGCCTCGACGGCGATACTGCTGCGCGCCGCGGCCCAGGCGGCGGAAGCATGACCGGAACGGTGCCCGGAGGCGACCGCGTGGGCCTGGTGATCGTCTCGCACAGCGACTTGCTCGCGCGCGGCGTCGTGGAGCTGGTCACGCCGATGGCAGCGGATGTCGCCGTGATCGCGGCGGGCGGAGACGGCTCGGGCGGGCTGGGGACGGACGTGGAACGCGTGATGCGCGCGGTCGAGGGAGCGGATGCAGGTGCCGGCGTGCTCGTGCTGGCCGACCTCGGCTCCGCGGTGATGAGCGCGGAGACCGCGATCGAGCTGCTCGGCCCGACCTGGTCGGGGCGAGCGGTGGTGTCCGACGGCGCCCTGGCCGAGGGCGCCGTCGCCGCGAGCGTGCGCGCGCAGACCGGCGGAACGCTCGCGCAGGTGGCCGAGGCGGCTCACTCGACTAGTCCGGGGGCGGTCGCGGCGCAGGCGGAGGCATCCGCGGGGGAGAGCGGCACCGGCTACTCGCGTCGGGCAACTCTCGTGAACCCGGACGGGCTGCATGCACGGCCGGCGGCCGAGTTCGTGAAACTGGCGACGGGTCTCGGAGTCAAGGTCACGGTGAACGGCAAAGACGCGCGCAGTCTGCTGAGCATCCTGTCGCTAGGACTCACGCAGGGTTCCGAAGTCGAGATCGCGAGCGTGGATGCAAGTGGCGCGGATGCCGTCGATCGCCTGATCGCGCTCGTCGAGTCGGGCTTCACCGCGGGGGAGTGAGGCGTCGCCGGCCCACGCGCGACGGGTGGTCACTCGTCGCGGCCGAAGAGTCGGACAATCTCCTCGACGCGTTCCTCGTGAAGCACGGCCGGCAGCCGTCCGGAGCGCATGAGTTCGCTCGCGCCGTGCAGCAGGCTCCAGAGGAGCTCGGCTCGCAGGTCGGAACGGTGGGGATCATCCACGGCGACTGCACGCCGGATGGCAGCGAACCCTCTCAGCAACTCCGGCGGCGTCTCTGAGGATGCGAAGCGCAAGTTGGTCAGACCGGTGAACATCGCCTCGACCACAGCGGGATGCGCGTTCGCGTAGTCGAAGTATGCGGTCACGACGTGGCGCAGGATGCCGTCGTCTTGCGCATTGGCGCTCAGGGCGGCGGCGATCTCGGCGGATCCGTCGAGCACAACCTGTTCGACCACCTGTTCTCGTCCGCCGGGGAAGTGCTTGTAGAGGATCGGCTGGCTGACGCCGACCGACTCGGCTAGACGGCGGACGGTGACAGCGCTCCACCCGTCGCTCTCGGCAATCGCTCGAGCGGCGGCGACGATGGCGACGCCGCGAGCGGAGAAACGCTCCGCTGCTTGCGTTGATCGTGGCATGGCGCTACGTTAGCATCACTAACCGTTAGCAGTGCTAACCAAACGGAGGGCAAGAGTTGGACATCATCATCGGCATCAGCGCCACGATCGCGATTCTCAGTGTCGCGGTCATCTTCGGCACCGACGTGCTCGCCGCCGTCGTGCTCCGATCTGTCTACGCCACAGTGGATGACCGCACGCTCGTTCAGGCGGTGGGGAGGGGGCACCATTTCGGTGACCGACGGTTGCCGGTCGTCGGTGTGCTCGGAGTCGTCTTCACGGTGATCACAGCGGGGCTGGGATTCATCGGGGGAGTGCCGGTGGCCGGTGCCCTCGCGTCCGCTGCTCTTCTGCTGCTCGTGGTCTGGCTCGTGCTGTTCGCGCGGATCGCTAAGCCGATCAATGCTCGCCTGAGCGCTGCGGCGCTGGCCGATGAGGTGCCGACGGATGCTCGGCGACTACAGGACCGTTGGGAATCCATCATCACGGTGAGAGCGGTTCTGCAGGGTGTCGCCGTGCTGCTGCTCTGCCTCGCGCTCGTCTTGGGATGAGCAGGTGCGCAGCGGGCTGTACGGGCGCGTCGAGACGATCAGGAGACGAATCACCGCCCTCGGGATTCGTTCGCGCGATCGTCACCTCGATCTCTTGCCGGCTCGACGCCGGGCAGCGCGGTTCGGCAAGGCGCTCGTGAATACCCATTCCGGACTCAGGTGAAAGAACAGGGTGTGGTACACGGGTGCCAGCGAATTGTTCGGCGCGAGGCGGCGCGCAGTGACGATCGTCGCGTCGGCCGCACTCGAAAGACCGCGCGCCCACTGCGTCCAGGCGAGAGCACACAGGAGCCACGACCGTTCGGGAAGCGGACAGTGCGCGATGGCGTGCGCGAGAACGACTGAACCGGCGCGCAGCCGTGCGGCCGAGGGCATCCTGTGCGTCTGCCCTGACAAGAGGTTCGACAGTTGCTCGTTCTGCCTGCTGACACCATCGCGCTCGACCTGATCCATCAGCAGGTCGCTCGGTTCGCGGCCGGAAGCCGCCGCAGCCGCACGCAGCGCCAGCGTGGCGGACCAGGACCGGGCGCCCATGGCTCGGCCGAACGCGATCTGCAGCACGGTCCGATCGACGGCGCCCTCGGAATCGATTTGAGCGATGAGCCGCGCCACGGTGAGCGCAGAGGCTTTCGACGGATCGCCCTGGAGCGTCGTCTCGAGGAATTCCACTGGATCATGTGGAGCAAGCGGTTGCGGGGGACCGGACGAATCACGTCCTCTGCCGGCGGTGGGCCGGCCCCGCAGAAGATCGAGCACCTGCCGAGCGACGACCGGATCGGTCTCGGGCGACCTGACTTCTTCGTCGGCGCGCAAATCGGCCGGAATCTGCTCTTTCGCCGCCTCGATCTCCGATATCGGACGCGGGGCCGCGAGGCCTCCCTCGAAATAGGGCATCCAACCGTCGATGGCGACGATGGCGGCATCTTTGATGTGGTAGCCGGATTGGTGCAGTCGCTCGAGGAGGACGCCGAAGGCGCCGTGCCAACGCGGGACGACATCGCGGAAGGGTTCATCCCGGTATATGACGACAGACACGCTGTCGCAGTCCTTGAGCTTCGAGAGGGTTGCGAGCACCGACGAGGCGAGCGTGCGTGCGGCGGCGGGTGACGGCGATGGCTCCGTGTCGATACGCATGGCCCGTGAGGCTTGCTTCCCCACGAACGGCGCGACGACGAGACTGTTTCTGACGGAGACGCCGGTCAGAGTGGGCAGAAACGCGAGCAGGGCGGCGGTGGATGAGAGCTTGACGACGGGAACCGTGCGGGTTGACATGCGTTCATCGTGCTGGTGACCGTCACACCGTGGAGCGCGGGACGACGATCTGGGGATAACTCGTCGGCTTGTGGGGAGAGCGTGCGCTGGGGACCGGGGAGTCGGAACTCACGTACGGCCGCCATGGCGGATCCCCTTGATTTGACATAATGTGCATTATCAGTCATTAAGTAGCGGGCGTTCGTGCGCTTCGTGATCAAGACCCGACAGGTCAACCGCGATCTCACCATGGCCAGACGGCACTGCACCCCGAATGAGCTACGGCGACCAAGACCATGCCACCCGCGGCATCACCGCTTCTGACAGTTCGAGCGCCACATCCGGGGTGGCTCGATCGGCTAGTTCTCGCTCATTCGAGCGGGTATAGTGCGCGGCCGCGTCTTCCGTTGACAGGCACCCCATCATGGATGTAAACCATCGTCTAGGACGGGAGTCATCCCAACCCGAGTCCTTACCAAGTGAAGGATCTCAAGGATATGAAGCGTCGAACAGTCACACTCCTGGCAACCGTGGTGGGTACTCTCGCTCTGACATTTGCTGGCACGGCCGGGGCTAATGCCGCGACGACGCCGAGCGCTCCGACGCCATCGGCCACCGGCGGAATCATTACTATCTGCCCCGGCACGACTCTGAACCTGGACGATGCGCACGGCGTTCCGTTGTCAATGGCCGCTCAACGGCAGCTGATCAATTCTTTGGTCTTCAAATGCGAGAACCCTGATGCACCCGCTTCCGGAGAGGTGACTTCCTCCGGAGTTCACTCCTTCGCGGTGACTCCGGACGCAACGACCATCCCCGGTGTCGGATATCTCGCAGCGCGCCTGTCGATCGCCCCGGGTTCGTACAAGGCACGGGCAGATGCTAGTTCCCTGGCCGCGGGGTCCAAGACGCTGACGTGTGATTATGAGATCGGCGGTGGAGCGTGGCAGATCTGTGGTGGACCGATCCTGATCCTAGGAAGCTCTGGTCAGACGTCACAGGTCGAGTTCTGCCCGGTGCCTGGCCAGCCGACGGAGGTGATGGCCTGGCTCGATTACAAGGGTGCCCAGTACTACGACTCGGTGTACGGAACGACCAAGTAGCGTGAAAACATGCAGCTCTACCGAGGGATTCTGACTTCCGCAACGGACCCCTCCGCGGATGTCGTGTTCGCGGACTCCACAGACGATCTTCTAGTCCTTCGGCTGAGAGGTGGTTCCCGAGAGACAGCTCTCGGGAACCACCACGTCTTCGCCAGCAGCACCTTGGCCCGCCCGGACTACGTCCTCACCGACGAGCACGGAACTACCCTTCACGCGCGCCAAACCAACGACTTCGGCTCCATCCTTCCGGGAACGGTTGATGTGGTCATTCCCATTTCGGACGCACTCGTCCTGACCGACGTCCTCACGCTCAGTGCAGAGGCAGAGCCCATCACGATTAAATTCTCGCTACAGCCCCTCTGAGGGCCTGATTGACCCCCGCTCTGCCGAATCCCGTTCTTGCCAGTTAATCATCCGTGGGACGAGGCCACGGCCGGGTGTTCTGCCGTGAGCAGAACGCCCGCTGCGACGGTCTTTCGCCGTCTTAACATGAGGCATGGCCGAGTCGAAGTCGCTGATGTACCTGGTGTCCGCTGAGACGTCACGTTCGCTTTCGAACGAACGCGCCGATCCGAAGGAACGCGCAGAACGTGAACCGCTCTGGCGCCACATGGTCGGCGCCCGTCTTCGCAGCCTCCGTCACGAGCGCGATGAGACCCTGACGGAGACGGCGAAACGGGCCGGCGTCTCGTGGCAATACCTTTCCGAGATCGAACGCGGAACGAAGGAGCCGTCCAGCGAAGTGATCGCCGCAGTGGCGAACGCGCTGGACCTCACGCTGCTGGACCTCACCCAGGCCGTCGCGGACGATCTGCGTGCCGTGCGTCCCGCTTCGACGACGGCGGTGTGTTCCGCCGCCTTCGCACTCGCGGCGTGATTCGAACTCATCTTTGTTCGATGACGTTGTCGATCAGCCCGTAGTCCTTCGCGCCGCGCGCCGTGAAGATCCTGTCGTGGTCGGTGTCGGCACGCAGCGTCTCGACGGTCTGGCCCGTGTGCCGACTGAGGATGTCCTCGAGGTCGGAGCGGATGCGAACCACCTCATCCGCCTGGAGAATCAGATCGGGAATGGCACCTCTCCCCTGCGCCGCCGGCTGATGGAGAATGACGCGGGTGTGCGGCAACGCCGCACGTTTTCCGGGGGTGCCCGCGGCGAGCAGCACGGCGCCGACAGCAACGGCCTGTCCGACGCAGGTCGTCGCCACCGGTGGGCGGATGTAGCGCAGGGTGTCGTACACCGCGAGCATCGCGCTCGGATCGCCGCCCTCGCAGTTGATGTAGAACTGGATGTCGCGCTCGGGATTGTCCGCTTCGAGATAGAGGAATTGGGCGATCAGCGCGTTCGCGACGCCGGAGTCGATCGCCGTGCCGAGGTAGACGATACGTTCGGCGAGAAGGTGCGAATACACATCCATGATCCGTTCCCCGCGCGAGTCCCGCGCGATGACGTTCGGGATCGTGTAGCCGCTCATCGTGCCTCTCCCCCGTTCTGCGCCCGGAACCCGGCGCGGTCGCGTGCGCGCGGAAGCAGCTCGTTGTAGCTCTGGACGATCGAGTCGATGAAGCCGTAGGCTCTGGCCTCCTCGGCCGTGTACCAGCGGTCGTGGAGAGAGTCCTCGAAGACCCGCTCGGCGCTCTGGCCCGTGTCCTCCGCGATGAGCCCGAGCACCGTGTCGCGTGTGTAACGCAGATCGTCGGCCTGCAGCTCGATGTCGACGGCCGTGCCGCCGATTCCCGCTGATCCCTGATGCATGAGGATGCGGGCGTGTGGCAGCGCGCGCCGTTTGCCCGGCGTTCCGGACGAGAGCAGGAACTGCCCGGCGCTGCATGCCAGGCCGAGGGCAAGCGTGGAGACGTCGCAGGGAACCAGCCGCATGACGTCGCGAATGGCGAGCATCGACGGAACGGAGCCGCCCGGAGAGTGGATCCACAGAGCGATGTCGGTGCCCGGGTCGATCGCGGCAAGACTCAGGATGGATGTCGTCAGAAGTGCGCCATTGTCGTCGTCCAGTGGGCCGTCGAGTACGAGAACGCGCTGTTCGTACAGTTCGCGTCTGGCGCGGCGGTCGAACGACGGTGGCGTCGGAGAATCGGTCATGACTGACACGATCGTCCGCTCGTGCGTGCTGCGCGGCCGATTCTGCTCACGGCAGCGCGGCCCTCAGCAGAATGGCCTCCTCTCCCCCGCATCGGATTGTTCGACGCCGGACGCGACGACCTCGCGACACGATCGGGGTGATTCCGGCCCAATCAACCGGGAGAACGTGCGTCGCGGCGATAGTCTGCCGCCAGTACCGTTCACAGGCACCACTCAGGAAAGGCTGGCCTTCATGTCCGCTGAAACATCCGCACGCTCCACCGCGGTCAATGGCATCCGCACGGCGCTCGGCGTCGGCGGCGTGATCGCGCTCATCGTCGGGATCATCATCCTCGTCTGGCCGGGGCACGCTGCCGTGGCGCTGACGGCCGTGATCGCCGCCTACGCGATCGTCGCCGGTCTCGTCTACGCCGGCCTCGGGATCTTCTCGAAGACGATGGGCGGATGGTCGCGGGTGGGCCACATCATCCTCGGCATCGTGTTCGTGATCGCGGGCATCATCGCGTTCACGGAACTGGCGATCGCGGCCGCGTGGCTTGCACTCTTCATCGGGGTCCTGGTCGGCATCATGTGGATCGTCGAGGGTGTCGTGGCGCTGACGACGCTTGGGTCGGCGACCTCGAAGGGATGGTCGCTGTTCTTCGCGATCCTCAGCATCATCGCCGGCATCATCCTGCTGTTCTCGCCGCTGTGGGGTGCAATCGTGCTCTGGTGGCTGATGGGCATCTCGCTGGTCGTGCTCGGCATCATCCAGATCGTGCGCGCCTTCACCTTCAAGACCGCGTAATCACCACACCCGACAAAGGCGCCGTCCGCAGGGCCGGCGCCTTTGTCGCGCTCATCGACGACAGCGCGTTGTCGAGGATGTCGTCACGCGCTACGCCGACGCGGCGTTGCGTTCGCTGGGCAGGTGCCGTGCCCACCAGTCGAGGATGATCTCGAACCTCTGCACCCGGTGCCGAGGGCGGCCCGCTCTGCTCAGCTCGTGGTCTTCGCCCGGAAAGACGACCAGCTCCGTCTCGACGCCGGCGCGCTTCAGCGACGCATAGTACCGCTCAGCCTGTCCGAGAGGACAGCGAAGATCCTGCTCCGAGTGCATGACGAGCGTCGGCGTGCGCACGTCGTTCACGTGCGCCTGCGGACTCTGCGCGGCGATCAGCTGCGGATCGGTGCCGTTGTACTCCTCACCGAAGAACGAGCCGATGTCGCTCGTGCCGAAGAAGTACTCGGGGTCGAGGAAGCCTCGCTCCACGATGGCGCCTGCGAAGCGGTGGTCGTGCGCGATCGTCCACGCCGTCAGATAGCCGCCGTACGACCCGCCCAGGATTCCGAGGCGGTGCGCATCGAGCTGTGGATGCGCGGCGATCGCGGCATCCAAGAAGTCGAGCACGTCGTTCAGGTCGACGGTGCCCATGCGCCCTTTGATCGCGCGCCCGTGCTCCTGGCCGTAGCCGGCCGATCCGCGTGGGTTGCAGTAGACGACCGCGTATCCCGCGTTCGCGTAGACCTGGGACTCGTCGAACAGGTGCACCGAGTACTGGGCGAACGGGCCGCCGTGGATGTTGAGCAGCACCGGATGCGGGCCTTCACCCTCGGGCAGTACGACCCAGCCGTGCACCGGATAGCCGTCACGGCCGGCCGTTTCCAACTCGACAGGGACGCGGATGCTGCACTCCCCTATCTCGGCGGAGAAGTCGGTGAGCACGTGCACGGCCTCGGCGCCGGCCTCCGCCGGCGCATCAGAGCCCTCCGCCGTCGACGAGGCGTCGACCACGCCGATGTCACCGAAGGAGGTCGGCGACTGGAACGCGATCACCACGCGATCTCCGGCGGCCGCTGTTCCGGTGACCTCGCGATCGGCGACGAGCACGGTGGCCTCGCCGTCGTCGGTCACGGACAGCAGAGTCACGCGGCCGCGGGTCGTGTTCTGTACGAGTGCACCCGAGGCGGTGAGCACCACGGTGCTGCCGGTGAGGTCGATGGACTCGGCGTCGGTCAGACGCCGCGGCTCCTCGCCGGGCGCGTCGATGCGGAACAGGCCGGAGTTGCGTGCGACGAAGTCGCGGCCGGACTCCCCCACCTCCTGCGCGATGAAGTAGATCGCGCCGTCGTGCCCGAACGCGACCGATCCGCTGCTGCTCAGCGACAGGTTGCGCTCCGGCGCGACCGCGATCGTCCGTTCACCGCCGTCGACCGGGACCAACGTGAGGATTTCGCGCAGGTCCTCGTCCGAGCCGAGATGTCCGTCGGAGACGACCGCGATCAACCTGCCGTCGGGCGAGAACTCGATGGCGCCGTGTTCCGCGTCGTCGCTCGTCAGCTGCCGCGCTTCGGGAGTCGCGGGCAACGGCTCTGCGGGGCCGCTGGAGCTCGCGGCCGGCTGGACCACCGGTTCTGCGCCGGGAGCGGGCACGTCGACGAGGTACACCTGGCTGCGGCGGTCACGCATCCAGCCGAGCCCATTCGCCGAGTAGCGGTACGTGGTGAAGCGACGTGGCGGCTCAGCGGAGGCGTCCACTCCCTCGACGGTTCCGTAGCGGCCCTGCTCGGGGTCGCGGGAGACGAACGCCACCTTCGATCCGTCGGGCGCCCAGGCGAACTCGGTGACGCCGAGGGTGCGGTCGGTGAGGCGCACGGGTTCGCCGCCCGTGGCCGCCATGATGTGCAGCTGCGCGGGCTTGCCGGGCTCGGCGCGGAGGAAGGCGATCGCGGATCCGTCAGGCGAGAACTGCGGGGCGCTGTCGCGGAACCCTCGCGTGAGGCGCCGCGGCGTTCCGTCGCGCGTCACCTCCACCGACCAGAGCTGCCCGACGTAGGCGTCAGCACCCAGGTCGGGGCGCGAAGTCGCGAAGACGGCCGTGACGCCGTCGGGGCTCAGCGTGGGACGGGAGACGGAGACGAGCCGAGTGATGTCTGCGGGCTTCATGCGATCACTCCGCTGCGCCGAAGTCGCTGACGTCGCCGATGAGATGCGTGTGATCGGCCGGAATCGGCTCGACCGCGGCGCGCGCCACCTCTGCCGCGAATTCTCCGACATTGTAGAGCCTGCCCGCCGATTCCCGGCGTTCGGCGATGGCGCCCGGGTTCGCACGCTCGAGCAGCGTGGCGGTGATGGTGCCCTCGATCATGTCGCCGGAGACGACGACGAAACCGATGCCACGGGCATCCAGTTCGGGGATGATCTCGCGAAGGGCGTCTTCGCCGGCGCGTTTGCTGAGTGCCACCGGCTCGTACTCGGGCATGGTCGGTGTGGTGCGGATGAAGTGCGCCTGGTGGCTCGTGACGAAGACGACGCGGGCGCCGTCGGCCAGCACCGGCAGCGCGCTGCGGAGCACGTTGACCTGTGCGTCGCGGTTGAGCTTCATGGCGTAGTCGGCCTCCATGCCCGACTCCATGCCGCCGGAGGCGTTCAGCACCAGGATGTCCAGACCGCCGAACTCGTTCCTCACGGTCTCGAACATGGCCGAGATCGACTCCGGGTCGGTCAGGTCCGCTCCGACGACGAGCGCTGTGCCCCCGGATGCCTCGATCGAGCTCGCGAGCTTGCGCGCCCTGGCCTCCTTGTTGCGGTAATTGATGACCACGCTTGCACCGGCCTCGGCGAAATAGCCGACGGTGTCGGCGCCGATGCCGCGGGACGAGCCGGTGACCAGGGCACGCTTGCCGGTCAGCGACGAGGGGGCGAGAGGGTTGCTCACGATGGGGACTCCTAGCATTCGGTGGGCACATTCGACAGCGCCCGGAAGGCACCAGGACAGTATCTCAGGCGCCACGTCGTCAGCGCGGCTCGCGTGGCAGGTGCCCTTCGCGGTGCAGACACGGCATGCTGGTAGCGTCGGAGCCGATCCGAGGGGAGCCAGCGATGGACGTCGTGTCGTCATACGCGTGGATCGCGTGGCTGGTGCTGATCCTCGTGTTCGTGATCGTCGAGATGCTCTCGCTCGACTTCGTTTTCCTGATGCTCGCCTTCGGGTCGCTCGGCGGTCTGATCAGCGGCCTGTTCGGCCTCCCGTGGTGGGGCCAGCTCGCCGTCGCGGCGGTGCTTTCGATCCTGCTGCTGTTCCTGTTGCGGCCACCGCTGCTGCGTGCGCTGCATCGCGGTGGTGATCCTGCACGGAGCAACGTGGCCGCGCTGATCGGCCAGGCGGGCCAGGTGGTGCAGACATTCGGCGCCGACGGCAAGGGACTGGTGAAGCTCGCCAACGGCGAAGTGTGGACGTCGCGGCTGGCGCCGGTCGACGTGACAGGGACATCCGTACCCATCGAACCGGGCGAGCGCGTGCTCGTCACCGCGATCGAGGGGGCGACGGCGATCGTCGTTCCCACAGGAAGGACCGCGGCATGAACTCCACAGAAGGGCTCGTCGTGCAGATCGTCGTCGGGATCATCGTTCTGATCGTTGTGATCTTCGTGCTCGTCACGCTGTTCCGCGCGATCCGCATCGTGCCACAGGCCACCGCGGGCGTCGTGGAACGCCTCGGCAGATATCACAAGACGCTCTCCCCCGGACTCAACCTCCTGGTGCCGTTCGTCGACCGGCTTCGCCCGCTTCTGGACATGCGCGAACAGGTCGTGAGCTTTCCGCCGCAGCCGGTGATCACCGAGGACAACCTCGTGGTCTCGATCGATACCGTCGTCTACTTCCAGGTGACGGATGCCCGCGCCGCCACCTATGAGATCGCCAACTATCTCGGCGCGGTCGAGCAGCTCACGACGACCACGCTGCGCAACGTGGTCGGCGGCATGAACCTCGAGGAAGCGCTGACAAGCCGCGACAACATCAACAACCAGCTGCGCAGCGTTCTCGACGAGGCGACGGGCAAGTGGGGCATCCGGGTCAGCCGTGTGGAGCTCAAGGCGATCGATCCGCCGGTGTCGATCCAGGACTCGATGGAGAAGCAGATGCGCGCCGAGCGTGACCGCCGCGCGCTGATCCTCACCGCCGAGGGCACCAAGCAGTCCGCGATCCTCACGGCCGAGGGCACCAAGCAAGCCGCGATCCTGAACGCGGAGGGATCCGCCCGTGCCGCGGTGCTCGAAGCCGAGGGGCAGGCGAAGGCGATCGACACGGTCTTCACCGCGATCCACCGCGGGCAACCGGACAATCTGCTGCTGGCGTACCAGTATCTGCAGACGCTGCCGAAGATCGCCGACGGCGCCTCGAACAAGCTGTGGTTCATTCCGAGCGAGTTCACCGAAGCTCTTCGCGGCATCGGCGAAGGGTTCGCGACACGCGGGAGCGGAAATCCCTTCGCGGCGTTCTCCTCGCCGTCCGAAGCGGAGGACGCTGGTGGGTCGTCCCACGCGCCGGACCCCTCGATCGACGCCGTGCTCTCGGACGACTCCGCCGAGCAGGCTGTGCGCGAGGCGGAGAACGAGGCGCGCAAGGCCGAGGCGGGACGCGTCGGTGACCTGACTGCGGCGGCCGCGCCGGTCATCCCCGACCCGCCGAGTGCCGACCCGCCGAGTGCCGACCTGCCGAGTGCCGACCTGCCGAGTGCGACGGCACCGAACGACGGCGCCGAACCTTCCCACGACGCGGAGTCCCCGGACGACACAAGGACGGACGACGCGACACCGCGGTCGGATGCCTGAGCCGGTCCGCTTCTTCGACGGCACTCCTCCGCGCGTCATCGCGCACCGTGGCCTCGCCCGCGGTGCGGCCGAGAACACGATCGGTGCGTTCCGGGCGGCGCTCGACGCGGGCGCGGACATCCTGGAAACGGATGTGCACGGCAGCGCCGATGGCGTGGCCGTGATCTGTCACGACGACGACCTGAGCCGCATTGCGGGTGTGGCCGACCCGGTCGAGGCGTTGCCGATGCGTGAGCTTCTCGCCCTGGAGCTGGTGCACGGTGGACGCCTCGCCACGCTCGCCGAGGCGCTGAGCGAATTCCCGGATGCGCGCTTCAACATCGACATCAAGACCGATGCGGCACTGTCGCCGACGATCGACGCGATCCGGGATGCCGGTGCCGAGCCGCGCGTGCTCGTCACCTCGTTCGGTCAGCGTCGTCGGCGCCGGGCCCTGCGGGCACTGACGGGTGCGGCCACCTCGGCGTCGACGCCCGGTGCGTTCCTTGCCGTGATCGGCACGAGACTGCGTCTGCCCGCGCTCGTACGACTGGGGCTGCGCGCGGTGGACGCCGTTCAGATTCCTCGCCGCCATCGCGGTGTGACGGTGCTCACCCCCTCGTTCGTCCGTGCCGTGCACGACGCAGGACGCGAAGTGCACGTGTGGACTGTCAACGACCCCGACGAGATGCGCGAGGTGCTGTCGATGGGCGTCGACGGCATCGTCTCGGATCGGTGCGATCTGCTGGCTGCGGTGCTCGCCGAGAGTTCGCGGCGGGACGCCCCCGCGACCGACGGGCGAGAAAATCACCTGAAAGGAGACTGAATCTCTGCGCGGGGCGGGCAGAGAATGCCCAGCTTGACGGTTTATAAGTGTGGATGCGACGCGAGAAGGAGACCACACAATGGCAGACCGCAGCTTGCGCGGCATGAGGCTAGGCGCCCAGAGCTTACAGAGCGAAGAGGGCGTCACGTTTTCGGCCCGCACCACCTACACCTACAAGTGCCCGAACTGCGACCGCGAGACGGATGTCGTGTTCGCCGCTGACGCTGAGGCCCCCGAAGCCTGGGAGTGCAAATACTGCGGCCACGAGGCGACGCTCCTCGTGAACGACGCGCCGGTCGAGATCGACCGTTCCGACGTGAAGGCGCCCCGCAGCCACTGGGACATGCTGCTCGAACGCCGCACCCGCGACGAGCTCGAGGAGCTTCTCGAAGAGCGACTCGCCTACCTGAGGGCCCGCCGAGGCGAGCACAAGATCGGCGCCTGAGCTCTCATCACCTGACGCAGCCTGCCGCGAGGCGGGCTGCGTTTTTGTGTGACTCAGCTGGTGGCACGGCGTGGGTCGCGACGAGCCGTGACGCCGGCGATCACGAGGCCGCCGAGTCCGAGACCGGCGACCAGCACTTCGAACGCCCGGCTGAGCAGGGTGGCGGGAGTCGTGGAGGTGCCGAGCGGGACATCCGCCACCATGGCGCCCGCCTTGTAGGCACGTAATCCGACGATCGTGCGACCGTCGGGATCGATGATCTGGCTGGTGCCGACCGTGGAGATGTTCACCAGGCTGCGAGCGGTTTCGATGGCGCGCAGCCGCGCGATGGCGAGTTGCTGCACGTTCTCTTTCGTGGTGCCGAAGTCGGCGTTGTTCGTCTGCGCGATGATGATCTGGGCACCGCCGGTCATCATGTCGGTCGTCAACTGGTCGTCGACGATGTCGAAGCAGATCGAGATGCCGGCTTTGACTCCGTTCACGTCGAACACGTTCGGACGTGTTCCCGGCGTGTAGTCGCGCTGGATGAGGCCCAGCAGGTCGGGCGCGAACGGCGTCCAGAACGCACGGTCGGGCACGTACTCCCCGAACGGCACCGGATGCCTCTTGTCGTAGTAGGCGACGGCGCCCTTGCCCGCCTTCCACAGCAGCGACGTATTGAAGTACTTGCCGTGCCGGTGCGTGATGGTACCGACGATCATGGGCGAGCCGAGCCGCTCGCTGAGGTTATCCAGCACCTGCGCTGAGGTGCGGTCGCGCGTCGGATCGATGTCGGCGCTGCCCTCGGGCCAGACGACGACGTCGGGCTTCTCGTCGAGGATGGGCAGAGTCGCCTTGATCTGCGCGTTCATCACGTCACCGACCTGATGAGGCTCGAAGTAGCCTGCCGGTCCGTTCCCCTGCACGGCGCCCACTCGCCACGTGCCGGCGGTCGTGGCCGGCCACACCGGCACCGCGAGCACGAGGGCGATCGCGATCAGAGCGATGGCCGCGCGGATCTCGGGGCGGCGCGCAGCGGCATCCAGGCGGCCCGTCGACGGCCGGATCGTGCTGCCCGAGAACGACTCCTCCGAGAACGGCGTCGTCGTCGACGTCGACGTCTTCATGAAGAACGCGCCCACCGCTGTCTTCCACGTGCGCGACGGCGAATTCAGCACGGCGGAGCGTCGTCGGTATCGCACGCACTCGAGAGCGAGCGCGACCAGCCACACCATGAGAAAAGTGACGCCCGCGATTCCGAACCAGGCGACCAGATGCGCGAGCGGACTCTCGGACTGCGAGAGCGCAGCGCGTCCCCAGGCGAAACCGCCGTAGGGCCAGTTGCCGGTCAGCCACTCGCGGCCGGTCCACAGGCCGGCGACCACGACCGGGAGGACGCCAAGGCGGCCGAGTGCGGTGGGGAACGACCGCGGGAGCCATCGGTAGGCGAGCGCGATCGCCACCGCGCACAGCGCGAAGAACAACGACTCGAAGACCGACAGCGCGAGCCAGGGAATCGGGCCGAGGTAGAGCGCCGTCCACGACACCTGCGTGAGATAGAACGCGAGGCCCGAGCAGAACCCGACGAGTACGGCACCGCCGACAGAGCGTCCGATCACGGCGATGAGCATCAGGGCGAGGCCGAGGAACGCGAGCGGCCAGAGGCCGAGTGCGGGGAACGCGCCGTCGTAGACCACTCCCCCTCCGGCACCCAGGATCACCGCCAGCCACGACGGGATCGGCGGTCGGGCGGGCGGGGTCACGATGCGAGCATAGGGGACGTCACCCTGGTGCTCGCCGAAGAACCGTACTCAGCCGACGGCCGAGTACGCGACGATGCCGCGCCGCACCCCGTTCAGGGCGTCCCGTGCCGTCGCGGACAGCGCACGGTCGCCGACGCCGACCAGCTGGTCGAGCAGATCGATCACCTGCTTCGCCCAGCGTACGAAGTCTCCGGCCGGCAGGTCGGCTTCGGTGAGGACCGCTGCCAGCGATCGCCCGGATGCCCACTGATGCATCGCGATGCACAGCGCCGTGGACAACGGCTCGCTTCCGGCGAGCCGATGCTCACGCTCCAGGTCGTCGAGCCGCGCCCACATCGTCTCGGTCTTGCGCAGCGCGTCGACGAACTCGCCACGTGGGAGGAAGCGCTCGGCGGGGTTCTGCTCGTCGCGGCGAGGCTCGAAGACGATGGCGCAGGCCATCGCCGCGAGTCCGGGCGCATCGAGCTTCGACCACACGTTGCGGCGTACGCACTCCGACACGAGCAGGTCGCGCTCACCGTAGATGCGGGCGAGGATCCTGCCGTGCACGGTCGGCGCCAGCGTGCCGTCGCGTTCGCCGAGGTAGCCGAGTTCGACCAGCACGTCGCTCACGCGATCGAACACGACGGCGACGGCGCCGGTGCGCGAGCGGATCTGGCGAGTGAGGGCATCCGTCTCCCGCTTCAGGCGCCACCATCGCTCCGCCCAGCGGGCGTGCTTCTCGCGCTCCGCGCAGCCGTGACACGGATGCTGCTTCATGCGCCGGCGCAGATCGGCCAGCTCGCGGGCGCGTGCCTCGCGGGCGGCGGCGCTCTGCGGGCCGGACTTCGCGCCCTTGCGCTCGAGGTCGCTGAGCTCACGTCGCAGCGCCGAGTACTCGGCGAAGTCGCCGAGGTGGCACTGCATCGCGCGGGCGTATCCGGCGAGGGACTCCTCCTGCTTGCGCACGGTGCGCGCGAGATCGACCACGGCACGGTCCGCCTGGAACTGCGCGAACGACGACTCGAGGATCTCGCGGGTGCGTTCACGTCCGAACTGCGTGACAAGGTTGACAGCCATGTTGTACGTGGGTCGGAAGCTCGAGTTGAGCGGGTAACTGCGCCGGGACGCGAGGGCTGCGACCGCCTGCGGGTCGAGCCCGTCGCGCCACTGAATGACGCAGTGCCCCTCCACGTCGATGCCGCGACGGCCAGCACGGCCGGTGAGCTGCGTGTACTCCCCCGGGGTGATCGGCACGCGCGCTTCGCCGTTGAACTTCTCCAGGCGTTCCAGCACCACGGTGCGGGCCGGCATGTTGATGCCGAGCGCGAGCGTTTCGGTGGCGAAGACGACCTTGACGAGCTTGCGCCGGAACAGCTCTTCGACGACCTCCTTGAAGGCGGGAAGAAGGCCGGCGTGGTGGGCGGCGACGCCGCGCTGCAGTCCTTCGAGCCAGTCCCAGTAGCCGAGCACGGCGAGGTCGTCATCGGCGATCGTGCGGCAGCGCTCTTCCGCGACGCGCCTGATCTCCTCGCGCTCGTGCGCCTCTGTGAGCCGGATTCCCGACCGCAGCACCTGCGAAACGGCCTGGTCGCAACCCGCGCGGCTGAACACGAAGAAGATGGCGGGCAACAGCCCCCGATTGCCGAGCAGTCGCACCACGTCGGGGCGGTCGACGCGTTCCGTGTCGCCTCTCCCGTACGAGCGACGGCGGCCTCGGTCGGACCTACCGCGAGAGCCGGAGGGGCGTCCGCCGACGCGCGCCAGCTGCACGAGTTCCGGATTGACCCGGTTCGCCGCGCCGCGCGCCCCGGATTCGAACAGGTCGACCATGCGCTGCCGCACGAGAACGTGCTGTTCCAGCGGTACCGGCCGGTTCTCGGAGACGATGACGTCGGTGTCGCCGCGAACGGTCTGCAGCCAGTCGCCGAATTCCTCGGCGTTGGATACCGTCGCCGACAACGACACGAGCCGCACGTGCGCCGGAAGGTGGATGATGACCTCTTCCCAGACGGCACCGCGGAATCGGTCGGCGAGGTAATGCACCTCGTCCATGACGACGTACGCGAGGTCGGTCAGCAGATCCGATTCGGCGTACAGCATGTTGCGCAGCACCTCGGTGGTCATGACGACGACACGCGCGCCGGCGTTCACGTTGGTGTCCCCGGTGAGCAGGCCGACGGCATCCGAGCCGTACTCTTCGACGAACTCCTGATACTTCTGGTTCGACAGCGCCTTCATCGGGGTGGTGTAGAACACCTTCGCGGAGCGCTCGCGCATGGCCAGAGCAACGGCGAATGCGGCGACGATCGTCTTGCCCGCACCGGTGGGCGCGGCGACGAGCACGCTGCGCCCGTCTTCCAGTGAGGCGCACGCCTCGCGCTGGAACGGGTCGGGGTCGAAGCGCTGCCGCAGCTGGAACTCCTGGAGCCGGGGATGCCCGGCCCTGCCCCGCGACGCCGCGTAACGCTCCGAGGGCGACAGCTGGTCGGTCATCCGATCAGCCTACGCACCGTGTGCACGCGCCGGATTCAGGACGCGAGTTCGGCCTCGATGTCGAGCTCGCGCTTCGCCAGCCGGCGATCGTGCAGCGTGGCGATCAGCCATGACAGCAGGTAGAGGACCACGAGCGGCAGGGCGAGAAGGAACATCGAGATGACGTCGGCCGACGGCGTGGCGATCGCGGTGAACACCATGATCGTCAGGATCGCCCAGCGCCACGCCTTGATGATCGCCTTCGCGCTGATCACCCGCATGAAGTTGAGCAGCACGACGAACACCGGCAGGACGAACGCGATGCCGATGACGATGATGAGCTTCAACACGAAGTTGAAGTAGTCGGATGCCACCAGCAGCGTCGTTTCGCCGCTCGGCACGAAGCTCGTCAAGACGCCCACGATGTGCGGAACGACCCACCAGCCGGCCGCGCAACCGGCGAGGAAAAGCGGAACTGCCGTGAAGAAGAACCCGAACGTGTAGCCCTTCTCTTTGCGGGTGAGCCCGGGCGTGAGAAACGCGAAGATCTCGTACAGCCACAGCGGTGACGAGGCGATGATGCCGATGTACACGCTCAGCTGCAGCTTCAGGTCGAACGCGGCGGTGACGTTCGGCCAGTTGATGCTCGCGTTCTGAGACTTCGCTATCTCATGCACGGGCAGGCTGATCGCGTCCCAGACGAACGGCTCGAGGAACCATCCCGCGATGGCGCCGGCGGCGATGCCGGCGGCCACCCAGAAGAAGCGGTTCTTGAGTTCCCTGAGGTGGGACCCCAGGGACATCCGGCCTTCGGGATTCCTGCCGCGCTTGGTTCGAGCGGCGGTGCTCACGACAGGCTAGATCTTGTCGGCGGGCTTGTCGGCCGCGGCAGACTCGGACTTGATCTCGGCTTCGGTCTTCGCCGACTTGGCCGCCTCGGCGGCCTCGTCCTCTTCTTGGCTCTCACGGATCTCCTTCTTGAAGATACGCGTGGACTGGCCGATGCTGCGAGCGAGCGCGGGAAGACGCGTCGCGCCGAACAGGAGCACGATGATGAGCAGGATGATCCAGATGTGCCATCCGCTGAAGAGATCGCCAAGCATTTTCAGTGTCGCTTTCGGAGTAGGTGGGAGAACCGACTCGGGTCGGCTCTCACTAGGAGTTTACCGCGTCGGATCCGGGCTTCCCGCCGAGTATGCCTGATCGTTGCATTGCGCGCACGCCGTTCCTCCCGAACCGCAGCGTATTCACGGGCTGGACCGAGTGCGGCGGGGTGGAAGGGCGGTTCGGGCTCGGCGTCGGTGAGATCGGAGAGCCTCTCGGTCTTCTCCATAAGCTCGCCGAGAGCGTGCATCGTCGCCATGCCCTTGCGGAAGAGTCGATAGCCGAGCGCGACGAGCATCGCGAGCAGGCCGAGCACGAGCACGGCCCAGATCACCATCCACGACCACCACGGCATCGCGTTACCCCTCTGTCTCGTATCGAGCTGCGCCGGCACTCGCCCATTCGGCGACGGCGTCGCGCGCCTCCTGCGGTGCGGTGACGGTCACCTGGCCGGCGAAACGCGCCACCATGCGCTTGAGGCCGTGATAGTGAGCGACTCGCACCTTCGTGTGCACGACGTCGCCCTCGGCGATTCGCTCGGCGTCGTCGGGGATGAAATCGGCGATGAGCGGCAGCGTGCCCGCCTGAACATCGACCGACACCGTCAGGTCGTCGTCGGCGCCCTGGAACAAGCGTTCGGGCAATACCACGCTCGCGGCGTGCTCACTGATCGGCTCCCCCGTCGAGGCCAGGTGGTCGATGCGGTCGAGCCGAAAGGTGCGCACGGCCTCGCGAAGATGGCACCATCCGCGCACGTACCAGTCGTCGTTGACCGACTCGATGCGCAGCGGATCGACAGTGCGCCGTTCGGTCTCTCCGCGGGCGTTCACGTAGTCGAAGTCGAGCTGTGTACGGCGAGTGACGGCATCCTGGATCAACGCGACGGTGTTCCGCAGCGCGGCTGGTGCAACGGCGACCTGCGCGGCCCCGGAGGCGGTGCCCCGTTCGAGCTTCGCCATGAGCGACGCCATCGCGTCACGATCGGCGTGCTCGGGAAGCGAGCTCAGGTACTGCAGGCCTGCGATGAGTGCCGCGGCCTCGCGGGCGGACAGGCGCGGGGTGTCGTCGATCGCCACGGTGTGGGTGAGCGAGATGCGGTCCTGCGTCTCGAGCTCGTCCCAGTCGATGTCGAACAGATCGCCCGGCAGGTAGGCGTGCGACTCGCCGGGCAGCCCGGAGACGGCGATGAGCATCACGGCGTCGCGGATCTGCTTCGAGCCGACCTCGAACGCGGCAGCGACCTCCGCGACCGGCACGCTGGAGTGATCGAGCAGGTACGGAATGAGAGAGAGCAGCAGGGCGAGCTTGTCGCGGGCGTCTCGGGGCGTGGCGGACTCAGGCACGGGCATCCGTCCCTTCGTGTTCGGAACGAGGGCCCGTGTGCGTACTCAACGTGAGTCCC
Organism: Humibacter albus DSM 18994; assembly: GCF_000421825.1. Lineage (GTDB taxonomy): Bacteria > Actinomycetota > Actinomycetes > Actinomycetales > Microbacteriaceae > Humibacter > Humibacter albus. The sequence goes on from NZ_ATXT01000011.1 coordinate 138,815, forward strand.
AGACGGTCGCGCACGGCCTGCACCAGTCGCGGCGGTGACACGACGCGCACCTCTGGGCCGTACGCGGCGAGCTCGTCGGCGAGGAGAGCGGTGTCGGAGTAGTGGATCAGCAGGTTGCCGTCGGACGTGCGCGAGGTGTCTTCGCGCTTGCCGAGCCGCACCCAGGCATCCGTCGCCGGCAGGACGTCGAGCTCGGCGCGGTTGCGTTCCCAGATCTTCTGCAGCTCGTCGAGCGCGTGCGAGGCGAAGTCGGAACCGCGTGGCACGAACGTGGTCGCCGTCACGCGAGGCGTGCCGATGACGCGGGAGAGCAGGAAGGTGCGCGGGGCATCCGCACCCCTGTCGTGCGCGTGCAGCAGCCACCTGCCGTGGAACTGCACGAGCGCGAGCGGCTCCGCCACGCGCTTCGTCGGAGCGGACTCCCCCGGCTTGAGGTACTCGAAGTTCACGACCGCGTTGCGCTCCAGCGCCACCTCGAACGGTTCGAACGCGGACTCGCGGGTGCGCACTCGCGGCGCCAGGCCGACCACGGGATCGTCCGCCTCGAGGCCGAGCGCCCGGAGCTTCATGATCGCCCGGCGGGACTCCGCCGACAGCGACCCCTCGCGCCAGACGGTCGCCGCGAGCAGCAGGAGCGCCATCTCTTCCGGGGAGAACGTGATGTCGGCCGGCAGGTCGTAGGCGGCCTTCGGGATGCGATAGCGCATGCTCTGGTTGTTGCCCGGGTCTCCCGGGTCGTCCACTGTCTCCAGCGGGATGCCGAGCTCGCGGATGTCGTCTTTGTCGCGCTCGAACTGACGTTCCAGTGCACTGTTGTCGCCCCGCTCACGGTAGCGCGAGCTGTAGCCCTGCACGCTGGAGAGTATCTCCGCCTTGGTCAGGCCGGCCTCGGTCGCGACGAGCGTGAGCACGAGCGAGAAGAGTCGCTCCTCGACCGGAACCTTCTGTGGAGACACGCAGGCAATCCTAGGGTGTGACTGACGAATCGGCGGCCGAGAAGGATGCCCGTGGCGCGGCGAGCGGAGAACCGCGCGACCCGACGCCCGACGGTTACTTCCAGATGCCGAGGATGTCGATCACGTACGCCGTCGCGTTGCTGCCGGGCGTGACGACGATGATCTGGCTGCCGACCTTGTGTCCGATGAGCTGCTTGACCACGTCGGCGGGGACGGAGGAGCCGCTGGTGCTCGACCACACGACGGGCGAACCGTCGCTCCAGCTGGACGCCGCGACCGTGTCGGGGTCGTTCCAGGCCACCGAGGTGAAGTTGACAAGCACGCCGTGCGAGCCCGTCACCTTCGTGATCGTGGCGCCCGAGCCCTGCTTGAGCACGGCGGTGCGCAGCTTCGTCGGGGCGTCGTTCGAGGGGATCTTGATGCCCGGCCGGCCGTTCGGCGCCAGCACGACGGTCGGCATGCCCGGCTGAGACGGACGGGGCTCGCCGGTGGCCCGCGACGGATAGACCTTCTTCAGGTCGAGCACGAAGACGGCCGTCGTCGAGTTCTTCAGGCCGGTGTTGGACCCGGCTCCGAACAGCTCTTTCACGGTTCCCGTGACTGCCACCCGCGACCCCGCCGTGCTGCAGGCGAGCGCTTTGCCGAGCCCGGTCGCCGACGATCCGCCGATGACGAGGTTGAACGTGCCGGAGGCGCCGAGGGCCCTACCAGTCTTGCCGTTCGAGTACGCGAGTTTGCCGACGACGACGTCGCCGTCCGAAATCGTCGCGCCGCTGCCCTTCTTGAGCGTGCTCTTCTGCACCGTCGCCGACTCGAGCGGAGTCGGAAACGACACCGACGGGGACCCGAAGTCGCCGGATGCCCGTACCAGGTGCGACGCATCACCGGGCTGGACGCACGAGGCGCCGCTACCGGACGCCGAGCATCCGGTCAGGCCGAGCGTGACCAGTGCTGCTGCGGCGAGCAGTGCGGGTGCCGTGCGCGCGACGGTGCGTCGCGCGTGCGTGGATGCGAGGGCTCTGCGCACGATTCCTCTTTCGGTGGCGAGATGTCGGTGTTCGCCGATGGTCGGCGCTCCGGCATCCCATGCTAGTGGACGCTCTGATGGCCCTCCGCCTCGCCCCCACCGCTCTGATCGCCATCCGTCTGCGCACCGCCGCTCTGATCGGCGGCCGTCTCGCCGTGCAGGGCGTCGCGCTCGCGGGCGAGGTGCGCGGATTCGGACGCCTCGCGCACCCGCTTGCGCAGGCTCTTCGGACTGACCACGCGTTCGCCGAGGGCGCCGGGTGTCCACGCCTCGACGTCGTCGTCGCTGTATTCGCTCTTGGAAGCGCGGCGCTTGAGCTCGGGCAGGACGGTGCCGGGAGCGAGCCGGCGGGCGGTGATGAGGAAGCCGGTGTGCGCGATCATGCGGTGGTCGGGGCGCACCGCCAGGCCCTCCACGTGCCAGCCGCGCACCATCGTCTCGCTCGAGAGCGGGTGCGTGAACGCTGCGCTGTCGCGGATGGCTTCGGCCACACGGGACAGCTGTGTGACGGTGGCGACGTAGCACAGCAGCACGCCACCGGGCTTGAGGGCGGTGGCAGCGGCATCCACGCACTCCCACGGTGCCAGCATGTCGAGCACGATGCGGTCGACCGTTCCGGCGGCGAACGTCTTCGGGAGTTCCTCGGCGAGGTCGCCCACCGTCAGCGACCACGTCTCGGGCAGCACGCCGTAGAACGTCTCGACGTTGCCGCGGGCGACGTCGGCGAACTCGTCGCGGCGTTCGAACGAGGCCAGGCGGCCCGACTGGCCGATCGCACGCAGCAGCCACAGGGAGAGTGCCCCTGAACCGACGCCCGCTTCCACCACGGTGGCTCCGGGGAACACGTCGGCCTGCGCGAGGATCTGCGCGGAGTCCTTGGGGTAGACGATGGCGGCGCCTCGGGGCATGGACATCACGAAGTCGGTGAGCAGGGGTCGCAGCGCGAGGTGCTCGACGCCCGCCTCGTTCACGACGACGGAGCCGTCGGGCCGACCGATGATCGCGTCGTGCGCCAGCGGGCCCTTGTGCGAGTGGAAGACCTTGCCGGGCACCAGGGTGATGGTGTGCAGATGGCCGCGCGGTCCGGTCAGCTGCACGCGGTCGCCCGCACGGAACGGGCCGGAGGCGGCGGGGAGTTCGTGCGTCATGCGGTGCGCTCCTGGAACACCGACACGAGGTCGGCGAAATGGATGCCGTCGAGCGTCGGCCACAGGGTGTGCTCGTCGCTGGTGGGCAGCGGGATCATGTGCGGAACGCCGATGGCGACGGTACCGGCGGCGACGGCAGAGGCGAGACCGTTCATCGAGTCCTCGATGGCGATGCAGCGCGTTGCGGGCACCTCGAGACGTTGCGCCGCCTCGAGGTAGGGCTCCGGGTACGGCTTCGGTCGCGCGACCTCGTCTCCCGTGACCAGCGTGTCGAACGCCTGGAACGGGATGTGCGAGACGACCTGCTCGGCCATGCCGCGAACCGACATGGTCACCAGCGCCGTCTTCAGGCCGTGCTCACGGATGTCGAGCAGCAGCTCCTTCGCGCCCGGTCGCCACGGCACGCCGTCGGTCTCCAGCTGCTCTCTCACCCGTGTGGTGAGGGTGTCGACGATCGTGTCGGCGTCGAGGTCGACGCCGTGCTGCTGGAACACCTTGGCAGACTCCCAGAGACCGGAGCCGACGAGCACGAGAGCGTCGTCATGCGTCCACGTGCCCCCGAACCGCCGCACCAGCTCGCCCTCGGCCTTCATCCAGTACGGCTCGGTGTCGACGAGGGTGCCGTCCATGTCGAACAGGACGGCGGAGGGGATGGCGGTCACGGGCATCCAGTCTATGGGCCGCAGCCGGAGCGGCGCCGCGCCGAGAAGCCGTGCAGGTTCGGGCGGCGACGCCGCGCCCTATCCTGGAAGGACGTGCCGGAACCGGCACGCACCCGAACGAAAGCGGCTGCACAGCGTGACGAACGAAAGCGGGATCTTCGACGGGCACATCCTCGTCGTGGCGTTCGAGGGCTGGAACGATGCCGGCGAGGCCGCCAGCGGCGCCGTACGCACCCTCAAAGACGCCCTCGACGTCGTTCCCGTGGCGGGCGTCGACCCCGAGCTGTACTACGACTTCCAGTTCAACCGGCCGACCATCGCCTCCGACGACGAGGGGCAGCGGCGTCTGGAGTGGCCGGGAGCGGTCCTGTATGCACCGGTCTCCCCCGGAATCCAGGTCGACCCGCTCGAAGAGGATGCCGAATTCCACGCGAGCGGCGCCGGCGTCGGCAATCTCCACCTGCTCCTGGGCACGGAGCCGTCGCGCAGCTGGAAGGCGTTCACGACCGAGCTCATCGACGCCGCGCTGTCGGCGGGCATCGACGGCGTCGTGCTTCTCGGCTCGATGCTGGCCGACGTGCCGCACACCCGACCGATCTCCGTGTTCACCTCGAGCGAGAACCCGCAGGTGAGGACGGACCTCGGAGTCGAGAGGCCGACGTACGAGGGTCCCGTGGGCATCCTCAGCGTGTTCGCGGACGCGGCCGAGACCGTAGGGATTCCGACGCTGACACTGTGGGCGTCGGTGCCGCACTACGTGCACAACTCCCCCAGCCCGAAGGCGATGCTCGCCCTCATCGAGAAGCTCGAGCAGATGCTCGACGTGACCATCCCCCGCGGTGACCTCGTGGCCGACTCCGCAGCCTGGGAGAGCGGGATCGATGCGCTCGCCGCCGACGACGAAGACATGGCGGCGTACATCGAACAGCTCGAGCAGGCCCGCGACACGGTGGACTCGCCGGAAGCGAGCGGCGAGGCTATCGCGCAGGAGTTCGAGCGCTACCTGCGTCGTCGCGGCGACGGCCGAGGAGACAAGGGCGACGGCCGTGGCGACTCTCGGGGGCCCGACGAGCCCTGGCGACGCGACTGACTCACCGGTTGTGCCGTCGCCTGTCTGGTGGGCGGCGGCGAGAACCGTGCGCTACTCGACGAGGTTGTCGCTGATCGCATCGAGCGCGAGCGCTTTGGCGCGCTCGGCGCGCTCCCCCAGGGCGCTCGTGAGTGCCGCGACGATGCCCTGCACGAGGATGGCCTGTGGCAGCCGGGAGGTCAACGTGATCTCCTCGCGGAACGTGAGGTCGGGCATCGTGACGACGAGCGCGATGTCGGCGCTCTGAGTGAGCGGGCTGCGCGCGAACGACGTGACCAGGATCACGCTCGCACCAGCGGTGGAGGCCGCCATGGCGACTCGCTGCGTGCTCGCGTTCGCGCCGCTTCCGCTGAACAGCAGTACAGCGTCACCCGGACCGAGGAGCCGTGCGCTGATCTGCTGGCCGATCACGTCGGTGGGCGCCTCGGCAGGGCGGCCGATGCTGGTGAAGCGCGCCGCGGCATCCACTGCCGTCGGCGCCGACAGGCCGTTGCCGACTACGAGCACCCTGTTCGCCGAGGCGAGGGTGTCGACCGCGCGAGCGACCTCGTCGTCGTCGAGGAGGGCGAGCATGCCCGGGACGCTCGCGGCGACGTGCCGGAATGTCTCGGTGACGATGCCGACGGCGTCGTCCGGCGCGGATGCCGGGGGTGCGGGTTCGGGGTCCTGGTACCCGGCGTCGCGCGCGAGCAGGACGCGCAGCTGCTGGTAGCCGCTGAAGCCCAGGCTCTGGCAGGTGCGCACGACGGTGGCCCGCGAGGCGCCGGCGAGATCGGCGATCTGCTGCGAGCTGAGCTCGACGATGTCGTTCGATCTGCTGAGCAGCACCTGGGCGACGGTCTGTTCCGTGGGCAGCAGCGAGGGCAGCAGCGATCGGATCGTCGCCAGGACCTCTCCCGGCTTCGACGGCGTCATCGTGCAGGCCCCGCGATCTCGGCGATGCGGTCGACCTCGTCGGGCGAGAGGTCGAAGAGCTCGGCTCCGTCCGCGGGGGCGCCGTCGCCTCCCGCCGATGGAGCGGTGACAAAGGCAACCCGGGGCATCCCGTGCTCCGGCACGTCGACGACGGCGAACCCGGAGCCGGTCACGGCGCGCTCACGGCCGGCGGGGACGAGCGGATCGGTCGTGTTGGCGATGCCGGGAGCCACGATCACCGGGATGCCTTGCTCGATGGCGACGAACGCGTGGTGGTAGTGGCCGGCGAGGATCGCGCGCACATCCCCGGCGGCGCAGACCTCGAGCAGGCGCTCGGGGTGCTGCAGCTCGAGCGCGCGCAGCAGTGCGCTCGATGCCGGCGTCGGCGGGTGGTGCAGCACGACGACGGTGCCGCGCGGAGCGCGCTGCGCGAGGATGCCGCGGAGCCGCTCGAGCTGGACATCGCCGAGCTCTCCGTGCCCATGCCCCGGCACCGAGGAGTCGAGCACCACGATGCGCGTGCCGTTCGCCTCCAGCACGCGCCACGGGTCGCCGAGCACCGCACGGTAGCCGTGCGCTCCGTCGTGATTTCCCATCGCATAGACGACCCGGGCGCCTCGCGCGGCGGCCCAGGGCTCCAGAAGCTCACGCAGGGTGCGGTACGACGCCTCGCTCCCGTCGTCGGAGAGATCGCCGGAGGCGACCACCAGGTCGACCGCCTGCAGCTCCCCCGCCACCCGCAGCACGCGGCGCAGCGCGGCGGTCGTGTCGACGACGCCGTAGTGCACGGTGCGATCGCCGAACAGGTGGGTGTCGGAGAGGTGAAGGATGCGCAGCCCGCCGCTCGCGTCAGTCATGCGACGCCGCCTTGAGCTCGATCGACTCCTCGCGCGCCCTGCGTGCGGAACGTCGGCGCAGCGCGGTCACGACCGGAAGCTCCCAGCGTCCCTCGATGATGCGATGCCGAACCATGCCCGAGAGCTGATCGATGATCATCGTCACGACGACGACCACGATCATCAGCATGCCCACGACATCCCACACCCGGAACTGAATGTTGTCGACCAGCATCTTGCCGATGCCACCCGCGCCGATGAGGCCGAGGATCGCGGAGGCACGCACGCTGATCTCGAACCGGTAGAGCCAGAACGCGAGCACATCGGGCTTGGCGTTGGTCCACACGCCCCAGCGCATGACCTGCGTGCGTGAGGCGCCGGCCGCGGTCGTCGCCTCGATGGCGCCGCGCTCGACCGCTTCGAAGCTCTCGTAGCCCCACTTGCCGAGCGTGCCGATCGATCCGATCGCGATCGCGAGCGCACCCGTGAACGCCGTCAGGCCGGTGACCGAGAGCATCAGCACGGCGATGACGACCTCGGGCACGGCGCGAAGAACGGCGAAGAGACCGCGGAGCGGCCAGCGCACCACGGCGGGCATGAGGCCACGGGTGGCGAGCAGGCTGAGGGGGAACGAGATCACGATGCCGATCAGCGTGCCGAACCAGGCCATCGCGACCGACAGCATGGTCGCGCCCAGGGCGTCCGGGAGCTTCGACCACGCTGGTGGCAGGAACATCAGCCCGAGGTAGTGCACGAGCTTCTGCGGGAGGGTGAGCAGGGCATCCCAGGAGATGTCGACGCTCCAGAACGCGGCGACGACGACCAGCGTGACGAGAAGCCAGATCAGCTTGCTGCTGAGACGGGACGGCTTGACCGGACGCTCGGAGGGACCGGGGTGTCGTGTCGGCGACGGCGTGCGCGTGGTGGTGGACGGGCTGACGGCGGTCACTTGATCAGCCTCTTCCTGGCGAACGAGCTCAGCAGTTCCAGCAGCACGATGATCACCAGGATCTCGAAGATGATCAGGCTCAGGTAGTGGTACTGGTAGAACGTGCGCACCTTGTCGATGAGCATACCGAGGCCGCCGGCGCCGACGAGACCGATGACCGTCGACGCACGGATGTTCAGCTCGAGCACGTAGATCGTCTGCGAGATGTAGGTCGGGGCCACCTCCGGCAGCATCGCCTGCCGGTTCGCCTTGAACCAGGTTGCTCCTGTGGCGAGTGACGCCTCCTGCCCTCCCCGGTCGAGACCGTCGAGAGCCTCGGAGATCAGCTTGACCATGATGCCGAGGTTGAAGAGCACGAGCGCGAAGACGCCGGAGAGTGCACCGGTGCCGATGACCGTGACGAAGAGGGATGCGTAGAGCAGGTCGGGCACGCTGCGCACCACGTTCATCACGAAGCGCACGATGCCGAGTGCCACGCTGTTCGGGTTCGTGGCGCGGGATGCCCAGAACGAGATGGGCAGCGCGATGATCACGCTGACGGCCGTGCCGATGATCGCCATCTGGACCGTCTCCACCAGCGCGGGGACGGTCTGCGGGAAGAACGAGTAGTCCGGCTGCACGAGCTGGATGAGCGTGTTCGACGCGTTGTTCGCGTTCTCGATCAGCGCCCCGAAGTCGACCCCGACGGCGATGGCCGACCAGACGGTGATGCCGGCCACGACGAGAAGGGCGACGAGCGACTTCCACCCCGTGCGCGGCTTCGTCGGTCGCGCCGATCCGCCCGCGGTCCCGGGTCCGCCGGCGCTCGGGCGGCGAAGGGTCCCGGCCCGGCTCGCGCCGAGTCCGGCCACGCTCACGACAGCTCCGCTGTCGTCTCGGGCAGCACATCCTCGGCCGTCAGCGACCGGCCGTAGATGGACTCGAAGACGCTCTCGTCGGCATCCGCTCCCTGCCCGTCGTAGACGATCTCGCCGGAGCGCAGTCCGACGAGACGCTGACCGTAGCGTCGCGCCAGGTCGAGGAAGTGCAGGTTGACGACCACGGTGATGCCGAGTTCCGTGTTGATGCGCTGCAGGTCCCGCATCACCACGTGCGAGGTGGGCGGGTCGAGGGATGCCGTCGGCTCGTCCGCGAGGATCACCTTCGGCTTCTGCGCCAGCGCCCGGGCGATCGCCACACGCTGCTGCTGGCCGCCGGAGAGCTCGGAGGCGTTGGCGTACGCCTTCTGTACGATCTCGACGCGTTCGAGTGCCTGCATGGCGAGCTCGACGTCATCCTTCTTCCACGCCGCGAGCAACGTGCGCCACGCCGACGTGTGGTGCAGCCTGCCCATCAGCACGTTGTTCAGCACCGTGGTGCGCTTGGCGAGGTTGAAGCTCTGGAACACCATGCCGACCTCGCTGCGCAGCTGTCGCAGCCTCGCGCCGCGCAGACCGTGCAGGCCGAACTCGCCGACGGTGATCTGTCCCGACGTGATCGGGACGAGCCCGTTGATCGTGCGCACGAGCGTGGACTTGCCTGCGCCGGAGAGCCCGACGACGGCGACCATCTCGCCCGGCGCGATCTGAAGGTTCACATTCTTCAGACCGCGGTAGCCGTTCGGGTAGGTGACGTCGACGTGCTCGAACCGGATGCCGGCGCCGCTCGTTTCCGGTGTGGAGTGCGGGTCGTTCATGGTGTTCCGTCCGTTGTGGTCGTGCCCGATCAGCCGAGGCCGATCGAGGCCGCGGCCTTCTGGGTCTTCTGCAGGCTGGCGGGGTCGGCATCCACCAGTCCGGAGATCTGGTAGATGGCCTCGAGCGTCTTCACGCCGTCCTTGGTCTTCGAGTACGACTTCATCGCGTCGGCGATCTTGGACTGCCACTTCTTGCTCAGGCCGGCGCTGATCGAGACGCCGTCATTCGGGATCTCGTCGGTGAGGGCGAACACGACGACCTTATTGCCCACGTCGGGGGTGTCGGGCTGCACGACGGTGCGCGCGTCCCAGTAGCTGGTGCCGACCTCGGCGTCGCCGTTGTAGACCGCGAGCACGCTGGCGTCGTTCGCGGTGACCTGCGTCACCTTGATGTCGTCGATCGAGATGCCCTGCTTCTTCATCGCCGCGACCGGGAAGATGTAGCCGGCCGGCGACGCCGCCTGCAGGAGGGAGACCGTGGCACCCTTGATCTTCTTGATCGACGAGAGTCCGGCGGGGCCCGTGCCCGACTGCGTGCCGTTGCAGTACAGCATGCCGTCGTCGCCCTTCACCGGCTTGTCGGCGCAGTACTTGTCGGGATCGTTCGTGAAGAACTGGGCGGCGTAGGTGCTCTTGCCGTTGCGCTGCGTCTGCAGCGCGGGGACCGCGCCGTACTTGTCGCAGGCCTGGCTCATCTGAAGGCTCGGCAGCATGCCGATCTGGGCCTGGTTGCTGCCGATCGCCTCGACGGCGGCCTGGTAGTCCTGCGTGATGACGCCCTTGACCGGGATGCCCAGACGCTTGGTCAGCGCGTCTTCGAGCGGCTTCACCGTCTCGACGAGCTTGCTCGCGTCGCCGGACGGCACCAGCGCGAGAGTCAGCTTCGTCGGAGCCTTCGCCGAGCTGTCGGCCTTGCCGGTGCACGGGCCGGACGCGGCAGCGGTCGAGTCGCCCGTCGTGTCCTGCTGCTGGACGCCGCAGCCGCTGAGGGCGAGCGTGACCGCGACGGCCAGGGCAGCCGTGGTGGCGATGCTCATCTTTGCGATCTTCATCGTGTTCCTTACATGTAGGAGGTGCGTGGACTTGCGGTATCGAGGAGTTGCGGTATTCGGACTTGCCGTCGTGGAGAGTCGCTGTTCAGGAAGGGACGTTCATCGGGGTTCAGTCGGCGGCCGCGATCGGGGCGGGAGCGTGTTCGCGGCGGAACGCCGCGGGGTCCGCGGCCCAGGTTCGGATCCCGTCGTAGAGCGACTCGAACTTGTCTCCGACGAGGTCGGCAGGTGCGCTCTCCCGGCCGAACCGGTCGATGAGCGCGGTGGCGCAGCCGGCGGCCGCGGGCGCTGCGAGATCGTTGCTCCAGATGTCGCCGACCGCCATGAGGTTCTCGGCGGGGCGGCCGCCGAGCAGGGAAGGCAGGATGCCCGCCCATCCGTCGGGCTTGCCCGCGCCGGTGATGACCTGGTCGAGCTCGCCGGTGAGCCCGAGCGCCTCGAGGGTCTGCACGACGCCCTCCCCCGGCGCGTTCGTCACGAGGACCCGTCGCGTGGTGGCCCCGAGCTCGTGCAGGAACGACGCGAGGTCCTCGGGGGCGGTGACATCGAGCATCCCCTGCGCCAGGGCTCGGCGACTGGCCGCGTACGCGGCGTCGCGGTGCTCACCGCTCACCGCCTCGGCGGAGAGGGCGGCCACGGCGGCGTAGCCGTCGATGTAGGACGGCGAGGCGGGATCTCCCTCGAGGAACGCTTTCAGCCCGCCGCGGATCTGCTCGCCGCTGTCGCCGTCGATCATGGCGAGCACGGCATCCGCGTAGGCCCAGACGGGGGCGTCGCCGATGGAGACGGTTCCGTCGAAGTCGAGGACGAGCACGGTGTCGTTCGATGTCACGCCTGCGAGCCTACGACGGAATGAACGAACCGTTCATAAAAATCGTGATCACGAAACGAGTGTTCACGGATCGTTAACTCAGCGTGCGCGCCGTACATTGGCGGCCCACGGCGCCACGCGGGCCGCGGTGCTGCGACCGCCGTTCCGGCGTCGAGACTTGGCGGCCGACCGTAGTCTCGACGGCGAATCCGTAGCCTCGACGGCGAACCGCGCCGGACGTCAGCGCAGGTCGATGCCCAGCAGGGCATCGGCCAGCGAACGTACGAGGTCAGGATCGTCGACGCCCGAGGCCGCGGCTCGATCGATCTCGGAGAGCGCGCCGGGGGTGTCGAGGTCGTCGGCGAGACGTTCGCGCACGGCGGTGAGCACGTCGAGGGCACGCAGACCGGCGGGGTTCTCGCGGATGCCGCGCCAGGCATCCAGCCGCGCCAGCGCGTCGTCGAGTCCTTGCTCGGTCCACTCCCACTCGTCGCGGTACCGGTGGGCGAGGAGCGCGAGACGGATGCCCGCGGCCGGCACGCCCTGCTCCCGCAGCTGCGACACGAGCACGAGGTTGCCGAGCGACTTGCTCATCTTCTCGCCCTGGTAGGCGATGAGCCCGGCGTGGCTGTACAGCCCGGCGAGTGGCCGGCCGCTGAGCGCGGCAGCATGGCCGGCGCTGAGATCGTGGTGCGGGAAGGCGAGGTCCGCTCCCCCGCCCTGCACGGTGAAGTCGGCGCCGAGGCGGTCGAGGGCGATCACGGAGCACTCGATGTGCCAGCCGGGACGGCCGCGGCCGACGACAGAGTCCCAGGCGGGTTCGCCTGCGCGTTCCGCGCGCCAGAGCAGTGGGTCGAGCGGGTCGTGCTTGCCGGCACGATCCGGGTCGCCGCCGTGCTCCGCTGAGAGCGTGAGCAGCTGTCCGTGGTCGAATTGCGTCGTGCTGCCGACGAGCCACGTCGTCGCCCGCTCGGCGGCAGCGATGTCGAAGTAGAGGTCGTCGCCCGCGGAGTCGGCGGTGGGGACTGCATAGGCGAGCCCGCGGTCTTTCAGCGTTCCGACGGCTTCTGCGATCTCGTCGACCACCTCGGTCACTGCCACATAGTCGTGGGGCGGAAGCAGCCGGAGTGCCGCCATGTCCGCGCGGAAGAGCGCGACCTGGCTGTCGGCCAGCGCCCGCCAGTCGACGCCTGTCGCGTTCGCACGCTCGAGGAGAGGATCGTCGACGTCGGTGATGTTCTGTGCGTAGCGCACGTCGAGCCCGGCATCGAGCCAGACCCGCTGCAGGGTGTCGAACGCGAGATAGGTGTTCGCGTGCCCGATGTGCGTCGCATCGTAAGGCGTGATCCCGCAGACGTAGAGGCGCGCGAGGTCGCCTTCGGGAGCGGCGGGACGCAGCCGCCCGGTCGTGGTGTCGAACAGGGACGGGACGGAGCCCGAGCCCGGCAGGGACGGGACGGACGGACGCGGCCAGGAATCAGGCATCCAGCACCCCGGTTCCGAGCAGGATGAAGAGCACAACGCCGATGGCGATGCGGTAGATCACGAACGGGGTGAAGCTGCGGCGCGAGATGTACCGCATGAAGAAAGCGATGACGAGCAGGCCGACGGCGAACGCCACGATCGTGGCGCCGAGCGTGTCGAAACCGTTGAAGACCTCGGGCGTGCAGGCGTGCGCCAGGGCGTCCCTCGAGCCGGCGACGCACGGGTGCTTGATCGACTTGTAGAGCTCGTACAGTCCGCTGCCGAACACCGCGGGCATGGCGAGCAGGAACGAGTACCGGGCGGCAGCACTGCGCTGGTAACCCATGAGCAGACCGGCCGAGATGGTGCCCCCGGAGCGGGAGACGCCGGGGACCAGGGCGAGCGACTGCGCTAGCCCGTAGTAGACGGCGTGGCGCCAGGTGAGTTCGGAGACGCGGCGGGTCTTCGTTCCGACGCGGTCGGCGATCCAGAGGATGACGCCGAACAGGATGAGCATGGTCGCCACGATCCACAGCGAGCGGAACGTCGTCTCGATGGCGTCCTGGAAGAGGAGGCCGAGCACGACGATCGGAATGCTGCCGACGATGATCATCCAGCCGAGGCGGGCATCCGGGTTGTTGCGCGGGATCCTGCCGAACAGGGCGAGGAACCAGCGCCCGATGATCGTGGTCACGTCGCGCCAGAAATAGACGAGCACGGCGAGCTCGGTGCCGAGCTGGATGATCGCGGTGAACGCCGCACCCGGGTCGGCGCCGGTGCCGATCAGCTCGCCGACGATGCGCACGTGCGCGCTCGAGGAGACGGGCAGGAACTCGGTCAGACCCTGGACGAGGCCGAGGATCAGGGCGTTGACGAAGTCCATCACGCTCTTTCGTTCAGGGGGTGGACGGGGTCAGTACGTGGAAAGAAGGTGGCGCAGCACGGTGCGCCCGAACACGAGCGAGTCGAGCGGCACGCGCTCGTCCACGCCGTGGAACATGGCAGGGAAATCCATGTCGGCCGGCAGCTTGAGCGGAGCGAATCCGTAGCCGGTGATGCCGAGGCGGCTGAGTGCCTTGTTGTCGGTGCCGCCCGAGAGCAGATACGGGAGCACCGTCGCGTCGGCGTCATGTTGCAGGAGCGCGCCGGTCATGGCGTCCACCAGCGGGCCGGCGAACGGCGCCTCGAGGCCGATGTCTCGGTGCACGATCTCGATGTCGACGTCGTCGCCGACGATCTCGCGCACCTGCGCCAACACGTCGTCCTCTTCGCCGGCCAGCGTGCGGATGTCGACCAGCGCCTCGGCGCGCTCGGGCACCACGTTGTGCTTGTAGCCGGCTTTCAGCAGTGTGGGGTTGCTCGTGGTGCGCAGCGTGGCGCGGATGAATCCGGATGCCGTCCCGCTGCGCAGCACGACCTCGTCCGGTCCCAGCGCGACCGGATCGACGTCGAGCAGCCGGGCCAGCTCGCCGACGAGCTGCGTCGTGGTGTCGGTGAGGCGGAGCGGCCACTCGTGCCTGCCGATCGCGACGACGGCCTCGGCGAGCTTCGTCACGGCGTTGTCGGCCACCATGCGCGAGCCGTGAGCGGCGCGGCCCCGGGCGACCAGCCGGATCCAGACGAGCGACTTCTCCCCCGTCTGCAACAGGTAGGCGCGCCGGCCGGCGATGTCGACCGAGTAGCCGCCGACCTCGCTGATGGCCTCCGTGGCGCCCTCGAAGACATCCGGGTGCTCGTCCACCATGAAGTGCGACCCGAACAGCCCGCCGTCTTCCTCATCGGCGAAGAACGCGATGACGAGGTCGCGCTCCGGTGACTCCCCCGCACGCAGGATGTCTCCCACCGCGGTGAGGATCATGGCATCCATGTTCTTCATGTCCACGGCGCCGCGACCCCAGAGCAGGCCGTCGTGGATCTCGCCGGCGAACGGGTCGAAAGTCCAATCGGCAGGGTCGGCGGGGACGACGTCGAGGTGGCCGTGCACTACCAGCGCCGGCTTGCTCCTGTCGCGGCCCGGGATGCGCGCGACGACGCTGGTGCGGCCGGGCTGCGACTCGTAGATGCTCGGCTTCAGCCCGATGGACTCCAAGTGCGCGTTGACGTATTCGGCGGCCTCGGTCTCTCCCTCGGCGCGACCCTCGCCCCAGTTGGTGGTGTCCATGCGGATCAGATCCCGAGCGATGCGCGCCGTCTCGTCGAGGTTCTGCGTCTCAGGCGATGCAGGGTGTGACGCGGGGCCCGAGGCGGCGCTCTTCTCGTTCGGGATGGTCATGCGCTAACGCTACCCGGCCGATGCGACGGGCGACCAATCGCCGGCCGGCGGCCGCTGAGCAGGACGACGATGGGCAGGACTGGCGGCGTCGGCGGGCGGCTCGATCCGGGCCGAACCGGGGCCGCGCAGGGCGTCGGACGAGGGCCCGGATCCGTGCTAATGTCTTACGTCGGCAGCTGATTCGTCAGGCTGTCGAGAAGTGCGCGCGGGTGGCGGAATAGGCAGACGCGCTAGCTTGAGGTGCTAGTGCCCGATTAAGGGCGTGGGGGTTCAAGTCCCCCCTCGCGCACAAAACGAAGAGGACCGGCCCGAAAGGGCCGGCCTTCTTCGTTTTGCCCGTGAGGTGGTCCCCTGGAACCGCCCCGGGGTGGGCCCCCATCGGTGGGGGTCCCCGTGCGCCGCGGAGCGGCGGATGGGGGAAACGATAGGGACAAGTCCCCCCTCGCGCACAAAACGAAGAGGGCCGGTCCTCTTCCTTTTTCCCGTGAGGTGGTCCCCGTGAATCGCCCCTTGGTTTCGAAGTCGAATAATGCACAAGACCGTTGGCCTGTTCGCATCTTTTGACTTCGAGACGACGTTCCTCACTCCCGCGGCGTCCACCCCGACGGAAGCGGCCCATCGAAGACGGCGCGCTCACGATCGGCGGCGGCCGACCATCCCTGCGCCTCGTCCACGGCGTCGAAGCCGCCGCGTGCGACGCGGAAGCCGACATCTTCGTGGTGCATGCGCGGGCCGCCGCCGCGGCGAGTCGACGCGCGAACGCTCCACGCGTCATCCGCAAAACCACCGCCTCGGAACACGCGATACTCGCCGTAGCGGGCGGGGTCGAGCAGGTCCCAGCACCACTCCCACACGTTGCCGAGCGTGTCGAACAGGCCGTACGCGTTCGGATGCTTGCCGCCCACGTTCTGCGGGGAGCTCACGCCGTCCGCACTGGTCCACGCGATCTCGGTCAGCGGGCCGTACTGCGGGCCCACGGAGCCGGCACGGCAGGCGAACTCCCACTCCGCCTCCGTGGGCAGACGATAGCCGTCGGCGTCGACGTGCCACGTGACATCCTCGCCGTCGACGCCGTAAGCCGGATCGAGCCCTTCCCACTCCGACGCGGCGTTGCAGAAGCGCACGGCGCGCAGCCAGCTGACGTCGGAAGCTGGGCGGCGCGGATGCGGTGCCGGCTCCCCGATCAGCTCCGCCAGCTCACGCTGCGTGACCGCGAAGACGCCGAGTTCGAACGGCTCGAGCTCGATGCTCCAGCGATCCTTGCGGCGCGCGTCGTGGAGTGTGACGGTGCCGCCAGGAATGCCGGTCAGCTCGATGTCGGCCATCGCGGCAGTATGCCACGTCTCATCCTGGTCTCCGGCAGCCTCGCTCGTCGCCGGCTCCGCTTTCGCGGGCCCGGCTCCGTCACCAGCCGAGCTCGCCGGCATCCTCCTGGAACGTGCCCGTCGGGCCGTCGGGACCGATCGCCGCCCACGCCGCCACCAGGCGCGCGCTCTCGGCGGCGGGACGTCCCGGATGGCTTCCCGGGTCGCCGCCACCGAGCTCGGTGGCCGTGATCCCCGGCTCGACCGCGTTGAACTTCACCTCGGGCACGGCCATCGCGTATTGGACCGTGATCATCGAGACGGCGGCCTTGCTCGATCCGTACACGATCGACGAAAAGTGCGAGGCCGGACGCGACGGCTCATGCGTCGCCCAGAACGAGCCGAGTGCGCTCGAGACGTTCACGACGACGGGGTTGTCAGACTGGCGGAGCAACGGGAGTGCGGCCTCGGTCACGCGGATGATCCCTGCCGCATTGGTGTCGAACACCTCGAGGACGCTCGGTCCGTCGAGCGACTCGTGGCGGGCATCCGTGGAGCGCTTGGCGATGCCGGCGTTGTTGACGAGAACGTCCAGACCGCCCGCCTCGGCGATCCGCGCGAGTGCGGCGGCGACGGATGCGTCGTCGGTGACGTCGAGTTGCACGAAGTGAGCGCCGAGCTCCTCGGCCGCGGCGCGGCCGCGCTCCGCGTCTCGCGCGCCGAGGTACACGGTGTGTCCAAGTGCGAGGAGTCTGCGGGCGGTCTCTTTGCCGAGGCCCTTGTTGGCCCCGGTGATCAGTGTGGTTGTCATGCCAGAAGGTTCGCTCCCCGGTCGTTCGGCAGGCAGTCGTCTGTCTGTCGTGGGACTGGCAGGGCCAGGCACAGTGCGTCGCATCGGGAGAGACTGAAGGCATGGGCGATCAGGGTTTCGGACGGGCCGTGCGCGGATGGCGTGATCGCCTCGACCCGCGCTCCGTCGGGCTTCCCGCCGGTGGGCGTCGTCGCGCGGCAGGACTGCGCCGGGAGGAGCTCGCCTCGCTCGCCGGAGTCTCGGTCGACTACCTGACGCGTCTCGAACAGGGCCGCGCGACCTCGCCTTCAGTGCAGGTGATCGAGGCGTTGGCGCGGGCGCTTCGCCTGGCCGATGCCGAGCGCGAACTGCTGTTCGCCCTCGGCGGCCAAGCGGTGCCGGGACGGGAACTGGTGTCATCGCGCATTCCGCCGAGCGTGCAGCGCCTCGTTGACAGGCTCGCGGGCAATCCGATCGCCGTCTACGACGCGATGTGGAACCTCATCCTCACCAACGCCGCGTACGAGGCGTTGACGGGCGCGGCAGCATGGGAAGGCATCCAGCGCAACGGCGTCTGGCGCAACATCATGGGCCCCGGTCCGGTCGCAGCGCTCTCACCGGAGGAGCTCGCGGAGCAGCAGGCGGGAATCGTGGCGGACCTGAGGCTGACCGCAACGAAGTATCCGGGCGACCCGAGGGTGCAGAGGCTGATCGCGCAGCTGCACAGCGGCAGCGGTCTGTTCCGCTCTCTCTGGGCATCGAACGACCTGCGACAGAACGAGAGCCGTTCACGGCACAAGTTCGTCGAGCATCCTCAGGTGGGACGCATCGGGCTCGACTGCGACACCTTCATCGACGCCGGTGACGATCTGCGGATCATGGTCTATTCCGCCGAACCCGGTACTGAGGACGCCGAGAAGCTGGCTCTGGCCGTCGTGCTCGGACGGCAGGACGTCGCACGCGCAGGGTGAGGCGACGGGCGTGGGCCGCGTGGCACGGGCATGCGCCGCGCTGCGCTGCGCCGCCGTGGTCGATCGACGCCGGTGCCCCTGGCGGGAATGTGAGGAGCGAGAAGAGCGAGAAGAGATGCCGGCCTGCTGGCTGCGGAGCGACGGCTCGCGTCACTCGTCGAGCGGCCGGATGAGCGTCGGATCGTCCGGATCGACGGCGCGCGAGTTGTTCACGCGGGGATCCACCTCGTAGCTCGTGATCGTGCCCGAGACCTTCTCGGATTCCGCGGTGAGAAGCTGCACCATGTCTTGCTTGGCCGCCTCGTCGAGTCTTTCGGGACTGAGGAACTCGTCCCAGACGTCGCGCTGCAGGAACACGGGCATGCGGTCGTGAAGCTCGCCAGAGGCATCCCGGGACTCACGGGTGATGACGGCGGTGGAGACCTGCCACTCCTCGCCGATCCTGCGCGCGGTGTAGATACCGGCAGCCGCGAGCAGTGAGCCGTCGGCGGAGTGCAGGAAGTGCGCCCGCTTGTGGCCGGGTTCGCCGGTCCACTCGTAGTAGCCGCGCATCGGCACGATGGCCCGAGCTGAGGCGAACGCACCCTTCCAGAGCCCGTTCGAGGCGACGGTCTCGATGCGGGCGTTGAAGTTCGGGCGCTTGGCCTCGCGCATGAAGGCGGGATGGAAGTTCCACACGGCGGCGTCGACCGTGCGGCGCACCTCCCCCGTCGACCCGTCGACACGTTCGCGCACGATCGGCACCGGGTCTGTCGGAGCGATCGAGTAGCTCGGTCGCCAGTCCCGGTAGTCGCCGCCGGCGGCCACGAACTCCTGGATGAGGTCGTCGACGTGGTCGTCGAGAGCGAAACGTCCGCACATGCCGCCAGTGTCGCATCGAGGTCCGACACTCGTCCATCGAGCACGGACTGCGGTTCACGAGCGGGAGTTCGAACACGACTGTACTTATAGGATATGCTCAGTAGGTGCAGATCGTGGTGTCGCAGACGTCTCCGGTGCCGTTGTACGAGCAGATCAAGGATCAGATTCGTGCGGCGATCTTCACGGGTGCGTTGGCGGCGGGTGAGAACCTGCCGTCCCTCAGAGAACTGGCACGCGACCTGCAAGTGAGCCTCATCACCGTCACGCGCGCGTACAACGATCTCGCTGTCGAAGGGATGGTCGGCACCCACCAAGGCAAGGGAACGGTCGTCATGGCGGTCGAACCCGCGCTGCTCCGTGCACACGTCGACAACCGCATCCGGCGCGGCCTGGCCGAGGCGGTCGAGGCGGCGCGCCTGGGCGGTGTGGGGCTGGACGCTCTGCAGTGCGAACTGGACCGCGTCTGGGATGCCGCGACGCAGAAGAACGACGAGGAGGATCGGAAGTGAGCACAGAACTCGCGATCGAAGGCCGCGGAGTGGTGCGGGACCGAGGCCGATTTCGGCTCGGCCCTGTGGACCTCACTCTGCCGCGTGGCCAGGTGATGGGCCTGGTCGGGCCGAATGGTTCGGGGAAGACGACGCTGATCAAGGCCATCCTCGGCATGACGGCTCTCGATGCAGGCACCCTGTCGGTGCTGGGTACCGCTCCTGAGCGTGCGAAGGGATCCGTCTGCGCTGTGCTCGACGCGAAGTTCTTCGTTCCGGGATGGAGCGTGGCCCAGGCGGTCCGCGCGATTCGTCCGTTCTATCCGAACTGGGACCAGAACTACGCGGAGTCCCTGCTCGCGCGATTCACGCTCGATCCGGATGCCAAGGTGAAGGAGCTCTCCCACGGCGAAGGCAACAAGCTCGCCCTGGTGCTCGCGCTGGCTCCGCTCCCCGAGCTCGCGGTGCTGGACGAGCCGACAAGCGGCCTCGATCCCCTCACGCGTGAAGAAGTCATGCAGGTGATCCGCGACTACATGGCCCGGCGAGACAGCAGCGTTCTGTTCTCGACGCACATCCCCGCGGATCTCGGCGGAATCGCCGATCAACTGGTCGCCGTACGTGCCGGCCGGGTGGTCTATTCGGGGCACATGGACGCTCTCACGGAGGTGTTCTTCGCCGTGCGCGGCACGAATGACGATCTTCTTCCGCTCCGCGATCGCCTCATCGGGGCGCGGTCCACCACCACGAACTTCGAAGCGATAGTGCGAGCCGTCGACTCCGGTGGCTTGCCGTCTTCGGTGCTCGTCGAAGAAGCCAGCATCGACGACGTGGTCAAAGCACTCGCCGTTCCCGTCACGGAAGGAATCGCCCGATGAGCAGCCACCTCGCCCTGCGCCGGACGCACACACCCGCACCCCTGGCCGGCTGGTCCCGATTCGTGATGCTCGATCTGCATTCGCTCCTCCCCTTCGTGAAGACGATCGTGATCACGTTCGCGGTCATGATCCTCCTCGGGGTGACCACGGCTCCGAACCTCCAGATCGCACAGACGATCGTGGCTCTCGGCGTCATCATGGCCGTTCCGCTGAACCTCTTCGCCGCAGACGAGCAGGCCGGACTCGAGTTGCTGTACCAGATCCTGCCGATCCGCAAGCGCACGCGCGTCGTCGGGCGCTACGCCACGGTCTTGCTGACCACCCTGGCCGCCGTTGTCGTGGGAACCGGATCCACGCTCATTGAGGCAGCGGTCACGAACGTCCCGTCCGGCGGCCTGCTCGTCGGCGTCGGCACGCTGATCGCGGCGGCCCTGATCGTGCAAGCGGTCCAGCTTCCGCTCTACTTCGCGCTCGGCTACCAGAGGGCGCGCCTGCTCAATTTCGCTCTGCTCGCCGTGGCTGCTCTGCTCATCATCCTGGCGATCAAGCAGATATCACCGGCGGGGGTCGCTGAGATTCCGCAGGCAGTCGTGCTCGGTGGAAGCGTGCTGGTCGCGGTGATCTGCTATGCGCTGTCGGCGTGGCTCTCGTACAGCTGGTACCGCCGCCGTGAGTTCTGAGGAACCGCGCTGTGCGATGAGCGCGTGCAGCCGGTGGGGCGCGCCGGATGAACCGCGGCGGGCGCGCATTCCGACGCGCGCTCAGCGCGGCTGCTTCGATTCTTGGTGAATTCTGAGCGTCGGATTCCTAGCGTCGGAGCCTTGCTGTTGAGAAAGGCCGACCATGCCCATCCTGCAGAAGAGTGGCCGGAGTGTTCTCTTCATCCACGTGCCGAAGGCGGGAGGTTCCGCCGTCGAGGCCGCGTTCAAAGCATCCGGGTACACAGTGCCGTCGAGCACCCTCGACGGGCGGAACGAACCCGGAAGCCTCAACACATTGCGGCGGTGCAGCCCCCAGCACATGCATGCCCCGATGCTGCGGATGAACTTCCGGCTGCACCGATTCGACGCGATCTTCATGGTGGTGCGCGACCCGATCGAGCGATTCCGGTCGGAGTACCTGTGGAGGCATCGGGGAACGAGCCCGGCCATCGAGGCCGACGAGGTGGAGTCGTGGGGCCTGAGCCGATTGCGTGCGTACCGTCGCGACAACTTCGTCGATGACAACCACGTTCGGCCCCAGTGGCAGTTCGTTGTGCCGAAGGCCGTCGTCTATCGGCTCGAGGACGGGCTCGAGAGCGCTTTCGCCGACCTGAACCACCGTTTCGGGCTGCAGATCGTTCCGGAAGCACGCCAGGTGCGCACGGCGCAGAGCGCGACAGGAAGACCGAGCGCAGACGTCGAGATCTCGTCCCGACTGCAGACGGCATTGCGGCGCTTCTACCGCCGCGACTACGAGCAGTTCGGCTACGGACGCGTGTGCTTCCCCCGAGTGCGCCGCTGGGGAGCAGGCCTTTCGGCCGCCAGCCGCCGCGCGGCGACGGAACTGCGCTCCCGATGAAGGGCGGTGTCCGGCTTCCGGACCCGGGATGCGGTCAGTCGCGGAGCCTGCGTCGTCGCGTGATTCCTTAGCGAAGTCTTTGATCGACGCGTGAAGACTCGACGGTCCACCCACCGCTCGGGAGTCCGCACGTGAAGTCACCCCTCGCACGTCTCCGTCGCTTCGCGACACAAGTCCGCCGCGGCGCGCGATTCGACCACCACGCCTACTGGCGTCGTCGGCCACTCCGCGCTGACACCGTGATGTACGAGTCGTTCTCGGGCAATGGCGCGCTGTGCAATCCGGAGGCCATTTTCCGCGGGCTGAAGGCGAACCCGGAATTCGCCGGCCTCAAACACGTCTGGGTGCTCGCCCAGCGGGACTCCGCTCCGGAGCTCGTGCGGGAGTTCTCCGGCGATCGCCGCGTGAGCTTCGTGCGCTACCGCAGCACCGCCTACTTCAAG
Organism: Humibacter albus DSM 18994; assembly: GCF_000421825.1. Taxonomy (GTDB): domain Bacteria; phylum Actinomycetota; class Actinomycetes; order Actinomycetales; family Microbacteriaceae; genus Humibacter; species Humibacter albus. The sequence continues at coordinate 160,967 of NZ_ATXT01000011.1, forward strand.
GCGCTGGCGACGAGCCGATTCCTGATCAACAACGCCACCTTTCCCGCCGAGTTCGGCAAGCGCGACGGGCAGATCTATCTCAACACGTGGCACGGGACCCCGCTCAAGCGCATGGGGTTCGACATGCCGGACGGCGCGCTCGAATCGGCGAACACCGTACGCAACCTGCTCTGTGCCGACTACATCCTGGCCGCCAACGACTTCATGGCGGAGCGCATGTACGAGGACGCCTATCGCTTGCGCAATGTGTACACGGGCAGGATCATCACCGAGGGTTATCCCCGGATCGACCGGCAGAGGCTCGATCCCCGCGCAAAGGCCGCTGTGCGGGACCTGCTCGAGCACGACGGCCTGGAGATCGGCGATCGCGACATCGTCCTCTACGCACCTACCTGGCACGGCGACAGCTTCCGCAACCCCGAGGACGACATCGACGAGCTCGTGGACGCCGTCGACCGGATGCAGCGGACGCTCGGCACCGAGCACGTCGTGCTGCTCAAGACGCACCAGGTCGTACACCGGTTCGCCGAGTCGAGGCCGCGGCTGCGTCGCATCCTGGTGCCGAACTCGGTGCCGACGAACGTGGTTCTCGGAATCACCTCGGGTGTCGTCACCGATTTCTCGTCGATCTTCTTCGACTACCTGGCCACGGGCGGACCTGTCGTGTTCTACAGCCCCGACCCGCTCGACTATTCGACGAGCCGCGGAACCTACTTCTCTGCCGAGGAGCTGCCCGGACCCGTGGTGACGGAGCCCGAGTCCGCTGGCCGGCGCATGCGTGAGCTGCTCGGCGGGAGCGACCGCGGCCCGGCCTATGCGACATGGCGGCAGCGATTCACACCTCGAGATGACGGCCAAGCGACCGAGCGGATCATCGACATCGTCTTCCGCGGCCGAACGGCGGGGTATGACGTGCGTCCGGCGGCGTCCGATGGCCGCGAGAGGCTGCTCTTGTTCCTCGGCGGGATGCGGTCGAACGGCATCACCACGGCGGCGATGAACCTGCTCGACGAGATCGACCACGCCCGTTACGACGTGACAGTGCTCATGGCGTACTCGCGCCGACGATGGCACCGGGCGAACCAGAACCGCATCCCCGACACGGTGCGTCGGCTCTATCGGGTCGGTGGCATGAACGGCAGCAAGTGGGAGCACGGGCGGCGCAAGCTGGACGAACGCCGTGGGAGGGTTGCGTGGCATGCAGACCCCGCGCGTCACGCGCACCTCTGGGACGACGAATGGAGGCGGGTGTTCGGCGACGCGAGGTTCGACTGGGTCGCCGACTTCAGCGGATACAGCCCGTTCTGGGCCACCCTGCTCCTGCACTCCCCCGCCGCTCCGCGGGCCATCTGGCTGCACAACGAAATGGTCGCGGATCGACAGCGCGAGGTACGCGGCAGAAAGCGCATGCTGCGCAGCCTCGGCCACGTGTTCGACCTGTATGGGTCGTACGATCGCCTCGTCTCGGTATCGCCTCGGCTCACCGAGCTGAACCGGAACGAGTTGGCGCGGTACGCCCCCGCGGACCGCTTCGTCACCGTGCGCAACCTGCCCAACGTTCGACAGGTCCGCTCGGGAGCGCGACAGGCGCTGGAAGAGCTCGATGGGCATCCGGTCGATCCCGACTCCGGACAGGTGCTGGTTCCCGAGTGGGTCGAGCGGCTCCGGGAGCACCGCGGCCGGTGGTTCGTCACGGTTGGTCGCCTCTCGCCGGAGAAGAACCACGCGCGGCTGATCCGGGCGTTCTCGGCGGTACGGGCACGGAACCCGGATGTGCGCCTGCTCGTCGTCGGGACCGGCCCGCTCCGGGAGAAACTGCAGTCTCAGATCGACACCCTCGGTCTGAGTGACGTCGTGACGATGACGGGTGCGTACCAGAATCCGTTCGCGATCATGGCGGCGGCGGACTGCTTCGTGATGTCCAGCCACTATGAAGGTCAGCCGATGGTGCTCTTGGAAGCGGCCGTCTGCCGCTTGCCGATCGTCTCCACGGCGTTCGCCTCTGTTCTCGACGCGCTGCCGGACGACAGCATCCACATCGTCGAGCAGAGCGACAAAGCGTTGCGGGACGGCATGCTCGCCTTCCTGGACGGCCGTGTGCCGCCGAGCCGGCTCGACGTCCCCGCGTATCGGGCCGAGGCTCTGCGCGAGTTCACCGACATCGTCTCGTCTGCCCGGAGCGTGTCCGCTCGGAGCGCGATCGGAGAGGAACCCGCGATCGGAGAGGAACCTGGGACGCATGCGGGCGCTTCTGCGCGGTTGAGCGCGAATCCACCGGAGAATCGAGGTGGTTCGACAACGCACGACCGAGCACGAGAGGACGCACCGAATGATGGCAGTGGACGACATCGAGGCATCCCGATCGTATCTGCTCCTGATCGAGGATGATGCGAAGCTCGGCCCGCTCATGGCGAAGGCGCTCGCTGCGTCGTTCGAGGTGGAACTCGTGCCCGACGGGCGAGACGGATACGACCGCGCCGTCACCGGCGACCACGACGTCATGGTCATCGACCGCCGACTGCCACGGCTCGACGGGCTGAGCATCGTGCAGATGCTGCGCCGTGCCCGCGTAACGACACCGATCCTGCTGCTGACGGCCCTGGGCACGACGGGAGACAAGGTGGACGGGCTCGACGCGGGGGCGAACGACTACCTGGTCAAGCCGTTCGAGTACGACGAGCTGTTCGCGAGGCTCCGTGCGCTGACCCGGCGTTTCGATCCGCAGGGCGCGGCGCTCCCGATCGGCGAATGGACCTTCTACCCCGACGACGGATGCATCTACTCGCCGCACATCGGACGCATCCTTCTGACACCGCGCGAGACCGATCTGCTGCGACTGTTCGCGGAGAACCCCGACCGCACATACTCGCGCGAGCAGATCCTGCGCGCCGTGTTCAGCACGGAGGACCAGCCGGGGACCGTGGACACGTACGTTCACTACTTGCGACGCAAAACCGATCGCGACGTGGTCCTCACCGTGCGCCGCCGCGGGTACCGGCTGGGGCAGCTGTGAGCCGGCGGCTTCCTCGCGGCGCGGACGCCACAGCGATCGCCCGTGCCTCGCGACGCGTCACCGTGCAGATCACGGTCGCCGCCGCTGCGATCGTCGTGCTGGTGGTCGTGGCGTCGGTGGCGTTCATCATCGACCAGTCACAGCCGAGCGAGCTGCTCGAGAAGCCGGCACCCGGACAGACGAAGATCTACGTCGATGCGAACGACACGCTGATCGCCCTCGTCGTTGTGGGCGTGATCGCCATCGTGCTCGCAGGGCTCCTCAGCTGGGTTATCGCGAGACGTGCGGTCCGACCGCTCGGCGAGGCGCTGCGCATGCAGCGCACCTTCGTGGCGGATGCCAGCCACGAGCTGCGTACGCCCGTCGCGGTCGTCGCGGCGCGGGCCGAGCTGCTGCGGCAGGAGAACGAGCAGGGCGTGACGAGCGCGCGCACTGTGGCGGAGCTGCAGGACGACGTGCGCGTGCTCGGAGACGTCATCACCGATCTGCTGCTGGCGGTGTCCCCGCCGTCGGAGGCGGAGCCCGTGCGCCGGATCGACGTCGGAGAGCTCGTCGGACACACAGTGAACGACCTGCGGATCCTGGCGGACGAGAGGGGCGTCACGCTCGCCTTCGACGTGCACGAGCAGTTGTCGACGACCGTGCCTCAGAGCACTCTGCGTCGCTGCGTCGTCGCTCTCGTGGACAACGCGGTCGGCCACTCGCCTTCAGGCGGCATCGTGGATGTGGCGGTCGGGGCGGGGCGGGACCGCTCGCGGTTCGAGTTGTCCGTGACCGACCACGGCACGGGCATCCTCGGCATCGAGCTCGACCGGGTGTTCGACCGGTTCGCACGCGGGCACGGCACGACGGAGGGGGCGGGGCGCGTCGGGTTCGGCATCGGGCTCGCCCTGGTGCGCGACATCGCCGACCGTTACGGCGGAAGCGTCGCAGTCAGCGACACGTCGACGCAAGGCACAACGCTCACACTCTCACTGCCGCGCGCGTGAGCCGACGTGCGGTGGTCGTCCTGGAGGAGAAACCTCTCAGGGGTGCCCATCCCTGAGTCGGTTCTGGGAATACGGCGCCTTGACTGCCGAATGTGCTGCAGTTCGCCGTTCCTCTCGCGGCGCCGAGCGTACCCCGTGCCGACCGGCGCTCGTTGCCCGTCGTTGCACTCGTCTCCGGGGTCGTCGCCGCGCTGATCGCCCTCCTGGGGTCGTGGGTCCCGTCACTGTGGGGCGACGAGGCGGCCAGCCTTCTGTCCGCGAAGCGGCCGCTGAGCAGCCTCTTCATGATGCTCGGGCACGTGGATGCCGTGCACGGCACCTACTACGTGCTCCTGCACCTCTGGATCGGGCTGGTCGGCACGAGCCCGTTCGCGATCAGACTGCCCAGCGCGATCGCCATCGGCATCGGGGCCGCCGCGGTCGTCTGGATGTGCGGCCGCCTCGGGACGATGCGCCTCGCGATCGTTGCCGGGGCCGTCGCGGCCGTGCTTCCGCGTCTCACCTATGCGGGTGAGGAGACCCGAGCGTACGCATTCGACGCCGCGATAGCCGCGGTACTCTGCGCCGTCGTGGCCGAGATCGCGCTTCGGCGCAGGCGCACCCGCCGGCTGTGGGTCGTCTACGCCGTGGTTCTCGCAGTCGGCACCTACATGTTCCTCTACGTCGCGCTGATGGCCGTCGCGATCGGGGTCTTCCTGCTGCTCATCCCCGATCTGAGAGCGCAGTTGCGGGCCTGGGCGGTCGGCACGGCGGCCGCCGCAGTCGCAGCGTCGCCGGTCATCGTCTTCGCGCTGGCGGAGCGGGGCCAGGTCGCCTATCTCGCGCATCGCACCGAGGTGACCACGCAGTCCGTGCTCGTGCAGATGTGGTTCTGGTCGTGGCCCTTCGCCGTGACCGCCTGGGCACTCATCGTCGTCGCGATCATCGCTGCGGTGCTGGGACTGCGCCGCCGACGTGGGCGGACCGAGCCGGTCGAAGCCCGGGTTCTGCTCGTCGCGCTCTCCGCGTGTTGGCTGGTGATCCCGATCGGTCTGCTCGTGGCATCCAGCCCGATCATCGCCGGGTTCACCGCACGGTACGGCACGTTCGCAGCCCTCGCCGCTGCCGTGCTGATGGCCTGTGGAACCGACGCGCTGGGCCGCCGGGCCTGGTGGAACGTCGTCGCCACGGCCGTCGTCGTGGCACTCGCCGTGCCGGTGTGGATGGGCCAGCGCACTGCGTATGCGATGAACCAGTCCGACTGGGACGCGATCGCCGTCACTGTGGAAACGCACGCGCGGGCCCGCGACGGCATCGTGTTCGACGAGTCGAGCCGGCCGTCGCGGCGCACCCGCCTGGCGATGGACACCGATCCGGATGCCTTCACTTCGGTCGCCGATCTCACGCTGCGGTCGTCCTACCCGCACAATCCGACCTGGCACGACACCGCGTACACGGTCACGCGAGCCGCGGACCTGGGACGATTCGCAGGCGTGGACCGTGTGTGGATCGTCGAATACTCCATCGTGCACGGCTCGTCACGACACACTGATACCTGGGGAATCGGCTCACTCGAACGCCTCGGGTACCACGAGACCGCCCGCTATCCGAACCATCGCAGCGTGGTCTACCTCTTCACCCGATGACCCCATCCGATCGCGGCGCCGCACGCCGCGCCACCCGAAGGAACACATACTCCCATGACGGTCATGCCCGGTCGCACTCGGATGCTCACGACTCGAGCGCGCCGGGTACCCGACCCGTCGGTGTTGTTCTGGATCACCAAGGGTGTCTCCACCGCCATGGGCGAGGCAGTGTCGGACTTCTCCATCCGCGTGCTCCCGCCGGTGGCCGCCGTGCTCGCGGGCTTCGTACTTTTCGCCCTCGTGCTGTGCCTGCAGTTCTCGCGCCGGCGGTACACACCCTGGGTGTACTGGTCCACCGTGGGCATGGTCGGCGTCTTCGGCACGATGGCCGCCGATGTGATGCACGTCGTGCTCGGTGTTCCTTATCTCTACTCCACGCTGTTCTACGCCGCCGTGCTCGCCGCGGTGTTCCTGCTCTGGCACCGGGTCGAGCGCACCCTGTCGGTGCACGACATCGTCTCCTCCCGCCGCGAGGCGTTCTACTGGGCCGCGGTCGTCGCCACGTTCGCCATGGGGACCGCTCTCGGCGACCTCGCCGCGGTCGGGTTCGGGCTGGGCTATCTCGCCTCCATCGGCGTGTTCGCGCTCGTGATCCTCATTCCAGTCGTCGGCTTCCGGTTCGGCCGGTGGAACGCGGTCTTCTCATTCTGGTTCGCCTACGTGATCACGCGGCCGCTCGGGGCATCCATCGCTGACTGGCTCGGCAAGCCGCGTTCGAATGGCGGCGTCGGGTTCGGTGACGGATGGGTGTCGCTCGGGCTCGTCATCGTGATGGCCGCACTCGTGGCGGTCATGGCGGTGCGCACATGGCGGCGAGGACTCGTGTCGGCACTCGAGACGTAGTCGACGATACGGGATGCCGCGAGTGCGCAACCGGAGAGTCGGATCCGCGGCTGCACGGGCGCCCGCGGATCCGGCATCCGTGTTCTGGGCATTCGTGGGGCGGGCATCCGTAGGCGCAGCATCCGTAGGCGCAGCATCCGTAGGCTCGGGGCATGACGTCTGTGCTGCTGGACAGCCTCGTCGGGGTCGCGATCCTGATCGCGCTGGCCACCGGGGTACTCTGGTTCTACGGCGTGCCCCACCGATGGGCGCCAGCGCTCGCCGTGGCGCGCGGCGTCGTGCAACTGGCGGCGGTGAGCGTGATCCTCACCGGCGTGATCACGAACGGTGCCTGGGTAGCGCTTGCGCTGGTGGTGATGTTCGTCGTCGCCTCCACCACGTCGACGCGGCGCATCGGCTGGAGCAGGCAGCACGCCGCCATGATCTTCACCGCGATGGGCACGGGCATCGCGGTGACGCTCACGATCGTCTTCGTCACCGGCACCATCGAGTTCTCGCCGCGATACGTGCTCGCGATCGGCGGCATCGTGATCGGCAACTCGATGAGCATCGCCACGCTCGCGGGGCGCCGCTTCACCGAGATGGCGCGTGACCGGTGGGACGAGGTCGAGGCGTGGATGTCGCTGGGCGCGACACCGAGGCAGTCCACGCACGCACTCGCTCGCGACGCCGTCTACGCGGCGCTGATCCCTTCGACGGACCAGACCAAGACCACGGGGCTCGTCACACTGCCCGGAGCGTTCGTCGGCGCCATCTTCGGAGGGGTGTCGCCGCTGGAGGCGGGGCGGTTCCAGATCGTCGTGCTCGCCGCGATCATGGCCGCCGGGGCCATCACCGCGGTCATCGTCGCGGCGTGGATGGCCCCGGTGCGCGTCAAGCCCGTCGCGTTGAAGTGAGACGCGGCGTGCGGGGCCGCCGCGTGGTTCCGTTGCGCTGTCGCGGCGGAGTGCGGTAATGACGCGTCGGCACGGTCGTCTCCCCGCTCTCTTCGTCTTCCATGAGATCGTCGACGGAGACGAGTTCGGCCGCCGAACCCAGCAGCGCCAGCAGATAGAGCCCGCCGAGGCCGCACGCCGCCACGACAGCGCCCGCCGTCGTCCATGCCCAGACCATGTCGGCTCCTCTCGTTCGGTCCCAGACTCGTCGACGCTCTCTCAGAAGTCGCACAGAAGGCGTTTCGCTTCCGATGAGTGCGCCGAGCTGTCTGAGAGGAAAGGAGGCCTGCGCCGCTGAGCATGCCCGTCGCCCTCTTTTGCTACACCGAAGGTGCGGGAATCGTCGAAGAAGCACCCGGGAGAGAAACGAGAGAGGGTTTGACAGTATCGAATACGCGTTCGACACTGGAAGGGTGACTCTTCTCGCCGAGCAATTCGCTCCCGATGGCCGACCCGTGCCCCCGGCACCGGCCTCCATGGGGCGCGAATTGCGCGGCCGGGCTTCTGCCGGCGCGACGGACGAGACGCCCGTCGAGCGCGCCAAAGCCGATCTGGAACGGTTGCTGAGCCTGCGCTCGCGCGTGGGCGAGATGGAGCGTACGCGACTGGACGAACAGGTGCTGCGAACGGATCCGGCGTTCGCCTCGCTGCTGCCCGGCGGTGGTCTGCAACCCGGTGGCGTCTATTCCGTGCAGGGAGCGACGTCGCTGATCATGTCGCTGCTCGCGGGTCCCAGCGCTGACGGCGCCTGGTGCGCCGTGGTCGGGATGCCCGCCTTCGGCGCCGAGGCCGCCGCCCGGTTCGGCGTGGATCTCGACAGGCTCGTGCTGGTCCCCCATCCGGGAGAGCGCTGGTTCAGTGTGACCGCCGCCCTGGCCGATGCGGTGAGCGTGGTCGTCACCGTGCCCCGCGGCCGTGTCGGCGATGCAGAAGCGAGCAGGCTGGCTGCACGCATGCGGCAGCACGGTGCGGTGCTGCTCGTCGCCGGCGAGTGGCCACGGACGGACGCGAGGGTGGGCGTGGCATCCAGCGACTGGAGCGGTCTCGGCGACGGGCACGGCTATCTGCGCGATCGGCGCATCACGGTGGCGGTACAGGCACGCTCGTGGGGCACCCCGCGCCGGGCACACCTCGAATTGCCGCCGGAGGGAGGTCTGCGCGGTCTGCCGCCCGTGCGGTTGCGCGCCGGACAGCGGCGTCTCGACGAGCCGGCCCGGCACAGCACGGAAGCTCCTCGGCACCGCATCGACGTGCCGTGGCAGGGCGATGCGAAGCACAGCATCGCCGGCGACGATCTCGCCGACCTCCGCCGGCGACGGGCTGCGGGATGACCATGGTCACCCCGTCCGCGAGCGTGCCCACTCGCACCATCGTGCCCACCCGCACCATCGTGCTCTGGTGCCCCGACTGGCCCGTGCGTGCTGCGGAGGCGGCGGGGCTGGCCGAGGCGGGGCATCCGCTCGCCCTGATCGAGAAGGGAACGGTGTTCGCCTCCTCGGCTTCCGCCCGACGGGAGGGCGTGCGTCGGGGGCTGCGCGTGCGGGAGGCGCAGTCGCGCTGCTCGGTGTTGGCGGTGTTGACCCACGACCCTTCCGTGGACCAGCGCGAGTTCGAGCCACTGCTGGCGGCCGTCGAACAGGTGATGCCCGGTGTGCAATCGATCAGGGCCGGACTGTGCGCGCTGCGCGCACGAGGTCCTGCCCGGTTCTACGGCGGAGAGGATGCCGCCGCCCGGGAACTGCTGCGCGTCGCCGCCGAACACGGTGTGCCCGATGCATGCGTCGGCATCGCCGATGGGCCGTTCGCCGCAGAACAGGCTGCCCGTGCCGCCATTGGCCACGACCGTCTGCGGATCGTGGAAGCAGGAAGATCGGCAGACTTCCTCGCCCCGCTGCCGGTGGACGTGTTCGATTCCGAAGAGGGCTTTCGTACGCTGTTGCATCGGCTGAGCCTCGACACGCTCGGCGCGGTGGCCGCCCTCGACCCGCTCGAGCTGGAAGACCGGTTCGGCGAGCTCGGTGTTCGCGTGCACGCGCTCGCGAGCGGAACCGAGCGCGCCACCGTGATCCCGCGGGTGCCGCAGGCCGTGCTGGAGCGCTCGATCGTCTTCGAACCGGGGCTCGAGCGGGTGGACGAGATCGCGTTCGGGTTCCGGCAGACGGCCGACGACTTCGTGGTCGGTGTGTCGGAGGCGAAGCTGGTCGCCACAGCCATCACGATCACGGTGCTCGGCGAGTCGGGGGCGACGGGTGAACGCACGTGGCTGCACCCGCGGTGGTTCACGGCATCCGATGTCGTCGACCGGGTGCGCTGGCAGCTGCAGGGGGCCGGCGCCGGGCACGGACTGGACTCGCCCGTCGTGCGGGTGACGGTGGCGCCGGAATCGGTCGATGCGGCGAGCCATCACGAAGCCGGCCTGTTCGGCGACGGTCCGGACGAACGCGTGTACCACGCGCTCTCCCGCGTGCAGAGCATGCTGGGCCACGACGCCGTCGGCACCGCCGCGGTGGGCGGTGGACGGATGCTTGCGGATCGCACCGTTCTGGTCTCCTGGGGCGACCGCGCCCCGGATGCCGTCGCTCGCGATGCTGCGAAGCCCTGGCCGGGCTCTCTCCCGCCACCGCTGCCCGCCACGGTGTACTCGCCGCCGACGAGGTGCGACGTGGTGACGGCATCCGGAGACCCGGTCGTGCTGACCGACACCGGGGAGCTGAGCGATGACCCCGCAGCGTTCTCACCCATACCCGGCAGACAGCCCAGACGGCTCACCTCGTGGGCAGGGCCGTGGCCGGTCGAAGAGCGGTGGTGGGATGCCGCAGCCTCGCGCCGTGTCGATCGGCTGCAACTGGTGGACGAGACGGGTGATGCCTGGCTCGTGCTGTGCCATGACGGGGCCTGGAAGCTGGAGGCGCGCTATGACTGAGCGGCCCGCCACCTCGAGACGGACGGCCTGAACGATGGGGTGGAAGAATCCGCCGATCTCCTGGGCCGAGCTGGAACGCAAGCTCTCCGGGCGCCGCCCTCCAGAGGGCGACCTCGCCGCGCTCGACTCTCCCGCCCGCAGCGTGAAGCGTCGCGCCTATCGTGGCGAGCCGATCGTGCCGGAGAGCGGTCCGTACGTGCCGTACGCCGAGTTGCACGCGCACTCCGACTTCAGCTTTCTCGACGGCGCCAGTTCGCCCGAGCGGCTCGTCGAAGAGGCGGCACGCCGCCGTCTGACGGGCCTCGCCCTCACCGACCATGACGGGCTGTACGGCGTCGTGCGCCTCGCCGAGGCGGCCGAGGCGCACGAGAGCGTGAAGACCGTGTTCGGTGCCGAGCTGTCGCTGGAGCTGAGCGCTCCGCAGAACGGGGCAGCCGACCCAGAAGGCACTCATCTGCTCGTGCTCGCCCGCGGAGAGGAGGGCTACCACCGGCTGGCCGGTGCGATCACCGACGCGCAGCTGCATCCGCTCGCCGAGAAGGGGCGTCCGGTCTACGACCTGCACCGACTCGGCGAGCAGGCCGGCGGGTACTGGACCATACTCACCGGATGCCGCAAAGGCGCCGTGCGGCAGGCGCTCGCACACGGTGTGGACGAGGGGGTGGAACCCGACGTGGCCGCGGCATCCCGGGCTCTGGACGACCTGGTCGACCTGTTCGGTGCCGAGCACGTCGTGGTGGAGCTGTTCGATACCGGGGAGCCGCTGGATGCCGTGCACAACGACGCGCTCTTCGCGCTCGCGCAGCGCAAACGGCTGGCCTGTGTCGCCACCGGACTGGTGCACTACGCCACGGAGTCCGAACGGCCGCTGGCCACCGCGATGGCGGCCGTACGCGCCAGGCGGAGCCTGGACGAGCTGGATGGCTGGCTGCCCGCCGCGGCGACCTGTCGGCTGCGTTCCGGTGCCGAGATGGCTCGTCGGTTCGCCCGCTATCCGGATGTGATCGAGCGCACCGTCGAGATCGCCGAGACGCACGCATTCGCACTGGGCTCGGCGAAGCCGCGACTTCCGAAGCAGAAGGTGCCCGCCGGCCGTACACCCATGCAGCACCTGCGCGACCTCGTGGCGCAGGGCGTGGCGAAGTGGTACCCGCCCGATTACCCGCACGCGAGCGCCGAGACCGTACGGGCGCGCATGGAGCAGGAGCTGACGGTGATCGAGCAGAAGGACTTCCCCGGCTACTTCCTCATCGTGCACGACATCGTGCGGTTCGCCCGCGACCGCGGCATTCTCTGTCAGGGCCGGGGATCCGCTGCGAATTCGGCGGTCTGCTACGCGCTCGAGATCACCGCGGTGGACTCGATCCGTTACCACCTCCCGTTCGAGCGATTCCTCTCCAGCATGCGGCCCGAGGAGCCCGACATCGACGTGGACTTCGACGCGCGGCGCCGCGAGGAGGTCATCCAGTACGTGTTCGACAAGTACGGCAGGCGCAACGCGGCGCAGGTGGCCAACGTGATCAGCTACCGGCCGAAGAACGCGGTGCGCGACATGGCGAAGGCGCTAGGACACTCGCCTGGGCAGCAGGATGCCTGGTCCAAGCAGGTGGAACGCTACGGTCCCGAGGTGTTCAGCGGCGACCACGACATTCCCGCCGACGTGGTCGCGCTGGCCGAGCAGCTGCTCACCGCGCCCCGGCACCTCGGCATCCACTCCGGCGGCATGGTGCTCACCGACCGACCGATCGGCGAAGTGTGCGCCATCGAGCACGCCCGCATGGAGAACCGCACCGTGCTGCAGTGGGACAAGAACGACTGCGAATGGATGGGCCTGGTCAAGTTCGACCTGCTCGGCCTCGGCATGCTCGCCGCGCTGCAGTACATGTTCGACATGGTCGAGAAGCACCTCGGCGAGACGTGGACGCTCGCCACGATCCCCGGCGAGGAGCCCGCGGTCTACGACATGCTCTGTCGGGCTGACGCTATCGGCGTGTTCCAGGTGGAGAGCCGCGCGCAGCTGGGCACCCTCCCCCGTCTGCTCCCCCGAGCGTTCTACGACCTGGTGATCGAGGTGGCGCTGATCCGGCCCGGGCCGATCCAGGGCGGGGCGGTGCATCCGTACATCCGCCGGCGCGCGGGCAAGGAGGACGTGACATATGCGCATCCCGATCTGAAGCCGGTGTTGGAACGCACCCTGGGCATCCCGCTCTTCCAGGAGCAGGTCATGCAGATGGCGATGGCGGTCGGCGACTGCACCGGCGAAGACGCCGACCTGCTGCGTCGGGCGATGGGCTCCAAGCGCGGCATCGAGAAAATCGGCACGCTGCGCGACACGGTGTTCGCCGGCATGGCACGCCGAGGACTGAGCGACGACGCCGCCCGCGCCATCTGGGAGAAGATCGAGGCGTTCGCCGACTTCGGGTTCGCCGAGAGCCACGCTCTCAGCTTTGCGCTGCTCGTCTACGCCAGCGCCTGGCTCAAGCTGCACTACCCCGCCGCCTTCCTCGCCGCGCTCATCAAGGCCCAGCCGATGGGGTTCTACTCTCCGCAGACCCTCACGCAGGATGCCGTGCGTCACGGCGTCGTTGTACGCCACGTCGACATCCAGCGCTCGCTCGTGCACCCCGACCTCGAGCCGCTCGACGAACGTGCGACGGGTCTCGGCTCCGGAGGCACCAGTCCCGAAAATTCCCGTCCCGCAGATTCCAGTCCCGGAAGCCCCGGCCTCGGAGGCTGGGACGCCGGCGACCCGGTGAGCGGCCCGCCGGGTTCGACGACCGTGCCGACCGGGTCGCACTCCTGCCTCGAGCAGAAGCAGCCGCCGGTGCCCGCCGGCTTCGACCGCACCGCACCGGATTCCTCCGCCGACCATCGCCGAGACGGTGCGCTGGCCGTACGCCTCGGTCTCACCGACGTGAACACGATCGGCGAGAAGCACGCGCAACGCATCGTGGACGAACGTGAGGCGGACGGGCCGTTCACGGACATCCAGGATCTGGCGCGCCGGGTGGGCCTGACCTCGCCGCAGCTGGAAGCGCTCGCGGCGGCCGGTGCCTTCGAATCACTCGGGCTCACTCGCAGGCAGGCGTTGTGGGCAGCAGGCCCCGCCTCGCGTGAGCGGCGGGAATATCTGCCCTCCACCGCCGTGTTCGTGCAGCCTCCACTGCTGCCGGTGCTCACCGAGTCGGAGCAGGTCGTGTACGACCTGTGGGCCACCGGCGTGTCGCCGGGCGACCATCCGATGAGGCACCTGCGTCAGGAGATGGCGGGGCGGGGCATCCGTTCGATCGACGAACTGCTGAACGTGGAGGCCGGAACGCGGGTGCAGGTGGCCGGAGTGGTCACCCACCGCCAACGCCCGGCGACCGCGAGCGGCATCACGTTCATGAACATCGAAGACGAGACAGGACTCCTGAACATCGTCTGCAGCGTCGGCGTGTGGGGACGCTACCGCAGGATTGCGCGGGAGGCGCCCGCCCTGGTGGTGCGGGGCATCTTGGAGCGCAGCGAAGAAGGCATAGTCAACGTCGTCGCCGACAGGTTCGAGGCGCTGCCGTTGAAAGCACGCACCACCTCACGGAACTTCCAATGATCGAATGATCAGGCCGGCTTGACGCTGTTGTCCTGCGACTTGCCCGAGGCTCCCGCGCTGTTCGGACCGAGCGGTTCGTCCATCAGCCGCAGCCCCTGGGCGCCGTTGGCCGACAGCGCCAGCCGTTCGATCCACTCGGGGTTGATCGCCGGCGGCTTGCTCCCCGAGTAGCGGAAATACAAGGGGATGCCCGGAGCCAGCCACACGGAACTCCGACCGTCGCCGACCGACACGTCATCGCGCCACGTGAAGAAGAAGCTCTCCCCACGACGCAGCTTCGCCCCGATCACGACCTGGAGATGCGCGAGAACCCGATCGTCGAACTTCACTTCGATCTCGGGCCCGCCATAGAGCAAAGCGCCCATCTCCACCCCCTGCAACGCGTCGCCTGCAAGCCTATGCCGTTCACGCTTGCCGGAACCACCAAGATGCCCGTCGTGTAAGTCAAGGCCTTGCTGCCCCGCGAGCCGGCTCCTAGCGTGCAAGCTCATCGAATTCGCACCTGTCGAAGGAGGAATCATGGGCGACGAAGAGAAGATGGACAACAAGAAGGACGAGCTCTGGGGAAAGGGCAAGGAGGCCGTCGGCAAGGCGACGGGCGACGACGAACTGGAGAACCAGGGCAAGTTCGACCAGACGAAAGCGAACCTCAAGCAGGCAGGCGAGAAGGTGAAGGACGCCTTCGACGGCAACGACTGACGCGCCAGCACCAGGGCGGCACCTCCTGCCAGCCGTCGGCCGTCGCGTTCTCGAAGACGAGGCTCGTCTCCGTGTTCGCGACGGCCGGACTGCCGGGCGAACACTCGAGAACGCCGGCGGGGAGGTACTCGAGAACGAGGCCGCCCGGCTCCGCTGAGTACCGCGGCGAGGCGCAGCAGGTGGTCGCCGACGCAGGCGATGTCCAGCGTGCGCACCTCGCGCCGGTCCGAGAGGCGCACTCGGCGCAGCCGGTGTGGCGCGCTCAGCGGTGTCCGAGGCGCTTGCGCAAGAGGTCGATGCGCGCCTGCAGCTGTGTCACGCTGGCCTGTGCGACGGCCGGACCGCCGCACACGCGGCGCAACTCGGCATGCACGAGCCCGTGCGGCTCCCCCGACTGTTTGGCGTAGAGCCCGACCAGGCTGTTCAGCAGGCTGCGCTGCTCCTTGAGCGTGCGGTAGACCGGGGCCGGAGCCTTCGCGGTCTCGCCCGGCGCGGACGCCGGGCGGTTCGCCGCACGCTTCGCCTGCCGTGCCTGACGGGTGCGCAGCAGTTCGTGCACCTGCTCGGGCTCCAGCAGCCCCGGAATGCCGATGAAGTCCCACTCCTCGTCGCTCCCCGGCTCGGCGTAGCCGCCGAATTCCGCTCCGTCGTACAGCACGCGGTCGAAGGCGGCGTGCGAGTCGAGCGCCTCGAACGCGAACTCCTGCTGGAGCGAATCGGATGCCTTGTCCTCGCGTTCGGCGGCCGCCATCATGGCATCCTCCGGATTCCAGAGGTCGCCCTCGCCGTCCACCGACACGCGGTCGAGGGCGTGGTCGCGCTCCAACTCCAGGGCGCGGGCGAGCGCCATCAGGATCGGCACGTCGGGCAGGAACACGGTGGCCGTCTCGCCCCGGCGGCGCGCGCGCACGAACCGGCCGATCGCCTGCGCGAAGAACAGCGGCGTCGCCGCGCTGGTGGCGTAGACCCCCACCGCGAGGCGCGGCACGTCCACGCCCTCGGAGACCATGCGCACCGCGACCATCCAGCGCGAGGTCCCCTGCGCGAACTCCTCGATGCGGTCGCTGGACTCCTTCTCGTCCGAGAGCACGACGGTGACCTTCTCGCCGCAGATGCTCTCGAGGATCGCGGCGTACGCCCGAGCGGCGACCTGGTCGGTCGCGATCACGAGACCTCCGGCATCCGGAACCTGCGCACGCACCTCGCTGAGGCGGCGGTCCGCGGCGTGCAGCACCTGCGGTATCCATTCGCCCTTCGGGTCGAGCGCGGTGCGCCACGCCTGCGCAGTGATGTCTTTCGTGTTGCCTTCGCCGAGTCGGGCTTCCATCTGGTCGCCGGTCTTGGTGCGCCACCGCATGTGGCCGGCATAGACCATGAAGAGCACGGGACGCACGACGCCGTCGCTCAGTGCCCGCCCGTAGCCGTAGTTGTAGTCGGTGCGAGAGGTGCGGATGCCCTCCCGGTTCTGCAGGTACGTCACGAACGGGATGGGTGACGTGTCGCTGCGGAACGGGGTGCCGGTGAGGGAGAGCCGCCGCGCGGCGTGCTCGAACGATTCCCGGATGGCGTCGCCCCAGCTGAGCGCATCGCCGCCGTGGTGCACCTCGTCGAGGATGACGAGCGTGCGCCTGTCGAGTGTGATGTCGCGGTGCAGGGCGGCCTTGACCGCGACCTGCGCGTACGTCACGGCGACACCGCGATAGTGCGAGCCGTAGCGGCCGTGCGCATTCTTGAAGTTCGGATCGATCGGGATGCCGACCCGCGCGGCCGCCTCTGCCCACTGCCTCTTGAGATGCTCGGTCGGTGCCACGATCGTGATGCGCTCCACGGTGCGCCGCTTCAGCAACTCCACCGCCAGGCGCAACGCGAACGTGGTCTTTCCCGCGCCGGGCGTCGCGGCGGCGAGGAAGTCGCGCGGCTCGTAGCGGAAGTACGCTTCGAGGGCCTCGGCCTGCCACGCCCGCAGCTTGCCCGCGGTTCCCCACGGTGCGCGGTCCGGGAACGACGGCGAGAGATGCTCGATGGCCCACGTTCCGACGGTGCGAGCGTTGTCGCCGTTCTGTTCGGGATCCGCCGGAGGTGCGGCATCCTCGGCCGACGCGGGGACGGGGGTCGATGTGCTCACTTCACTCCACCGTACCGAACCCGGTCGCCGGCTCGCGCCGAGTGCACCCGAATGTCGTCGCGACCCCCGGGTGGACAGAGTCGTTTCGGTGCAGCGGGTAGGGCGTCTGTGCAGTGGGCGGGCAGCGACGCAGCAGAGTCACGGGCCGTTGCAGAGCAGAATGGAGCGCATGACGGAACCGCTCCATCCTTTCCATCGGTACGTCGCCCTGGGCGACTCGTTCACCGAAGGGGTCGGCGATCCCGACGAGAACGCGCCGGGCGACATCCGCGGCTGGGCGGACCGGGTGGCGGAAGTGCTTGCGCGCGGCACCGACGACTTCGCCTACGCGAACCTCGCGGTGCGCGGCAAGCTGATCCGCCAGATCGCCGACGACCAAGTGGACGCTGCCGTTGCTCTCGCGCCCGACCTCATCACGATCTCCGCCGGCGGGAACGACGTGATCCGTCCGGGCTCCGACCCCGACGAGGTGGGCGCGCTGTTCGACGAGGTCGTGACGCGGCTTTCCGTCACCGGTGCCACGATCGTGGTCTTCACCGGCGTCGACGTCGGCTTCTCCCCCGTCTTCAAGGCCATCCGGGGCAAGATCGCCATCTACAACGAGAACGTGCGCGTGGTCGCAGAGAAGCACGGATGCCTCGTCGCCGACCAGTGGGCACTCGACTCGGTGCAGGATGCGCGCATGTGGTCCGCCGACCGGTTGCACATGAACCCTTTGGGGCATCACACGGTGGCGCGCATGGTGCTCGACACGCTCGGAGTCGTCCACGACCTGGAGCCGATGGAGCCGGAGCCGCTCCCCGCGCGCTCCTGGCGGCAGGCGCGCGCGGAGGACCTGTCGTGGGCGAAGGAGTATTTCGTGCCGTGGATCGTGCGGCGCCTCAAGGGCGTCTCCAGCGGCGACAATCGGCTCCCGAAGCGACCGCAGCCCGCACCGGTGGTCGCACCGGGCGACCAGGAGGCCGCGCTGTAGGGCGGTGCCTACGCACGCGCGTGCCGCTGCGCGGCGCGCTGCTCAGCCAGCGGTAGATGTTGCTCGGCGGGTCCCGGGCGGGCGGTGCCGGGCGGGCGGTGAGGGACCGGCGGTCGGGGCGGGCGGCGGGTGCTAACCGGGGCGGGCGACGCGGTTACAGGAACATCAGCTGCGGATGGGCCATGCGCCAGCCCAGGCCCGGATCGGCCACCTGCTTCGAAACGGTGAGCGTGCGTGTCACGCTCTGGCCGGCCCCGGTGTACGTGACCGTGCCGACGGCATCCCCCGGCGCGGCGGTCGACGCGGTCGACGTGCGCACCGTCACCTTGACCGGCGTGTTCGAGAAGACGAAGAGCCCACCGGTCTTGGTCGCCTTCAGCGCCGCCTTCTGACCCCAGAGGCTGCTGTAGGTGCCGTAGCCGGCCGACCCTCCGATCTTCACCTCGTGAAAGCCGTTCTCGACGCTGGCCAGCAGCGTGGGCACCTGGCTCCAGAGACTGTCGTAGTCGGGTGCCCCGGTCACGACGCCCACGAGCTTCAGCGCGTGGCCGTGCACCGTGACGGAGGCCGCGAACATCAGGCAGTGCCCGGCCTGATCGGTCCAACCGGTCTTGATGCCGACGATGCCGTCTTTGCCCAGGAGCTCGTTGGAGTTCTGCACGGTGCCGACGTCGGGCAGAGTCGTCGACGGAGTGTCGACGATCTCGGAGAGCACGGGACTCGCCAGCACGAGCTTGCCGATCGAGACGAGGTCTTTCGTGGTGCTGACGCTTCCCGGGTCGAGCCCGGACGGGTCGGTGATCGTCGTGCCGGTGAGGCCGTGCTCGTTCAGCCAGGAGCTCGCGTAGGTGAGGAAGGCGTCCACCGATCCGAAGCCCCAGTTCGCAAGTGAGATCGCGTAGTTGTTCGCGCTCGGCAGGAGCATGGCCGTGAGCGCCTGCTTTTCGGTGAGTCGCTCGCCCGCGACGACGTTCGCCCACGAACCGTCTTCGGCCCACACCTGCTGCAGGATGTCGACGTCGGCATCCGTGAAGGTGATCGTGGGGCCGGTCTCTCCTTTGGCGATCGGATGCTTGTCCAGCAGCACCAGCGCGGTGATCGTCTTCGTCATGCTCGCGATCGGAGCGCTCGCGGTGCTGCCGTTCTGCACGAGCAGGTCGTCCTGTCCCACGAGCCCGACGGCGGCACTGCCCCAGGCCGGGAAAGCGGGATCGACGGCCGCGGCACGGACCGTGGACGATCCGGACGCGGCCTCCGCGGCCGCCGGCAGTGGCGCCACTGCCGAGAGTGCGGTGTAGGCGGCGGTCGCCAGAACGACGCCGAGCACGGTGAAGACGGCTGCCCGGCGACGACGGAATCGGCGGCGCTGGCGGCGATTGGCAGTCGAGTCGCTCCGCGTCCCGACACCGCCGGGGATGCTCTCCGGGGTGCCATCGGCGGCGTGGTCGCCGGGGTGCGCGGGAGGATGTGACACGCCTGCCATCGTAGGCGGCGTCACCTCTGCGTTGCCCTGACAGACGCCGTGGTATGCGCGGACGCCGGCGGATCTGCCGACTCCTCTGCCGAGGGCGTCACCCGCTCCACGTCGCGGTCCCAGGAACCCGCAACGCGTAGAGGGCGACCGCGGCCGCGGAGGCCACGTTGAGCGAGTCGACGCCATGCGCCATCGGAATGGTCACCACGGTGTCTGCCGCGGCCAGCGCCGTGCGGCTCAGCCCGTCACCCTCGGTGCCCATCACCACGGCGAGGCGCTCGGGCGGATTCGCCGCGAGCTCGTCGAGCGCGACGGCGTCGTCCGAGAGGGCGAGCGCGGCGATACGGAAGCCGGCTTCGTGCAGGCGCGGCGCGGCATCCCGCCACTCGCCGATGCGGGTCCACGGCACCTGCAGCACCGTGCCCATGCTCACCCGCACGCTGCGCCGGTAGAGCGGATCCGCGCAGCGCGGACTGACGAGCACCGCATCCGCGCCGAGCCCGGCGACGGCACGGAAGGCAGCCCCGACGTTCGTGTGATCCACGATGTCCTCGAGCACGACGACGCGCCGGGCGCCGGCCAGCACGTCTTCGAGTGGCGGCAGCGGCGGACGGTGCATGGCCGCGAGTGCGCCGCGGTGCAGATGGAACCCTGTCAGGGTCTGCAGCTGTTCCTCGGAGCCGACGTAAACCGGAACGTCCGGATGCCCGCCCAGCAGGGGCTCGACGTCGGGCAGCCAGCGTTCGTGCAGCAGCACGGAGCGCGGAGTGTGCCCGGCCTGTAGGGCCCGGGTGATCACCTTGGTCGATTCGGCCAGGTACAGGCCGCCGGCGGGCTCCAGCGCTCGCCGGAGCGCGACATCCGTGAGCCGGGTGTAGTCGGCGAGCTCGGGTGCGTCGACCGAGTCGATGGGGATGATGCGCATCAGCGGACTTCCGTGTGAAGAGAGTGCGGACGGGGACCTGGGCCGCGACGGTCAGGGCGCGGAAACAATTCGGAAAACTGCGCTGTTTACACTGACGGCGGACGAGGAGACTTCGGGTGAGCACAACGGCGACGGCGGGATCGACGATCGAGGCCGCCATCGACATCCTCGCAGACCGTTCCGTCGCGGTGCTCACCGGTGCCGGCATCTCCACCGACTCCGGCATCCCCGACTATCGCGGGGAGGGCGCCCCGAAGCGGACCCCCATGTCGTACGCGCAGTTCCTCGGCGACGCGCGCTCGCGCAAGCGGTATTGGGCGGGAAGCCACCTCGGCTACGCGCGCTTCCGCGCTGCCGAGCCGAACGCGGGTCACCTCGCGCTGGCCCGAATGGAGCTGGCCGGCGTGGCCGCGGGCGTGATCACGCAGAACGTCGACGGTCTGCACACCCGGGCAGGCTCCCGCCGGGTGGTGCCGCTGCACGGAAGCATGGATCGGGTGCTCTGCCTGGAGTGCGGGCAGATGTTCGCGCGCGAGGACATCGCCGCTCAGATCGATGCGTTGAACCCGTGGCTCTCACGGCCGGAGTCGGTCGTGATCGCGCCCGACGGGGATGCCGAGGTGAGCGACGTCGATGCGTTCGAGATTCCGGCCTGCAGCGTCTGCGGGGGCCCGCTCAAGCCCGACGTCGTGTTCTTCGGCGAGTTCGTGCCGCCGCTGCGCTTCCAGGCCGCCCGTGAGATCGTCGACGGCGCGGGGGCTTTGCTCGTTGCCGGGTCGTCGCTCGCCGTGAACTCCGGCATGCGGCTTCTCGAGCAGGCACGCCGCCGTAAACTGCCCATCGTGGTGATCAATCGCGGGGGGACGAAGGGCGACGCCCGAGCGACCCTCAAACTGGATGCCGGCACCTCCGAAACCCTCGTCGCTCTGGCCGACGCGCTGATCGCGTGAGCGGCGAGCCGGAGACCACGCCCTCGGGTGGCCGAGAGGGGAAACGTGCCACTGCACCGGTGACGCGCATCACGCTCGTGCGGCATGGCGAGACGGACTGGAACCGTCAGCGGCGCATCCAGGGCTCCACGGACATCCCGCTGAACGACGCAGGTGTGGCACAGGCCGCCGTGGCTGCGCACGCGCTCGCCGACGCCGGCTACACCGCCGTGTACGCGAGCGCACTCTCGCGGGCGCTGCAGACCGCGGCCATCATCGCGGACGCCGCGGGACTGGGCGCGCCGGTCGGTGAGCCGGAGCTGAACGAGCGGGCCTTCGGCGAGGCGGAGGGGCTGACGAACCAGGAGATCCTCGGCCGGTTCCCCGACGACGTGGTGCCCGGGCGCGAGACACGGGAGCACGTGGTGCGCCGAGCACTCCCCGTGCTCGAGAGCCTGGCGGTGCAGCACGCGGGTGAGAGCGTGCTCGTCGTCACACACGGGGCGGTGATCGGTTCGCTGATCCGGCACCTGACGAACGGCGAACGGCCCCGACAGGGCGAGCTCATCAGCAATCTGTCGCTCAGCCACCTCTGGCACGACGGCGGCCGCCTTCGTCTCGAGGAGTTCAACCTTCCCGCTACCGCGGCTCAGGCGGAGGCCTTCGCGGTGCCCGCGGACTCCACCTCGGTCAGCGCCCCGAGCAGCGCCGATGCCGAGCCTGCCCAGGTGTAGGCGGATGCCCGTTCCACGCTGAGCGCGGACCTCGCCGCCCACTCCCCCGGCGCTTCCAGCGCGCGCACGGCGCGGGCGAACGACGACGCATCGTGCGGGTCGGCGTACACCGCGGCATCCGCTCCGATCTCGCGGAAGATCGGGATGTCGCTGATCACCGCGGGCGTGCCCACCCGCATGGCTTCGACGACCGGGATGCCGAATCCCTCATCGAGCGACGCCGTCACGAGTGCCGTCGCGTCGCGCAGAGCGGCGAAGTACTCGGCGTCGCTCGCCCCGTCGTGGAACACCAGCGTTGCCCGAGGTGCCGCGGCCGTGAGCCGCTCCCGCTGAACGTCGCTGACCTTGCTCATCAGGTGCAGCTCGTACCCCGGCAGCAGCTGTGTCGCACGCACGAGCGTCTCCACGTTCTTGTACGGCATGAACGAGCCCATGTAGACGAGCGACTTCGTCGCCGGCGCCTGACGAGGCGTGCTGGGCACATCAGGGGGCACCTGGGGCGCGTTCGGCACGACGTACACCGGTCGGCGGGTGAGGCGGTGCCGCGCGATGAGGTCGCGCGTGGTGTGCGAGACGGCGACGACGGCATCCGCCCGGTTCAGCAGCGCGCGCTGCGGCCACCAGGCGAGGTGGTAGAGCCGCCACAGCCCGCGCACGAACGCGGGCAGGTCCCGCGGAGGCGTGCGATTGCGGTAGTAGATGAGGTCGTGCACCGTGAGCACGAGGCGGTACCTGCGGCCGAACGAGCCCATGGTCTGCATCGGGCTGAACACGATGTCGGGCTTCAGCGCGTTGACCTGCAGCGCCACGAGCGGCTCGCGCACGCTGGTCGGCGCGGAGGCCATCGCCCATGGCAGCGCGGGAAGCATGTCGAGCTGCGCACGATCGCTGATCAGCATCGTCACGTCGTGCAGCTTCGCGAGCTCGGCCACCAGGGATGCCGTGTATCGGCTGATCCCGTCGTGCCGGCCGATGCGGGTGTACCGGCAGTCGAAGACGACCTTCATGCTTTCCCGCCCGTTCCCGCCTGCGACGAGCCGGCGTCATGCGGCGAGCCGGCGTCCTGCGACGAGCCGGCGCGGGCTGTCGTCGACGGCCCGCCTGCCGTCTCGTCGAGGAACGCCAGGATGACCTCGGTCGCCTCCTGCGGAGCCTCGTAATGCACGAGGTGGCCGACGTTCTCGATCACGTGCAGGCGGGCATCCGGGAACAGCGTGCGAAGTCGCCGTTGTGCCGCCAGGGGCGTGATGTCGTCGCGGTCGGCGACGATCAACTGCACCGGCTCGTCGATCCGGGCGGCGTATTCCGACACGTCGTGGCTGACGGATGCCCGGAACGCCTCGAGCACGACGTCGCGATTCGCGAATGCGCTGAAGTAGCGATCGTGCTGATCGTGGATCCACGCCCGCAGTCGACGGTCGCGGGTCTTCGCCATCGCTACGCTCATCACCCGCACGATGGCCGGGTTGCGCAGCAGGCCGAAGCCGAGCGATTCGGGAAGTGCGGAGGCGAGCCAGTAGTAGAAGATCGCGAGGCGGGTGAACACTGCCCGTGGGCCCTTCAGTGCCGGTGCGCCGATCGGGTTCACGAGCACGACGATGTCGGGCCGCCGGTCACCGGCGCTCATCTCGCTGCGTTGCTGCGCCAGGGATGCCGCCACGACGATGGAGCCGAACGAGTGCCCGAGCAGCACGAAGCGGCCTGTCAGGGGCACGGCCTCGACGAACGCGCGCAGCCAGGTCGCGTAGGCCTCGATGTCGTGCTCGCGGCCCGCCAGAGGCTCCGACTCGCCGAAACCGGGCAGGTCGGGAACGATCATCCGCCGCGGCGCGAGTCGTGCTGCGATCGGCTCCAGTCCGTGGTGATCGCCGCGAAATCCGTGCACGAGCACGAACGTGGTGTCGGCATCCGCAGCTCCGTACTCCGCATACGCCGTCGTGCTGCCGAGAACCTCCACCCGGTGCTCTCGCACGGGAACTCGCGGCGGGTGTGCGGGCGGGGTGCGGCGGACGGGAGACACGCATGAAGTCTATGAGGGGGAATCGGCCCAACCTGGGCGGTGCCGCGGAGGGGGTCGTTCTACACTGATCCAGACCGATCCGTCGGCGACGGCGCCTCGAGGGACACGTACCGAAATGCCGCAGGAGGACGTCAGTGAGCTTCACCGCACCGATCCAGCTCCCGGGCCTCACGCTCGATCCGGAGTGGTACCGGCGGGCCGTGTTCTACGAGGTGATGGTCCGCTCGTTCGTGGACAGCAACGGTGACGGGACCGGCGACATCCAGGGCCTCATCTCCAAGCTCGACTACCTGCAATGGCTCGGTGTCGACGCCCTGTGGCTGCCGCCGTTCTTCGAGTCTCCGCTGCGCGACGGCGGGTACGACGTGTCCGACTACCGCTCGATCATGCCCGAGTTCGGCACGCTCGACGAGTTCCAGGACCTGGTGACGAAGGCCCACGAGCGCAACATGCGGGTCATCATCGACCTGCCGCTGAACCACACCAGCGACCAGCACGAGTGGTTCCAGCTCTCGCGCAGTGATCCGCAGGGCCCGTACGGTGACTTCTACGTGTGGAGCGACACGGATGAGAAGTGGCCGGACATCCGCATCATCTTCACCGACACCGAGGACTCCAACTGGGCCTTCGATTCGGAGCGGCGGCAGTTCTTCTTCCATCGCTTCTTCTCCCATCAGCCCGACCTCAACTACACGAACCCGGCGGTTCACGAGGCCGTGTTCGACATCGTGCGGTTCTGGCTCGAGATGGGCGTCGACGGCTTCCGGATGGATGCCATCCCCTACCTCTACGAGTCCGACGAGGGCAACGGCGAGGGCGAGCCGCCCACGCACGAGTTCATCAAGGCGCTCCGCGCCATGCTCGACAGGGATTTTCCGGGGCGCGTGATGATCGCCGAGGCCAATCAGTGGCCCCGCGAGGTCGCCGCCTTCTTCGGTACCGAGGAGGAGCCGGAGTGCCACATGGCGTTCGACTTCCCCGTCATGCCGCGCATCTTCTACTCACTGCGCTCGCAGCGCGCCGACGAGCTCGTGCGGGTGCTGTCGGAGACGACCGACATCCCGAACGGCGCCGGCTGGGGCGTGTTCCTGCGCAATCACGACGAGCTCACGCTCGAGATGGTCAGCGAGGAGTACCGCCAGGCGATGTACGGCTGGTACGCCTATGACCCGCGCATGCGTGCCAACGTCGGCATCCGGCGTCGCCTCGCCCCGTTGCTCGACAACTCGCGGGCCGAGCTCGAACTGGCGCACGCGCTGCTCTTCTCCCTGCCGGGCACGCCGTTCCTGTACTACGGCGACGAGATCGGCATGGGCGACAACATCTGGCTGCCCGACCGCGACTCCTCGCGTACGCCCATGCAGTGGACGCCCGACCGGAACGCGGGCTTCTCCACCGCCGATCCCGGCAAGCTCTTCCTGCCCGTCGTGCAGTCGCTCGTCTACCACTTCAACCAGGTGAACGTGGAGGCGCAGCTCGCGCAGTCGCGTTCGCTGCTGCACTGGGTGCGCAACGTGATCTACGTGCGCAAGGCGCATCCGGTGTTCGGGCTCGGGTCGCTGACGGTGCTGCCGACCGATCATTCGTCGGTGCTCGCGTTCGTGCGCTCCTACTCCGGCAGCGGCACCGTCTTCGGCGACCTGCCCGAGAGCGTGCTGTGCGTCTTCTCGTTCTCGCACAATCCCATCTCGGTCACGCTCGACGCTCCCGAGTTCGCGGGCAGCGAGTTGTACGACCTGTTCGGCGGAGGGCAGTTCCCGACCATCGCCGACGACGGCCGCTTCACGCTCACGCTCGGCACGCAGAGCTTCTACTGGCTGCACATCGAACCGTCTCACTGAGCGCGGCGCCGCGACGACTCCGGCGAGCCGCGAAGGACGACGTCGGTGGTCGGCCCTAGCGTGTCAGCCATGAAGCAGTGGCACGACGAACTCGGCGTATTCGACCTCGAGACGACGGGAGTGGATGTTCGCAACTCCCGCATCGTCTCCGCCCACGTCGGCGTGTTGGATGCTCGTGGTGCCGTCATCGAGCGCCTGGACTGGCTCGTCGATCCCGGCGTGCCCATCCCGCCGGGCGCCACCGCCGTGCACGGCATCACCGACGAGCGCGTGCGTGCGGAGGGCAGGGCCGCGCCCGAGGCGGTGCGGGAGATCGTCGCCGCCCTGCACACGCTGCTGAGCCGTGGCATCCCCATCGTGGCGTACAACGCGCCCTACGACCTCTCGCTGCTCGAGCACGAGGCCCGTCGCCACGGCGTGCCCTCGCTCGACGACCCGGCACCGATCATCGACCCGCTCGTCATCGACAAGGCGGTGGACAAGTACCGCCGAGGCAAGCGCACTCTCGAGTTCACGGCCGGGCATTACGGCGTGCAGCTGCTAGACGCACACGACGCCGGAGCGGACGCGATCGCCGCCGGCCGCGTGGCGCAGGCCATCGCCCGGGCATACCCCACCGAGCTCGGCATCGATGCGGCCGAGCTGCACCGACTGCAGGTGCGCTGGTGCCGCGAGCAGGCGGAAGACTTCCAGGCCTATATGCGGCGCGTCAAAGACCCCGCCTTCGTCGCCGAGGGCACCTGGCCCTGCCGCTGAACGCCACCCAGCCTGACGAGACGACGAACGGCCCCGCCAGGAGGCGGGGCCGTTCGCGCGGGCGAACTCGGCTTACGCCGACTTGCCGAAGTTCTTGAAGCGCTGGTTGAACTTCTCGACGCGGCCGGCGCTGTCGAGAATGCGCTGCTTGCCCGTGTAGAACGGGTGCGACTCGCTGGAGATCTCGACGTCGATCACGGGGTACGTGTTGCCGTCCTCCCACTCGATCGTCTTGTCGCTCGAGACGGTCGAACGGGTCAGGAACGTGGCGCCGGACGCGAGGTCGCGGAAGACCACCGGGGCGTAATCGGGGTGAATGTCAGACTTCATCAGGATTCCTCGAAGGGATGGGGATCGAAACTCGACGCGCCTTATCGAAGCGGCGCGAAAGCTTGACGAGCCGCGGACAGGCATCCACGGCCAACGATCGAGTTTAGCAGACGCCGGCCGTGCGCACGGCGGCCCAGCGAGAGTGCAGTGACACGATCTACTCCTGCGGGCGTGCCCTGGCCGTGTATCGGCCGCCCTCGGACGAGACGTCGATGGGCAGACCGAAGGTCTCGCTGAGGTTCTCCGAGGTCAGGGTGGCCGCGAGCTCTCCGGCGGCGACGATGGCGCCGTCGCGAAGCAGCATCGCGTGCGTGAACCCGATCGGGATCTCCTCGGCGTGGTGCGTGACGACGATCATGGCCGGGGATCGGGAATCGCTGGCGTAGCCGCCGAGGAGCGTGACGAGCTCTTCTCGCGAGCCGAGGTCGAGGCTCGCGGCCGGCTCGTCGAGGATGAGCAGCTCCGGGTCCGTCATCACCGAGCGGGCGATCTGCACACGCTTCTTCTCGCCGTCGCTGAGCGTGCCGAACGCCCGGTCAGCGAGGGAGTCGAGCTTCCACTCGGCCAGCACGCGCTTGGCGCGCCGCACGTCGATCTCTTCGTATTCCTCGTGCCAGCGGCCCGTGACGGCGTAGGCGGCGGTCATCACGACGTCGAGCACGGTCTCCCTCTTCGGGATCCGTCCCGCCAGAACGCTCGACGCGTAACCAATGCGTGGTTTCAGCTCGGCGAGGTCGGCCTTTCCGACCTCCTCGTCGAGCACTGTCACGGTGCCGGACGTGGGGTGGCTCGCGGCCGCGGCCAGCTGCACGAGCGTCGTCTTGCCGGCGCCGTTCGCCCCCAGGATGACCCATCGCTGGTCGGCCGTGACGTTCCACTCCACCCCGTCGAGGATCGCGTTGCCGTCGCGCACGACCGACACGGAGTTGAACGAGAGGACGGTGTTCGACATGGCCTCTAGCCTAGCGGGGCGCACTGCGGGCTCAGTGCGTGAGAAGCCTTCGGTAGAGCGCCAGCGTCTGCTCCGCGATCGAGGACCAGGAGAACTGCGTCTGCGCCCGTAAGCGGCCGGCGCTCCCCTGCGCCGCAGCGCGCTCGCGATCCGAGACGGCCTCCGTGAGCGCCTCGGCCAGGTCGGCCACGAAGCGGTCCGGATCCAACGGTGTTCCGGTGCCGTCGGTGGCCTGCTCGAGCGGAACGAGTCTGCCGGTGACGCCGTTCTCCACGACCTCCGGGATGCCGCCGGTCGCCGTCGCCACCACGGGCAGTCCGCACGCCATCGCCTCGAGATTCACGATGCCGAGCGGTTCGTAGATCGACGGGCACACGAACACGGTCGCTGCACTGAGCAACGCGGCGAGCTCGTTCTGCGGGAGCATCCGATCGATCCAGACGACGCCGTCGCGGGTGGCCTGCAGATCCTGGACGAGTCCCTCGACCTCCGACATGATCTCGGTCGTGTCCGGCGCCCCCGCGCACAGCACGAGCTGTACATCGGGCGGCAGCGCCGCAGCCGCCCTGAGGAAGTACGGCAGTCCCTTCTGCCGGGTGATGCGGCCTACGAAGATGACGGTCGGGGCATCCGGGTCGACGCCGAGCGAGCGCACCAGGTCGGGCTCGTCCACGATGCGCCAGGTCTGCAAGTCGATCCCGTTGTAGATCACGTGGGTGCGGGCCGGATCTACCTGGGGGTACACACGCAGAATGTCGCGTCGCATTCCCTCGCTCACGGCGATCACGGCATCGGCGCTCTCGTAGGCTTCGCGCTCCACCCAGCTGGAGAGCCGGTACCCGCCGCCGAGCTGCTCGGCCTTCCACGGCCGCAGCGGCTCCAGGCTGTGTGCCGTGAGCACGTGCGGGATGCCGTGCAGCAGGCTCGCCAGCCGACCCCCGTTGTTCGCATACCAGGTGTGCGAGTGCACGAGGCCGGCGCCGGCGGTGTCCTGGGCGAACTGCAGGTCCACACCGAGCGTTGCGAGCGCCGGGTTGGCGCCGACGAGTTCGGCGGGAACGGCGTA
Organism: Humibacter albus DSM 18994; assembly: GCF_000421825.1. Taxonomy (GTDB): domain Bacteria; phylum Actinomycetota; class Actinomycetes; order Actinomycetales; family Microbacteriaceae; genus Humibacter; species Humibacter albus. The sequence goes on from NZ_ATXT01000011.1 coordinate 189,711, forward strand.
CCCCGTGGTGTCCGGCTCGTCCCGCGGTGAGCCGAAGCACCGCACCTGCACCTCGATGGATGCTCGCAGCGCGCGCACGAGTTCGCTCACGTGCACGCCGGCCCCGCCGTAGACATCGGGCGGGTATTCCCGGGTGAGCAGATCGACGCGCATGACGTTGACGGTAGTACAGCGCCCCCCTCGGCTCTACTGTGTAGTCATGAAGGGGACCAAGATCTTCGGAATAGTGTTGGCCGGCGGTGAGGGCAAGCGTCTGATGCCCCTGACGGCGGATCGCGCCAAACCCGCGGTGCCGTTCGGTGGGCAGTATCGATTGGTCGACTTCGCGCTGTCGAACCTGGTGAATTCCACGCTTCGGCAGATCGTCGTGCTCACGCAGTACAAGTCGCACAGCCTCGACCGTCACGTGTCGCAGACCTGGCGCACGACGGGCATCTTCGGCTCGTACATCGCCTCCGTGCCTGCGCAGCAGAGACTCGGCAAGCGCTGGTTCTCGGGCTCGGCCGACGCCATTCTGCAGAGCCTCAACCTGATCGTCGACGAGAAGCCCGACATCGTCGTGGTGGTGGGCGCCGATCACGTCTATCGCATGGACTTCACGCAGATGATCGACGCGCACATCGCCTCGGGGGCCGCGGCCACCGTCGCGGCCATCCGGCAGCCGATCTCCCTGGCCGACCAGTTCGGCGTGATCGAGGTGGACGCCTCCGATCCCGAACGCATCGCCGCCTTCCGCGAGAAGCCGAGCGATCCGGTGGGCCTGCCGGATTCGCCCGACGAGGTGCTGGCATCCATGGGCAATTACGTGTTCGACGCTCAGGCGCTGATCGACGGAGTGCACCGCGACGGCGCCCGACCGGACTCGAACCACGACATGGGCGGCGACATCATCCCGGACTTCGTCTCGCGCGGCGAGGCGGGGGTGTACGACTTTCAGCGCAACGATGTTCCCGGATCCACGGATCGCGACCGGTACTACTGGCGCGACGTGGGGACGATCGACTCGTTCTTCGAGGCGCACCAGGACCTGGTGTCGGCGCTGCCGATCTTCAACCTGTACAACAACCAGTGGCCGATCTTCAGCCAGCAGCTCAACTCGCCTCCGGCAAAACTGGTGCGCGACGTGCGCGGAGCGATCGGCACCACGATCGACTCGATCGTCTCGCTCGGATCGGTGATCAGCGGCGCCCACCTCGAACGCAGCGTGCTCGGGGCGTGGGCGAAGGTGGAGTCCGGCGCCCACGTCGTCGACTCCGTCATCTTCGAGCGCGCCGTGATCGAGCCGAACGCGTTCGTGGGCCGGGCTATTCTCGACAAAGACGTCGTCGTGCGCGAGGGGGCGAAGATCGGCGTTGACCCGGAGCGCGACCGCGCCCGCGGTTTCACCGTCACGTCGTCGGGCCTCACCGTCGTCGGCAAGGGAGTACACGTCGTTCCATGAGCACTGCCGCCTCCGCGTCCGCCCGCTTTCTCGTGGTGCTCGACGTGGACTCCACGCTCATCCACGACGAGGTCATCGAGTTGCTGGCCGAGCATGCCGGATCCGGTGAGCTCGTCGCCGACATCACCTCACGGGCCATGCGGGGAGAGCTCGACTTCGAGCAGAGTCTTCGGGAGCGAGTGGCGACGCTGCGCGGACTGGGCGACGATGTCTTCGGCGAGGTGGCCGAGCGCATCCGCGTGACAGACGGCGTTCCGGAGCTCGTCGAGGCCGTGCACGCTGCAGGCGGTCTTGTCGGCGTGGTGTCCGGAGGGTTTCACGAGCTCGTGGACGGACTGGCCGAGGGGCTCGGACTCGACCGCTGGCGGGCGAACCGTCTCGAGGTGGTCGGCGGCGTGCTCACCGGAGTGGTCGACGGCGCCGTGGTCGACGCGGCGGCGAAGGAGGAGTCGCTGCGTTCCTGGGCGGCGGATGCCGGTGTGCCGCTGCGACGCACCGTCGCCATCGGAGACGGGGCGAACGACCTGAAGATGATGGGCGCGGCGGCGTTGTCGGTGGCCTTCTGCGCCAAGCCCGCCGTGCGCGCGAAGGCGAACCTGGCCGTCGAAACGCGGGATCTCTCCCAAGTGCTGCCCCTGCTCGGCCTGCGCGGCTGACGGCGTCGGTCACCGGCGACCTCTCCAGCAGCGCAGCCCCGACCCTGGCACCGTCAGCCTTGGTGCACCGGTCCGTTCTCACCGTCGGAAGGATCGTTTTCACTGTCAGAGGGATCGTCGCCGGAGTCGCCGGAACTGTCGTCGACCTCGCCGCTGTCGTCGGTGCCGCGGAAAGCGTGCTGCTCGAGTCCGGCCCGCTCCCCCGGAGCCTGCAGCGCGGATCGCCGCTGCGCCGACTCTCCGGCCGCGAGCGAGGAGCGGCCTCCCCATCGCCCGAGCGGGACGAAGCCGTCCAGCGCTTCGTCCTCGATCTCCTCGTCGGTGAACCCGCGCCGCGACGTCTTGCGCACGCGCTCGGCTTCACGGGCCTGTTCTTCGGGATCGTCCGCGTTCAGACGACGGAACTCCCGGACCGTCGCGCGCCAGAGCAGGAAGAAGCCGATCAGCGCGAAAAGGATCCACTGGATCATGTACGAGTAGTGATAGCCGACGCCCTCGGCGGGTGCTGTCGCCTGCACTCGCTTCAGACCCTGAGATGTGGAGCTCGGGCTCACGATCACGCCGTACGCGGCCGAGTACACGGTGCCACCGATGCGCGGCGCGAGCTCGGACAGGTCGACGGACACGATCTGGTCGTTCACGACGCCGCCCTCGCCCTTCTTCGGCTGGCTGCCCTGCAGTCGCGCGACCACGTCGACGGCGCCGCTCGGCGGTGCCGGCTTCTTCGAGGGCACGCTGCTCGATGCCGGCGAAGAGGCGACCCAGCCCCGATCGATGAGGATGGTGCCGCCCGTGCTGAGCTTCAACGCGGTGATCACGCGGAATCCGGTCTCACTGCTTCGTACGCTGTTGCGCAGGTAGTACTGGTGCGAGGCATCCCACGTTCCGCGCATCGAGACGCGTCGCCACACCTGGCCTGGATCGTACGACGACGTCGTGGGCAGGGCTTTGGTCAGGGGCTCGACCGGGGCGGAGAAGTTCGTGTTCACGAGGGCGTTGTCGGCGCTGGCCTCGCGCCCGCGGTCGTACTGCCAGAGCGCGAGGGACGCGCAGACGAGGGCGAAGACGACCGCGATGGCGGCGTAACCCGCCCACCGCCACGTGCGCAGGAACTGCCACCCGGTGAGTCCCTCGGTGACGGTGTCGTAGACGGCGGCCGGCTTCGCGACAGCGCCGGAGAGCGCCGGACGGTGAGCCAACTCGCCCGTCGTGCGCACGACGGCGTCACCCGGTTGCGTGTCGGTAGCCGTGCTCGTTCCTCTCCTCGGCCGTGGCGTTCCACGGCGCGTCGCGCAGGGGCGCGACCGGTTCTGCTCTCTCGAGGTTAATCCGGGCGGCTGTGGGATGCCTGCAGCGAGCATCCGTCGGCCGTCACCGCCTCGGGTCTCCCGCCTCCGCGCTGCGCACAGGGACGCGGAACAGGATCAGTGACCCATCCCGAGGCCGCCGTCGACGGGGATCACGGCGCCGCTGATGTAGCCGGCGTCGTCGGAGGCCAGCCACGCGACGGTCTTCGCCACCTCCCGCGCCTGCCCGTAGCGCCCCGCCGGGATCGCCTTGCGGTACTCCTCTTGCTGCTCCTGCGGCAGCGCCGCGGTCATGTCGGTCTCGATGAAGCCGGGCGCGACCACGTTCGCCGTGATGCCGCGGGCGCCCAGCTCGCGCGTGAGCGAGCGGGCGACGCCCACCAGGCCGGCCTTGGACGCCGAATAGTTCACCTGGCCGGCGGAGCCGTAGAGGCCGACCACGCTGGAGATGAGCACGACGCGGCCGAAGCGGGCCTTGAGCATCCCCTTCGAGGCGCGCTTGACCACGCGGAACGCTCCGCCGAGATTGGTGTCGACCACGCTTTCGAAGTCCTCGTCGGTCATCCGTAGGAGAAGCGTGTCGCGGTTCGTGCCGGCGTTCGCCACGACCACCTCGACCGGGCCGAGCTCGGCCTCGACCGCCGTGAATGCGGCATCGACCTGACTCGAGTCGGTCACGTCGGCCTGCACGGTGAGGGTTCCGACCGGACCTTCGCCGGAGCGGGCGGTGACGGCGACCCGGTGCCCCTGGGCAACGAACTCCTCGGCGATGGCGCGGCCGATTCCGCGGTTGCCTCCGGTGATCAACACGGTGCGGGGGGTGGTCATGAAGGTGTCCTCAGGGGTCGCAGTCGGCACGTGAACGGCATTCAGTCTAGGGTGCGGCACAGGCCCGGCCGAGCCGCCGGCTGCAGCGAAACCGACGGGGTCCCCGGCGTGGCAGGACACGTAGGCTGGGGTGTGCGGAGCGGGTCGTCCACCGCCCTCGGGAGTCCAACCTTCATGAAGCATCAGACGGTCACGTCTCTGCCGGCCGCACCCGCGGACGAGCGGCGGAATCGCATGCTCGAGTACACGATCATGATGTCGATCCGCGTGCTCTGCCTGATCTCCCTGATCTGGGTGCGCGGGTGGTGGCTCGTCATCCCGGCGGCGGGTGCGATCTTTTTGCCCTACTTCGCCGTCGTGGTCGCGAATGCCGCGCAGACCCGCACCCGCGCGCCGGAGCGGCCGGGGGCCATCGTGCGGGTCGGAGACGACTACTACGAGTCCTCCGCCGAGGGTGTCAGGGTCGACGGGGAGTCGGTGTACGACCCGGCCAACGCGCACGGCGCGCAGGGTGAGAACGCGGAAGGCGAAGGCCCGGACGGTGAAGGCCCGGACGGTGAAGGCACGGACGGTGACAGCGCGCCTGGCGCGCGTCCCGATCGGGCGGGCGCAGCCACCGACCGACCGGGCGACGTCCGGGCGGACGAGCAGGACTCGCGCGAGGGCAGGGCCGACGGCGTGACGACCGCAGGTTCTGCCGGTGCCGAGCCGCAGACATCCAGGGAACGTCGGGACGGGGACGACGCGCGGTGACACTGCTGGACGCGCTCGCCGGCGGAACCGACACGCCCATCTGCTCTCGCGCCGGTTGCCGGGAGCGCGCGCTGTGGCGCATCGAATGGCGTAACCCGCGTATTCACGCCGCGGACCGGCGCAAGACCTGGCTCGCGTGCGCCGAACACATCGACTACCTGCGGGAATTCCTCGCCGCCAGGGAGTTCCCGCTGCAGGTGCTGCCGCTCGACGAGGTGGCCGATTCGGCGGACTAGGCCAGTGCGATCAGATCCGCGTAGTCGGCGTTCCAGTGGTCCTCGACGCCGTCAGGCAGGATGAGCACGCGCTCGGGGTTGAGCGCCTCGACCGCGCCCGGATCGTGTGAGACCAGCACGACGGCGCCCTCGTAGTGCGCGAGAGCATCCAGGATCTGCTCGCGGCTGGCCGGGTCGAGGTTGTTCGTCGGCTCGTCGAGCAGAAGCACGTTCGCGCCGCTGACCACGATCATCGCGAGCGCGAGGCGCGTCTTCTCACCGCCGGAGAGCACTCCGGCCGGCTTGTGCACGTCGTCGCCGGTGAAGAGGAACGATCCGAGCACCTTGCGCGCCTCGGTCTCCGTGAGGTTCGGTGAGCTCGAGACCATGTTCTGCAGCACGGACCTCGCGACGTCGATGGTTTCGTGCTCCTGCGCGTAGTAGCCGATGCGCAGGCCGTGACCGGGCTCGACCTGGCCGGTGTCAGGCACATCGATGCCACCCAGAATGCGCAGCAGCGTGGTCTTGCCCGCACCGTTCAGACCGATCACGACCACCTTCGACCCGCGGTCGATGGCGAGGTCGACGGCGGTGAAGATCTCCAGCGACCCGTAGCTCTTCGAGAGATCGGATGCCATCAGCGGCGTCCGCCCGCACGCGGCGGGAGTCGGGAACCGCAACTTGGCGACGCGATCGTCCTGGCGCACGTCTTCCAGGCCGGCGAGCATCTTCTCGGCGCGCGCGACCATCTGATGTGCCGCCGCCGCCTTGGTCGCCTTGGCGCCGAACTTCGCCGCCTGCAGCTGCAGAGCCGTAGCCTTCTTCTCGGCGTTCGCGCGTTCCTTCTTGCGGCGTTCCTCATCCGCCGCGCGCTGCGCGAGATAGGCACGCCAGCCCATGTTGTAGGTGTCGATGACCTGACGGTTGGCGTCCAGATAGAACACGCGGTTGACCGTCTCGCCGACGAGTTCCACGTCGTGGCTGATGACGATGAGCCCGCCCTTGTAACCCTTCAGGAACTCGCGCAGCCACACCACGGAGTCGGCGTCGAGGTGGTTGGTGGGCTCGTCGAGGATCATGGTCTGGGCATCCGAATAGAGGATGCGCGCCAGCTCGATGCGCCGGCGCTGACCGCCGGAGAGCGTCTTCAGCTGCTGGTCGAGGATGCGGTCGGGCAGGTTGAGGTTACTGGCGATCGATGCCGCCTCCGCCTCGGCCGCGTACCCGCCGAGCACATGGAAGCGCTCCTCGAGGCGGCTGTACCGCTTCATCGCCGCCGAGCTGATCGACTCGTCGTCACTCGCCATCTCGATCGTGGCCTGCTGCATCTGCAGGGCGACCGAGCCGAGCCCGCGGGCATCCAGGATGCGCGTGCGCGCCAGATCGTCCGGGTTGCCGCTGCGCGGATCCTGCGGCAGGTAGCCGATCTCGCCGCCGCGGTCGACGGCTCCCGCGGTCGGCAGTGTCTCGCCCGCCAGCACCTTCGTGAGCGTGGTCTTGCCTGCACCGTTGCGGCCGACGAGCCCGACCTTGTCCCCCGCGCCGACACGGAAGGTCACGTCGGACATCAGGGTGCGAGCGCCGACGCGGATCTCGAGATCGTGCACGGCGAGCACAGGCGTGGTCCAGTTCTGTCGCAGGGTGGGAGTGAGTGCGCGAAGGCGCCTGTCCAGGGTATCCGACGTGACGGGGTGCACTGTCCGCTCTGGTCCTGTTAGGGTTGCCTTACCAATGTAAGGATTGCCTTACTTCGAAGCGGGCCCGGTCCGGGCCCGCCCTGCACAGGGGTCGCCGACGTGGGTGCGCCGTACCGGCGATGCGCGTCTTCCCTGCGGCCCACAGCTGATGAATGGGAGATCACGTGCCCCGACGCACAGTCCTCGCCGGCGCAGCGGCTGTCATGGCCGCCGCCGCTCTGCTCTTGACCGGATGCTCCGGCGCGTCCAACGCCGACATGTCCGATGCCGGCAAGTCGGCCTCCGACGCGGCGTTCCCCGTGACGATCAAGCACGTCTACGGATCGACCACGATCGAGAAGAAGCCGGAGCGCGTCGCGACCGTGGCCTGGTCGAACGGCGAGGTGCCGCTCGCCCTCGGGGTCGACCCGGTGGGCATGGCGAAGGCGACGTGGGGCGACGACGACAAGGACGGCGTGCTCCCGTGGGTCGAGGATCAGCTGAAGTCGCTCGATGCGAAGACTCCGACCCTCTTCGACGAGACCGACGGCATCGACTTCGAAGCGGTGGCCGACACGCATCCCGATGTGATCCTGGCGGCGTACTCCGGCCTGACCAAGTCGGACTACGAGACCCTGTCGAAGATCGCTCCGACCATCGCGTACCCGAAGGTCGCCTGGGGCACCTCCTACGAGGAGACGATTCGCATGGACTCGAAGGCGATCGGACTCGGCGACCAGGGCGAGAAGCTGATCGCGAAGCTGCACTCCGAGGTGAACGCGGCACTCGACAAGTACTCGGTGCTCAAGGGCAAGAAGATCCTGTTCTCCTACATCGATCCCAACGACCACAGCAAGATCGGCTTCTACACGAGCCACGACACGCGCCCCGGGTTCCTCGAATCGCTCGGTCTCCCTGCACCCGACGTGGTGAAGCAGGAGTCGAAGAAGACCGACGAGTTCTACACCACGGTCAGCGCCGAGCAGGCGGATCGTTTCGACGATGTCGACCTGTTCGTGACGTACGGCGACAACGCGAAGAGCATGATCAAGGATCTGCAGTCCGATCCGCTGCTCTCGAAGATCCCCGCCATCGCCGAGGGACACATCGCGGTGCTGAAGAACGACACTCCGCTGGCTGCGTCCGCCAACCCCTCCGCCCTCTCCATCGGCTGGGGCATCGACAAGTACTTCGCACTGCTGGCGAAGACACTGGGCTGACGCCGACGTGACCACCACCACCACCTCGGCTCCCGCGGTGCCCGCCGCGCTGCCGAGCGCCGCCTCGCTGCGGCGCTCGGCGGGCGTGCGCGCGTTCTGGATCGCCGCGATCCTCGCGGCGCTCGTTCTGCTGTTCGCGGCGTCGGTGGCGTTCGGCGTGCGCGCGGTCTCACCGCACGACATCGTCGCCGCGCTCGGCGGAGACACCAGCACCGTGGCACGGGCCGCCGTGGTGGCGCGCATCCCCCGCACCGTGCTCGCCCTCCTCGTCGGGGCCGCGTTGGCGATGTCGGGCACCAGCATGCAGGCGGTGACGCGGAATCCGCTGGCCGACCCGGGCATCCTCGGCGTCTCGGGCGGCGCGGCGCTGGCCGTCGTGATCGGTATCGCTTTCTTCGGCATGTCCTCGCCGTACGCCTACCTGGCGGTCGCGATCGGCGGCTCCGCGGTCGCCGCCGTCTTCGTGTACGGGGTCGGGTCACTCGGCTCGGGCGGCGCGACACCGCTGAAGCTCGCCCTGGCGGGGGCCGCCGCCACCGCCGCGTTCACCTCGCTGGTCAGTGCCATCCTGCTGCCGCGTGTGGACATCGTCGAGACGTTCCGGTTCTGGCAGATCGGCGGGGTGGGCGGCGCCACCTGGGATCGCATCGGCATCATGGCGCCGGTGCTCGTGGTGGGCGCGGTGATCTGCGTGCTGATGGCCCGAGGCATGAACTCGCTCGCGCTGGGAGACGATCTCGCGACCGGCCTCGGCGTGAACGTGCTGCGCACTCGCCTCGTCTCCGCACTCGGTGCGGTCGTGCTCTGCGGTGCCGCGACCGCCATCGCCGGCCCAATCGGGTTCGTCGGCCTGGTCGTGCCGCACGTTTGCCGCTTGCTGGTGGGGACCGACCACCGTTGGCTCCTGCCGTTCAGTGCCGTCACCGGTGCCGCGCTGCTGGTCGCCGCCGACATCGTGGGCCGGCTCGTGGCACGCCCGTCCGAACTCGACGTCGGCATCGTGACCGCGATCATCGGAGCGCCGTTCTTCATCTGGATCGTGCGCCGGCAGAAGGTGCGTGCCCTGTGACGGTCATGGATGCCCCGCCCACCTCCGCGCCGGACGTGCGTGACCTCGTGGTCGGCCGCCGCCGGCGCCGGCGCCACCGTCTCGTCGTCACGATAGTGCTCGCCGCGGCCGTCGTCGCGGTCTTCGCCGGCACGCTCATGGTCGGAGAGTCGTTCTACGGACCGGTCGACGTGATCAAGGTGATCTTCGGGCAGACGGTGCCCGGGGCATCCTTCACCGTCGGAGACCTGCGGCTTCCCCGGGCGAGCCTCGGTCTTCTCGCGGGCTTCGCGTTCGGCATCGCCGGAGTGACTTTTCAGACGATGCTGCGCAATCCGCTCGCTTCTCCCGACGTCATCGGAATCAGTTCCGGTGCCAGTGCCGCCGCCGTGTTCGGGATCGTCGTGCTCTCGCTCGACGGCCCGGCGGTGTCTCTGCTCGCGCTGGTCGGCGCGCTCGTCACCGCGATGGCCATCTATCTGCTCTCCGATCGCGGCGGTTTCGCGGGAACGCGGCTCATCCTGATCGGGATCGGAGTCGCGGCCATGCTGGAGAGCGTCGTCTCGTACGTGTTGTCCAAGGCGGCGTCGTGGGACCTGCAGACGGCGATGAGGTGGCTCACGGGGAGCCTGAACGGCGCAGACTGGGCGAGCGTCGTACCGGTCGCCATCGCGTGCGCGGTGCTGGTCCCCGTGCTGCTGGCCCAGCAGCGTGGGCTCGGGGCCATGCGACTGGGCGACGACCTGGCGACGGGGCTCGGAGTTCGGGTGCCTCGCACGAGGGTGTTGTCGCTGCTCGCCGCGGTCGCGCTGCTGGCGATCGCCACGGCGGGCGCGGGGCCGATCGCATTCGTGGCCTTCATGTCCGGTCCCATCGCCGTCCGGCTCGTCGGCCCTGGTGCCTCCCCGCTTCTTCCCGCCGGGCTGGTCGGTTCGCTGCTCGTCATGCTCTCCGACCTCGTCGGGCAGTTCGCCCTCGACGGCCGGTACCCGGTCGGCGTGATCACGGGCGTGCTCGGCGCGCCGTACCTCATCTTCTTGCTCACCCGTATGAACCGCTCAGGGGGCTCCCTTTGACCGAATCGCACACTCTCGCTGCGCAGTCGCTGACGCTCGCGTACGGCGAACGCATCATCGTCGACGGGCTCGACCTCGTGGTGCCGCCGGGGCGGATCACCGCGATCATCGGCGCGAACGGTTGCGGAAAGTCGACCCTGCTGCGCGCGCTGGCCCGCATCCTCGTTCCAAGATCCGGGCAGGTCGTCCTGGACGGCAAGGCGCTCCACGCCAGGCCCGCCAAGGAGATCGCCCGCACTCTCGGGCTGCTGCCCCAGTCGCCGACCGCACCGGAGGGGATCGTCGTGGCCGATCTCGTGGGCCGGGGGCGGCATCCGCATCAGAAGCTGTTGTCGCGATGGAGCGAGCGAGACTACGAGAAGGTGGCCGAGGCGTTGGCGGCGACGGGCATCACGGACCTCGCGGACCGATCGGTCGACGAACTCTCCGGCGGGCAGCGACAGCGGGTCTGGATCGCAATGGCGCTCGCTCAGGAGACCGACGTGCTGCTGTTGGATGAGCCGACAACCTTCCTCGACGTCGCCCACCAGATCGAGGTGCTCGACCTGCTCGCCGATCTGAACCGTGACCGCGGGACGACGATCGTCATGGTGCTGCACGACATGAACCTGGCGGCCCGTTATGCCGACCACATGTTCGCCCTGCGCGACGGGCACCTGATTGCCGGGGGGCGCCCCAGCGAGGTCGTCACGGACGAGCTGATCCGCACGGTGTTCCGGCTCGAGTCGACGGTGATCGCCGACCCGGTGTCGGGCGCTCCCCTCGTGCTGCCCCGTGGCAGGCACCACTCCCCCGAGCCTGAGCACGAACGCGGATCCGGGCCCGATTCGATGCACCAGCTGGAGCATCGCGTCGAACAGGTGGCCGAGCTCGAGCTCTCCTATTCCGGAGGCCGTGATGAGCACTGACGAGTACCGGTTCTTCCGTGCGCCGGTGACAGCCATCCAGGACCTCACGCCGAGCTTCCGCCGGTTCACTTTCGGTGGCGATGACCTCGCCGAGTACGGCGATCCGGGATTCGACCAGCGCGTCAAGGTCGTGTTCCCGACGGCACACGTCGGGCTGGACTCGATGCCGCGCGGCGCGGACTGGTACAGCCGCTGGCGCGAGCTGCCCGAGCACGCGCGCGCTCCCTTCCGCACCTATACGACGCGTGCAGTGCGCAACGATAAGCGCGAAGTCGAAATCGACATGGTCTCCCACGACGTGCTCGGCCCGGCGTCCGCGTGGATCGAGGGCGCCTGCGTCGGCGACGAGGTCTTGATCTACGCGCCGACCACGCATGCGACCGGAGTCAGCATGGGCGTCGACTTCGTGCCGCCGCGGCACACGGAGTCGTTCCTGTTGGCCGGTGACGAGACGTCGGCGCCGGCGATCGCCGTCATTCTCGAGCAACTGCCTCCGGATGCCCGTGGTGTGGTCGTGTTGGAAGTCCCCCACGCGCGCGACGCCGCCTACCTGCCCCGGCATGACGGCTTCGAGTACCGGGTCGCGGCGCGCACCGGTCACGGGCGGCACGCCCACCTCATCGCGGCAGTGCGGCAGGCTGCGGCAGAGCTGGTCCCGGCCGGACGGGGCGCCGAGGTCGAGGAGCTCGACGACCTGGTCTGGGAGGTACCCCGCACGGCGAAGGGCGGAGCCGCGCTGAAGAGTGCGCCGCTCTACGCCTGGCTGGCTGGCGAGTCGGCGGGGATCAAGACACTGCGGCGAGAACTCGTGACCGGACACGGCGTGGACCGCCGTGCCGTGGCGTTCATGGGCTACTGGCGCGAGGGCAGAGCCGAGAACTGAAGAAGGGGTTCCGCGCGCTGTGTGCGGCCCCCCATCTTCAGTGCAACGTGACGCGAGCCGACTGCGGTGCGCGGGTTGGGGTGCCCGCGCACAGAACTAAATCGCGAAGCCGAGCGCTCTCATCATGTCGCGGCCATCTTCGGTGATGCGTTCGGGACCCCACGGCGGCATCCACACCCAGTTGATGCGGAACCGCTCGACGACACCGTCCAGTGCCTGGGCGATCTCGTCCTCGATGATGTCGGTGAGGGGGCATCCGGCACTGGTCAGCGTCATGGAGATGACGAGCGCGTCGTTCTCGTCGTCCCAGGACAGGTCGTAGATGAGACCGAGGTCGACGATGTTCACGCCGAGCTCCGGGTCCATCACATCCTTCAGCGCGTCTTCGACCTGGTCGTAGAGCGCGGGCGCGAGCGTGGCTGCCATGATCGTCAGCCTACGCTCGCGGTCTCGTCGTCGGTCAGGACGGCGTCGGTGTCGGCTTCGCCCTCGGAGACGAAGCGCACGTAGCCTTCCTCTTCGAGCTGCTCGGCGAGCTCGGGGCCGCCCTCTTCGGCCACGCGGCCGGCGACGAACACGTGCACGAAGTCCGGCTTGATGTAGCGCAGGATGCGCGTGTAGTGCGTGATCAGCAGGACGCCGAGGTTGGTGTTGTCGTGGGCCCGGTTGACGCCCTCCGACACGATCTTGAGCGCGTCGATGTCGAGCCCGGAATCCGTTTCGTCGAGCACGGCGAACTTGGGCTTGAGAAGCTCGAGCTGGAGGATCTCGTTGCGCTTCTTCTCTCCGCCGGAGAAGCCCTCGTTGACGTTGCGGGAGGCGAAGGACGAGTCCATCTTGAGGTTGGACATGGCCGTCTTGACGTCTTTGGTCCAGCTGCGGATGGACGGCGACTCGCCGTCGATGGCCGTCTTGGCGGTGCGCAGGAAGTTCGTGTTGGTCACGCCCGGGATCTCGACCGGGTACTGCATGGCCAGGAACAGGCCGCGTCGGGCGCGCTCATCGACGGTGAGCGAGAGCACGTCCTCGCCGTCGAGCTCGATGGTGCCCTGGGTCACGGTGTATTTCGGGTGACCGGCGATCGTGTAGGCGAGGGTCGACTTGCCTGAGCCGTTCGGGCCCATGATGGCGTGGATCTCACCGGTCTTGATCGTCAGGTCGACACCGCGGAGGATCTCCTTGGTGCCCTGATCGGTCTCGACGGTGACGTGGAGGTCGCGGATGGCGAGTGTGGACATGATGAGTCTCAGACGGCTTTCGTGATTGTCGGGTCGATGAAGATGTCTCCGTCGATGATCTCGACGGTGAAAACGGGAACCGGCTCATAGGCCGGCAGATTCAGCGGCTTGCCCGTGGTGAGCGAGAACCGTGAACCGTGCGCCCAGCACTCGAGGGAATCGTCTTCCACGAACCCCTCGCTCAGCGAGATCTCGCCGTGCGTGCAGGTGTCGCCGATCGCATGGATGTCGCCGGCCGAGTCCTTCACGAGGGCGATCGGCACGCCGCTCAGAACGACGCGTCGCGCCTCGTTCGCGACGAGCTCCGCCGCCGTGCAGACGCGCTCTGCGCTCACCGTGCACCGCCGTCGGCGGTGGTTGCGAGCTCGGCCTCGATCGCCGCCTGCAGGTGCTCCTCCAGTTCTGGCGAGCGGATCTGCTGCACGATCTCCACGAGGAAGCCACGCACGACGAGGCGTCGGGCCTCGTCCTCGGTGATGCCCCGCGACTGCAGGTAGAACAGCTGCTCGTCGTCGAAGCGACCGGTAGCACTGGCGTGCCCGGCTCCGACGATGTCGCCGATCTCGATCTCGAGGTTCGGCACCGAGTCGGCCTGTGCACCTTCGGTGAGCACGAGGTTCCGGTTCTGTTCGTAGCTGTCGGTACCCACGGCGTTCTGCCCGATCAGCACGTCGCCGATCCAGACCGTGTGAGCGCTCTTGCCCTGCAGTGCGCCCTTGTAGGTCACTCGGCTGCGCTGGTGCGGCGCGTCGTGGAACACGTACACCTGGTGCTCGATGTGCTGTCCGGAGTCGGAGAAGTACGCGCCGAACAACTCGGTGCCCGCGCCCGCACCGGCGAGGTGGATCGACGGGTTCAGCCGGACGAGACGTCCGCCGAGCGTGACGGAGATGTGCTTGAGCGTGGCATCCCGCTGCACCTGTGCGAAGTGCGTCGCGATGTGCAGCGCGTCGTCGTCCCATTCCTGAACGGTCACCACGGTGAGGCGTGCGCCGTCTTCGACGATGAACTCGATGTTCTCCGCGAGCTTCGCCTGGCCGCTGTTACGCAGGATCAGGGTCGCGACGGTGTTCGGCATGGCGCGCACGACCGTGTGGGCGGCGCGAGCCTCTGCTCCGAGCCCATCGCGGGTGAGCACGACCTCACGGTCGAGCTCACCGTCGAGCGTGAGAAGCAGGGCCTCCTGGGTTCCCGACCAGGCGGCGGCGGATGCGCGGTCCTCGGGCAGCCCCGCACGAGCGACGAGATCGTCGTGCATGGCGATCCAGCGGGCGCTCACACCGTCGACGTCGGTGAGGGTGTACTCGTAGTGCGCACCGTTCAGGCCGTTGTCGACCAGATCGTTGATCGGGGCGGCCGGCGTGTAGCGCCATTCGACCTCGCGACCGGTCACGGCCGGGAAGTCGGTGACGTCGCTGGACTTGAAACGCTCGGAGCGGGTCTGGACGGGGATGAACTTCGGTTCGGTCTCGGTGATCGTCATCCTCAGCGCACTCGCCTTTCAATCGTGACTGAGAGGTTCAACCCACACTGCCTTCCATGCCCATTTCGATCAGCTTGTTGAGTTCGAGCGCATATTCCATCGGCAGTTCGCGCGCGATCGGCTCGATGAAGCCACGCACGATCATCGCCATGGCCTCGGCTTCTTCCATGCCCCGGGACATCAGGTAGAAGAGCTGCTCCTCGCTCACCTTGGAGACGGTCGCCTCGTGGCCGAGCTGCACATCATCGACACGGATGTCGATGGCCGGGTAGGTGTCGCTGCGGGAGATCGTGTCGACCAGCAACGCGTCGCAGCGCACCGTGTTTGCCGCATGGTGGGCCTTCGGATCGACGCGCACCTCACCGCGATAGCCGGCGCGGCCGCCGCCGCGGGCGATCGACTTGGACACGATGGAGGACTGCGTGTAGGGCGCCATGTGGATCATCTTGGCGCCGGCATCCTGGTGCTGTCCGGGACCCGCGAACGCCACCGAGAGGGTCTCGCCCTTGGCGTGCTCCCCCATCAGGTAGATCGACGGGTACTTCATGGTCACGCGGGATCCGATGTTGCCGTCGACCCATTCCATGGTGGCGCCCTCGGCGGCCGTCGCACGCTTGGTGACCAGGTTGTACACGTTGTTCGACCAGTTCTGAATGGTCGTGTACCGCACGCGGGCGTTCTTCTTCACGACGATCTCGACGACCGCGGAGTGCAACGAGTCCGACTTGTAGATCGGCGCCGTGCAGCCTTCGATGTAGTGCACGTAGCTGCCCTCGTCGGCGATGATCAGCGTGCGCTCGAACTGGCCCATGTTCTCCGTGTTGATGCGGAAGTAGGCCTGGAGCGGGATCTTGACGTGCACGCCCGGCGGCACGTAGACGAACGAGCCGCCGCTCCACACCGCGGTGTTCAGCGCAGCGAACTTGTTGTCGCCGGCGGGGATGATCGTGCCGAAGTGCTCCTCGAAGAACTCGGGGTGCTCACGCAGGGCGGTGTCGGTGTCGGTGAAGATGACGCCCTGCGCCGCGAGGTCTTCGCGGATCTGGTGGTACACCACCTCGGACTCGTACTGGGCGGTGACGCCCGCCACGAGACGCGAGCGTTCCGCCTCGGGGATGCCGATGCGCTCGTACGTGTTCTTGATGTCGTCGGGCAGGTCTTCCCAACTCTGAGCCTGCTTCTCCGTGGAGCGCACGAAGTACTTGATGTTGTCGAAGTCGATCTCGGAGAGGTCGGCTCCCCAGTTCGGCATCGGTTTGCGCTGGAAGAGCTGCAGCCCCTTGAGGCGGCGCTGGAGCATCCACTCCGGCTCATTCTTCAGCGCGGAGATGTCGCGGACCACCTCTTCGGAGAGGCCACGACGGGCGCTCGCCCCCGCTGCGTCTGAATCGGCCCACCCGAACTCGTACTGGCCGAGGCCGTCGAGTTCTGGACGGTCGATGAGAACGTCTGACATTGTGATTACCTCGTTTTTCTGCCGTCCGTCACCGGTTTCAGACCGGCTCCGACCCCGTGCGTGCGCCATCGCGGGTCGATGACACCGACGTCGGATTGTGCGGACGGCTGGCGAGCGCGAACGGTGCGCTCGGTGAACGCACACGATTCTACAGGGCGAGCCTGGTGCACGTGTGGAATGCCCGGCAACCTCACGGGCCTCGCCGCTCCGGCGGACGGAATTCGCCCGGCACATCGAAGCCCCGGCGGGAACGCTTCGGGCGACGGCGCGTCAGCGATCCGCGAGCGAGCCGGCGATGCCGCCGACCGCGAAGAACCGGTGCAGCAGACCGAAAAGCAGGAGGGGTGGCAGCACGATGACGAGAATCAGTCCGGGCGTGCGCGCGGATTGCAGGCCGATCGGCAGCGTGTAGAGCGCGTTCGACTTGATGAAGACCAGCGCGACCAGATAGTCGTTCCAGGTGAGCAGGAAGCAGTAGATGGCGGTGGAGACGATGCCGGGCCAGCACGCGGGGAGCACGACGCGCACGAACGAGCCGAACACGGAGCATCCGTCGAGCCAGGCCGACTCCTCGAGCCGCACCGGGACGGTGTCGATGTAGGCGGTGAGCATCCACACCGCCACGGCGACGGCCAGCCCGATGTAGACGAGCGTGAGACCGCCGAGTGAGTCCACGAGGCCGACGCGTGCGAACAGCACGAAGAGCGGAATGACGAGCACGATCACCGGGAGCGACTGCACCACGAACAGCACGAGCGAGAAGCCCGCCACCAGGCGTCCGCGGGCTCGGGAGAGCGCGTACGCGGCGGGAGCGGCCACCGCGATCGCCACGACGGTGGTGGTCATGGCCACGAAGAGGCTGTTGCCCAGCCAGGTGAGCGCGGGAGTGTACTGGAGCGTGGCGAGGATGCCCGCGAGCGGCCCGCCCGGTGCACCGGGACGACCCGGCGAGAAGGCGGCCGCCACCGTGGGCCACAGCGGTGCGGTGACGAGGGCGACGATCAGAGCGATCGCGAGGGTGCGTGCCGTCGTCGCGAGCGCTTTCATGATGCGGTGCCCACGGCGGGTGGTGTGTCGCGTGGTGCGAGTACCGCGTGGGCCGTCCGTGAGTCCGTCGGCCCTCGTCATGTCTCGTGGCCCATCGTGCGCCGGGGCATCGCCGGTCAACGCTCCCCCTGGATGCATCGCGACTGCTGGACTGCTGCGCTCAGAGAACCTGCGAACGGGAATGCACAGCGCTTCAGCCGGCGCGCCCGGCGAGCTGCTCAGTACGCGAGGGCGTCGGCTCTGACTCCTCAGCGGCCGCGTGCACCGACGGGAACAGACCGGGATTCACGTCGAGGACGACGCGCAACGCTCCGACCCAGACGAGGGCGGCGAATACCACGTGCACCGCTACGAGCAGCTCGGGCAGCGCGGTGAGCGCCTGCACCAGGCCGATGGCCGCCTGCACCACGACCACGGCGAGGAAGGTCGCCACGCGCAGCAGCGGCACCGTGGCGCGCGAGCGCCACAGCACCACGGCCAGTGCGATCGCGACCACCAGGGTCAGCGTTCCGAGCACGCCGTGCACGACGGTGATGTCGATCCAGTCGAATTGCATGCGATTCAACGCGTTTGGATCGCCCGAATGCGGTCCGGAGCCCGAGACCAGCGTGCCCACGACGATGAGCACCGCCGTGAGGCCGGCGAGCAACCAGCTCAGGATGCGAGCCGGTGACGTGAGTCGGGCTCGGGCATCCGCGGCCACGGCGCGCTCGTGCACCCGGTGCCAGGTGAGCGTCGTGGTCGTGAGGAGACCCATCGCCATGACGAAGTGGAAGGCCACGACGTACGGGTTGAGGCCCGTCCAGACGCTGATGCCGCCGGCGACGGCGTTGACGACGACGAGCCAGAACTGCGACCACGCCAGACGCGTGATGCTGCGCACGCGGGGCTTCTGGAGGCGGGCCGCGATGATCGTCCAGGCGACGGCGAAACACAGCAGCACGGTGATCATGCGATTCGAGAACTCGATGACCGCGTGGATGCCCATGGCAGGCGTCGGTGTGACGGACGTGGCGTTGCAGGTCGGCCACGTGGGGCATCCGAGACCGGACCCGGTGACACGGACGATGCCACCGCCGAGCACGATGAGGATGCTGACCACCAGCGATGCCGTGGTTGCCCAGCGCAGCGAACGGGGTGAGAGCGTGTAACGGTCGGCCAGCCAGCCGAGCGGGGTCTTGAGCGTCGACACGATCAGAACGGAAGGATCGGGTCGATCGCGATGGCCAGGAACAGCACCGTGAGGTACGTGATCGAGCCGTGGAAGACGCGCATCGGCGACGGGTTCTCGTGCCGGATCGCGAGTGCGTACAGACGATGCGTCTCGTAGACGAACCAGATGCCCGAGGCGAGCGCCGTGACCGTGTAGACGAGGCCCATGTGCGCCACGGGGATGAGCAGCAGCGAGCACGCGACCGTCGCCCAGGCGTACAGGATGACCTGGAGCCCGACGGCGGCTCGGCCGCGGGTGACGCCGAGCATCGGCACGCCCACCGACTTGTAGTCGTCACGGTATTTCATCGACAACGGCCAGTAATGCGGTGGAGTCCAGAGGAAGACGACTCCGAACAGGATGAACGGCGCCCAATCGAGGGACCCGGTGACCGCAGCCCAACCGATGAGCACGGGGAAGCATCCGGCGATACCGCCCCAGATGATGTTCTGCTGCGTTCGACGCTTGAGCCACAGCGTGTAGAGGAGCACGTAGAACAGGATCGCGGCGACGGATAAGGCCGCGGCGAGCCAGTTCGTGGTGAAGTACAGCCACACCGTGGATGCCACCGCCAACGCCCACGAGAACACGTACGCCTCGCGCGGCGTCAGTTCACCGGTGACGAGCGGCCGGTTCTTCGTACGCGCCATGATTTTGTCGATGTCGCGATCGATGTAGCAGTTGAACGCTGCCGCCGACCCGGCGCTCATCGCACCTCCGATGACCGTCGCGACGACGAGCCACAGGTTCGGCACGCCCTGAGCGGCAAGGAACATCACCGGAATCGTCGTCACGAGCAGGAGCTCCATGACGCGCGGTTTCGTCAGAGCCACATACGCCTGGAACTTGCGTCGGAAACCGATCCGTGCCGGGGGGACCCGGCTCTCGACCACTACGCCCATCGCTCCTCTATCACGTGAAAGCTGCGCATTCGAGTCTAGGTCATCGTGAGCACCGGGTTCTCCGAGCGCCCTGTGGTGGACGGGCCCGACATGCTACGCGGCGCCGGGACGTTGTGGGAAGCCCACATCTCGCGACAGCCGAAAGCGGGCGGCGTTATTGGCAATCTCCCTATACTTGTCAGTGCTCGCCTATCGATGCATTGCTCTTTTTCGCGCGCCCGTGCGGGCGCGTGTGACGGTGTCTGCATGGGTGCCGAAGAAGTCTGGGGCGCGCGCACTACCTCCACCGGTGCGGGTCCGTTCGACGGGCCCCTTTTCGCACCGACGAACAAAGAAGGGTCAGTCTCAAGTGGCAGCTCTGCAGTGGGATCCCATTGACAACAAGGCGGTCGACACCGCGCGCGTCCTCGCGGCGGACGCCGTGGAGAAAGTGGGCAACGGGCATCCCGGCACCGCGATGAGCCTCGCTCCCGCCGCCTACCTCCTGTTCCAGCGCGTGATGCGCCGTGACCCGAAGGACCAGCACTGGCTCGGCCGCGACCGCTTCGTCCTCTCGGCCGGCCACAGCTCGCTGACCCAGTACGTGCAGCTCTATCTCGGCGGTTACGGCCTCGAGCTGGACGACCTCAAGGCGCTGCGCACCTGGGGCTCACTCACACCCGGCCACCCGGAGTACGGGCACACGGACGGCGTCGAGATCACCACCGGCCCGCTCGGTCAGGGACTGTCCTCCGCCGTCGGCTTCGCCTATGCGAGCCGCTTCGAGCGCGGCCTGTTCGATCCCGACGCCGCGCCCGGAACAAGCCCGTTCGACCACTTCGTCTACGTGATCGCCAGCGACGGCGATCTCGAAGAGGGCATCACCTCCGAGGCATCCTCGCTCGCCGGCCACCAGGAGCTGGGCAATCTCGTCGTCTTCTACGACAGCAACCAGATCTCCATCGAGGACGACACGAACATCGCCTTCACCGAAGACGTGAAGGAGCGTTACGAGGCCTACCACTGGCACGTGCAGGTCGTGGACTGGAAGAAGACCGGCCAGTACGTCGAGGACGTGCAGGAGCTCTTCGACGCGATCGAGACGGCGAAGGCGGTCAGCGACCGGCCGTCGCTGATCATCCTCAAGACCATCATCGGCTGGCCGAGTCCGAAGAAGCAGAACACCGGCAAGATCCACGGGTCCGCACTCGGCGCCGACGAGTTGCGCGCCGTGAAGGAGGTGCTCGGTTTCGACCCCGAGCAGACGTTCGAGGTCGCCGACGAGGTGCTCGAGCACACACGCAAGGCGATCGAGCGGGGCGCTGACCAGCGCGCGCAGTGGCAGGTCGGATTCGACGCGTGGGCCGAGGCCAATCCGGAGCGCAAGGCGCTGCTCGACCGGCTCCTCAGCGGCGAGCTGCCGGAAGGCGTGGCCGAGGCGCTGCCGGTGTTCGAGCCGGGCAAGGATGTCTCCACCCGCGCCGCCAGCGGCAAGGTGCTGAATGCGCTCGCGCCGGTCGTCCCCGAGCTGTGGGGCGGCTCGGCCGACCTCGCAGAGTCGAACAACACGACCATCTCGGACGCGGCATCCTTCGTCCCCGCCGAGCGCTCCACCCACGAGTGGGCGGGCAACCCGTACGGTCGAGTGCTGCACTTCGGCATTCGCGAGCACGCGATGGCGGCCATCCTGAACGGCATCGTCCTGCACGGTCCTACGCGCCCGTTCGGCGGTACCTTCCTCATCTTCAGCGACTACCAGCGCCCCGCGCTCCGCCTGGCCGCCCTGATGAACGTGCCCTCCATCTTCGTCTGGACCCATGACTCCGTGGCCCTCGGAGAAGACGGCCCGACGCACCAGCCGATCGAGCAGCTGACGACGCTGCGGCTCATTCCGAACTTCACCGTGGTGCGCCCTGGCGACGCGAACGAGGTCGCATACGCGTGGCTCGAGCTGCTCAAGCGGCGCGGCGCGCCCGCCGGCATCGCGCTGACCCGCCAGAACATCCCGGTGTTCGAGCGCGGCGACGGCGAAGCATCCGGTGACACGTTCGCATCGGCGGCGAACGTCGCCAAGGGCGCCTACGTGCTCGCGGAGGCCCCGAACGGCACCCCCGACGTGATCATCATCGCCACGGGTTCGGAAGTGCAGTTGGCGGTCGACGCGCGCGAGGCGCTCAAGGCCGATGGCGTCAACGCCCGCGTGGTCTCCGCACCGAGCCTCGAGTGGTTCGAGGAGCAGACCGACGAGTACAAGGAGTCGGTGCTGCCCGCATCCGTGACCGCACGCGTCTCGGTCGAGGCAGGTCGCGCGCTCGGCTGGCTCCCGTACGTCGGAGACAAGGGGCGCAGCGTCTCGATCGAGCACTTCGGCGCGTCGGCCGACTACAAGACCCTGTTCCAGAAGTTCGGCATCACCACCGACGCCGTGGTCGCCGCAGCCAAGGAGACGCTCGCCGCCCAGTAGGGCCGAGCGAGCAGAACGTAGAAGTAGAGAAGAAGAGGCGAAAGCAATGACCGAATCCAGCACCGCACGACTCGCGGCCGAAGGCGTCAGCATCTGGCTCGACGACCTGTCGCGCGAGCGCATCACTTCCGGTGGCCTGCAGCGGCTGATCGACACGCGCAACGTCGTCGGCGTGACGACGAACCCGACCATCTTCGCGACCGCCCTGTCCAAGGGCGAGGCGTACGACGAGCAGGTGCGCGAGCTCGCGGCTGCGGGCAAGGACGTGCACGAGGCGGTCTTCGAGATCACCACGACGGATGTGCGTAACGCGTCCGACGTGTTCGCTCCGGTTTACGAGGCGTCAGGCGGCAAGGACGGCCGTGTCTCCATCGAGGTCGAGCCGGGACTCGCACACGATGCGGCCGGCACGATCGCCCAGGCCAAGCAGCTGTGGGAGAAGGTCGGCAAGAAGAACGCGATGGTCAAGATTCCGGCCACCGTCGAGGGCCTGGAGGCCATCACGGAGGCGACCGCGGCCGGCATCAGCGTGAACGTGACCCTGATCTTCAGCCTGGAACGTCACCGCCAGGTGATCAACGCGTACCTGAGCGGGCTCGAGCAGGCGAAGGCCGCGGGCATCGACCTGTCGACGATCCGTTCCGTCGCCTCGTTCTTCGTCTCGCGCGTCGACTCCGAGATCGACAAGCGACTGTCGGCGATCGGTACCCCCGAGGCGGAGTCTCTGAAGGGCAAGGCCGCCGTCGCGAACGCGCGCCTCGCCTATCAGGTGTTCGAGCAGGCCTTCGACTCGGAGCGGGCGAAGGTGCTGCTGGCGGCCGGCGCGAACAAGCAGCGGCCGCTGTGGGCATCAACGGGGGTCAAGGATCCGGCCTACTCCGACACGCTGTATGTGACGAGCCTGGTCGCACCCGACGAGGTCAACACAATGCCGGAGAAGACGCTCGAGGCCACGTTCGACCACGGTGAGATCACCGGCAATACGATCGCCGGAACGTACGACGAGGCCAACGAGGTCCTGAACAAGATCGCCGCTCTCGGCATCTCGTACGACGACGTCACCAAGACGCTCGAGGACGAGGGCGTCGAGAAGTTCATCGTGTCGTGGGGCGAGCTCCTCGACACCGTCGCTGCCGCGCTGAAGGACGCCGGCGCAAAGGCGACCGTTCAGTGAGCTTCAAGATTCACGTCAGCGGCGGGGCGGAGGCTGCGGTAGCGCGGCACGTCCCGTCGCTCGTGAACGACCTGGTGGCATCCGGGATCACCGCCCAGGATGCCGCGCTCTGGGGTGCCGATGCGGAGGCCGAGGCGGGCATCCGCCTGGGCTGGACCGAAGCGGTCGCGATCTCGCGCCCGCTGGTCCCCCGCATCGTCGAGCTGCGCGAGAAGTTCCTCTCCGCCGGGCTCGACCACGTCGTGCTCAGTGGTATGGGCGGATCTTCCCTCGCTCCGGAGGTGATCGCGCGCACCGGCAATCTGGAGTTGACCGTGCTGGACACGACAGACCCGGGGCAGGTGATCGCGGCGGTGGACGACCGGCTGGGGAAGACGGTGCTCGTCGTCTCGTCGAAGTCGGGGTCCACTGTGGAGACCGACAGTCACCGTCGCGCGTACGAGAAGGCATTCCGCGACGCAGGGATCGATCCCGCCGAGCGCATCGTCGTGGTCACCGATCCCGGCTCGCCGCTGGACGCCTCCGCTCGCGAAGCGGGATACGCCGTGTTCAACGCGGACCCGAACGTCGGAGGCCGGTACTCGGCGTTGACGGCGTTCGGGCTGGTCCCCGCCGGACTGGCGGGCTTCGACATCGAAGAGCTCCTCGAAGAAGCCGAGACCATCGCGCTCGAACTCGCGATCGATGACCCGACCAACCCCGGCCTCATCCTGGGAGCGGCCATCGCCGGCACGCAGCCGCTGCGCGACAAGCTCGGCATCCTCGCCGATGGCACGCACATCGTCGGATTCGCCGACTGGGCCGAGCAGCTCGTCGCCGAGTCCACGGGCAAGCAGGGCAAGGGTCTTCTTCCCGTCGTGCTCGACGTGGTCTCTCCGGAGCTCGGCGAAAACCTCCCCGACCTGCAGATCGTGCGACTGGTGGACAACGCCGCGATGCACCACCTGTTCCCCGCCGACCGCCACGACGGCGAGATCCTCGTCTCGGGCAGCCTGGGCGCCATGTTCCTGGTCTGGGAGTACGCGGTCGCGGTCGCCGGCCGTCTGCTCGGCATCAACCCGTTCGACCAGCCCGATGTGGAGTCGGCGAAAGCGGCTGCGCGCAGCATGCTGGACTCCCGCCCCGCCCCGGCGTCACCGATTTTCGTCGACGACGGCATCGAGGTGCGCGCCGACGCCGCACTGCTGGACGGCGCGAGCACGGTCGACGCGGCGATCAGCGCACTGCTCGCGCAGTTGCCGGCCGACGGGTACGTGGCAGTCCAGGCCTACGCGGATCGTGATGCGCTGCCGCAGCTGGCGGGCATCCGCGACCTGCTCGCCGCTCGTGCGAAGCGCCCCGTGACATTCGGCTGGGGACCGCGCTTCCTGCACTCCACCGGTCAGTTCCACAAGGGTGGACCCGCCGTCGGCGTGTTCCTGCAGATCCTCACCGACGAGTCGTCGGACCTGCAGGTTCCCGGCCGGCCCTTCACGTTCGGCCAGCTCATCACTGCGCAGGCCGACGGGGATGCCTCCGTGCTCCGCGAACACGGACGTCCCGTACTCACGCTCACACTCACCGACACGTCCACGAACATCGAGACGTTGTTCGGCGACGTGAACGCCTGAATCGACACGAGGAGATCCATGTCACCGGTGGAGATCACCGCGCACTCCAACCCCTTGCGGGTTCCGACCGATCGACGATTGAACCGCATCGCCGGTCCGAGCAGTCTCATCATCTTCGGGGTGACGGGTGACCTGTCGCGCAAGAAGCTGATGCCTGCTGTCTACGACCTGGCGAATCGCGGCTTGCTGCCCCCTGGCTTCGCGCTGGTCGGCTTCGCTCGGCGCGATTGGGAGAACGAAGACTTCGAGAAGGTCGTGTACGAAGCGGTCAAGCAGCATGCGCGTACGGAGTTCCGTGACGAGGTCTGGCGTCAGTTGGCCCAGGGCATCCGTTTCGTCTCCGGCGAGTTCGATGATGACGCCGCGTTCGAGCGGTTGAAGGACACCGTCGACGCGCTCGACCGCGAACGCGGCACGATGGGCAACCACGCGTTCTACCTCTCCATCCCGCCGAAGGCGTTCCCGCTCGTGACCGAGCAGCTGCGGCGCTCCGGTCTCGCGGAGCAGTCGAAGGGATGGCGCCGGGTTGTCATCGAGAAGCCGTTCGGAAGCGACCTGAAGACTGCTCGGGAGTTGAACGATGTCGTCGAGACCGTGTTCCCGCCGGACTCGGTGTTCCGCATCGATCATTACCTCGGCAAGGAGACGGTGCAGAACATCCTCGCGCTGCGCTTCGCCAACGAGCTGTACGAGCCGATCTGGAACGCGAACTACGTCGATCATGTGCAGATCACGATGGCCGAGGACATCGGTGTTGGCGGCCGTGCCGGGTACTACGACGGCATCGGCGCGGCGCGTGACGTCATCCAGAACCACCTGCTGCAGCTGTTGGCTCTCACCGCGATGGAGGAGCCGGTGTCGTTCGATGCCGCCGACTTGCGGGCCGAGAAGGAGAAGGTGCTCAAGGCGGTGCGTCTGCCCCGAGACCTGTCCACCGCCACGGCGCGCGGACAGTACTCGAGTGGTTGGCAGGGCGGCGAGAAGGTCGTCGGCTTCCTGCAAGAAGACGGCATGAACCCGCAGTCGACCACTGAGACGTACGCTGCGATCAAGCTCGACATCGGTACTCGTCGGTGGGCGGGTGTTCCGTTCTATCTTCGGGCGGGCAAGCGGCTCGGTCGTCGGGTGACGGAGATCGCGGTGGTGTTCAAGCGTGCACCGCAGCAGCTGTTCGCGGAGTCGCAGACGTCGGCTCTGGGCCAGAACGCGCTGGTGATCCGGGTGCAGCCCGACGAGGGTGTGACGATCCGGTTCGGGTCCAAGGTTCCCGGCGCCGGCATGCAGGTGCGGGACGTGAGCATGGACTTCGGTTACGGCCATGCGTTCACCGAGGCCAGCCCGGAGGCGTACGAGCGGCTCATCCTCGATGTGCTGCTCGGGGATCCGCCGCTGTTCCCGCGCCACGAAGAGGTCGAGCTCTCGTGGAAGATCCTCGACCCGATCGAGGAGTACTGGGCTTCCCACGGTGCCCCGGAGCAGTATCGGCCGGGAACGTGGGGTCCGGCATCCTCTGATGAACTTCTCGCCCGTGACGGCCGCACCTGGAGGCGCCCATGATCGTCGATCTGCCCGACACCACGACCAGCAATGTCTCGAAGACGCTGATCAAGATCCGCGAAGAGGGCGGTGCGGTCGCTCTCGGCCGTGTGCTCACACTGATCATCGCCACCCGGCTCGGCCAGGAGGAAGAGGTCATCGAGGCAGCGAACGAGGCGTCGCGCGAGCATCCGATGCGTGTCATCGTGGTCTCCACCGCCGACCCCGACCACCCGCACGCCGACGCGGAGAGCCGACTGGACGCGCAGATCCGCGTGGGCGGCGACGCCGGCGCGAGTGAGGTCATCGTGCTGCGCGCCTACGGCGAGACCGCCAGTGACGAGGAAGGCCTGGTCACCGCGCTCCTGCTGCCCGACGCTCCGGTCGTGGTCTGGTGGCCGGGAACCGCCCCCGACGTCGTCTCCACCTCCGCGCTCGGCCGCATCGCCACCAGCCGCATCACGGACTCCTCCTCTGCCGGTGACCCGCACGCGGCCCTGCTGCATCTGGCCGACACGTACGCCCCCGGCGACACGGACTTCGCGTGGACCCGCCTGACGCTGTGGCGAGCCCAGCTCGCCGCCGTGCTCGACCAGCCGCCGTACGAGCCGATCGAGTCCGTCGAGGTCTCCGGTGCCCCCGACTCGCCGTCGACGGTGCTGCTCGCCGCGTGGCTGCGCCTGCAGTTGGATGCTCCGGTGCAGCACGACCTGACCGCTCGCCAGCGCGGGCTCAGCGGCATCCACGGCGTGCAGCTGCGGCGCGCCTCCGGCACCATCGAGCTGGTGCGCGACATGCCCGACCTGGCCACGCTCACCCAGCCCGGCCAGCCGACGCACGACCTGGCACTCCCGCGCCGCAACCTGCGTGACTGCCTCGCCGAGGAACTGCGACGCCTCGACCCGGACGAGCTGTACGGTGAGGTCCTGACGAAGGGTCTGCCTCTGCTGGAGGCGGAGGAACAGGGAGTCGCTGCACGATGACCAACGAACGGCGGGTGCTGGTCCACCCCGACAAGGACGCACTCGTCGCGGCGGTCGCGGCGCGGTTCCTGACCAAGACGGCAGATCTGCTCGACGAGCTCGACCGGGTGCACATCTGTCTGACCGGCGGGAGCGTCGGCATCGGCGTGCTGGCCGCCATCGCCGACTCGCACGCGGTCCGCACGGTCGATTGGTCGCGCGTGCACTTCTGGTGGGGCGATGAGCGGTGGGTGGAAGCCGCATCCGACGACCGCAACGAGAAGCAGGCGCGTGAGGCGCTGCTGTCGCGCATCGAGGTTCCCGAAGAGAACGTGCACCCGTTCCCGGCAGCGGACTCCGGTCTCGGACTGGACGAAGCAGCGGATGCCTACGCTCGCGACCTCGCGATCTTCGGCGACTCGACGGCCGTCTTCCCGCGCTTCGACATCACCTTCCTCGGCGTCGGGCCGGACGGGCACATCGCGTCGCTGTTCCCGGATCGGGACGGCATCCGCGAGACCGAGCGCACGGTCATCTCCGTGCGGAACTCGCCGAAGCCCCCGCCGGAGAGGCTGAGCCTCACCCGGCCGGTGCTGAACGCGTCGGCGCGAATCTGGCTCGTGCTCGCGGGCTCGGACAAGGCATCCGCCCTGGGGCTGGCACTGGCCGGTGCGAGCTACACGGAAGTGCCCGCTGCCGGCGCGAAGGGACGCAAGCGCACCGTGTTCTTCGTGGACAGGGAGGCGGCGGCGGAGGTTCCGGAGAACCTCATCGCGCCGGAGTACTGACGAACCGCCTCACCCACGCGAAAGGCGGGGTCACGAAACCTCACGGTTCGTGACCCCGCCTTTCGCGTTGTCTCCTCGCGGCGTCGCCGCAGGGGTGTCGTCTCAGGAGTGTTGTCTCAGGGGCGCTGCGTCACTTGGTCGGTGTCAGCCGACCGCGACGCGCACGAAGCTGCTGAAGCGCGTCTTCGAGGAGCTGCTCGGCCTCTTCTTCGGTGCGACGCTCTTTCACGTAGGCCAGGTGCGTCTTGTACGGCTCCAGCTTCGCCAGCGCCGGCGGGTTCTCCTTGTCACGTCCGGCAGGAAGGCCCGACGTGGGGCAGTCGATGGTGTCGGGGATCTCTTCTGCCGGAAGGTTCGCGGCGAAGTAGCGAACCGTCTCGTTGCCGAGGGCGTCCCAGTACCGCACGGCGACGCGCTCGGCGTGGTAACCGTGGTCCTGCTCCCCCATCGGGCCCGATCCGACCCGGGATCCCCTGATCGCGCTGCCGCCTGCTGCCATGAATCCTCCTTGATCGCGAGCGCGTGCCGATCGTGGCGGTTACGCGCTGAACTTGGTGATGAGCCCCAGGACGACGATGCACGCGATCCACACCAGAGCGAGAATCACGGTGATGCGGTTCAGGTTGCGCTCTGCGACGCCGGAGGCGCCCAGGTTGGACGTCATGCCGCCGCCGAACATGTCGGACAGGCCGCCGCCGCGTCCCTTGTGCAGCAGGATGAGGAGGGTCAGCAGGAGGCTCGTGATGCCGAGCAGAACCTGGAGCACGACCGTGAGAATCTGCACGAAGTAACGCCTTTCGGATGGGGGCCGGTCCCGCGACAGAGTCGCGAGGCCGAGGACAAGTATATCGGTCTTCGGCCCCGCGACAGTGGTTCGGTCCCGCGACAGTGGTCGGTTCGGCTACACGCCCACGTGCTTTTGGTACCGGACGATAGCCGAGAAGCCATCGACGTCGAGGCTCGCGCCTCCGACGAGTGCGCCGTCGACGTCGGGCTGCCGCATGAAGCCGGCGATGTTCTCCGCCTTCACGGAACCGCCGTAGAGGATGCGTGTGGCCGAGGCCGCCTCGTCGCCCTTGCGATCGGCGATCGCCGTGCGCAGCGCGGCGGCGACCTGTTGCGCCTGGTCCGGAGTCGCCGCCTGGCCGGAGCCGATGGCCCAGACCGGCTCGTACGCGACGACGAAGTCGGTGCCGGCGGGGATCGCGTCGAGTACGGCGTTCAGCTGCGCCACCGGAACAGCGCTGGCTCCGTGCTGCTCGAGGTCGTCGGCCGTCTCGCCGACGCAGATCAGCGGGGTGAGACCGGATGCCACGGCCGCGGCAGTCTTCGCCGCCACGATCTCGTCGGTGTCGCCGAACAGCGTGCGCCGCTCGGAGTGGCCGATGATCGCGTAGGTGCAATCGAGCTGGGCGAGGAACGCAGCCGCGATGTCACCGGTGTAGGCCCCGGGAGCGTACTGCGAGACATCCTGTGAGCCGTAGACGATCGGCAGCTTGTCGGCCGACACGAGCGTCTGCACGCTGCGCAGGTCGGTGAACGGCGGGAAGACCGCCACCTCGACGGCGCCGAAGTCGTGGCCGGCATCCTTGAGGCTCCAGGCCAACTTCTGCACGAACGCGATCGCCTGCAAGTGGTCGAAGTTCATCTTCCAGTTGCCGGCGATGAGCGGCGTTCGACCGCTCTGCTGCACCTGGCCCGTTGTCACGCTTGCCATCCGAGAACCTCCAGACCGGGCAGCGACTTGCCCTCCAAGAACTCCAGGCTCGCGCCGCCTCCGGTGGAGATGTGGCCGAACTGCTCATCGTCGAAACCGAGAGCACGGACGGCGGCCGCGGAGTCTCCCCCGCCAACGACGCTGAGGCCGCGCGTCTGCGTGAGCGCCTGCGCCACCTCGCGGGTGCCGGCCGCGAAGGGCTCGAGCTCGAAGACGCCCATCGGGCCGTTCCAGAACACGGTGACCGATTCGCGGATGATCTCGGCGAACTTCGACGCGGTCTCCGGTCCGATGTCGAGGCCGAGGCCGGAGGCGCCCCACGGCGTCTCCTCCAGCGACTGCACCGGACGCACTTCGTGCTCGGCGTCGGCACCGAACTTCGAGGCCACCACGATGTCGGTCGGCAGGATGAGCTCCACACCGAGTTCCTGGGCCTGTGCCAGGTACCCGCGCACCGTCTCGATCTGGTCTTCTTCGAGAAGGCTGGAGCCCACCTTGAATCCCTGGGCGGCGAGGAACGTGAACAGCATGCCGCCACCGATCAGCAGCGTGTTCACGCGCGGAAGCAGATGGCCGATGACACCGAGCTTGTCGGAGACCTTCGACCCGCCGAGAACGACGGTGTAGGGCCGCTCGGGCGTTCCGGTGAGACGGTCGAGCACGTCGAGCTCGGCGGCGATGAGCAGGCCGGCTGCGCTGGGCAGCGCCTGGGCGAGCTCGTAGACGCTGGCCTGCTTGCGGTGCACCACGCCGAACCCGTCGGAGACGAACGCGTCACCGAACGAGGCGATCTTGCCGGCGAACGCCGCCCTCTCGTCGGCGGACTTGCTCGTCTCCTCCGGGTTGAATCGGAGGTTCTCGAGCACCGCGACGTCACCGTCGGTGAGGGACGCGACGGTATTCTTCGCGGAGTCGCCGACGGTGTCGGAGGCGAACGCCACCGGCTTGCCGAGGAGCTCGCCGAGCCGCTTCGCGACCGGAGCGAGGCTGTACTTCGCGTCGGGGGCACCGTCGGGTCGCCCGAGGTGCGAGACGACGATGGTACGGGCGCCCTGGGAGATGAGCGCGTTCAAGGTGGGCAGCGACGCACGGACACGGCCGTCGTCGGTGATCTCCCCGTCTTTCAACGGGACATTGAGATCACAACGGACGACGACCGTGCGACCGGCGAGCGAACCCAGTGAGTCGAGTGTTCGGAGCGTCACGCGAGTTCCTCGTGCGGCGACTAGAGGCGCTCGGCCACGTACTCGGTGAAGTCCACCAGGCGGTTCGAGTAGCCCCACTCGTTGTCGTACCAGCTGGAGACCTTCACGAGGTTGCCGCTGACGTTGGTCTGGCCCGCGTCGAAGATCGACGAGTGCGGGTTGTGCTGGATGTCGGAGGAGACGATCGGGTCGTCGGTGTACTCGAGGATGCCCTTCAACCGTCCGTCGGCTGCCGCGGCCTTGTACGCGGCGTTGATCTCGTCGACCGTGAGGTTGTCGCGGCCGGTGACCAGCGTGAGGTCCACGATCGAGCCCACGGGAACCGGCACGCGGTACGACGAACCGCTCAGCTTCCCGTTGAGCTCCGGAAGCACGAGCCCGATGGCCTTCGCGGCACCGGTCGAGGCCGGCACGATGTTGATGGCGGCGGCACGGGCCCGGCGCGGGTCCTTGTGGGGGCCGTCTTGCAGGTTCTGGTCGGCGGTGTAGGCGTGCGCGGTCATCATGAAGCCGCGCTCGATGCCGAACGTGTCGTTGAACACCTTGGCCAGGGGCGCGAGGCAGTTCGTGGTGCAGGAGGCGTTGGACAGGATGTCCATGGTCGCCGGGTCGTAGGTGTCCTCGTTCACGCCGACGACGAAGGTGCCGTCGTCACCGCTGGCGGGAGCCGAGATGATGACCTTCTTGGCGCCGGCCTGAAGGTGCTTGCGGGCATCCTCGGCCTTGGTGAAACGTCCGGTGGACTCGATGACGACATCCACGCCGAGGTCTCCCCAGCCCAGCTTGGCGGGATCGCGCTCCTCGAGGACCTTGATCGGCTTGCCGTTCACGACGATGTTGTCGCCGTCGAGCTCGACCGTGGCACCGAGGCGGCCCCCGACGGAGTCGTACTTGAGCAGGTGGGCAAGGGCCGCGTTGTCGGTCAGGTCGTTGACGGCGACGATCTCGAGGTCGCTGCCCTTGGCCAGCGCTGCGCGGAAGTAGTTGCGACCGATGCGGCCGAACCCGTTGATGCCGATCTTCACGGACACGTAAGGACTCCTGTTACTGGGGCGCCGTTCGGCGCTGGATTTCGGGAAAGGAAACGAACGGACGACGGTGTCCCGGACGGCGTCCGCCCGGGACACCCATCCGCTTACGACAGTAGCAGCAGCCCAGAGGTCTTTTCGCGGGCGCGGATGAAGCGCTCCTGCACGTCACCCCAGTTCGCGATGTTCCAGAATGCCTTGACGTAGTCCGCCTTCACGTTCCGGTAGTCGAGGTAAAACGCGTGCTCCCACATGTCCAGCATGAGCAGCGGGACGGTCGCGGTGGCGAGGTTGCCCTGGTGGTCGTAGAGCTGCTCGATGATCAGCTTCTGACCCAGCGAGTCCCACGCGAGGATCGACCAGCCGGAACCCTGGATTCCCAGAGCCGATGCCGTGAAGTGCGCGCGGAACTTGTCGAACGAGCCGAAGAACTCGTCGATCGCCGCAGCGAGCTCGCCGGTCGGCTTGTCGCCGCCGTCCGGGGACAGGTTCGTCCAGAAGACCGTGTGGTTCACGTTGCCGGCGAGGTTGAACGCGAGGTCCTTCTCCAGCTTGTTGACGTTCGTCAGGTCGTCGGCGTCCCGCGCCTCCTGGAGCTTGGCGATGGCGGTGTTTGCCCCGTCGACGTAGGCCTTGTGGTGCTTGTCGTGGTGGAGTTCCATGATCGTTCCGCTGATGCTCGGCTCGAGCGCCGAGTAGTCGTACGGAAGGTCCGGAAGCGTGTAGTCAGCCATTCACTCTCTCCTCGTGTTCGCGTGATATTTCCCACCGAGGGGCGTGTCGACACCCACGGTGAGAGCAACTCTCTCAGTTTAGTGACGGCTGCCCCGACCCCGTCGGGCGCGAGATCAGTCCAGGTCTGCGGGGAGATTCGCCTCGGTGCCGGGGATGCCGATCTCCACTGCCCGTTTGTCGGCCATCGCGAGCAGGCGGCGGATTCGGCCGGCGACGGCATCCTTCGTCATCGGCGGATCCGCGTGGTGGCCGAGCTCGTCGAGACTCGCGTCCCGGTGAGCGAGACGCAGCTCGCCCGCGTACTTGAGGTGGTCGGGGATGGTGGGTCCGAGGATCTCCATGGCGCGCTCGACCCGAGCGCAGGCAGCGACGGCGGCCTGCGCGGAGCGGCGCAGGTTGGCGTCGTCGAAGTTGACCAGGCGGTTGGCCGTGGCGCGCACCTCACGCCGCTGGCGCAGCTCTTCCCAGGTGCGCACCGTCTCGGTCGCCCCGATGCGCGTGAGCATGGCACTGATCGCCTCACCGTCGCGGATGACGACCCGGTGCACGCCCCGCACCTCGCGTGCCTTCGCCGAGATGCCCAGGCGGCCGGCCGCGCCGACGAGCGCCATCGCGGACTCGTTCCCGGGACAGGTGACCTCGAGTGCGGCCGAGCGGCCCGGATCGGTCAGCGACCCGTGAGCGAGGAACGCACCGCGCCAGACAGCGGCGAGCTCGTCCTTGGCCCCCGTGGTCAGCCGATTCGGCAGACCGCGGATGGGGCGGCGGTGCTGGTCGAGCAGGCCCGTCTGACGGGCGAGCGTCTCTCCCCCGTCGAGCACGCGCACCGTGTACACGGTGTTCTTGCGGATGCCGCCTGCCGAGGTCACCGAGACCTCGCTGCGCACTCCGTACAGTTCGGCGAGTGCTTTGCGCACGTGGCGGGCCAGCTGCGGGGAGTCGAGCTCCGCCTCCACGGCGATACGGCCGGAGATGAGGTGGAGGCCTCCCGCCAGGCGCAGGATGGTGGCCAGCTCGGCCGCCCGCACGGTGTTCTTGCCCGCCTCGACGCCGAGGAGTTCTTCTTTGACGTCAGCGGTCAGTGCCAATCGTGTGGGTCCGTTCTGTGAGTGCATGGCTGCCGGTACGGGCAGGGAGGCCGTGACGATGCGTCATTCCCGGCCGAGATCACGGTGCTTGATCGCCACCGCGACGCCGGGAGCATCGCGCAGGCGCGCTGCCAGCGCTTCCGCGATGGCCACCGAGCGATGCTTGCCCCCCGTGCAGCCTACCGCGATCGTGGCGTGCCGCTTGTTCTCTCTGCGGTACCCGGCGAGCACCGGGTGCAATGCCGAGGCGTAGCCGTCGACGAATTCCAGCGCGCCCTGCTGCTCGAGCACGTACTCGCGCACGTCGGTATCGAGTCCGGTGTGCGCCCTCAGGTCGGGCTGCCAGAACGGGTTGGGCAGGAAGCGGGCGTCGGCTACCAGATCGGCGTCGGGCGGGAGACCGTACTTGAACCCGAAGCTCATGATCGTCAGTTGGATGTCTGCGGCGTCGCTGGCGGCGAAGATCTGGTTGATCTCGACCGCGAGCTGGTGGATGTTGAGGTCCGACGTGTCGATGATGATGTCGGCCGATTCCCGCAACTCGCGAACGCGGGCGCGTTCGGCGCTGATGCCGTCCAGGATCGTCCCGGTGCCCTGCAGCGGATGCGGGCGGCGCACGGACTCGAAGCGGCGCACGAGGGCCGCGTCGGTGGCATCCAGAAAGAGAACGCGCACCTGGGCTCTGCCCCGCAGCGACTGGACCATCTCCTGCAGGTCGGAGAAGAAGTCCCGGCCGCGAACGTCGACGACGGCCGCGATGCGAGGCAGCGTGTCTCCGGCGCGACCCGCGAGATCGATGAGCGGACGCAGCATCTGCGGCGGCAGGTTGTCGACCACGTACCAGTCGAGGTCTTCGAGCGCGTTCGCCACCGTGGAGCGGCCCGCACCCGACATGCCGGTGACGATCAGCAACTCCTGGTGCTGCTCGCTTTCAGGGGTCTGATCCTCGGTCATCCTTCGCCTCGGGTCGTGGAATTGACGGTCTGACCAGCCTAGGCGGTCGGGGCGGATTCCGTCGCGTCGTGCGCGAGGACCTGCTCATCAGTGGATTCCACGGCCGCTCCGCGGTCGTCGGACGCGCCGGCCGTCTCTGCCGTGTGCAGTGCGTCGTGGATCGTCGCAGCCAGGCCAGGCCCGATCCCCTTCACCTCGGTGATCAGGTCTGGCGTGGCCGAGCGCAAGCGGGAAACGGAGCCGAAGTGTCTCAGCAGCTCTCGTACTCTCGACGGCCCGAGCCCCGGGATCTCGGCGAGCGTCGATGAGATGTCCCGTTTGCGCTTGGCGCGTTGGAACGTGATCGCGAAGCGGTGCGCCTCGTCACGAATGCGCTGCACGAGGAAGAGGGCGTCGCTGTTGCGTGGCAGGATCACGGGGTAGTCGGAATCGGGCAGCCAGAGCTCTTCGAGCCGCTTCGCGATGCCGGCGAGCTGGATGCCGCTCACGCCGGATTCCTCCAGTGCGCGTTTCGCGGCGGCGACCTGCGGCTGACCGCCATCGACGAGCAGCAACTGGGGTGGATAGGAGAACTTGCGGGGTCGGCGCGCGCCCTCCTCCTCCGGCTCACCGTCATCGTCGGCGCCGGGGCGCAGGTACGCGAGACGCCTCGTGAGCACCTGGTAGATGGACTCGGTGTCATCCGTGGACGCGGGGATGCTGAATCTGCGGTACTGGTCTTTGCGCGGGAGCCCGTCCTCGAACACGACCATGGAGGCGACGATGTTCGTGCCCTGCAGGTGCGAGACGTCGTAGCACTCCATGCGCAGCGGGGCCTCGGCCATGCCCAGCCCGTCACGGATGTCTTCCAGCGCTTGCGAGCGGGCCACGAAGTCCGCACTCCTCCGCGTCTTGTAGAGCATGAGCGCGTTCTTCGCGTTGAGTTCCGCGGTCTGCGCGAGGGCGGCCTTCTCGCCGCGATGGGCGACGTGCAACCGTACCTTCGACGGCATGGCTCCTCTGCTGTGCGACGCCTCGGCGGCTTCGGCACGCCGGAGGCCGAGCCAGCGTTCCAGCTCGGTGGAGTCCTCGGGCAGCACCGGCACGAGGATCTCCTTCGGCGGCGCGAACTCGCTGTCGTATGCGTTCTCGAGCACAGTTTCGACGAGCTGCTCGAGCTCGACGTCGAGCTCTTTGTCGACCACCCAGCTTCGCGTGCCGCGGATGCGTCCGCCGCGCACGATGAACTGGAGCACGGCCGCGGCGAGCTCGTCGTCGGCGAGTCCGAACACGTCGGCGTCGACGTCGTCGGAGAACACCACGGCGGTCTTCTCCATCACGGCGCGCATAGCCTGGATGCTGTCACGGTAGCGAGCGGCGGCCTCGTACTCCTGGTTCTCGGCCGCCTGGCGCATCTTCTGCTCGAGCGCGCGCACGAAGCGGGTGTCGTTGCCGGCCATGAACGAGACGAAGTCGTCGGCGACCTCCCGGTGCTCCTCGACGGTGACCCGGCCGACGCACGGCGCGACGCACTTGCCGATGTCTCCGAGGAGGCACGGCCTGCCAGTGAGCTCCGCTCTGCGATACACCCCCGGCGAGCAGCTGCGCATCGGAAATGCCTTGAGCATGAGGTCGAGGGTCTCTCGGATCGCCCACACCTTCGTGTAAGGGCCGAAGTAGCGGGCGCCCTTGATGCCGCGGTTGCGCGTGACCATGGCACGCGGCACCTCGTCGGCGAGCGTGACGGCGAGATACGGGTAGGTCTTGTCGTCGCGGAACTGCACGTTGAACGGAGGGTTGAACTCCTTGATCCACGTGTACTCGAGCTGCAGCGCCTCGAACTCGTTCGCGACGACGGTCCACTCCACACTGGAAGCCGTCGTCACCATGCGGCGGGTGCGTTCGTGCAGATTGCGCAAGGGCTGGAAGTAGTTGCTCAGCCGGGCGCGCAGGTTCTTCGCCTTGCCGACGTACAGGACGCGCCGGTGGGCATCCCGGAACCGGTAGACGCCGGGCTGAGTCGGGATCTCACTCGGTTTCGGACGGTAGGCGACGGTGTCGGCCATCGCGCGCTCAGGCGGTCTTCTGCTCGTCGAGCCGGTCGAGGATCTCCGCGAGGAACACGCCCGTGTGACTGCCCTTGGTGCGGGCGACGTCTTCCGGCGTTCCGGTCGCGACGACACGGCCGCCGCCGGAACCGCCCTCGGGGCCGAGATCGATGAGCCAGTCGGCGGACTTCACCACGTCGAGGTTGTGCTCGATCACGATGACCGTGTTGCCCTTGTCGACCAGGCTTCCCAGCACCTGCAGAAGCTTGCGCACGTCTTCGAAGTGCAGACCCGTCGTCGGCTCGTCCAGCACATAGACGGTGCGTCCGTTGCTGCGCCTCTGCAACTCGGTGGCGAGCTTGACGCGCTGCGCCTCGCCGCCGGAGAGCGTCGTCGCGGACTGGCCGAGCCTCACGTAGCCGAGTCCGACATCCACCAGCGTTTTCAGGTAGCGATGGATGGCGCTGATCGGCTCGAAGAACGCGGCCGCTTCCGAGATGGGCATGTCGAGAACCTCGGCGATGTTCTTGCCCTTGTAGTGCACCTGGAGCGTGTCGCGGTTGTACCGCGCTCCCCCGCACACTTCGCACGTGACGTAGACGTCGGGCAGGAAGTTCATCTCGATCTTGATGGTGCCGTCGCCCTGGCAGTTCTCGCAGCGGCCGCCCTTTACGTTGAAACTGAAGCGACCGGGCAGGTAGCCACGGGCCTTCGCCTCGGTGGTCTCGGCGAACAGGGTGCGGATGCGGTCGAACACGCCGGTGTACGTCGCCGGGTTCGATCGCGGCGTTCGTCCGATCGGTGCCTGGTCGACGTGCACGACCTTGTCGAGCTGTTCCGTGCCCGTGACCCTGGTGTGCTTGCCTGCAACCTTGCGCGCCCCGTTCAACCGGTTCGCCAGCACGCGGTACAGGATGTCGTTGACCAGCGAGGACTTGCCCGAACCGCTCACACCGGTGACGGCGACGAAGACCCCGAGGGGGAACTCGACGGTGAGGTTGCGCAGGTTGTTGGCATTCGCGCCGACGACGCGAAGCATGCGCTGCGGGTCGACCGGTCGACGCTGCTGCGGCGTCTCGATGGCGCGGCGGCCGGCCAGATAGTCCCCGGTGAGCGAGTCGGTGTTCGCGACGAGCTCGTCGTATGTTCCCGAGTGCACGACGCGTCCACCCGCTTCGCCCGCTCCCGGGCCGATGTCGACGATCCAGTCGGCCGTGCGGATGGTGTCTTCGTCGTGCTCGACGACGATGAGCGTGTTGCCGAGGTTGCGCAGGGCGACGAGCGTATCGATGAGGCGTCGGTTGTCGCGCTGATGCAGACCGATGCTCGGCTCGTCGAGCACGTACAGCACACCCGTGAGGCCGGATCCGATTTGCGTCGCGAGCCGGATGCGCTGCGCCTCTCCCCCGGACAACGTCGCGGCCGCGCGACCCATGCTGAGGTAGCTCAGTCCGACCTGGATGAGGAAATCGAGTCGCAGCTTGATCTCGCGCAGCACCTGGGCGGCGATCATCTGCTCGCGCTCGGTGAGCTGCAGCTTGTTCATGAAGGCGCGGGCGTCCGCCAGGCTGAGATCGGCGACGTCGGCGATGCTGTGCTCGTGGATGAGCACGGCGAGCACCTCGGGCTTGAGTCGCTTGCCCTTGCAGACGGGGCACGGCACCTCGCGCAGGTATTCCGACCAGCGCTGGCGCTGCGTGTCGGATTCGGCCTGCAGGTACTGCCGCTCGATGTAGGGCACGACGCCTTCGAAGCCCGACGTGTAGCTGAGTTCGCGGCCGTAGCGGTTGCGCCACTTGACCTTGACCTTGAAGTCCTTGCCGCGCAGCACCGCCTCGCGGATCGTGGCCGGTAGCTCGTCCCACGGACTGTCGAGGTCGAACTCGAGATCGCGGGCGAGGCCGGCCAGCAGCTTCTCGTAGTACTGGTACAGGCCCTTGCCCTGGGTGCTCCACGGCAGGACGACACCCTCCGAGATGGCGAGCGAGGTGTCGCCGAGCAGGAGGTCCTCGTCCACCGCCATGCGAGTGCCGAGTCCGGAACACTCCGGGCAGGCACCGAACGGCGCATTGAACGAGAAGGTGCGCGGCTCGATCTCGGTGAGCTGGATCGGGTGCCCGTTCGGGCAGGCGAGCTTCTCGCTGAAGTTGCGTGAGCCATCCGGCCCGCTCTCGTCGACGAAGTCGATCGTCACCAGCCCGTCGGTGAGCGACAGTGCGGTCTCGAGCGAGTCGGTGAGACGGGTCAGGATGTCCGGCCCGGCGACGAGCCGGTCGACCACGACCGAGATGTCGTGCTTGTACTGCTTCTTGAGCGTGGGCGGGCTGGAGAGCTGGATCTGCTCGCCGTCGACCAGGGCGCGCGAGTACCCGGATGCCGCCAGCTCGGTGAAGAGGTCGACGAACTCGCCCTTCTTCTGCTTCACGACGGGACTGAGCACGAGATAGCGGGTGCCCGCCTCGAGCTCCATCAGCTGGTCGGCGATCTGCTGCACCGTCTGGCGCTGGATGACCTCGCCGCAGACGGGGCAGTGCGGCACGCCGATGCGCGCCCAGAGGAGGCGCATGTAGTCGAAGATCTCCGTGATGGTGCCCACCGTGGACCGCGGGTTGCGGTTCGTGGACTTCTGGTCGATCGAGACGGCGGGGCTCAGACCCTCGATGAAGTCGACGTCGGGGCGGTCCACCTGGCCGAGGAACTGACGGGCGTACGCGGACAGCGACTCGACGTAGCGGCGCTGGCCCTCGGCGAAGATCGTGTCGAATGCGAGCGACGACTTTCCGGAGCCGGAAAGGCCCGTGAAGACGACCAGCGAGTCACGGGGGATCTCGACGTTCACGTTGCGCAGATTGTGCACGCGGGCACCGCGCACACTCAGCTGGGAATGGGTTTCCACCTTCGAGATCGACACCCCAGAATTCTAGGTAACACGTCTGACAAACGAGTGAGGTGAGAGCAGAGCGAGCTTGCTCGCTCTGCCGAAGCGATTGAGTTTGTCGAGCCGCGTAGCGGCGACACATGTCGAGTGAGGTGAGAGCAGAGCGAGCTCGCTCAGCGGCGCCGGACGATCGCTGCCACGAATGCCACTATCGCCGCCACGGCGACGAGCGCGACGACGCCGGCGACGGGTGCGACGACGAGCGCGTGTCGTCCTGCCCAGCGCGTGGCGGCGTCGCCCGCTCCCCCGGAACCGAAGACATCGGATGCCACGAGCACGATCGCGAGGACGACCTGTGCCGGCACCTGGATCGCCAGCCACCGTCGCAGCGGCCGCCACAGGGCGGCGAGTTGCAGAGCGCCGCTCGGTTCCACGACCGTCGCCAGTGCGCCGAGCACGGGCAGCAGGTGCAC
Organism: Humibacter albus DSM 18994; assembly: GCF_000421825.1. Taxonomy (GTDB): domain Bacteria; phylum Actinomycetota; class Actinomycetes; order Actinomycetales; family Microbacteriaceae; genus Humibacter; species Humibacter albus. The sequence continues at coordinate 229,679 of NZ_ATXT01000011.1, forward strand.
GGTCGCGAGTGCGGCGTACGCGCGCCAGTCGAGGGCATCCGGGGCCCGGCCGAGCTGGGCCAGCGCCAGCACCAGAGCACAACCCCACGCGCCGAGCATGACGGGGAACAGCGCTCCGGCCACGGCGAGTGCTGCGGCGATGAAGGAGAACGGCGCGGGCGCGAGGAGAAACGCCGCGACGGCACCCATGATCGCGACCGCGGCGCGCGGGAGGAACCCGGGCACGATCGCACCGGCGTCGACGCGGGTGTGCAGGCGTTCGCTCATCGGCGCCTCGGTCGGCTCAGCACGCGCAGCCCCGCGGCGAGGGCCGCCGCGTCGCCGTGCCAGTGCACCACATCGGCTCCGATGGAGCGCAACTCGTGCATGCGCTCCTCGCGTAGTGCCAGCACGACGCGCAGGGCGAGCCGCTGGCGCTTGTCGAGGCCGCCCGTGTTCGGGACGGGCAGGGTGTCGACGACGAGCACGCGATGCCCTGCGGCACGCCACAACCCCGCGAGTCGCACGGGATCGCTGTCGAGCACGGTGGTGAGCAGCAGCACCTGCGCACCGGAGGCGACGAGCGGCGTCCGTGCTCGTGAGAGCAGACGCGAGTGCGGGCTCGTGCGGGCGATGGCCGCGCCGAGACGTTCGCGGTGACGGCCTCCGGTGCCGCGTGGGATCGCTCCGCCTGCTCGGGAGAGCACCTGGAACGACACGGCATCGCCCTGCTCGCCGAACGCGGAGGCGAGCGACCATGCGGCCGAGCGCGCGACATCCATCGACGTCACACCGCTGATCGTGGGATCGCCGAGAGCCCAGTCGGCGACGGACTCTCCGACGTCGTCGGCGTCGTCGAGCACGATCGCCACGTCGAGGTCGCTGGTGGCGTTGGTACGCCGCACGAAGAGGTCGCCGGGGCGTCGGCCGAGGCGCGCCGTCGCCTTCCAGTCGATGCGCCGCAACCGGTCGCCGGGAGCGAACGGGTGGATGTCGCGGAACTCGCCTCCGTCGCCGGGCCTTCCCGACGCGTGAGCTCCGGTGAGCCCGCGCAGCCGCAGCGGAACGGGCAGCGACGCGACGCTCGTGAGCACCGGCTCGACGACGGCGCGGTGGGATGCCCGTGGCTCGGCTTCGGAGATGAAGGCCGCGTCGGTCGCGACGCCGCGCACCTGAACGGCCACGAGCTCCTGCTCGCCGGAGTGCGCCAGTGGCACGTGCGCGCGGAGGATCGCCGGTGGTGCAACGGCGAACCGCTGCGTCTCGAACCCGAGCGAGGTGACGCGCACCAGCACGAGTGGCACGTCGGGATCCGCCTCGATGACGATGTCGACGTCGGCGTGGTCGCTCTGCCTGCCCGTCGCAGGCTCGCCGTCGCTCCCGTCGCGATCGGTGTCGAGTCCAGAGGACCGTAGCGTCACGCGCGCCGACTCGTCCTCGCGTGGCCGGCGCAGGGCGAGCACCGCGGCGACGAGCAGCACCACCGCGATCACGGCCCCGTCCGGGCGGCCGAGCACGACAGAGACGACCGCGACGACGAGCGCGGTCACGGTGGTCGCGGCAGGAACCGCCGTGCGGCGCCAGGTCATCAGACTCCCGCGCCGCGGGCGGCGACCGGCGGCCCCGGAACGGCCTCCACGAGCCCGGCCACGATGCGCACCGGGTCGGTGCCCGCCGCCCACGCGGCCGGCGTGAGCGTCAGACGATGCGCGAGTGCGGGCACAGCCACTCGCTTGACGTCGTCCGGCGTCACGAAGTCCCGTCCGTCGATCACCGCGAGGGCACGCGAGACGAGCATGAGCGCCTGCGATCCCCGCGGCGAGGCACCCACCTCGACCGCGCGATCGCGCCGGGTCGCGGCGGCCAGGTCGACGCAGTAGTGCACGATGTCGGGGTCGACGTGCACGAGTTCGACGCCGGCCTGCATGGCGCGCAGCCCCGTGGCATCCGTCACCGGGTCGACGTGCGCCACCTCGGTGCGCCGGGCGATGCGTCCGGTGAGCACTCGCTCCTCCTCGGCGCGGTCCGGATACCCGACGCTGAGCCGCACCAGGAACCTGTCGAGCTGCGCCTCGGGCAGCGCGTACGTGCCCTCGTATTCGATCGGGTTCGCCGTGGCGATGACGTGGAACGGGCTCGGCAGACCGAAGCTGGTGCCCTCGACGGTGACCTGTCCCTCGGCCATCGCTTCCAGCAGTGCGGACTGGGTCTTCGGCGCCGTGCGGTTGAGCTCGTCGGCGAGCAGCAGGCCGGTGAACACCGGTCCGGGACGGAACACGAACTCGCCTGTGCCCGGTGCGTACACGTACGAGCCGGTGATGTCTGCCGGGAGCAGGTCGGGCGTGCATTGCAGGCGGCGGAACGGCAGTCCCATCGCCTGCGCGAGGCTGCGGGCGGCGAGCGTCTTGCCGAGGCCCGGCACGTCCTCGAACAGCACGTGACCCTTGGCCAGGATGCTCGCCAGCGCCACGCGCAGCGGCTCGCTCTGGCCGATCACCACCTCTTCGACGGCGTCGAGCACCGCGGCGGACCGCTTCGCGATCGTCGTGATGTCGGCGGGGCGGACCTCGGAGGGCTCGTCCGGATGCTCGGCGGCCCGAGCTTCGGGGTGTGTGTCGGTCACGGTGTCGGATGTCCTGTTCTCTTCGAGGGGGTTCCGAGTTTCTTCGTGGGGATACCGAGGCGATCCAGCGCGTCCAGCGCGTCGAGGCACGCGCTCAGTGCGGCCGCGGACGGAAGGATGCCTCCGGGCGCCACGAGAGCGTCGTAGGCGGCCGATCCGATGGTCGCGACGATCTTGTCACGGTCGGCCTCGGCGGCGAGGTCGAGGCCGTGGCGCGCCAGTCGCCGGGAGGCGAGCTCGCGCACGGCCCGGATCGCGGGCTCCCTTACCGAGCCGCGGTGGGTCCGGAAAGCCCACGCCAGTCGTGCGACGTCCGACCGGGTGCCGGCCGTGGGCGCTTGCTCGGTGACGGGCCAGGGCACCGTGGCGGAGCCGCGGAAGGCCGCCCAGACGAGGCAGAGCGCCACGATGAGCATCCCGAGCGCGATCGAGAAGTACACCTCGACGCCGAGGTACCAGAGCAGCGCGGCAACCGCGGCGCCGGCGATCGCAGACCAGACGACACCGGCGACGCTGAACGTGTGACGCGGAACGGGTTCGCTCATGGCGCAGCTCCGCCGGAACCGGCGCGGTCGTGCCAGGAGGCACGCAGGCGCACAAGGCATTCGCGGGCCTGCGCCACCGTGGATGCGTCGGCGGCGTGTCCGCCGAATCGCACCTCTTGATACAGGCGCAGCAGCGTGTCTGCGGCGTCGTGGTCGGTGTCGAGGCGCGCAATGATGCGGGAGGTGTACTCGGCCGGGGTCTCGGCGGGGCGACGTCGCACGCCTGAGGCGGCAGCGGCATCCTGCAGGCCGAGCCAGGCACGCTCGATGGCGTCGTGCGGATCACGGGCATCGTCGAGGAGCTCGATCGCCCGCGCGATGCCGGTCACCACCGCCGGCGCGGCCACGTCGTCGTCGGGAGTCGACGGCGTCGGCGTCGTGATCGGCAGAACCGCGGCCGGACGCGTCTCGGTGAGCATGGCGGGCCGTCGCAGCAGACGCCGCAGGAGGTAGACGAGCACAAGCGCGAGCACGATGGCCGCCACGATCGCCGCGACGAGCCACGGATGCCACTGCACTCCCGACTCCGCGTGTCGGGCCCCCTCGTTCGGTGCCGTGGTCTGCTGCGGTCCCGAGAACGTGCGCTGGGGGGCGATCGAGGCCGGGGTCGGGATCCAGCGCGGCTGCCCGGTGCGGACGGGGCCGGCGACCAGCACGCCAGCGACGACGATCACCCCGAGCGCGACGACTCCGGCCACGGCGCCGGCGCGCCCGAGGCGCGGCCTCGTCACCCTGTCGCGTCCGTTGCTCACGCGTTCACGCTAGCGCGCTCGGCTTCGCCCCTTCACCGTCTGCCCGGCCGGGGCGCTCGGCGCTCACGCGTGCCCGGCCTTCTCCATCTGGCGCAGGTCGCGCTTCAGATCGCCCAGCTCGTCGCGCAGGCGGGCGGCCAGCTCGAACTTGAGCTCGCCGGCGGCCGCGAGCATCTGGTCGTTGAGATCGGCTATGAGCGACTCCAGCTCTTCCGCGCCCTCGGCAGCGATGCCCTCGCGCCGCAGGTTCGGTGTCGGTGCCTTGCGGCCGCCTCCCCCGCCGTCCTTCGTCTTCTTGCCGCCCTTGCTTCGCGAGGCGAGCAGCTTCTCGGTGTCGGCCTCCTCGCGCGCCAGCACGTCGGTGATGTCGGCGATGCGCTTGCGCAGCGGCTGCGGGTCGATGCCGTTCACGCGGTTGTACTCGACCTGCTTCTCGCGGCGCCGGTTCGTCTCCTCGATGGCCTGCTTCATCGAATCGGTGAGCACGTCGGCGTACATGTGCACCTCGCCCGAGACGTTGCGGGCGGCGCGGCCGATGGTCTGGATGAGCGAGGTCGATGAGCGCAGGAAGCCCTCCTTGTCGGCGTCCAGGATGGCCACGAGCGACACCTCGGGCAGGTCCAACCCCTCCCGCAGCAGGTTGATGCCCACTAGCACGTCATAGACGCCCTGGCGCAGCTCGGTGAGGAGCTCCACGCGGCGCAGGGTGTCGACATCCGAGTGCAGGTAGCGCACCCGCACGCCCGCCTCGGCGAGGTAGTCGGTGAGTTCCTCCGCCATCTTCTTCGTCAGCGTCGTAACGAGCACGCGTTCGTCGCGTTCGACCCGCAGGCGGATCTCCTCCAGCAGGTCGTCGATCTGTCCCTTCGTCGGCTTGACGACGATCTCGGGATCGACGAGCCCGGTCGGGCGGATGATCTGCTCCACGATGCCGTCGGCGATGCCGAGCTCGTACCGGCCCGGCGTGGCCGACATGTAGACGGTCTGTCCGATGCGCTGCGTGAACTCCTCCCACTTCAGAGGGCGGTTGTCGAGGGCGCTCGGGAGCCGGAAGCCGTGGTCGACGAGCGTGCGCTTGCGCGAGGCGTCCCCTTCGTACATGGCGCCGATCTGCGGCACGGTCACGTGGGATTCGTCGATGATGAGAAGGAAGTCCTCGGGAAAGTAGTCGAGCAGGCAGTGCGGGGCCTCCCCGGGCTGCCTGCCGTCGATGTGCCGCGAATAGTTCTCGATGCCGGAGCAGAACCCGATCTGCTCCATCATCTCCAGGTCGAAGCCCGTTCGCATGCGCAGCCGCTGAGCCTCGAGCAGTTTGCCCTGTCGCTCGAGCTCCTGCAGGCGTTCGGCGAGTTCGATCTTGATCGTGCCGATGGCGCGCTGCATGGTCTCGGGGCTGGCGGCGTAGTGGGTCGCCGGGAAGACGGACACGGCATCCAGCTGCTTGATCACCTCACCGGTGAGCGGATGCAGTGAGTACAGCGCCTCGATCTCGTCGCCGAACAGCTCGATGCGGATCGCGTGCTCCTCGTACATCGGGATGATCTCGATGGTGTCGCCGCGCACGCGGAACTTGCCGCGCGAGAAGTCGATGTCGTTGCGCTGGTACTGCATGTTGACGAACATGCGGATGATGGCATCCCGCCCGATGTTCTGGCCCACCTGAAGAGCGGCCATGGCGTCGAGGTACTCCTCGGCGGCGCCGAGACCGTAGATGCAGGACACGGTGGAGACCACCACCACGTCGCGCCGGCTGAGCAGCGAGTTGGTCGTGGAGTGCCGCAGCCGTTCCACTTCGGCGTTGACCGACGAGTCCTTCTCGATGAAGGTGTCGGTCTGCGGGACGTAGGCCTCGGGCTGGTAGTAGTCGTAGTACGAGACGAAGTACTCCACCGCGTTGTGCGGCATGAGGTCGCGGAACTCGTTCGCGAGCTGCGCGGCCAGCGTCTTGTTGTGCGACAGCACGAGCGTCGGACGCTGCACCTGCTCGATGAGCCAGGCCGCTGTCGCCGACTTGCCGGTGCCGGTCGCGCCGAGCAGCACGACGTCGGTCTCGCCGGCGTTGATGCGGCCCGCGAGCTCGCGGATCGCCTGCGGCTGGTCGCCGCTCGGGGCGTACTCGCTGACGACCTCGAACGGGCGGACGGCGCGAGTGGCTTGCATGGATTCCATCCTAGAAAGGACGACCGACACTCGCTCCGGCCCCGGGCGAACGCCGGTGACCCGGCGCACGTGGACAGCGAGTCACGCGCTCTCGATGGTGCCGGTGTCGCCGGACGAGGACTTCGGCCGCACGGCCTTCGGGCGCATCGCACCCGCGAGCACCGTGGCGGCCAGCAGGATGCCGATCGAGACACCGAACGGCCACGCGAAGCCGCCCGTGGCGTCGACTAGGGCACCCACGATGATCGGTGAGACGATGCCCGCGATGCCGAAACCGGTGTTCATCATGCCGCTGGCGGTCCCCGACCACAGCGGCGCGACATCCATCGGGATCGCCCAGAGCTGCGCGTTCGTCAACTCGAGGAAGAAGAACGAGAGCGCCAGCGCCACGACCGTGACGGTGAGAGGCGGCGTGAACACGAGCGGGACGAGGCAGAGCCCTGAGCCGATGAAGCCGATCAGCAGGAGCGTGCGACGGGATGCCTGCGCCCGCCATCCGCGCCGGATCAGCAGGTCGCTGAGCACGCCGCCCAGCGTGTCGCCCACCACGCCGCCGATCAGCACGAGCGAGGTGAGCAGGCCGTACTTCGCGATGTCCTGGTGGTAGACGTCGGAGAGCAGTGTGGGAATCCAGGTGAAGAACACCCAGGCGACCCAGCCGTAGGCGAAATCGACGAGTGTGACGGGCAGGATGGTGCGGATCAAGCGACGCCACGGCACGGGCGGCAGGTCGGCCGCCTTCGGCGCCTCCGGCACCTCGGTGAGCTCCTGCTTCGTGATGCCCTTCATCTCTTTCGGGCGATCGCGGAACATGGCGTACCAGAGCAGCGCCCACAGCATGCTCAGGATGCCGATGAAGATGAACGAGGACCGCCAGCCGGAGAAGACGATCAGCGCCGCCACCACGATCGGCGCCACCGCCGTGCCGAGGCGGGATGCGGAGTGCACGACGCCCTGCACCAGCCCGTTGCGGTCCGGCGGCACCCAGCGGCTCATCGCCTGGGTGGCCGTGGGGAACGTCGCCGATTCGCTGAATCCGAGGATCGCGCGCGCGATGAGCAGTGTGACGAGGCCGACGGCGAGGCCGGTGAACAGGGTGGAGAGACCCCAGAGCAGACCGAGGATCAGCAACGCTCTGCGCGGGCCGATCTTCTCGCCGACCCACCCGCCGAAGATCTGCAGCACCGCGTAGAAGAGGGCGAACACGGAGGCGGCGAGCCCGAACTCGGCGTTGGTGAGGTGGAACTCCTTGATGATGCTCGGGCCGGCCGTGGCGATGTTGTTCCGGTCGAAGTACGCGATGAAGTACATGACGCAGAGCAGCACCACGACGCGGCCGCGTCGGCGATGCACGAGAAGAGGCGTTGCGCGCGTCGCCCCGCGTTTCGGTCCCGTCGCCGTCATCGGCTCAGCCCGTCGGCATCGGTTCTCGACAGAGTCGGCCGTGTCATCCCGGAGGCACCTCGAGCTGCTTCGCCCGGTGCCTGCGCGAGGAGAAGCGGCGCCCGGTGAGTGCCAGGCTGAGCGGCGTACGGCGCGCGGCCTCCGTCACGAGCACGGCGCCGAGAATGACGAGGATGTAGGTCACGAGCGTGAGCCACGGCGTCGGCACCGTGCGCTCCAGCCAGTCGTCGCCGACCCAGAGCAGGACCCAGATGAACATCGGGTGCGCCAGGAAGATACCGAACGATCGGTCGGACGCCGTGTCGACGAAGCGTGCCGTCAGCGAGCCGATGCGGCGTCGGTCGGCCCACCAGGTGCCGACGGCGAGGAAGCCGAGCGAGACGGCGACGCCCCACACGATGACGGCCGGCTGCATCGGGGTGCCGGCGCCGTAGAGGCTCGCGCCACGGAGCCGCTCGACACCGTAACCGGCGAGCATGATCCCGGCGGCACCGAGCACGATCCAGCCGATCAGACCGCGTCGTGCCCGGACCCAGGCCAAAAAGGCCGTGTGGTGGTCCGCGGCGACGGCACCGGCGAGGATGAAGAACGAATAGGTGAAAACGATCTGTTTCGCCCAGTGGCCGTACCACCCGGTGGTGTGCGGCGCGTAGTGGTACCACGACATGAGTCCGGCCTGCACGACGAGCCCCGCGAGCAGCAGCATCCAGTGCCGGCCCCGGGTGCGGCGCACGAGCCAGATGATCACGGGTACGAGCAGATAGACCTGCATCGTCACGAGAAGGAAGTACAGGTGGTACCACGCGCTGCCGGTCAGGGTGGCGAACACGAACTTCACCAGAAGGTCCCACAGTGAACCACTCGGAGTGTGCAGGTAGCCGGCGACCACGTAAATCGCCGACCACACCACGTAAGGCACTCCGACCAGCAGGAAGCGCTTCGGCCAGAACTTGCGCATCGAGACCGGCCTGGCCTCGTAGGAGTAGAGCAGCACGAACGCGGTGAGCGCGAAGAACACCTCGCGCGTGAAGTGCAGCAGGTCCAGCACCAGATAGAGCGCCACGTCATCGGAAGCGATGGTGTGGCTCGTGGTGTGCACGGCGATCACGCAGAGGAACGTGAGGATGCGCACGATGTCGATCGCGTAGAGGTGACCGCCGTGCGGCCTCGACGATGCCCCGGCATCGTCGGTGTTCCTGTTCGAGCCTCGAACTGTCGGGTCTCGCACTGTCCGGCTCCGCGCGCTCCGGTCGTCATCTCCGCCGAAAGCCGCGCTCATTCGGTCCCGTCCGCCGGCTCGGCGACGGCGGCGCGCAGCCTCACGCGCTGCACCTTCCCGGTGGCGGCGCGCGGCACATCGTCGACGACCGTGATGGTGCGGGGGCGCTTGAAGCGCGGCAGACGCTGTTCGGCCACCAACCGGAGCCGGTCGACGAGCGCGTCATCATCCTCAGCGCTGCGGATGCTCTCGGCCGGGATCACGAACGCGACGGGCACCGACCCGAGCACCTCGTCGGGAGCACCGACCACCACCACCTCGCGCACCGCGGGATCGGTGAGCAGAGCCTCCTCGACCTCGAGCGGATAGACCTTTTCGCCGCCACGATTGATCACGTCGTCGACGCGACCGGCGAGCGTGATGTAGCCGTCGGCATCCCGCGACCCGAGATCGCCGGTGCGCAGCCACCCCTCCGTGTCGAAGCGGTCGGCTGCGGCGCCCGCGAAGTAGGAGCGCACGACGCCGCGGCCACGGATCCACAGCTCGGCCACCGTGCCGTCGGGCACGACTCCTGCGCCGTCGCGCACCTGCACCTCGGTGCCCACGGGGATGCCGACAGTGCCCGCGCGCGGTGCGTCGACCGGTGTGGCCGTGATCTGGCTGGATGCCTCGGTCATGCCATAGCTGACGACGAGCGGGATGGCGATGAACGCGTCGGCGACAGGTCCGGGCAGCGGTGCCGATGCCGTGCGGATGAGCCGCAGGCCCGGCGGCGGCACGATCGGCTCGGTGGCGAGCACCGCGAGGATGGCGGGGACGGCGTTGATCCAGGTGATGCGGCGCTGCGCCATCAACGGCCAGAAGTCGGTGCGGTGGAATCGCCGGTCGAGGACGAGCGTCGCCCCGGCGTTCAGGGTGGCGAGCAGCCCCACCACCTCGGCGTTGATGTGGAACAGCGGGAGCGGGTTGTAGCCGCGGTCGCTCTCGGTGAGCCGCAGGTGCCGCCCGACCGCGGAGCCCACGAAGGCGAGCCGGTCGGCGGTGAGCTCGACGCCTTTGGGCTTGCCGGTCGATCCCGAGGTGAAGAGCATGGCGGAGCCGCCGTCGCGGAACAGGCTGGATGCATCCACCTCGGCGCGATGTTCGCGCTGCGGGTCCGGCACGGGTAACGGTCGCAGCCCGGCTTCGGCTGCCCGCTCCGGGTCGTCGGCGACGAGCGCTTTCGGTCCATCGACGAGCCCTGCCAGGCGCCGGATGTCCGCCACGCCGAGTGCCGGATCCATCGGGACCGAACGGTGCCCGGCGGCCACGAGCGCCAGGTGTGCGAGCGCGAACGCGAGTGGGTCGGCGATCTGCACGAAGACCGTGGTCGGCTCCCCCAGCGCCGCCGCCCGGAGGAAATCCGTGACCCCGGCAAGCAGGTCGGCATACGTCAGCGCGCGATCGCTCCTGGCGTCTTCGAGGTAGTGCCGCTGGCCGTTCTCGGCGGCACGGCGCACGATCAACTCCCCGATCGTGGGGAAATCCGTCTCGTCGATCCGCTCGCGTGCCACCTTTCGATGGTACCGAGGGCGGCTATGCGTCGCCCGTGCGGAGCCTCTGCCCCTCCCTTGGCCTCACGCGGCACGCGCGGCAGCAGCGACCGAGGAGATGGCGCGGCCGCCCACGGCCGGTCCGCCCAGGTCGAGCACACGGTCGGCGTCGCGCACCTGGGCGGCGTCGTGCGTGACGAGCACGGCCAGCCGGTCGCGCAGCGCCCAGCGCAGGTCGCTCATCAACGCGTCGGATGCCTGCTCGTCCAGGTGCGCCGTCGGCTCGTCGATGAGCACAACGTCTCCTCGCGTCAGCAAGGTGCGTGCGACGGCCACTCGCTGTCGCTGGCCGCCGGAGAGCCGGCTGCCCGCCGCGCCGATCCGGGTGTCGAGGCCGTGCGGAAGGGCGGCGACGAGCGGGGCGAGACCGACGCGCTCGAGCGCATCCAGGAGCTCGGCATCGTCGGGTGCGTCGTCGCGGCTGCGTGCGATGACCAGGTTCGCGCGCAGCGTGGAGTCGAAGAGGTGGCCCTCCTGCGGACACCAGGCGATGCGGGTGCGCAGCGACGCGGGCCTCAGCGTGCGGGCGTCGGCGCTCACGCCGCGGCCGCGCAACAGGTAGCTGCCCGAGGTGGGGTCGGCGAACCGCAGCAACAGGGCGAGGAGCGTCGACTTGCCCGATCCGCTCGGTCCGGTCACGGCCAGCCATTGACCGCGCACGGCACGGGTGGAGGCAGCGGAGAAGGCGTCTCGAGCGGCACCGGGGTACCGGTACGAGACGGAGTCGAGTCGGATGCCGTCGACTGCGTCGAGCAGACCGCCGGCAGCCGGATCGTCGACGACGCCGGGCGTCAGCGCCGTCACAGCACGCACATCGGCCAGCACGCGAGCGAGGCCGGGTGCGCGCGATGCCGAGGCGACGGCATCCAGGAGCGGTTCGACCAGACCGAGTGGCACGAGCGCGAGGATCGCCACGAGTTCGGGACGGAGCGCTCCTGATGCGACGGCGTCGGCAGAAAGCGGAAGCATCGCGATCGCTGCGGCGCAGCACGCGAACACGCTGAGAGCGGATGCCGCGCCCTCGGCGCGCGCAGCCGACTGTTCGGCCCGAGCCTCGGCGGCGCTGGCGTCCGCGAGGCGGTGGCGGAGTCTGCGGGCCGCGCGCGGGGTGAGGTCGTCGCGGGCGCCGAGCAGTTCGGTGAAGCCGCCGAGCACTGCCGCGCGAGCGGCTTCTCCGCGCCGGGCCGACGCGCGGGAGCCCGCGCAGGCGAGCAGACCTGCACCGAACAGGCCGACCGCGGCAAGCGCGACGATCACCGCCGCCGAGGGGCCGAAGACGACACCGAGCGTCACGCCGGCGCCGGCCAGCACGACGACAGCGGCGATCGGGGGTTGGACGACGCGCGGCACGAGGTCGCGCACGCGGTCGGCGGCGCCGATCAGAGAGGAGAGCGCTGCGACGGGCGACAGCGCCGTGCGGCCGGCCGGGCCGGCGGCGGCGAGGGCTCCCCAGAGCCGCACGCGCAGAGCGGTCACGGCGCGGAACACGGCGTCGTGCGTGAGCAGCCGTTCGGCGTACCGCAGCACCGATCGGCCGATGCCGAAGAAGCGCACGCCGACGATCGCGACGAGCAGGTACATGATGGCGGGCTCCTGGCTGGCGCGCACGATGAGCCAGCCGGAGACGGCCGTGAGCGCGATCGCGAAGCAGGTGGACAGCACGCCGACCAGCACCGCGGCCAGCATGCGGAGACGAACGGGGCGCACGATCGCCCGCAGCTCGCTCAGCGATGCTGTGCCGCGCGCTCGCGGTGCGGCCGGGGCGTCGTGCGTCGGCGGAATGCTCGTCGCCGGGATGGCCGTGGACGGCACATCTCCGTCCACGAGGTCGGAGGAGGGCTGAACGTGATCCACCGGCCGGGGCGGGGTCGCTCGCCCGTTCACGGTGACCACCACGTCGGCGAGCGGGCGCACCGCCGGATCGTGCGAGGCGACGACGACTGTGGTACGGCCGCGGAGCGCCGACAACTCGTGGCGGACGAGGGCGGCCGAGTGCGAGTCGAGGTGCGCCGTCGGCTCGTCGAGCAGCACGAGCGCCGCACCGGCGTCGACCGCCGCGAGCACCCGCGCGAACGACAGCCGTCGCGCCTCGCCCGGGCTGAGCGACGCCGGGTCGTCGTCCGCGACAGCGAGCAGTCCGACACGGACGAGCAGGGCATCCGCGGGCACGGCGTCACCGACCGCGTCGCTCCCGGCTTCCACGGCGACAGAGCAGTCGACTGCGTACAGGGCGACCTCGTCGCGCACGCGGCGGGCGGCGAAGTGCGGGTGCTGCGGCATCCAGGCGATCCGATCGGCCGGCGGAGCGGTGATGACACCGGTGCAGCTGGAGCCGTCGTCGAGGAGGGCGCCGCGACCGGCCAGCACCGCGAGCACGCTCGACTTGCCGCACCCGCTGTCTCCGGCCAGGAGAGTGACGCCGTTCTCGACGGCACGGAAGCCGAGGCCCGCGATCGTCGGCGTCGTGCGGCCGGCATGCCTGATCGTGAGATCCTGCACGGCCAGGGCACCGCGCGTCCGCACGAGCCCGGAGGGATTCGCGGTGCGCGCCAGTGTGGCACGCACCCGGCGCAGTGCTTCCCTGCCGGTGTCGGAGGCATGGAATGCCGCGCCGATGTCGCGCAGCGGTGCGTAACACTCCGGCGCGAGGATGAGCGCCACGAGCCCCGCCTGCAGCGTCAGCTCTCCGCTCAGCAGCCGCACACCGATGAACACCGCCACGACGGCCACGGAGATGGTGGCGATCATGTCGAGAGCGAGAGAGGAGAGGAACGCCGTGCGCAGCGCGGTCATGCTGCGGCGACGGTGCTCGTCCGAGATGTCGGCCAGGGCAGCCGTCTGCTCCCGGTCTCGGGCGAGGCCCACGAGCACCGGCAGCCCGCGGGCGAGTTCGACGAGGTGGTCGGAGAGTCGGCCGAGGGCGTCCAGGGACGCGGCGACCCTGTCTCGGGTGTGCAGGCCGATGAGCGCCATGAACAACGGGACCAGCGGCACCGTGATGACGATGACGAGCGCGCTCACCCAGTCCGCCGCGAGGATGCGCGCGCCCACCAGCAGGGGAACTGTCGCCGCACCGACCAGAGACGGCAGGTACTGCGTGTAATAGGCGTCGAGCTCGTCGAGGCCCGATGCCGCCAGCGTGGCATCGGCACCGACGCCACCGTCCGTCCGCGACAGGTACGCCTTCGCGAGGCGAGAGCGCAGCCGGTTCTTCACGCCGGAGGACGCGGACTGCGAGGCGACGCGCAGTCCCCACACCGAAGCCGCTCTCAGCAGCGCGCCGGCGAGCCCCTCGAGCACCACGGGCAGCACCTCGCCGCGGGCGATGACGGTGACGACGCCGGTCGCGATCGCATCGGCCAGCAGCACGAGGCCGAGCGCCTTGAGCGCTCCGAGCGCGCCGAGGATCAGCAGGCGGCGACGGCCGACCTCGTCGATACCTTCCCACGGTCCCCGTGACGTTCGCGGAGCGCGCTCGCCGGGTGACGTCATCGGGGCTTCACCGCCGCACGGACCGGCTTGACCTCGGGGATGCTCGTGCCCGCCACCCGCTTGCGGAACACCCAGTAGGTCCAGCCCTGGTAGACCAGCACGAGCGGGACGCCGAAGGCGGCGACCACACTCATCACGCCCAGCGTGTACGCGGAGCTGGCGGCGTTCGACACGGTCAGGTCGTACGCGGCGCTCACCGTGGACGGCAGTACGTTCGGGAACACGTTCGCGAAGATCGACGCCGCTCCGAAGACGAGGAACGCGGCCATGCCCGCGAAAGCGCGTCCTTCGCTCCCCCGCCTGGCCCACCGCCAGGCGATCACGGCCGCCACGACGGCAGCAGCGACGAGGATCCAGGTGTACGCCTTGCCGTTCATGAACTGCACCGCAAGGACCCAGAGCGCGATCGGGATCAGCAGCGCCGGCATCCACCGCACGGCGAACCGGCGAGAGCGCACCCGAACGTCGCCGTCGGTCTTCAGCGCGAGGAACACCGCCGCGTGCACGAGGCAGAAGCCCACTACGGCGAGACCGCCGAGCACGGCCCAGCCGTTCAGCCACCCGAACGGACCGCCGACGCCGTCGCCGTTCGAGTCGATCGGCAGTCCCGTGGTGGTCAGCACGAGCATGACGCCCACGCCGAAGGCCGAGACGAACGACCCGAGTCCGAGGGCGAGATCCCATCCGTGCGTCCATCTAGTGGTGTGTCCCTTGCCGCGGTACTCGATGGCGACGGCACGGAAGATGAGGCCCAGCAGCACGAACACCAGCGGCACGTACAGCGTGGAGAAGAGCGATGCATACCAGAACGGGAATGCGGCGAACGTGGCGCCGCCGGCGGTGATCAGCCACACCTCGTTGCCGTCCCAGACCGGGCCGATCGAGTTGAGCATCACACGTCGGTCGTTGTCATTGCGGGCGGACAGCAGCATGTGCATGCCCACGCCGAGATCGAAGCCCTCGAGAAAGAGGTAGCCGATCCACAGCACGGCGATGATCACGAACCACAGTGTGGGGAGGAAGTCCATGGGGGTTAGATATCCCTTCTCGTCGACGGTCAGTAGGCGAACGCGAGCACGTCGTCGTCAGCGGGGGCGTCAGGATCCTTCGGCTTCTCGCCGAGCTCCGGTATGGCGGCCGCCACCCCGCCGCGGATGTACTTCACGAGCAGTCGCACCTCGAACACCATCAGCACCGCGTAGACGATCGTGAACGAGACGAGCGAGAACGCGATCTCCCCGAATGTCACCCCCGGAGAGACGGCCGCAGCGGTGAACATGAACACTCCGTCGACGCCGCCGGGCGTCGGGTTGGGCGCGACCACGAACGGCTGGCGCCCCATCTCGGTGAAGATCCACCCCGCCGAGTTCGCGGCGAACGGCGCGAAGATGCCCGATACGGCCAACCACATCAGCCAACGGGGCTGCGGCACCGTCCCCTTTCGGGTGAGCCAGAGCGCGACGACGGAGGCGAACGCGGCGAGTGCGCCGAACAGGATCATCAGCCGGAAGCCCCAGTAGGTCACGGCCATCACCGGAACATAGTTGATCTTCGAGCCCGCTCGGTCGCCGAGCTTCGCGTCGTCGGGAAGATGCGTTCCGTACTTCTGCTGGTAGCTGGGCACCAGTTCGTTCACACCCTTGACCGGCTCGTTGAAGTCGCCGTTGGCGAGGAAACCGAGCACGCCGGGAACCTCGATCACGTTGACCACGCCCGCGCAGTCCTTCGAGCCGATGTCGCCGAACGCCAGCAGCGAGAAGCTCGTGCCGGTGTGGCAGGCCGCTTCGGCCGACGCCATCTTCATCGGCTGCTGCACGAACATCAGGCGAGCCTGCGCGTCGCCGGTGATCGTGACGCCGGCGAACGCGATGATCGCCGTCACCGCGCCGATGCGCAGCGAGGTGAGCCAGACCCTGTGGTCGGACTTGTCACGCCCGGGCACGTCGGGCGCCTCGCCCACGATGACGCGCTGGTCGGGCCCGACCGTGTCGATGCCGTCGCGCCGACGCTGCCAGAGGTGATACCAGCCGACGCCGAGCAGCATGGCGCCGCCCACCGCCAGCGCGCCGAAGATGGTGTGCGTGAACGCGGCCACCGCGGTGTTGTTGCCGAGGATGGCCCCGATGTCGTTCATCACGGGCCGACCGTGCACGAGCGTCACGCCGACAGGGTGTTGCATCCACGAGTTGGCCGCGATGATGAAGTAGGCCGAGACGACGGAGCCGGCGACGGCGAGCCAGAGGCACGCGAGATGGATGCGCCGCGGCAGCTTGCCCCACCCGAAGATCCACAGGCCGAGGAACGTCGACTCGACGAAGAAGGCCAGCAGCGCCTCCATCGCCAGTGGGGCGCCGAACACGTCGCCGACGAAACGGCTGTATTCGCTCCAGGCGAGGCCGAACTGGAACTCCTGCACGAGCCCGGTGGCCACGCCCATGATGAAGTTGATCAGGTAGATCTTTCCCCAGAACTTCGTCATGCGGTAATAGCGGTCGTTGCCCGTGCGCATCCAGAGCGTCTGCATGAGAGCGACCAGCGGTCCCAGGCCGATCGTGAGGGGCACCATCCAGAAGTGGTAGACGGTGACGATGCCGAACTGCCAGCGTGCGATCAGAAGGGGATCCAGCTCGGTGGTGAAGTGCACGTCTCCTCGATTCGATGTTTTCTACGTGCCGTAGAATTCTACGCGCTGTAGAAGTTGTACCACCGTCGCCGGAACTTTTCTACACGCGGTAGAATCGAGACATGGCAACTCGCACTGTGGTCAATCTCGGAGAGCTGGAACGCGCGATCATGGACGTCATCTGGGACGCCACCGCGCCGCTCGCCGCCACCGACCTGCGCGAGCAGTTGAAGGCATCCGCGCCCGGCGGCAAGGAGCCGGCGATCACCACGGTGATGACCGTGCTGTCCCGGCTGGAGGCCAAGGGCTTCGTCGTGCGGGACAGGGATGCCAGGCCGCACCTCTACAGCGCAACCATGACCCGCGAAGACCACGTCGCCGAGCTGATGCACGAGGTGCTCGGCTCCGCATCCGATCGGGATGCCGTGCTCGCCCGTTTCGTCGGCCAGGTCACGCCGCACGAAGCGGAGCGCCTGCGCAGGCTGCTGGACGCGTAACGGCCGTGCTCACCGTCGCTGTCGCGCTGGCGCTCTTCGCATTCGCCCTCGCCTGGCCCGTGCCCGTGGCGCTGGCGCGGGCGGCCTGGCCGCGCCGCATGCCTGGCGCCGCGCTCGTGCTGTGGCAGGCGATCGCGCTCGCAGGCGGCCTGTCGATGATCGGCTCCCTGCTCGTGTTCGGGCTCATCCCGTTCGGCGCCGACCTGCCCGACGCCGCCGGCGCGTTCGGCTCCGACCTTTTCGCCGGCCGCCTCCCGCACGACGCGAACTTCTTCCAGATGTTCGCGCTCGCCGGCGCAGTGCTGCTCGGCGTGCACCTGCTGCTCAACCTCGTGCGCACGGCGTGGCGCGCGGAGCGACAGCGCCGCCATCATGTGCAGTTGCTGCACCTGCTCAGCGACCCGATGCCGGACTCCCCCGGCACGCGCGTGATCGACCATGCAACCCCGATCGCGTACTGCCTGCCGGGCGCGCCGCGCGCCGTCACCGTGCTCTCGGCCGGCCTGCTCGAGCTGCTGAGCGACGAGGAGCTCGCCGCCGTGGTGGCGCACGAACGCGCGCACGTGACACAGCACCACAACATCCTGCTGGTCGCGTTCAGCGCCTGGCGGAGCGCGCTTCCGTGGTTCCCGATCGCGACCCGCGCGCACGAGGCCGTCGGGCTCCTCATCGAGTTGCTCGCCGACGATCAGGCGCGTCGTACCGTCTCCGGCCGCGACCTCTCCCGGGCTGTCGCGCGCGTGGCGCTGGCCGCCGCGCCGCAGACGGATACCGGCACAGGTGTCGGTTCGCGCGGTTCGGGTGCTCGAGCAGGCGTCAAACCCGTCGGTGCTGCCGTCGGGGCCGGCGCCTCTGCTACGGCGCGGGGCGCGGTGTCGTCTCCGCGCTTCGGCGATCCCGGCTTCGGCGCGGCCCCAGCGGCACCCACCGAGTGGGCGGATGCCCGGATCGCCCGGCTGACGCAGCTCCCGATCGCGCACGTGCCGGCGTTGCGCCTGTCGGTGCTCGCAGCGTCGATCGCCCTCGTCGCCCTGCCGACGCTGATGCTGCTCAGTCCCGCCGTGCGCTGACCCGGTCGCCGATCAGCGCCGCCGCGCTGAGCCCGTCGCAGCCTCGCTCACCTGGGTCCACAACGCATCCACGCGGCGCAGCAGCTCGTCTTTGCCGCCGTTGTTGTCGATGACGACGTCCGCCACGGCACGGCGTTGTTCGTCGTCGGCCTGCGCGTCAATACGACGGCGGGCGTCCTCGTGGTCCATGCCGCGGTCTTCGACGAGGCGTCGCACCCGTTCCTCACGATCGGCCTCGACGACGACGACGCGGTCGAAACGCAACGGGCGATCCGCCGAGGCCTCCACGAGCAGCGGCACGTCGTACACGACGACGCCGTCGGGATCGGATGCCCGGGCTTGCCCGAACCTCTCCAGCGCGGCCCGCCAGACGGCCGGGTGTGTGATCGCGTTGAGGTCCGCCAGTGCATCGGGATCGGCGAACACCAGGCGTCCGAGCGCCATCCGGTCCAGGGAGCCGTCCGCGGCGACGACCCCGTCGCCGAATCGCTCCCGGATCGCGGCCAGCCCCGGCGTGCCCGGCTCGACGACTTCGCGAGCCAGGCGGTCGGCATCCACGATCACCGCGCCGTGCTCGGCCAGCCGGGCCGACACCGTGGACTTGCCGGACGCGATGCCGCCGGTGAGCGCGATGATCTGCACGCGCTCGATGCTATCGGCACGGCGTCGCGGGGACGGTCGCCCAGAGCGTCTACACCGGCTCGAGCGGCACCGGCTCACCGGCCGGGAGCTCGACGACGATCGGGTCGCCCGAGCGCACGACGCCGCCGGCGAGCACGACCGACATGACGCCCGCCTTGCGCACCACGGTGCCGTCGTCGAGCCGAGTGACCATCTCCTTCATCAGCTGCGGTGCGAGCCAGTTGATCTTGTAGCACGGATTCCGCAGCCCGGTGAGCATGACCTTCGCCTCGGCGCCGAGGTGCAGCACAGTGCCCGTCGGAAGCGTGAGCAGGTCGAGGCCGGCGGTCGTGACGTTCTCCCCCATCTCGCCCGGCCGCACGCTGTAACCCTGCTGTGCGACGTCGCCGAACAGCTCGGCGTGCAACAGATGGACCTGCCGCAGGTTGGGCTGCGTCGGGTCCCGCTCCATGCGGGAGAGGTGCTGCACAGTCGTTCCCGCATGGGCGTCGCCTTCGACGCCCCAACCCTCGATCAGCCGGATCTCGTCGACGACTGGCTTGCTGAACCGGTGGCCGTCGTCACGGCTGACCGTGAGCACGCGAGGCGTCGCGGCGGCGACGGGGATGTCTGTGGCGGGCTCAGCGGTCGAGTCGGCGGTCGGTGCGGAAGTCATGCATCCATTCTGCAGAACCGGACGGGCGTGCGGCGCGCGGTGCGTGATTCGAGACCGTGCAGGCATCCCCCGACGACGAAGCGGCCGGGCCCCGAAGGACCCGGCCGCTTCTCGCGTGTGAGCGATCAGTTGCTGCTCGAAAGCTTCTCGCGCAGAGCCGCGAGAGAAGCGTCGTCGGCCAGAGTGCCACCGGCGCCCTGGTCGCTCGAGTAGGTGGCACCGCTGCGGGCGGTGTCGGCCTGAGCGGCCTCCTCCTCGATGCCCTTGGCGACCTGGCGCTTGTGCGCCTCCCAGCGGGACTGAGCTTCGGCGTACTCCTGCTCCCACTTCTCGCGCTGAGCGTCGGAGCCTTCCTTCCACTCGCCCGTCTCGGGGTCGAAGCCCTCCGGGTACTTGTAGTTGCCCTGCTCGTCGTACTCCGTGAGCATGCCGTAGAGCGCCGGGTCGAACTCGGTGCTCTCCGGGTCCACGCCCTCGTTCGCCTGCTTGAGCGACAGCGAGATGCGGCGGCGCTCCAGGTCGATGTCGATGACCTTGACGAAGACCTCCTCGCCGACCGACACGACCTGCTCGGCGAGCTCGACGTGCTTTCCGGACAGCTCGGAGATGTGCACGAGGCCCTCGATGCCGTCCGCGACGCGCACGAACGCACCGAACGGAACCAGCTTCGTGACCTTGCCGGGTGCGAACTGGCCGATGGCGTGCGTACGGGCGAAGACCTGCCACGGGTCTTCCTGAGTTGCCTTGAGAGACAGGGAGACGCGCTCGCGGTCGAGCTCGACGGAGAGCACCTCGACGGTGACCTCCTGGCCGACCTCGACGACCTCGCTGGCGTGCTCGATGTGCTTCCACGACAGCTCGGAGACGTGCACGAGGCCGTCCACACCGCCGAGGTCGACGAACGCACCGAAGTTGACGATCGACGAGACGATGCCCTTGCGCACCTGACCCGGGTGGAGGTTGGCGAGGAACTGCGAGCGGCTCTCCGACTGCGTCTGCTCGAGCAGGGCGCGGCGGGACAGGACCACATTGTTGCGGTTCTTGTCGAGCTCCAGGATCTTCGCCTCGAGCTCCTGGCCGAGGTACGGCGTGAGGTCGCGCACGCGGCGCAGCTCGATGAGGGACGCCGGCAGGAAGCCGCGCAGTCCGATGTCGACGATGAGGCCGCCCTTGACGACCTCGATGACCTGACCGGTCACGACGCCGTCCGCTTCCTTGATCTTCTCCACGTCGCCCCACGCGCGCTCGTACTGCGCGCGCTTCTTGGACAGGATCAGACGGCCTTCCTTGTCCTCCTTCTGGAGCACAAGGGCCTCGACGGTATCGCCGACGCCGACGACCTCGCTGGGGTCGACGTCATGCTTGATGGAAAGTTCGCGGGAGGGGATCACACCCTCGGTCTTGTAACCGACGTCGAGGAGAACCTCGTCGCGGTCGATCTTCACCACGGTGCCTTCGATGAGGTCACCGTCGTTGAAGAACTTCAGAGTCTTCTCGACCGCGGCAAGAAAATCGTCAGCAGAGCCGATGTCGTTGATCGCGACCTGCTTGGGTGCCTTGTCGGTCGTTGCGGTTGTCATTGAGTGGGTACTCCAGATATGGACATGAATCAGGCCCGGCGAAGTCATTCGGTGTGGAATTTCCGCCAGGCAGGCGAATAGGAAAATCACAAAAGTGACTCTCCAGACTACCGTTCCACGGCGTCCGCTCGCAACAACGCGGTCTGCTGCCCGGGTATTCCTCGAGCAGCAGACCGCGCCGATCAGCCCAGCATGGCCGTCTTCAGCGTGTCGAGGCCGACGCCGCCCATGTCGAGCGCCTTCTTGTGGAACGCCTTGATGTCGAACGCGGCGCCCTCTCGGCGCTGGTACTCGTCGCGGATCTGCTCCCAGATGCGCTGCCCGATCTTGTACGACGGAGCCTGCCCCGGCCAGCCGAGGTAGCGGTTCACCTCGAAGCGGACGAAGCCGTCGTTCATGTTCACGTTCCGGCCGAGGAACTCGAACGCGTACTCGCCCGTCCAGGGGCCCTGTCCGTCCGGGCGCTGCTTGGTGAGGTGCACGCCGATGTCGAGCACGACGCGAGCGGCCCGCATGCGCTGGCCGTCGAGCATCCCGAGGCGGTCTGCCGGGTCGTCGAGGTAGCCGAGCTGCTCCATGAGGCGTTCCGCGTACAGCGCCCAGCCCTCGGCGTGGCCGGAGGTGCCGGCGACGCGCCGCCACGTGTTCAGCTGCGCCTTGTTGTACGTGGCGGTGCCGATCTGCAGGTGGTGGCCCGGAACACCCTCGTGGTAGACCGTCGTGAGCTCGCGCCAGGTGTCGAACTCGGTGACGCCCTCCGGCACACTCCACCACATGCGTCCGGGGCGCGAGAAGTCGTCCGCCGGGCCCGTGTAGTAGATGCCGCCCTCCTGCGTCGGAGCGATCATGCACTGCAGCTGCCGCACCGGCTCCGGAATGTCGAAGTGCGTCCTGCCGAGCTCCTCGACCGCGCGGTCGCTCGTCTCCTGCATCCAGCGCTGCAGCGCGTCAGTGCCGTGCAGCTTGCGGGAGGCGTCCGCGTCGAGGAGCTCGATCGCCTCCGCCACCGAGGCGCCCGGCTTGATCTGACGGGCGATGGACTCCTGCTCCTCGACCATGCGGCGGAGCTCCTCGACGCCCCACTCGTAGGTCTCGTCGAGGTCGACGCTCGCGCCGAGGAAGCCGCGCGAGGCGAGGGCGTAGATGTCGCGACCGACGGCATCCTGCTCGGGGGCGTGCACGGCCAGTTCGTCGTCGAGGAACATCGAGAGCTCGCCGTACGCGGCCGCGGCCTCGGCGGCGCCCTTCTCGAGGTCGCGCTTCAGCGCGTCGGGAAGCTCGCCCTCGTCGGCCTTCGCGCCCGCGGCCAGCGTGAAGAAGAACCCGTCGCGCGCCACCTGCTTGTCGGCCTGGGCGATGCCTTCGCGCACCTGGCGGATGGCCGGCACGTTGCCGGCCTGGATGCCCGCGCGCAGCGTCGCGATATAGCCGCGCATCGCGTCGGGCAGGTTGTGCATGCGCTTCGCGATCGCCTCCCAGTCGGAGACGGTGGAGGTGGGCGAGAGGTCGAAGATCTCGCGGAGCTCCTGCACTGGCGAGGCGATCACGTTGAGGTCGCGTTGGGCGAAGCCGGCCTCGTGCTTCTCGAGCTCGAGCCGGAGGTCGCGCACGAGGTCGAGCTTCGTCACCCGATCGATGTCATCGACCGGTTCGGCCGCCTCGATGCGGCGCAGGGCTTCGGCCTGCGCCTTCGCCACGGCCTCGTGGCCGGCCGGAGACTGGTCGGAGTACTCGCCCTCGCGCCCGGGACGCCCGAGGTACACGTGGTACTCCGGGAAGAGCTCCAGCTCGGTGTCGACCCACTCCTCCGCGATCGTGTCGATGGGAGTGGGCGTGCGCTGCGGTTGTTCCTGCTGCTGGTCTGTCATGCCCGTCAGCCTAGGGCCGTAGCGTGCGGCGGCGTCAGTGTGCAGCGGCGTCCCAGTCGGGACCGCGGCCGATCTGCACGGTGAGCGGCACGTCCAGCGTCGCCGCGGTCGACATGCGGCGGGTGACGATCTCTTCCAGCTTCTCCTGCTCGCCCGGCGCGATCTCGAAGATGAGCTCGTCGTGCACCTGCAGCAGCATGCGCGAGCCGAGTCCGGCATCCGCCATGTCGGAGGCGACGCCGAGCATCGCGATCTTCATGATGTCGGCCGCGGAGCCCTGGATCGGAGAGTTCAGCGCGGCGCGTTCAGCGTTATCGCGCAGCACCCGGTTCGGGCTGTTCAGATCGGGGAACGGACGTCGTCTGCCGAAGATCGTCTCGGTGTAGCCGTCGCTCTTGGCCTGCTGCACGACGTCGCGCAGATAGTCGCGCACCCGGCCGAACCGCTCGAAGTAGTCGGCCATCAGCTGCTTGGCCTCGGCCTGGCTGATGCGCAGCTGCTTGGCGAGCCCGAACGGGCCGAGGCCGTAGGCCAGCCCGTACGACATGGCTTTGACCTTGTTGCGCATCGCGGCGGTGACGTCTTCGGGTGCGACACCGAAGACGTGGCTGCCGACGTAGCGGTGCAGGTCCTCTCCCGCGCGGAAGGCCTCGATGAGGCCGGCATCACCCGAGAGGTGCGCCATGATGCGCATCTCGATCTGCGAGTAGTCCGCCGTGAGCAGCGACTCGAACCCCTCGCCCGAAACGAAGGCGGAGCGGATGCGTCTGCCCTCGTCGGAGCGCACCGGGATGTTCTGCAGGTTGGGATCGTTGGACGAGATGCGGCCCGTCGCGGCACCCACCTGGTCGTACGTGGTGTGGATGCGTCCGTCCGCCGCGATCGACTTCTCCAGCGTCTCGATCATCTGCTTGAGCTTCGTGGCGTCGCGGTGCTTGAGCAGCGACTGCAGGAAGATCGAGCCCTCGTTCTCCTCCTCGATCTTCTCCAGCAGGTCGGCGAGGGAATCGGCGTCGGTCGAGTACCCGGTCTTGGTCTTGCGGGTGGGCGGAAGTCCGAGCTCGTCGAAGAGCACGGTCTGGAGCTGCTTCGGGCTGCCCAGGTTCACCTCGTGGCCGATCGCGGCGAATGCTGCGGTGCGGTAAGTGTCGGCACCTTGCTCGAGCACCTCACGCTGGCGGGCAAGCACGCCGGCGTCGATGGCCACGCCGGTGAGCTCCATCTGCGCGAGCACCGGTGTGAGCGGCCGTTCGATCTCGTCGTGCACCCGTCGCGTGCCGGCGTTCGCCTCGGTCGCGAGCGTGGTCGTGACGGCGTCGGCGACGCGGAGCACGAACCACGCTTCAGTCCCCGCGCCCACGGGCGGCACTTCGGGCACCAGCTGGTTCGGATCCGACACCGGCATGCTCTCTTCGAGCGCGCTCAGCACCTGGTCGGCCAGCGACGCAGGCACGCGGCTCGGGTTCAGGAGTCCGGCCATGACGCGGGTGTCATTCACGGCACCGCGGATCGCGAGGCCGGCACGTTCGGATGCCTTGAGCTGGCGCTTGGCGTCGAAGAAGACTTTCGAGGTGGTCTCGTCGGCCAGCCACGAGCGAAGGCCGTCCACGTTCTCCGCGGGGATGTAGGCGCTGGCGGACGCGCTGGACAGACCGATGCCCGCGAACTCCCCGTCGACGGTGTCGACCACCACGCCGAGGCCGAGCGGGGTGTGCTGGGCGGCGAGCCAGGCATCCACTTCGGATGCCGCCAGCGTGAGCACGTCGGGTGCCGCGATGCGCGATTCCGCGCCGGAGGCGACGGCCGCCTCCGCGTCGTCCAGCTTGAGCACGCGGTCGAGCATGGTGCGCATCTGCAGGCCGCCGAGCACCTCGCGCACGGCCGTCGCGTCGACCCCTCTCCGTTCGAGATCGGCCGGAGCGAGCGGGAGGTCGAGATCGCGCACGAGAGCGTTCAGGCGCCGGTTACGACGGGCGCGCTCGCTCTGCTCGCGCAGGTTGCTGCCGGCGACGCCCTTGATCTCGTCGGCGTGCGCCAGGATCTCCTCGACAGTGCCCCACTGCGCGATCCACTTGGCTGCGGTGACGGGACCGACCTTGTCGATGCCGGGGAGGTTGTCGGCCTTCTCACCGACCAGAGCGGCGAGCTCCGGGTACTGGTGCGGCCACACCTTGTACTTCTCGAAGACGGCGTCGGCATCGTAGCGCTTGAGCGCGGTGACGCCCATCGCGCTCGGGTAGAGCACGGTGACGTCGTCGTCGATGAGCTGGAAGCTGTCGCGGTCGCCGGAGACCACGAGCACCCGGTACCCCTGCGCGGCACCCTGTGCGGCGAGGGTGGCGAGGATGTCGTCGGCCTCGTAGTCGTCTTTGGTGATCCACGGCACGTTCATGGCCGTCAGTGCATTCTGGAGCAGTCCGACCTGCCCGGAGAACTCCGGCGGGGTCTCCCCCCGGCCTTCCTTGTACTCGGCGTACTCGGCCGTGCGGAACGATGTGCGCGACACGTCGAATGCAACGCCGAGGTGCGTCGGTTCCTCGTCCTTGAGAAGACGAAGCATCATCGAGAGGAACCCGTATACCGCCTCGGTGTGCTGACCGTCGTCGGTGATGAAATTCCCCGTCTGCACGAGCGCGAAGAACGCCCGGAAGGCCAGTGAATGGCCGTCGATGATCATGAGGGTAGGCTTTTGCGGGTCCGACACGGAAGCCAGCCTACAAGCGGCCTCGGACAGGCGATTGAGGGTTGGACAGCGAAGCTTGCTTCGATGGCCGGCCCGATTGAGCCTGTTGGTCGGCGTAGCCGCGAATACAGGCGATTGAGGGTTGGACAGCGAAGCTTGCTTCGATGGCCGGCCCGATTGAGCCTGTTGGTCGGCGTAGCCGCGAACACACGCGAGTGACGCCAGGATGGTGAAGTCCGCTTCGATGCCGGCTCCATCTACCGCCGGCCGGAGGTTGCCGGTGAGCACCTACAGGAGAGCCATGTCCGAAGCCGAGAAGCATGCCGCCCCCGACGCGCTCGCCTACGTCAGACAGCGAGGAATGGGCGCGCTTGCGGCGAAAATGGGCATCGAGATGATCGAGTTCTCGGTGGACCGCGCGGTCGCCACCATGCCGGTCGAGGGCAACACGCAGCCGGCGGATCTGCTGCACGGCGGGGCGTACGTCGTGCTCGGCGAGACGCTCGGGTCGATGTCGGCGAACCTGTGGGCCGGAGAGGGCCGGCTGGCCGTGGGCATCGAGATCAACGCCACTCACACCCGGTCGGCGACGAGCGGCATCGTGACCGGCGTCTGCACGCCGGTGCACCTCGGACGAACTCTGACCACGCACGAGATCACCGTCACCGACGACCGGGGCCGCCGATGCTCGACGATCCGCATCACGAATCTGATCAAGGACCGCGGGTAGGGCGCGATGCCGCCTACTTCTTGGCGGCGAGCTGGTCGATGATCGCCTTGGCCACGTCGTGCATCGTGAGGCGGCGGTCCATGGATGCCTTCTGGATCCAGCGGAACGCCTCCGGCTCGCTGAGTCCCATCTTCTCGTTCAGCAGACCCTTGGCGCGATCGACGAGCTTGCGGGTCTCGAAGCGCTCGTTGAGATCGGCGACCTCGGCCTCGAGCGCGATGATCTGCGCGTGACGAGCGAGAGCGATCTCGATCGCCGGCAGCAGGTCGTTCGGCGTGAACGGCTTGACGACGTAGGCGAGGGCGCCCGCTTCGGTGGCGCGCTCCACGAGCTCCTTCTGGCTGAAGGCCGTGAGCAGCACGACGGGGGCGACGTGGTTCTTGGAGAGGCGTTCGGCGGCGGAGATGCCGTCGAGCTGCGGCATCTTGACGTCCATGATGACGAGGTCAGGTCGCAGCTCGGTGGCGAGGGCGACGGCGGTCTCGCCGTCGCCGGCTTCGCCGACCACCTCGAACCCGTTGTCGCGGAGGATCTCGACGATGTCGAGACGGATCAGCGATTCGTCTTCCGCGACGACGACGCGGCGCGGGACGGCGGTGTTCTCAGTGTCTGTCACGAGCATCAAGCCTACGGTATGGGCGATCGACGTGAGTGCGCGCCCGCATGCTCGTGTCGCCGAGCAGAGTGATATCGCCCATGCCTGCGCCGCGATAGGGTGATGGTCGGCGTCGCGATGCGGTGCCGTGGGCCGGTGTGGCGGAATGGCAGACGCGGAGCACTCAAAATGCTTTGTCCGAAAGGACGTGTGGGTTCGAGTCCCACCACCGGCACACGCGATTGAGGTTCGGGAGCACGAGTTCGCTCGTGCTCCCGAACCGATTGAGTGTGTGGAGTGGCGTAGCCGCGACCACCGTGATGAGGGGGATCGCCTGAAGGTGGTCCCCCTCATCACGTATCAATGGAGCGGGACTCGAACAGCCGGCGGAGCCGGCGTGGTCGATGGGACCGCGGCGAGAGGCTCCGCGGAGCGCGAAGCGGTGCGTGGAGGGCGTCGGGGACCCACCACCGGCACACGCGATTGAGGTTCGGGAGCACGAGTTCGCTCGTGCTCCCGAACCGATTGAGTGTGTGGAGCGGCGTAGCCGCGACCGCACGCGATGCGCGAAGCGGTGCGTGGACGGCGTCGAAGACCTCGCACCCGCTCCGGCTCAGATGAGCAATCCGCCTCCCGTCTCTGGCTCGGCGACCTCGCCGCTGGATACCGTGCACTCGTGACCCCCGACCGGGGGTATTCGAGGTTCAGTGCTTCCGGCTATGGATCACCGTAAAGCACACGAAGACACACAGGGGGTGTGTGGGTATGCAACCTGGGTTCGAGCACGACACGACGAGACGTCGGCGCCTGCGAATCGTCTCGAGCATGGCGGCGGCGGTCGTCGTCGCCGGGATCGGGCTGGCCGGTGCGGCGCCGGCGCAGGCCTGGCCGGTCGGCCACGGCGGTGACGGGCGCGTCGGCGGGCACGGGCATCCGGGATCGGGTTCGTCGCAGCAGTTGACGCCGCGCACGCAGTTCGCGATGGCACCCGACGGCTCGAGCGGTGCAACGCAGGGCGGGGAAGGCATCCCGAACATCGACGTCGTCAAGAAGACGATCGCCACGTATTACGGCGATCCGGGGACCGGGATGGCGAACACGACGAGCTCGCCGTACATCAGCGAGATGGACGGCATCGTCGCCCGAGCGACCGCGACGCTGAAGCCGTCATACGACCGCGCGATCGCCCGCCACGAGAAGCCGGCCATCGTCTTCGATGCCGACGACACCACGCTGTGGACGTACGACATGGAAGTCGGCGACATGCACTTCAACTACAACCCCACGGAGCAGGATGCCTGGGTGCAGGCCGCGAAGTTCCCCGCCACTCCCGCCATGGTCGGCTTCGTGAACGCCGCAGCAGCCATGGGCTACACGGTCTTCGGCCTCACCGGCCGCAACGACGACCAGAAGGCGGCCACGCTGACGAATCTGACGAACGTCGGCTACACCGCTTTCACGGCCGACGACTTCTACACGAAGTGGACAGGCACGGGCACCTCGCAGCAGCCGTCATACATCACCTGTGCCACCTCCAGTTGCACCACCGTCGAGTACAAGGCGCTCACCCGCCGGCACATCGAGCGGGACCTCGGCTACACGATCACGCTCAACGTGGGCGATCAGTGGTCCGATCTGCAGGGCGGCTTCGCGCAGAGCACGCTCAAGCTTCCGAATCCGACCTACTACCTGCCGTCGCCCGATCTGCCGGGCGTCTCGGAGCCGAAGCTCGCGCCGCGCACGCACTTCACCATGAAGGCGGACGGGTCGAGCGGCGCGACGCAGGGTGGGGACGGCATCCCGAACATCGACAGCGTGAAGAAGACGATCGCCACCTACTACGGCGATCCGGGCACGGGCATCGCCGACACGACGAGTTCGCCGTACATCAGCGAGATGAGCCGCATCGTCGCGCGGCAGCTGCCGTCGCTGACGGCGACGTGCCGGCACGAGAAGCGCTCGCACCACCGGCCGGCCGTCGTGTTCGACGCGGACGACACCACGTTGTGGACGTACGACATGGAGGTCGGCGACATGCACTTCGACTACGACCCCGGCGAGCAGGATGTCTGGGTGCAGGCGGCGAAGTTCCCCGCCACACCCTCGATGGTCCACCTGGTGAACTCTCTGCGTCAGGCCGGATGCACCGTGGTCGGGCTCACCGGCCGCAACGACGACCAGAAGACGGCGACGCTGACGAACCTGTGGAACGTCGGCTATCGCGGCTTCACGGCGACGAACTACTACACGAAGTGGACCGGCGTCGGCGCATCGCAGCAGCCGTGGTACATCAGGTGCGCCGCGGCGAGCTGCACCACGATCGAGTACAAGTCGCAGACCAGGGCCCATGTGGAGTCCCGTTCCGGCGGCGACTACGACATCGTGGCGAACTTCGGCGACCAGTTCAGCGACCTGATCGGCGGGCACGCCGACCGCACGGTCAAACTGCCGAACCCGACGTACTACCTGCCCTGAGCCAGGTCGGACCTGCCCTGAGCCAGGCCGGACCGGACCGAACCACTACCGGTGGGGCGCTTCCGTACCGACGCAAGCGCCCCACCGGTAGTGTGCGACCATGTCCTCAGCCAGCTCTCCCCCACAGTCCGCCGCCCCGGCATCCGAGAGTCCGATTCCGCCCGCCGTCACGGCACCCGCGAATCTGCCGCTGCCGAAGCGGCCGATCGACATCTTCTTCCTCGTCATCTTCGCGGTGTTCATCGTCACCTGTATCATCAGCGACTCGGTCGAAGGCCTCGGACTCGACCAGGTGAAGGACTCCCCGAACCTGCTGGTGCAGTGGAATTACTGGTACGCATCCAACTTCGATCCGCTGTACCGATCGCATCCTGTGTGGCTGCGCTTCATCAGCGGCACGTCGGCGTTCGTGTACGTCATCTTCTACGTGCTGCTGATCATCTCGATCGTGCGCAAGTGGAACTGGATCCAGCTGCC
The DNA here is from genome assembly GCF_000421825.1 of Humibacter albus DSM 18994. Taxonomy (GTDB): domain Bacteria; phylum Actinomycetota; class Actinomycetes; order Actinomycetales; family Microbacteriaceae; genus Humibacter; species Humibacter albus. The sequence goes on from NZ_ATXT01000011.1 coordinate 259,340, forward strand.
CAGCGTCATCTACTCCACGATGATCATCGCGCTCACCGGCATCCCGATCTTCGGTGTCGAGTTCTTCGGTTCGGCCGCAGAGCGCACCCCGAACCCGGGAATGTTCCTCGCGTTCAACCTGCCGTACATCGTCGTGCCGCTGCTGCTGCTGATCCGCATGCGCAAGCCGCTGCCGTTCACGCGGAGGTTCTGAGTCGCCCCTCGAAGACGAAGCGACCCGGATGCCGTCAGCAGGCATCCGGGTCGCTGTGCGTCGCGCAGGCGGCTAGGCGAAGACCTTCACGCCGTTCACCGTCTTGAACGTGGGCGCGATGATCACGCCGAAGAACGGCACCGCGATGCGCAGGAAGTAGGTGAGGGCCAGGATCTGCCCGAAATCGCCGATCGCGAACCCGACGACGGCGATCAGGCCGAACAAGAGCGCGAGGCCGAAGCCCTTCACGGTGGCCAGAAACGGGGTGGCGACGCCGATGCTCGCGATCACGATGCCCACGTCGACGATGAACGGCTGCCACGCGCCGGTGTTGCCGAGAGCCACGCCCGCCACGATCCAGGCGGCGATGGCGACGAGCCAGAACAGCACGAACACGGCACCGGCGATGCGCTTGTCGAGTTCACCCTTCGGCGGCCGAGCGATCATCTTCGTGTTTCCCCTTCCGAGGGTATGGACGGACAGCGGGCCGAACGGCCTTCTCGATAGTACCGCCGGTTCGATCACGCCCGCGCGGGCAGATAGCGTGGAGCCCGTGTTCACCAGCTACGTCGCGATCGGAGACAGTTTCACCGAGGGAGTCGGGGACGACCTGCCCGATGGACGCGTGCGTGGCTGGGCCGATCTCGTCGCCGTCGGCCTCGCCGTGGCCTCCGACGAGCCGGTGCGATACGCGAACCTGGCGATCCGCGGGCGCAAGCTCGGTCCCATCGTCGGCGAGCAGTTGGGTGCCGCGATCGCTCTTCGCCCGCAGCTGATGAGCATCAACGGCGGCGGCAACGACATCATGCGACCGCGCGTCTCGATCGACGACGTGGCCGAGCAGACGGCGCAGGCGGTTCGCACGGCGGCGGCAGCGGGCATCCACGTGCTGCTGCTCAGCGGAGCGAACCCGAGCGACAACCTGCCGGGCGGGCGCGCCGTGCAGCGTCGCGGCGACGAGCTCGCAGAACGCGTGCGTGCAATGGTGGCTCGCGCGCAGGCCGAGACGCCGACGTCGGGCGGCATGACGTTCGTGGACAACTTCGGCGACGCCGGGCTGCGCGACCTGCGCTACTGGTCGCTCGATCGGCTGCATCTGAACGCGTTCGGGCACGCGCGCGTGGCATCGAACGTGCTCACGGCACTCGGCGTGCCGGTGCCGGCCGAATGGCGAGTGGACGAGATCGCGGCGCAGACTCCGGTGGGGAGGACGCGACCCTCGCTCGCCTACTACCGCGACTACGTTCTGCCCTGGATCGGGCGCCGCCTCACCGGACGTTCCTCGGGCGACGGCCGCAGCGCGAAGCTCTCGCAACTGACGCCGGTCGACCCCGACATCGCGTTCTGACACACCTCGTCGCCCGCACCGCGTTCCTGTGCGTCCGCGTGCGGCTAAGCGACGTGCCTACAGAGCACAAGGGGTTGCCGAGGGCGTGGCCGCGCTCCTAGCGTTCCTCGCGTTCGTCACTCGCACGACTCGTCTCGTGCGGGGCAGCGGAGGAGGGTGCATGTCGACCAGCGACTTGAAGACGATCCGCACGCGGATACCGGCCCGCATGGACCGCCTCCCCTGGTCGCGCTGGCATTGGATGGTCGTGGTCGGCCTGGGCACCGTCTGGATTCTGGACGGCCTCGAGGTGACGATCGTCGGCGCCATCGGTAGTCGTCTCACCGAGAAGTCGAGCGGACTCGGCCTGACGTCCGGTGAGGTCGGATTGGCGGCGGCAGTGTACGTGGCGGGGGCCTGCGCGGGAGCGCTCTTCTTCGGCTACCTGACGGACCGGTTCGGCCGCAAGAAGCTCTTCATGATCACGCTCGGCCTGTACCTGCTGGCCACCGTCGCGACTGCGTTCTCGTTCACGCCCGTTTTCTTCTTCGCCTGCCGCTTCTTCACCGGCGCGGGCATCGGCGGGGAGTATTCCGCGATCAACTCCGCGATCGACGAGCTGATACCGGCCAGGCGCCGCGGGGTGGTGGATCTCGCCATCAACGGGTCCTACTGGCTCGGCACCGCGTTCGGCGCCGTGCTCACCGTGTTCCTCCTGAACACCGCGATCTTCCCGGCGAACCTCGGCTGGCGTCTCGCCTTCGGTCTCGGCGCCGTTCTCGGGCTGACGATCCTGCTGGTGCGCCGGAACGTGCCGGAATCGCCGCGGTGGATGTTCATCCACGGCCTCGACGAGGATGCCGAGACGCAAGTCGCCGAGATCGAGCAGCAGGTCGAGGAGCAGACCGGCGACCACCTCGATGAAGTCGGCGACGACGACGAGATCGAGATCGAGCAGCGTCGGTCGACGGGCTTCGGCGAGATCGTCAGGGTGGCGCTCTCGAAGTATCCGAAGAGATTCGTGCTCGGGCTCTCGCTGTTCATCGGCCAGGCGTTCCTCTATAACGCGGTCTTCTTCACCTACGCGCTGGTGCTCACGAAGCTGCTTCACGTTCCCGATGATGTGGCGCCCTGGGCGCTCGTGCCGATCGCGGTCGGCAACTTCCTCGGCCCCGTGCTGCTCGGCCGTCTCTTCGACAGCATCGGACGCAGGATCATGATCTCGGTCTCGTACATCGGCAGCGGCGTGCTGCTGGTGGGCACTGGCATCCTGTTCGATGCGCGCATCCTCGACGCCACCTGGCTCACGGTGTGCTGGGTGATCGTGTTCTTCCTCGCCTCGGCCGGGGCCAGCTCCGCCTACCTGACGGTGAGCGAGATCTTCCCGATGGAGACCAGGGCGATGGCGATCGCCTTCTTCTACGCGGTCGGAACGGCTCTGGGCGGCATCGTCGGGCCGCTGCTGTTCGGACAGTTCGTGTCGATGGGCATCTCGGCGGTCGCCGTGGGCTACTTCATCGGTGCCGGCCTGATGATCGCGGCGGGATTGGTCGAGGTCTTCCTCGGCGTCGACGCGGAGAACAGGTCGTTGGAGGACGTCGCCGACCCGTTGTCGAAGACGACGGCGTCGTAGCCCGACGGAGGTGGTGGCGGTGATCTTCGAGGATCGAGTGGATGCCGGCCGCCGGCTCGCCACTGCCTGCTCCGCCCATCGAGACTCCTGGCCTCGCCCCGTCGTGTTGGGCATTCCTCGTGGCGGGGTCCCGGTGGCCGCCGAGGTGGCGCGGGCTCTGGGCGCCCCGCTCGACGTGATCCTGGTGCGCAAGCTCGGGCTCCCGCGCAACGAGGAGGTCGCGATGGGGGCGATCGGCGAGCACGTGCGCCTTCTCGACGAGCACCTGATGCGGGCGATGGGAGTCAGCGAGCAGGAGGTCGCGGGCGTCGAAAGACGGGAGCGGGCCGAGCTGGAGCGACGGGTGCGCGTGTATCGGGAGGACAGGCATCCGGTGCCGCTGGACGGGGCGACGGCGGTCGTGGTGGACGACGGGCTCGCCACCGGGTCGACCGCTCGTGCCGCGTGCGCAGTGGCGCGGGCGCAGGGGGCGGCATCCGTGGTGCTGGCGGTGCCCGTGGCCCCGCCGGACTGGACACCGCAGCCGGGCGTCGACGCGGACACGTTCGTGTGCGTCGCGCGCCCGACTCGGTTCTTCGCGATCGGTCAGTGGTATCGCGACTTCACGCAGACCACGGACGGCGAGGTGAGGTCGCTGCTCGGCCTGTGATGGCGCTACTTCAGCGCAGCGTATGCCGGGGCGGCCTCGTTGTGGACATCGCCGACGACGTGCACGCGCACGTCGTTCGTGGAGCCGGAGATTCCGGGAGGCGATCCGGAGATGACGACGACCTTGTCTCCGACCTCGGCGAGGCCCTGGCCGATCAGCACGTCATCGACCTGTCCCATCATCTGGTCGGTGTGCGTGACGCGGTCGACCAGGAACGCCTCGATACCCCAGGTGAGCGCCAGGCGGCGGCGGATGCCCTCGTTCGTCGTGAACGCCTTCATCGGGATCTTGGAGCGCAGGCGCGACATGCGGCGCGCAGAGTCACCCGACTCGGTGAACACGCAGAGGTACTTGGCGTCGACGAAGTTCGCGACCTCGGCGGCGGCCAGGGTGATGGCACCGCCCTGGGTGCGCGGGGTGGTGCCGAGCGGCAGGATGCGCTCGAGGCCGTGCTCCTCGGTCGACTCGATGATGCGGGCCATGGTCTGCACGGTGACCACGGGGTACTCGCCCACACTGGTCTCGCCGGAGAGCATGACGGCATCGGTTCCGTCGAGGACCGCGTTGGCGCAGTCGGATGCCTCGGCCCGGGTCGGCCGCGGGCTGGTGATCATCGATTCCAGCACCTGCGTCGCGACGATGACGGGCTTCGCCATGCGGCGCGCGATCTCGACGGCGCGCTTCTGCACGATCGGGACCGCCTCGAGCGGGAGCTCGACGCCGAGGTCGCCACGGGCCACCATGATGGCGTCGAAAGCGTCGACGATCTCCTCGAGCGCGTCGACCGCCTGCGGCTTCTCCACCTTCGCGATGACGGGAAGACGGCGCCCCTCCTCGGCCATGATCTCGTGCACGCGCTCGATGTCGGCCGCGTTGCGGACGAACGAGAGCGCGATGTAGTCGGCGCCGAGCTTCAGACCCCAGCGAAGGTCCGCCTCGTCCTTCTCGCTCAGCGCGGGGACGTTCACGGCGACACCCGGCAGGTTGATGCCCTTGTTGTTCGACACGGGACCGGGCACGACGACCTCGGTCTTCACCCGCACGCCGTCGGTCTCCAGCACGCGCAGCGTGACCTTGCCGTCGTCGATGAGGAGCGGATCGCCCGCCTTCACGTCGTTCGGGAGGCCCTTGAACGTGGTCGAGGAGATCTCCTTGTTGCCGAGGACGTCCTCGGTCGTGATCGTGAAGATGTCGCCCTCGGCGAGTTCATACGGGCCGCTCTCGAACTTGCCGAGACGAATCTTCGGTCCCTGCAGGTCGACCATCACGGCGATGTCACGGCCGGAGTCCTCGGCGGCTCGGCGCACGTTCGCATAGACGGCCTCGTGCACGTCGTAGGTGCCGTGGCTCAGGTTCATGCGGGCGACGTCGACGCCGGCATCGATGATGGCGCGGATGTTTTCGTAGCTGGCCGTTGCGGGGCCCAGCGTGGCGACGATCTTGGCTCGTCTCATGGGTTTTATTTCGTACTCTCGATCTTCAATGCGCCGAACGCACGGGTCACGGCCCGAAGGCCGGTGTGCAGTGGCTAGATGGTGATACCGCGGTCGGTCGGCTTGACCGGGAACGGAAGCTCGGTGTCCCCCTCAAGATACCGGTCTACGGCGGACGCCGCAGCCCGGCCCTCCGCGATGGCCCACACGATGAGCGACTGACCGCGTCCGGCGTCGCCGGCCACGAACACACCCGGCTGTCCGGTCTGGTAGTCGCCGTCGCGTCCCAGGTTGCCGCGATCGTCGAACGACAGATCGAACTGCTCCGACAGTGTGTCCTGCTCCGGTCCGGTGAATCCGAGGGCGAGCAGCACGAGGTCGGCGGGGATCTCGCGTTCCGTTCCGGCCTTCGGCACGCGGCGGCCGTCGAGGTACTCGGTCTCGGCGACCCGCACCGCGACCACCTCGCCGACCTCGTTGCCGACGAACTCGACGGTCGAGGCGAGGAACTCGCGCTTGCCGCCCTCTTCGTGCGAGGTCTGGACCTGGAAGAGCGTCGGCGTCATCGGCCAGGGCTGGTGCGCCGGCCGCTCGCTCGGCGGCAGCTTGCCGATCGCGAGATTCGTCACCGAGGCGGCCTTTTGCCGGTGGGCGGTGCCGATGCAGTCGGAGCCGGTGTCGCCGCCGCCGAGGACGACGACGTGCTTCCCCTCCGCCGTGATCTGCGTGGGAACCGAGTCCCCGGCGCCGACCCTGTTCTGCTGCACGAGGTAATCCATCGCGAAGTGCACGCCCGCGAGGTCGCGACCGGGGATGGGCAGGTCGCGCGGCACCATGGCGCCGGTCGCGACGACCACGGCATCGTATCGGGCACGCAGGTCGGGCCAGCTGATGTCGACGCCGATGTTCACGCCGGCGCGGAATCGCGTGCCCTCCGCGGTCATCTGCCCGAGCCTGGCCTCGATGGTCTTCTTCTCGAGCTTGAAGTCCGGGATGCCGTAACGCAGCAGTCCGCCGATCCGATCGTCGCGCTCGTACACGGCCACCGTGTGGCCGGCGCGGGTGAGCTGCTGGGCGGCGGCGAGGCCGGCGGGGCCCGATCCCACGACCGCGACGGTCTTGCCGGTCAGGCGCTGCGGCGGATGCGGCTGCACCCAGCCGTTGGCCCACGCCTGATCGATGATGTCGTGCTCGATCTGCTTGATGGTGACCGGAGGCTGGTTGATCCCCAGCACGCACGAGTCCTCGCACGGGGCCGGGCAGAGGCGGCCGGTGAACTCCGGGAAGTTGTTCGTCGCGTGCAGGCGGTCGATGGCCTGGCGGCCCTCACCGCGCCACATCAGGTCGTTCCATTCCGGGATCAGGTTGCCCAGCGGACATCCCTGATGGCAGAACGGCACACCGCAGTCCATGCAGCGGCCCGCCTGTCGCCGCAGCTGGGCCGGGTCACTGGGCTCGTAGACCTCTTTCCAGTCCATCAGACGCACGGAGACTGGCCGCCGCTTGGGCAGCTCGCGCTCCGTGACCTTCAGAAAGCCCTTCGGGTCAGCCACAAGAAACTCCCTCGTCGTAGGGCGGGAAGCCCTTCGGGTCAGACAGCCTCATCCGCCGGTCACCTCCATGATCCTGTTCCAGACGACATCGCCATCGGGATCGAGTCCCTCGTCGACGGCGTTCTTGCGGGTTTCGAGCACGGCGGCGTAGTCGCGCGGCAGCACCTTCGTGAAGCGCGCGGACGTCGCCTCGAGATCCTCGAGCAATTTGCTCGCGACAGTGGATCCGGTCTCCGCGACGTGCTGCTCGAGCAGGTCGCGGACGATCTCGATGTCGCCGCTGCCGAGCGGCAGGAGCTGTAGCTCACCGGCGGCGATGGCCTCACGGTTCACGCGCTCCTCGCGGAGATCCAGCACGTAGGCGGTTCCACCGGACATGCCGGCCCCGAGGTTGCGGCCGGTCGTGCCGAGGATCAGTGCGAGGCCGCCGGTCATGTACTCCAGCGCGTGGTCGCCGACACCCTCGACGACGGCGGAGGCGCCGGAGTTGCGCACCAGGAACCGCTCCCCCACGATGCCGCGGATGAACAGGCTGCCCTGCGTGGCGCCGTAGCCGATCACGTTGCCGGCGATCACGTTGCGGTGTGCCGGGAAGACGCTGGAACGGTCGGGGCGCACGATGATGCGGCCGCCGGAGAGACCCTTGGCAACGTAGTCATTCGAGTCTCCCTGCAGACGAAGCGTGATGCCGCTGGGAACGAAAGCCCCGAAGGACTGTCCGGCCGAGCCGGTCAGAGTGATGTCGATCGAGCCGTCCGGCAGCCCGTGCTCGCCGTGACGCACCGTGACCTCGTGGCCCAGAAGCGTGCCGACGGCGCGTGCCGTGTTGCGGATCGGGAGGTCGATCTCGATGTGCCCGCCGTTCTCCAGCACGTCGGCCGCGCGCTCGATGAGCTGGTTGTCGAAGTGCTTCTCGATCTCGTGATCCTGGTTGCGCAGGTGGCGGCGCGGGGCATCCTCGGCGAACTCCGGTCCGTGCAGCACGGGACTGAGATCGAGACCGGATGCCTTCCAGTGGTCGATCGCGTTCTGCACGTCGAGCAGTTCCACGTGTCCGACGGCCTCTTCGATGCTCCGGAACCCCAGTTCGGCGAGGTACTCGCGCACCTCTTGCGCGATGAACTCGAAGAAGTTCACGACGAATTCGGGTTTGCCGCTGAAGCGCTGGCGCAGCAGAGGGTTCTGGGTGGCCACACCGACAGGGCAAGTGTCCAGATGGCACTTGCGCATCATGATGCAGCCCTCCACCACCAGGGCGGTGGTGGCGAACCCGAACTCCTCGGCCCCGAGGAGCATGCCGACGATGACGTCACGGCCGGTCTTGAGCTGCCCGTCGACCTGCACCACGACGCGGTCGCGCAGCCCGTTGAGCATGAGCGTCTGCTGCGTCTCGGCGAGGCCGAGCTCCCACGGCGTTCCCGCGTGCTTGAGCGAGTTCAGCGGGCTCGCTCCGGTGCCACCGTCGTGCCCGGAGACCAGGATGACGTCGGCGAGGGCCTTGGCCGTGCCCGCCGCGACGGCGCCGATGCCCGTCTCGCTCACCAGCTTGACGTGCACGCGGGCCTGCGGGTTCGCGCGCTTGAGGTCGTAGATGAGCTGCTTGAGATCCTCGATCGAATAGATGTCGTGGTGCGGCGGCGGCGAGATGAGGCCGACGCCGGCGGTCGCGTGTCGGGTGCGGGCGATCCACGGGTACACCTTCGCCGGCGGCAGCTGACCGCCCTCGCCGGGCTTCGCGCCCTGCGCGAGCTTGATCTGCAGGTCGCTGGCGTTCGAAAGGTACATGCTCGTCACGCCGAAGCGGCCGGAGGCGACCTGCTTGATCGCGCTGCGCCGCGTCGGGTCGAGCAGACGGTCGATGTCCTCGCCGCCCTCGCCGGTGTTCGACTTTCCGCCGAGGCGGTTCATGGCGATCGCCAGCGTCTCGTGGGCCTCGCGCGAGATGGAACCGTAGCTCATCGCGCCGGTCGAGAAGCGCTTCACGATCTCGCTGACCGGCTCGACCTCGTCGATCGGAACCGCCGGGCGAACACCCGACCGCAGCGTGAACATGCCGCGCAGCGTCATCAGCTGCTCGGCCTGGTCGTTCACGAGCTTGGTGTACTCGCGGAAGATGTCGAACCGCCGGTTGCGCGTGGAATGCTGCAGCCGGAAGACGGTCTCCGGGTTGAAGAGGTGGGGAGCGCCGTCGCGACGCCACGAGTACTCGCCGCCGGTGGCCATCCTCTCGTGCGCGTGCACAGCCCCCTCAGGCGGGTAGGCCGAAAGGTGCCGGGCGAGGTTCTCGGCGGAGATGACATCGATGCCGACGCCGCCGAGCTTGGAGGTGGTGCCGGTGAAGTAGCGGTCGATGAACGTCTGCGACAGGCCGACGGCCTCGAACGCCTGCGCGCCCGCGTACGACGACACGGTGGAGATGCCCATCTTCGACATGATCTTCAGCACGCCCTTACCGAGCGCCTTGATGAGGTTTCGCACGGCCTTCTCGCTGGAGATGCCTGTGATCATGCCGCTGCGCACGAGGTCTTCGCATGTCTCCATGGCGAGGTACGGATTCACCGCGCTCGCACCGTAGCCGATCAGCAGCGCCACATGGTGCACCTCGCGCACGTCACCGGCCTCGACGACGATGCCGACCTTGAGCCGGTTCTCGGTGCGGATCAGGTGGTGGTGCACCGCGGAGAGCATCAGCAGCGACGGGATCGGCGCCAGGTCTTTGTCGGAGTCGCGGTCGCTGAGCACGATGAACTCGGCGCCGCCGGCGATGGCGTCGCTGACCTCCTGGCACATCTCGTCGAGGCGGCGCTCCATCGCGTCCTCGCCGGCGTCGAACCGGTACAGGCCGCGCACGGTGACCGTGGTGCCGCCGCCGGGTCGCGGGTCGATGTGCTGGATCTTGGCCAGCTCGTCGTTGTCGATGACGGGAAAGTCGAGCACGACCTGATGGGTGTGCTCCGGCCCGGGCTCGAGCAGATTGTGCTCCGGCCCGAGGCCGAGACTCAGCGAGGTGACTACCTCTTCGCGGATGGAGTCCAGCGGCGGGTTCGTGACCTGCGCGAACTGCTGCGTGAAGTAGTCGAACAGCAGTCTCGGCCGCGTGGACAGCACGGCGATCGGCGTGTCGGTGCCCATCGCCCCGATCGGCTCCGCACCGTTGATCGCCATCGGCGTGAGGAGGATGCGCACCTCTTCTTCGGTGTACCCGAACGTGCGCTGACGTCGGGTGACCGACGCCGGAGTGTGGACGATGTGCTCGCGCTCCGGGAGGTCCTTGAGGTTGATGCGGCCGGCATCCAACCACTCGCCGTACGGCGAGGCCGCGGCCAGCGACGACTTGATCTCGTCGTCTTCGACGAGGCGGCCTTCTACGGTGTCGACGAGGAACATCTTGCCGGGGCGCAGGCGGCCCTTGCGCACGACGCGGCTCGGCTCGATGTCGAGCACCCCGGTCTCGCTGCCGAGCACGACGAGTCCGTCGTCCGTGATCAGATAGCGCCCAGGACGCAGGCCGTTGCGGTCGAGCGTGGCACCCACGAGCGCGCCGTCGGTGAAAACGAGGGCGGCCGGGCCGTCCCACGGCTCCATGAGCATGGAGTGGTACTCGTAGAACGCGCGGCGGGCCGGGTCGATCTCGGTCTGCTTCTCCCATGCCTCCGGCACCATCATCATGATGGCGTGCGGCAGGGACCGCCCACTCAGGGTGAGCAGCTCCACGACCTCGTCGAACGAGGCGGAGTCGCTGGCACCGGGTGTGACGATCGGAAGCAACGGCTTCAGATCGCCGAGCAGCTCGCTGTGCAGCTGAGACTGGCGCGCGCGCATCCAGTTGCGGTTGCCCTGCACGGTGTTGATCTCGCCGTTGTGCGCGATCATGCGGAACGGCTGGGCCAGCGGCCACGACGGGAACGTGTTCGTGGAGTATCGCGAGTGCACCAGCGCGAGCTTCGAGGCGAACCGCTCGTCGGAGAGATCCGGATAGAACGGCTCGAGCTGAAGCGTCGTGACCATGCCCTTGTAGACCAGGGTGCGGCTGGAGAGCGAGCTGAAGTAGACATCCAATTCCCGCTCGACACGCTTGCGGAGGCGGAAGGTCAGACGGTCGAGCGCGATGCCTGCGCGGGGCGCGCCGTTCTCGTCGGGGAGCTCGCTGTCGACGAAGAACTGCTCGAGCGCCGGCATCGCGTCACGGGCCAGCGTGCCGATCTCGTCCGGACGCACCGGAACCCGGCGCCAGCCGAGCACGCGCAGGCCCTCCTGCACGGCGATGTTCTCGATGGCGGACTTCTCGGACTCGCGCTCGTCGTCGTTCAGCGGCAGGAACACATTGCCGACCGCGTAACGGCCGACGTGCGGCAGCTCGAAGTCGACGACCGCGCGCAGGAAGGCGTCCGGGATCTGCGTCAGGATGCCCGCCCCGTCACCGGTGCCCGCGTCGCTTCCCACGGCACCGCGGTGCTCGAGGTTGCGCAGGGCGTTCAGCGCGTGGTCGATGATGTCGTGCCCGGCAGTGCCGCGCAGGGTCGCGACCATCGCCAGGCCACAGGCGTCGCGTTCAGCGGCCGGGTCGTAGAGACCCTGCGGGCCGGGAACTGCGCTGAACCGGGAAAACGGGTGGCTGTGCGCCATGAGTACCGTCCTCGCATGATGAAGGGGGCGGGACGACGTCGGCCCGTAGGGACAGGAGGGGTTCGCTGCCGGGATCGCCGTGTTCGAGGGTTCAGCCGGCAGAGCTTGTGGCTGCGGCCGTGGATTCGCCCGATCCACCGTCGGCAGAGGCGGCGTCGTGGTCGTCGTGCTCGTCGTCGGGATCGGTGTCGAATGAGTCTACCGCAGCATCGGTCCTGTTCCATTCACGACCGGGCAGGTACACGCTGAGCTCGACGCCGGGATGTCTGCGGGACTGCGCGATGAAGATGATGAGCCCCAGCACGACAGCCCCGAACGCCGCCCAGACGTTGAACGGGATGCTGAGGAAGGAATATTCGCTCGGATCGATGCGAATCGACTCGAGGTAGCTGCGACCGAGGCCGTACCACATGAGGTAGCCGGCGAACATCTTGCCCCAGCGCCAACGGAACTTCTTCTCCAGCGCGAGGAGCACGATCACACCGATGACGTTCCAGATCATCTCGTAGAGGAACAGCGGCTGGAACAGGGTGCCGTCGGCGAGGCCCGTGGGGAACGCGGCGTTCGAGCTCTCGATCTGCAGACCCCAGGGGAGGTTGGTGGGCAGGCCGTAGAGCTCGTGGTTGACGTAGTTGCCGAGACGGCCGATGGCCTGGGCGAGCAGAAGTCCGGGAGCGAGGGCGTCCGCGAAGGAGAGGAAGCGCACACCGGTCTGTTTGCTGGCGATGAACGCGCCGAGCGCTCCCCCGATGAGCGATCCGAAGATGGCGTTGCCGCCCTCCCAGATGAACAGGATGCGCCACGGATTGGCACCGGGGTAGAAGTAGTCGTGCGGGTGGGTGACGACGTGGTACAGGCGGGCACCGATGAGGCCGAGTACGACGGCCCAGATGAGGAAGTCGATGACGACGCCGGGCTCACCGCCGCGACGGGTGAGACGGCGCGAGGTCCAGATCGTGCAGATGATGATGCCCACCAGGATGATCAGAGCATAGGTGCGGATCTCCCAGTGGAACCCGAACAGGTCGATCGGGATCGACTGCCAAGAGATGGGCGGGCTCGGAATGCTGAGCGGTGCGATCACCTGTCGGGTTCCCTTTCGTCCGGACGGCGCGGTCCGTCTCACGATGCGGCGCCGACGGCGCCACGGCCAACTTAGTCTAGGGCGCTCAGGCCCTGGTTCCGGCGGAGAGCGCTGCCGCCACCTCGGCCACGCCGCGCACCCCGCCGTCGGCGAGGGCGTGCACCAGGGCGGAGCCGACGATCGCGCCGTCGGCGTAGCCGACGACCTCGCGCACCTGTTCCCCGGTCGAGATGCCGATGCCCACGCACACCGTGGCGGCACCCGCGTTGCGAAGACGTGCCACCAGAGTGCGCGCCGCGGCGTCCACGTCTGTGCGCTCCCCGGTGATGCCCATCGTCGAGACCGCGTAGACGAAGCCGCGCGAGGAATCTGCGGCCATTCTCAGACGTGCGTCGCTCGATGTCGGCGCGGAGAGGAACACCCGGTCCAGGCCCGTGCGCTCGCTCGCGGCCACCCATTCCGCTGCCGAGTCCGGCGTGATGTCGGGAGTGATCAGCCCGCTGCCGCCAGCAGCGGCCAGTTCGTCGGCGAAACGATCGACGCCGAACTGCACGACGGGGTTCCAATAGGTCATGACGAGCGCGGGAACGTCGACGCGGGCGCGGATCTCGCGCACGGCGGTGAAGACATCCCGCACGCGGAACCCCGCGTGCAGTGCACTCTGCGCGGCCGCCTGGATGACCGGACCGTCCATCACGGGGTCGGAGTAGGGCAGGCCGAGTTCGAGCACGTCAGCGCCGTTCTCCGCCAGCGCGACGGCAGCGTCGATGCTCGTGGCCAGGTCGGGAAAGCCGACCGGCAGGTAGCCGATCAAAGCACCGCGACGCTCGGCGTTCGCTCGGGCGATCGCGGAGTCGACGTGGGTGAGGGCGACCTCGGTCATGACTGTGCTTCCTCGGCGTCGGCGGGCGATTCGGTGGCTGCTTCGCCGTTGAGCACGCCGAAGTACGCCCCCGCAGTCTCGACGTCTTTGTCGCCGCGGCCCGAGAGATTCACCAGGATGACGGCGTCCCGACCCAGCTTCTTGCCGAGGTCGATGGCGCCGGCAAGGGCGTGCGACGATTCGATGGCCGGCAGGATGCCCTCCGTGCGGCAGAGCAGTCGGAACGCGCTCATCGCCTCGTCGTCGGTGATCGGCAGGTAACTGGCCCGTCCGATGTCGCGCAGCCAGGCGTGCTCCGGTCCCACCCCCGGGTAGTCGAGGCCGGCGGAGATGGAGTGCGACTCCATCGTCTGGCCGTCGGCGTCTTGCAGAACGTAGGTCTTGGTGCCGTGCAGGATGCCCGGCGTGCCCTGGCTGAGCGTAGCGCCGTGCTTGCCGCTGGCGATGCCGTGGCCGCCCGGCTCGAAGCCGTAGAGCTGCACGTCGGCGTCGTCGAGGAAGGCATGGAAGATGCCGATCGCGTTCGACCCTCCTCCGACGCACGCCGCGACCGCGTCGGGCAGCCTTCCGGTCAACTCCAGCACCTGGCGGCGGGCCTCCTCGCCGATGACCTTGTGGAAGTCGCGCACCATGGTCGGAAACGGATGCGGCCCGTTCACCGTGCCGAGCAGGTAGTGCGTGGAGTCGGCGTTGGCGACCCAGTCCCGGAACGCCTCGTTGATGGCATCCTTCAGCGTGCGCGAGCCCGTCTTCACCGGGACGACCTCGGCGCCCAACAGCCGCATGCGGGCGACGTTGAGCGCCTGGCGCTTCGTGTCGACCTCGCCCATGTAGATGGTGCACTCCATGCCGAACAGGGCGGCGGCGGTCGCGGTGGCGACGCCGTGCTGGCCCGCGCCCGTCTCGGCGATCAGCCGCGTCTTGCCCAGGCGCCGGACGAGGAGCGCCTGGCCGAGCACGTTGTTGATCTTGTGCGAGCCGGTGTGATTCAGGTCTTCGCGCTTGAGGATGATGCGCGCACCGCCGGCATGCTCCGCGAACCGGGGCGCCTCGGTGATGATGGACGGTCGGCCGGTGTACGTGGCCTGCAGTCGTGCCAGCTCCGCCGCGAACGCCGGATCCTGTTTCGCCGCCTCGTACTCCGCCGAGAGCTCATCGAGCGTCGCGATGAGCGATTCCGGCATGTACCTGCCGCCGTAGTCGCCGAAGTCGGGACCGATCTGGTCGCGGAGGGCCATGGTCACTCCCCTGTGTCGAAGGTTGTCTGTGTCGAAGGTTGTCCGGCACGAGGCCGGTGGGTCTGGGCGCTCCGCCCGCGCGGGGTTCGCCAGCTAGGCGGCAAGGAACTCGGCGAGCCGTGCCGTCGGGTCGCCGGTGACGAGAGCCTCGCCGACGAGTACGACATCGGCGCCTGCCTCCCGATAGTGCCGCACATCATCGGGGCTCAGCACGGCCGACTCGGCCACTCTTGTCACGCCCGCGGGGATGCGGTCGGCGAGCGAGCCGAACAGGTCACGATCGAGCTCGAACGTGTCGAGGTCGCGGGCGTTGACGCCGACGAGGCGGGCACCGGCATCCAGGGCACGAGAGATCTCCTCGGCCGAGTGCGTCTCCACGAGCGCCGTGAGCCCGAGGCTCGAAGCCAACTCGTGCAACGAGACGAGCGTGCGCTGGTCGAGCGCCGCCACGATCAGAAGAACGATGTCCGCGCCGGCGGCGCGGGCCTCGTAGACCTGGTACGGGTCGGCGATGAAGTCCTTGCGGAGCACCGGGATGCCGACTTGCGCGCGCACCGCGCGCAGGTCGTCGAGCGAGCCGAGGAAGCGACGTTGCTCGGTGAGCACGCTGATCGCGGAAGCACCACCCTCCTCGTAGGCCGACGCGAGGGCAGCGGGGTCCGGGATGTCCGCCAGCCGGCCCCGGGACGGGCTAGCCCGCTTGACCTCGGCGATGATCTTCACACCAGCCGCAGGCGCGAGGGCGGTCAGCGCATCGCGAGGCGCAGGTGCGTTCTCGCACGCGGCGATCACGGACTCGAGCGGGGTCTCGGCGGCGCGCACGCGCGCGTCTTCCACCGACCCGCCGACGAGCTCAGCGAGCAGCACGAGGCTCAGTGGCCCTTCGGCTGATACTTCGGGCCCTTGACGCCGTAGCCGGCCTTCGCCATGATCGCGCCGACGATCGGGCCGATCAGCACCACGACGACCGCCGCGCCGACGACCACCCAGGGCTGGTCGAACCAGAAAGCGAACACTCCGACGATGACGCCGATCAGCATGATGATGACGGCCGTCCAGGCGGCCGGCGAGTGACCGTGGCCGGGATCCGAGGACTCAGCGCTCATGACTCTCTTTCCACTGGGGGTTGGCTTTCCACTGGGGGTCGGCTTTCCGCTGCGGGTTGGCTTTTCACCGACGGTGGTTTTTCACCGCGGAGGGGAATGCACCCATTCTAGCGAACCGGCGGTTCGTCTCCGTGCGCGGCGTCATCCGATGATTCGGGCTGTGCATCGTCGTCGATGTCCTCCGCTTCCGTCGGGTCGTCGCCGCGGCTGAGGTCGTCCCAGTCGTCGATCGCGGCCTCGCGGGCGCGGGCCTTGCGATCCGCGGCGGAGAGGTTCTGCTCGTCCGCGGTGGCCGAGCGGCGCGGGTGTTCGGAGGCGTCCGCCGTGGCGCCGTAGCGACGCGACGTCGACGGCCAGAGGTGCGCCGTGACAGCGACCAGGAGTGCGGCGAGCGCGAGCAGGATGCCGGAAGCCAGCGCGACGGCAGGCCACGCGGTCGACGACGCGTTCGCGATGACGGCGCGCACGCCGGAGTCTCCGGCGATGCCCGTCGCCTTCGTCACGACGGAGATGCCGGAACCTGCCGGATCGGCGATGGCCGTGACCGCGGAGCCGATGATGGACGCCGCGAGCACCAGACCGAGCAGCGCCAGCACGTACCGCAGGATGCGGCCGGCCAGGGCGAGCGCGCCACCGAAGGCGACGCCGGCGAGCGAGAGCGCGGCGATGGCGGGAGCGGCGCTGGAACCCGCCACTGCCAAAGCGCCGCTGTGCCCGGATGCCGTCGTGAGATGCAGTGTGAACCAGGTCTGCGTCGAGGCGGTGAGCGCGAGACCGGACGCCAGGACGGCGAGCAGGATCGCGGTGTACTTCAGGCGTGAGCCCGTGCGGCGGGAAGCCATTGTCAGATCACCCGTTCCATGGCGTTCGCGATGGCGACCGCGCGCAAAGGCGCGGCCGCCTTGTTCTGCGATTCGACGAACTCGTTCTCGGGAATCGAGTCCGCCACGAGTCCGCCTCCGGCCTGCACGCGGGCGAGCCCGTCCATGATCGTGGCGGTGCGGATCGCGATGGCGAGATCGGCGTCGCCCCCGAACCCGAAGTAGCCGACCACTCCCCCGTAAACGCCGCGTTGGGCGGGTTCGAGCTCGTCGATGATCTCCAGCGCACGCGGTTTGGGGGCGCCGGAGAGCGTCCCGGCCGGGAACGTCGAGCGGAACACGTCGATCGCTGTCGATCCCGGACGCAGATCGCCCTCGACGGACGAGACGATGTGCATGATGTGGCTGAACCGCTCGATGCGCATGAACTCGGTTACCTCGACGGAGCCCGCGACGCAGACCCGGGCGAGGTCGTTGCGCGCCAGATCCACCAGCATGAGGTGCTCCGCCCGCTCCTTCTCGTCGGCAAGCAGCTCGGTGGAGAGCTCGGCATCGTGTTCCGGGGTGGCGCCGCGCGGACGCGAACCGGCGATGGGATGCGTGAACGCACGCCGGTCCTGCACCTTCACCAGAGCTTCGGGCGACGATCCGACGACCGTGTACGGCGCCCCGCTGGAGCGCTCCAACTGGAGCAGATACATGTACGGGCTCGGGTTCAGGCTGCGCAGAACTCGGTAGACGTCGAGCGGATCGGCGGTGACGGGCAGTTCGAAGCGTTGCGAGATGACCACCTGGAACACATCGCCGGCGCGGATGTGCTCTTTGGCCGACTCGACCGAGGCCAGGAAGTCCTCGCGTCGGGTGCGCGAGACCGGATCGGGAACGATGCCGAAATCGGCCAGCTCCAGGTGCGCCTCTGCGTTCTGCGAGAGTTCGGCCTGCATGCGGTCGAGCCGGGCCTGCGCCGCCTCCCAGAGATCGTCGGCGCGGCTGCGGTCGACACGCTCTCCGGCAGCGACGTCGTCCACGAGAACGTTGGTGATGAGCTGCAGCGTGCCGAACCGGTGGTCGACGGCGACGAGGTCCGAGACGAAGCAGAGCGCCTGGGAGGGCACGTCGAATTCCGCCGGCGGCTGATCGGGCAGCCGCTCCAGCTGGCGCACGGCCTCCCACCCGATGAAGCCGACGAGGCCGCCGGTGAGCGGTGGGAGACCGTCGACGGGGTCGGAGCGCCAGCGCTCGTAGAGCAGCGCGAGAAGATCGAGTGACGGTGTCTGCGCGAGCTGCGCTGCGGCATCCGTGCCGAAGGCCCGCTGCGCACTCAGGCCGTAGTCGAGCCAGAGCGAGCCGGCGTCCGAGCCCTCGCCAGGCGCGGATGCCGACGACTGCGTCAGAACACCGAACGAGCCGACCCCCACGAACGAGTAGCGCGAGAAGATGCCACCCTGTTCGGCGGATTCGAGCAGGAACGTGCCCGGCCGCTCCGCGCCGAGCTTGCGATAGATCCCGACGGGCGTCTCGCCGTCCGCGAAGAGCTCCCGCGCCACCGGGATCACCCGACGTGTGCCCAGCAGCTCGTCGAACCCGGAGCGCGTCGTCGTCCCCGCCGTGTTCACGCGGGCTTCCCTGCGGCGTCCGCCACGACCGGGTGCAGCAGATCGGTGTCGAAGCAGGTTCGCGTTCCCGTGTGGCAGGCGGCGCCGAGCTGCTCCACACGCACGAGTAGCGTGTCGCCGTCGCAGTCCAGCGCGGCGCCGCGCACGAACTGCACGTGACCGGACGTGTCGCCCTTGCGCCAGTACTCCTGACGCGAGCGCGACCAGAACGTCACGCGACCCTCGGTCATGGTGCGCAGAAAGGCTTCACGGTCCATCCAGCCGACCATGAGCACCTCGCGGCTGTCCCACTCCTGGATCACCGCGGTGACCAGCCCGCGGTCGTCGAATTTCACGCGATCCAGGATCGCGGATGCGCTCGCGCGCGTCATCCCGGTCGTCGCGTCGTTCATCGTCGCGCCTGCGTTCCTCGTCGCGCCTGCGTTCCTCGTCGCGTCCGAGCCCAGCGCTTTACCGGTGCCCATGGTCTCAACCGGACTCATCGCTTCACCTGTACTCATTGCCTCACCGGGGCCCCTGCTGTGTGCAACGCGGCTTTCACGTTGCCGATCGTCATCAGTCCGTCGTGGAAGACGCTCGCCGCGAGAACCGCATCCGCTCCGGCCGCGACCGCGGGCGCGAAGTCGTCCACCGAGCCCGCCCCGCCCGAAGCGATCACCGGTGCGGAGCTCACGTCGCGCATGGCTGTCACGAGCTCCAGGTCGAAGCCTTGTCTAGTGCCGTCGGCGTCGATCGAGTTCACGAGAAGCTCTCCCGCGCCGAGCTTCACGGCGCGCGCCGCCCAGGCCAGGGCATCCAGATCTGTCTCGGTTCGCCCGCCGTGCGTCGTCACGACGAAGCCGGAGGCCGTGCGGGGCGACCGCTTCACGTCGAGCGAGAGCACGAGCACCTGGTCGCCGAACCGCTCCGAGATCTCGCCGATCAGCTCGGGGCGGGCGATGGCGGCGCTGTTCACACCCACCTTGTCGGCGCCGCTGGCCAGCAGCCGGGCGACGTCATCGCTCGAGCGCACGCCGCCTCCGACCGTGAGCGGGATGAAGACCTGCTCGGCGGTGCGCCGCACCATGTCGTAGGTGGTGGCCCTGCCCTCCACGGTGGCGGTGACGTCGAGGAACGTGAGCTCGTCGGCACCCTGTTCGTAGTACCGGGCTGCCAGCTCGACCGGGTCGCCGGCGTCGCGCAGATTCTGGAAGTTCACGCCCTTGACGACGCGGCCGTCGGCCACGTCGAGGCACGGGATGACGCGGATCGCGAGCGACATGTCTGCTCCGTCCGTCTCAGAGCCGGGCCGCGTGGATCGGGGTGACGAGGATGGCGCGCGCACCGAGCTCGTACAGGTCGTCCATGATGCGGTTGGTGCTGCTGCGCGGGACCATGGCGCGCACCGCTACCCATCCGGAGTCACGCAGCGGCGAGATCGTGGGCGATTCGACACCGGGCGTGAGTGCCACGGCTCGTTCGATGAGCTCCGACGGAAGGTCGTAGTCGATCAACACGTACCGCCGGGCCACCATCACACCCTGCAGACGGCGCTGCAGAGTGGCGAGCCCCGGTGCCGGGTCCCCCGGCGCGCCGATCAGCACGGCCTGCGACTGCAGGATGACGGGTCCGAAGATCTCCAGGCCCTGCTTGCGCAGCGTGGAGCCGGTCTCGACGACGTCGGCGACGGCGTCCGCCACACCGAGGCGTACCGCGGACTCCACGGCACCGTCGAGACGCACGAGCGTCGCGGAGACGCCCTCCCGCGCGAGGAACGCGCCGACGAGGCCGTCATAGCTGGTGGCGATGCGCAGGCCTTCGAGATCGCGCACGCCGGAGCAGCGCCCCGCGGGCCCGGCGAACCGGAACGTGGAGGCGGCGAACCCGAGCTCGTCGATCTCGTGGGCGCTGGAACCGGAGTCGAGCAACAGGTCGCGGCCGGTGACGCCCACGTCGAGTGCGCCGCTGCCGACGTAGGTGGCGATGTCGCGGGGACGCAGGTAGAAGAACTCGACATCGTTCGCCGGGTCGGCGACGATGAGTTCTTTGGGGTCTTTTCGGCCGTTGTAGCCCGCCTCGGCGAGCATCTGGGCGGCGGTCTCGGAGAGCGAGCCCTTGTTGGGCACGGCGATCTTCAGCATGGGGCGCTGGACTTCCTTACGGTGAGCGGACGTGGGTGAGGGTGTCAGCCGCGCGAAGCGGCGCGCTCACAGATGTCGGTACACGTCCTGAAGGCTCAGCCCCTTCGCGACCATCATCACCTGGAGGTGGTAGAGCAGCTGCGAGATCTCCTCGGCCGCCTCGTCGTCGCTCTGGAACTCGGCCGCCATCCACACCTCGGCGGCTTCCTCGACG
The DNA here is from genome assembly GCF_000421825.1 of Humibacter albus DSM 18994. Classification (GTDB taxonomy): domain Bacteria; phylum Actinomycetota; class Actinomycetes; order Actinomycetales; family Microbacteriaceae; genus Humibacter; species Humibacter albus. The sequence continues at coordinate 279,836 of NZ_ATXT01000011.1, forward strand.
ATCTTCTTGCCGATGGCATGGATGCCCGCATCGAGCTCACGAACGGTGCCCGAGCCCTCGGGACGCCTCGCGGCCTTGTCGGTCAGCTCGGCGAACAGTTCGTCGAAGGTTTTCACGTCCCTAGGTTAGCGTGGCGCCGCCGGTCACCCGCTCACACCCGGCTCGGATGCTCGTGCTCGGCGGCTCTGTCGCGCAACAGTGAGATCTGCGCCGCCGGGTTCTGCGCGCGGAACACACTCGAGCCCGCCACGAACGTGTCGGCTCCCGCCTCGGCCGCGGTGACGATGGTCTCCTCGGTGATGCCGCCGTCCACCTGCAGCCAGACGTCCAGCCCGCGGGCGTTCACCGCCTGCCGCAGTCGGCGCAGCTTGGGCATGGTCTGGGGCTGAAAGCTCTGCCCGCCGAATCCCGGCTCGACGGTCATGACGAGAACCTGATCGAACTCTTCGAGAAGACCGAGGTAGGCATCCGGATCCGTCGCCGGTTTCAGCGCGATTCCCGCACGAGCGCCGATCTCGCGCAGCCGACGCGCGAGCGCGACCGGATCTGCCGCGGCCTCGGCGTGGAACGTCACGGAGTGCGCGCCGAGCTCGGCGTAGCCGGGAGCCCAGCGGTCCGGGTCGTCGATCATGAGGTGCACGTCGAGTGGGATGGCCGAGACTTCCTGGATGCGGCCGACCATCTGCGGCCCGAACGTGAGGTTGGGCACGAAGTGGTTGTCCATGACGTCGACGTGCACGAGGTCGGCGGTGGCGATGCGACCGAGCTCGTGCTCCATGTTCACGAAATCGGCGGCGAGGATGCTCGGATTGATGCGGACCATGGCATCCACGTTATTGGTCTCCGCTCGGCCGTCTGCGCAGCAGCGCGATGAACATGGCGTCGGTGCCGTGCCGGTGCGGCCAGAGCTGCACCTGGGCCCGGTCGCCGGCGAGGTCGAGCTCGCTCACCGCCAAGGCCTGCAGAACCTCCTGCGTGGGGAGCTCGGCGAGCTCGGGATGTCGCTTCAGCGCGTCGCTGACGGCAACCCGCGTCTCGGCGAGGTGCGGTGAGCACGTGACGTAACAGAGCACGCCGCCGGGCCGCAGCGCCTTCACCGCGGAGTCGATCAACGCCGTCTGCAGCCTCGTGAGCTCGGGGACATCGCCCGGCGTCTTGCGCCAGCGCGCCTCCGGCCGGCGGCGCAGAGCGCCCAGCCCTGTGCACGGCGCGTCGAGGAGCACGCGGTCGTAGGTGCTCGGCTCGATGTCGCCGACGAGGGTGCCGTCGCGCTGCGTGAACTCGATCGCGGCGGGTGCTCCCTGCGCTGCGGCGGCGGCGACCGGGGCGACGGCGCGGCGTACGAGATCGAGCCTGGCCGGCACGAGCTCGTTGGCGACCAGACGGGCGCCGGATGCCTGTGCTGCCGCCGCGAGGATCGCCGCCTTCCCGCCGGGTCCCGAACACAGGTCGAGCCAGCGTTCGCCGCGCTCGACCGGCCGCGCGGCGAGGAACGCCTGAGCGGCGAGTTGCGAGCCCTCGTCCTGTACGCGGATCGCACCATCGGTGCCGGCCACGATGGCCGTCGGATCGCCGCCGCGCCAGACGAACCCGATCGGCGAATACCTGTCGAGGTCGGAGTCTTCTGGGCGCTGCGCCAGCCCGGGCAGCGCGGCGAGGTTCACGCGCGGCGCCTCGTCGTCGGCGCGCAGCAGCGCCTCCAGCTCGTCCTCCCGGTGCTCGGCCGCGAGCGAGCGGCGCAGTGCGCGGACGATCCAGGTGGGGTGCGAGTAGAGCGCGGAGAGCCTGTCGTCGTCGTTCTTCGCGCCATCGGCGATGCGCTGCCGCCACACTTCCGGTCGGGTGCGGGCGACCGTGCGCAGCACGCCGTTGGCGAATCCGACGGCGGAGCGGGATGCCGCGCCTCGCACGAGCTCGACGGTCTCGTTGACGGCGGCGTGGCTGGGCGTGCGCAGCGCGAGCAGTTGGTGGCAGCCGAGGCGCAGTGCCTCGAGCACGGGACCGTCGATCCGGTCGACGCTGCGGTGCGCGGCGGCCTCGATGATCCGGTCGTAGTAGCCGCGCATGCGCAGCGTGCCGTAGGTGAGCTCGGTCGCCAGCGCGGCGTCGGCCGGAGTCAGTCGGGCACGCTCGAGACGGGTCGGCAGGAGCAGGTTCGCGTAGGCATCCGACTCCGTCACTGCGCACAGCACGTCGAAAGCGACCGATCGCGCGGTCGCGGGGCGGGACTGCCGGTCGTTCACGAGGAGACCTCCGTGCGGGTGGGCGTGTTGCTACGGGATGAGGCCTCGCCGAGATCGGCGGCGGTGCCGGCGGGAACGCCGCGCAGCCAGTCGGCTCCCGGCATGGCGCGCTTGCCGGCCGGTTGCACGGTGACGAGCTCGAGCGGTGCGGTGGCGGTTCCCAGAAACGCGCGCGCACCCTGCAGCAGGAGCTCGCCGGGACGCAGAGGATGCTCGCCGCAGCGCAGCGGGTCTGCCTCCGCCCGCCGTGCCACGAGAACCTTCACGCGTGAACCGTCGATCGTGAAGAACGCGCCCGGCTCGGGCGTCACGCCTCGCAGGCGCGCATAGACCGACTCGGCGTCGCGGGACGGGTCGAGCCGGGCATCCTCGATGCCGAGCTTCGCGGCGAGTGTCGGTTCGCCGTGCTGTGGCTCGGTGCGAGCGCTGCCGTCGGCGATCCCGTCGATCACCTGCTCGACGAGCCGGGCCCCTTCGAGGGCGAGGGATGCGAGCAGGTCGCCTGCCGTCTCATCCGTGCCGATCGCACGCTCGATCGTCGCGTACACGTCACCGGCGTCGAGCTGCGGAACGAGGGAGAAGACGGCGGCGCCGGTGCGCTCGTCGCCGGCGATCAGCGCACGCTGTACCGGGGCGGCGCCCCGCCAGCGCGGCAGCAGCGAGAAGTGCAGGTTGACCCAGCCGTGCGCGGGCGCGGAGAGCAGCGGTTCGCGTACCAGTCCCCCGTACGCGACCACGACGCCGAGGTCCGGCTCGGCCGAGAGGATGCGCCGGGTCGCGTCGTCGTCCAGCCGCCCGGTCTTCAGCACCGGCAGCCCGAGCTCGACGGCGGCGGTCGCCACGGGCGACGGGGTCAGCACGCGCTTGCGACCGAGCGGGGCATCCGGTCGGGTGACGACGAGGGTCACCTCATGCGAGCCGCCGGCCAGCGCGCGAAGCGTGGGCACGGCGGCATCCGGTGTTCCGGCGAACACGATCCTCATCGGGCGATCCTCATCGGGTGGGTCTCCTTCGGGAATGCGGACGATCGAACGCCCTCGAGGTTCGACCCGTCACGAGATCTCGGGGTCGTCGAGTCTGACTCTGAGTGTAGGCGGCGGGCGGTAACCGCGACCGGGCCGCGGCCTACGGCCTTGGGACGCCGCCCGGATGACCGCCGACCGCAGCGCGGAGGCCACTGCCGTGCCCTGCGCATAGTCGAAGCGCACGATGGCCCGTACCGACTCCGGATGGCCGCTCCCGTGTCTTCCCTCCGCCTCGACCGGTGTCGGTCCGAGCACGTCGAGGAATGTGCCGGGTTCGAGCGCCTCCAGCGCCTGCGGCACCGCGGTCGGTGTGCCGCTGATCGTCGCCACCCGAACGGTGGGCGGAAACTTCAGGGCCCGTCGATCGGCGAGCTGAACGCTCGCGTACGAGCTCTGCCGCCAGGTGGCCAGGGCCTGGGCGAGCGGGCCGGCCACGCCGACGAGCACCACGGGGGCGCCGCCGGCGGCCAGCGACGCCGCGTTCGACCACCAGCGCAGGCAGTCTTCCGCCACGTTCAGCGACTCACGCGCGAGCATGCGGTCTCCGTCGAGGAGCAGCACCGCGCGGTACCCGCCGGGCACGAGCGGTTCCGCGCCCCGGGTCGCCACGACGAGCGCGGGTCGCTCGTCGACCTCGGTCACACGCCGTTCGCCGTCGGAGACGACGACCCGCGTGCCGGGGAACGCACGGCCGAGCTCTTCCGCCGTTCGTGCGCTGCCGCGGGAGGTCAGCCGAACCCGGGTGCCGCCGCAGTTCTCGCACGACCACCCGGTGGCGATCGCACCGCACCAACGGCACGAGGGGGCGGCCCCTGCGCGGTCGAGGCCGAGCGGGCCACCGCATCGGCGGCAGCGGGCCGCTTCGCGGCACTGCGCGCAGGCGACGACGGGCGCGTACCCGGGGCGGGCGACCTGTACGAGCACCGGCCCCTGTTCCAGACCCTCGCGCGCCGCGCGCCACGCGCCGGGCGGGATGCGTGACGGGCCGCCGTCTCCGGCCTGCGCCGAGGTCACCACAACACGAGGTGTGACGGCGGGTGACGGCGAGTGGGCCTCGAGCCAACGCAGCTCGACAAGACGTTGCACCTCGAGGCTGCGCGTGTTCGCGGCGAAGAGCAGGCCGCATTCCTCGGCGCCGGCACGCACGAGGGCGACGTCGCGCGAGTGCGCGTACGGCGCCAGCGGCTCCGTGTGCAGCGGGTCGCCGTCGTCCCACAGCGCGATGAGGCCGAGTCGGAATGCGGGCGCATACACCGCGGAGCGGTTGCCGATCGCGACGACCGGCCGCCTCTTCAGGCACCGCAGGAACGCGCGGTAGCGGTCCGGGTTGGACTGGCCGGCGTCGAGCCTCGCGACGTCCTGCGCGGGAACGAGTGCCGACAGCGCAGCCTGAAGCTGATCGAGATCGCGGTAGTCCGGAACGGTGATGATCGCGCTGCGACCGGATGCCACGCAGCGCGCGGCAGCCTGCGCCAGCGTGATCGCCCACGCCCCTACCCACGTCCCGTCGGCCGTGCGCGCAAGCCGCGGTACGGCATCCACGGCGACGCGACGCCCCTCGTCGATCGCCCGCGCCAATCCGGGGTCGTAGCCGCGGATCCTCACTTCGTGCGGGTCGACGGCACTCTCCCCCTGCTGCTCGTCCGGCGCCTCGGCGTCGGACGCGAGCCACGCCTTCTCGACCCGCACCATACGGGGCGGGATGGCGAGCCGCAGCACGTCGCTCGCGCTGCCCGCCGAACGGTCGGCCACGAGCCGGGCGAGGCGCGCGACCTGCGGCGTGAGGACGCGAGCGGTGGAGACCACCGCCTCGAGCTCGCTGAGCTCGCCTGCGAACTCCGCGTGGTCGGCCACCTCCACGATGTAGCCGGCCGCCAGCCTGCCCGCGGTGCGCAGCGGCACCGTCACCCGCACACCGGCGACGGCCTCCTCGCGCAGCCGATCCGGGATCGCGTAGTCGAACAGGCGATCCAGCTGGGGCAGCGGTGTGTCGACGATCACCCGCGCGACCCGCGCGGCGGGCATCAGATGCCGGCGGCAGACCGCAGGTCGTCGACGCGGTCCAGTCGCTCCCAGGTGAACTCCGGCAGTTCACGGCCGAAGTGGCCGTAGGTGGCGGTCTTCGCATAGATCGGCCGCAGCAGATCAAGATCGCGGATGATCGCCGCGGGCCGCAGATCGAAGACTTCCCGGATCGCCGCCGTGATGCGCTCGTCCGGCAGGTGCCCGGTGCCGAACGTCTCGACGTAGAGTCCGACCGGCGAGGCGGTGCCGATCGCGTACGCGACCTGCACCTCGAGCCGGTCCGCGAGCCCGGCCGCCACCGCATTCTTGGCCACCCAGCGCAGCGCGTACGCCGCCGAGCGATCCACCTTCGACGGATCCTTGCCGCTGAAGGCCCCGCCACCGTGCCTGGCCGCGCCGCCGTACGTGTCGATGATGATCTTGCGACCCGTGAGTCCTGCGTCGCCCTGAGGGCCGCCGATCTCGAAGCGGCCGGTCGGGTTGATGAGCAGCTTGACGTCGTGAGTGTCGAGTTCGACCCGCTCCAGCACCGGAGCGATGACATGCTCGGCCACTTCGGCCCTCAGCTGCTCGGTGCTCACCCGCGGGGAATGCTGCGTGGAGAGCACGACGGTGTCGACGGTGCGCGGGGTCACGCCGTCGTAACCGATGGTGACCTGCGTCTTGCCGTCGGGGCGAAGGTAATCGAGCTCGCCGTCCTTGCGCACCTGGGCGAGGCGCTCCGCCATGCGGTGGGCTATCCAGACCGGCACCGGCATCAGCTCGGGCGTCTCGGTCGTCGCGTAGCCGAACATGATGCCCTGGTCGCCGGCGCCCTGTTTGTCGAGCGCGTCGACGGATGAGCCCTCGCGCGTCTCGTAGGCGTCGTCCACGCCCTGCGCGATGTCGGGCGACTGGCCCCCGATCGACACCGAGACGCCGCAGGAACGACCATCGAACCACACGTCGGAGGAGGTGTACCCGATGGAGGTGATCGTCTCGCGCACGATCGCCGGGATCTCGACGTAACCGCGGGTCGTCACCTCACCGGCGACGTGCACGAGACCGGTGGTGACGAGCGTCTCCACCGCAACGCGGCTGTTCGGATCGACGCGCAGCAGCGCGTCGAGGATGCTGTCCGAGACCTGGTCGCAGATCTTGTCCGGATGTCCCTCGGTCACGGACTCGGACGTGAAAAGGCGCAAAGAAGTCATGGGTGCTCCAGCTGATCCTCAGGGCACCGAACTCATCCGCCCGTCGCGGAGTGCGTGGCGCCCCTCGCCCCATCCACGTTCTGGTCGCGGCTCAGGCGGAGGTGATGACGTCGAGAATACGATCGGCCACCGACGCTTTAGCGCCCGCGGCCTCCATCACTATATCGCCGTGCCCGTCGAGCACGACGACCTCGTTGTCATCGGTGGAGAACCCGGTTCGCCAGCCGACGTTGTTGATGACGAGGAAGTCGCAGCCCTTGCGCTTCAGCTTGCGCCGGCCGAGCTCGATCAGTTCGTGCGGGTCGCGCTCGGTCTCGGCGGCGAAGCCGACCACGATCTGGTCGCTCTGCTTGCCTGAGGCGAGCTCGGCGAGGATGTCGGGATTGGCCACCAACTCGAGCCGGAGCGAGTCGCCGACTTTCTCCTTCTTGATCTTGGAATCGTTTGTCGTCGCAGGCCGGAAGTCGGCGACCGCGGCGGCCATGACCACGATGTCCGCATCGGTGGCGGCAGCGGTCACGGCGCGCTGCAGTTCGAGCGCCGTCGAGACGGACCGGATCTCCACGCCGTCGGGCGCGGGAACGTCGAGGTGCGCCGCCACGAGCACCACATCCGCCCCTCTGTCACGCGCGGCCACGGCCAGTGCGACACCCTGCTTGCCGCTGGAGCGGTTGCCGAGAAAGCGCACCGGGTCGAGCGGCTCGCGTGTTCCGCCCGCAGAGATCACGATGCGGTGGCCGGAGAGGTCGTGGCGCGGTGTACGGGCCGAGGCGGTTCCGGATGCCTCCCGTTCGCGCCTGACGGTTCGTCGCGTCGCGAGCGTGGTCGCCGCGTGCACGATGGCATCCGGCTCTTCCATTCGTCCGGGACCGGAGTCGGCCCCGGTCAGCTGTCCCGTGCCGGGGCCGACGATGGTGATCCCGCGTTCGCGCAAGGTGCGCACGTTGGCCTGGGTGGCCGCGTTCTGCCACATCTCGGTGTGCATCGCCGGCGCGATCAGCACGGGCGCGGCCGTCGCGAGCACGGTGTTGGTCAGCAGATCGTCAGCGATGCCGTTCGCGATCTTCGCGATGGTGTTCGCCGTCGCCGGTGCGATGACGACGAGATCGGCCCGCTTGCCGATGCCCACGTGGCGCACCTCGGAGACGCCCTCGTAGAGGTCGGTGTTCAGCGGGTTGCGACTGATGGCTTCGAACGTCGGGGCACCGACGAAGCGGAGCGCGGCATCCGTGGCGATGACGTGCACGTCGTGCCCTGCCAGCACGAACGACCTGATCACGGAGACCGCCTTGTATGCAGCGATGCCGCCGGTCACGCCGACGACGATCGTCAACGGCGTGCGCACGGCGGCAGCGCTCTGGTTCGGGGTCACTCGTCGAGGGGACGCAGAACGAGCTTGTCTTCGTTGATCTCGTGCAGGGCGACCGACAGCGGCTTGTCGTCGATCGTGGAGTCGACCAGCGGCCCCACATTGTCGAACAGGCTGCCTTCGTGCAGGTCGGCGTAGTAGTCGTTGATCTGACGCGCGCGCTTCGACGCGAAGATCACGAGCTGATACTTGGACTCGACACGAGACAGCAGCTCGTCGATCGGCGGGTCGATGATGCCCTGTGCGGCGATGGCCATGAGTGCTCCTTGGGTGTAGTGCGCGTGAACGCGGCTGTGGGATGCCCCAGCCGCGATCCGCGAGGCCGGCGAACGACGAGCTCGACGTTCAGCGACCCGACGACGTGACGGCGCGGCGCGGTCGCCGCGCGCGCGCATTCATCAATTCTACGACCTCGCGCGCGGCGTCGGCCACGGTGCTGTTCACCACGCGGGCGTCGAACTCCTCCTGCGAGGCGAGTTCCACCTTCGCCGTGGCGAGCCTACGGCGTTGCTCCTCTTGCGATTCGGTGCCGCGGCCGAGGAGACGGCGCACGAGCTCCTCCCAGCTGGGCGGGGCGAGGAAAACGAGCACGGCATCCGGCATCGCGGCCCGCACCTGGCGCGCGCCCTGCAGGTCGATCTCCAGCAGCACGCTCTTGCCTGCGGCCAACGCGCGCTCGATCGGCGCCCGCGGTGTGCCGTACCGGTGGCTGTTGTGCACCCTCGCCCATTCCAGGAGCTCGTGGTCGGCGACGAGCCTGTCGAATTCGGCGTCGCTGACGAAGTAGTAGTCGACGCCGTCGACCTCCCCAGGCCGAGGCCGCCTGGTCGTCGCCGACACCGAGAGCATGACCTCGGGATGGTGCTCGCGGATGAACCGGGCGACGGTTCCCTTTCCGACCGCGGTCGGGCCGGCGAGCACGGTGAGGCGGGTGCGGTGCTGCGTCGCGGGCAGTTCGAACCGTTCGATCAAGAATTCGCGCAAACGGGCGCGCTGGTGACGTCCGAGCCCACCGAGCCGTTTCACGGGTGCGATCTCCAACCGGTGGAGGATGTCGGCGGTCTTCGTCGCGCCGATGGCTTTGAGGCTCATCAGGAAGTCGGTGATCCGCAACGTGCCTTCGGCTCCGCCGGGCTCGGCGGACGCCGCGTCGAGTACTTCGACCGGGGAACGCTCCCCTGAGGCGATGGCGGCCTTGACGACGGCGCGGGCGCGGCGTGCGGCTACGGCCGCTCGGGACGCAGCGACCCGGTCGACCTCTGGAGGACGGGTACGGGCGGTGCTGGGGGCGATATCGGGCATCGTGAATGAAAGAGGATCACCGGCGCGCTCGACCGGCGATCGATGGTCAGACAAGGGCGGAGCGCACCTCGGTAGCGCGGGCGTCGATGGTGGCGGCGAGGGCGTCGGGTCCGGCCGACAGGATGCTGCGCGACTCGCTGATCACGAGCATCCCGGCCAATTCGCCGTAGATGTCGCGAGCGTCGTCGAGGCGCGCACCCTGATGTCCGAACCCCGGCGCCAGCACCGGGAGTGCGGGTTCGTTCGGCTTCGTGGTGTCGATGCCGAACGCAGGAAGATCGAGTGTGGCTCCGAGCACGACGCCGATCGGACCCGCTTCGTGTCCGATCGCCGCGTTCGTCTCCATCACACCATCGATGATGGCACGTGCCACCGACCGGCCAGAAACGGGATGTCTCGACGTCTGAATATCCGCCGCCTCCGGATTGCTGGTCGCGGCGAGCACGAAGAGCCCCTTTCCGGATGCCGCGGCGAGGGAGATCGGATCGCGCAGCGAGCCGACGCCTTGGAACGCCGAGACCGTCATGGCATCCGCCTCCAACGGTGCACCGGGCGTCAGCCACGCCTGACCGTAGGCGGCCACGCTCGAGCCGAGATCGCCGCGCTTGACGTCGGCGATCACGAGCAGACCGGCCGACCGGGCGGCGGCGAGCACCTCCTCGAGTGCGGCGTAACCGGCGGCGCCGAATCGTTCGAAGAACGCCACCTGGGGCTTGACGATGCCGGCGCGCCCTGTCGCCGCCTCCACGACGCGAAGACCGAACTCACGCACACCGGAGGCGTCATCGTGCAGCCCCCAGTCGGCGAGCAGGTACGAGTGCGGGTCGATGCCGACGCAGAGCGACCCACGCTCGTCGATGACCTGGGCCAGCCGGCTGCCGAAGCCACGCACCCGTTCCTCGGCGCCGGACGCGGGAGCGGTCACGCCTGCTCCGCCCGGTCGAGCGCGTACTGCTGGAGCGAACGCACGTCGAAGCCGTCGCGTATCGCGTCGATCGATGCCACGGCGGCGCTGAGCTCCGCGATGGTGGTGAAGAGCGCGATGTCGGCGGCGACCGCCGCCGCGCGGATCTCGTAACCGTCGGCGCGCGCGGAGCGCCCGCTCGGGGTGTTCACGACGATGTCGATCTCGCCCCTGTTGATCAGGTCGACGATGCTCGGCTCGTCGCCGGCCGGCTCGTCGCTGAATTTGCGCACCGTGTCCGCCTCGATGCCGTTGCGTGCGAGCACCTCGGCGGTGCCCTCTGTCGCCACCAGACGATAGCCCTGTTGCTTCAGTCGCAGCGCCGGGAGCACGATCGATCGCTTGTCCCGGTCGCTGACCGAGACGAACACCGTGCCCTGCAGCGGCATGCCGCCGTACGCCGCGGTCTGGCTCTTCGCGAAGGCGCGCGGAAAGTCGAGGTCGATGCCCATGACCTCGCCGGTGGAACGCATCTCGGGTCCGAGGACCGAGTCGACCATCTGGCCCTCACGGGTACGGAACCGTTTGAACGGCAGCACGGCTTCCTTGACCGAGATCGGAGCGTCGAGCGGCACGCGCGAGCCGTCCTGCACGGGCAGCAGGCCGGCATCCTTCAGGCCATCGATCGTCTCGCCGACCATGATGCGGCTCGCCGCTTTCGCCAGCGGGATGCCGAGCGCTTTCGAGACGAACGGAACCGTGCGGCTGGCACGCGGGTTGGCCTCCAGCACGTAGAGCACGCCGGCGGCGATGGCGAACTGCACGTTGAGCAGACCCTGCACGCCGATGCCCTGCGCGACCTTCAGCGTCGCTTCGCGCACGCGGTCGATCTCGGCACGCCCGAGCGTGACGGGCGGAAGTGTGCAGCTCGAGTCGCCGGAGTGGATGCCCGCCTCCTCGATGTGCTCCATGACGCCGCCGATGTAGAGCTGGTCTCCGTCGAACAGTGCATCGACGTCGATCTCGGTCGCGTCGTCGAGAAAACGGTCGACGAGCAGCGGATGTCCCGGCCCGATGATCGCCTGGTCCGCGACCCGCTCGAAGTAGTCGTCGAGCGACGGCGCGTCGTAGACGATCTCCATGCCGCGGCCGCCGAGCACATAGCTCGGTCGTACCAGCACCGGGAAGCCGATCTCCGCGGCGACGGTCTGCGCGCCGGCCACGTCGTACGCGGTGCCGTTGCGCGGCGCGAGCAGGCCGGCGTTCTCGAGGATCTCCGAGAACAGCCCGCGCTCCTCCGCCAGGTCGATGGCGCTCGGCGACGTGCCGAGGATCGGCACTCCCGCCGCCTCGAGGCCCTTGGCGAGCCCGAGCGCGGTCTGGCCGCCGAGCTGCACGACCACGCCGACGAGCTCGCCGGATTGCGACTCGGCGTGGATCACCTCGAGCACGTCCTCCAGGGTGAGCGGCTCGAAGTACAGCCGGTCGCTGGTGTCGTAGTCGGTGGACACGGTCTCCGGGTTGCAGTTGATCATGATGGTCTCGAACCCGGCGTCGTGCAGGGCGAACGATGCGTGCACGCACGAGTAGTCGAACTCCACGCCCTGCCCGATGCGGTTCGGGCCGGAACCCAGGATGACCACCTTGCGCTTGTCGCTCGGCTCCACCTCGGTCTCGGCGTCGTAACTCGAGTAGTGGTACGGCGTGAGCGCGGGGAACTCGCCCGCGCACGTGTCGACCGTTTTGTAGACGGGACGCACCCCCAGGATGTGGCGCACCTCGCGCACCTCGGACTCGCCGAAGCCGCGCAACTGGCCGATCTGCGCATCCGAGAACCCGTGGTCCTTGGCCAGCAGCATCGTGTCGGTGTCGAGCATGCCGGCGTCGGCGATCTGCAGCGCCACCTCGTTGATGAGGACGATCTGGTCGAGGAACCAGGGGTCGATGCCCGTGGCACGGTACACGTCGTCGATGCCGGCGCCCTTGCGCAGCGCCTGCTGCACCGTCACGATCCGGCCGTCGGTGGGCGTGGATGCCTTCTCCAGCAGCTCCTGAACGCTGCGGTCCTCCTCGCCCCAGTGGAACGAAGACCCGTTCTTCTCCAGGGAGCGCAGCGCCTTCTGCAGGGCGCTGGTGAAGCTGCGGCCGATGGCCATGGCCTCCCCGACCGACTTCATGGTCGTGGTCAGCGTGGGATCGGCGGCCGGGAACTTCTCGAAGGCGAACCGCGGCACCTTCACGACCACGTAGTCGAGCGTCGGCTCGAAGCTGGCCGGCGTGACGCGCGTGATGTCGTTGGGGATCTCGTCGAGGTGGTACCCGATGGCGAGCTTCGCGGCGATCTTCGCGATCGGGAAGCCGGTGGCCTTGGAGGCGAGTGCGCTCGAGCGCGACACGCGCGGGTTCATCTCGATCACGATCACCCGCCCGGTGGCCGGGTGGATCGCGAACTGGATGTTGCACCCACCGGTGTCCACGCCCACCGCACGAATGATGTCGATGCCGATGTCGCGCATCTTCTGGTACTCGCGGTCGGTGAGCGTCAGCGCCGGAGCGACGGTGATGGAGTCGCCGGTGTGCACGCCGACTGGGTCGACGTTCTCGATCGAGCAGACGACAACCGTGTTGTCGGCGGCGTCGCGCATGAGCTCGAGCTCGTACTCCTTCCAGCCGAGAATCGACTCCTCCAGAAGCACCTCGTGCGTCGGAGAGTCGTGCAAGCCCGCTCCGGCGATGCGTCGGAGGTCCGTCTCGTCGTAAGCGAAGCCGGAGCCGAGTCCGCCCATCGTGAAGCTGGGGCGGACGACGAGCGGATACCCCAGTTCGGCTGCGCCCGCGAGCACCTCGTCCATCGTGTGGCAGATGCGCGAGGCGGCGACGTCGGCGCCGCAGTCGATCACGAGCTCCTTGAAGACCTGGCGGTTCTCGCCCTTCTCGATCGCCTCGAACTTGGCACCGATGAGCTCGACGTCGTACTCCTCCAGGATGCCGTGCTCATGCAGCTGCATCGCCGCGTTCAGCGCGGTCTGGCCGCCCAGGGTCGGCAGGATGGCATCCGGCTTCTCCTTGGCGATGATCGTCTCGATCACCTGCCAGGTGATGGGCTCGATGTAAGTGGCGTCGGCGAAGTCCGGATCCGTCATGATCGTGGCCGGATTCGAGTTGACGAGGATGACGCGCACGCCTTCCTCGCGGAGCACGCGGCACGCCTGCGTTCCCGAGTAGTCGAACTCGCACGCCTGTCCGATCACGATCGGGCCGGACCCGATCACGAGGACGCTGGAGATGTCTTCTCTCTTGGGCATTACTCGGCGTCCTCCTGGTCGGTGCTGTCGGTCTGGTCGGTGCTGTCGGTCTCGTCGGCGTCGTCGGCCTTGCCTGCGGTCGTGGCCAGAACGAGATCGCGGAACCGGTCGAAGAGATAGTTCGCGTCGTGCGGGCCCGCCGCCGACTCGGGGTGGTACTGCACGCTGAAGGCCGGGATGTCCAGGCAGTTCAGACCCTCGACCACGTTGTCGTTGAGGTCGTAGTGGCTCACCTCGACCCGGCCGAAGCCGGCCGCGGACTCGCTCGGGCCGTCGAGAGGCGCATCGACCGCGAAGCCGTGGTTGTGCGCCGTGATCTCCACGCGTCCGGTGGAACGGTCGAGCACGGGCTGGTTGATGCCGCGGTGACCGAACGGCAGCTTGTACGTTCCGTAGCCGAGCGCGCGGCCGAGCAGCTGGTTGCCGAAGCAGATGCCGAAGTAGGGCACGCCGTCGCGCAGCAGCCCCCGCAGCAGTTCGACGTGCTGATCGGATGCCGCCGGATCGCCGGGGCCGTTCGAATAGAACAGGGCGCTCGGGTTCAGCGCCCGTATGTCGTCGACGGTCGCCGTCTCGGGGAGCACGATCACGTCGAGCCCGCGATCGGCGAGGTAGTGCAGCGTGCTCGTCTTCACGCCGAGATCCAGCACGGCGACCGACCCGATCCGCTCGCCGCGCGCCGGAATCGTGTACTGCTCGGAGGTGGAGACCACCGACGACAGGTTGAGCCCGCGCATGTCGGCGCCTGCACGCACCTGCTCGAGCTGCTCCGGGGCGCTAAGCGCGGCATCCGGCCCCGAGAAGATGCCCGCCCGCATGGCGCCGGCCGAGCGCAGGTGGCGGGTGACCGCGCGGGTGTCGAGTCCTTGGATGCCCACGATGCCGGCCTCGCGGAGGTCGTCGTCGAGGCTGCGCTGTGCCCGGAAGTTGGAGACCACGCGCGAGGGCTCGCGCACGGCGAAGCCGGCCACCCAGATGCGCTGCGACTCCATGTCGATGTCGTTCGTGCCGGTGTTGCCGATGTGCGGGGCCGTCATGAGCACGATCTGGCCGGCGTACGAGGGATCTGTCAGGGTCTCCTGATACCCCGTCATACCGGTGGAGAAGACCGCTTCGCCGAGCGTGCGGCCGAGCGCGCCGTAGCCGTGGCCCTCATAGCGTGTACCGTCTTCGAGCACCAGCACCGCAGGTTCGCGTCTCGCCTGCCTCGCCTCGGCTGTGGGCTCGGTGAACTCGACGATCGGCGGGATCTGAGCCGCGGGCACGTGCCCCGCGTGGTCGTTCTCTGTTTCGGGGGCCGATTCTTCGTCTGACATGTCAGGCCTCGTTTCCGGTGGTCGTGTCGCCGTTCGGCGACGGTTCGGCGACATCGTCGGCGCCCGTGGGAGTGGTGTTCGGTGTGGTGGAGAGGGTCGGGGACGCGGGAACGATGGCTCTCACCGCGTCCACCAATCGTCGTCGCTCGTCCGGGTCGGTGACGCGCAGGTAGGTGTCGAGCGTGGTGCCGCCGTCGGCGGCGGGCCCTGCCGCGTTCCATGCCAGCAGCACGAGGCCGCCCGGTTCGACCGTGCGATCGATGGTCCACGTCGCTGCCCCGACGCCGAGGATGTCCGCGGCCTCGATCGCCACGCCGCTCTCCCCCGCCGCGGCGAGCGTCAGGCCGCCGGAGTACACGGTGACCGTTGCGTTCGAGCGGAACGCGAGCCCGGGGACCACGACACGGTCGAGCGGTCGGTCGTGGCGCGTGGTGGCCGCGTGCAGGGCGGTGACGTGTGCGAGTTCGGTACCCGGGGCATCCAACACCGTCGGGATGACAAGAGCGGCATCGCGGCGTGCCCGCCGACGCCAGCCGAGCCACATTCCGAGGAAGACCAGGGCCAGGATGACGACGATCAGCAGGGTGGGCCAGAGCTTATCCACGGGCGAGCTCCTCTCGTGCCCGCGCCGCGGCATCATCGATCTCGATCAGGGCGCCGTCACGGAGCGTCGCCGTGCCGCCGTGGAACGTCCAGCGCACCCGGCCGGGCAGGTCGATACCGAGGTACGGCGAGTTGACGCCCTTGCCGGCAAGGCGATCGGTGGCGAACACCTCGGAGACGCCAGGGTCGTAGAGCGTCAGATCGGCACGGGAGCCGGACGCGACGGGTGCTCCGGCATCCACTCGCCCGATGCTCGCGGGAATGGCGGACATCACACGGGCGACATCCGTCCAGGAGAGCAACTCCGTGTCGACCATTGCTTTCTGCACCACGGACAGTGCCGACTCGAGACCGACCATGCCGTTCGCAGCGGCGTCCCACTCGCAGTCCTTCGCCTCGATCGGGTGCGGTGCGTGGTCAGTGGCGACGATGTCGATGGTGCCGTCGGCGAGGCCCTCGCGAAGAGCCTGCACGTCGTCCGCGCGGCGTAGCGGCGGGTTCACCTTGTAGCGCGCGTCATAGCCCGCGACGAGGTCTTCGGTGAGCAGCAGGTGGTGCGGCGTCACCTCCGCCGTCACGTCGATGCCGCGGGCCTTCGCCCAGCGCACGATGTCCACCGATCCTGCCGTGGACACGTGGCAGACGTGCAGCCGGCTGCCGACGTGCTCGGCCAGCAGCACATCGCGAGCGATGATCGACTCCTCCGCCACGGCGGGCCAGCCGGGCAGGCCGAGCGTGCCCGAGAGCGCGCCCTCGTTCATCTGAGCGCCTGCGGTGAGCCGTGGCTCTTGCGCGTGCTGCGCGATGACACCGTCGAACGCCTTGACGTACTCCAGCGCGCGGCGCATGAGCAGCGGGTCTGCGACGCAGACCCCGTCGTCGGAGAACACCCGCACCTTCGCCCGGGATGCAGCCATCGCGCCCAGCTCCGCCAGTCGCTCACCGGCGAGACCCACGGTGACGGCGCCGATCGGCTGCACCGTCGCGTAACCGGCGGCGCGCCCGAGCGAGAGCTCCTGCTCGACCACGCCCGCGGTGTCGGCGACGGGTGATGTGTTCGCCATCGCGAAGACGGTGGTGTAGCCACCGGCCGCCGCGGCGCGCGTTCCGGTGAGCACGGTCTCGCTCTGCTCGAACCCGGGTTCGCGCAGGTGCGTGTGCAGATCGACGAGACCCGGCAGCGCGATCAAGCCGGCCGCGTCGATACGCGTCGCGTCTGCGGCGCCGTCGCGGGCATCCGGGCCGACTGTCAGGAACCCGTCGTCCACCAGGATGTCCGTGGCTTGCCCGTCGACGAGCGTCGCGCCCTCGATGAGGAACCGTTCGCGTGACACTTAGTCGACCTCCCGATCGCCGGACAGCAGCAGATACAGCGCAGCCATGCGCACAGAGACGCCGCTCGCGACCTGGTCGCGCACCAATGAGCGCGCCGAATCGGCGGCTGCGGCGGAGATTTCCAGGCCTCTGACCATCGGGCCGGGATGCATGACCATCGTATCGGAGCGCAAACGATCCAAGCGCGAGGCATCCAGCCCCCAGCGGCGCGAGTACTCGCGGGTGTTCGGGAAGAACGCCGCGTTCATGCGCTCGGCCTGGATGCGCAGCATCATCACGACGTCCGGATCCGCATCGATCGCGGCGTCCAGGTCGTAGCCGATCTCGCACGGCCACTGGCCGGTGTCGACGGGAAGGAGCGTCGGTGGGGCGATCAGGGTGACGTGCGCGCCGAGCGTGTTCAGGAGCCACACGTCGGAGCGGGCGACCCGCGAGTGCAGGATGTCGCCCACGATCACGACGTGCACGCCGTCGAGCCCCTTGCCGCGGCTGGCGGACCCGTGCAGGCGCCGGCGCATCGTGAAGGCATCCAGCAGAGCCTGGGTCGGATGCTCGTGCGTGCCGTCGCCGGCGTTCAGGATGCCCGCGTCGATCCAGCCCGCGGAAGCCAGCGTGTGCGGTGCGCCCGATGCGGAGTGGCGCACGACCACGGCGTCCGCGCCGATCGCGGCGAGTGTCTGCGCGGTGTCTTTGAGGCTCTCTCCCTTGGAGACGCTGGATCCTTTCGCGCTGAAGTTGATCACGTCGGCCGAGAGCCGCTTGGCCGCGGCCTCGAACGAGATGCGGGTGCGCGTCGAATCCTCGAAGAAGAGGTTGACGACGGTCTTGCCGCGCAGGGTCGGGAGCTTCTTGACCTCGCGACTGGAGACATCCGCCATGTCCTCAGCAACGTCGAGGATGCCGATGGCCGTTTCGCGATCCAGGTCCCGTGTGGAGAGCAGGTGCCTCACGCGTCGGCCTCCCCTCTGCCGGCTCCATCGCTTCTGTCTGCGTCGGTGTCGGAGCCGCTCCTGCCTGCGCCGGTGTCGGAGCCGCTCCTGCCTGCGCCGCCAACCCCGTCGGCCTCGCCGTCGTCGATCGTGACGGCGTCGTCGCCGTCCACCTCGGTCACGCGCACGTTGATGCGTTCGCGACTGGAGCTGGGAAGGTTCTTGCCCACGAAATCGGCCCGGATGGGGAACTCGCGGTGGCCACGGTCGACGAGCACGGCGAGGCGCACGGCGCGAGGACGGCCGAGGTCGCTGAGCGCATCGAGCGCGGCTCGGATCGTGCGGCCCGAGAACAACACGTCATCGACGAGAACGACGACCTTGCCGTCGATCGAGACCGGAATGCTCGTCGGTGATGGCGCTCTTGTCGGATGCTTCGCAAGATCGTCGCGGTACATCGTCACGTCGAGCGCTCCGACGGGTGGCGCGTCGGCCCCCGGAGCCGTGCCGTTCTCGATGCGCGCGATCGTGGCACCGATTCGCTCGGCGAGGGCGACTCCGCGCGTCGGGATCCCGAGAACCACGAGATCGCCTGAACCCCGGTTGGACTCCAGGATCTCGTGTGAGATCCGAGTCAACGCCCGGGCGATGTCAGCCTGGTGAAGCACAGTGCGTGCCGTCATGCAGACCCCCTTCTCCGCCTCACTGGACGGTGGTTAAAGGTTGTCGAACCTTTCCTACCCTAGCAGGGGCGCGGGCGCGCCTGCGCGGTGGAGAGCCATCAGGCGCAGAACGCGATTGGGTGCGCGGCCGGTCCCGTTCTTGCGTCCCACCGCGCCGCATTTACGGGCATCGTGCCCGCAGACGCTCGTGCTTCCCCTCGACGGCGTGGTGCGGTGGTGGTGGACCGGGCTGCGGGCGATCACGCTTCGTCGCATCCGGCAGAACGGACCCCTATCCGGTCTGTGCTTTCCCCTATGACTTGTGCTTTCCCCTATGACTCGTGCTTCCCCCTATGACTCGTGCTTCCCCCTACGAACCGGCGCGGCATGAAGCGATCTTCGTCCCTGCCGCTTCCAGCCGTGGTACCCGGATGCCGAGGCGCCGCGCCTCGGTCATGGTGTCCCGATAGATGGCGTAAGGCTCGGGCGCGTTGGGGTCGGAGTGTGCGCTCAGCGAGCGGCTGGCCGCAGCGATGTGCGAGGTGGCCCAAGCGAACGCAGCTGAGGTCAGCGCTACCGGCGCGCGGTAGAGCAGCAATCCGCGCCGGTGCCGTCGCAGGTCAATGCCGCGCGCTTCGAGCAGAGGGATGAGTTCGCGGATGGTCAGCAGTGCCTGGCGGAAAGCGGGCCTGGACCCGACCATTTTCGACAGGCTGCCGACCTGCAACCCCTGGGAATGCATGCCGGCATCGGCGATGAAGTGGAGCCAGAGCCAGCCGCGGAAGTCTGGCCGTTCGCTGATCCGAAACCCGGCGTCGCGAAAGGCCTGGCGTACGTCCTTCTCGCGCTGGCTGGGCGATCCGTCGAGCGTCCCGAAGATCACCGAGGGCAGCAGCATTCCCGTGAGGGTTCCGTTGTCGGCGAAGGCGCCGCCGGCCTGTGGGAAGCCCCAGGCGAGCCTGTCGGCGGGAAGGGGAGCGACAGCATCCAGCGGGTCGGACCAGATGTTCCCGAAGACGAGGACTGCAGCGTGGCCGAGCCGCGGGGCGAGGAACTGCGCGGCGTCGGTGAGCCGGTTGTGAGCCACGCTCAGCACGATCAAGTCGAAATCGTGGTCCGGTTCCAGTTCTTCGCGGTACCGCACGGGCCACGCCTCGACGACCGGCCGCCCGCGCGGTCCGCGCCGCGCGTCGAGGAGATCGAGATCCACGTCCCGGCCATAGACCGTGGCACGGCCGGGACGGACGTAGAACTCGACCTCGTGTCCGGCCTGTTCGAGGGCCCAACCGTAGATCGTGGCGATCACGCCCCGTCCGAACATCAAGATCCGCATCTCGTTACCCTCCGGTTGATGTGTACGAAACCGTATCGTACGCTTATTCAATGGCGCCTGACTTGTCTCGTTCTCGGATGTCCCGCGAACGCCTCGCCGAGTTGTTCGGCACCGTCCACGAGCTTCTGCTCGAGGTGGGCTACGAACGGCTGACGCTCGATGCGGTCGCCGCGCGCGCCCGCTCGAGCAAAGCCACCCTCTACCGGCGATGGGGTAGCAAGTCCGCGCTCGTTCTGGCTGCGTTGACCTCCGAAGGCGCCCAACCCCGCTATTTTTTCAGCGACAGGGACTCCTCGACCCTCGACGAGGTCTTCGCAGGGGCGCTCGGAGCCGACTACGTCTCAGGCGATGACCTGCGGATGGGCTTCATGCTGCTACACGCAGCCTCAGCCGATCCGGAATTCGCTGCCGCCTTACGCACTCAGATAATCGCGCCGGGCGCGGATCAGTTGGCTTCCATCTTCGAGGCCGCCGCCGATCGCGGCGAGATCGTGCGTGACTCGCCCCTGTTCCGGCGGCTGGCATATCTGATCCTCACCGACCTCGCGTTCTTCCCCCTGCTCAATGGCGAGAGGGACGGCGAAGCACGCTCAGACCTGTACCGCCAAGTCATTCGGCCGGCGCTCACGTTCATCAACCGCCGAGGCGAATGAGGACCTGCTTCCTGGCGTGGAAGATACGGCGTTGCCTGTTCTGGCGCTACACGACTGTCTGGATAGCATCCGCTGGCGACGGTCCGGACTAGGAATTCGGCATCTTCCGTGGAACGGGAGGAGGCATCACCACCGTGGTCTCCTCGTGTTCCCGCGGTTCTCCACAGATTTCGACGAACGATTGAACGCGTTGTTCCCACCCGGTACAATCGAAGATATGTTCGATCGGGCTGAAATGACATCGGGAGCCGAATCCAGGCTCTCTGCCGACGCCCCGTCGCGTGCCGATGATGTCTCTCCCGTCGCCGACCCGCTCGTTGCCGACGCCTTCGAAGGCCACCCTTTCGCGGCCGATCAGCCTGCCGACGATGCGAGCGACATCTGGGCGGACGAATGCGATGAGTCCGATTGGCTCGATGCGGAGCTGCCGCCTGCGGAGGCGGTTCCGGTTTCGGCTGAGATCTTCCTCGGCTGGGCGCTCGATGACGCCGTCGCCACGCAGGTCGTGTTGAACATGCAGGCTGCCCGTCAGCTCTTCGCGATCACCAGGGCGTTTCGCACTGCTCGAGCGAACCCCCTCATCTACGTCCCCGCCGCCGCGGCCGAGCGCATACCCGGAGTGCAAGACGTCGACTTCGCCGAGCGCTCGGTCGCGTTCGATCTGGCTCAGCGGCTGAAGCTCAGCGAGAACATGGTGCGCGACCTCGCCTATCAGGGCGACGTGCTCGACACGTCACTCCCCCGACTGAGGGCGCTCTTCGTCTCGGGCGCGATCAGCCAGGCGCACGTGCGTGCCGCCGTGGATGCCTGCAACGGCCTTCCCGATGACGCCGCAACTGCTGCATACGACGAGAAACTCGCCGCGGTCGCGACATCCGTTCCGGTTGGCCAGTTCCGCAGCCGATGCCGGCGGTTGCGCGAGCGACTGTGCGCGGAGACGCTGCAGGAGCGCCACGACAGAGCGGCGAAGCTGCGTCGTGTGGTCGTCGAGCCTGCCGAGGACGGCATGGCCTGGCTGCACGCATTCGCTCCGCTCGTCGACATCGTGCGTGCCGATGCTCGTCTGACCGCCACCGCGCAGAGCATGAAGCACCGTGAGGGCGAGACGCGCACGCGCGACCAGCTGAAGGCGGATGCCCTGCTCGCCTGGCTCACAGGCGACGGCACGCCGAGTGCCGCCACGGCGCACCCGACAGTGATCGTCGACGACGGCGGACGGTTCGCCGAGCTGCTGGGCTACGGACCGATCCCGCCGAATGCCGCTGCACGAGCGTTGCGCGACGCGCCCGCGTTCCGCAAGGTGATCGCCGATCCGATCCGGCCGGCACGGCTGAAGCTCGACACGACGCGGTACCGGCCTACCGCCGAGCAGAGGCACTGGCTGACGCTCCGCTACGGTCTTGACGATGCGGCGGCGCCTTACGTCGCACCCGGCCTGACGACCGGCGGCGAGGTGGACCACGTGGCCGAGTGGCAACACGGTGGCACGACCGATGTCGACAACCTGCTTCCCTTGAAACCGCGACTGCACCGGCTCAAGTCGGTGACACGCATCCGTCTCGATCCGAAACCCGACGGCGGGATCCGGGTGCGCACGCCCACCGGGTACGACTCCGACCCGCCGCCGTTCTGATCGGACGCGCTGACCGGCCGTTCTGGTCCGCCGTTGTGACGGCAGTCTTGGCCCGGTTTGATCGGGCGCGGTTCTGATCGCATGCAGCCCGACCCGGTGGCGTTCTGATGGGGCAGGACGGGCACCGGTCGGTTCGGGGTCCTGGCCCGAAGCCCGTGCTGACCCGAAGCCCGTGCTGACCCGAAGCCCGTGCTGACCCGAAGCATCCCGGCTCGTGGCGCATCACGGAGGTGGCGCACAACGCTCCGGCAATCGCGTTCTGGAGGAGGACCATTCCCGTCGAGTTCGCCGAGACGGTCCTGCCCGACGGGACCCGCGAGCAGCGGTTCGAGATCATCTGACGCCGCAGTCCCCGACCGAGTCCCCGACCGAGTCCCCGACCGAGTCCCCGACCGAGTCCCCGACCGAGTCCCCGACCGAGCCCCCGCACGTCGACTCGCATCCGGATCGCCGACGGGGTACCGCTACCGCTCGCTCTCCCGTACGGCTCACCAGCAGCTCTCGCCCGCTGAACTACTCCCCGAACCCGTCCGCCACGGCCTGCAACTGCGCCCGGTACTGTGCCCACCACTCGTCGCCGTGAGAGGGCAGGTTCGAGTTGGTCGGCCGCATGCCTACGGCCCCGTCGATGAGTTCCCGCACGATGTCCGCGTGCCCCGCATGCCGCGCCGTCTCCGCCGTCATGTGCACGATGATGCGCCGCAGAGTCACCTCGCGACGTTCTGCCGGCCACCACGGCACCACACCCGACGCGTCGAGGTCGAGTTCTGCGATGGTGCGTCCGGAGAACTCGCGCGCGCGGACGTAAAACCCGGTCGTCCACTCGAGCGACTCGTCGGCAGTCGCCCACATGTCTGCGTTGTCTTCGGCGGTGTCGTCGATCCACGGCATGGCCACACCGGGGTCTCGCCCGAAAACCTCCCCGAAGTAGCCGTACTCCGTGGAAGCGACATGCTTCACGAGGCCGAGCAGGTTGGTTCCCGTCCGCGTCATCGGCAATCGGGCTTCGCGCTCGCTGAGACCCTCGAGCTTCCAGAGCAGCGCGTCGCCGGCCGAACGGAAATAGCTGGTCAGCATGGCCTTCTCGGCCGAGTCATCCGTCATGCGGCCACGCTATGCCCCGCCGCAGACATCCTGTTCGCCTTTATTACCGTCGTCGGTGACTACTTACCGCTGTCAGCGATGAACGACTTGAGCGCCGCTGTGTCGGTGATGCTGCCACCGTACTGGTGCCCGTTCACGAGCACGGTCGGCGTGGCCGTCACGGCCTTGATGTCCGCGCCCTTGATCGGACCGTTCACGGCCTTCGTCGTGTTCCGCGTCAGCCACGACGCGTACTTGTGCGAGTGGATGCACGAATCGACATCAGTGACGCCGGCCTTGTGCGCGAGCGACACCAGCTTGGCATCACTGAGACCGGACGAATTCTCCTCCGGCTGGTTCGCGTACAACGTGGAGAGATAGGCGAGGGACTGCTTCGGATCGGATGCCGCCACACACGTCAGCGCACTGCCTGCGCGCGAGGAGTAGTCCGTACCCTGCGAGTTCGGATCGAGGAAGTTCAGCGGATGCACGCGCAGTGTGATGGCGCCGGTGTTCACGAGCTTCGCCAGCGCGCTTCCGTTGGCCTTCTCGAACTGGCCGCAGTACGGGCACATCGGGTCGATGTACGTGTCGACCACGGTCTTGCCGTCGCCCGCGACGATCGCTCCGAGATCGAAGTCCACGGCCCCCGCCGTACCGGTCGGGATTTTCGCGCTCGACGAGGCCGATGAACGGTCCGACGAGCCGGCGGAGCCACCCGCAGGCGCTCCGGTCGGTATGCAGCCCGCCAGGGCGAACGTCAGCAGCGCGGCAGCGGCCGCTACGCCGATGGCGTGCAGGATGGACTTCTTCATGAGCGCCGGTCCTCTCGTTCGCGTCGAGCCGTGTCAGCGGTGCGCCGGTGTCCGCGTGGTCAGTGCGTGACCGCGGATCCGATCTTGGCGAGCAGCCCGTTGACGAACTTCGCAGAATCGTCGGTCGAGAGAGACGTCGCCTGCTCGACCGCTTCGGAGATCGCCACGCCGTCCGGAATAGCCGGGTTGAACAGAAGCTCCCACACGCCCATTCGCAGAATCGCGCGGTCGACCGCCGGCATCCGCTCCAACGTCCAGCCCTGAGCGTAGGTGCGGATCAGCTCGTCGATCTCGTCACTCTGGTCGATGACGCCGTCGACGATCTCACGGGCGTAGAGCCAGGACGCCTCGCGCGACGGCTCCTGCGCCGCCCGCTGCGCTTCATCGGCAACGGCCTGCGCGAACGGGATGCCACGCACATCGGCGCTGTAGAGCAGGTCGATGGCGCGCTTGCGTGCCTTGGTGCGAGCTCCCACTAGTCGTTGACGCGACCGAGGTAGTCGCCGGTGCGCGTGTCGACCTTGACCTTGGTGCCGGTCTCGAGGAACAGCGGCACCTGGATCTGGTACCCCGTCTCCACGGTTGCCGGCTTGGTGCCGCCCGTGGAGCGGTCGCCCTGCAGGCCCGGCTCCGTGTACGTGATCTCGAGCACGACGGATGCCGGCATCTCCACGTAGAGCGGGTTGCCGTTGTTCATCGCGATGGTCACGTTCTGGTTCTCGAGCATGAAGTTCGCGGCGTCCCCGACGATGGACGACTGCACCGTGAACTGGTCGTAGTCGCTCGTGTCCATGAACACGAAGCCGTCTCCGTCGCTGTAGAGGTACTGGTACTCCCGGCGATCCACGTTCTCGAACTCGAGCTTCGTTCCCGCGTTGTACGTGCGGTCGACGACCTTGCCGCTCACGACGTTCTTGAGCTTCGTGCGCACGAACGCACCGCCCTTGCCCGGCTTGACATGCTGGAACTCGATGACGGTCCAGAGCTGACCGTCGATGTTCAGGACGGCGCCGTTGCGGATGTCGGCGGTATCGGATGCCATGCGTGTAGGTCCCTCTCTGGGGTGACGTGGAGACGAAGTCGATCGGTCAAGGCGCTGGGCGCCGACCATCAGCAGATTCTACCGGGTGCCGGCCGGGAATTCGTCGGGCGTGCCGTGAAGGTCACCGGCGGCGCCGCGCTCAGCCGTCGACGTTGCCCGTGATCACGTCGAGGAGCTTCGTGACAGCGGTCGCATAGCCGGCCACTCCCTCGCCGACCACGTGGACGACGGCCACGTCGCGCACGTACGAGAACCTGCGGAACTCCTCGCGAGCGTTCACGTCCGAGATGTGCACCTCCGCGACGGGCAGCGCGACGCCGCTGAGAGCATCCCTCAGCACCACCGAGGTGTGCGTGAGCCCTCCGGGGTTGATCACGATGCCGGCGCAGTCCAGGCGCGCCTCGTGGATCGCGTCGATGAGCACGCCCTCGTGGTTGCTCTGCACGGCGCGCACCGTGAAGCCGTGCTCCCCGGCCGTGCGCTCCGTGAGCGAGAGGACGTCGTCGAGCGTCTCCGTGCCGTAGATGGCCGGCTCGCGCACACCGAGCAGGTTGAGGTTCGGTCCGTTGACCAGCAGCAGCCGTCGTTCGCTCACGCACCGACCTCCTGGTAGGCGGCGAACAGCAGGCTCGGGTCCGGCGCCTGCATCACGGTCGGCCGCGCGATGTCGTCGAGCACGATGAACCGCAGCGTGTCGCCGCGCGCCTTCTTGTCGCGCTTCATCGTGGCCAGCAGCGTCTGCCAGCGGCCGACCGGGTAGGTGATCGGCAGCGTCAGCGCCGTGAGGATGCTCCGGTGCCGGTCGACGACGTCGTCCTTCAGTCGTCCGCTGAGCCGCGCCAACTCCGCGGCGTACACCATTCCGACCGAGACCGCGGCGCCGTGCCGCCACTGGTACCGCTCGGTGTGCTCAATGGCGTGACCGAGCGTGTGGCCATAGTTGAGAATCTCGCGCAGGCCGCCCTCGCGAAAGTCCTGCCCGACGACCTTCGCCTTCATGTCGATGGCCAGTTCGACGTTCCGGCGGAACGTCGAAGAGTGGGGATCGAGCGAGGCGTCGAAGTCGTTCTCGAGGTTGTCCAGAATCTCGGGGGCCCAGATGAAACCGGCCTTCGCGATCTCGGCATACCCGGCGAGCAGATCGTTGCGCGGAAGCGCCTCGAGCGTGTCGAGGTCGCACAGCACTCCGGCCGGCGCGTAGAACGCACCGACGAGGTTCTTGCCCTCCGCGGTGTTGATGCCGGTCTTGCCGCCGACCGCCGCATCCACCATGCCGAGAACGGTCGTCGGGACCTGCACGAGCTTCACGCCGCGAAGCCAGGTCGCTGCGACGAAACCGGCCAGGTCGGTGGCAGCCCCGCCGCCGAAGCCGATCACGGCGTCGCTGCGGGTGAAGTCGGCCTGCCCCATGATCTGCCAACAGAACGCGGCGACCTCCACGCGCTTGGCCGCCTCGGCGTCGGGGATCTCGGCGAGCAGCACCTCGTATCGATCGGCGAGGCTCTCACACAGCTCCCCTGCGGCGGCCGCGAGCGTCGGCTGGTGCACGATGAGCACCTTGTGCACCTCGGGCCCGAGCAGCCGACCGGCATCGAAGCGGATGCCCCGCCCCACCGTGACCGCGTACTCCCCTGCTCCCGAGACCCGCAGTTCGGTGATCTCCTCGTTCGTGTCGCTCATGCGCCCTGATGCTCCTTCTCTCGCTGGGTGATCCATTGCGCGATCTCCTCGGCGATCGTGCTGATCGGTCGCCTCGACGTGTCGGCGCGATAGTCCGCGAGCGACTCGTAGATCGGCATCCGCGCCCGGACCAGAGCGCTCCATGACTCGATGCCCTGCACGAGCGGGCGCTTGCCGTCGTCGATGCGCGCCGCGACGGCTTCCGGACTGACCGTGAGCAGCACGACCGTGGCATCCCGCAGGTCGCGCTGGGTTTCGAGGTCGAGCACCGCTCCGCCCCCGAGCGAGACGACCCCGCCCGACGTCAGCGCGCGTGAGACCGCCTCGCGCTCGAGAGCACGGAAGGCAGCCTCCCCCTGATGTGCGAAGATGCCGGAGATCGGGCCGTGGACCGCCACGATCTCGGAGTCGGTGTCGATGAACGGCACGTCGAGGGTGCGTGCGAGTCTGCGGCCCACCCTGCTCTTGCCGGCGGCGGGCGGTCCGATGAGTGCGACGGTCACGCGCGCACGGTCTCCGTGTGCAACGACGCGGGGATGGCGTCCAGATAGGCCGTCAGGTTGCGGCGGGTCTCGGCGAGCGAGTCGCCGCCGAACTTCTCCAGCACGGCGTCGGCCACCACCAGCGCGACCATCGCCTCCGCGACGACGCCAGCCGCAGGAACGGCACAGACATCGGAACGCTGGTGGTGCGCCGCGGCAGCCTCGCCGGTGGCGATATCGATGGTGCGTAGCGCGTGCGGCACGGTGGCGATCGGTTTCATGCCGGCTCGAACGCGCAGCACGGTGCCCGTGGTCATGCCGCCCTCGGTGCCTCCCGCCTTGTCGCTCGTGCGCGAGATGGTGGAACCGTCGGTGACGAGTTCGTCGTGTGCGGCCGAGCCACGGCGTCGGGTCGTCTCGAATCCGTCACCGACCTCGACGCCCTTGATGGCCTGGATGCTCATGAGCGCCTGAGCGAGACGGCCGTCGATCCTGCGGTCCCACTGCACGTGGGAACCGAGTCCCGCCGGAACGCCGTACACCAGCACCTCGACGACCCCGCCGAGCGTGTCACCGTCCTTGTGAGCGGCATCCACCTCGGCCACCATCAGGGTAGAAGTGGCCTCGTCGAAGCAGCGGAGCGGATCGGCGTCGAGTACGTCGACGTCCTCGGGCACCGGCACTCTCGATCCGTCAGGAACGCGCACCGGGCCGATCGCGAGCGTGTGGCTCACCGTGGTGATGCCGAGCTCGGCCAGGAACGACTTGGCGACGGCACCGAGCGCCACTCGGGCCGCGGTCTCGCGGGCACTGGCGCGCTCCAGGATCGGACGCGCCTCGTCGAAACCGTACTTCTGCATGCCGACGAGGTCTGCATGGCCGGGTCGGGGCCGCGTGAGCGCCGCGCCGCGCGCCGTCGTGAGCACTGCCGGGTCCACCGGCTCCGGGCTCATCACGTCGACCCACTTGGGCCACTCGGTGTTGCCGATGCGGAGCGCGATCGGGCTTCCCATGCTCTGGCCGTGTCGCACGCCACCGGAGAGGTTCAGCTCGTCCTGCTCGAACTTCATGCGCGCGCCGCGCCCGTAGCCGAGCTTGCGGCGGGCGAGATCGGCGCGCACGGCATCCAGCGAGACCGGCACGCCCGCGGGCAGGCCTTCCAGGATCGCGATCAGTTCCGGGCCGTGCGATTCCCCTGCGGTGAGCCAACGAAGCATGTGTCAATTCTGGCATGGCGACACGCGGCGCTCAGACCGGGCGGCCAGCGGCATCCAGCCCCACCGCGTCGAGCATCGCGGACAACACTGTCTGCTCCGCGGGCAGTTCGCGCTCGGGATCGCCCGCGACGAAGATGCGTACCTGCAGCAGGGCTTGATGCACGAGCATGGCGAGACCCGAGAGCACGTTCGCTCTCCTACCGGACGCCGCCGCAAGCGCCGCCCACCTGGTCACGATGGCTGTGGGCCACGGGTCGTACGCCACATCGAGGAGCAGGATGCCGTCGGCCGTCGCCCGAGCCGCCGCGCGCCCCTGCACCACGCGTCGGGCGAGGTCGTCGGCACCGACGTGGCCCGGCAACGTGCTCACGACCAGATCGGGCCGGGCTGTCACCTCATCGCCGAATCGTGCGACCGTTACACGAAGGCCGACGGAGTTGCCGAGTGGGATCAGGTGGTCGGCACGTGCGGGCTCGCGAACCTGCACCGTGACGTCGGCAGCCCCGAGCTCCGCGGCAGCCACGAGCGCGGATGCCGCGGTGGCCCCGCCGCCCCAGATCAGGGCGGACCTGATCCGTTCCGTTCCCGCGGCGGCCAGGGCGCGCACGATTCCGGGGACATCGGTGTTGAAGCCGCGCAGGACGAGCCGACCGACGGCATCCGTGTCGAAGAGGATGGTGTTCGCCGCGCCGGTCAGAGCGGCGGTCTCATCGAGAGAGGCCACGAGCGGAAGGACGGACTGCTTCAGCGGCATCGTGAGGGAGAGGCCGCGCCACACGTCTGGACGGGACGCGACGTATGCGGCCAGCGTCTCCGGCGTGATCTCGGCGCGTGCGTAGTCCCAGGGCAGTCCGAGTGCGCGATAAGCGGCCTGGTGCAACTCGGGAGATTTCGAGTGTGCTATCGGCGAGCCAAGCACCGCGAGCTCGCGCGGCCCGTCACTTGCAGTAAGCATCGTTCGCCGCGCTCGCGTTGCACCAGTCCTGCAGTTTCTGCACCGCCTGCTCATGCTCCTCCTCGGTGCTGGAGAAGACAGTCGTGCCGTCCTTGAGATTCACCGTCACGAAGTAGAGCCACGGCCCCGCCGGCGGGTGCAGAGCCGCCTTGATGGCGTCGTCGCCCGGGTTCGAGACCGGTCCAACGGGCAACCCGGGGTGCACGTAGGTGTTGTACGGGTTGTTCGGATCGGCGCGCTCGGCGTCGGTGGTGAAGAACGTCTTCACGCCTGCACCGTAGGTGACCGTGGCATCCGACTGCAGATCCATGCCGTCATCGAGACGGTTCTGGAAGACGCGGGCCACCTTGCCCATGTCCTGCACACTGCCGGCCTCACGCTGCACGATCGACGCGAGGGTGACAATGCGGAAGCGCTGGTCCTCGGGCACGCCCGCGGCGTCGAGAGACTGGAACGAGCGATCGACCAGGGTCTTGATCACCGTCTTGGCATCCACGCCGGGGTCGAACGTGTAGGTGGCAGGGAACAGGAAGCCGTCCAGATTCCTCGCCTGCGCGGGAACTCCGTAGTCCGTCGGCTTCGCGGCCGCGGCCTGCAGCTCGGCGAGCGGGATGCCCGTGGTCTTCGCCAGGGCGGGAAGGATCGACGCCTCGGTGTCGCCCTCCGGAATGGTCAGGGTGCGCTCGAGCTTGTTCTTCGGGTCCTTCAGCGCTTTCAGCGCCGACTTGGCGCTCATCTGCTTCTTGAGCTTGTAGACGCCGGGCTGGAAGACCGGCTCCGGGCTGGTCTTCAACAGCAGGTCGTAAAAGGCGTCGGTCGTCTTGACGACGCCCGCCTTGTGCAACGTGGCGGCGACGTCGGATCCCGTGTCCCCGTTGTGGATCGTGATGTCGACGGGCTTCGTCCCCGTGCCCGTGTAGTCGATCGGCTCGTTCATGGCGAAGAGCTTCTTCACCTCGGGCTGGAAGGTGTTCCAGACGTACACGCCACCGCCGCCGATGAGGGCGAGCACGACGACGAGCACGATCGTGATGGGCAGCCAACGACGCTTGCGTCTCGGTCCGTGTCCGTGACCATCGTCTCCCCCGCCGTCGCTGCCGCTCCTTCCGCGCGTGCCCTTGCCGCGCGTGTCCCGGCCGCTCGCGCGGCCGCGTGCTCTGCCGTCGGTCGGGTACTCGAGGCTCGACCAGGGCGAGGCCGACTGCGTCGGAGCCTGTGCCCGCGAAGGATCCGACTGCGTCGGAGCCTGTGCCGGCGAAGGAGCAGAATCTGCGTCCGAATCGTGGTCGCTCTGCAGCGCGCCCCAGAAGGAGTCGCCGAAGTCGGCGTCAGTGGAGCCGGCGTCGGCGCTGCCGCGATCGTCCTGCGCGGTGTCGGATGCCTCGTGCTCGCGCGCCAGGGCGGCGTCGCGTTGAGCGCGCTCTCGTGCCTCGCGACGTGTCATGGGCGGCGGCTCGGCCTCGCTCGCGGGCTCCGGCTGCCCGGAGCCGGGTGGGAAGGGGTGAGTCACGTCAGGGGGTCCTCAGTTCGTGTCTGCGAGAGTTCCGGGGGGATTCCCGCTGGCGCGCTCCACATCGAGCGCGTGCTGCAAAATTACCGTGGCCGCGGCCTGATCTACCACGGAACGTGAATTCCGCGTGGTGCGGCCCGACGCCCGCAGGGCGGACTGCGCGGTCACTGTCGACAGCCGTTCGTCGACGAGCCGGACGGGGATGCCGCAGGCGGCTCGCAGCCGCGAGGCGAATTCCGTGGCGTCGTCGGTCGACGGCGTGCTCGCGCCGGAGAGCGACAGCGGCAGTCCCACGATGATCTCCACGGCTGACAGTTCCGTGGCAACCGCCTGGATGCGCGCCACATCACTGCCGTCCTCGGTACGCGACACGGTCTCCACAGGGAGGGCGAGCATCCCGTCGGGATCGCTGCGGCTCAGCCCGATTCGGGCTTTTCCGACATCGACGCCGACGCGGACTCCGGAGCGCACGACGCGCTAGCCGATCGCGTTGCGCACGGTGGCGAGCGCCGAATCGATGGCGGCCGTGTCGGATCCGCCGCCCTGCGCCAGGTCGTCCTTGCCGCCTCCGCCGCCGCCGAGTACTGTCGCGGCGCTCTTGGCCAGCGGGCCCGCCTTGACGCCGGCGTCTCGCGCGGCCCGGTTGGTCGCGACGATGACGACCGGGCGGTCGTTCACGATCGCCGCGAGGGCGACCACCGCGGCGTCGGAGCCGAGACGTTCGCGCACGGTCGTGACGAGCATCCTCAGGTCGTCGGCGGAGCCGAGCCTGCCGACGTTCTCGATCACGGCGCGCACCGCAGCGGCGCGCACGGCCTTCTCGAGCAGCCCGGGCACACGGTCGAGCACCGCTCGCGCCTCGAACGCGGCGATCTTCTTCTCTGCGGCCTTGAGGCTGGTGACGAGGTCGTTGATGCGTTCCGGCAGCTGCTCCCGCGGCGTCTTCAGCGCGCCGCTGAGCTGCGAGACGATCGCCCGCTCGGCGGTGAGGTCGCGGAATGCCTCGAGGCCCACCAGAGACTCGACACGGCGATTGGTCGACCCGACGGACGATTCGCTGATCAGGTTGATCATGCCGATCTCCGAGCTGGAACCGACGTGCGTGCCCGCGCAGAGCTCGCGCGACCACGGCCCGCCGATGTCGACCACCCGCACGACGTCGCCGTACTTCTCGCCGAACAGCGCCATGGCACCGAGCGCTTTCGCCTCGGCGAGCGGCAGCTCGCGCGTCACGACCTCGAGATCGTCGCGGATGGCGTTGTTGGAGATCTCCTCGATCTCGGAACGTGTCGCCGCCGACAACCCCTGGTTCCACGAGAAGTCGAGGCGCAGGTACCCGGCCTTGTTGTACGAGCCGGACTGGTGCGCGTTGGGTCCGAGAACCTGTCGCAGCGCGGCATGGATGATGTGGGTTCCGGAGTGCGCCTGCCGCGCCCCCCTGCGGTAGTCGGCGTCCACGACGCTGGTCGCCACGTCGTCGACGCCCACCTCGCCGTGCGTGACCTGCACCGTGTGGCTGATCAGGCCTTTGACCGGCTTCTGCACGTCGAGCACCTCGAGCTCGTAGCCCGGCCCGACGATCACGCCCTGGTCGGCATCCTGGCCGCCGGACTCGGCGTACAGCGCGGTCTCGGCGAGGATGATCTCGACCACCTGGCCCTCGGACGCCCTCGGCACAGACACGCCGTCGACGATGATTCCCAGCACCTTCGACTCCGTCTGGAGCTCGTCATAGCCGGTGAAGACGGTCTCGCCTCTGCCGCGCAGATCGCTGTAGACGGAGAGATCGGCGATCGCGCGCTTCTTGGCGCGGGCATCCGCTTTCGCCTTCGACTTCTGCTCGGCCATCAGCGCGTCGAACGCGGAGCGATCGACCGAGAGGCCGGCCTCCTCTGCGACCTCGAGCGTGAGATCGATGGGGAACCCGTATGTGTCGTGCAGCAGGAACGCGGTATCGCCTGCGAGTTGCGTCTTACCGGCCGCCTTCGTGTTCGACACGGCCGTATCGAGGATGCTCGTTCCGCTCGCGAGCGTGCGGAGGAAGGTGTCCTCCTCGCCGAACGCGAGGTGCGAGATGCGGTCGTATTCGGTCGCGACCTCGGGATAGGTCGCCTTCATCGCATCCCTGGACTGGGCGAAAAGCGCCGGGAAGGTCGCCGACTCGACGCCGAGCAGCCGCATCGCGCGCACCGTGCGGCGCAGCAGTCGGCGCAAGATGTAGCCGCGGCCCTCGTTCGACGGCGTGACGCCGTCGGACATCAGCATGAGCGCGCTGCGCACGTGGTCGGCGATGACGCGCAGACGCACGTCGTCCTCATGGTTTGCGCCGTAAGTCTTGCCGGCGATCTCCGCGGCCTTGTCGAGGACCGGACGCACCTCGTCGATCTCGTAGAAGTTCTCGACACCCTGCTTGATGAACGCCACGCGCTCGAGGCCCATCCCCGTGTCGACGTTCTTCTTCGGCAACTCGCCCAGAATCTCGAAGTCCGCCTTGCCGGTGCCCTCGCCACGCAGGTACTGCATGAACACGAGGTTCCAGATCTCGACGTACCGGTCGTCGTCCGTGGCCGGTCCGCCGTCGATGCCGTAGGCGGGACCGCGATCGAAGAAGATCTCCGAGCACGGCCCGGCGGGTCCTGGAACACCGGTCGACCAGTAGTTCGTCTCCTTGCCGAGACCCTGGATGCGCTCATCCGGCAATCCCGCGATGTCACGCCAGTAGGTGCGCGCCTCGTCGTCGTCCTCGTAGACGGTGACCCACAGATCCTTCGGGTCGAAGCCGAGTCCGCCCTCCCCCTCCGGCGTGGTGAGGAGCTCCCACGCGAAGGTGATCGCCTCCTTCTTGAAGTAGTCGCCGAACGACCAGTTGCCGAGCATCTGGAAGAAGGTGCCGTGCCGCGGCGTCTTTCCGACCTCATCGATGTCGAGCGTGCGGATGCACTTCTGCGAGTCCGCCACGCGCGGATACGGCGGCGGGACGAGTCCGGTGAGATAGGGCACGAACGGCACCATGCCGGCGATGGTGAAGAGCAGAGTCGGGTCATCGCTGACCAGCGACGCCGATGGCACGATCGTGTGGCCTCGAGCGGCGAAGAAGTCGAGGAAGCGTCGTCGGATCTCAGCTGTCGACAGAGGGGCGGTCTGCATGGTTCCGTTCGTTCAGTGGTGGTCGTGATTCGTGTCGTGATCCCTGAGCGAGGCGAAGCCGAGACGAAGGGTACGCGACGTGGAGCTCAGGAGAGGTCGGAGAGGGTCTCGGCGGCGTCATCGATGGCAGAACGCAGCTCGGCCTCGCGCTTGTGGTAGCCCTCGCTCACCGCAGCGCCGAAGTCGTGCGCCTTGCGATCGAGCTCGGAGAAGAACTGCTTGCCCTGCTCGGTCTTGTTCACCTGGTGAGCGATCGCGAAGCCGGCGCCGATGCCGACGACGAACCAGAGGAAGCTCTTCATGGGGATCTCCTAGTGGTCGTGGGTGTGGGTGGTTCGGAGGGAAAGACGGTCGGTCGAACCGACTCAGTTTAGTGCCGGCGTCCAAAACGGAACGCGGCCCGCACGGCGGCGCTGAACCCGGCGAGCTTGATGAGCGGTCCGCCGATCGTCGCTGCGAACAGCGCGACGAGAGCCGAGACGTTGCCCGTGACGTCCTGCACGTTCCGGCTGATGGCATCCACGCGCGCGAGCTGCTTGTTGGTCTCGCGAAGCGTCTCGGTGGTCTCATCGAGGATCGGCGTGATGCCGTCGCTGACCTCCTTGATGGAGTCGGTCGTCTGATCGAAGACCTTCCCGAGCTTGACCAGGGGCACAGCGAGCAGGCCGACGAGCACGGCGAAGACGCCGGCGGCGATCAGACCTGCGATGTCTCCACCTGACACGGTGCACCATCCATTCCGTTCGGGGAATACGTCGGAGGGCGGGCCGTCGATGACGACCCGCCCTCCAGCGTATCGGGCTGCTACCGCGCGGCGTAATACTCCACCACGAGCTGCACGTCACACGTGACGGGGACCTCGGCGCGCTTCGGGCGACGCACGAGACGCGCCTGCAGCTTGTCGAGCTCGACCTCGAGATACGCCGGGGTCTTCGCCAACACATCGGCGTGACCGCCGGCGGCCGCGACCTGGAACGGCTCGGAGCCCTCGGAACGGGCCTTGACGTGGATGAGCTGACCCGGCTTCACACGGAACGACGGGCGGTCCACGATCTTGCCGTCGACGAGGATGTGACGGTGCACGACGAACTGGCGGGCCTGGGCGGTCGTACGGGCGAAGCCGGCACGGAGCACCAGCGCGTCGAGGCGCATCTCGAGCTGCTCGACGAGGTTCTCACCGGTCAGGCCCTGGGTGCGACGAGCCTCGTTGAACGCGATGCGGAGCTGCTTCTCACGGATGCCGTACTGAGCGCGCAGACGCTGCTTCTCACGAAGACGAACGGCGTAGTCGCTGTCGGCCTTGCGTTTGGTGCGGCCGTGCTCGCCGGGAGCGTAGGGGCGCTTCTCGAGGATGCGCGCGGCCTTCGGGGTCAGGGCGACGCCCAGCGACCGCGAGAGGCGGGTCTTGCTGCGGGAACGTGAAGACACGTTGGTCCTTTCGTAGGTTCTTCTCACTTGTGCTGCCCCCTGCCGGTGAACAGGTGGCCGGTGGGCCGGTGTTCTCCGACGGGCAGCCATTGGCTGATCCGGCGACGCGCGTCCGGATGGACTCGCACGGACGTGCCCTGAGGCACGGCTCCGCCATGGTCGCTTTCGCAATGGGAGGGATTGGCCGGGGATGCTCGGCTACTGAGCGCTTCCCTGTCGACAGGATGCCCGCAGCCGCACGGAATCCTGATCTCGGCCCGTCAATGATACCAGAGGCGCGAGAGGGTCAAAGGCCACGCGTGATCCGCCGCAGCTTGGCCAGCCGCGCCGCGATGTCGCGTTCGTTCCCGTGCTCGGTCGGTGAGTAATAGACGGAGTCCTTCAGCGCGTCGGGTAGATATTGCTGACGCACCACTCCGAGATCATCGTCGTGCGGATAGACATAGCCCTTGCCGTGTCCCAGGCGCTTCGCTCCCGGATAGTGCGCGTCGCGCAGATGCTTGGGCACGCGCCCGGTCTTGCCGGCGCGCACGTCGGCGATGGCGGCATCCAGCGCCATGTAGGCCGCGTTCGACTTCGGCGCGGTAGCCAGGTGGACGACCGCCTGGGCGAGCGGGATGCGCCCCTCCGGCATGCCGATGTACTGCACGGCGTCCGCGGCGGCCACGGCGACGCCGAGGGCGGACGGATCGGCCATGCCGATGTCCTCCGAGGCGAGCACGATGATGCGCCGTGCAATGAACCGCGGGTCCTCCCCCGCCTCGATCATGCGCGCAAGATAGTGCAGGGCGGCGTCGACGTCGGAACCGCGCACGGACTTGATGAACGCGCTGATGACGTCGTAGTGCTCATCGCCGTTACGGTCGTAGCGCAACAACGCTCGGTCGACGGCGATGGCTACGAGCTCTGCCGTGACGAGGGGCTTGGTCAGGGCCTCTTCGGCGCCGACGTCGTGTTCCGCGCTGTCGCCGGGCTCGGCCTCTGCTTCGGCTTCGGCATCGGCTCGAGCGTTGTCCTCGGCGGAGTTGGCGGCCGCCTCGAGCGCGGTGAGCGCGCGCCGGGCGTCACCCGAAGCGAGGCGGACGAGAGCGGCGCGCGCCTCGGGATCGAGTGTCACGGCATTCTTCAGGCCCCGTTCATCGATGACCGCCCGGTCGATGAGCACGCCGAGGTCATCGTCGGAAAGCGGCTCGAGCGTGAGGAGGAGAGATCGGGACAACAGCGGAGAGATCACGGAGAACGACGGGTTCTCCGTGGTCGCGGCGACCAGGATCACCCACCCGTTCTCCACGCCGGGCAGCAACGCGTCTTGCTGCGCCTTGGTGAAGCGATGGATCTCATCGAGGAAGAGCACCGTCGAGATGCCGTACAGGTCGCGGTTGGTCTGCGCCTCGTCCATCACGGTCCGCACATCACGCACGCCCGCGGTCACCGCGGAGAGCTCGACGAAGCGCCGCCCTGACGAGTGCGCGATCACCTGCGCGATCGTGGTCTTCCCCGTTCCCGGAGGCCCCCACAGGATCACCGAGACCGAGCCGCGCTGTCCCGTCGTGTCACTCGCGAGCGAGACCAATGGGGAGCCGGGAGTGAGAAGGTGACGCTGCCCGGCGATCTCTTCGAGTGTGCGCGGGCGCATTCGCACAGCAAGAGGGGTTGCACCGGTGCGCAATCCCTGCTGCGTGCTCGACATGCGCTCCAGAATAGAAGCTGCGTCGGACATCCGCGGAGTCGTGCAGTGCTGGTGTGGCCGTTTGGTCGTCATCAGCAGGATGCGTAAAGTTCAGCCTTGGGGTCGGCCGGCTTCGACCCCGGGTCCGTTGCGACCCCCGAAGACCCCTGATTCTGGTGCCGCGTGGCGCCCCGGTGGAGGATCCCTGTGTCCGCGAAGAAGCTGAACGACCGCGAGGCGCGGCAGGCCCGCGAGCGTCTGCGTGCCTATCAAGCGCGCCAGGCCGTGCACGAACATGCCGCGAAACGTCGGGTGCGCGACAACATCATCGGCGGTGCCGTCGTGGTGGTCGTGGCCGCGCTGGCGGTCGTGCTGCAGCTCGCATACTTCGAGGCCGGGCCCGGCAAGACGGTCGCGAGCCCCGCCGCGACATCGACCTCCACATCGACGCCCGACGCCACGTCCACGCCTGCCGCGACCGGTGCGAACACCGGTGACGTGCCGTCCAAGTCGATCGCCGAGGGCCGGACCTGGACGGGAACGCTCGACATCAACGGGATCAAGCTGGGCGTCTCGCTCGACGGTGCCGCTGCGCCGCAGGCGGTCTCCTCGATGATCTCTCTGACCAAGAAGGACTTCTTCGACGGAACGGTCTGCCACCGGCTCACCACCGCCGACTCGTTCAAGCTTCTGCAGTGCGGCGACCCGAAGGGCGACGGCACGGGTGGGCCCGGCTACAGCTTCGGCCCGATCGAGAACGCCCCGTCGAACCAGAAGTACCCCGCCGGCACGATCGCCATGGCACGCCAGAGCAACAACGCGTACAGCAACGGAAGCCAGTTCTTCATCGTCTACGGGGACACGACGATTCCGAACGACGATGCCGGCGGGTACACCGTGGTCGGCAAGGTCACCAGCGGGCTCGGCGACCTCGAGAAGCAGGTGACGTCGAAAGGTGTCAAGGGTGGAAGCACCGACGGAACGCCGGCGGTGACCCCCACGATCAAGTCGTTCACCCTGAAATGAGGCCTGCCTGGGGGCTTACGGGTCGCCGTATGGACCACCTGGAACGGTGCAATAGGCTGTGTATTCAAGCGACGGCCGAGCGGAGCCGTCACCGAACAGGTGAGGCAAGTGTCTACTTCTGAGCCAGTGTCTACTTCTGATCAGCATCCGTGGGGTCGGGTCGACGACGCGGGAGTCGTCTACGTGCGGACGAGCGACGGCGAACGTGCCGTCGGCGAGTACCCGGACGCCTCCGCCGAGGAGGCACTCGCGTACTTCGAGCGCAAATATGTGGATCTCGCCGGTCAAGTGACACTGCTCGAGCAACGGGCGCGGCGCGGTGCGCCCGCCTCTGATGTGGCGAAGGCCGTCGCCTCGCTGCGCGCGTCGGTCGCGAACGCCAATGCCGTCGGTGACCTGGCAGCGCTCGACACCCGCCTGAGTGCGCTCGGCGGCACCGTGGAAGAGCTCAGCGAGCAGCAGTCCGCCGAGGCCAAGGCCGCACTGGCGCAGGCGATTGCGGAACGAACCGCCATCGTCGAGCAGGCCGAGGCGTTGGCAGCCGAAGACCCGGCGAAGACGCAGTGGAAGCAGGCGAGCGCCCGGCTGGACGAGCTCTTTGCGGCGTGGCAGACCCACCAGCACGACGGACCGCGGCTTCCGAAGGGCGACGCGAACGAACTGTGGAAGCGCTTCCGTGCGGCCCGGACGACCCTCGAGCGCAACCGCAAGGCATTCTTCGCCGAACTGGACTCGCAACATCGCGACGTGCGCGCTCGCAAGACGGAGCTGATCGAGCGGGCTGAGGCGCTTGCTCCGCTCGGGGCCGACGGCGTGTCGCAGTACCGCGCCCTTCTCGACGACTGGAAGCGCGCCGGCCGTGCGGGCAAGCGCGATGACGACGCGCTCTGGGCCCGCTTCAAGGCGGCCGGGGACGTGCTCTACGCGGCCAAAGCCGAGGTGGATGCGGCAGAGGACGAGGAATACCAGGCAAACCTTCAGCTCAAGCTCGCCCTGCTCGACGAGGCGGAACCGCTGCTGAAGGCGACGGACCGCACCGCGGCGCGCGCGGCGCTGCTGAGCATCGAGACCCGGTGGGATGCCATCGGTAGAGTGCCGCGGGATCAGCTCAAGCATGTCGAGGAGCGGCTCCGCAAGGTCGAAGGCGCGGTCCGCAAGCTCGAGGACGAGCACTGGGAGCGCAGCAATCCGGAGAAGAAGGCCCGATCGGAGGGCCTCGCGGCGCAGCTGAACGACGCGATCGCGAAGCTCCAGGAGGAGCTCGACGCCGCCAAGTCGACGGGCGACGCCAAGGCCATCCAAGCGGCGCAGGAAGCGCTCGACGCACGTAAGGCCTGGTTGTCGGCCATTCACTGACCCGGATCCGGAGATCACGGCAGTCCGTCCACCGCGGATCCGCGTCGCGTCTTCTCCACGGATGTGCCGACGTGCGCATCGCCTCTGTTCCGAGGGCGCCACGATGGATGCATGGCAGGCGTCATGGCATCCGTCCTCACCCCGGGCGTGCTGGCGGTCGCGGAGTTGAGCTCGGCCCGCCTGGACGGCGAACTGTACGGGCTGGACGAGGCCTTCGTGCCGGTCGACGAGGTCGAGTCATCGCGGATGCGAGCCTCCGTGCTGCGCGGGATCGCCGGCACTCGGCTCATCGCCGAGTTGGACAGCGCCTTGTGGGTACGCGGCGTCATCGATCGTCCGCCTCGTGTGCACACGATGTGCGTCGCTCGAGCGAATCGCGTGAAGTTCCCGCCGTCGCCACGCATCCTCGTGCGCGAGGTGGGGCACGAGATCGGTGACGTCGAGCCGATCGGCGGCCTTCCGGTCACGGTGCCCGGACGCATCCTCTACGATCTGGCGTTCCTCGATGGCCGCGACCGTAGGGCCGATGCGGTGCCGCTGCTACGACGTTTTCCCGAGATCGCCGACGCCTGTGCGCAACGCGTTGCCGATGCACGGAGCGTTCCGGGAAAGGTGCAGGCCATGGCCCGCATCGTCGAGTGGCAGAAGGAGGTCAGCCTGCGCTGACGCGGTAGACGTCATAGACCGCGTCGATGCGGCGCACAGCGTTCAGAACGCGATCGAGATGGGTTGTGTCGCCCATCTCGAAGACGAAGCGGCTCAGGGCGAGACGGTCGTTCGAGGTGGACACCGACGCGGAGAGGATATTCACGTGGTGCTCGGTGAGCACGCGTGTGACATCGGAGAGCAGTCCCGCCCGGTCCAGCGCCTCGACCTGGATCTGGACCAGGAAGACGCTCTTGGCCGACGGCGCCCACTCCACGTCGATCATGCGCTCCGGCTCGCGCATCAAATCTTGCACGTTGTGGCAGTCCGCCTGGTGAACGCTCACGCCGGATCCGCGTGTGATGAATCCGACGATCGGATCGCCGGGAACGGGTGTGCAGCACTTCGCGAGCTTCACGAGGATGTCCGGAGCCCCGCGCACGAGAACGCCGGAGTCGCTGGTGCGGAGCCGGCGACCGCGCGTACGGGTCGGCAGCGGCAGATCGGACACGTCGCTCTCGGTCTCCGACTGGAGGGAGGCGACCACCTTCTCCAACACGGACTGCGTGCTGACATGCCCCTCGCCGATCGCCGCGTACAGCGCCGACACGTCGTCGTACTTCATCTGCGAGGCGACTTCGCCGAGCGAGTCCTGCGACATGAGCCTCTGCAGAGGAAGGTTCTGCTTGCGCATGGCGCGCGCGATCGCATCCTTGCCCTGTTCGATCGCCTCGTCGCGGCGTTCCTTCGTGAACCACTGTCGGATCTTGTTACGCGCTCTCGGGCTCTTGACGAAGTTCAGCCAGTCCTGGCTGGGCCCGGAGTCGGGGTTCTTCGAGGTGAACACTTCGACGACGTCGCCGGTGGCCAGAGGCGACTCCAGCGGGACGAGCCGCCCGTTCACCTTCGCTCCCATGGTGCGGTGGCCCACCTCGGTGTGCACCGCGTATGCGAAGTCGACGGGCGTCGCACCCTGCGGGAGGCCGATGACGCGGCCCTTGGGCGTGAAGACGTAGACCTCCTTCGCGCCGATCTCGAAGCGGAGCGAGTCCAGGAACTCCGTCGGATCCGCCGTCTCGGCCTGCCAGTCCGAGATGTGGGCGAGCCACGCCATGTCGGCGTCGACCTTGCTGTCGTCCGACTTGCCGGCGACGCGCTCTTTGTACTTCCAGTGCGCCGCGACACCGAACTCGGCACGCTGGTGCATCTCCTCCGTGCGGATCTGGATCTCGACCGCCCGGCCCTCCGGACCCACCACCGTGGTGTGCAGGGACTGATAGAGGTTGAACTTCGGCGTCGCGATGTAGTCCTTGAACCGGCCAGGCATCGGCGTCCAGCGCGCGTGGATCTGTCCGAGAACGGCGTAGCAGTCGCGCACCGAGTTCACGATGACACGGATGCCGACGAGGTCGTAGATCTCGTCGAACTCGCGCCCGCGCACGACCATCTTCTGGTAGATCGAGTAGAACTGCTTCGGGCGTCCGACGACCTTGCCGCGGATCTTCGCGGACTTCAGGTCGTCGTTGATGGCATCCGTCACGTGCTGCACGACGCGCTCGCGTTCCGGCGACCGCTGCTTGACGAGATTCTCGATCTCGACGTACAGCTTGGGGTAGAGCACCGCGAACGAGAGGTCCTCCAGTTCCCACTTGATCGTCTGAATGCCCAGCCGATGCGCCAGCGGTGCGTAGATCTCGAGGGTCTCGGTGGCCTTTCGCGTCGCCGTCGCGGCGGGCACGAACCCCCAGGTGCGGGCGTTGTGCAACCTGTCGGCGAGCTTGATGATCAGCACACGGATGTCTTTCGACATCGCGACGATCATCTTGCGCACGGTCTCGGCCTGAGCACTCTCGCCGTACTTGACCTTGTCGAGCTTCGTCACGCCGTCGACGAGCATGCCGATCTCGTCGCCGAAGTCGGCGCGCAGCTGATCGAGCGCGTAGTCGGTGTCTTCGACGGTGTCGTGCAGGAGCGCCGCTGCTACCGCTTTGGAGCCGATTCCGAGGTCGGCCAGAATCTGCGCGACGGCGACGGGATGCGTGATGTACGGCTCGCCGCTCTGCCGGGTCTGGCCGGCGTGAGCGCGCTCCGCGGTCTTGTAGGCGCGTTCGAGGAGAGCGAGGTCCGCCTTCGGATGGTGCATGCGCACCGTCTTCAAGAGCGTCTCGACCGCGCCGGCCGGCTGCTGGGCACGGGAGAACAACCGCGGAACGAGGCGGCGCAGGGATGCCGTCTGCTGCGTTGTCGTGTCCACCATCAGCATCCCCTCCCGTGAATCATTATCGCGACTCGACCCAGGAGGCACGCACGACGGTGCTCAGGCCGCAAGAAGACCCAGTCCGGGTGCATCGGTGGATCGCCGTCACGACCGGTCCTCTGCTTCGCCGCCGACCAGGACCTC
The DNA here is from genome assembly GCF_000421825.1 of Humibacter albus DSM 18994. GTDB lineage: Bacteria > Actinomycetota > Actinomycetes > Actinomycetales > Microbacteriaceae > Humibacter > Humibacter albus. Next base: position 322,122 of record NZ_ATXT01000011.1, read on the forward strand.
TCCCCCGGATGCCTGCCATGCCACCATGCCGCCGCTCACGTCGACCGCGCGGTAGTCGGCGGCGACGAGCGCATCGGTGACCATTCTGGACCGGCCCCCGACGTGGCAGATGACGGCGATCATCCCGTTGTCGGGAAGCTCGTGCTGGCGAAGGCCCAGGTCGCCGACCGGAATGTGGTGCGCGCTGGGCGCGTGCACCTCGTTCCACTCGAAGTCCTCGCGCACGTCGAGCAGCCAGACGTCGCCGGATTCGACCAGCGACACGGCCTCGGCCGCCGGGATGGAGACGCCCGATGAGGGAACGGCGTTCGCGGGCGTCACTTCGCGGCGACCGCTTCGACGGCCGGAGCCTTCGACCGGGTCGCGCGCACCTTCCTGTCATGCTTGACGATCGCCTTCTCGCCGCGACGGAAGTCGGCGTACAGCGGAGCCGCGATGAAGATGGTGGAGTACGTGCCGACCAGGATCCCGATGAACAGGGCGAGCGAGATGTCGCGCAGCGTGTCGGCGCCCAGAGCGAATGCGCCGATGAACAGGATCGCACCGACCGGGAGGGCGGCGACGACCGCCGTATTGATCGATCGCACGAGGGTCTGGTTCACGGCCAGGTTGACGGACTCGTCGAACGTATGCTTCATCACGTCTTCGTCCTCGTGAGTGTTCTCGCGGATCTTGTCGAACACCACAACGGTGTCGTACAGCGAGTAGCCGAGGATGGTCAGGAAGCCGATCATCGTGGCCGGCGTGATCTCGAAGCCGGCGAGAGCATAGATGCCCGCGGTGATGATCAGGTCATGGAACAGAGCGAGGATGGCGGCCGCCGACATCTTCCACGTTCGGAAGTACAGGGCCATCGCGATGAAGGCGAGCGCGAGGAAGACGACCAGGCCCTGAATGGCCTGACGCGAGACGTCCGCTCCCCAGCTCGGACCGATGTAGGTCGATGCGACGTTCTTCTGCGGCACGCCGTAGGCCTTGCCGAGGTTGGCGGCCACGGCCTTCGTCTGCTGCGTCGTCAGCTGATCCGTCTGCACGCGGATGCCCTTGCCGCCGGTCCCGCTCGTGACGCTCACGCTGACGACCGCGTCGGGCTTCACGTCTTGCACGGCGCTTTCCGCGAGTGCCTGGTCCGTGGTCTTCACGTCGGAGATCGTGAACTGCGAACCCCCGCGGAAGTCGATGCCGAAGTTGAACCCGCCCTGCACGAGGGGGATGATGATCGACGCGACGATCAAGACCGCCGCGATGACGTACCAGATCTTGCGCTGGCCGATGAAGTCGACCGAGCGCGCGCCCGTGTAGAGGTCGTTTCCGAACTTCTGAAAGCGTGTGGCGGCCATCAGGACTCCTTCTCGTCCTTTTCGGACCTGCTGCCGGCGCCGCTGGAGACGAGCTCGGCCTTCTTGCGTTCGGCGATGGTCTGCCGTTTGGCGGCCTCGCGGCTGCTCGACGCGCGCTTCGCGCCGGTGACGGTGGCCGCAGTGCGGAACTGCGCAGCTCCGCGGTAGACCGCACCCAGAGCATCCGGGTCCAGGCCCGACCACTTGTTGCCGCTGGCGAAGAATCGTGTTCTGGCCAGCAGCTGGAGCGTCGGGTGCGTGAACAGGATCACGATCAGCACGTCGAGCACGGTGGTGACACCGAGCGTGAAGGCGAAGCCCTGCACGTTGCCCACAGCGAGCACGTAGAGCACGATCGCCGCGAGCAGGTTCGTGGACTTGGAGGCGTAGATCGTGCGCTTGGCGCGCTTCCAGCCCGCTTCCACCGCTCCTTCGAGACTTCGGCCGTCGCGCAACTCATCGCGTATTCGCTCGAAATACACGATGAACGAGTCTGCCGTGAACCCGATGGCCACGATGAGGCCGGCGACGCCGGCGAGCGAGAGCCGGTAGTCGATGCGCCACGAGAGGATGGCGATCACCAGATACGTCATGAGGGCCGCCACGACCAGGGAGGTGATCGTGACCAGACCGAGCAGCCGGTACTGGAACAACGTGTAGATCACGACCAGAAGCAGGCCGATGACACCGGCCACGAGACCGCTCATCAACTGCGTGGAGCCGAGCGTCGCGGAGATGGTGTCGGAGCTCTGCACCTTGAAGCTCACCGGCAACGCACCGAACTTCAACTGATCGGCGAGTGTCGTCGCGGATTCCTGATCGAAGCTTCCGCTGATCTGCGCTTCACCGTTCGTAATGGCACCCTGCATGGCGGGAGCTTCCAGCACCTTGCCGTCGAGTACGAACGCGAATCGTGAACGCACGTCGCTGGAGTCGGCCGAATAATAGCCGTAGAGGCGGGTGCTGACCTTGCCGAAGTCCTTGGCGCCCTGGTTGTTGAACGTCAGGTTCACGACCCACTGGCCCGTCGTGTTCCCGCTCGAGTCCGTGGCGATTCCGGCTGTCGCGTTCGAGATCTCGGAGCCTTCGACCTCGACCGGCCCCAGAAGATACTTCGTCGACAGGTCATTGCTGCACGTGATCAGCGGCTTGTCCGCCGGCGCGATGTTCGTGTTGTCCTTCTTCAGCGACGCGCAATTGAAAGCGTCGTACTCCGCCTGGAGCTTCGGTGTGATCCACGAGGTGTCGCTGCCGTTGGTCGGCTTGGCGGTCGGCGTGGACTGGAGCGTGGGAGCAGGAGACGGATAGGCGGTCTTCTTGCCGTTGCTGCCGACGAATGTATTCGTCGGCTCGCCGGTGAGCAGTACCGGCCGCAGCTCCATCTTCGATGAGGACTTGATGCGGTTCAGCGTGGACTGGTCGGGCGTGCCCGGAATGGAGACGACGATGTTGTCGCTGCCCTGGGTGCTGACCTGCGCCTCGGAGACACCGGACGCGTCAACGCGCTCGCGGATGATCGAGACGGCCTGGTTCAGCTCGTCGCTGCTGATCTTCTCGTTGCCCTGGAGCTGAGGCGTGAGGATGATCTGCGTTCCGCCCTCGAGATCGAGTCCGAGCTTGGGCATCCAAGATGCGTTGGCGAACAGAACTCCCCCGCCGAGGATCATGGCGCACGCGACGATGATCACCCCGAGCCAGGTGAGGGACCGAGAGGCGTTCTTCACCGGAGACGACTTTGCCACGGAGGAGCTCAGCTTTCTGTGCACGCGCGGCCGCCGTCGCCGGCGGCCGCACGAATGAGGGTCTTACTCGTCGGTCTTGTTCGGCTGCGCGGCCGCCGCGGAGGCGTCGGCGCTCTTCTCGATACGCTCACCGAACTGCGGCTTCTCGTCGGAGGTGGCGGCGTCGTCGCTCGTCACCTCGACCTCCGGGGTGCTCTCCTCGACGGCATCGGGCGTCGTCTCCACGCGGCCGATGGTCTGTCGATGCACGGTGAGGATCTGGCCGGGGCCCGTCTCCAGCTTCACCTTGTTGGACTCCTCGTCGATCGACACGATGGTGCCGAAGACGCCGAAGTTCGTCATGACGCTGGCGCCGGGCACGACCTGTTTCTGCAGGTCTTGCTGCTGCTTCTGCCGTCGACGGCTGCTGCGGAACATGAAGAAAATGAGGGCCGCCAAGACGACGACCATGACTATGGTCAGGACGTTCTGATCCAAAGGGGAAAACCTTCCGAAGATGAGGGGGCGCAGCGTCGACCACCGTGAACGGATGGGGGCTGCAGGCTGATCAATAATTATAGGTCATCGGGGAACAACGCTTGCTGCGTGCCCGCAGCACGCTTCCTGGGGATTCCCAAGTGATCCCATGCCATGGGCGTCGCGACGCGCCCGCGAGGGGTGCGCGTGATCAGGCCGATGCGCACAAGAAAAGGCTCGACGACCGACTCGATCGTGTCCGCCTCCTCACCGACCGACACGGCGAGCGTGCTCAGCCCGACGGGGCCGCCGTCGAACCGGGTGAGGATGGCGCTCATGACCGCGCGGTCGATGCGGTCGAGGCCCAACTCGTCCACATCGTAGAGCTCGAGGGCGGCGCGCACGGCGTCGCGATCGGCCCGCCCGCCCTGCACGAGGGCATAGTCGCGCACCCGGCGCAGGAGACGGTTCGCGATGCGCGGCGTGCCGCGGCACCGACCGGCGATCTCGGCGATGGCATCCCGGTCGATCTCGAAGTCGAGCAGCACCGCCGCCCGGCTGAGCACCTGCTCGAGCTCGGCATCCTCGTAGAACTCCAGGTGGGCGGTGAATCCGAATCGATCGCGCAGCGGATTGGGCAGAAGGCCGGACCGCGTCGTGGCCCCGACGAGAGTGAACGGCGGCAGGTCCAACGGAATGGACGTGGCGCCCGCTCCTTTGCCGACCATGATGTCGATGCGGAAGTCCTCCATCGCGAGGTAGAGCATCTCCTCGGCGGAGCGCGCCATGCGGTGGATCTCATCGATGAACAGCACCTCGCCGGGCACGAGCGACGACAGCAGCGCCGCCAGGTCTCCAGCGTGCTGGATGGCGGGACCACTCGACATGCGCAGCGTGCGCCCGCTCTCGTGCGCGACGATCATGGCCAGGGTCGTCTTACCGAGGCCGGGCGGACCGGCGAGCAGGATGTGGTCGGGCGTGCGCTCCTGCATGCGTGCCGCGGTGAGCAGGAGTTGCAGTTGTCCGCGGACCTTCGACTGCCCGACGAACTCGGTGAGCGATTTCGGCCGTAGCGCGCCTTCGAAGGCGAGTTCGTCCGACTGAGCCTCGGGCGCGGTGAGGTCGTCGCTCATGCCTGCTGCCTCGCCGTCGGTCCGAGCCGCGAGAGGGCGAGACGAAGCAGTGCCTGCACGGTGTCGCGTTCGGGCTCCTCATACTCGTCGACGATCTCGCGGACCACCTCCGTTGCGGTCTTCTCGGCCCAGCCGAGACCGACCAGCGCGACGACGACGCTGTCCGAGACATCCGAGCGCGGAATCTGGGTCACGTTCTGCACGGGCTTCGCGGGGGCGAAGAGCTTGCCGGTGAGCGAGACGACGATGAGCTTGGCGGTCTTCGGACCGATGCCGCTCACGCGACGGAACGCCGCGTCGTCGTCGGATGCCACTGCCAGCGCGATCTCGTCGGGTTCGAGCTCTGCGAGCACGCCGAGCGCGGACTTGGGGCCGACTCCCGAAACCCCGATGAGCGCCTCGAACACGCCGAGGTGTTCCCGCGCAGGGAAGCCGAAGAGCGCCATCGACTCCTGCCGCACGACCAACGAGGTGTGGATGGTCGTCTCCGCGCCCACGCGGAGCGAGCGCGCGTGATCCGGCGTGACCTGCACGGAGTACCCCACTCCCCCGACGTCGATGACGGCGAGGCCGTCGGCAGCCTGGAGCACGGTTCCGCGGAGGGAGGAGATCACCGTCTCAGCCTATGGGCGTTCGAGGGGTGAGACCGTGAGGGCTCGCTCTCAACGCCCGAGCCGATTGCGTCTGCCAGCGCCGCCTGGCGCCTGACGGGCCGCTCCTGACCCTCTCGCCGCCTTCTCCGCGGCGTGCCATGCCTGCTGCGCCGGCGTGAGCGTGGATGCGTCGCCGTCGGCAGGCGTCGCGGGTGTGCGCCACGCATGGCAGATCGCGATCGCGAGCGCGTCGGCGGCGTCGGCGGGACGTGGGATGTCCGCCAGGCCGAGAACGCGCGCCACCATGTTCTGCACCTGGCGCTTGTCAGCCGAGCCGTAGCCGGTGATCGCAGCCTTCACCTCGGTCGGCGTGTGCAGCCCGACGGGGAGCCCGCGCTTCGCGGCGGCGTGCAGGGCGACTCCGCTGATCTGCGCGATGCCCATCACGGTGCTCACGTTGTGCTGGGCGAACACGCGCTCGAGTGCGACGGCATCCGGATGATGCTCGTCGAGGAGCGCGGTGATGCCGTCACCGATGGTGAGGAGACGCTTCTCCAGCGGCGTGCTCGGCGACGTGCGGATGACCGTCACCGCCACCAGAGACGCCCGCCGTCCCGCGCCGACCTCGACGACGCCGACGCCGCAGCGGGTCAGGCCGGGATCGATCCCGAGCACCCGCACGACGATCGCCTACTCGTCGTCGGCCAGTTCGGCCTGCACCTCGGGGGTCAGGTCGATGCTGGTGTAGACGTTCTGCACGTCGTCGGAGTCCTCGAGCGCATCGATGAGGCGGAACACCTTGCGGGCGGTCTCGGCGTCCGCCTCGATCTTGACCTGTGCGACGAACTCCACGTCGGCGGAGTCGTAGTCGATGCCGGCCTCCTGGAGCGCCGTGCGTGCAGCGACCATGTCGCTCGGGTCCGTGAGCACCTCGAGTGACTCTCCCTGCGGCGTGACCTCTTCGGCCCCGGCATCGAGAACGGCCATGAGCACGTCGTCCTCGGTGGTGCCCTCGGCCGGAACCACGATGACGCCCTTGCGGTGGAAGTTGTACGACACCGATCCCGGGTCGGCCATCGTGCCGCCGTTGCGGGTCATCGCCGTGCGCACGTCGGCTGCAGCGCGGTTCTTGTTGTCCGTGAGGCATTCGATCAGCAGCGCCACACCGTTCGGACCGTAGCCCTCGTACATGATCGTCGTGTAATCGATGCTCTCGCCGGTGAGACCGGCACCGCGCTTGATGGCGCGGTCGATGTTGTCGTTCGGCACCGAGGTCTTCTTGGCCTTCTGCACGGCATCGACGAGCGTCGGGTTGCCGGAGAGGTCGGCACCGCCGATCTTCGCCGCCACCTCGATGTTCTTGATCAGCTTGGCGAACGACTTGGCACGGCGCTGGTCGATGACCGCCTTCTTGTGCTTGGTCGTCGCCCACTTGGAATGCCCGGACATAGTGCTCCTGCTCGAGAGAAAACCTGGGTGCTCGTGCTGCACCGCCTCCCAATTGTAGGGGGCGGCGGCGCAGACGCTTTCGAACGGATGCCCGTGGCTCCGATCCGGGTGCGGTCTTCGTCACTCGCGGTTGGACCGAGCCGCGGGTGGCACACCCGGCCATGACATGATCGAGCGGTGAAGATCCTCTCCATCCAGTCCGCAGTCGCGTACGGCCACGTCGGCAATTCCGCCGCCGTCTTCCCGCTGCAACGCATCGGGGTGGAAGTGCTCCCCGTCTACACGGTGAACTTCTCCAATCACACCGGCTACGGCGCCTGGCGCGGGCCGCTGATCAGGCCCGACGACGTGGCGGACGTCATCACGGGCGTCGAGGAGCGCGGGATCTTCCCCGAGATCGACGTCGTGCTATCCGGCTATCAGGGCGGCGAAGGCATCGGCGAGGTGATCCTGGATGCCGTCGCTCGCGTGAAGGCCGCGAACCCGTCGGCCATCTACGCCTGCGACCCCGTGATGGGCAATGCGGACACCGGCTGCGTCGTCGCACCGTCGATCCCCGTGCTCCTGCGCGACCGTGTGATGCCGTTCGCTGACCTGATCACACCGAACCAATTCGAGCTCGGATTCCTCACCGGCACCCAGCCCGACACGCTCGAATCGACCCTCGCCTCCGTGGACCTGGTGCGGGCGGCCGGTCCGTCCGCTGTGCTCGTCACGAGCGTGCTGCGCCCCGACGGACCCGACGACACCATCGAGATGCTCGCCGTCGATGACAAGGGCGCTTGGATCGTGCAGACCCCGCGCATTCCGCTGACCGTCAGCGGCTCGGGAGACGTCACCGCTGCCCTGTTCACGGCGCACTATCGTGCCTCGGGCGATGCTGCAGATGCCCTCGCTCGCACGACCTCGAGTGTCTTCGACCTGCTGGGCCTCACCGAGGAGCGCGGATCGCGCGAGCTGCTGCTGATCGAGGCGCAGGAGGCCTACGCGCATCCCGAGCTGCAGTTCGAGGTACGTCGCGTCCGCTGATCGGAAATGCCGCGCCGCCTGCGAATGGCGGGAACGCTCAGCGCGGCCAGGCGTCGGCGATGTCCTTGCGGACTTCGCCGAGCAGCTGGGGAAGGGCTTTGGTCTTGGCGATGATCGGCAGGAAGTTCGCGTCGGACTGCCATCGGGGCACGAGATGCTGGTGCAGGTGGGAGGCGATGCCGGCCCCGGCGATCTCTCCCTGGTTCATGCCGATGTTGAACCCGTCGTTCCGTGACACGGAGCGGATGACCCGCATCGCCGTCTGCGTGATCGTCGCGATCTCGTCCGTCTCCTCGCCCGTCGCCTCGTCGTAGAGCGAGACGTGGCGGTACGGGCACACCAGCAGATGGCCGCTGTTGTACGGGAACAGGTTGAGCAACGCATACGCGTGCCTCCCCCTGTGGACGATGAGCGACTCCTCGTCGCTCAGTGACGGGGCGACGCAGAACGGGCAGTCATCGCCATGCGGCCTCTGCTGGCCCTGGGCGATGTAGACCATGCGGTGCGGCGTCCACAGACGCTGGAACTCGTCGGGGACACCGGCGATCAGCGACGGATCGTCGACCTCCACCGGGCCGGCGTCCTCCCGGTCGTCCGGCTCATAGGAGCCGAGGCTCAAGCGGACCATGCGGTGACGACCTGCTCATGGTCCTTGATGGAACGAAGGATGCGTTCGATCGCCTGGTCGATGGGTACACCGTTGAGCTGCGAGCCGTCGCGAAAACGGAAGCTGACAGTGCCGCCTGCGCGGTCCTGCTCCCCCGCGATCAGCTGGAACGGCACCTTCTGTTTCGTCGCGTTGCGGATCTTCTTCTGCATCCGGTCGTCGGAGCGGTCGACTTCGACGCGCACGTCGTGCTCGCGGAGCCGGCGCGCGACCTCCTCGAGGTACGGTGCGAAGTCGTCCGCCACCGGGACGCCGATGACCTGCACGGGTGCGAGCCACACGGGGAAGGCACCGGCGTAGTGCTCCAGGAGGATCGCGAAGAACCGCTCGATGGACCCGAGAAGCGCGCGGTGGATCATCACCGGCCGCTTCCGGCTGCCGTCGGCAGCCGTGTACTCGAGCTCGAACAGCTCCGGCTCGAAGAAGTCGAGCTGCACCGTCGAGAGCTGCCACGTGCGTCCGATGGCGTCCCGCGCCTGTACCGAGATCTTCGGTCCGTAGAACGCGGCACCGCCCGGATCATCGACCAGTTCGAGACCCGACTCGAGCGCGACCTCGCGCAGGGTCTCAGTGGCGTCGTCCCAGACGTCGTCGTCGCCGACGTACTTGTCCGGATCCTTCGTGGACAGTTCCAGGTAGAAGTCGTTGAGCCCATAGCCACGAAGAGTCTCGAGCACGAGTTCGAGCTGGGTGGCGATCTCCGCCTTCACCTGCTCCGGAGTCACATACGCGTGGGCGTCATCCTGGGTCAGCCCGCGCACCCGGGTGAGCCCCGAGAGCGTTCCGCTCTTCTCGTACCGATACACCGTGCCGAACTCCGCCAGGCGCAGCGGCAGCTCCCGGTAGCTGCGTCCCCGCGCCCTGAAGATCAGGTTGTGCATCGGGCAGTTCATGGGCTTGAGGTAGTAGTCCTGGCCCTGCTTGACCACGTTGCCGTCGGCATCCGTCTCCTCGTCCACGTGCATGGGAGGGAACATGCCGTCGGCGTACCACTCGAGGTGCTTGCTGATCTCGTACAGGTGCGCCTTGGTGATGTGCGGGGTGTTGACCAGCTCGTAGCCGTTCTTCAGCAGCTGGCGGCGGAGATAGTCCTCGATCTCGAAGCGGACGATGCCGCCCTTGGGGTGGAAGACGGCGAGCCCGGATCCGATCTCGTCGGGGAACGAGAACAAGTCCAGCTCTGCGCCGAGTTTGCGGTGGTCGCGACGCGCCGCTTCGGCCATGCGCTCCTGGTACGCCCGCAGCTCGTCCTTCGTGGGCCATGCGGTGCCGTAGATGCGCTGTAGTTGCGGGTTCTTCTCGCTGCCGCGCCAATAGGCAGCGGCCACTCGGGTCAGCGCGAAGCCGTTGCCGATCAGACGTGTGCTGGGCAGGTGCGGCCCACGGCAGAGGTCCTTCCAGAGCACCTCTCCCGTCTTCGGGTCGACGTTGTCGTAGATCGTGAGCTCGCCGCCCCCGACCTCGACGTTCTCGTTGTCCTGGCCGAGGCTGTGCTGGCCGTCGTTGGCCGCGGATGCGGATCCACCCTTGAGCCCGATCAGCTCGAGCTTGTACGGCTCGTCGGCGAGCTCGGTGCGCGCCTCCTCATCGGTGACGACGCGGCGCACGAAGCGCTGACCCTGTCTGACGATGCGGTCCATCGCCTTCTGCAAGGCCTTGAGATCGTCGGGTGTGAACGGCTCGACCACGTCGAAGTCGTAGTAGAAGCCGTCGGTGACGGGCGGGCCGATGCCGAGCTTCGCCTCCGGGTTGATCGACTGCACCGCCTGCGCGAGCACGTGCGCCGTGGAGTGGCGCAGAATGTTCAGCCCGTCCGGGGAATCGATCGCGACCGGCACGACATCGTCGTCCGTCGTCACCGTGGTCGCGAGGTCCTTCAGCTCGCCGTTGACGCGCATGGCGACAACGGAGCGGTCGGGGAAGAGCTCGAAACCGTCCGGCACTGGTCCACTCCTGGGAAGGCTAGGGAAAAGGGATGTCCCCCAACTTTAGTCCGAGCGCGGTCGCCCATCCGACGCTCCGCCTTCGCGCATCGCCCTCGTGTTCGTACCGGTATCCGGCGAGCCGCCGAAGGCCGCCCGATCCGGGCCAGGAGGGTTGAGCTGCGCCGCCGACGAGCATTGTCCTCCGATGTCGTCGGCCAGGCGATGATGGGCGCGCCGACTCGCTCAGTGTCTGAGCAGCGGGAGCAGGAGCCGAGAACTGGAATGCACCGTGTTGACGCTCGGTTCGAGGATCGAGGTGTGTTCGAATCCGAGCAGCTTCGGCGCGTCTTTCGCCTGGTCGTCGCTTGCCAGCACCAGCCGAAGTCGGTGACCGGCGGCGATCCGGCGGGCGTTCGGCACGATGGGGATTCGGTAGGTCACCGTTGCTCCGACCGGGACGGCTGCCGGGCGCTGGCAGGTGACGGCCGGGGCACCGGGAAGACTGCGCGTTTCATCCGTGTGACGCAGCGTCGCCCTGAGCCACCCGCCGGTCAACGGCTTCGCCGCACCGTCGTGGTCCACGTCGTAGAGGACGGCGATCCAGGCGGTGTCGAGCGCGGTGATCGTCGCCTCGAGCCGCAACTCGATGTCACCGGCGAAATCCATCGCTTCGGCGAGCGGATCCGTCTGCCATTCCAGCCTCCCCGGCAGGCCACTCGGCTCCAGGTGGGCGGGCTGACCCGCCCCGGGAAGCAAGGCGAGGTACGACCGGGATCCTGAAACGCCCTCGTCGAGGCTCAGCTCGCCGTCCGCGCGGAGAGCGAACTCGGCGATGTCCGACTCGGAAGGCGGCCACGTCGTCGTGGTCCGCCATTCATCTGCTCCCGGGAGGAAGTAGCGGATCGGCTCGCCGTCCATGATGCCGGTGTCGATGGCCTTGAGATGGTGGTCGTACCACGCCAGCGCTTCGTAGTGCATCGCTTCCCACGGCCAGGAGTATTCACCGTCACCCACCATCGCCATGCGCACGTTCGGGTTGTGCGCCAGCGATCGCCAGATGCTGAATGTCGAAGGAAGGTGCATCGGAGCGTTGTCCCAATCGCAGCCGAGGTAGACCGGGATGTCCACTTCCGAGAGTCGCCGGCCGATGTTGCGTACCGCCCAGAAATCGTCGTGTGTCGGATGCTCCACAACAGCTTCTCGCCAGAGCCGCCCGAACGGCTCCTCCGCCGGAGCTTTGCGGATGACGTTCTTGAGTACCGCGACAATGGCCTCCCCGTTGAAATGAGCCATGCGTCGGTGGATCGGGGGCGCGTTCAACGCCTTGCCGACCAGGTCGAGCGCCCTGTCATCCCAGTGCTTGTCGGCCATGACACCCACGGCCGAAAGCCAAGCCGAGAAGAAGCTGGAGGACTGCAGTCCCCGGTGCCAGATGATGTCATAGAGGTCTTCTGTGGCGACGGGGGCGAATATCGCTTTCAAGTGCGGTGGGCGTTCGACAGCGGCGGCAAGCTGCGCGCACGCGAAGTAACTGATGCCCAGCATCCCGACGTTGCCGTCGCACCACGGTTGCTCAGCAGCCCACTCGACGACGTCGGCGACGTCCCGCCATTCCTGTTCGTCGAGCATCGACCAGGTGCCCTCGCTGCCGCCCGTGCCGCGCGCATTCACGATCACCTGCACGTAGCCGCGCGGTACGAAGAAGTCCGTTGCACCGGCCTCGATGAAGCCCAGCGGTGCACCGACTCCCTGGATCTGACGGGGATAAGCGGAGAACGAGATCAAGGCCGGGAACCGCGATTCCGAGTCAGGGCGGTAGACGTCGCCGAGCAGCCGCGTGCCGTCCCTGGTCACGATCCCGACATCGTTCGTGCGAATCGTGGTGAAGGAGGGCTCAGTGACATTCCGATACTGGCGACCACTCGTCTGGATGTTGTTGAGGCGGCGCTGCCCCTTCTCGATGCCGGACGCGATCATCCTCATGCCCTTCTTTCCACGGTGAAAAGTTTCACGCTGCGGTGAGACTAATTTCACCATATGATGAAACTCGACCCGGTGCAAGCGCTCCGATCGCCCCCGGGAGAGGAGGAAGCCATGTCGCCCGGTTCGTCGCAGCGCGGGCCGCGAGACGAACGCGGCGTGTTGGCGGCACACATCCTGTCCGTCGCGCGCACCGCGTTCTCGGAACACGGCTGGGCCGGCACGACCATCCGTGGCGTCGCGAGAGATGCCGACGTCGATCCCTCACTCGTGTATCACTACTTCGGATCGAAGAAGGCGCTGCTCGATGCCAGCACGAACCTGCCGCAGTCGTTCCTCGACCGCATCGCTGACGCCTGGGCATCCCCTCACGAGGAACTCGGTGAGCGGCTGGTCGCACTCACCTTGGGAAACTGGCAGGCCGGGGACTCCGGCCCCGTGCTTCGCGCCATCGTGCTCATCGCTGCACACGAACCGGGTACTCGCGCCAAACTGCGCGACCTGGTCACCGACGCGCTGATGGGCCCTGCTCTGATCGGCCGGGGTGAGCAAGACCGACGGCATCGCTCCGGATTCATCGCCTCGCAGCTGCTAGGGCTCGGCCTGATGCGCTACGTCTGGCACGTCGAGCCGATCGCGTCCATGAGCGACGGCGAGGTGGTCGCGGCCGTCGGCCCGACCATCCAGCGCTATGTCGACGACGACCTTGCTCCTCGCGCGTGACGTCGGTGTAACACGGGGCCGAGCTTCGAGTAGGAGCCGACGGATGCCGTGATCGACGTCGGCATGCCCGACGGCATCCACTCTTCTTGGCCGATAAGCCTAAGCCGCCACGCTAATGGCATGCCGCCAAAATCAGATCAGCCCCTGACCGGCTAAACACCTGATCAAGGGCTGAATCTCTGTTGTGCGCGATACTGGGATCGAACCAGTGACCTCTTCCGTGTCAGGGAAGCGCGCTACCGCTGCGCCAATCGCGCCTGTTCAGGCTCTTGCTTTGTCCGACCGCGGTCGGGAGTGGAGGTGGCGACGGGATTCGAACCCGTGTATACGGCTTTGCAGGCCGCTGCCTCGCCTCTCGGCCACGCCACCGTGTGTGGGTTCGTGTGTGGCTTCCCACATCCTTACATCGGCCGGTGGCCGACTCACACTCGAGCGGATGACGAGACTCGAACTCGCGACCCTCACCTTGGCAAGGTGATGCGCTACCAACTGCGCCACATCCGCATTTCGCTTCGCATTTCTGCGTGCTTAGAAACTGTAGCCGATCATCCAGCGGATATTCAAACCGACGTGGACCGTCACGATTCTCGCGCGTGTCGAACCATCGGCCACGCCCGGGCCGCGCTCCCGATGTGCGCTCGGCGGCATGCGTCCGCTAGTATCGGTAGCCGCGGCCGAGTAAGAACTTCGGGCCGCGACGGGCGATTGGCGCAGTTGGTAGCGCGCTTCCTTCACACGGAAGAGGTCGTCGGTTCGAGTCCGGCATCGCCCACCACAAGAAAAATCCCTGGTCAGTCCAGAGATTTTTCTTTTCCCTAACCTAGACGCCTTCGTTGTCGCGTGCTTCGGAATCACTCCGGAATCACCCCGAACTGCAGGACCGGCCCGTCTCGATGGTCTATTCGAGTCCCAGCCCACGTCCGTGGTCGAGTGTCCGCCCGAGTGGTGTGGCGGGGTCGATTCGACCCAACCGTGCAGCACGCTCGTCCAGGGCCTTCTTCGCGGCGTTGTTGAGGACGTCGAGCGCGGCCCGGTCGGCGAAGTCGCCGAGGTGGTGCAGGTAGCGGGCGGTGATCGCGATGGAGCCGTGGCCGAGCCAGTGCTGCACCGTGGTCAACGGCACGCCCTGGATCAGCCATTCGCACGCGGCCGTGTGCCGCAGATCGTGTCGGGTGCGTCCACGCCCGGTGGCCTCCCAGTTGGTTGCCCGCACGAACGAGGTGCGGTGGAGCTGCGCGCCGCGCGGGCTGGTGAACAGCAGATCGGTCGGCGCCTTGCCGGCGGCGAAGCGGCGGATGACCGGCACAAGGTAGTCCGGCACCGGCACGTTACGGCCCTTGCCTGACTTCGGAGCCTTGACCGCGGCCCCCTCGGGCTGGTTGCGGATGACGTGCAGCATCGGGATGGGCATCTCGACGAAGTCGCGGACCTGCGTTGCCCGTGCCTCGCCCCAGCGCAACCCCGTCCGGCCCAGCACCAGGACGAGATCGCCGAACACCGGGCTCAGCTCGGTGATGTCCTTGACCACCGCATCGAACTCGGGCGCTGGCAGCGGACGCATATCCTCCCGCGCGCGGCGGTCCTTTGGCGGCTTGGTCGCCGTCACCGGGTTGTAGGCGATGTACCCCTCCGAGACGCACCAGGAGAAGAAGGAAGAGAGCGAGTCGCGGTAACGGATCACCGTGCTCGCGACCAGGCCGCGCTTGCTGAGATCGTCCTGCCACTTCTCGATCGCGGCACTGGTGACCTTGCCGACGTGCAGTTTGCGGAACCACAGCGGCAGCACCGGCTCCCGCTTGCTCCTGCCGGCGAGCTGGCCCTCGGTCGGCATCAGGTAGCGGTCGGTGTCCAGGGTTGTCTTGCTCACCCGGCCTTCGCGCTGCATCAGATACTCCGGCAGCAGATCCTCCACGGCGACCTTCCCTGTGCTCGGGTCGTAGCCGTGCTCGGCGAAGGTCGCCCGCTGTCGCTGCTCCCAGGCCACCGCGGAGCGCCGCAGATCGAATCGCTTGGTCCGAACGACCTGCCCGCCGATCTTCAGCCGCCCCTCCCACTTATCCCCGCGACGCACCGGCATGCGCAACCCCTCTCCTCGGCAGACGCGGCCGCGCGGTCGAGCGCGCGGCCAGCCACGCCTCGACGTCCGCGGCGCGATAGCGCGGAACTCCCTCGGCGAGCCAGTACACGGCCGGCCCCTCTCCGGATTGCCGCCAACGCACCAGCGTCGACTTCGAGACCGACAGCCACTTCGCCACGTCTTCGGTCCGTAGCAGGCGGTCCTCGGCGGCGGCCGTTACATCGCTCATGGCATCACCTCACGTATAGGCAGATACGCCACTATACGGCTCATCTGGCGTACTGGCTAGTGCGCGAGAAAACTTCCAAGTGTCGATACACTCAGGGCATGGCTGCTGACCCCGAGGACGTCGCGCTGTTGGTCCGTGCAGACCTGCCGGCCGGCTGGCAGATGCCTGACCTGTCGCCCATCGACCCCGAGCGCGACAGCGCCGAGATCGACGCCGCGCTGCGTTACACCCTCTGGGTCGACAACGAACCGGGCCTGGACCGCAAGCTCGCCACGAGTCACAACCGCGTCGAGGAGGGACGTTGGTACCTCATCCAGCACGTCGAGACGAGCACTCGTGTCCTGTTGCGCCTTCAGCGCCAATATCTTCTGGACCAGCACCCGATGGGCGAGGTCCGCATCAGTGGCATCGTCTACCTGCCCGAATGGGCCGGCGACCCCGTCGCGAGCCCTATCCTGCGCGAACTACCCACCTCCAAGATCGAGGCCGCGATCAACCGCCGCCAGTTCGCCGTCACCGGCGCCAGCAACTTCCAAGAAGGCCGGATGAGGCTCCCCAGCGGCCGCACCCTGCGCTCCGCCGAGGTTATGCAGCCGCTCGGTGACCCCAAGCGCACCCCCGACTTCTACGAGCTCGTCGCCCTCCAGCACGCCCGCCTCATCGACGACGGCGACCCGAACCCGACCGCGACAATGGCCCGTCTCAGCAACGTGCCCCTGTCCACCGTCCAGGGCTGGGTCGCACGCGCCCGGCACAAGGGGCTGCTGCCGCCAGGACGACGCGGACGTGCCGGGTAGAACGGCCACTACGAGAGGGGAATAGGAGCCCCTGGGACTGCGCGCCCAACCCCGTTCAGCCCAGTGCTTACAAGGACTCCACATGCCTCGAGTGCGTCGCAGACGTATCTCGTCGTCAGTGTTCATTGCCAAAGTGTTGCCACGCTTTCGCCCCACCCTGGTGGCCGATCCAGGCGCATCCGCACAGCTGCCGAGTGCGACGACAAGCCCGCGCCTGGCCCGCTCCCCCAAGCTCTCGGAATTGCGCCGAATGCTGCGACACCGCTTCATCATGCTCGGATGCTGCACACTCCTTTCCCGTCACGAGCAGTCAAGGGCCGTCAGCTCGCCTGGATAGGCCGGCGCGCTATGCCACCCCGGTGGTGCCCAGGAGCGCGCCGATGGCGAAGGTGGCGGCCAGGGCGATCGCACCGCCGAGGACGACGCGAAGGGTGCCGAGGCGTTTGGAGCTGCCGCCGACGCGGGCGCTGATGGTGCCGGTGAGCGCGAGGGCGGCAAGGACCGCGGCGAAGGTGACCGGGATCTTCCACGGGGCGGGTACGGCGAGGGTGACGATGAAGGGCAGCAGGCCGCCGATGAGGAAGGCGAGGGCGGAGGCGCCGGCTGCGTGCCAGGGGCTGACGATGTCGTCGAGGTCGATGCCGAGCTCGGCGGACAGGTGGGCGCGCAGGGCGTCTTTCGCGGTCAGCTCGACGGCGACCTGCCGGGCGGTGGCATGGCTGATGCCCTGGGCTTCGTAGAGGGCGGTGAGCTCGTCGAGCTCTTCGCTGGGCAAGGTGGCCAGCTCCTGGCGTTCTTTGGCGATGAGCGCCTTCTCGCTGTCGCTTTGGCTGCTGACGGAAACGTACTCGCCCACAGCCATCGACAGTGCCCCGCCGACGAGAGCGGCGATGCCGGAGGCGAGGATGGAGGCGGTCCCGGTGCCGGTGCCGGCCACGCCGACCAGGACGGCGGCCACGGAGATGATGCCGTCGTTGGCGCCGAGGACTCCGGCGCGCAGCCAGTTCAGCCGTCGGGCGAGGCCGCTCTGGTGGGGCTCGTCTGGGTGCTGCCCGGTGTCCTTGTCGCTCATGGCCTCTAGGGAAGCAGAGCAGCCCGGTGCGTGTCCACGGACCTTGCCGATATCGGCGAGGGTGCTGTTCGTATACTGCGAGGATGTCGGATGGTCGTCCCCGGGTGCTGTTGGCCGAGGACGACCGGCGGCTGGCCGGGATGCTGGAGCGGCTGCTCTCCGGCGAGGGCTACCAGGTGACGGTGGCCTTCGATGGGCAGCGGGCCCTGCATCTGGCGATGACCGAGGCCTTCGACGTGCTGCTGTTCGACCGCGGTCTCCCGGCTCGGGAGGGCCTGGAGGTGCTGGAAGCGTTGCGGGCCCGCGGCAACACGGTGCCGGCGCTGATCCTGTCGGCTCTCGGAAATCCCGCCGACCGGGTCGAGGGGCTCACCCGTGGTGCTGAGGACTATCTCGCCAAGCCCTTCGACATCGACGAGCTGCTGGCGCGGCTCGCGGTGCTGCGGCGCAAGAGCGCCGCTCCGACCGGGGGCCTGAAGATTCCCGGCGGGGTGCTACACCCGGGACGTCACGAGGCGGTCACGGATGCCGGGGAGGTGGTGGTGCTCTCAGAGCGGGAGACCGAGCTGCTGGTGATGCTCGCCCGCCGCCCCGGGCAGGTCTTCACCCGCCAGGAGCTGCTGGAGACGGTGTTCGCGGACGCCGATGACACCGGCGTCGTGGACAGCTACGTGCATCACCTGCGCCGCAAGCTGGGCCGCGGCTGCGTGCTGACCGTGCGCGGCATCGGCTACGGGCTGGGCCGCTGAGATGACGGATGCCGGTGGGCTGCGCGGCGCGGCGCTACGCCTGGCGGCGGGCTTCGCCGCCCTAATCCTCGCCCTGTTCCTGCTGCTGGCGGGCGTCGTCACCGGCATCGTCGCCGAGGCCTCCCACCAGGCCCTCCTCCAGAAGCTCGTGGGCGCCGAGCACATCGACTCGCCCAAAGACGCCCCGCTGGGCACCTACGTCGCCATCGTCACCCCGGGTGGCACCCTTGCCTCTGAGAACGCCCCGTCCGGTTTCCCCGCGCAGAAAGACCTCAGCACTGTCGCCGCCTCCGGGCAGGTGATCCAGGCCACCCGGTCTTTCGGCGGGCAGGCGTACATCGTGCGCACCGACGCGGACTCCGGGCGTGTGGTGCAGGTCGCGGTCAGCCAGGAGGAGAGCCAGGACGAGCTGTACCGGGTGGTCCTCGCCTTGGCCCTGGCGGGCATCCCGACGGTCGTCGGGGCGGCGCTGATCGGCTGGTGGATGTCGCTGCGGGCCATGCGCCCCCTGGCCGAGGCCCTCGCCCTGCAGCGCCGCTTCGTCGCCGACGCCGGCCACGAGCTGCGCACCCCGCTGACCCTGCTGAGCACCAGAGCCCAGATGCTCCACCGCACCCTGCCCGCGACCCAGCAGGCCCCCCAGCAGCCTGCGCTCGAGGAAGTCTCCGAGGGGCTGGAGGAGATCGTCTCCGACACCAAGACCCTCACGGGCATCCTGGAAGACCTCCTCCTCGCCGCCGACCCCCGCCAAGACGCCGAGCGCACCAACGTCGACCTCACCGCTGCCGCACGCGACGCCGCCGCCACGCTGCGCCCAGAAGCCGACGCGCGCGGCGTGAGCATCCGCGTCGAAGGAGACGGTCCGGTGCCCGTCCATGGCGTGCGGGTCTCGCTGTCCCGCGCGATCCTCGCCCTGATCTCCAACGCGCTGGACCACGCCCGCACCACCGTCACGATCACGACCCGGACCGAAAGTGGCTGGGCGGTCCTGGACGTGTGCGACGACGGGCCCGGCTTCCCTCCAGGAACCACCCAGCGGGCCTTCGAGCGCTTCGCCAGCAGCCGGGCCGAGAGCGCGGACGAGACCGGGCGGCGCCACTACGGCCTCGGCCTGGCCCTAGTCGCCGAGGTCGCCCACCGACACGGTGGCACCGTGTCCATCGCCACCACCGGCCCCACCGGTGCCGTGCTGCGCCTGCGCCTTGCCGCCGCAACCCGCTGACCCTAACCACCAATGCGGGCGCAGAGCTCGCCTACAGCAGGACGGCTCCGAAGATGTCGACGACCCCGGTGTTCGCGCTCATGAGGGCATGCCTGGCCTCCTGAAGACCGGCGGGCCTCACGCGGCGCGAGGTGTCGTCTAGCTATCGGGATGGTCTTCCGTCCTCCGCTGTGGGGCGATGAAGACCAGGGCGGGGTAGGTGACGGCGGCGACCGCCACGTGCATCACCGCGAGCACCAAGACGGCCGGCGCGCTCTGGCCCTTCATGAGGATCCGCACATCCGGGGCGAAGGAGACCACGGTGACAACGACCGCCGCCCACAGGAACAAAGGGCGCGCCGCCCGCGAGCTCGCCAGGGTGGCCACCGGCCAGGCGATCCAGGCGATGACGACGCCGATCACTGTCAGCTTCGTGTAGTCGCCGAAGCGGAAGTGCACGTATCCGGCCGTGGAGGGGAAGACGAGGGGTCCGAGCTTCGCCAGGATCGCGCAGGCCAGCACCGAGCCGACCACCGCGACCACCAGCGCGGCACCCAGCCGCCACCACGACGACTGCCGCCTACCGAGGGGCCAGTCCAACATGAAGTAGCGCATCACGGCCTCGATTGGGCCGGCCTGTTCCGCCGTCACGGCTCTCCGCCCTTCTGCGCGCGCATGAACGCACCGCTGCCGGTATAGAGGATCCCGGCGCGGCTCTAAGACGCCTCTGAGCTTCCCGCGACCCAGCCCGCTGCCGCGCACCTCAGCTCAGGCGCAGCAGCGCAGACGGCCTGCCACGGCGGCGTGGAGCCTAATCATCCCCGACCGCATCGCTCGTTCAGGCCGCAGCGATCCGGGGCGCCAGATCCTCGACCCGCCGTGCAAGCAGCCGGTACGCGTCCTCGAACGCCTGCGTGGTCCCGGCCGCTACCGGGTCCGGGATCGACCAGTGCAGGCCGGACTGAGCGCCGAGCTCCTCGTGGGCGTGGTCGCACACGGTGATGACCAGGTCACCCGGCTCCACGACGCCATCCAGGCTGCGCGGGGCGGCATCGGGGAGGTCCAGGCCGTGCCGGCGGGCCGCCGCGATCGCCCCGCGGGCAATCCGGTCCGCGGGGCGCGTTCCGGCAGAGGTGGAAGGCACCCGGCTTGCCTGTCTCCACAGGGCGTCGGCGAGGTGGGATCGGGCGGTGTTGGCGGTGCACACGAACACCACCCGCGGCGCCACCACCGCAGCCCCCGGCACGATGCCGGTGAGGGCCTCCCGCTCGAGGTTCAGGTAGCTGCGCCGCCGGTCGGCCTCGGAGCGGTGCCGGCTGATCAGGCCCGCGTCTTTGAGGATCTTCAGGTGGTGGGCGATCAGGTTGGAGGGCATCCCGAGCGCGAGCTGCAGCTCCACCGGGGAACGGTCGCCTACGGTGAGCAGGTCCACGATCTGCAGCCTGGCGGCATCGCCCAGGGCGGCGTGCACCGCCGCCCGCCGCGACAACCCTGTTTGCTCAGTGTTCATTGAGTCAAGGTTGACTGAGTGAGCATCAACCGGTCAAGCTGTTGCGCGTGATCTCCTCCCTGTGGCGCCGCGCGGCCGCCGAGCTGCTCGGCACCGGGCTGCTGGTGACCGTCGTCGTCGGCTCCGGGATCGCGGCCGCGCAGCTGTCCCCGGACGACGTGGGGGTGCAGCTGCTAGAGAACTCGATTGCCACCGCCTTGGGGCTCGGAGTGCTGATCCTGATGCTCAGGCCGATCTCGGGGGCGCACTTCAATCCCGTCGTCACCCTCGCCGATGCTCTCCTGCGCGGCCGCAGCTGGCGGGAGGTTCCCGTCTACGTGGCCGCGCAGCTGGTCGGGGCGGTCGGCGGCACCGAGCTCGCGAATGCCATGTTCGCCGTGCCGCCGGCCTGGTCGGTGAAACACCGTGCCACGACTCCACATCTGCTGGGTGAGGCGGTGGCCACCGCGGTCCTCATCCTGCTGATCTTCCTGCTCGCCAGGACCGGCCAGACCTATGCGGCGCCGGCGGCGATCGGGGCGTACATCGGCGCCGCCTACTGGTTCACCAGCAGCACGTCCTTCGCGAACCCCGCCGTCACGGTCGGGCGGATGTTCACGAACACCTTCGCCGGTATCGCCCCAGCCTCCACCCCCGGCTTCATCGCCGCACAGCTTGCAGGCGCTGCGATCGGGCTCGGCCTGCCCGTCGTTCTCGTCCCGGCGTCGCGCGCCCGAGCCGCGGATGCCGTCATCCCCGAAAGGACACTCTCGTGACTCACCTGATCGCCATCGGCGGCAGCGACGCCGGTATCTCCGCCGCGTTGCGCGCCCGCGAACTCGACCCGTCCGTGAATGTCACGGTCGTGGTGGCCGATCGGTACCCGAACTTCTCCATCTGCGGCATCCCCTACTACTTCTCCGGCGACGTCACCCCCTGGCAGTCCCTCGCCCACCGCACCACAGCCGACCTCGAAGCCACCGGAATGCGACTGCGCCTCGACACGCTCGCCACCGGCATCGACGTCGCTGGCCGGAAACTGCAGCTCCGCAACCCGGACGGGTCTGTGGAGGACCTCGGCTACGACGAGCTGGTCGTCGGCATCGGCGCGCTGCCCTCCCACGCGGGCATTGTCGGCCTCGACCAGCTCGGAGCGGAGGACGGAGTGCATGTCATCCACTCGATGGGAGATACCTTCGCCCTCGACCGTCACCTCACCGAGCGCGCGCCGAGGTCGGCGATCATCGTCGGCGCCGGCTACGTGGGCCTGGAGATGGCCGAGGCGTTCACCGTCCGCGGCATCCGCACCACGCAACTGCAGCGCGGCCCCGAGGTCCTCTCCACCCTCGACCCCGAACTCGGCGCCCTCGTCCACACCGAGCTGGATCAGCACGGCGTCGAGGTCGTCGTGAACTCCACCGTGAAGACCATCCGGAAAACAGCCGCTGGGCTCACCGTCACCGGCATCCACGAGGACGCCCCCTTCGAGCGCACCGCCGATCTCGTCCTGGTCGTCGTCGGTGTCAGGCCCAACACCGCGCTGCTCGAGAAGGCCGGCGCCACCCTCGGCCCAGGCGGCGCGGTCGTGGTCGACGAGGGCATGAGGACCGGGCTTCCGCACGTCTACTCCGCCGGAGACGGCACCATCACCCACCACCGCCTCCTCGGCCCCACCTACCTGCCGCTGGGAACCACGGCGCACAAGCAGGGCCGCGTGGCCGGCGAGAACGCCCTCGGCGGTGATGCGAAGTTCGCCGGCTCCGTCGGCACCCAGGTCGTCAAGGTCTTCGACCTCGTCGCCGCCCGCACCGGACTGCGCCACCACGAAGCCGCCGCCGCCGGCTACCGGCCCCTCACCACCGGCTCCTCAGCGGACGACCACTTGCGGTACTACCCGGGCGCCCACCCCATCAGCTTCCGCATCACCGGCGATCACCGCGACGCACGTCTCCTCGGCGCGCAGCTCGTCGGCAGGCTCGGTACCGAGGTCGCCAAACGCGTCGACACTTTCGCCACCGCCCTCTACGCCGGACTCACCGTTCCACAGATCTCCGAGCTCGACCTGGCCTATACGCCACCGCTCGGCTCCCCGTGGGACGCCGTCCAAGCCGCCACCCAGGCTTGGGAAGCTGCCGCCCCAGGCCGGAGGGCGTCGGCTCGCAACGCATCTGGAGCCAAGCCGCAGACGAAGCCGCCGATGCTCGCGCAGCGCGACCCCTCACGCACGCAGGATCCCCGCATCGACAACGCATAGCTTTCCTGCGGCCTCTTCTCAGCCGGAGTAAGAATTCGGAGAGAATCCCGCCTCACGCTGGAGATGTCAGCATCAGCGAGAGGACCCTTATGGACACCCGCCCCCGAAGGCCGCGCCCGACCGGCGCCCCCGCGCAGACGAGAGCGGCCCGCGCATGAGGAGCCGGATCGTCACGCTTGCCGTCATCCTCGGCGGCGTCGCGGTGGTGGCTTTGTGGTGGCCGAGCGCGGTCGTCTCGCTGAGCCCGTCGACGCTGTCCACGGCGATCGCCGAGCTGGTCGGGATGGTCGGCTCGTACCTGGTGTGCGTGCAGGTGCTGCTGATCGCCCGGATCCCGTGGTTCGAGCGGATGGTGGGCCTGGATCGCCTGGTGGCCTGGCACCGCATCGTGGGGACCACCACCTTGTTTCTGATCCTGGCGCACGTGTCCTTCATGACCCTCGGCCAGTGGGTCACCGCTGGAGGCGGCCCGGTGCACGCGTACCTCGGCCTGTTCGGCCTATACCCGGACATGCTAACCGCGACCATCGGCACCGCGATCATGCTGGGGGCCGGTCTGCTGAGCGCGGGAGCGCTGCGCCGGCTGTTGCCGTACGAGCTGTGGTACTGGACGCACGTCACGTTCTACCTCGCGATCTTCCTGACGTTCCTGCACCAGATCAGCGCCGGCCCGGTCTTCGCCGGCCACCCCGGGCACCGGGCGATCTGGATGGCCCTGTATGGTGGCACGGCCGCCTGCGTGGTGTGGTGGCGGGCCGTGGCGCCTCTGCGGCACTTCTCCGTCCACCGCTTCCAGGTCGTCGCCGTCGTCCCGGAATCCCGGCGGATGACCAGCGTGTGGATCCGCTCCAACCGTCCCGAGCTGCTGAAGGCGAAGGCCGGGCAGTTCATGCTCTTCCGATTCTTGGCCTGGGGCCACCTGCTGACCGCGCACCCGTATTCGATCTCCAACGTCCCGCAGGACGGTCTGCTGCGCATCACCGTCGCCGACCTCGGCGACCACTCCGGGGCGCTCAAACACGTGCAGCCGGGCACGAAGGTGATCGTCGAGGGGCCTTTCGGCGGCTTCTTCGGCCGGCGCCGCCGGGCCGCCGCGGTGCTGCTGATCGCCGGCGGCGCCGGGATCGGCCCCATCCGGGGCCTGGCCGAACAGTTCGCGCGCATGGGCCGCAACGTGGTGGTCGTATACCGAGCCAGCGCACTCGACGACCTCGCCCTGTACCACGAGGTCGCAGCCCTGCCCGGGGTGCACCTCATCCCGCTCGTCGGACGCCGCGCCGAGCTGGGCTACGACCCGCTGGAGGCTGCACGCCTCGCCCGGGCGGTGCCGGACATCCAGCACCGGGAGACCCTCATCTGCGGCCCCGAGCCCATGATCGCCCGCGTGCGAGAGAGTCTGACCGATCTCGGGATCCCTGACCGCAAGATCCACTCCGAGGAACTGAGCTTCGCATGAGACGCAAATGGCAGGGAACCACCCTCTTCGCCCTGATCATGGCCGGGGCCGCCGCAACCATCGGCGGACGCCTCGCCACCGCCAGCACACCGACCCTCGGCACCGCCCAGGCGCCACAGAGCAGCATCGGAACCGCCACCGGCTCAACGCCCGCGAGCACCCCGGCGCCCAGCAGCACCGCCAGCCCGGCCACCGCCGGCACCCCTTCGGCCTCCAGCACGACCGTGACCGGACAGACCGAGCAGACCCCCTACGGGCCCGTCCAGGTCGAGGTCACCTTCACCGGCACGAAGATCACCGCCATCAAAGTCCTGCAAGTCCCGGACCGCAGAGGCCGTGACGCCGAGATCGCCAGCTACGCCGTCCCCCAGCTGGAACAAGAGGTCCTCGCCTCCCAATCCGCCCAGGTCGACACCGTCTCCGGCGCCACTTACACCTCCGGCGGCTACCTCGCCAGCGTCCAATCCGCGATCGACGCACACGGATGAGACGCATCCGCCAGCTGATGGGCACCGCCTTCTCCCTCGACGTGCGTGGTGAGATCCCGGACGAACTGATTGAGCAGGCCTTCGACGCCATCGAGCAGGCCGAGGCGCGCTTCAGCGCCTTTCTGCCGGGCAGCGAGCTATCGCGCCTGAACCGGGGCGAGCTCGGCCTAGCTGAGACCAGCGACGACATGCGCGAGGTGCTACGCCTAGCCGACGCTTTCCAACAGGCCAGCGGCGGTGCGTTCTCCGCCCGCCGCGACGGCAAGATCGACACCGACGGGATCGTCAAAGGCTGGGCCGCCCAACGCGCCGCCGACCTCCTCGCTAACGGCGGGGCGACGGACTTCTGCCTGAATGCCGGCGGTGACATCATCACTCGCGGCGCCCCCGAGCCCGGCCGCCACTGGCAGGCCGGCATCCGCGACCCCTTCGAGGCCAGCAAGCTCCTCGGCGTGCTCGTGCTCGGACAAGGTGCCCTCGCCACCTCCGGCGCCTACGAACGCGGCAACCACATCGACGACCCCCGCACCAGCGCCACGCCGCGCACCTGGGCCTCCGTCAGCGTGCTCGATCCCGACCTCACCATCGCCGACACCCTCGCCACCGCCGTCTACGCCATGGGAGCCGACGGACCACACTGGGCCCAGGAAGAGTTCGGAGTCTCCGTCATCACCGTCGACCACGCCGGACACCTCACCATCACCGGACCCGTGCGCTGGGCGCACCCGACAACAGCCAGAGCGCGTTCCGCGCCGTAGCCAGTTGCGAACTGGCCTGCACCGTCGCGGAGGTCGAGGGCTTCCCGCCCCGTCGGCCCGCACCCAGATCAGTCGCCCATGGCTGTGATGTGAGCGGACCTCCCTCCTTTGCTCGGATGCGGGGCCAAGTGCTGGCATCCCCGCCAGAACCGCGCCCCATCTGGCGAATATCGCCGTACGTCTGCGCCGACGGCGGAGCTGCATCCGCCACATTGTCTACGGCATTGGCCAGCAACTTTCCTCCTGAATGTGTTATGTCTCAGGACTTCGGTGACGCGCGTGCATCAGGACTTCGGTGACGGTTCTGGTGTTCTTGGTGGTGACGCTTCTCCCGCTGTGATGGAGGGTGCCGAAGCCGAATGATCCTGTTGATGCCCGTGTCCGTCTCGCGATCGCCCGGTGGCCGGATGATGCGCCGCGTGGCAGCGTGTCCACGTTGTGCGCTGAGCATGGCATCGCTCGGAAGACGTTCTACGCCCTTCGTGCCCGCGCCCGAGAGGAGGGGCAGGCGGCGGTTCTGGAGCCGCGCTCGCGCCGCCCGAGGACGAGCCCGGGGAAGGTCACCGACGAGGTATCGCGGCAGGCGATTCAGGTGCGGGCAGCGCTGGAAGCATCGGGTCTGGATCACGGGCCGATCAGCGTGCACGACAAGATGGTGGCGCTCGGTCTGACCACACCCTCGGTCGCGTCGCTCGCGCGGATCTTCCGGCAGGCAGGGGTCGCTCGGAAGGAACCGCGGAAGAAGCCGCGGTCCTCGTATCGTCGGTTCGTCTACCCGGCGCCGAACGCGTGCTGGCAGCTGGATGCGACCGAGTACGTCCTCCAAGGCGGCCGGAAGTGCGTGATCTTCCAGCTCGAAGACGACCACTCCCGCCTCGCGGTCGCGTCCCACGTTGCCACCGGTGAGACCAGCGAGGCGGCAGTGGCCGTATTCCAGAAGGGTGTGGCCACCCACGGCGTCCCGCAACGGCTGCTCACCGACAACGGTGCCGCGTTGAACCCGGCCCGCCGCGGGTGGATCGGACAGCTCACCGCCTACGCCACCTCGCTCGGCGTTCAGGCGATCACGGGCAAGCCGGGCAAGCCGACCACGCAGGGCAAGAACGAACGCTTCCACCAGACCCTGTTCCGGTACCTCGACAAGCAGCCCATCGCTGCGACGATCGCCGAGCTGCAGGAGCAGGTCGACCGGTTCGACGTCATCTACAACACCCAGCGCCCACACCAAGGACTGCCCGGCCGCATCACCCCGCAAGCCGCATGGGACGCGACCGAGGCTGCCGAGCCGCCCCGACCCCGACCGGCACCTCCTCGCTCCGTCCTCCTCGATCCAGCCGCAGGAGCGCCGGGCGCGCTGCTGGATATCGAGGACATGCACCCGATATGGGTGCAGTCAAGCGGCGCGATCGCCGTCCGTGGCGTGACGTACCAGATCGCCCGCGAACTCGCCGGCGAGACCGTCTACGTGGCCAAGCTCGAAGAGGGCATCAAGTTCTACGACCACAGCGGGATGCTCCTCCTCGAACACCCCTGGCCGAAGCCGGGAACCAAACACGTCAGCACCGGCAGACCCCGCGGCGCGGGCACCACCCGCCCCAAGGACATCCGCGACGTCATTCACAGCACCGGCACCAGCACCGCCACTCCAACCGGAGAATACGACCGCATCGTCCGCCGCGATGGGCGAGTGAGCATCCGCAACGTCGTCTACGGCATCGGCAAAGACCACGCCGGACAGACCCTCCACGCCGTCATCGGCACCAACACCATCGTGTTCTGCGACCCCGCAACCGGCGAGGTCATCGCCGAACACCCCATCCCCGACCCCGGCATCAAACACGTCGGCTACGTCCGCTACAACCGGAAGCTCCCCACCTTCGAGCCCACCGGCCCAGGCCCCGAACTGTCACCGATGTCCTGAGACATGAAGTGTTACCGATGTCCAGATACAGAACCGTCACCTATCTCCTGAGACATCACAAGCTCGATTGAATGGACGTATGCTACCTTCGATAGTTGCAGGTACATGACTTACTGGGGTGGGCTGATGCATGGCGGCGTGATTCTGTTCCGGGGCTCCGGCACGGACGCGCGCCGTTACCTGGAGTCAGACCGCTCGCGGGCCGACGACTACTACTTGGAGGGTGGGACCGCGCTCGCGGAGTTCTCCGCTGTCGACGGAGAAGGCCGGGTGGTCGGCGAAGTCGGATTGACCCCGGACGAGTACGCCCAGTGGGTGGATTGGGTGAACCCGCTGACCGGCGAGTCGATGGGGACCCCACGTCTGCCAGGTAAAGGTCGTCGAGGGAGCCCCCGGTTCGCGGAGATGGTCGTGAACGTGCCGAAGTCGCTGTCGATCGCTGCCGCGCTGCACTCAGAGGTCTCTGAGGCATTGGATGCGGCGCAGCGTGACGCGGTGGTAGAGATCAGGTGGTGGCTCGGCAGGCATTCGGTCACGCGTGTCGGCCCGCGCGGAAAGCAAGAGGTCGTGCCCGTCGAGCAGTTGGAGACGGTCGCCGTCTCGCACAAGACTTCCCGCGCTGGTGATCCGCACCGGCACATCCACTTCCAGGTCGGCACCCGCGTATGGGCAGCGGGCGCCTGGCGCGGGCTGGACACGGGGGCGCTGTTCCGCCAGCAGGGCGCGATCCGCGCTCTCGGTACGGCGGTCGTCGCCGCGCACCCGCAGCTGGCCGCGGTGCTCGACGCGCACGGCCTCACCCTCGATCCGGTGAGCGGTGAGGTCGCGGAGTTGGTGCCGTGGAATGCCATGATGTCCAAGCGCGGCGAGCAGGTGGCGCGCAACCTGGCCCGGTTTCGCGCGGAATGGGAGGAGGCGCATCCGGGCCAGGAGCCCGGCGCTGTCGTCAGCGCGCGGTTGCAGGCGAAGGCGTGGGATCACGAGCGGCCGAACAAGAAGCCATCGACCCTCGGCTCGGAGGCCGGCTGGCTGCGCGAGCTCCAGGACGCCGGCTACAGCCCGAACCTGCCACGCGCCATCGTGGAGGTGGCACGCAACCTCGATGACCTGAGCGTGCAACGGGTGGCATCGCGTGCGCTGGACCGTTGCGCGGCCGCCGCATCGACGTGGACGGTGCATGACGTTCAGGAGCACGTCACCAGGATCATCACCGAGGCCGGCGTGCGCGCAACCCCGGGGACGTTGCGTGACATGGTTGCGATCACGACCCGACTGGCGGCGGAGGATTGCCTGTCCGTGCTGACGCCCGCGAGCGTGCAACCAGAGCATGTCGCGCACCTCACGTCGTTGCACGTCGTCGCGGTCGAGACGAGCCTGCGCGATCGGCTGACCGCCCGCGCAACCAGTGATGTTCGCCGGGTACCGGAGGTGACCAGCTTGGCGGATCGGCGCGGACTGGACCCGGACCAGGCGCAGGCCGCAGCCGCGGTCGCCGGGACCGATCCGCTCGTGGTGATCGAGGGTGCGGCCGGTGCGGGCAAGACCACCATGCTCGGCGCCGCGATCGAAGCGGCCACCGCCCGAGGCCAGCGCACGCGGGTCGTGACCCCGACAAAGAAGGCCGCGGACGTGGCAGCCCAGGAACTCGGCGTCCCGGCCGATAGTGTGGCGAAGCTCGTCCACGAACACGGCTGGCGCTGGAACGCCGACGGCGTATGGACCCGCCTCGCGCCCGGCGACACCAACCCGGAGAACGGCAGCACTTACACCGGCCCCTCGGCCGCCGCACGGCTCGTTCGGGGCGAGCGCATCGTTGTGGACGAGGCGGGGATGCTCGATCAGGACACGGCCCTCGCGCTGCTGACCGTGGCGGACGAGCGCGGTGCGACCCTCGCGCTCGTCGGGGACCGGGCGCAGCTCCCCGCGGTCGGTAGGGGCGGCGTGCTCGACATGGCCACGCAACTCGCGCCGCGCGTCTACGAGATGACCACCGTGCATCGCTTCACGGACCCCGAGTACGCGGACCTTACCGTGCAGATGCGCCGCGGGGAGCACCCGCCCCGGCTGTTCGACCGGCTGCACGCCCTCGGGCTCGTGGTACTGCACGAGAGCACCGAGGCGATGCAGGATGCGATAGCCCGCGACGCCCGAGACGGGGACGTGATCACGACCGCGACCAACGAGGAAGCGAGCGAACTGAACGAACGCATCCGCGACGACCGCGTGCATGCTGGCCTGGTCGACGACACTCGCACGACAACGGGCAGCGACGGCCTGAGCATCGGCGCCGGCGACGTGATCCAGACCCGGCGCAACGACGCCGACGTGCAGGTGGCGAACCGGCAGACCTGGACCGTCCAAGCCGTCGGGCAGGACGGGACGGTATGGGCGAAGGAGAATGCGACCGGGCGGAAGCGGCAGCGCACCACCAGGCTCCCCGCCGAGTACGTCGCCGAACACACACACCTCGCCTACGCCTCCACCGCCTACGGGGTGCAGGGCGCGACCGTGCCCGCCTCGCACACGGTGCTGTCGGACGCGCTGGACGCCTCCGGCGTCTATGTCGGCATGACCCGAGGCCAGGAGACGAACCGGCTGCACGTCGTCGCGGCCGGCGTGGAGGACGCGCGGGAGCAGTTCGTGTCCGCGCTCGAGCGGGACCGTGCCGACCGCGGCCTGGTCGCCGGGACCCAGGCCGCACAAGCGGCTGTCGCCGGACTCGACGCCGATGGTCCGGTGCGTCAGGTGAACGCGGAGCGCGCCCACCTGACGCAGCGGATCGAGCGCGCCGAGCGCGAGGCGGGCAAGTGGGAGCGAGCCGTGGTGTCGCTGGACCGGCAGCACGAGACGCACCGGGCCGAGTCCGACGAACAGCAGGAGGCCGTCGCCGCTGTGGAGGCCCGCGCCGCGCAGGTGCGCGCCGAGGTCGCGGCCCCGCTGATCGAGCAGGCTGCCGCGGATGGCACCGCCTACCTCACCAGTCGGGACCGGCTGTGGGAGGCGCAGACAGCGCACGGCCAGGCCGGGCGGCTGCGGAAGCGCACCGCCGGCCGCGTGGCGATGGAGGCGGCAAGCGAGCATCGTGCGACGGAGGACGCAGTGCGGCGGCGCTGGGGTGGCCTGCCGACTGGAGACGACGGCGTCGAGCCTTGGGCCGAGGTGGTCGCCGGCAAGCAGGCCGACGCCGACCCGCGCGTGACCGTGATGCGAAAGGAGGCGGAGCAGGCCCACCGCGAGCAGGGGCGCCTCGCCGAGCGGCATCTACGAGAGTCCGCCGTCCTGCGCGGGAAGGCGCTCGGCTCCACGACCCCGAGCACCGCAATCACGCGCGCTGCCGGGTGGCGCGCTCGCGCGGAGCAGGCCCGGCAGGACCTCGCGCAGATCGAAGCCCTGCCCGTCACCGAGGCCGTCCAGCTCGTCCGCGAACTCGCCGCACGCGACGAGGCAGAGCGGCAAGCCGCCGAGCGCGCCCAAGTCGCACGCGAGGCGCGCGCCGCCCAGCTCAGTCGATATCGGCTGTCGAGCGACCACGGCAGGACGACACCGGAGCACGATGCTCCAAGTCTGTAGCCGAGACTCGGCAGCGGCGACTCGGAACTTTCGCCGACGGCTCCGGGAGAACGGGAAACGAGGGAAGGATGTGGTCGTGGTTTTCCAGGGCGAAGTGCTGTCGATCGGTGCGCTACTGGAGCGCGCCCAGACCACCCCTGCCAACGTGCCGGGCGTGGGCGTCGATGTGCGCCACGCAGCCGCCGACAATGCCGCGCGCTGCGCTGCGCTCATGACCACTGGTGACACCGCCGAGACGTGCTGGCGGTTCGGCATCCTCCAGACCCTCGACGACTACACCTCCACCCTTCGCCGTGGCGGTGCATCGCTGGCCTCCGTGGTGTTCGCAGACGAGCCCGAGCCCACGGGTTCCACACAACTCGACGCAGCCTTTGCGGCACTAGCCGATCACCTCGCCGAGCGCGACGCCTGGGAGCCGCCGGCCTGGACGCTCGACCCGGCGCGCCGCACGACCGGATGGTTCCCGGCCGTGCCCGCGATCTTCCGCAGCGAGGCCGAGCAGGACAGCCCCCGCGCCTTCCAGCAGCGAGGCATCTTCATCACCCGACGGTCGCTAGACCGGGCATGAGCGCACATCAGGCACACACAGCGCATGTGGATCGCCCTGGATTCCCGCTGAAAGCCGGCGGTCGGCGATAGACTTGGGTATCCAGTTCAGAGATCAGCGGGAGATAGATCATGGCAGTTCGGTCAACGGTTTCTCCGGCACGCGTCGAGCGCGACGTGGCAGCCGTCATTGCCGGCTCCCGCATGGCCGCCGCCGAGCCTGCCGTCGAAGACATTGAAGCCGGCCGTCGTATCCTCTCTGGCGAGACTACCGCGAGTGAGGTCGTACGAGAGCGTCTGGCGCAGATCGACGCACAGTTCGGCATCACCCGCTGACGCGCTGTTCCTCATGCCGGACCGGTACACGTACCCGGGCACCGAAGTTCTCATCAACCTCCCCGGCTACACCCGTCCGGAAGCGTGGAAGGCCGCCGAGACCGCGACTGTTGCTGCGCACATGTTCGAGCTGTACCGTGACCCGCTTCCCGGCGACTTCGACCTCGATCACCTCCGGGCGATCCACCAGCACCTGACCCAGGACATGTACTCCTGGGGCGGCAGCCTGCGCGAGACGGACACCGGCCCCGGCGGCACCGGCATCGCGCACTGCCGTCCCGAGTTCATCCCCGCCGAAGCCGAGCGCATCTTCACCGCTCTCTCCAAGATGGATCTCCTGAGCGGCCGCGACCTCGATAGCTTCTCCGCGGGCTTGGCCTGGGTATGGGGCGAGACGACCGTGCTGCACCCCTTCCGGGACGTGAACACGCGCAGCCAGTTCGTCTTCTTCAACCAGCTCGCCACCCACGCAGGCTGGACGATCGACTGGACGTCCATCGACCCCTACGTCTTCGCGCATGCCCGTACCGTTGCGATCGTGCGCGACGAGACCGGCATCGAGGCGCTACTACACCCTGCGCTGATCCCGCTCGATGAAGCAACCCGACACGACGAGCTCCGCGACCGCCTCGCCCGCAGCCGCGAGACCTTCTTCACCCCGCGACAGCCGCGGAGCCCGACCGAACTCGACGCCGAACTGGACTCGGCCATGCACCGTCGAAGCGAGCATCTGCCACAAGTAGACTCGCGGCTAGCCGAAGCGCTGGAAGAACGCCGGTCCAAGCTTCCCCCACCGGAGTCATTCGGCCTCGGCTCAGGGCGCTCGAACGGGCGCCAACCACCCTCGCTCGGGCGCTGAACTGCTCACCCCAAAATCACCCCGAGGACGGATTCAGGGGTTCGTGAGGCACCCGAAGGCCCCGTAGAATCAAGAGAACCCGCGCTCCAAGCACCTTCACACGGAAGAGGTCATCAGTTCGAGTCTGGTATCGCCCACCGAAATCACGGGACGGGAACAGGCGACATGGCCTGTTCCCGTCCCGTGTCTGTGGGCTATGCCGCGAGCAAGCTCCGCCGCGCGACGCAGTGACGGAGCGCGTTCACACGTTCTCGAGCGCGTAGCCCTCTTCCCCGTGCACGAACGTGTCGACACCGGCGATCTCGTCCTCCGTCTTGATGCGGAACCCCATCGTCTTCTGGATGATCCAGCCGATGGCATACGCCATCGCGAAGGAATAGATCAGCACGCTGAACGCGCCGATCGCTTGAGCACCGAGCTGGGTGAGACTGCCGCCGTACAGGAGGCTCGAGTACGGCTTCGACGCGTCACCGTCGATGTGCGTCAGGCCGAACACGCCGATGTAGAGCGTTCCGATCAGCCCTCCGATCAGGTGGATGCCGACCACATCCAGCGAGTCATCGAACCCGAGCTTGAACTTGAGATCGATGGCCACGGCGCAGACGGCACCGACGAGAAGGCCGAGCACGATCGCCCAGAACGGCGTCAACGTGTTGCACGCAGGGGTGATGGCGACGAGGCCTGCGACAGCCCCGGACGCCGCTCCGATGGAGGTCGGCTTGCCGTCCTTGATCCGCTCCACCACGAGCCAGCCGATGGTGGCAGCGGCGGGGGCGGCGAGCGTGTTGATCCAAGCCAGCGCCGCCACGCCGTCGACGGCGGCCTCAGAGCCGGCGTTGAAGCCGAACCAGCCGAACCAGAGGAGTGCAGCGCCGAGGAGCGTGAGGGGCACGTTGTGCGGCTTGTTCATTCCCTTCTGGAATCCGACACGCTTGCCGAGCACGAGAGCGAGAGCGAGGCCGGCCGCACCGGCGTTGATGTGTACCGCCGTGCCGCCCGCGAAGTCGTTCACGTGCAGGGTGTGCACGATCCAGCCGTCGCCGAGGTTGAACACCCAGTACGCCACAGGGAAGTACACGACCGTGACCCAGATGCCGGCGAACACCATCCAGGACCCGAACCGGGCGCGGTCGGCGATCGCGCCCGAGATCAGCGCGACGGTGATGATCGCGAACGTGGCCTGGAACCCGGCGAACGCGAGGCCGCCGAGATCGGGGGTGGCGCCGTCCTTGCCGAGCAGGCTGCTCAGTCCCCAGTCGGGCGTGCCGAGCACGCCGGGGATCAGGGGATGCCCGAAGACCAAGCCGTAACCGTAGAGCACCCAGAGCACACCGACGATGGCTATCGCGCCGAAACTCATCATCATCATGCTGATGACGCTCTTCGCCTTCACCATCCCGCCGTAGAAGAACGCCACGCCGGGCGTCATGAGCAGGACGAGCGCCGCTGCGACGAGGAGCCACAGCGAGTTCACGCTGCTCTCGGCGTCATACGCGGCCGCGGTGTGCAACAACATGGGGTCTCCCTCTCGATGTCTGCCTGAGTCGCCGTCACGGCCCGCGTTGCGGCGGGGCGTTCAGATGAGGCGTCGTCAGTCTGCTGTCGACAGATTTCGAGCGAGAGATTCGGTTGTTTCGCCGCGGTTACACGGACCCGCGGGATGTAAACATCGTGTTTCCGGCCCTGAAGGGCCGCGCAGGTGTCGCCACGGATCAGTCGTGCGGCGGGATCTCCCCCGACGTGAGCGCGATGAGGCGCGAAAGAGCACGCAGATACTTCTTGCGGTAGCCGCCCTGGAGCATCTCGGCGTCGAAGACGTCGCTGAGCGGTACCCCTGTCGCGACGATCGGGATCTCCGCGTCGTACACGCGATCCACGAACGCCACGAAGCGCAGCGCCTCCATCTGGTCGTGGAGCTGCTCGACGTCGGCGAGAGCGATCGCATCGAGGCCGGCGACCAACTTGACGTATTTCGACGGATGCACGGTGGCGAGGTGTTCGATCACGTCGCGGAACCGGTCGGCG
The DNA here is from genome assembly GCF_000421825.1 of Humibacter albus DSM 18994. Lineage (GTDB taxonomy): Bacteria > Actinomycetota > Actinomycetes > Actinomycetales > Microbacteriaceae > Humibacter > Humibacter albus. Next base: position 356,986 of record NZ_ATXT01000011.1, read on the forward strand.
GACACCCGCTCGCCGCGTACGCTCATGGCCGACACGACGCCGTCGAAGGTGCCGTCGTCGACTGTCGTTGCAGTTCCCGAGACGTCGCGCCGCCGATAGTCGAGGCCGTCGATGCGCACCGTCTCGAAGTGAGACGACAGCGACTGGATCTCGCGAAGGAAGTCCGAAGCGGCGAAGCGGCCCTCCCCCAGCGCCTGAGGCGGAGTGTTGGACGTCGCGGCGATCCGCGTGCCGCTGCCGACGAGCGCGCCGAGGAGCCGCGTCATCATCATGGTGTCGCCCGGATCGTCGAGCTCGAACTCGTCGATGCAGATGAGCTTCGACCCGCGCAGCAGCTCGATCGTGGGCTGGAACCCGAGCGCGCCGACGAGCGCCGTGTACTCGATGAACGTTCCGAAATACTTCGGGCCGGGGGCTTCGTGCCAGAGCGCCGCGAGAAGGTGGGTCTTGCCGACGCCGAAACCGCCGTCGAGATAGACGCCGGGCTTGTGCTCGACGGCCTTCTTGCGGCCCCAGCCGAAGAAGCCGCTCGGTCGTGGCGGCTCCCACGAGTTCGCGAACGAGCGCAGGGTTGCCACGGCCTGGGCCTGCGACGGGAAATCCTTGTCGGGACGATACGAGTCGAACGTGGCAGTGTGGAACTGCGGCGGCGGAACGAGCTCGGCAGCGATCTCGCGACCCGTTATCGACGGCGTCACCTCGGTGAGGTGGGCGGCTGCAGGAAGCGCGTGCGCGGACATCTGTTCCTTTGTGTCGAAGTCTTACAGGGCCCCAGCAGCGCACCTCGCGACCTGCGTAAGTTCACCTGAGGGACAGGCGTCAAGCCTAACCGGCCGGCAACCCCCGCCGACCGCAGCCACAGACCGAGGAGGAAGACATGACCGTGGGATTCGACGATGCCGCGAAGTTCGCCGAGTACGCGCATCCGGAGAGGCTCGTGAGCACCGAATGGCTCGCGGCTCATCTCGGCGACGAGGGACTCGTGGTGGTGGAATCCGACGAGGACGTTCTGCTGTACGAGACGGGTCACATTCCCACCGCGGTCAAGATCGACTGGCACACCGACCTCAACGACCCGGTGCTGCGCGACTTCGTCTCCGGCGAGCGTTTCGCCCAATTGCTCGGCGAGAAGGGTATCGGCCGCGACACCACCGTCGTCATCTACGGCGACAAGAACAACTGGTGGGCCGCGTACGCGCTCTGGATCTTCACTCTCTTCGGCCACGAGGACGTCCGTCTGCTGGACGGCGGCCGTGACAAGTGGATCGCAGAGGGCCGCGAGCTGACCACCGACGTGCCCACGCCCGCCGCCGTGGAGTACCCGGTCGTCGCCCGCGACGACAGCAAGGTGCGCGCGTTCAAGGAGGACGTGCTCGCCCGCCTCGGCAAGGGCCCGCTGATCGACGTTCGGTCACCCGAGGAATACAGCGGTGAGCGCACGGAGATCCCCGGCTATCCGACGGAGAGCGCGCTGCGCCCCGGGCACATCCCCTCCGCCGCGTCCGTCCCGTGGGCTCGCGCAGCGGCGCCGGATGCCACCTTCCGCACTCGCGAAGAGCTCGAGGCCATCTACAAGGGCGAGGCAGGTCTCGCCGACGGCGACGACGTGATCGCGTACTGCCGCATCGGCGAGCGCTCTAGCCACACATGGTTCGTCCTGACGCACCTTCTCGGCTTCGAGAACGTGCGCAACTACGACGGTTCCTGGACCGAGTGGGGCAGCGCCGTGCGCGTTCCGATCGTCAAGGGCGCCGACCGCGGCGAGGTCCCCGCGGCGTGATGTGAAACACCAGGGCGGGCGCGGATGTCCCGCGCCCGCTCTGGTGCGCCTCGCCCCGCGACACCGGGGCTCGGATGCGACAATGGATGCCTGATGACGATCACCGCTCTCCCCACCGCCCTCCAGGAGATCAAGGACGAGTTCCTCGCTCTCGAACTGCGTGAACGGCTGCAGCTTCTGCTCGAGTTCGCGAACGAGTTGCCGGAACTCCCGGAGCGGTACCGCGATCATCCCGATCTCTTCGAGCGGGTGGTCGAGTGCCAGTCGCCGGTGTACCTCTTCGTCGAAGTCGGCGACGATGACGTCGTGCAGCTCTTCGCCACCGCTCCGCGCGAGTCGCCGACGACGCGGGGCTTCGCCGCGATTCTCGTGGAGGGCTTGGCGGGCCTGACGGTCGACGAGGTCCTCGCCGTGCCGGACGACTTCCCTCAGACCCTCGGGCTCGCGGAGGCCGTCTCTCCGCTCCGCGTGCGTGGCATGACGGCCATGCTCGGCAGGACCAAGCACCAGGTCCAGCTCAAGCGCCACTCCTGACGCCGACGGAATCGAGCCCGTCCAACCAGCCGTCGATCGCCGCGTTCCATCGCTCGGCGTCGTAGTTCCACAGCTTGGTGTGCTTGGCGCTCACGAACGGCACGAAGGTGACGATGTCGGGACGGAGTTCCGCCAAGCGACGCGATGATCCCGAAGGCACATACCCGTCGTCGTCGCTGTGCATCAGCAGTACGGGAACGGTGAGCTCGTTCGCTCTCATCGTGAAGTCGAGCGACGCGAGACCGACGGGAGCGCGTTGGCCCACGATCGTGTTCGCCCAGGTCGAGTCGAGCAGCGCCAGCGCGCCGCGGGTGACGGGCTGAGGGAGCCTCATCTCGTCGGCCTGGAATTCGAGCGTCTCGAACCAGTTGATTACCGGGGAGTCGAGCATGATCGCTCGCACGCGGTCGGCTCGCGGCGACCGCACGGCGGTCTGCAGCACTATCGCGCCTCCCATCGACCATCCGACGAGCACGATGTCTTCGGCACCGTGGGCGAGTGCGTAGGCGATCGCCGCATCCACGTCGTGCCACTCGGTCGCGCCGAGGCCGTACCTCCGGTCGTCGCTGTCCGGTGCGTCGGTGTCGTTGCGGTAACTGATCGCGAGGCTCGTGTAACCGTGACGGTGAAACGCGGGAATAGCACGGAGCGTCTCCTGGCGGCGCGCACCCCTTCCGTGAACATGGATCGCCCAGTGCGCGCTGCGCTCCGCGCCCGGGAAGAGCCAGGCCGGTGCCGAGCCGTCGTCGACCGCGATGTCGACACTGTGCACCGGGAGGCCGAGCTCCTCCGGCGACGTGAAGTACCACCCCGTGATGCGCCCCTGGCGCGCGACGGCGAGATCGCCCCACCGCACCTCGTCCACAGCGCGCACGACGCTGTCCCCGTCGTCGCTGAGCACGTCGCCGACCAGGGCGTATCCGCGGTCTCCTGAGAACCACAAGCCGTACCGTCCGTTCACGTGGAGCGAGTCGGCGGCGCCCGAGAGCGTGACTGTCGAAAGATCAGGTGCGATCGAACGGATGACGACGTCCTGCTTCCAGCGTCGAACGGGGGTCACGACCGTGCGCGCCGTCATCGTCGCGGCGATCGCATATGCGGCCGCCGTGGTGATGGCCAGCGCGGCCCCCGCGGCCAGCGGAACCAGCGCGGCTCCCAGACGACGACCCACCGCGGCTCCCCTCGTCATTCAGCAGTGCCACCGTGCAAGCCGACGGCGCGACGCGGCGTGCCTGCTGCGAACTCCTGAGGCGAAACTCTAGTCTGCTGGCGTGTCTCCTTTCTCCGCCCACCCGGGAATCCCCACGGAGTTCGGTGCCGCCGCCGATTCGATCCGGCGGTTCGACGCGCGGAAAGAGCTGACGATCAGTGAGATTCCCGCACCGACCGGTCTGGCTCCCCACGCCGTGGCCTTCGCCGCGGACGTGTCTCCGGTCCACCACGGGCGCGACTCCGACCTGGGCACGGGCCGTTTCGTCCTGCTCTACGACGCGGCCGCTCCGGAGGAATGGGGCGGTCGCTTCCGAGTCGTGTGCTTCGCGCAAGCGCCTTTGGAGACGGACATCGGGCTCGACCCGTTTCTCGCGGACGTCACCTGGTCTTGGCTGATCGACGCACTCGATCAACGCAGTGCCGACTACACGGCGGCGTCGGGGACGGCGACCAAGATCATCTCGACGGGCTTCGGAGAGCTCGCTCGGCAAGGAGACGGGGCTCAGATCGAGTTGCGCGCGTCATGGACGCCCGGCGGGTCCGACCTGCACGCGCACGTCGAGGCGTGGGGTGATCTGCTCTGCATGCTCGCCGGCATCCCGCCGCTCCCGGACGGCGTGCGCCTGCTGACTCAGCGGAGAGCACGTGACTGAATACGACGTCGTCGACACCCCGGAGAAGTACCGCGAGGCGGTCGACGCACTGCGATCCGGTACCGGGCCGGTGGGTGTCGACGCGGAGCGCGCGTCGGGTTTCCGGTACTCTCAGCGCGCCTATCTGATTCAGATGTACCGACGAGACTCGGGCGTGTACCTATTCGATCCCCCGGCCATCGGCGATTTCACGGGACTGCAGGATGCCATCGGCGACATCCCCTGGATCCTCCACGCCGCCAGCCAAGACCTCGCCTGCTTGCGCGAAGTGGGGCTGAACCCGTCGACGATCTTCGATACCGAGCTCGGCGCACGTCTGCTCGGCTTCCCGAAGGTGGGGCTGGGCACGATCGTCGAGGAGTTGCTCGGCGTCCACCTGGCCAAAGAGCACTCCGCTGCCGACTGGTCGACGAGGCCGCTCCCCCAGCCGTGGCTCACGTATGCCGCGCTCGATGTCGAGCTGCTCGTCGACCTGATGGAGGCCGAACAGGAGCTGCTGGCCGAGAACGAGAAAGGCGACATCGCCGCCCAGGAGTTCCAGTACGAGCTCGACCGGGAACCCAAGCCACCTCGCGCCGAACCCTGGCGCCGGTTGTCAGGAGTGCATTCGATCCGGGGGCTGCGCAATCTCGCGGTGGCCCGTGAACTCTGGCTGGCACGCGACGAACTGGCGAGCACGCGAGACACCGCGCCCGGTCGCCTGCTGCCCGACGCGTCGATCACGGTGGCCGCGAAGGCCCTCCCCGGCTCGAAACGCGAGTTGGCGGCCATGAAGGATTTCACCGGACGCGCGAGCAGGGCTGAGCTCGACCGCTGGTGGGATGCCATCAGCCGGGGACGTACGACGGAGGATCTGCCTGTGCTGCGAGCGAGCAGCGAGAGCATTCCGCCGCCTCGCGCGTGGGCCGACCGCAACCCGGAGGCGCACCGACGGCTGCGCACGGCGCGTGAAGCACTGACGAAGCTCGCGATCTCCTTGCACATGCCCACCGAGAATCTGCTCGCTCCCGACACGTTGCGCCAGCTCGCGTGGGCACCGCCGGAGCCCATCGGCACCGAGACGATCGCGAACGCGATGAGGGGTGCGCACGTGCGGCCGTGGCAGGTGGCGGCGACCGCGGCGACGGTGTCCGCAGCGTTTGTCGAAGCGGGCCAATCGGCCGAGGAACGGCCCGAAAAAGGTTCGTAGGTTCGCTCAATCGATTCCCCGCGCCCCGGCGTCGTTCCTAGGATCGACGAAGACCTGATCATGGGAGGCGAAGTGGCCGAAACGACCGACGTCTTGTTCGTCGACGGGGTGCGGACCCCGTTCGGACGCGCGGGCGACAAGGGCATCTACTGGAACACGCGGGCCGACGATCTCGCCGTCAAGACGATCGTCGGGCTGCTGGAACGGAATCCGTCGCTCCCGAAGGAGCGCGTGGACGACGTCGCCATCGCGGCGACCACGCAGCAGGGCGATCAGGGGCTCACGCTGGGACGCACCGCGGCGATCCTCGCCGGACTCCCGACCACCGTCCCGGGCTTCGCGATCGATCGGATGTGCGCAGGCGGCATGACCGCTGTCACCACGACGGGCTCGGGCATCGCGTTCGGACAATACGACGTCGTGATCGCGGGCGGCGTGGAGCACATGGGGCACCACCCGATGGGGCAGGGCGTCGATCCCAACCCGCGCTTCCTGACCGAGAAGCTGGTGGATCCCGCAGCCCTGAACATGGGCAACACGGCCGAGCGACTGCACGACCGCTTCCCCGATCTCACGAAGGAGCGTTCCGACCGGTTCGGGATGCGCAGCCAGCAGAAGGTCGCGGCCGCATACGCGGAAGGCAACATCCAGTCCGACCTCATCCCGGTCTCGTATCGCACCGAGACCGGCTGGGGCCTGGCGACCGAAGACCAGGGCATGCGCCCGGAGACCACCATGGAGGGGCTTGCGGCACTGAAGACCCCCTTCCGGCCGCACGGCCGGGTCACCGCCGGCAACGCCTCCCCGTTGACAGACGGTGCGACCGCGGCGCTGCTGACATCCTCGCGTGCCGCGAAGGAATTCGGACTGAGCCCGAAGATGCGCATGGTGTCGTTCGGCTTCGCCGGCGTCGAGCCCGAGGTGATGGGCATCGGCCCCATCCCGTCGACGGAGCGCGCGCTGAAGAACGCCGGGCTCTCGATCGACGACATCGGATTGTTCGAGCTCAATGAAGCGTTCGCGGTGCAGGTGCTCAGCTTCCTCGACCACTTCGGCATGGATGACGACGATCCGCGAGTGAATCTCTGGGGCGGAGCGATCGCGATCGGACACCCGCTGGCTGCGAGCGGCGTACGGCTGATGACCCAGCTTGCACGTCAGTTCGAGCAGCACCCCGAGGTGCGCTACGGGCTGACCGCCATGTGCGTCGGGCTCGGTCAGGGCGGCTCGGTCGTCTGGGAGAACCCGCACCACGCGAAGTATGGAAAGTGAGCACTGAGGTGACCGACTACTCCACGATCGACTTCTCCGACCTCCTCGCCTTCGCCGACGACGAGGTCGTCACGCACAGTTACGTGCGCGACGTGCCACTGGCATCCGGCAAGACGCTCGCTCTCGTCACACTCGACAACGGCCGCGACCACACCCGTCCGAACACGTTCGGGCCCGTCGGCCTGCTCGAGCTGTCGAAGACCTACGACGAGCTGACCGGGCGTGCCGCTCGCGGCGAGATCCACGCCGTGGCCACGACGGGCAAACCGTTCATCCTCGCCGCCGGTGCCGACCTGTCGAAGGTGGCGGAGGTGCCGAGCCGCGCGATCGCCAAGAAGCTCGCCCAGCTCGGACACTTCGTGCTGAGCAAGCAGGCGCGCTTCGGCGTGCCGAGCTTCGTGTTCATCAACGGCCTCGCGCTGGGGGGCGGTCTCGAGCTGCCGCTCAATGCCGATTACCGCACGATCGATTCCACGGTGCCGGCGCTGGGCCTGCCCGAGGTCTTCCTCGGCCTCGTCCCCGGTTGGGGCGGCACGTTCCTGCTGCCGAACCTGATCGGCATCGAGAACGCGCTCAAGGTGATCATCGAGAACCCGCTCAAGCAGAACCGCATGCTGAAGGCGAAGGATGCCTTCGCGCTCGGCATCGCGGATCGCATGTTCTCCTCGGTGAACTTCCTCGAAGACTCGGTCCGCTTCGTCGACGGCGTTCTGAGCGGTACCTCGAAGGTCGAGCGCAAGAACGCTCCGGGCAAGATCGAGCGGCTGGCCAAGTGGGACATCGCGATCAAGATCGCCCGCGACACCGTGTCGTCCCGGCTCGGCACCGTTCCGTTGTCGCCGTTCAAGGCGCTGGAGCTCCTGAAGGCGGCCAAGGGCGGTGACAAGGAGGCGTGCTTCGCCCTCGAGGACGACGCGCTGGCCGACCTGATCTCCGGAGACCAGCTGCAGGCATCCATCTACGCGTTCAACCTCGTGCAGAAGCGCGCAAAGCGGCCAGCGGGCGCGCCCGAGAAGGAGCTCGCGAAGAAGGTCACCAAGGTCGGTGTCCTGGGCGCAGGTTACATGGCGAGCCAGTTCGCGCTGTTGTTCCTGCGTCGCCTGCAGGTGCCGGTGGTCATCACCGACATCGATCAGGAGCGCGTCGACAAGGGGGTCGCATACATCACCGACGAGGTCGGAAAGCTGTTCGAGAAGGGTCGCATCTCCTCCGACGAGGCCAACCGGCTCCGTGCGCTCATCCGCGGCACGACCGACAAGGGCGAGTTCGCGGACTGCGACTGGGTGATCGAAGCGGTCTTCGAGGAGCTCGGCGTGAAGCAGGATGTCTTTGCCGAGATCGAGAAGGTCGTCTCGCCCGAAGCTGTGCTCGCCACGAACACGTCGAGTCTGTCCGTCGACAAGATCGGGGCGAAGCTGCAACATCCGGAGCGCCTCGTGGGCTTCCACTTCTTCACCCCGGTCGCCGTGATGCCGCTGATCGAGGTGGTCAAGGCGCCGAAGACCGACGACGCCACGCTGTCGACAGCGATGGTCACAGCCTCGAAGCTCAAGAAGAATGCCGTGATCACCGCGGACACGCCCGGGTTCGTCGTCAATCGTGTTCTCGCGAAGCTGCTCGGCGAGGCGATGTATGCGGTGGACCAGGGCACACCATTCGAGACCGTCGACAAGGCGATCGCGCCGCTCGGGCTCCCGATGGCGCCCTCCGTGCTGCTCGACCTCGTCGGGCTCAAGGTCGGCGCGCATGTTCTCGACACCCACCACGAGGCGTTCCCGGATCGCTTCTACCGCAGCGAGAACCTTCACAAGCTGGCCGACTACGGCAAGCTCCTCGAAAAGGACTCGAAGGGCAACGTCAAGGGATTCGACAAGGGGGCCCTGAAGGCGATCACGGTCGGGAGCAGCCCGCTGACCGCCGAGCAGATCCTCACCAGGGTGCAGGACGGCCTGGCCGACGAGGTGCACCGGATGCTGACGGACGACCAAGTCGTCGCGGCGCCGGAGGACATCGACCTCTGCATGATCCTGGGAGCGGGATTCCCGTTCCAGATGGGTGGGGTGACACCGTACCTGGACCGCGTCGGCGCGAGCGAGCGCGTGTTCGGCGACACGTTCCATCACCCGGCGATCGTGGGGGTCGGTGCCTGACATCAGGCAGGCACCACGCGGGCCCTCGACAGTGCTGGCTCGGCTGTCGGGGGCCCGCTGTGGGTTCTGAGAATGACGCGCTTCTGCTCGCACGTCGTTCGGTGAAGACCACGCCCGAGCCGCGCTCGGTCTACTCCTTCGCGCGCACCACTATCGGTTGCGCTCCCGTGTCTCCGCTGACGCCGCGTGCATACGGGAGCTTCGAACCGAGCACCATGCCCATCACGTCGCTCGCGATGTGCTGCGGTGTCATGCCCGTTCGCTCCATGATGTCCGCCCGGGCGCCGTGTGCGAGGAATTCGTCGGGCAATCCCATCTCTGTGACGGCGGTGTCGACACCGGACTCGCGCAGATCCTGACGGATGCGCGTGCCCACTCCGCCCACGCGGACGCCGTCTTCGACGCACACGAGGAGGCGGTACCGCGCGGCGAGCTCGACCACGCTGCGCGGGACGGGCACGACCCACCTCGGATCGACGACGGAGCATCCGATCCCCTGCGCGTTCAATCGCTCCGCCACGTCGAGCGCAGTGGTCGCCATCCCGCCCACGGAGACGATCAGAACATCGCGAGAAGGGTCCTCCCGCAGCACGTCGACGCCGTCGGTCGTGCGGCGCACCGCCTCGATCGGCGCGGGCACCAATCCCTTCGGATACCGTACGACGGTGGGCCCGTCCTTCACAGCAACCGCCTCTTCGAGCTCCTCACGAAGCCGATCGCCGTCTCGTGGGGCGGCGATCCGGATGCCGGGAACGACCTGAAGCGTCGCCAGATCCCAGATGCCGTGATGGCTCGGGCCGTCGGGCCCGGTCACCCCGGCACTGCTCAGTACGAACGTGACCCCGGCCTTGTGCAGGCCGACATCCATCAGCACCTGATCGAACGCCCGGTTCATGAACGTGGCGTAGAGCGCGACGACCGGGTGCATGCCACCGAAGGCCATGCCGGCGGCGCTCGTGGCGGCGTGCTGCTCGGCGATGCCGACGTCGATGACCCGCTCGGGGAATCGCTCGGCGAAGAGGTGCAGTCCGACGGGACGGAGCATCGCAGCGGTGATGCCGACGATGGTCGGATCCTTCTCCGCCAGCGCGACGATCTCGTCTGCGAACACGGCGGGCCAGGAGATCCCTGAGGCCTTGTGGATGGGTTTCCCGGTCTCCGGGTCGATCGGACTCACGCTGTGGAACTGATCCGCATCGTCGAGTCGGGCGGGCTCGTAGCCGCGTCCCTTCTCGGTGATGGCGTGCACGATGACGGGCGCGTCGTACGACTTGGCCTGCTCCAGCGCCTGCGTCAGCGCCGCGATGTCGTGCCCGTGAACCGGACCGATGTATTTGATGTCGAGGTTCGAGTAGAGCGCCTCGTTGTTCGAGAACCGGGAGAGGAAGCCGTGCACGCCGCCACGGATGCCCCGATACATGGCGCGTCCGGGCGCGCCAAGGCGGTTGAAGACCGCCCGTGAGCTCAGATAGAGGTGCTTGTATCCGCGCCGCGTGCGCACCCCGTTGAGGAACCGGGCCATGCCGCCGATCGTGGGGGCGTACGACCGGCCGTTGTCGTTGACGACGATGATCAGGCGCCGGTCGTTGTCGTCACTGATGTTGTTCAGTGCTTCCCAGGTCATTCCGCCGGTGAGGGCGCCGTCGCCCACCACTGCGATGACATACCGGTCACGCTGTCCGGTCATGGAGAACGCGCGCGAAATCCCGTCCGCCCACGACAGCGAGCTCGACGCGTGGGATGACTCGACGATGTCGTGCTCGGACTCGGCGCGCTGCGGATATCCGGCGAGCCCGTCCGTCATGCGCAGGTCGGAGAAGTCCTGCCGGCCCGTGAGGAGCTTGTGAACGTACGACTGGTGCCCGGTGTCGAAGACGATCGCGTCGCGCGGTGAGTCGAACACGCGATGCAGGGCGATCGTCAGTTCGACCACGCCGAGGTTCGGTCCGAGGTGGCCGCCCGTCTTGGCGACGTTGGCGACCAGGAAATCCCTGACCTCGCCTGCCAGAACATCGAGCTGTTCCTTCGAGAGAGCGTCGAGATCGCGTGGACCTCGGATCGTCTCGAGAAGGGTCATTCCCGCCGCCTTTCGCTCCTGCCCCACGAGTCTACGCATCGGCACCGGCCGCGACGCGCCGGTTGTCTTCGCATGCCCGAACGGCGCGGTCACCGTGGGGCCGGGAGCGACGCGCGCTTCCGGCCCCACGGCATCCGATGTTCCCCTCAGGCCACCAGGCTGCGCAGCACGTACTGCAGGATGCCGCCGTTGCGGTAGTAGTCGGCCTCTCCCGGCGTGTCGATGCGCACCACGGCGTCGAACTCGACAGGCTCCTTGCCTTCCGACGAGTGCTCGGTCGGAGTCGCTGTCACGTGAACGGTTTTCGGCGTGCCGCCCTCGTTCATCGCGGTCAGACCCGTGATCGAGAACGCCTCGGTGCCGTCGAGCCCGAGGCTGCCCGCGGACTCGCCCGCGGGGAACTGCAGTGGGACTACGCCCATCCCGATGAGGTTCGACCGGTGGATGCGCTCGAAGCTCTCCGCGATCACGGCCTGCACGCCGAGCAGTGTCGTGCCCTTGGCCGCCCAGTCGCGGGACGAGCCGGAGCCGTATTCCTTTCCGGCCAGGATCACCAGCGGAGTCCCGGCGGCCTGGTAGTTCTCGGATGCGTCGAAGATGAACGTCTGCGGCCCGTCCGGCTGCGTGAAGTCGCGCGTGTAGCCGCCCTCGACGCCGTGCAGGAGCTGGTTCTTCAGACGGATGTTCGCGAACGTTCCGCGGATCATCACCTCGTGGTTGCCGCGACGAGAGCCGTAGGAGTTGAAGTCCTTGCGCTGCACGCCGTGCTCGGTGAGGTAACGGCCGGCCGGGCTGTCGCCCTTGATCGAGCCCGCGGGACTGATGTGGTCGGTGGTGACCGAGTCGCCGAGCTTGGCGAGCACGCGGGCACCGTCGATGTCGACCACCGGGGTGGTCTCGAGCGTCATTCCCTCGAAGTACGGAGGCTTGCGCACGTAGGTGGACTCGGCTGACCATTCGAACGTGGAACCGGTCGGCGTCGGGATCGACCGCCACCGGTCATCGCCGTCGAACACGCTCGCGTACTCGCGGGTGAACATCTCCTGGTCGATGGAGTCGTCGATCGTGTGCTGCACCTCGGCGGCGTCCGGCCAGATGTCCTTCAGGTACACCGCGTTGCCGTCGCCGTCATGGCCGAGGGCGTCCGCGTCGAAGTCGAAGTTCATCGACCCCGCGAGTGCATAGGCGATCACGAGCGGCGGGCTCGCGAGGTAGTTCATCTTCACGTCGGGATTGATGCGTCCCTCGAAGTTGCGGTTGCCGGAGAGCACCGCCGTGACCGCGAGGTCGCTGTCGTTGACCGCAGCCGAGATCTCGTCGGGAAGCGGTCCGGAGTTGCCGATGCAGGTCGTGCACCCGTAGCCGACGAGGTAGAACCCGAGGTCCTCGAGGTATCCGGTCAGTCCGGCCTTCTCGTAGTACTCCGTGACGACCTTCGACCCCGGAGCGAGCGTGGTCTTGACCCACGGCTTGACCTTGAGACCCTTGCGTGCCGCGTTGCGGGCCAAGAGGCCGGCGGCGAGCATGACCTCGGGATTGGAGGTGTTCGTGCACGACGTGATCGCCGCGATGGCGACCGCGCCGTGGTCGATGGTGAACGAGCCGTCCTTGGTGCGCACCTCCGTCGGCTTCGACGCCTCGTACGGCGCGTGGCTGACCGGATGGGTCTCGTCGTAGTGCTCGTTCTCGTCCTCCGGGGTGAACGCGTTCGGGTCCGAAGCCGGGAACGAGTCGGAGTTGGCGAGGTCGACCATGTCGTGGTGCTCGGGTGCGAAGTCGTTCAGGTCGGTGTTGAACTGGTTCTTCGCATTCGTGAGCTCGATGCGGTCCTGGGGACGGCGCGGCCCCGCGATCGAGGGGACGACCGTGCCGAGGTCGAGCTCGAGGTACTCGCTGTATACGGGCTCCGTCGACGGGTCGTGCCAGAGATGCTGAGTCTTCGAGTACTCCTCGACGAGCCGGACCTGCTCCTCGGAACGACCGGTCAGGCGCAGATAGTCGAGCGTGACATCGTCGATCGGGAAGATGGCGGCGGTCGAGCCGAACTCGGGGCTCATGTTTCCGATGGTGGCGCGGTTCGCGAGCGGCACCTGGGCGACGCCGGCGCCGTAGAACTCGACGAACTTGCCGACGACGCCCTGGCGGCGGAGCATCTGCGTGATCGTGAGCACGACGTCCGTGGCGGTCACTCCTGCGGGAATGGATCCGGTCAGCTTGAATCCGACTACCTTCGGGATGAGCATCGACACGGGCTGGCCGAGCATGGCCGCCTCGGCCTCGATGCCGCCGACGCCCCAGCCGAGCACGCCCAGACCGTTGACCATCGTCGTGTGCGAGTCGGTCCCCACCAGGGTGTCGGGGTACGCCTGCAGCGTGCCGTCCGTCTCGCGAGTGAACGTCACGCGCGCCAGGTGCTCGATGTTCACCTGGTGGACGATGCCGGTTCCCGGGGGCACCACCTTGAAGTCATCGAACGCGGTCTGTCCCCAGCGGAGGAACTGGTACCGCTCACCGTTGCGCTGATACTCCAGCTCGACATTGCGCTCGAACGAATCGACGGTGCCGAAGACGTCGGCGATGACGGAGTGGTCGATGACGAGCTCGGCAGGCGCCAGCGGGTTGATCTTGTCGGGGTCGCCGCCGAGGTCGCTGACAGCCTCACGCATGGTGGCGAGGTCGACGATGCACGGAACTCCCGTGAAGTCCTGCATCACGACGCGGGCAGGAGTGAACTGGATCTCGGTGTCCGGCTCGGCGGACGGCTGCCAGTTGCCGAGAGCCTGGATCTGCTCGCGCGTGACGTTCGCACCGTCCTCCGTGCGCAGCAGGTTCTCCAGCAGCACCTTCAGGCTGTACGGAAGCTTCTCGTAGCCCGCGACCGCGTCGATCCGGAAGATCTCGTAGTCCTTCGCACCCACCGTGATGGTGTCTCGAGCTCCAAAGCTGTTGGTTGTAGAAACGTTGTCCGCAGACACGCTGCCCTCTCCTTCGTCGGCACCGGGAGCGACAAGTCCCGTGTTCCTCATTCTGGCGACCGCTGCTGCGTTCTCTCTAGCAAGGCGGGCCTTACCCGCCGCGTGAGGACGGCATTCGCGATCACGGGGAATTTATCTTGATGTCGAGATAACTGTAACACTGTGGCGAGTCGGCACGGCAGCGGCGGGGGTCAGCTCTCGGGGTCTTCATCCGCTTTCCGAGCAGGGTAGACGGCGCGCGCGACGAGCCACGAGACGAGCACCAGAGACGCGTAGAGCGGCAGCCCCATCAGAAGCTTCGTGAACCCGAGGGCGACCGTCAGACCCGCGAAGTAGAGAGGGAGCTGCACGGCGAGTCTCACGACGAACAGCCCGAGCCAGCAGGCCGTCAGTGCTTGCATGACCCGGCGTCTGCCTGAGTCCTCGCGCCAGGCGACACCGTCGCCCATCAGGTAGCCGATCACGAGACCGAGCAGCGGCCACCTCACCAGCATGGAGACGAGAATCGCCAGACCGTAGCCGGCGTCGATCAGAAAGCCGAGAAGAAAGTTGTTCGCGGCGTTCCCGGTGAGGAGAGCGAGTATCGCGGAGGCCGCGACGCCGATGAGTCCCGCGATGGCCTGAGTGACCTGACTCTTGCCGATCACCCTCACGACAGTGAAGACGAGCGCGATGAGCACGGAGGCTCCGAGCGAAATCGGCATGGCCGACTGTTGCGCCCATGGCTGCTGGATGCTCGTCAGCACGGTGAACGGGACGAGGAAGACGAGTCCGGGCAGAACGGTCTCGCAGAGTCCGCGGATGCCGCCCATGGCGGCGAACAGCGCCTTTCCGGTCGGCGCTCCGTGCGCAGCGATCGCGCCGAGCCCTGACTGCCCCGCTGCCTCCGCGATGGCCTTGCCGAGCGCCGGGGCCTCCTCGCCCTCGCGCTCGCGATCGTCAGCGGTCACGCGTCGCTCGGCGTCGCGGGCATGCGCAGCGGAATGAGGTCGCGTGGCGGCATCGGCTGAGTCCCGCGCACCACGACGATGCTCCGGAACAGGTCCTCGACCTGTTCCGCGGCAGCGGCATCCACCGCGGCGTCCCCCGCGATGACGCCGCGAAGGAACCAGCGAGGTCCATCGACCCCGATGAAGCGCGCGATGCGCGTCTCTCCGGGGACTCCGGGTTGCGCGACCGGGATCTCGGCAACGAGTTCGGGACCGAAGGTGCCGCTCCGCTCGCTCGTTCGGCCGCCCTGACGCTGGATCTGATCGGCGATCTGAGCGCGGATCTCGTGCCACAGTCCTGTCGATCGTGGGGCGGCGAACGGCTGCACCTGCAGCGTCGAACCCGCGTAGTCGAGTCCGACGGCGACCACGCGGCCGGACTCCTCTTCGACCTCGAGGCGCAACTGCAACCCTTCGCGCGGGAGCACTTTGACGCCGCCGAGGTCGATGTAGGGACGGACCGGGTTGGCCTCACTGTCGTCGAACGGCCCGTCGGTCTCCCGATCGTCGGGTGCCGACTTCTCCCAGTCCTCGTCGGCGGTGTCGCCTGTGTCGCTCACGCGTTCTCTCCTGATCGACGTTCCGTGTATCCGGTAGACCCGAATCCGTTCTCTCCGCGCACGCTCTCCGGCAGGGTATCGACCGAGAGAAACCGCGCACGTGTCACCGGCATCACGACGAGTTGGGCGATGCGGTCACCGGCGCTCACCGCGTATGGCACGCGGGTGTCGGTGTTGAGCAGCGTGACGCGGATCTCGCCGCGGTAGCCGGCATCCACCGTCCCCGGCGAGTTGACGACGGTGATGCCATGACGGGCGGCCAGCCCGCTGCGAGGCACCACGAACGCCGCGAAACCCTCGGGCAGAGCGATCGCGACCCCGGTGCCCACGGTCGCACGTTCGCCGGGCGCCAGCGTCACCGTCTGCGTGGAGCAGAGATCCGCGCCGGCGTCGTCGTGATGGGCGTACAGCGGCGGTGCAGAGGCCGTGGTCAGCACATCGACGGATTCGGTCACGTGTCGAGGGTAGTGCAGAAGTCTGGTCGAATAGTCTCATGACCGTGTACCGCGAGCGGCTGTGGGCCGCCCCCTGGATGTTCATCGGATCCGCGCTGATCATCCCGGCCTGCATCATCGTTTTCGCCCCCATCAACATGACAGTCGGGATCGTCAGCGCGGTCGCGCTGTACGCCGCGTGCGTCTTCGGACTGGTCGTCGGCTCCCCCACCATCGAGGTCACCGACGAGGAACTGCACGCGGGCAAGGCGCACATCGAACGCCGTTACCTCGGCGCAAGCGAAGCGTTCAACGGCAGCGAGGCGAGCCTGCAGCGCGGACGACTCCTGGATGCTCGCGCCTGGCCGCTGATCCGCGGTTCCGCCTCCGGTGTCGTGCGCATCCCGATTCTCGACGTGAACGACCCGGCACCGTACTGGCTGCTGTCGTCGCGGCATCCGTCCGAGCTGGCCCGCGCGCTCAACGATCGGCTCGGCTGAGGCGTCACTCCATCGCACCGGCGTCTGAGCAGCCTCACAGATGCGCGATCAGAGACGACGAAGCCGGCGACCTCGGTCGCCGGCTCCTTGTTTTCGCGTGACGTGACGTCAGGCCGCGCACTCCACGCAGATCGGACCGAGCTTCGTCTCGTGGTCCATCTGCGAGCGATGCTTCACCAGGAAGCAGCTGACACAGGTGAACTCGTCGGCCTGCGGAGGCAGCACGACGACGTCCAGGTCGAGGTCGGAGAGGTCGGCGCCGGGCAGCTCGAAACCGCCCGGGTTGTCGGCATCGTCGACGTCGACCACCCCCGACATCTTGTCGGGTACCCGCTCCTTCAGAGCCTCGATCGACTCCGAATCGTCGTCGGTTTTGCGCGGCGCGTCGTAATCGGTTGCCATTCCCATCCACTTCTCAATTGAATGCCGACCGAAGAAATCGGCGGGCATAGTTTGCACCAGGGAACCTGGAATAGCAAACAAGCCACGGCGCATCTTCAGTCTTGGTGATTTCGCTCCCGTTCAACTGACGGCGCGCCCCGGCTATTCCCGTGTTTTCGGGCCGGTTCGTGGCAAGGTGATGGGCGAACGCAACGAGGTCGAAAGAGGCGTTTCGCATGCAGGATTTGAAAGTCATCGGCGTCGAGAACGGCGCCTTGCTCGCCGCCAACGGCAACGGTGAGCGGTTCCGCATCGCCATCGACGAGATGTTGCAGTCGAGGCTGCGCCAGATCAAGCCGGAACCGGTCACCGGGCCCAAGGTGTCGCCCCGTGAGATCCAGGCGCACATCCGCTCGGGACTGTCGGCCGAGGAGGTGGCGGAGCTCACCGGTGCCGCCATCGGCTACGTCGAACGGTTCGAGAGCCCCATTGTTGCCGAGCGCGAGCACATCGTCGCCTCCGCACTCAGCGTGCCCGTACGCACGGGAGCGGACATCGACCCGTTGAGTGAGGGCGACACTTTCGGCAGCGTCATCCGTGAGCGGCTGGTCTCCGTGGGCGCCACCGGCGAGCGATGGACGAGCTGGAAGGAGCCGGAGGGCGGCTGGATCGTCAAGCTGACGTTCGTGGCGGATGACGTCGACCACGACGCACGCTGGACCTTCGAGCCGCGCAAGCTCGCACTGGCGCCGTCGAACGCGGATGCCCACACGCTGTCCCAGCAGGGCGAGCTGCAGACCGGCCTGATCCCCCGACTGCGCGCTGTGACGCCTGTGCTGCCCGTTCCGGACGACTCGCGCTTCGACAGCGGAGCGTTCACGCTGGACGAGTCGTCCGCAGCGCCCGGTCGCCCCGACGCTTCCGTATCGCGCGCGCCGCAGAACGTGAACAACGCCGTCAGCATTCAGGCGATCAAGCGCGCTGCCGACGACGAACCGCGGGACGTGCACCAGACAGCAGACCTTCTGGAAGCCCTGCGCAAGCGTCGCGGGGAACGCGAGGCCGCCGGGCTTCGCGACTCGGCGCCGCAGGCCGTGGATGTGCCGCTCGACACGTTCGACGACCCGGGCGCTGCAGACGGCGACCCGACCCCGGCGACGTTGCCGCAGGCGTCCGCGGAGCCGGCCGGGAGCGAACGTCAGGCGGCCGAGCGGCCGAACTCGACGGGGCCGGTGCGCGGCCGGCGCGGACGCAAGTCCATGCCGAGCTGGGATGAGATCGTCTTCGGCGCACGCACCGACGACGATCTCGCTTGACGACGATCTCGCCTGACGACAATCCCGCCTGACGGCGTCGATCTCTACTCGAAGGCTCCGAGCCGGACGAGCGGTACCTTCTGCTCCTCCGGAGTGAACGAGCCGTGTTGTCCGACCATCAACCGCGACTTGGCGTGCTCCGGCGCCGAACTGTAGTAGGCGACGCGGCCACGTGCGGCGACGAGAACGTTGCCGATGCGCCCGACGACCTCTTCGTCGACACGAGGTCCGAACCAGCCGGCGTCGATCGCCTCGGATCGCGTCGCGATCCAGGCCCGGTGTCCCTCCGCTTCACGCCACGCCGCGGCCAGCGCCTGCTCTTGGCCGAACGTCGCGTCGGCTCCCAGGTGGAGCTGCAGCAGCCGGGGATCTCCTGCGACCTGCTGTACGCCATCCACGAGTTCGGGCACGGTGTCGTAGAGCACGTGGGAGGACGCGGGAACGTCGAGCACGCCGTGGTCCGCGGTCACGAATGCGCCCTCTCCTTGACGAAGGGACCGCGCGAGGGCCGACATCACGGAATCGAGCTCCTCGAGGGCGATGAGCCAGGAGTTCGAGGCGATGCCCTCGGCGTGCGCCGCAACGTCGAGCTCGGGCACGTACAGGTAGACGAGCCGTTTGCCGCCGCGATCGAAGAGCTCGCGCACGATCTCGATACGACGCTGCATGCTGCTGGCGGCGACGTACTCGGCGCCGCGCAGCACCGCGGCCGTGTATGAGGACGAGCGATAGCGAGCCGGTCCGACCGCGTAGGCCGCCACGCCTTCGCGCAGGGCACGCTCGAAAACCGTCTCATGCCGCTGCCATGTGGCGGGGTCGGGCGTACCCGTCCAGCCGCTGAGGTGGTTGATCACCGTGCCGGTCGCCGGGTTCAGCGCCTTGTAGCCGACGATGCCGTGGTCGCCGGGCATCACGCCAGTGCACAGCGTGGCGATCGCCGAGGCAGTGGTCGTCGGCGATCCGCTGTCGATGGTGGAGGCCTTCGTGAGACGCAGGCCGAGGAAACGTGCATGGCCGGAGCGCGCCTTCAGCGCGTGGGCACCGAGGCCGTCCGCTACGACCACCACAGCGCGCGACACCGCAGGGATCGGGATGGATGCCTGACCGCCCGTGATCGCGGACAGGCAACTCGTCATCACGTCGGCAAGGCTCGTCGTGGACGGAAAGCCGGCCGGTAGCATTGTCCCCACGCAGCCAGTCTGGCACACAGGCGCCGGCTGGGATCCGTAGTCGCACGGCGTGAATCGAAACCGCCGTCACCCCTCGAGATTGCACGAATGAGCGCAGCAGACAACCGCAGATCGGCCCGCACGCCGGCAGCCGAATCCGAGACCCCGGAGCGCATCGAAGACATCGACGTCTCCACCGAGATGCAGAGCTCGTACCTCGAGTACGCCTACTCCGTGATCTACTCGAGGGCCTTGCCCGACGCCCGTGACGGCCTCAAGCCGGTGCAGCGTCGCATCCTCTACCAGATGAGCGAGATGGGTCTGCGCCCCGAGCGCGCGCACGTCAAGTCGGCGCGCGTCACGGGCGAGGTGATGGGCAAGCTGCACCCGCACGGCGACTCGGCGATCTACGACGCGCTCGTGCGCATGGCCCAGGACTTCACGCTGCGCCTGCCGCTCATCGACGGACACGGCAACTTCGGCTCACTCGACGACGGGCCCGCGGCGGCGCGATACACCGAGGTGAGACTCGCGCCGGCGGCGCTCACCATGACGAACGGAACCGACGAGGACGAGGTCGACTTCGTCCCCAATTACGACAACCAGCTCATGCAGCCCGACGTGCTCCCGTCGGCCATCCCGAACCTCCTGGTGAACGGCGCGAGCGGCATCGCGGTCGGCATGGCCACCAACATGGCCCCGCACAATCTCGTCGAGGTCGTGGGGGCCGCGCGGCACCTGCTCGAGCATCCCGAAGCGTCGCTGGACGAGTTGATGGAGTTCGTGCCGGGGCCCGACCTGCCCGGCGGCGGCATCGTCGTGGGACTGGACGGCGTGAAGGATGCCTACGCCGGTGGTCGAGGCACGTTCCGCACGCGCGCCAAGGTGGCCGTCGAGCCCATCACGGCTCGCAAGACCGGGCTGGTCGTCACCGAGCTTCCCTATCTGGTGGGTCCGGAGAAGGTGATCGAGAAGATCAAGGACGGGGTCAACGCGAAGAAGCTGGCCGGCATCACCGACGTCACCGATCTCTCCGACCGTAGCCGCGGCCTGCGCCTCGTGATCGGCATCAAGACCGGCTTCAGCCCGCAGGCCGTGCTGGAGCAGTTGTACCGCTACACGCCGCTGGAAGACGGCTTCTCGATCAACAACGTCGCGCTCGTCGATGGCAGCCCGCGAACGCTGGGTCTGAGGGAGCTCCTTCGGGTCTACCTGGACCATCGTGTCAGCGTCGTCACCCGGCGGTCGCGCTACCGGCTCGAACGCCGCCGCGAGCGGTTGCACCTCGTCGAGGGGCTGCTGATCGCGATCCTGGACATCGACGAGGTCATCCAGGTCATCCGCAGCAGCGATGACAGCGATCAGGCTCGCACGCGCCTGATGCAGGTCTTCGACCTCAGCCAGGTGCAGTCCGAGTACATCCTCGAGCTCCGTCTGCGCAGACTGACGAAGTTCTCCCGCATCGAACTGGAGGCGGAGCGTGACAACCTGCTCGCCGAGATCGCGGAGCTCGAAGGCATCCTCGCCAGCGATCAGCGGATCAGAGACGTCGTGTCTCAGGAACTGGCAGAGGTGGCGGAGAGGTTCGGTACTCCGCGTCGCACACTGCTCACCTCGGCCAAGCCGTCCAAGGCCGTCTCGGGCGCCAAGGCGCAGGCGGCGCTGGAGGTCGCGGATGTGCCGTGCCGCGTCATCCTGTCGGCCACGGGTCGCCTCGTGCGGGTCGACCTCGAACCGGGCGCGGAGGGCGTCGCGCCCCGCATCACTCCTCCGGCACGACGCAGCAAGCACGACGCGGTGCGCGCCACCCTGGACACCACGACACGGACCGAGATCGGGGCGGTGACCAGCCGCGGCCGCATCGTGCGTCTCACCCCGGTCGATCTCCCCGCGGTGCCGGCGAACTCGGTGCAGCTCGCCGCCGGCGTCAAGGTGGCTGATTATGTCGGCCTCACGGACAGGAGCGAACAGGTTCTCGCTCTCGTGGCCTCGGACTCGAGCATTCCGCTCGCACTCGGGACGGCGCAGGGAGTCGTGAAACGGCTCAGTGTCGGCGATTGGGCGAACAGGCCGGAGTTCGAGGTGATCTCTCTGAAACCCGGCGACAGCGTGGTCGGCGCGAGTGAGGCATCCGACGACGACGAGCTCGTGTTCGTGGCCTCGGATGCCCAGTTGCTGCGGTTCTCGGCCTCGTCGGTGCGTCCGCAGGGTCGTGGCGCCGGCGGCATGGCCGGCATCAAGCTCGGCGCCGGCGCGGCGGCGCTGTTCTTCGGTGTGATCCGGCAGGCGAGTGCCGAGGCGGCCGTGGTCGTGACCATCGCCACCTCAGGCCAGACGCTCGCAGGCACGAACCCGGGCTCCGGCAAGGTGTCGCCGTTCGCTGAGTTCCCGGCCAAGGGCAGGGCGACCGGCGGCGTGCGCGCACAGCGCTTCCTGAAGGGCGAGGACCAGCTCTCGCTGGCATGGGCGGGCGAAGGTCCGGCGCTGGCCGTCTCCGGCGACGGCACGACCCGTGCTCTTCCCGAGCCTTCAGGCAAGCGCGATGCGTCGGGCGCCCCGCTCGACGCCGTGATCGGCGCGGTCGGGACGACGCTGCGCTGATCGCCTGGTGCATGGCCGAACCCGCAGGAATGGGCTGATCGCCTAGGGGCGCATGGCCGCGCCTGCGGGAATGGGCTGACCGCACGCAGGCGTACGGCTGCGACCGCAGGGATGGATGTGCTCAGGCGTCGATGCGCTCGCGGCTCAGCTGGTCACTGCTGGTCACGATGAAATCCTTGCGGGGTGCGACGTCGTTGCCCATCAGCATCTCGAAGACCTGTGCTGCGCGCTCCGCGTCGTCCAGTCGCACGCGGCGCAACAGGCGGTGGGTGCGATCCATCGTGGTCGATGCCAGCTGATCGGCATCCATCTCGCCCAGGCCCTTGTAGCGTTGCGGAGGCTCCTGCCAGCGCTTGCCGGCCTTCTTCAGCCCGGTCAGAACGGTGTGCAACTCCTGATCGGAATAGGTGTAAATGGTCTCGTTCGGCTTCGAGCCCGGGTTGATGGCGATCACGCGGTGCAGCGGCGGCACGGCGGCGAACACACGTCCGGCCTCGATCATCGGCCGCATGTAGCGGAAGAACAGCGTCAGCAGGAGCGTGCGGATGTGAGCACCGTCGACATCCGCGTCGCTCATCACGATGACCTTGCCGTACCGGGCGGCATCGATGTCGAAGCTTCGGCCCGAGCCCGCTCCGATCACTTGGATGATCGCCGCGCACTCGGCGTTGCCGAGCATGTCAGAGACGGATGCCTTCTGCACGTTGAGGATCTTGCCGCGGATCGGCAGAAGCGCCTGGTGCTCGCTGTCCCTGGCGCGCCGTGCCGTGCCCAGCGCCGAGTCTCCCTCGACGATGAAGAGTTCGCTCCGTGCCACGTCGCTCGAGCGGCAGTCGACGAGTTTCGCGGGTAGGGACGAGGTCTCGAGGGCGTTCTTGCGGCGCTGAGTCTCCTTGTGGGCGCGCGCGGAGATGCGCGACTTCATCTCGGAGACGATCTTGTCGAGAAGCAGAGCGGACTGCGTCTTGTCGTCGCGCTTCGAGGAGGAGAAGCGAGCGGAGAGTCCGTCGGTGAGCACCTTCGTCACGATGCCGCGCACGGCCGGTGTGCCCAGCACTTCTTTGGTCTGGCCCTCGAACTGCGGCTCGGGAAGCCGTACGGTGAGCACGCCGGTCAACCCGGCCAGGATGTCGTCCTTCTCGAGCTTCTCGTTCGCCGACACCTTGAGCCGGCGAGCGTTCTGCTCCACCTGCTGGCGGAAGAACTTCATCAGCCCGGCGTCGAACCCCGCTTGGTGGCTACCGCCCTTCGGAGTCGCGATGATGTTCACGAACGTGCGGAACACGGTGTCGTACCCGGTTCCCCAGCGCAGCGCGATGTCGACTTCGCACTCGCGCTGAACCTCGGTGGGCACCATGGCGCCGTGGTCGCTCAGCACGGGCACCGTCTCCGTGAACGTGCCGGTGCCCGCTATGCGCCAGGTGTCGGTGACCGCCGTGTCCGGCGCGAGGTAATCGGCGAACTCGCTGATGCCGCCCTCGTAGAGGAACTCCGTGCGCTCGGGAACGTCGGTGCGGGCATCCGTGATCCCGATGGTCAGGCCCGGGACGAGGAAGGCCGTCTGCCTCGCCCTGCCGACCAGATCGTCGACGCTGAACTCCACGCCCTTGCCGAAGATCTGACGGTCCGCCCAGTATCGGATACGCGTGCCGGCGACGCCCTTGGCGACCTTGCCCACCACGCGCAGTTCGCTGCCCGACTCGAACGGGGTGAACGGCGACAGCGGATCGGGTTCACCCTTGTCGGCGAAGATGCCGGGTTCTCCGCGATGGAACGACATCGCCCAGGTCTTCCCATTGCGGTCGACCTCGACGTCGAGCCGTTCGGATAGGGCGTTGACGACCGACGCGCCGACACCGTGCAGGCCGCCGGAGGAGGAGTAGGAACCCGAGCCGAACTTGCCCCCGGCATGCAGCTTGGTGAAGACCACCTCCACACCGGAGAGCCCCGTCTTCGGCTCGATGTCGACCGGGATGCCTCGTGCCTTGTCGTGCACTTCCACGCTTTCGTCCGCGTGCAGGAGCACCTCGATGTCGGAGCCGAACCCCGCGAGCGCCTCGTCGACCGAGTTGTCGATGATCTCCCAGAGACAGTGCATGAGACCGCGGGCGTCGGTCGATCCGATATACATGCCCGGTCGCTTGCGCACGGCTTCCAGCCCCTCGAGCACCGAAAGGTGTCTGGCCGAATAGTCGTTGGTCGCCACGCAAGTCTCCCGTTGTCGCCGTCTCGTCACCGCTCGTGCGAGAGCGGGCCGCCCACCAGGATAACGAGCGGGAGGAGCGCTCGAGCGCACCGACACCCGTCCTCGGCGCAGGGCGCGCCACGGCCGCGGCCCGAACCTACGCGCACAGCGAAATGCCTCCGGATTCGACGGTGCCGCCGGTGCCGACGTGCTTGTATGGATGCGTGAGGTTCCGATACGGAGCCTTGTTTCACCAGAAGGGAGCCCAGCATGTCGAATTACGCAGGCCATGTCGCCACCCCCGGTACCGACGAGCTTCCTTCCGGCCCGGCACTGACCGCGGCCGACCGCTGCGACGCGTGCGGCGCCCAGGCATACGTGCGGGTCACGGTCAACGGAAGTGATCTGCTGTTCTGCGCACACCACGCGAAGAAGCATCACGAGAAGCTCTCGAGCATCGCCACCAACTGGCATGACGAGACCGCACGGCTGTTCGAGGATCAGCGCGCCTGATCCTTCCCCGGTCTTTCGCACGATGCCCCGCAGCGCATGCTGTGGGGCATCGTGCTGTGCGGGATGCCCGTCAGCGATAGATGCGCGGAATGCGCCGGTCGACGGCGAGCACGATCTCCTCGCCGATGGTGTCGATCGCTTCGGCCCACTCGGTGGCCGTCGGCTCTCCGTCATCGCCGGGGCCGAACAGCACCGCCTCGTCGCCGAGACGGCTGCCCTGCGGCGCGGCCACGGACATCCATTCGCGTTCGATGCGCAGCACGCGGGCTCGGGACCCGTGGATGCCCACGTGCACCTTGCCCGCGGCAATACTCGGTACGCCGTGCCAGGCGCCGAGAGGAAGCACTGCCTCCCCGTCACGGAGGTCGACGACTCGCGTGCGCAGCGAGAGCACCGGGCTGATTCCGAGCTCGGGCTCGTGCGGGCCGCCGGCGGGCGAGATGCCGTAGGCGAACGCGCCCACCCGCACCAGGTCGTATCGGAACTCGGGACGAAGGAATGAGGCGGCACTGGCGGACAGATGCCGCCATGCCGGTGTGAGCGACGCCGCCGCTGTCGCGTCCAGCGCCGACTCGAATCGGGTGCGGGCATGGTCGTCGTCGTCATCCGAGGCTTCGGAGATGTGGCTCCAGATGCCTTCGACCACGATGCGGCCCTCCGATTGGAGGTCGGCCGCGCGCGCGACGAACGGCTCCCAGTCCTCGAGGCGCACGCCGTTGCGGTTGAGGCCGGTGTCGACCTTGAGGTGCACGCGCACAGGACTCGTGGTGCCCGCCGAAGCGACCGCCTCGAGCACGCTCCGATCGCCGACGCCCAGGTCGATCCCTTCGCCGGCGGCTCCGGCGAGGTCGTCGCGGGCGCTGAGGAGCCAGGCGAACACGCGCACGTCGTCCCCGACGAGCGCACGCACGTGCTGCGCCGTCTCGATGTCGAGAGCACCGATCCACTCCACGCCGCGCTGCACCGCTCGGGGCACGAGAACATCGGCACCGTGCGCATACGCGTCGTTCTTGACGACGAACATGTGGCGCGCGGGCGCGACGCGGTCTCGCACCGCATCCAGGTTCGCATCGAACGTCGCCAGATCGACCAGCGCGTGCGTCGGTGGAGGCGTCTCGGTCATCGCTGGTAGCTCCGTATCACGCGGGGACCGATGGTGGCAGCGAGCTCGACGGTGTCGCGTCCCGTGATGCGCGCCCACTCCGCCAGTCCGGGCTCACCCTCGGCAGGATCGCCGAGGAAGACGACCTCGTCGCCCGACTGCGCCGTCACACCGCCCAGGTCGACGACGACGACGTCCATCGCCACGCGGCCGATCACCCGGGCGCGGTGGCCGCCGATGGCGACCTCGGCGTCATTGCCGACGATGCGCGGCACGCCGTCGGCGTACCCGCAGGTGACCAAGGCGATGCGTCCGTCCTTCTCGGCGCGGTAGATGTACCCGTACGAGACGCCCTCCCCCGCAGCGATCCGCTTGGTCAGCACGACGCGCCCGGTGAGGCGTGCGACGACCGATCCGGTCGCGGTGCCGTCGGGATACGGGATGCCATAGAGCCCGCGCCCCACGCGGACGAATTCGTCATCGGCACCACGGCCGGCCAGCACCCCGCGGGTGCCATGCAGGTGGGCAGGGACGCCGGTTCCGATTGTGCCGCGAGCCCGCTGCAAAGCGTCGCCAGCGTGGTCGCGCGCCACCCGCGGGTCTGCGACGCCCATGAGCGCCGCCACCGGCGCGATCGACGCCACGGAGGCCATGCCCGAGGCGTCGTCCGGTGCGAATCCGCGCCGCGCTCCTCCGCAGTCGATCACGGTGTGGATGCCATCGGCTCCGCGATCCAGGGCACGCTCGGCTTCAGCGCGTGTCCCGGCTGCGGCGACCACGCCGAGGCCCGCCACGGACGCGCCGTCGGGGCGAAAGGCCAGCAGCGGGATGCTGACGCCGGCAGCGCGCACCCGCACCGCCTCGTCGAAGTCCGCGACCGCGAGCAGGTCCGCACCCGCATCCGCGCACTCCCTGGCTACTGGGACCAGCCCCAGCCCGAACCCGTCGTGGTCGACCCGGGCGATCAGGCCGTGCGCCGCCTGGCGGTATCGGCGCACATTCGCCGCGAGCCGGTCGAGGCGCACGGCGAGCCGGCGGGAGTCAGCGGTCACGAACGTGCCTTTCGCGTCGTATCTGGCCCTGCGGTGCGCACGGCGATCACTGAATCGTCGTGAACACCGAGGCGACATGGCTGCGCATACGCTCGGTCGCGTGAGCCGCCAGCCGGTCGTAGTGAGCGAGCGAGGCATCCGGAACGTACGTAATGCCGGCATGCCGAGCCGCTGCCCCCGCGAGGTGATCGGCGAGCAGCGGGTTGAGCGGGAGCAGCGGTCCCTGCAAAAGCGTGCCGATGATGGTGGAGGTCCGTACGCCGTCGGGCCGAGAGGCCGGCCCTGTCACGTCGCGCACGATCGTGGCGAACCGTGTCTGAACGCCCGTCAGCTCCGTGGCCTGATCCTCGAACCCGGTGATCGTCCCCTCGTCCGTCTCGGCGATCGCGTAGCCGACCCGCCGACGGCGGCCGCGGTGCGCCTCCGCGCCCAGCACGCCGAGACCATCGAGATCGCCCGAGGAATCGTGGATGCGCGCACACAGCAATTCGAGACCCGCACCGACAGCGAAGAACGGGACCCGCTGGGCCCACTCCGCGATCGTCAGGCGGTGGCGGAGCGCATCGGGAAGCACACGCCGCAGAGCGGAGAGCGGGCCGTTGCCGATCACGACGAGATCCGGCTCCGTACCGAGGGAGGCTCCTGGCCGGTGCGTCTCGATCGCGACAGTGTGACCTGATCGCTCCAGTCTGATGCGGAGCACGTCGACGTTTCCGGCGTCACCGGTCACGCCGAGCTCATCGGGGTACAGCTGCAGAATGCGGATGGTCCCGCCCGATGAGGGCCCAGCCTTCCGCGCGTTCTCGTCGGTCGCGTCGTTCACAGGCGGGTCTCCAGATCGGGGAATCCGAGGAACTTGCGCGCCAGCATCATCTGTTCGTAGTTGACGAACCAGAGCTTGCGGTCCTCGGTGGGCGACGGCATCCGGCGCATCAGCTCGATGGCCTTCTCGAGGTCCGGTTCGACGCTGCCGACCGGCACGCCGGCGTATTCCAGGCGGAGGGCGACCTGCCAGGCCTTCTCCCCCGTGACGACATCCACGTGGTCGAGCGAGTCGAACGACACGTCGTAGATCCAGGAGATGTCCGGAGTCCCCTCGTCGAGCGCGAACATGACCTGCTGCGGCGGCGTCAGCAGGGAATCGAGGTTCAGCTGCAGGCTCGGCCCGTTCTTGAACATGACGAACTCGACACTCTCGTCGCCGAACGGGATGACCTCGCCGCGGCCGTACGCGGGACGCATCGTGGCGAACGCCTCGATCACGCTCGCCGAGTCGAACGTGCTCCCGAGCACGAGCGACGCGGTCGCCGAGGCCGCCGCGGCATCGACCGCGTAGTGAAGCCCCCGGGCAGGCAACTCGACAGTGATCGATTCGTCACCCACGGCGATGGTTGCATCCCGTCCGCCGAACGAGCGCACCTCGCCGAGCGCGACGGGGCGGGATTCCGCCGTCTCGTCGCGGAAGTCCGGTGCTCCCAGGAGCCCGTGCTTGCTCGCGCGGAGCACGTCGTCGCTCGCGCCGAAGTACGAGACCCTCGGTGTCGAACGGCTCCCGAGGCGCGACCCGACCTGGCTGAGCAACGGGTCCTCTCGGTTGGTGACGATGTTCTCGCTCGCCAGCACCGAGGCATCCAGCATCATGTCGGCGACGCGCTCGGTCTCATAGAAGCGGTACAGCTGGTCGACCTGACAGTTCAGCATGAGCACCGTGCGGGGGCGCAACAGCTGCGCGAGGTCAACGGAGAACGCCTCGTCCACTTCGAGAACGGCGACGTCGGCCGGCAGACGGCCGGACACGGTCACCTCCGAGAGCATCGCCGAGGCGATACCCTGCGGCAGGTTGGCGCCCGTGGGGTTCGTGAACACCTTCAGGCCGTGCGCGCGCAGCAGCTCGGAGACCATGTGCGTGGTGGTGGACTTGCCGTTCGAACCCAGCACGAAGATGACACCATGGCTCCACTGAGCCGAGACGTCTTCGATGAAGCGGGGCCAGATCTTGCGCACCAGGTAGCCGGGGAAGGCGGAGCCGCCTCCCCTCAGGCGCGTCGCGAACCGCGCGAGGCGGCCGAGCAGGATCGCGAGAGAACGTCGCACCCGGCGCGCCTACTCGAGGTAGTCGCGCAGCGACTGCGAGCGGGACGGGTGGCGCAGCTTGGCCATCGTCTTCGACTCGATCTGACGGATGCGCTCGCGCGTCACGCCGAACGTGTCTCCGATCTGGTCGAGTGTCTTCGGCATGCCGTCGCCCAGGCCGAAGCGCATGCGGATCACGCCTGCTTCGCGCTCGGAAAGGGAGTCCAGCAGGCTCTCGAGCTGCTTCTGCAGCATGGTGAAGCCCACCGCGTCGGCCGGCACCACGGCCTCCGTGTCTTCGATCAGATCGCCGAACTCGCTGTCGCCGTCCTCGCCCAGCGGGGTGTGCAGCGAGATGGGCTCGCGGCCGTACTTCTGCACCTCGACGACCTTCTCGGGCGTCATGTCGAGCTCCTTGGAGAGCTCTTCGGGAGTCGGTTCGCGTCCGAGGTCCTGCAGCATCTGGCGCTGCACGCGGGCGAGCTTGTTGATGACCTCGACCATGTGCACCGGGATGCGGATGGTGCGCGCCTGGTCGGCCATCGCCCGCGTGATCGCCTGGCGAATCCACCACGTGGCGTACGTGGAGAACTTGAAGCCCTTGGTGTAGTCGAACTTCTCGACCGCGCGGATCAGACCGAGGTTGCCCTCCTGGATCAGGTCCAGGAACTGCATGCCGCGACCCGTGTACCGCTTGGCGAGCGAGACCACCAGACGCAGGTTCGCGCCCAGCAGGTGGCTCTTCGCGCGCTGTCCGTCGCGGGCGACCCAGCCGAGATCGCGACCCAGCTGCGTGCGCTTCTCCTGGTCGGTCATCGCGCCGAGCTTCTCCTCGGCGAACAGACCCGCCTCGATCCGCATGGCCAGCTCGACCTCTTCGGCCGCGTTCAGCAGCGCGACCTTACCGATCTGCTTCAGGTAGTCCTTGACCGGGTCGGCCGTGGCGCCGGTGATCTGAGCGGAATAGACCGGGACGTCGTCGTCCTCGTCCGCTGCCCTCAACACCAGCGCGCCGGTCGGCAGCTCTTCCTTACCTTCGTCGCCCTTGCCCTTCGCCGCGGTGGAGCCGTCGGTCTCGACCAGGTCGGCGTCGTCGTTCTCGTCGCCGTGGTCTTCGTCCGCCTTGGCGGGGGAAGCCTTCGAGGATGCCTTGCTAGGCGAGGCCTTGCTGCTCGCTTTGGCTTTGCCGGCATCCTTCGTCGTCGTGGACTTGCTCGCCGCCTTCTTCGTGGTCGACGTGCTCGTGGTCTTCGACGCGGCACGCGTCGTCGGGGCCTTGGCCTCGCCGGTGGGCTCCTCTACGGTGCGGGGGTCAGCCGTTTTGGTTGCCATGGAGTTCACCTTCCAGCCCTCTCGTCGAACACGCGCAGCGGGGTTGATCGAGGGGGTTCGGGTCGCTTGCGGACACTATGAGGACCCATGTCAAGTCCGCAACTCTTCGCACTTCTTCTTCCTGCGTCCTGACTCACGGCCCTGACGCGGTTGATCGTTGTGCTGTTACGGACATGAACGGGTCCGATCATCGATTATTGCACGTACTGGACGTCCGGCCGCGCAGCGCCGCTCAGTGTCGGCCCCGGTTCCAACGTGCAACCAATGCAACCCACAGAGGCCCCACTTCTATTCCCTCATCATCCAGAAGGCGTCGGCGTGTTCGCCGCCGCGCCGAGATCAGGAACAGCACTCCCGCGCCGACGACGACGTACTGCACGGCGAATGCCATCCGGAAGCCATTCAGCGTGTACAGCCCGGTACCGGTGAGCCTGTTGTGCCAGTCCAGGATCACGCCGACGAGATAGATCATGACGAAGCTCGCGGCGAACCCTCCCACGTTCACGAAACCATTGGCCGAGCCGAGAGCGTGCATCGGATTCGAGGTGCGCGCGAAGTCGAATCCGATCAACGACCCCGGCCCGCCGGCGCCGATCACGACGAGCAGGATCACGACGAGCCAGACCGGCGGAGTTCCCGGCCAGAGCAGCAGCACGGTCCACACCACAGCCATGCACGCGACGATGGAGAGAACGATGTTGCTGCGGCGCAACGGGAATCGCGCCGTCAAGATTCCCAGGATCGGACCGACGACCAATGCCGCGCCGACGATGACCGTGAGCATCCAGGACGCAGCCGCCGGACTGTAGCCCAGCGCGTACACCATGAACGGCACGCCCCACATCAGCGCGAAGACCGTCCCGGACGACTGGGTGACGAAGTGCGACCAGAATCCGAGCTGCGTCCCCGGACGCGCGATGGCGACCCCGAGCTGCCGGAGCGACTGGGGCCAGCTCGCGGGCCGCGGTCCCTCGAGCGAGCCGGCGGGCCGATTGCGCACGACGGCGAAGATCCCGGCGAACGCGACGAGCGAGACGCCGGCCGAGGAGAGGAAGGCCACGCTCCATCCGGACTGGTGGAGAAGCAGGGCGAACGGCACGGCGGAGACGACCTGGCCGAGCTGGCCGATGTTGCCCACCCACTGCGACAGCTGGGGAACGGCACGACCGGAGAACCAGGAGTTCACGAGCCGGATGAGACAGGTGAAGATCATGGCGTCGCCCGCCCCCACCAGAACCCGACCGAGCACCGCGACACCGATCACGGCGGAGATGCCGACGGTCGCCTGACCGATCGCCATCAGCGCTGTGCCGGTGAGCATGAGCGCGCGCGGACCGACTCGATCGATGAGGACTCCGACGGGGATCTGCAGGCAGGCGTAGACGATCAACTGCAGGACAGCGAGCGTCGAGAGCAGCGACGCCGTGGTGTGGAACCGATCGGTGGCCGCGACGCCGGCCACGCCGATGGTCGTGCGCTCCATCACCGCGATCAGATATCCGAAGACGCCCGCGGCGAAGATCAGCCACGAGCGTACCGAATTCACTCCTTCAACGTTACGCGGTGCGCGGAACAGCGCCGTTCAGCGGCCGAGGGTCAGAGGCCGAGCCCGTCGTCATCACCCTTGCGCCGATAGGCGAGGAAGTTCTCCAGCTCCGTCGCGATCTCGTCCGCGGAAGGCACGGCACCGTCGAGGTGCGTCAGTGGCGACTTCAGCGGCGAGTCCTGCATGTAAGCGTCGTGTCGCTGCTCGAGAGCGCCTACGAGTCTTTCCAGCTCCGCATTCCCCGCGACCTGCTCGTCGATGTTGGAGACGAACTCCCGATCTTCCTCGCGCAGTCGATCCGTGGGGAAGATCAGGCCGGTCACAGTGCTGATGTTCTCGATCGCGGCGACCGCCACCGCCGGATACTCGGTATCGCCCAGATAATGCGGCACCAGCAGCACGAGCCCGGTCACCGATGCGCCCATCTCCTGCAGCCGGTATTCGATGAGGTGCATCGCGGTTCCCGGCGCCTGCGTGGTCGGGCGCCATACCGACAACTTGTCGGCCAAACCCTCCTGATTGCCGCTCACCGTGACAC
Organism: Humibacter albus DSM 18994; assembly: GCF_000421825.1. Classification (GTDB taxonomy): domain Bacteria; phylum Actinomycetota; class Actinomycetes; order Actinomycetales; family Microbacteriaceae; genus Humibacter; species Humibacter albus. The sequence goes on from NZ_ATXT01000011.1 coordinate 389,119, forward strand.
CGATGGGACGCGTGTGCGGCACCGGCATCGGGATCGACTGCACCCAGACGGTCGACCGAACCTTCAGGAGCGAGACGAGATCCAGCACGGCGGCGCTGAAGCGCTCCCATTGGAAGTCGGGTTCATAGCCGTTGAGAAAGAGGAACTGGCGACCCAGCTCATCGCGCATCAGATAGAGGCTCAGCTGTACCGGGCGGTAATCGCTGAGGTGATCCTGATCAAACGTGATCACGGGCCGGCGCGCCCGATAGTCGAGAAGGGTGTCGTTGTCGAAACGCAGGACCTCTTCCGCTTCGAGCGAGTCGAGAAGGTAGCTGCCGAGTTGCGAGACGGCACCACCGGCATCCGCGAATCCGGTGAGGCCCGCGATGAGGTAGAGGCCCGTTGGCAGGCGATCCAGTGCCGTGCGGACGTCGTAAAGGTCGCGGGGGTCCTGCATGGTTTCAATGCTAGTCAGCGCGCCCCGCGTCACCGGGGCCGCCGAAAGCGCCCACAGCGAACACCGGGACGGGCGTCACGACGACGCGAGACATACGATCGGCGACATGCCTACTCCCTCTCTCGCGTTGTCTCCCACTCGCCCCGAGGTCGCCGACGGCGATGTGCTCGTGCTCTTCGTGCAGGCGGGTGCTGATGGTCCGACGGTCATCGGACGCGACGTTGACCGGACGCTGCTCTCCCAGGTCCGCGCGAGCGGGGCAACGGACCAGGTGGTGAGACTGCCGGCGGGACTCGTCGACGAGGGCCCTGTCATGCTCACGGGCGTTGGATCGGCGCCGACCGAGACGGCATTGCGCTCCGCGGCCGGAGCGGCGGTTCGCGCTTCCGGCGGCGACGTCCGGTTGATCTTGGATGCCCTGCCTGCCGGCCCTGAACAACTGGCCGCTCTGCTCGAAGGCGCGGCGCTCGGCGGCTACGTCTACCCGGGCTCGCCGCGATCGGGCGGCCAGGAGACACCGGCCTCCTCCGTCGTGGTACTCGGGGACGCCGCGAATGCCGACGCCCTCGTGCGACACGCGCAAGCCGTCGGCGACGCCGTGGCGTTGACGCGCCGGCTCGTCGACACTCCTCCGTCGCAACAGGGTCCGGCCGACCTCGCGCGCGCCGCCTCGACGGCGGTGTCAGATCTTCCCATCGACGTGCGGGAGTGGGACGAGGCGGCGCTGCACGCGGACGGGTTCGGCGGCATCCTGGGGGTCGGAAAGGGCTCCGTGCGGCCGCCCCGGCTCGTTCGGCTCGACTACGCCCCCACCGGCGCGCAACGACACCTCGCACTGGTCGGCAAGGGAATCACGTTCGATTCCGGTGGTCTGTCGCTGAAGCCGCCGGCGTCGATGGTCGGGATGAAGTACGACATGGCGGGAGCGGCATCTGTTCTGGCCGTCGTCGTCGCCGCGGCGCGTCTCGGCCTGCCGGTGCGGGTGACGGCGTGGATGTGCATCGCGGAGAACCTGCCGTCGGGCTCGGCGATTCGTCCGAACGACGTGCTGACAATTCGTGGCGGCACCCGGGTGGAAGTGCTGAACACGGATGCCGAGGGTCGCCTCGTGCTCGCGGACGGCCTTCGCGCGGCGCTCGAGGAGAAGCCCGATCTGGTGATCGACATCGCAACGTTGACAGGTGCGCAGATCGTCGCGCTGGGCACGCGGTACTCCGCGGTGATGGGTGACGACGAAGCGGTGTCCACCGTGCGGAATGCGGCCGAGCACGTCGGAGAGCTCGTCTGGCCGATGCCCCTTCCTTCCGAGCTCCGTTCACGCCTGAACTCCGAGGTCGCGGACCTGGCGAATGCGACGCCGGGGAACCGCTCCGCCGGCATGCTTCTGGCGGGAGTGTTCCTTCGCGAGTTCGTGTCCGCCGGGCCGGACTCTCCCGACGCTCCGGCCGTCCCCTGGGCGCATCTCGACATCGCAGGAACCGCGCAGAACAACGGTTCTCCCTACGGTTTCACGGGCAAAGGCGCGACCGGTGTGCTCGTACGCACGCTCATTCGGGTGGCCGAGGAGTTCGGCGCTCGGTAGTAGGGTCTTATGGGCAGGAATCGCCTGCTCATCGACGGCCGTCTGCAGTCGAGAACAACGCCCGCAGACGGTATCGTCCACCATCCCGACCCGAGGAGTGAATGGGTGTCTGAGCAGAACTTCGACATCGTTGTTCTGGGAGGCGGGAGCGGAGGTTACGCGGCAGCACTGCGCGCGAGCGAACTCGGCTTCTCCGTCGCCCTGATCGAGAAGGACAAGGTCGGAGGGACCTGTCTGCACCGCGGGTGCATCCCCACGAAGGCGCTTCTCCATTCCGCTGAGGTGGCGGACTCGGCGAGGGAATCCGCGAAGTACGGGGTGGTCGCACAGCTCGAGGGCATCGACCTCGCAGCGGTCACCAAGTACCGCGAGGGCGTCGTCGCCAAGAAGTACAAGGGCCTGCAGGGTCTCGTGAAGGCGCGTGGCATCACGGTCGTCGAGGGCGAGGGGCGCCTCGTCGCACCCAAGACCGTGCGTGTCGGTGACGTCGATTATGTCGGTCAGAACGTGGTCCTGGCCACCGGATCGTACTCGCGCTCGCTTCCCGGGCTCGAGATCGGCGGACGCGTCATCACCAGCGAGCAGGCGTTGCAGCTCGATTTCGTGCCGAAGAAGGTCGCCGTGCTCGGCGGCGGTGTGATCGGCGTGGAGTTCGCGAGCGTCTGGAAGTCCTTCGGAGCCGAGGTCTCGATCATCGAGGCGCTCCCCCACCTCGTGCCGAACGAGGATGAGTCGATCAGCAAGTCCCTCGAGCGTGCATTCCGTCGTCGCGGCATCGACTTCCGCCTGGGCATCCGGTTCCAGGGCGTGACACAGAACGACGACGGCGTCGTGGTCTCCCTCGAGAACGGCGACACAGTGGATGCCGACCTGCTGCTCGTCGCGGTCGGCCGCGGCCCCGTGACCACTGGTCTCGGATTCGAAGAGGCGGGTGTGACGATCGATCGCGGCTTCGTGATCACCGACGAGCGTTTGCGCACGGGAGTGGACGGCGTCTACGCGGTCGGAGACATCGTGCCCGGCCTGCAGCTCGCCCATCGCGGATTCCAGCAGGGCATTTTCGTCGCCGAGGAGATCGCGGGGCTGAACCCGATCATCGTCGAGGACGTGAACGTGCCGAAGGTGACCTATTGCGAGCCGGAGGTGGCATCCATTGGACTGAGCCAGGCCAAGGCCGAGGCGCAGTACGGCGCGGAGAACGTCACGTCGTACGACTACAGCCTCGCCGGAAACGGCAAGAGCGAGATTCTCGGCACCACCGGCTCCGTGAAGGTCGTGCGGGTGAACGACGGTCCCGTAGTCGGCGTGCACATGATCGGTGCCCGTGTCGGCGAGCTGATCGGAGAGGCGCAGCTCGCGGTGAACTGGGAGGCCTACCCCGAGGACATCGCGCCGTTCATCCACGCGCACCCGACGCAGAACGAGTCGCTCGGTGAGGCGTTCCTGTACCTCGCCGGAAAGCCGCTGCACACGCTGTGATCCACAGCGCAGCAGACAGCACTGCAATAAGCTTTCGTAACGAATCGCATTCTTGAAGGAGACAAGGTCATGAGCGAATCCGTCAGCCTCCCGGCACTCGGTGAGAGTGTCACGGAAGGCACGGTTACCCGCTGGCTGAAGCAGGTCGGCGACCGCGTCGAGGTCGACGAGCCGTTGCTCGAGGTGTCCACTGACAAGGTCGACACGGAGATCCCGTCTCCCGTAGCGGGCGTCGTCGAGCAGATCCTCGTGCAAGAGGACGAGACCGTCGAGGTCGGCACTGCGCTCGTGATGATCGGAGACGGCTCGGCCCCCGCCGGAGCCCCGGCGCAGCCCGCCGCTGCGGAGGCGCCGGCGGCAGGCGAGACGACCCCGGCGGAAGCCGAAGAAGCCCCCGCGGAAGCCGAGGAAGCCCCGGCGCAGCAGGAACAAGCACCGGAACAGCCGGCGGCGGCGCCGGCCCCATCGTCCGCTCCAGAGCCCACCCCCGCAGAGCCCGCCCAGGCGTCGCCGGACGCGGAAGTGCCTTCTACAGCGGCCGAGAGCCCGGCGCAGGCGCCCGCGCCTGCCACCGCTGTCGATGAGGCTCCCGCATCATCGGCGCAGTCGGCTCCTGCCGCGTCGGCGCCAGAGCCGGCACCCGCTGCGTCGTCCGCGCCGGCCGCACAGGCGCCCGCCGCAGCAGCAGCGCCCGCCGCGTCCGAACCCGCACCCGCCGCACCATCTTCCGGCTCTCACGCCGGAACCGGGTACGTCACGCCGATCGTCCGCAAGCTCGCGAATGAGCAAGGTGTCGACCTTTCCACGCTCACGGGTACGGGCGTCGGTGGACGCATCCGCAAGGAGGACGTGCTGAACGCGGGCACGCCCGCCACCGCACCTGCCGAGGCCGCGGCCTCGACCAAGCTCGAGACCTCGGTGTTGCGCGGCACGGTGCAGCCGATGTCCCGCCTGCGCAAGGTCGTCGCAGATCGTGCGGTCGTCTCCATGCAGAACTCGGCGCAGCTCACGACGGTCGTCGAGGTGGACGTGACCAAGGTGGCCGCGCTTCGGGCCCAGGTGAAGGGCGACTTCGAGAAGGCCACCGGCACGAAGCTTTCGTTCCTTCCGTTCTTCACGCTCGCTGCGGCAGAGGCGTTGAAGGCCTACCCGGTGATCAATGCGACGGTGGATGGTGAAAACATCGTCTATCCCGATCACGAGCACATCTCGATCGCAGTAGACACGGAGCGAGGGCTTCTCACCCCGGTGGTGCGCGATGCGAGCGCGCAGAACATCGCGCAGCTGTCGCAGCAGATCGCCGATCTCGCGCAGCGCACGCGGGACAACAAGCTGAAGCCCGACGAGTTGGCGGGTGGCACGTTCACGGTGACGAACACCGGTTCACGTGGCGCCCTGTTCGACACTCCGCTCGTGTTCCTGCCGCAGGTGGCGATCCTCGGAACCGGAATCGTGACCAAGAAGCCCGTCGTCGTCTCCGCCGACGGAGCGGACGCGATCGCCGTGCGCTCGACGGTCTACCTCGCACTTTCGTACGACCACCGGATCGTCGACGGCGCTGACGCGGCGCGTTTCCTCGTCGCAGTGAAGAACCGCCTGGAGGAAGGCGCGTTCGAGCGCGACCTCGGCATCTGACTCGAGAATCCCCCGGCGCACCGCGGCTTCCCGCCCCGGTCAGTTCTCGAACAAGGCGCGAAGACGCCAGCCGGCCTCGGTCCTCACCAGGAGGAGCGAGGCCGGCTTCGTCGTCTGCAGCGATTCGGGCGCGATGGCGACGACGGCAGCATCGCCGAGGGTCTCGACCAGGGACAGGCGCGACGCCGCGGGAACCGCGGGAGCATCTCCCCCGCCCGTGATGAGCACCGAGTCCGCCGATGCGATCGGCGAGTCCAGCTGATCGACGCCCGACAAGCACTGCAGGGCGCCGCGTGCGATGCACCGGCTTCGTTCGGCGAGGAGGCGCGACGCGGCGCGTACCGCGCCCTCGTCCACGGCACCACCCGCGATCGGCGCCGGCTTCGATCGAGCAGACGTTGAAGTCGGTGCAGCCGATGCGCGAGGCGTTCCCGTCGCTGCCGTCCACGGTGCGGACGTCCCGACGGGTGTCGTCGGTGGGCGCGCGGTTTCGGCGCGGCCCGATGGATGATCGGGGACGACGACCAAGAGGGCGCAGGTGATCGCGGCGGCGGCGGAAACGGCGATGAGTATCGGGCGCCGCCTCGCCCGTGCGAACACGCGAATGCGCTCGCCCGCGCGCGAAGCCACCCCGTGCTCCATGGCGGTCACGAGCGCGGCGCCCAGCGCGGAGGAGGTGGGCCGCCGGCCGCGCACGGCGGCATGAGCGACGGAACGGCCAGGATCCTCGCCGAGCTCGTTCCGTTCGACCGGCCTTGCGCTATGCACGTGGTGAGCCCGGTCATCGGGTGAATCCGCCCGCTCACCGGCCGGCGCGATGGGCGCGACGGGGCCCAGCGCGAAAAGGGCTTCTTCGAGTGCCGCAACGGCCTTCAGCTCCGCGCCGATCCCTGCCGTCGGATCGCCGGATGCTTCGAGCCGGGCGAACGCAGCAGTCACGCGCTCGAGCGACCCGCGTTCGACACCCCCGAGCACGACGGTGCCAAGCACGCGCTGCGCGATCGTGGAGACGGCAGCCCAGTCCTCGGTGAGGCCGGCCGCCGTCGCACGCCTCGCGCGTCCGAATCCGAGCAGGACCGGGCATCCTGCCGCATCGAACCGCACCCGCGCGGCGGACAGCGAACCGTGCGACCAGCCGGCCTCGTGAACCGCGGAGACCGCTCTCACGAGTCCCACACAGACCGTCACCGCCTCACCCGCGTCGATGTCGTCGCGAAGCCGCAGCCACTCGCTGAGCAGTGCGCCCTCCAGCCGCTCGAGGATGACGCAGACCGGTCTCCGCTCGGCCACCGCCACGTCCAGGACCCGTACGACGTGCGGAGAACTGACCGCGCAGAGGCATTCGACGAGTGCAGCAGCGCAGTCCGAGGCTCGTTCCGGGTAGGCCTTCACGACGACGGGTCCATCGTCGCCTCTCGCCAGGTGCACCCAGGCGTGTTCGCCAGTGCCGATCGAGCGCAGCAACCGATAGCCGCCGAGCTCCGACCATACCGGTGTCTCCTCGTCTTTCGGCGCGGCACGCAGAGGCGGTTCCTCCGCGGAGAGGTCCGCAGGAGCAGGTCGTGGATGTCGTCTGCCGGGCATGGCACTCAGGCTCCCGCTTTCGTGCGGACCAGAAATGACCACGGCCGGCGAATGTGGACTCCACGCGACCGAAGCACCAGGGGACGAGAAGACTGCGCGCCGCCGTGCGGCCCAACTCCCGAACCGATCAGAACGAAAGTCACCACTCGAGCCGGTTGGCAGGCATTAGGTTGGTAGGCGTGTTGACATATATCGACACGGGGCTAAGCGCCAACTCCGTGCCGTATCTCGACGCCCTCGAGCAGCAGCGTGCCGTGCACGCGGCTGTCGTCGACGGGCGGGCGCCTGACACTGTTCTCCTGCTCGAGCACGAGCCCGTGTACACCGCGGGCAAACGCACGGCCGACGACGAACGTCCCACCGACGGCACGCCGGTGATCGACGTCGACCGTGGCGGCAAGATCACGTGGCACGGACCGGGCCAGCTGGTCGGATATCCGATCCTGCGCCTGGCCGAGCCGATCGATGTCGTCGGTTATGTGCGGCGGTTGGAGGGCATGCTCATCGACGTGCTCTCCGATCTCGGCGTGGACAGCCACCGGGTGCAGGGCCGAAGCGGAGTGTGGGTCTCGACGGAGGGGCCCGACGCGAAGATCGCGGCCATCGGCATCCGTGTCGCCTCCGGTGTGACCATGCACGGGTTCGCCCTGAACTGTTCGAATGACCTGGAGCCGTACGACCGCATCGTGGCCTGCGGCATCCGTGATGCCGGTGTGACGACGATCTCGCGCGAACTCGGCCGCACGGTGACGCCGCAGGATGCTGCGCCTCTGGTTCGTGCTCGCTTCGACTCGGTGATCGGGGTCGCCGCGTGACCGCCGCGCCCGAGGGCCGCAGAATGCTGCGGCTGGAGGCTCGGAACGCCCAGGTGCCGATCGAGCGTAAACCGGAGTGGATCAAGACGCGCGCGAAGATGGGCCCGGAGTACACGCAGCTGCAGAATCTGGTGAAGTCCGAGCAACTCCACACGGTCTGCCAAGAAGCCGGCTGCCCGAACATCTACGAGTGCTGGGAGGACCGCGAGGCGACCTTCCTCATCGGCGGGAGCCAGTGCACCCGCCGATGCGACTTCTGCCAGATCGACACGGGGAAGCCCGCGGCTCTGGATGTGGACGAGCCGCGACGGGTCGGAGAGAGCGTCGCTCGCATGGGTCTGCGCTACGCCACCGTCACGGGCGTGACCCGGGACGATCTGCGCGACGAGGGTGCGTGGCTCTACGCTCAGACGATCCGTGAGATCAAGCGACAGGCGCCGGGCACGGGTGTAGAGATCCTCGTGCCCGACTTCTCCGGCAAGCACGAGCTTCTGAAGCAGGTCTTCGATGCCGCACCGGAGGTGTTCGCCCACAACGTGGAGACGGTGCCGCGCATGTTCAAGCGGGTGCGTCCGGCGTTCAGCTACGAACGATCGCTGAATGTCATCACGCAGGCCCGGGACGAGGGCATGATCACCAAGTCCAACCTGATCCTCGGCATGGGTGAGGAGCGCTCCGAGGTGAGTGAGGCGCTGCGTGATCTGCGGGACGCCGGCACGGACATCCTCACCATCACCCAGTACCTGCGACCCAGTCCTCGGCACCTTCCTGTCGCGAAGTGGGTGAAGCCCGAGGAGTTCGTCGAGCTGAAGGCTGAGGCCGACGCGCTCGGCTTTCTGGGCGTGCTCGCCGGGCCGTTGGTGCGCTCGTCCTACCGTGCCGGGCGTCTCTGGGCTCAGTCGATGACGGCGAAGGGCCGGGCGATCCCCGAGAGGCTCGGCGCCCTCGCCGATGCCTCCCTCGGTTTCGCCCAAGCCGTCGGCTGACAGAAGGACGGATCGATCCCGATCGGCTCGGGGCGCCGCCATCGCGGGCGCCCCGAGCCGGTATTCTGGACGGCATGGCACGTAAGGACTCCGCAGCGACGAAGGAACCAGGCCGCATCAAGCAGATGTGGCAGGTGTTCCAGATGACCCGCCGTTACGACTCGCGAGCAACGTGGTACATGCTCGCCACGGTCCTGCTCGGCGTCGCGCTGGGTGTCGTGCTCTCGCTCACACTCACCGGAGGCAACATCTTCTCGATGGTCCTCTGGATCGTCTCGGGTCTGCTTCTCGGTGTGCTGGGCGCCATCATCGTGCTGGGCCGACGCGCGGAACGCGCGGCCTACTCTCAGATCGAGGGACAGCCCGGGGCGGTCGGCGCGGTGCTGCGCAGTTCGCTGAAGCGCTCGTGGCGCGGCAGCGAGATGCCGATCGCCGTGAACGGACGAACCAGGGACGCCGTGTACCGCGCGGTGGGTCGCGGCGGTGTGGTGCTGATCGCCGAGGGGCCGGGGTCGCGCACGCGCAAAATGGTCGAGGATGAGCGGCGCAAGACCGCGCGTATCGTTCCGAACGTTCCGATCAACGTCTTCACCGTCGGTCCCGACACCGACGCGGTCCCTCTGCACAAGCTGGCCGGACGCATGGCGAAGATCAAGGTCGCCTTGACGAAGCCCGAGGTCCTCGCGGTCGACAACCGACTGACTTCGCTCGGTTCGCAGATGCCGATCCCGAAGGGCGTCGATCCTTTGAAGGTCCGCCCGCAGCGCGCCCGTTAGGACCGCGCCCTTGTCGAGACCGAGCATCCGTTAGGGCAAGCCGCGCGCGTCGCAGGGGTGGCCAGCAGGGTGCCAAGACGTAGCACGTCACGCCCGCAGCAGGACCGTGCCGACCACCTTGTCGTGGAATCCCCGCTGATCCGAGTCCCAGACCACCGCCGGGATCACGATGCAGAGAAGCACCGTGCGTACGAGAGGCTTCCAGAGGCCGACCCAGGTGCCGTTCAACGCCACGAGCCGCAGACCGACGATGCGGTGCCCGATGCCTCCCCCGATGGTGGGAATGAAGACGTACTGCATCACCGCGAAGATGCCCAGCGTGGCCCAGCCGTCGTAGTGGAAGAACGCGAACGAGAGCAGCGAGGCGATCGCCCAGTCGATCACGATGGCCAGGATGCGACGTCCAGGCCGGCCGACGGACCCCGGCCCGGATTGCGGGCATCCGAGCCGCTCCCCGGGGTACGTACTGGGAGCGAGATCGCCGAAGCGCTGAGGTGTGGTCGGGCTGGGCACGCCGCGAGTCTAGTGATGCAGCCTGCGTAACATCCCCGAAACAATCGCGATACGGTGGAGAAACCGGCGCCCCCTAGCCTGTCACCGGCTGCTCGCGCAGCCCGAAACGACCCTCCCCGTCACCCTCTTGGAGCAACCACATGTTCAGTGATTCTTCCGAGGTGCTCAAGTTCATCAAGGACACGGACGTCAAGTTCCTCGACATCCGGTTCACCGATCTCCCCGGTGTTCAGCAGCACTTCAACATTCCCGCCTCCACTGTCGACGAGGAGTTCTTCTCCATCGGCCAGCTGTTCGACGGCTCGTCGATCCGCGGCTTCGCGTCGATCCATGAGTCGGACATGCAGTTGATCCCGGATGTCTCGACGGCGTACGTCGACCCGTTCCGTGCCGAGCGCACGCTTGTCATGGTCTTCGACATCTTCAACCCACGCAACGGCGAGGTGTACAGCAAGGACCCGCGTCAGGTCGCGAAGAAGGCCGAGAAGTACCTCGCATCCACCGGGATCGCCGACACGGCCTTCTTCGCGCCGGAAGCCGAGTTCTACATCTTCGACGACGTGCGCTACGAGGTGAAGCAGAACGGTGCCTTCCACGTGGTGGACTCCGAGGAGGGCGCGTGGAACTCGGGCCGTGCCGAAGAAGGCGGCAACCTGGGCAACAAGACCGCATACAAGGGCGGCTACTTCCCCGTCTCGCCGGTCGACAAGACCGCCGATCTGCGCGACGACATCTCGCTGAAGCTGATCGAGGCGGGTCTGGAGCTCGAGCGTGCACACCACGAGGTCGGCACGGGTGGTCAGCAGGAGATCAACTACCGCTTCGACACGATGGTGCACTCGGCGGACGACATCCTGAAGTTCAAGTACATCGTGAAGAACACGGCCGAGCAGTGGGGCAAGACCGCCACGTTCATGCCGAAGCCGCTGTTCGGCGACAACGGGTCGGGCATGCACACGCACCAGTCGCTGTGGAACAACGGAAGCCCGCTGTTCTACGATGAAGCCGGCTACGGCGGGCTGTCCGACATCGCCCGCTGGTACATCGGCGGTCTGCTCAAGCACGCGGCGAGCGTTCTGGCGTTCACCAACCCGACGGTCAACTCGTATCACCGTCTCGTGCCCGGCTTCGAAGCGCCGGTCAACCTCGTCTACTCCGCCGGCAACCGTTCCGCCGCGATCCGCATCCCGATCACGGGGACGAACCCGAAGGCCAAGCGCATCGAGTTCCGCGCTCCGGATGCGTCCGGCAACCCCTATCTGGCCTTCGCGGCACAGCTGATGGCCGGCATCGACGGCATCCGCAACCGCATCGAGCCGCACGAGCCCGTCGACAAGGACCTGTACGAGCTCCCGCCCGAGGAGGCCAAGTCGATCCCGCAGGTGCCGGGAACGCTCGAGGCCGTGCTGAACGCGCTGGAGGCCGACCACGACTTCCTCACGGCCGGCGGAGTCTTCACCGCCGAGCTGATCGAGACCTGGATCGACTACAAGCGGGAGCAGGAGATCAAGCCTCTTGCACAGCGTCCGCACCCCTTCGAGTTCGAGCTGTACTACGGCGTCTGACACTCGCTCTCATTGGCGAAGCGGGCCGCTCCTGCGGGGCGGCCCGCTTCGTCGTCACGCAGGCCGACGCACGGGCGTGGACCGCGTCAGGCGTCGTAGAACTTGTGCTCGAACACGGCGCGCGCCCGGCGCGTCACGGCGAGATACTCCTCTTCGAGGAGCGACGCGGATCCGCTCGGGTACCCGAGCAGCCGCGCGACGCCCTCCAGCGCGTTGCGCTCGACGGGGAGCACATCCGAGGTCTTGTTCGTCCACAACGTGACCGCACTGCGGGCCCGGGAGGCGAGGATCCAGGCCTCGCGCAGCCGCGTGGCATCCGTCTCCTCGAGCAGCCCGAGCGTCACGCAGGCGGTGAGAGCATCCAGCGTCGACGTGGTGCGCAGGGACGCAGAATGGGCCCCGTTCTCGAGCTGTTTCAGCTGCACGAGCCACTCCACGTCGCTGAGAGACCCGCGGCCGAGCTTGAGGTGCCTGGTCGGATCCGCGCCCTGAGGCAGCCGCTCGTTCTCGACACGGGCCTTGATGCGTTTGACCTCGCGCACGTCGCGCTCGGAGATCGCGGCCGGATAGCGCACCGAATCCGCCAGCGCCTCGAAGTCCGCGAGCAACGCCGCATCCCCGGCCACCCCGCGCGCGCGCAGCAGCGCTTGCGCCTCCCACGTGAGCGACCAGCGCTCGTAGTACGCGCGATACGACGCGAGCGAGCGGACAGGCGTGCCGTTCTTCCCCTCCGGGCGCAGCCCCATGTCGAGGTCGAGCGGCAGCTGCGCGTCCTCCGTGAGGCGGCCGAGCTCGGCGACGATGGCGAGCGCCGCCCGGTGTGCGCTGCCGGTGTCCTCGTCAGGTCCCGGCCTGAAGACGTAGAGCACATCCGCGTCGGATCCGAAACCGAGCTCGCGGCCGCCGAATCGTCCCATCGCGATCACCGCGAACTCGAAGTCTGCCCGCTGCCGTCGAATGGCGCTCAGCACTCCTGAGATCGTCACCTCGGTGATGTCGGTGAGCCCGCGCGCGAGCTGCGCCACCGTGGCGATGCCGAGGATGCCCGCGAATGCCAGCCGAAGCACCTCACGACGTCGCACCGCACGGATGGCGCGTGCGGCGGCATCCGGTGTCGCGTGGCGTTCCAGGATCGCCGCGACTTCCTCATCGAGCGCGGCGCGCGGCCGTGCGGCCAGGTCCGCGTCGTCGTCGAGCCAGGCGACGCTCTCCGGGATGACGCCGAGCAGCTCCCCGGCGAACCGTGAGCCGGACAAGACTCGGGTGAGTCGCTCGGCGGCGCCGGACGAGTCGCGGAGCATGCGCAGGAACCAGTGCGTGCTGCCCAGATCCTCGCTGAGCCGCCGGAACGTCAGCAGACCGTAGTCCGGATCGGCGCCGTCGGCGAACCACTGCAGCATGACCGGAAGCAGGGTGCGTTGGATCGATGCGCGCCTGGACACTCCTGCCGTCAGCGCGCCGATGTGCCGAAGGGCGCCGTGCGGGTCGACGAAGCCGATCGCGGCGAGGCGTGCCGCTGCCTGGTCCCCCGTCAGCACGCTCTCCTCACCGGGCAGCGCGGCGACGGCGGCCAGCAGCGGACGATAGAACAGGCGCTCGTGGAGCCCGCGCACCCGGCGTTTCACGTCGTTCCACAGCGTTGTCAGGCCGGCTGCGTTCGGTGCCAGGCCTGTCGCTCTCGCGAGGACGCGCAGCTTGTGCTCATCACGCGGCATGAGGTGGGTGCGGCGCAGGTCGGCCAGCTGGATGCGGTGTTCGAGGATTCGCAGCACCCGGTAGTCGCGCGCGAACTCCGCCGCCTCCGCACGGCCGATGTACCCACCCGCTGCCAACGCCTCCAGCGCGGGAAGCGTGCCCGCCACCCGCACGGTCTCGTCGGTGTGCCCGTGCACGAGCTCGAGGAGCTGCACGGTGAACTCGATGTCGCGCAGACCGCCCGGGCCCAGCTTGAGCTGCTGGTCGACCTCGTCCGGCGGGATGTTGTCGGTCACACGTTCGCGCATGCGCTGTACCGAGGCCACGAAGCTCTCGCCGCTCGCGCTCGCCCAGATGTACGGGGTGATCGCCTCGATGTAGCGGGCACCGAGTTCGACGTCCCCGGCGATGGGCCGAGCCTTCAGGAGCGCCTGGAACTCCCATCCGTGCGCCCAGCGATCGTAATACGCGACGTGCGACTCCAGCGTGCGCACCAGCGCGCCGTCCTTGCCCTCCGGACGGAGATTCGCGTCGACCTCCCACAAGGGAGGCTCGATCCCGAACTCATCGATGCCACGCATGGTGAGCGCGGCCAGCCGCGTGCCGATGTCGACCGCACGTCCCGACGACACACCGGCCTCCTCGGCACCGTCGACGACGAAGATCACGTCGACGTCGCTGAGGTAGTTCAGTTCGCGGGCACCGGTCTTCCCCATGCCGATCACCGTCAGCTTCGTGGCCGCGACCTCGTCCGCGGGGAACGTGCCCGGTCCGCCCGCGCTCGTCATGGCCCTGGCGACGGCCAGCGAGGCGTCGAGCGCGGCGCCCGCCAGCGCGGCGAGCGTGCGTGCGACCTCGCCGAGCCCGCCCACCGGGTCACTCTGCTGCAGATCGAAGACGGCGATCTCGGTGAGCCGCGTGCGATAGCGAACGCGAAGCGCCCGCCACGCGTCCTCGCCCGAAACGGATGCCACGCCGTCGCGCTCCCCCACCGCCTCCAGCAGGTCGGCGTGCAGCCGGCTCTCGCTCGGCAACGAGCCCACAGGATCACGGAACACGGCGAGTGCCGTCGGTGCTCGCAGCAGGAACTCGGCAAGCCCTCCCGAAGCGCCGAGCACGAGGAGCAGGCGCTGCAGCGCAGGCATGTCTGTCAGCAAGGCCGACATGCGCTGGTCGCCGCGTCGAAGCAGGTCGAGCACGCGGGACAACGCCGCGTCGGGGTCCGCCACCCGCACGAACAGCTCGAGCGCATCAGCGGCGGCGGGCCCGCCCAGGGAGGCGAACTCGTCGAGTCGAGCACGGGCATCCGACAGTTCGACGAAGCCCGCTCGGGCCAGCGTGGTGAGAGTGATCTGCGGCTGAGATCTCATCGGGTCAGCGGCACCGCACCCTCAGAGCAACTCGAGGTTCGTGCGCCATTCGAACGGCGTCACCTGCGCGCGATATTCGCGGAAGTCACGCTGTTTGTTCGCCAGCACGTAGTTGAACACCTGCTCGCCCAAGGTCTCGGCGACGAGCTCGGAGTCCTCCATGCACTGCACCGCCTGTTCGAGGCTCGCGGGCAGGGCGCCGAACCCGAGCGCGCGACGCTCGGCGTCGCTGAGCGCCCAGACGTCGTCCTCGGCCTCCGCCGGAAGCTCGTACTCCTGCTCGATGCCCTTCAGGCCCGCCGCGAGCACGAGGGAGAACGCGAGGTACGGGTTCGTCGCCGAGTCGATGCCGCGATACTCGATGCGCGCACTCTGGCCCTTGCCCGGCTTGTACAGCGGAACACGCACCAGGGCCGAACGGTTGTTGTGCCCCCAGCACACGTAGCTCGGTGCCTCGTCGCCGCCCCAGAGCCGCTTGTACGAGTTCACGAACTGGTTCGTGACCGCCGTGATCTCGGCCGCGTGGTGCAGGATGCCCGCGATGAACCGGCGTGCGATCTTCGAGAGCTGATATTGCGCCCCGGCTTCGAAGAACGCGTTCGTGTCGCCCTCGAAGAGCGACAGGTGCGTGTGCATTCCGCTGCCCGGCTGACCGACCAAAGGCTTGGGCATGAACGTCGCGTAGACGCCCTGCTCGATCGCCACCTCCTTCACGACGGTACGGAACGTCATGATGTTGTCGGCAGTGGTGAGCGCGTCCGCGTAGCGGAGGTCGATCTCGTTCTGCCCGGGGCCTGCCTCGTGGTGGCTGAACTCCACCGAGATTCCGAGGTCTTCGAGCATGCGCACGGACCGCCGGCGGAAGTCGTGTGCGGTTCCTCCGGGAACATTGTCGAAATAGCCCGCCGAGTCCGCGGGCTCGGGTCCGTTCTCGCCGAACTTCGACGACTTGAGCAGATAGAACTCGATCTCGGGATGCGTGTAGAACGTGAATCCGCGATCCGCCGCCTTTTCGAGCGTGCGCTTGAGCACGTTGCGGGGATCGGCGACAGCGGGCTCCCCATCGGGCGTGGTGATGTCGCAGAACATGCGCGCCGTCGGGTCGACGTCGCCGCGCCACGGCAGAATCTGGAACGTCGTCGGATCGGGATGGGCCAGCAGATCGGACTCGAACGTGCGGGTGAGGCCCTCGATCGCCGACCCGTCGAATCCGAGGCCCTCCGTGAACGCGCCTTCGACCTCGGCGGGAGCGAGAGCGACGGACTTCAGGGTGCCGACGACGTCGGTGAACCACAGGCGCACGAACTTGACGCCGCGTTCCTCGATGGTGCGGAGCACGAAGTCACGCTGCTTGTCCATCTGGCCCCTTTCCTCGTGTTCTAAGGGTAGTGGTTGGCGGTGTGCCGCGCGGCCCGCCGCGGCCGCCGGATGCGTCTGCGTGATCGCCGGGCGCGCATGCGCCGGCGGATAGACTGACGCGCATGTCCGAGCAGGAGACCGCCGCCCCGAACACCCCGAGCGAAGAGCGCCCCTACGGCGGAACGCCGGCCGGACCGAAACGCGTGCGCACACGGCACTTCCAGAACGCGAAGGCTAACGGCATCAAGATCACCGGGCTCACGAGCTATGACATGCTCAGCGCGACGATCTTCGACGAGGCGGGCATCGACTTCCTCCTGGTGGGCGACTCAGCCGGAAACAACGTCTTCGGCTATGACACCACGCTGCCCGTTCGCGTCGACGATCTCATTCCCCTGACGCGCGCGGTCGCCCAGGCTGCGAAGCGCGCTTTCGTAGTGGCGGACATGCCCTTCGGTTCCTATGAGACCGACGTGCAAGACGCGCTGCACACCGCGGTGCGCTTCATGAAAGAGACCGGTGCGCATGCGGTCAAGCTCGAGGGCGGGCGGCGCAGCGCGAAGCAGATCCGTCGCATCGTCGACGCCGGCATCCCGGTCATGGCTCACATCGGCTACACCCCGCAGAGCGAGCACCAGCTCGGCGGTCACATCATTCAAGGCAGGGGCGACTCGGGTATCGAGAACCTCCTCGCCGACGCGCATGCGATCGAAGACGCCGGCGCGTTCGCTGTCGTGCTCGAGATGGTGCCGACGGATGCCGCGGCGCAGGTCACCGAGGAGCTCGCGATCCCGACGATCGGAGTCGGCGCCGGCCCGCATGTGGACGGGCAGCTTCTGGTGTGGACGGACTGGGCGGGTTTCACCACGGGACGCGTTCCGCGGTTCGTTCGGCAGTACGCCGATCTCAAGGGCGTTCTCGGCGATGCCGCGCGACGGTACAAGGACGACGTCGAGCAGGGCGAGTACCCGGGACCCGAGCACAGCTACTGAGCAGCTGCCACGGTTACTGAGCACGGCTGCCACAGCTACCGACTACGACCACTGAGCGCCATCGTCGACCGACGCGTCACCGACCGACGAGTCAGCGATCTTCTTCGGCGTCGTCCTCGGCCCAGCGGGCGCTGTTCTCGCGGAGCTTCTCGAGCGCGTGCTCGGCCTCCTCGTGCGTGTCGAACGGGCCCACGCGATTCGGCGCGGGAGACAAGAACCCCTGTTCGACCGCACCGGTCTTCACGTTGTACCAGTACTTCTGCTCGATGTCGTTCTCGAACGGCTCCGCCATAAGCTTGATCCTATGCCCAAGGACTCCGACGGCCACCTGATCCCCGGCCGCATCTCCCCCCGTCGTTCCGTGCCCGCTTCCATTCTCCGTCCGGAATACGTCGGCAAGCCGGGGCCGGCGCGCGATGAACGAGGTGACGTCTACACCGCTGACGAGATCGAGTTGATCCGGCAATCGGGTCGCATCGCGGCACAGGCGATCGCGCTAGTCGGCGAGCACGTCGCTCCCGGGGTCACGACCGAGCATCTGGATGCTCTGGCTCACGACTTCCTCGTCGCACACGACGCCTATCCGTCGACGCTCGGCTACCGCGGCTATCCGAAGTCGATCTGCACCTCGGTGAACGAGGTGATCTGTCACGGCATTCCGGACGACACCGTGCTCGAAGACGGCGACATCGTCAACATCGACATCACGGCGTTCGCGAACGGTGTGCACGGTGACAGCAACCAGACATTCATCGTCGGAGCGGCATCCGATGAGGTGTCCTTGCTCGTGGAACGCACGAGAGAAGCGCTGAACCGGGGCATCAAGGCCGTCGCCCCCGGGCGCCAGGTGAACGTGATCGGCCGGGCGATCGAGTCCTACGCCAAACGTTTCGGCTACGGCGTCGTGCGCGATTTCACCGGCCACGGCGTCGGGCGCTCGTTCCACTCCGGCCTGATCATTCCGCACTACGACTCGGCGCCCGCGTACGACACGGAGATGGTGCCGGGCATGGTGTTCACGATCGAGCCGATGCTCACGCTCGGTGGCACGGACTGGGACATGTGGGCCGACGACTGGACCGTGACCACCAAGGACAAGTCGATCACGGCTCAGTTCGAGCACACGCTCGTCGTGACCGAGCGCGCGGCGGAGATCCTCACCCTTCCGTGAACCCTCCGCGTCGATGCGAGGCTCGAGCCAGGTAGATTCTCCTCATGACCTCCAGCACGGCAATCGGGATCGACATCGGCGGCACGGGGATCAAGGGGGGTGTCGTCGATCTGAAGACGGGTGAGCTGATCAGCGACCGCGTGAAGCTGGCGACCCCCAAGGGCGGAAAGCCGGACGACGTCGTCGAGACGACGCGGGAGGTCCTCGACAGGCTGGCCGATGAGGATCCGCACGCGCCGGTCGGTGTCTGCTTCCCCGCGATCATCAAGGACGGCCGCACCATGTCGGCGGCGAACGTCTCGAAGAAGTGGGTCGGTCTGGAAGCCGAGAAGATTTTCGAGAAGGCGCTGGAGCGCGACATCCTGTTCGTCAACGATGCGGATGCCGCCGGTTATGCCGAGACCGAGTTCGGCGCCGCCAAAGACGTCGGCGGGCTCGTCATTCTGACCACCCTCGGCACCGGAATCGGGTCGGCGCTGATCTATGACGGCGTTCTCGTGCCGAACGCGGAGCTGGGGCACCTGGAGATCGACGGTCATGACGCCGAGAGCAAGGCGGCGTACTCCGCCAAGGAGCGCGACGACCTGGACTGGCGTCAGTGGTGCAAGCGGCTCACCAAGTACTACCGCACTGTCGAGTTCCTCTTCTCCCCCGACCTCTTCGTCGTCGGCGGCGGCGTCTCGAAGCACTGGGACGAGTTCGGCGAGCTGATCGACATCGACACGAAGATCGTGCCCGCCGTGCACCGCAACAACGCGGGCATTCTCGGGGCGGCGGCGCTGGCATCCCGCGGTCATCACCGCCGGCCGATCGCGACCGCCTGAGCCGCCGACCGCCTGAGTCGCCGGCCGCCTGAGCCGCCGGCCGGCGGTCATCGGGCTGAATCATCATCACGAAGCGTCAGCGTCGAGACTTGCCTCAGCACCATCACGAAGGGGAACGGGCCGGCTGATACGCCGGGTTCTGTTCGGACGCTCGCGCGCCCTGGACGGCCATCTCTCTCGGGGACGTGTTGCCACGGCCCTCCAGCGGTCTACCCGGAAACGAGACGAGCAGCCTCGTGGTTTCCTGTCTGACCTTGCTCCGGACGAGGTTTGCCTAGCCGGCCGGGTCACCCCGGCCGCTGGTGGTCTCTTACACCGCCGTTTCACCCTTACCTTCGCTACACCAGGTGCACCGAAGGCGGTCTGTTCTCTGTGGCACTGTCTCGCGGGTTACCCCGGGTGGGCGTTACCCACCGTCCTGCTCTGCGGAGCCCGGACGTTCCTCGGCGGCCCCTCACGAGGAGGATGCCGACGCGACCGTCTTGCCGACCCGTTCCGTTCTCAGCTTATCCGAGTCGCAGGTCGTGGCCGTGCGTTCCGCAACGCTTCGCGCGACCTCAGGAGTTCTCGTCCCTGACCAGGATCGCGCCGCTGTCCGGACAGAGCACGACCTCGTCATCGGCGGAGGCCGTGACGCTCGCAAGATCCGACGGCGAAAGCTTCATGTTCGAGCCGAGCGACACCCCGCCGACGAGGCGTGCCGCACCCACACCATACCGATCGCGCTGTTTCTCGTAGAGCGACACGAGCTCGGCCGGCAGGGCGTCCGACACTGCCCTTCTGTCGGAAATGGCGTCGGCCTTCTTGCGTTCCCAGTCGGCCACTTCGGCGTCGCGCGCCGCCTCGATGCGTTCGACGTCGGCCGTGCTCTGCGCGCTCTCCGCGTCGATGGCGGCGACCTGTTCCTCGAGGCCTTCGATCCGCTCCATGATCGCGAGCTCGATGTCTTCGAGATCGCTTCGCCGCTTGCGCAACGCGACGAGCTCGGCTTCGAGAGCCTCGACATCCTTGACGGACGAGGTGGCCTGAACTCGCTCGTCATCGCGAGCCATCCTCGCCTCGACTACCCGCACGTCGGCCTCGAGCCGCTTCAGCTCGGCGCGAGCGTCGTCCAGCTCCCCGGAGACCGCGAGACGGCGACTGCGCACCTCCGCGACCACGGGCTCGAGCTCGGCCAGAGCCTTCTCCTGCGACGGATGCGCGATCGCGCGGGCGGCCTGCGCGAGGAGATTGTCGAGTTCCTGGACGCGCAAGAGTTCGCGTTGGTCGCGCGGGTCAGCCTTCACAGTTCTACGTTATTGCACGCACGCCGCGACGTGGACCCGAAAGCTGTGGTCGCAGAGCCGTTCACTGCACGACGACGAAGTCCCAGGGATCCGTCCGCAGGTCGCTGACGACGAACTCGACGTCGGAGAGCGCCGAGCGCAACTGCTCTGCCGCGACGTCGAGCCAGAGCCACTCTGCCGCCCAGTGCGAGATGTCGATGAGAGCGGGACCGCCGGCCACCAGCGACTGCTCGAGCGCTTCGGACGCGGGATGATGGCGCAGGTCGGAGGTGATGTAGACGTCCGCAGCGCGTACGGCGGATTCGCCGAGGAACGCATCGCCCGCGCCGCCGCAGAGCGCGATCGTGGTGATCGGGCGGGCGTAGTCGCCGCCGACGCGCACGCCGGTCGCCGTCGGCGGAAGGAGGTCGGCCAGGGCGCGCGCGAGGTCGCCGAGCGTCGTGGGCTCGCGGAGCCGCCCGACGCGGCCCAGTCCGGAGCCGGAGTCAGTGCCTGGGACGATCGGTCCGGCATCCACGAGTCCGAGGCGCGAGGCGAGAACGTCGGAGACGCCGTCCGGCACGACGTCGGCATTCGTATGCGCGGTCAGGAGGCCGCAGCCCGCCCGGATCAGACGCGCGACGAGAGCCCCCTTGTAACGGTCTTCGGCGACGCTCGTCACCCCGCGAAGCAAGAGCGGGTGGTGGGCGAGGACGAGGTCGAAGGCGCCGTCGACCGCCTCGTTGATCGTGCCGGAAACGGCATCGACGGTGAGCAGCACACGGGTCACGGTCGCCGCGGGGTCGCCGGTGACCAGACCGGGCGCATCCCACGACTCCGCTCCGGAAGCAGGCCACAGACGCTCCGTGACGGTGAGGACTTCGGCGATCGTCGGCATCCGTCGAGCCTACCGACCCCGCCGCGCGTCGCGGCCGTTCACCTGCTCGCTGCCTCTTGCCTCGCGACCGCCTGCCGGCCGGCGAGGAGTCCGAGCCCCGCGCCGAGCACGAGCGCGATCAGCACGCCGAGATCGGAACCGGCGAGCGTTCCGTGCGGGTCGACGCCGAGGAGCGCGAAGAGATAGCCCTCCCAGCGCAGGCCCGTGGCGCCTGCTCGCATGAAGCCCAGCCCGACGACGGTGATGACGACGAGGCCCGCCACGTTCCACCAACGCCAGTCCGGGTAGACCGCGCCGCGACGAAGCAAAGAGTCCGTGGCGATGCGCCGACGGCGCAGCAGGAAGTCTCCGAGGAAGATCCCTGCCCAGGCCGCGACCGGGACGGCGAGTGTCGTCGGGTAGGCGAGCAGAAGCGTTCGAACATCCGGAACGCCGGAGGCGAGCCCGGCCGCCGCGGCTGCCGTGACGACGCCGAGCGCAGCGACCGATACGCCGCGCGGGAGACGGATGCCCACGGCCTGCACCGCGAACCCACCGGAGTAGAGGCTGATGACGAGGGCAGAAAGCAGCCCGACCGCGATGGCGGCGACCACGAAGAACGCGAACCACGTCGGTGTCGAGTCCACGAGCAGCTTCACCGGATCCGCCTGAAACCCGTTGCCGACCGCCGGGCGGGCGAGCACCACGAGCGCGCCGAACACCACGAGGACGAGCATCGGAAGGGATGCTCCGAAGCCGCTCCAGAGGGCCGTCGCCGTTCCCGCGGAACGCGCTCGCTGATACCGCGCGAGATCGCCACCGGCACTGGCCCACGCGAGGCCGAGAACGCTGAACACGAGCACGGCGCCTTCGACGACCAGAATCCACTCGCCGAACGGTGCTGAGACCACTCCATCCCAGCCCTCGCGGGGCCAGGCGACTACGATGATCGCCAGCGCGAGCACCGCCGTGGCCACGGTCGCCACCGCCTGCACCGCAGCGACGAGTGCATAGCCGAACACGGCCACCACGATGCAGATCCCCGCTCCGACCCCGAGCACCGACCACAGCACGAGCGCGCGATCCGACGTCCAGCCGGCCGCGGCGGCGGTATCGGACACCGTCACGGCGAGAAGCCACAGCAGCGCTGCGCTCCAGAAGACCCGCACGATCAGGATGAGGGTTGCAGGAACCACGTTTCCCACCACACCGAACGTCGCTCTCGAGACGACCACGGTGGGTTGCCCGGTCCACGCTCCGGTCAGGGCGCCGAGGCCCAGCGGGATGAACGAGAGAGCGATGCCGAGCACCGCGGCCACGACCACCTGCACGATGTTCAGCCCGGCCGCCACGAGAACGGCCCCCAGGCCGATGACGAGAACCGAGGCACCCGTGGCGAACCAGAGCCAGAACAACCGGGACGCACGGCCGATGCGGTACTCATACGGCGTCGGCTCCATGCCGCTCTGCTCGATCGAGAAGACCGGCATGGAACGAGGCCGGCCGACCGTCAGAACGCTCGCGGTGCGTACGCGCGGCGTCGCGATCGGGGCGAGATCGGCGACCTCCGTCTCGACATCGTCCGCGTCATCGCTCACGTCGGTGTCGAGATCCTCATCGGCGGGAAGGAGCATCTCCGCCGTTGCGGGGCCCGGATCACTCTCCGAGACGATCGCAACCGGCGCACCGGGCGCGTGCGGTTCCTCCTTCGGCGTCTCATCCGCGAATGCCTCGGGTTCCGCGACCTCGCGGACGTTCGACGCCGTCTCACCGCCGGCCGCCGGCCCCCGCCCGGCGATCAGAGCCTCCAACCGCTCGATGGCCGCCAGCGTGTCGCCGTGCTCCGCCTGCTGGGCGATGTCCCGCTCCTCGTCGGTCGTGGGCTCGTAGATCGGCGGCGTCGGAGCCACCGGGGTGAACAACGACTCGGGCCGGATGATCGGGAGGGATGCCGTGAGCAGGCTCACCTCGTTCTGCAGTGCGTCCGCAAGCTCATCGTCATCGTGCACAACCGCCGTGGCCGTAGGCCCGGTGGCCGGCACATCATCAGATCGAGTCTTTGCGGGCGACACGGGGTGTTCCGGCCCGACGTCCGGCGGCTCCGGCTCTGCAGCGCCGGCCTGAGCCGTTCGAGGCTCCGTCTCTGGCGCGTGCGGCCGCGGCGGAGGCACATAGCTCGTCCGCCTTCTGATGGGCTCAAGACCATCGGTCCCGTCCGGCTCCCCCGCGTCGGTCCCCATAGCGTGAGCCTATCGGCCGGGCCGGACACCGATACCCTGACCACACCGGCAAATCGACGCATCGTGCAACCGCTGCGTGCTTCGTCTTGCCGCGGAGAGGCATGCACTTCTCGCCGCGGGGAGCCCGTACGATCGTCAATCATGGACGACGCGATTGCGACCCCCTACGAAGACCTGCTGCGCGATGTGCTGGCCAACGGCACTGCGAAGTCGGACCGCACCGGAACGGGGACCCGCAGTGTCTTCGGACGGCAGCTGCGATTCGATCTCGGTGCGGGTTTCCCGCTCATCACCACCAAGCGCGTGCACTTCAGGTCGATCGCCTACGAACTGCTGTGGTTCCTGCGCGGCGACTCCAACGTGCGTTGGCTTCAGGAGCACGGCGTGTCGATCTGGGACGAATGGGCCGACCCTTCCGGGGATCTCGGGCCGGTCTACGGGGTGCAGTGGCGCTCGTGGCCGACCCCCGACGGAGAACACTTGGACCAGATCTCGGCCGTGCTCGAGACACTGCGCACCGATCCCGACTCGCGGCGCATGATCGTGTCGGCCTGGAACGTGGGCGAACTGTCGAAGATGGCGCTGGCCCCGTGCCACGCCCTATTCCAGTTCTACGTGGCGAACGGCAAGCTCTCCTGCCAGCTGTACCAGCGCAGCGCCGACCTCTTCCTCGGCGTGCCGTTCAACATCGCCAGCTACGCCCTGCTC
Organism: Humibacter albus DSM 18994; assembly: GCF_000421825.1. Taxonomy (GTDB): domain Bacteria; phylum Actinomycetota; class Actinomycetes; order Actinomycetales; family Microbacteriaceae; genus Humibacter; species Humibacter albus. The sequence goes on from NZ_ATXT01000011.1 coordinate 412,994, forward strand.
ACCCGCCTCGTGGCCGACCAGGTCGGCCTCGCCGTCGGCGACTTCGTGTGGACCGGCGGCGATTGTCACATCTACGACAATCACGTCGAGCAGGTTCGCGAGCAGCTCTCGCGCGATCCGTACCCGGCACCGCAGTTGAGGATCACACGGCATCCGCAGAGCCTGTTCGAGTACGACTACGACGACCTCGAGGTGGTCGGCTATCAGCACCACCCGACCATTCGCGCAGCGGTGGCCGTGTGAGCGTCGCGCTCATCTGGGCGCAGGCGCGCGGCGGTGTGATCGGTGCCGATGGCGGCATCCCGTGGCGGCTGCCCGAGGACAGCCGCCGCTTCCGCGAGCTGACGAGCGGCGGTGTGGTCGTCATGGGCCGCAAGACCTGGGACTCGCTCCCAGAACGGTTCCGGCCGTTGCCGAACCGTCGCAACATCGTGATCAGCCGGGATGGCGGTTGGTCGGGCGAGGGCGCCGAGCGTGCGGACGACATCTCGGAGGCGCTGGCGCACGACGATGTCTGGGTCATCGGCGGGGCACAGCTCTACGCCGCCACGATCGATGTCGCCGAACGCCTGGAGGTCACAGAGATCGACCTCGAAGTGCCTGGCGATGCCCTCGCACCGATCGTCGACGGCTCATGGATGCTTGCTGCCAGCGAACCCGACGACGGTTGGTCGACGTCGAGCACCGGGCTGCGCTATCGCTTCCTCACCTACACCCGGCGATAGAGCGGCGCGGTTCCCGCAGCCACGCTCCGAGCGCGACGGGTGTCAGTGCTCGCGGTACCCTGTGCGACCCATCGCCAGCGCTCCGAGCACGCCCAGCACCACACCCACGAGTGCGATGGTGCCGATGATTCCCCACAGGATCGCTTCAACCATGGTGCTCATTATCCCATCATTCACGGCCGCACCATTTGCGTCACCACGATGATCGTCGCGCTCACGGCGGCCCTCGCCCGTTGTCGGGCCATGGCGAGCGTGCGAGACTCGAGAAGACAGGGCCGTCGATGGCGGCGCAGGGAACATTCAGTTGGCTCGCACGACGATGATTCGAACACCTCAACGACCGCAGGTGCTGCGGTCGCGCGCGTCCGGTCGAACCACCGCTGCCCTGTGCGCGGTGCTCCTCACGGCGTCACTCAGCGGGCTCGGTGCCGCACGTGTGGACGGCTGCACCACGGACTGCGGGACGACCGCCGCGACGCCAGCGCCAACCGCGACGTCCGCGCCGGATCCGACGGACAGCGGAACCGCGACGCCCACGCCTACTCCCACAGAGACGCCGACCGCGACCCCGACACCCACCCCGACGGGTACCGGTACGCCCACCCCCACCGCGACGCCGACCTCGCCCGTTCCGTCGCCCACGGCGACGAGCGCGCCCTTGCCCGCCGCCGGCTCCGACTCGGATTCGGTGACGGCGTCCGACGGGGCGGGCGGCCTGAGCGCGGACGCTTTCGAGTCGCTTCAGAAGACCGTGACCGCGGCGCGTGCCTCCGTCGACACCTCGTCGAAGGCGCTCAGGGCGGCGAAGGCGCAGTACACCGCGGCGAAGGCGGCATACACGAACGCGAAGGCGCTCGCGAAGTCGAACAACCGCTACGCGAAGCAGGCGGACAGCGCCGCGCATGCGGCCGCGGCGAAGCTGATGCTCGCGCTGCACGAGACGCACACCGATCAGGCGACGACGACGCTGGGTGCCGTGCTCGGCACCGGCAGCGGCGGCGCGCCCACCGGACAGAGCCTTCTGGAGCGTCTGACCGCTGCGCACGAACTCGGCGATCTTCACGGCCCGGTCAGCACACTGACCGCGCGCGCGACGACGACGGCGAAACGCGCCGACGAGGCAACGAAAGAGGCCGCGCAGGCGCGGCAGGCATTGGCTGCCATTCCGCTCGCCGCGAAGAAGGCCGCGAAGGAGGCCGCGAAGTCCGCGTACGACGCGGCGAAGGCATCCCTCGACGCGGCGATCGACGCGATGGTGGCAGCGACCGGAACAGGCGCCTCCAGCTCGTACGACGACGACTTCCGACTCGCGGCCGGCTCTTGGGTCGACCCCGTGGCGGGCCCGATCACGGATGTCTTCGGTCCTCGCCCCTCACAGCCTGCCGGCACCCCCGTGTTCCACCCGGGCGTCGACATCGGTGCGGCGTGCATGACGGTGATCGTCGCTGCCGCGGACGGCACGGTCGACTTCGCCGGCCCGTACAGCGGGTACGGCAACTTCATCCTGATCGATCACGGCGACGGCGTGCAGACCGCCTACGGGCACATCTCCGACGGCACCATCATGGTCGCCCCGGGGGATCACGTCACGGCGGGCGAACCGATCGCACGCGTCGGCAGCACGGGCGAGTCGACCGGATGCCACCTGCACATCGAGGTGCGCATCGACGGCACCGCGGTGGACCCCATGCCGTTCTTCGCGAACCGTGGTGTCACCCTCGGGCAGTGAGCCCGCTTCCACTCCTGGCTTTCAGCCTTGGTGCGCGTGCGCCTTGGCGACGGCGACAGCCTTCTGGAACGGTCGCATCGGATGCCGGACCGCGCTGGTCGACGTCAGGTCACGTCGTGCGAGGGCGTTGGCGATCCACCCGAGCACGAGCCGGATTCGGCGACTCATGCTCGGCATCGCCAGCGCATGGTACGCCTTGTCGACCAGCCAGGCCGGCGTGCCGTGCAGCTGAACACCCTTGACCACCGCTGCGCCCTCATGGCCGCCGTAGCTGGCGAGCGTGCCGAGCGATTCATGCTGGTACTCCACCGGGGGTTGGCCCTGCAGGTCCCGGCGGATGTTGTCCGCGAGCTGTCGCGCCTGCCGAAGGGCGTTCTGCGCGTTCGGCGGGTAGTACGAAGGCTTGGAGCCCGAGGACGGCTTGGGAACCTGGGCGTCGTCGCCCAGAGCCCACGCGCCCGAAACGATGGATCCGTCATCGCGCACCAGGCGCAGACATCCATCCGCCTGTGCGTGCCCCTTCGCTCCGGTGGGCACGTTCATGCGCTGAAGGACCGGAGCCGGAGCCACACCCGCGGACCACACGATGGTGTCGGCCGGATGCTTCTGGCCGTTGCTGAGTTCGACCACACCGCCTTCGCAGGTCTTCATCTCTGTCTTCAGGAGCACGGTGATGCCCCGCTTGCGCAGGGTGTCGAGCGTCCATTGCGAGAGGCCCTTGCTGAGCTCGGCCGCAATGCGATCCGCTGCTTCGACGAGGAGCCACGTCATCGGCTGGCCGCGCAAGGACGGAAACGTCGAATGCTGTCGTTTGGCGAGCTCCTGAAGCTCGGCGATCGCTTCGACTCCGGTGTACCCGCCGCCCACGAAGACGAACGTGAGCGCGCGCTCGCGCTCGGCGGAATCGGCGGCAGTCGCCGCGAAACGAATGCGATCGAGCACGTGATCACGCAGGTACACCGCTTCCTCGAGCGTGTTGAACCCGACGGCGTTGTCCTCGAGCCCGGGAATGGGCAGCGCCTTCGTCTCGGATCCCATCGCGAACACGACCTGGTCGTAGGAGACCGCGCGTTCGACGCCGTCTTCGGAGCGCACGACCGCCGTGCGCGCGTCGCAGTCCACCGAGAGCGCCTCGCCTGCGACGAGCGCGACGTGGTGCAGGGCGCTGCGCAGAGCCACGGTCGCGTCGCGGGGCGCGGTCTCACCCCCGGCGACCTCGGGGAGAAGCGGTTTGTAGGTGAGGTACGGCGCGGGTTCGACGACGGTGACGCGCATGCGCCCCTCTCGAACGTCGCGGCGGAGCCCCTTCGCGACGTGGAAGCCTGCGTATCCGCCGCCGAGAATCAGGATGTGAGGTGGTTGAGTCATCGGTCGTTCCTTCCGTGAGCCGGGATGCTGATGGGTTGATCGCTGTGCACCGATTCGTCGGCGAGCAGGAGGAATCCGCTTCGCACCAGCGCGAAGTGGCTGAACGCCTGAGGGGTGTTACCCAGCTGGCGCGCGTGTGCGGTGTCCCATTCCTCGCTGAGCAGACCGACATCGTTCCGGAGCGTCAGCAGTCGCTCGAACAGCTCCGCCCCCTCCTTGCGTCGGCCGGCGCCGACGAGCGCGTCGACGAGCCAGAACGAGCACGCCAAGAACACTCCCTCGCCTCCGGGTAGGCCGTCGTCGGCTGCTTGCGGCCGGTAGCGCAGGATGAATCCGTCTTGCGTGAGCTCTCGTTGGATCGCATCGATCGTTCCGAGTACGCGCGGGTCATCGCCCGGCAAGAAGCCGACGCGCGGGATCTGCAGGAGCGCGGCATCCAGCTCCGTGCTGCCGTAAGACTGCACGAACGAGTTCTTGTCGGCGTTGTAGCCGTTCGCGAGGATGTCTTCGCGCACTTCCGTACGCAGCCGCTTCCAGTCCTCGACCGGCCCGTCGAGTCCGAATCGCTCGACGGCGCGCACCATGCGATCGGCAGCGACCCAGACCATGAGCTTCGAGTGCGTGAAGTGACGGCGCGGACCGCGCATCTCCCAGAGGCCGTTGTCGGGTTCCCGCCAGATCTTGCGCACATGCTCGACGAGTGCGCGCTGCAGGTTCCATGACGCGTCGTCGCCGTTCTTGAGTGTGGCGCGCGTCAGCGCGAGTCCATCGAGGACCTCGCCCCAGACATCCAGCTGCAGTTGATCGGCGGCAGCGTTGCCGACCCGAACGGGTTGCGAGTCGGCGTACCCGGCCAGCCAGTCGAGCGGTTCTTCGGGGAGTCGACGCCTTCCGTCCAGGTCGTACATGATCTGCAACTGGGAGGGATCGCCGGCAACGGCCCGCAGAAGCCAGTCCCGCCATGCCTTGGCCTCCATGGTGTACCCGGCCGTGAGAAGCGACTGCAGCGCCAGTGTGGCGTCACGGAGCCAGCAATAGCGGTAGTCCCAATTGCGCGGTCCGCCGAGCTGTTCCGGGAGGGACGTGGTGGCCGCCGCGACGATCCCACCGGTGGGCACGTACGTGAGCGCCTTCAGCGTGATCAGAGAACGCTGTATGGCATCCCGGTAGGGGCCGCGCGCCTTGCTCGCCCGGGACCACGTGTCCCAGAAGCTGTCGGTTCTCTCGAGTGCCTCGAGTGCATCGACCGGCGCCGGCGGGCGAGTGTGGCTGGCGTACCAGGTCATGACGAACGGGATGCGCTCACCCTCGTCGACCGTGAACTCGCTGACCGTGCGCATGTCCTTGCCGTGCAGTGGAGCCGGGGTGCTGATGAGTACGGCGTCCGGTCCGGCGACCGCGCGGATGCCTCGCTCAGTGTGCGTGACCCACGGCACCACATGTCCGTAGTCGAACCGTAGGGCCAGCTCGGACTTCATGCGCACCGTGCCGCTGAGGCCCTCGACCACGCGCACCAGGTCCGCCGCGTCATCGCGCACCGGCATGAAGTCCGTCACCCGCACCCGGCCGGACTGCGACTCCCACTCGGTCTCGAGGACGAGCGTGTCCGGGCGATACCTGCGGCGCGTCGATCGCTCTGCATCGGCCGGAGCGAGGCGCCAGAACCCGTTGTCCGCCGTGCCGACGAGGTTGGCGAAGCACGCGGGAGAATCGAAGCGCGGCAGACAGAGCCAGTCGATCGATCCATCGGTGCCCACGAGCGCCGCCGTGTGCAGATCGCCGATGATCGCGTAGTCCTCGATGCGGGACGTGGTCACAGACCGACACTGCCTTGCATGATTCCACCGTCCACGAACACGGTGGTCGCGGTGAGATAGCGCCCCGCGTCCGAAGCGACGAAGAGAACGGCATCGCCGATCGCCGAAGGATCCGCGACCTTCCGCAACGGAATGGCGCTCTCCAGCTTCTCCCGCTGTTCCGGATCGTTCATCGTTGCGTCGTTGATGGGCGTGGCGACGGCGCCCGGCGCAACGTTCACGACCCGCACACCCTGCGGGCCGAGCTCGACGCCCGCCGTACGGGTGAGCATCCGCATACCGCCCTTGGCGACGCAATAGGAGATGTTGCCGGGCATCGGCCAGTCCTCGTGGACTGACGAGACATTGACGACGACTCCCCCGCCGCCCTGCGTGATGAACTGCTTCGCCGCCAGCTGCGTGCCGAAGAACGCGCTCTTGAGGTCGACGGAGATGATGGTCTCGAAGGTCTCCTCATCGGCCTCCAGAAGGCTGTGCCGCTTCTCGATGCCCGCGTTGTTCACCATCACGTCGAGGCGGCCGAATTCGCGCACTGCCGTGTCGATCAGCAGCCGCAGACCGTCCAGGCTCGAAACGTCGGCCTCGACGCCGACCGCCTTCCCGCCCGCAGAAGTGATGTCTTTGACCAGATCCGCCGTGTCGTCCGGTCTCGCGACGTAGTCGATCACCACATTGGCACCGTCTTGAGCGAGTCTGCGTACGATCGCCTCACCGATTCCGCTGTTGCCACCCGTCACGATGGCGGTCTTGTTCTCGAGTTGCATCTGGGCTTCCCGTCTGATCGCGTTCTGGACATTGACCATTCAACGCGTTCTGGTGATGGCCGCAATCCTGTGCGGAAGAGTCACGGGAGTGGTATAGAGCCGACTCTCGCAGCGCGCGGGTCCCTACGCCGCGGGGGCGCACCGTCGGTCCGATGCTCGCCACATACAGACGGCGAGAGGGACGCCCCTGACGGGACGTCCCTCTTGCCGTGGGCCCTGCCGGGATCGAACCGACGACATCCACGGTGTAAACGTGGCGCTCTACCGACTGAGCTAAAGGCCCGCTCGTGCAGTCTAACGACCACACAGCGGCCGACCGACGGCCGCCCTCACGTGCCAGGTCAGGCGGCCTTCAACTCCTCGAGAGCGATGCGGTACGCCTCGATGCTGCGCGCCTCGCCCGGAGCGGTGATGAAGCTCTCGCGGATGATCCCCTCCGAGTCGATCAAGAACGTCGCCCGGTTCGCGAAGCCCTTCTCCTCGAGGAATACTCCGTACTGTTTCGCCGTGTCGCCATGAGGCCAGAAGTCGCTGAGCAGTGTGAAGTCGTAGCCCTCCTGCTCGGCCCACGCGCGCAGCGAGAACTTGGAGTCGACGGACACCCCCACCAGCTCGACGCCATCGGACCGGAACAGCTCGAGATTGTCGCGCAGGGCACACAACTCCCCCGTGCAGGTGCCCGAGAACGCGAGCGGGAAGAACACGAGTGCCACCGCGCTGCGGCCGCGATAGTCGCTCAAGCGCACCTGTTCGCCGAACTGGTTCGGCAACTCGAAGTCGGGTGCCTGAGTGTCGTTCTCGAGAGCCACCATCGCTCCTTCCGCACCGTCGCTAACAGTGCCTCGTCGCTGGGGCGCACCCCCTGGCGCGCATGGTAGGCAAGCATAGACCGCGGGTCACGCGGACGGCCCATTGAGCGCGACAAGTGTCGCTAGGCTGACCTACGGTGCATCCCCTGTCGCAACCCCACAGCGTTTGATGCTGCCCAGGACAAGATCCACACAAAGAAAGAGGTCGCGGTGACTGTCAACGACCAGGACCCGTATTCGATGAACGACATCGACTCGGACCCTGAGGAGACCGCGGAATGGCGCGAGTCCCTCGACGCACTCGTGGCGGCCGAAGGGTCGCAGCGCGGGCGCGAGATCATGCTCAGCCTGCTCAAGCGGTCGAAGCAACTCCGTTTGGGCGTGCCGATGGTCCCCACCACCGATTACGTCAACACCATCGCGCCCGAGGACGAACCCGACTTTCCGGGCGATGAGGAGATCGAGCGCCGCTATCGCCGATGGATTCGCTGGAACGCGGCCATCCTGGTGCACCGGGCGCAGCGACCCGGTATCGCTGTCGGCGGTCACATCTCCACCTACGCGTCGAGTGCAGCCCTCTACGAGGTCGGCTTCAACCATTTCTTCCGCGGACAGAATCATCCCGGCGGCGGCGACCAGATCTTCATCCAGGGCCACGCCTCCCCCGGTCCGTACGCCCGCGCCTTCCTCGAGGGACGGCTTTCCGCCGACCAGCTCGACGGCTTCCGTCAGGAGAAGTCGCACGCGCCGAACGGGCTCTCGTCGTATCCGCACCCGAGGCTGATGCCGGACTTCTGGCAGTTCCCCACGGTCTCCATGGGGATCGGTCCGATCAACGCGATCTACCAAGCTCAGGTGAACCGTTACCTGACCAACCGCGGCATCAAGGACGCCTCCGATCAGCACGTGTGGGCATTCCTCGGCGACGGCGAGATGGATGAGGTCGAGAGCCGCGGCCAACTCCAGGTCGCGGCCAACGAGGGGCTCGACAACCTCACCTTCGTGATCAACGCCAATCTTCAGCGCCTCGACGGCCCCGTGCGGGGCAACGGCAAGATCATCCAGGAGCTCGAGAGCTTCTTCCGCGGCGCCGGCTGGAACGTCATCAAGGTCATCTGGGGTCGCGAATGGGACGACCTGCTCGCCCGCGACACCGACGGCGCATTGCTCAACGTGATGAACACGACGCCCGACGGCGATTACCAGACATACAAGGCGGAGAGCGGCGCCTACGTGCGGGAGCACTTCTTCGGCAAGGACCCTCGCGCTCTCGAACTCGTCAAGGACTACAGCGACGAGCAGATCTGGAACCTGAAGCGCGGAGGCCACGACTACCGCAAGGTCTATGCGGCGTTCAAGGCTGCGCTCGAGCACAAGGGCCAGCCGACCGTCATCATCGCCAAGACCATCAAGGGGTATGGACTCGGTCCGCACTTCGAGGGTCGCAACGCGACGCATCAGATGAAGAAGATGACGCTGGACGACCTGAAGAAGTTTCGCGACTCGATGCACATCCCGGTCACCGACGACCAGCTGGCCGAGAACCCGTACCTTCCGCCGTACTACAACCCCGGCGAGAACGATGAGACGATCCAATATCTGATGGAGCGCCGCCGCGAGCTCGGTGGCTTCGTTCCCGAGCGGCGCTCCAAGTACACGCAGATCCCGCTGCCCGAGGAATCCTCGTACGCCATCGCGAAGAAGGGCTCCGGCACGCAGGAGGTCGCTACGACCATGGCGTTCGTGCGGCTGCTCAAGGACCTGCTGCGATCGAAGGGGTTCGGCCACCGAATCGTGCCGATCATTCCCGACGAGGCGCGCACGTTCGGCATCGACGCGTTCTTCCCGAACGCGAAGATCTACAACCCGAACGGACAGCACTACACCTCCGTCGACCGGGAGCTGCTGCTCTCCTACAAGGAGAGCCCGCAGGGACAAATCCTCCACGTCGGCATCAACGAGGCCGGCGCGATGGCCGCTTTCACCAACGTCGGCACCTCGTACGCGACCCACGGGGAACCGTTGATCCCGGTCTACATGTTCTATTCGATGTTCGGGTTCCAGCGCACCGGGGATGCGATGTGGGCCGCCGGCGACCAGATGGCCCGCGGCTTCATCATGGGCGCGACGGCCGGGCGTACGACGCTCACCGGCGAGGGCCTGCAGCACGCGGACGGTCACTCGCCCATGCTCGCCGCCACCAACCCTGCGGTCGTCAGCTACGACCCGGCCTACGGCTACGAGATCGGCCACATCGTGGCATCCGGTCTGGACCGCATGTACGGGGGCAGCCACCCCGACCCGAACGTCATGTACTACCTCACGGTGTACAACGAGCCGATGGTGCAGCCTGCTGAACCGGAGAACCTCGACGTCGAGGGCGTGGTGCGAGGCATCTACAAGCTGCGTGACGCGGAGGGCGACGGTCCTCGAGCGCAGCTGCTGGCATCCGGTGTCGCCGTTCCCTGGGCGCTGGAGGCACAGGAACTGCTGGCCGAGGACTGGGGCGTTCGTGCGGATGTCTGGAGCGTCACCAGCTGGACCGAGCTGCGCCGCGACGGCCTGCGTGCCGAGGAGCACAACTTCTTGCACCCGGACGAGGAGAAGCAGGTGCCGTACGTGACGGCGAAGCTCTCGGGGGCCGATGGCCCGTTCGTGGCCACGACCGACTACATGCACGCGGTGCCCGATCAGATTCGCGCCTACGTGCCCGGGGAGTTCGCCACCCTCGGTGCGGACGACTTCGGATTCTCGGACACTCGCGCTGCAGCACGGCGATTCTTCACGATCGACGGGCCCTCCATGGTGGTGCGCACCCTTCAGATGCTTGCCGCACGCGGTCAGGTCGACGCGTCGGCCCCCGCTCGGGCCATCGAACGCTATCGGCTCCACGACGTCAATGCCGGCACCACCGGCGTTGCCGGCGGCGAGAGCTAGGCCGCGCGTGCCCAAGCCGAGAACCAAGGAGGAGACGCTCGCCTGGCTGCGCAAGCTCTCCGGAGAACTCGCCACGGCGACGCTGAAGCGGCTCGAAGACACCCTGCCCTGGTACAGCGAGATGCCGCCGGGCAGGCGTTCGGCCGTCGGGCTCGTCGCCCAGGCCGGCATCACCTCGTTCATCTCGTGGTTCGACGATCCGAGGTCGACGCCGTGGATCGCCGCCGACGTGTTCGGGGCGGCTCCGCGTGAGCTGCTGCGCTCCGTCTCGCTGCAGCAGACGCTCCAGCTCATCCGGGTGACGGTCGAGGTGGTCGAGGACCGGGTGCGCAACGCAGGCAACGAGGCGGTAAGCGAAGCGATCCTGCTGTACTCCCGCGAGATCGCGTTCGCGGCGGCGGATGTCTACGCCCGGGCCGCCGAGGCTCGCGGGCTCTGGGATGCTCGCCTCGAAGCACTCGTGGTCGATTCCATCCTGACCGGCGAGTACGACGACGAGCTGCCCAGCAGGATCGCCGCGCTCGGATGGCACGGCCACGGCGAGGTGAGCGTGCTCGTCGGCACAGCGCCCCAGCAGCTCGACGTCGACCAGCTGCGCCGGATCGCGCGGCACATGAGCGCTGACGTGTTGATCGGCGTGCAAGGTTCCCGACTCGTGCTCGTGATCGGGCGGGCGCAGCCGCGCTCTGAAGACACGGACGAGGTGGGCCCCTCGCACGAGATCACCTTCCTGGAGATCGCGCAGCAGTTGGAACCCGGTTTCGGGGCCGGCCATCTGGTCCTCGGGCACGAGGTGCCGGGCCTGGTCGACGCGTCCAAGAGCGCGCGCGCTGCTCTGGCCGGATTCGCCGTGGCGAAGGCCTGGCGCAACTGCCCGCGCCCGGTGCACGCCGACGACCTGCTTCCGGAGCGTGCCTTCGCGGGCGACTCGCTCGCCCGCAGCACGCTCGTCAACCGCATCTACCGTCCCCTGCAGGCGCACTCCCCCGAGCTGCTCAACACGCTGTGGAGCTACCTCGACAACGGGCGCTCGCTCGAAGCCACGGCTCGGGAGCTCTTCGTCCATCCCAACACGGTGCGGTACCGCCTCAAACGCGTCACGGATGTGATCGGCTGGGACGCCACCGGCGCGAGGGAAGCGCTCATCCTCCAGGCCGCGCTCATCGTCGGGTCGATCAACGAGCCCGACGCGAATCGACGCCGGTGAAGGCGCATCGCGGGGCGGGGACGATGTACGACACCGACAAACGATTTCGCGCTAGTTCATCGAAGATCGACACGGAACCGAGCGCAGTGATGGGCAGACTGGAACAGTGATTGTCATCGCCTGCCCTGGTCAGGGCTCGCAAACCCCCGGATTTCTCAACCCTTGGCTCGTCGATGACGAGTCGCGGACTCTGCTGGAACGGTACTCGGAGGCATCCGAGGTCGATCTCGTGCGCCACGGCACCATCTCCGACGCCGAGACCATCCGTGACACGGCACTCGCCCAGCCGCTCATCGTGGCCGCGAGCCTGCTCGCGCTCCGAGCGCTGCGCGCAGCGGCCCCGGAGGCCGTCTTCGGCGGGATCGCTGGACACTCCGTCGGGGAGGCCGCGGCGGCGGCCGGGGCGGGCATCCTGAGCGAAGACGACGCGTTGCGCTTCGTCCGCGCTCGTGCACTGCTCATGGCCGAGGCGGCAGCAGCCGCACCCACGGGCATGAGCGCTGTTCTCGGCGGCGACCCGGATGCCGTGATCGCCCACGTCGAGTCGTTCGGCCTGGAGCCGGCGAACTTCAACGGCGGAGGCCAGATCGTGGTGGGCGGCGCACTGGATGCCCTCGCCCGGCTCGCCGAGAACCCGTTGCGCGGAACGCGCGTCGTTCCGCTGCAGGTCGCCGGGGCGTTCCACAGCCACTACATGCAGCCGGCACGCGACGGCCTGGAGACGGCCGCGAAGGACTTCACGGCGAACGACCCGACACTGCGCGTCTGGAGCAACCGAGACGGGTCGATCGTCGACTCCGGTGCCCACTTCGTCGAGCTGATGGTGGGGCAGGTGGCATCGCCCGTGCGCTGGGACCTGTGCATGGCATCCTTCGCCGACGCCGGCATCACCGGCTTGATCGAGCTGACGCCCGGCGGTGCCTTGACGGGCCTGGCCAAGCGCGGGCTCAAAGGCGTGCCCGCGGTGGCGATCAAGACGCCCGAAGACATCTCGGCCGCTGTCGAGCTTCTCACGGCGCAGACGGCAGAAAGCGAAGCCTGATTCCATGACGACCCCGACCCTCAAGCAGGCGGCCGGAGCGCAGTACACGCGCGTTCTCGGCTACGGCGCCGCTCGTGGCACCCTCGTCGTGCGCAACGACGACATCGTCGAGCCGATCAACTCCTCGGATGAGTGGATCCGGCAGCGCACCGGTGTCATCACGCGCACACGGGCCCCGAAGGGTGTTCTCGCCGTGGACCTCGCCACGGATGCCGCACGCGAGGCCATCGAAGTGTCCGGCGTCTCACCGGAGCAGATCGACGCGGTCATCATCGCGACGATCAGCAACGTGCAGCAGACGCCGTCGATGGCTGCGGTCGTCGCGGACCGCGTCGGCGCCAACCCGGCGGCCGCCTACGACATGAACGCCGCTTGTGCCGGCTTCGCATACGCGACAGCCCAAGCGGACGCGCTGATCCGCGCGGGCGCCGCGCACTACGCCCTCGTGATCGGCGCGGAGAAGCTCTCCGACCTGATAGATCCGACGGACCGTTCGATCTCGTTCCTTCTCGGCGATGGCGCGGGAGCCGCCGTCGTGGGCCCCAGCGACACGCCGGGGATCGGTCCCGTCTCCTGGGGCTCCGACGGATCCAAGGCCGGCCTCGTCGGCATGGACGGCACGCTCGTGGATTTCCGGGACGGTGAGACCACCTGGCCGGTCATCCGGCAGGAGGGCCCCTCCGTGTTCCGCTGGGCGGTGTGGGACATGGCGAAGGTGGCCAAGCGAGCTCTCGAAGAGTCCGGCATCACGTCCGCCGATCTCGGCGCCTTCGTGCCGCACCAGGCCAACATGCGCATCATCGATGAACTTGCGAAGCAGCTCAAGCTCCCGCAGAGCGTCGTCATCGCCCGCGACATCGAGACGACGGGGAACACGTCGGCCGCCTCAATTCCGCTCGCAACGCACCGGCTGTTGAAGGAGCATCCGGAGCTGAGCGGCACACTCTCACTTCAAATCGGCTTCGGCGCCGGCCTCGTGTTCGGGGCGCAGGTCGTCGTCCTCCCCTGAACGGTCCACCTAGACTGTTCTGCTGTTAAGAAAAACTCCAAGGAGATACACACCCATGGCACTTTCCCGCGAAGAGATCCTCGCCGGCCTCGCCGAGCTGATCAACGACGAGACCGGCATCGCGACCGACACCGTCGAGCCCGACAAGTCGTTCACGGACGACCTCGACATCGACTCGATCTCGATGATGACCATCGTGGTCAACGCCGAGGACAAGTTCGACGTGAAGATCCCCGACGAAGAGGTCAAGAACCTCAAGACCGTCGGCGACGCCGTCGACTTCATCACCAACGCCCAGGCGTAATCGTCACGCCGGCGCGGCGCAGGATGCCGCGCCGGCGCTGCACCATCGTCACTTCTCCACTGCACGTCACGGCGCTTCAGCGCGCCCGAGGTTCGGATACTCATGAGCAAGAAGATCGTTGTCACCGGTATCGGCGCGAGCACCCCGCTGGGCGGCACCGCGGCCGAGAGCTGGCAAGCGCTGCTGGCCGGTGAGTCGGGCACGCACACGCTGGCGCACGAGTGGGTGACGGAGTACGAACTGCCCGTCACCTTCGCTGCAGAGGCCAAGGTGCGTCCCGAGGAGGTGCTCGAACGACCGGTGGCCAAGCGCCTCGATCCGGCGTCGCAGTTCGCTCTCGTGGCGGCGAAGGAGGCGTGGGCGGATGCCGGTGCACCCGAGGTCGCGCCCGAGCGCCTCGGCGTGGACTTCGCGACGGGCATCGGCGGGGTGTGGACGCTGCTGAACGCATGGGACACGCTCCGCGAGCGCGGCCCGCGTCGCGTGATGCCGCTCACCGTGCCGATGCTCATGCCGAACGCGCCGGCCGCCGCGATCTCGATGCACTTCGAGGGACGCGCCTATGCCCGCACCGTCGCGTCCGCCTGCGCCTCGAGCACCGAGTCGATCGTGAACGCTTACGAGCACCTGCAGCTCGGCCTTGCCGACGTCGTGCTCGCCGGCGGTACCGAGTCAGCCGTGCATCCGATCACAATGGCGGCGTTCGCATCGGCACAGGCCCTTTCGAAGCGGAACGATGACCCGGAGCACGCGTCGCGTCCCTACAGCGTCGACCGCGACGGGTTCGTGATGGGTGAGGGGGCCGCCGTTCTGGTGCTGGAGACCGAGGAGCACGCGCTCGCCCGTGGCGCGCGCATCTACGCCGAGGTCGCGGGCGGCGGTGTCACGGCGGATGCCTATCACATCACGGCGAACGACCCAGAGGGTCACGGTGCTCGTCGCGCTCTCGCTCTGGCGCTCGAGCAGGCCGGTGCAACGCCCGACGAGGTGACCCACATCAACGCTCACGCCACCAGCACCCCGGTGGGCGACATCGCCGAGTATGTCGCCCTCAAGTCGGTCTTCGGTGACCGCGTCGACTCGATCCCGACCTCGGCGACCAAGGCGTCCACGGGACACCTCCTCGGTGGCACGGGTGCGCTCGAGGGCATGTTCACCGTGCTCGCTCTCCGGGACCGCATCGCTCCGCCGACGATCAACATCACGACGCAGGATCCTGAGATCCCGTTGTCCGTTTCCGGCGACTCCCAGCCCCTGGGCGACGGCCCGCAACTCGCCGTGTCGAACTCGTTCGGGTTCGGCGGTCACAACGCCGTCGTCGCCTTCCGCAGCGTCGACTGAGGCCCTCGGTTCACCCGACCTTGTGCAGCCAGATGACGGGTGCGTCATCGCTGGCGTGGCGGAACGGCTCCAATTCGTCGTCCCATGCCTGTCCGAGAGCGAGACGAAGCTCCTTCTGGAGCTCGAGCACGTTGCTGCCGGCGAGTTCCATCGCGTAGCGCACCCGGTCTTCGGGGACGACCGTGTTGCCCGCGGTGTCGGTCTGTGCGTGGAAGATGCCGAGCGAGGGCGTGTGGATCCAGCGACCGCCGTCTGTGCCGAGTCCGGCATCCTCGGTCACCTCGAATCTGAGGTGCTGCCACCCGAGCAGGGCGGACGCGACGCGCGCTGCGCTCCCCCGCTCGCCCTCCCAGTAGAACTCCGTGCGATGTGCGCCGGGCAGCACCGGCTGGTCCTGCCACTGGAAGTTGACCGGACGTCCGAGTGCTCGCCCGACCGACCATTCGACATGGGGGCAGAGCGCGCGAGGAGAGGAGTGCACGTAAAGCACTCCCCGAGCCTGTATTGACGCCATGGTGTCCTCCGATCGGTGTGGTGCGTCTTCCCCTACGACCACACGACGGTTCCGCCATGAAACGGACGGCGCTGAACGCCGACGTCAGCATTATCTCCCGATCAGCTGTCGAATCACAAGGATGTCGTTCGCGTGCCCGGCGAGGGACGTTGACGCGGCGCTCGTTACAGGTATATGAATGCCGGGTAGTTGCATACCGGGCATGCGTTTTTATGCGTTTCCGGTTCGAACCGAAGGAGTGTCATGTCGGTGCGGCAGAGCCTGCTCGCGATCCTCGATCAGGGACCCTGCTACGGGTATCAGCTGCGAGCCGAATTCGAACGACGCACCGGCGGCGGGTGGTCGTTGAACGTCGGTCAGGTCTACAACACGCTCGACCGGCTCGAGCGCGACGGGCTGGTATCGAAGGGCGGCTCCGATGACCAGGGGCACGTGTTCTATCGGATCACGGATGCCGGACGCCGCGAGGTGCACAACTGGCTGGCCTCGCCCGTGGTTCACGCCGCCCATGCCGTGCGCGACGAGCTGATCGTGAAGCTCGCTCTGGGCGCCACCCTTCCGGAAGCCGACCTCGAAGCCATGCTGGCGGCGCAGCACGAGGTGGCATCCGCCACACTCGCGAGGGCGACGGCGGCTCTTCACGACCTTTCCCGTCCCGTGGATGCCATCTCCTGGGCGAAGCAGATCACCCTTCAGGCCGAGCAGTCCCGGGCGCGCGCAGAGCTGAGCTGGATCGAGACCGTCGAGCGGTCGTGGCGCGCGGCTCCGGAGGATGTGCGGCAGGGCACCGCTCTCGACGACACCCCAGTCCGTCGGGGGCGGCCGGCCCGGGCCGAGGCGCTCGACTCCCCTCTCGGCTGACGGGAGCGACTACTCAGCCGACACTCTGCAGGCGTTTGTCTACCATTCTGAAAGAGCGTTGCAGATCTGCATGGGCCGTTTTATTCTGAAACGGTCTTTCAGAATGGAGTCGGCATGAATGAGCGACGCGTCGTCCTCAGCGATCCTCGTGCCGTGGCGGCGTTGGCGCATCCCGTGCGCCTCGACCTGCTCGGGCGGCTGATGAACGACGGGCCGGCAACCGCGTCCCAGTGCGCACGAGCTATCGGCGACAACCCGTCGAACTGCAGCTACCATCTGCGTGTCCTGGCCAAGCTCGGCCTGGTCGAAGACGACCCTTCCTCGGACGGGCGCGAACGGCGCTGGCGCGCGACGATCACCGGGTTCAGCACGGACGTCGAGGCGGAGGGCTCCGAGGAGCTCTTCGCCGCGTCGGTGCAGTTGGACTACCAGGCCGCGCGAGAGTACCTGCGCCGGCGTGGATCGTTCGCTGCGCAGTGGCGCGACCGCGACGCCCACGCGCACTACGGGCTCAAGGTGACGCCCGAGGAGCTCGATCTCCTCGCCGAGCGCATCGACGCGCTCGTGCGCCCCTACATCGCCGCAGTGCGGACCGACGTGCCCGAGAGCGCCGAGACCGTCGATCTGTCGATCCTCGCCCTGCCGCGCCCCTCCGGCCACGACCCGATTGCCGGCCCCGCATGAACTCCGCCCTGAGCTCCCCGGCGTTCCGGCGTGTGCTCGTGGCCGGTTTCGTGTCCGACAGCGGCGACTGGATGCTGTTCGTCGCCTTGCCTCTCGTCGTCTACCGGCTCAGCGGATCGGCCCTGGGCACCTCCTTCGCATTCCTGCTCGAGTTGGTTCCCGCTGTGGCGCTCGCTCCGGTCGTCGCCAGGCTCGTCGCCCGCTTCGACCGACGAAGACTGCTCGTCACCGTGACGCTGGTGCAGGCCGTCGCTGTCGTGCCGCTGCTGGTGGTGCAGAGCGAAGACACGCTCGACGTGCTGTACGTCGTGATCGTGGTGCAGGCATCCTGCTCGGCGATCTTCGAGCCGGCGAAGGACTCGTGGATGCCCGACCTCGTCGACCGCGACCGCCTGGTCAGCGCGAACGCGCTCATCGGACTGGCACAGAACGTAGGCCGGCTCGTGGGCGGCCCGCTCGGCGGAGCACTGCTCGCATTCGGGCAGCTCGAGCTCGTCGTGGCGGCGGACGCGGCGAGCTTCGTGCTCGCCGCCGTGCTGCTCTGGAGCGCGCCGCGTGATCGTGCCGGTGCCACGGGCACGGCAGCGTCCGAACACGGAAACGCAGCCGCGGTGCGGCACGGGGTGCTTCCGGCGCTGCGCCAACGCGGGATGCGTGCCGCGTTCGTCTCGGTCGGGCTCGCGGGTGCGGCTCAGGGCTTGTTCCTCGTGCTCTTCGTGCTGTTCGTGACCGACACCCTCGGCGGATCGGACGCCGAAGTGGGACTGCTGCGGGGCATCCAGGCGGTCGGGTCGATCGCCGCCGGAGCGGCGCTCGGACTGTTCGCGGTGGCGGTGAGACCTCGACGACTGATCGTGGTCGGGGCGCTCGCGTTCGGTGCGATCTCCCTGGCGGTGTGGAACTTGCCCGTGCTCACGACCACGCTGTGGCCCTATGTCGTGCTGTTCATCCTGGTCGGTGCGCCGGGGGTGCTGCTCTCGACGGGGTACGTCAGCCTGATCCAGACCACGGCTCCAGACCGCGGTGCCGCGTTCGCGGCGTACGGCCTCGTCGCGGCGGTAGGCCAGGGCGCCGGGCTCGTCACGGCAGGGCTGATCCAGCCGGCATCGGGGCTGCTGCCGCTCCTGGAGGCGCAGGGCGTGCTCTATGTGTTCGCCGGTGTCACGATGATGCTCCGGCACCGATCCGCTTCATCGGACCGGCCAGAGCGGAGCGCAGACAGCCCGACCCGCAGCGCTGCGTTCACTCCTCGTGGAGAAGCGAGCCGCTCTTCGTGAGCACGTTCTTCTCGCCGGCCTCGATCGGCACGGTGAACCGGTTCTGCCTCGGCGGCATCGGGCAGTTGAAGGCGTAGCTGAACGCGCACGGCGGCAGGATGGCGCGGTTGAAGTCGAGTGTGATGGAACCGTCGGGGCTCGGGGCGACGAAGAGGAATCGGCCCACAGAGTACGACGAGTTCCCGCTCGTGGCGTCGGAGAACACCAGTTGCAGGGCACGACCGGCTTTGAACGCCACCAGGTTGTAGTCCACGCCGTCCTTGCTGAACGTGATCTCACCGGGGATCGCCTTCTCGCGCGACGCCCCCTCGTCCTTCAGGTGTTCGAACCCGACGGAAAGCCCTTCCACGGGCGTGAACGATGCCCGGATGACCCACTCGGGGTTGTAGTCGAACGTGTCGATCGAGCCGAACTCCCGGATGCCCTCGGACTGCGTGTCCCAGACCCGCAGTCCGTACTCGCCGGCCTCGTTGACGATCACGGTTCCGGTCGCGGTGTCGCCGAAGGAGATCGCGCTCGGGTCGTCGCTGTCTCTGCCGCGCACGATGGCCTCGCCCTCGACGATGCGGCCGTCGATCACGACGGCGTCCTCCGCCGACGCGATCACGCGCAGGCCCTTCCCCCCGTCGGGGAGGGCGGACCACCGACCCGCTACCGGCCAGACGGCCTGCGGTTCCGCGTCCGTGATCCATTGCGTGTTGACGAGCGCGAGGTTGCCGTTCGGCTGCACGACGGAGTATTCGCGGCGCGCGTGGAAGTTGGCCAGCAGTTCCGCGGGGTCGGTGGGGGTGCTGGTGTCGGTCGATGCGGCGGTGTCGGTCATGGTTCCATCCTCGTCGGTATCTCGGCGGCCCAGGCGCAGGCCGCCCCGGCGTGACGCGAACTATGCAACCGGCGGTCCTTCGCGATTATTGCCGGCCTCGGACGTCCGGTCACTTGGCGCGATCATAACTGTCCACGACGGCCACGCTGAGCGGGAACGTCACGGGGAAGCTGCCGAAGAGCAGCCGACCTGCCTCCGTCGCGGAGTCGCGGATCGCGTCGGCGGCACGCTCCGCCACGGACTCCGGTGCGTGCACGACCACCTCGTCGTGCAAGAAGTACACCAGATGAGGGCTCGAGCCGAACGGTGCCGCGGCGCGCCCGCGCTCGTCGGTGTGAAGGGCGACCAGCCGGTTCCGTAGCGTCGCCATCCAGCACAGTGCCCACTCCGCAGCCGTGCCCTGCACGACGAAGTTGCGCGTGAATCGCCCCCAGTCTCGTGCCTGCGAGCGGGCGCGGCGTTCGTGCTCGGTCGTGGCGCTCGGCAGCGAGGCCTGCCGCTGCTCGGCGATCCACTGCTCCGACGGCAAGGGAGAGGTGCGCCCGAGGAGCGTGCTCACCTGCTCGCCGCGCTCCCCCGCCTGCGCGGCGGCCGTGACGAGCGCGATCGCACGTGGGAACGCGCGAGTGAGCCGGGGCAAGACGCGGGCGCCGTCACCGGTGGTCCCGCCGTACATCGCCGCGAGCATGCCGACCTTGGCGTGCTGTCTGCTGTCGACGACACCGGATGCCACCAGGCCGTCATACAGATCGCGTCCTGCACCTGCCTGCGCCATGCTCGCGTCGTGTGCGAGGCCGGCGAGGATACGCG
Source organism: Humibacter albus DSM 18994 (assembly GCF_000421825.1). Lineage (GTDB taxonomy): Bacteria > Actinomycetota > Actinomycetes > Actinomycetales > Microbacteriaceae > Humibacter > Humibacter albus. The sequence continues at coordinate 433,015 of NZ_ATXT01000011.1, forward strand.
GTTCCAGCTGGGCGGCATCCGCCACGACGAGCTTCCAGCCCGGATCGGCGACGACGGCCGCACGCACCTGTTTCGGCAGCTGCAGCGCACCGCCACCGCTCGTGGCCCATCGTCCGGTGACGACCCCGCCCGGAACGTAGTCGGGCCGGAACCGTCCGTCGTGCACCCACGTCGACAGCCAGGTCCAGCCGTTCGCGGCGTGCAGGCGCGAGAGCTTCTTGTACTCCAGGAGCGCGGGTATGGCCGGATGCTTCACCTCACGCAGCTCCCACGCCCGAGTGCTCGCGGTGTTGATTCCGGCCCGCCGCAGCGCCTTCACCAGGTCACCGGGCGAGTCCGGATTCAGGCTCGGCGCACCGAGACCGTCCCTGATCTGCGCCACGAGATCCTCCATGCGCGCCGGACGGCCGCCGAGAGCGTTGCGGGCACCGAGCGCCTCGGTGAGCAGCCGGTCATGCACGTCTTCCCGCCAAGGGATGCCCGCGTGCTGCATCTCGGCGGCGGCGAGGGCACCGGCGGACTCCGCCGCGAGCAGGAGCCGCAGGCGAGAGGACGCGACCGGATCGGCGACCGAGGCGATGGCATCCAGCTGACCCCGCAGCTCCTCCACTTCGTCGGGCTCATTCTGCGGCGCTTCCTCCAAGGCGAAGAGCGCCTGGTCGACGGCGGGAACGTCGAGGACGACCTTCCAGGCCGGGCCTGCGCCGTGCAGGGCGGTGCCGGAGGTGACAGCGGCACCGCGCACGATGGTGCCGCACAGCGCGAGGTCCACGCAGCGTTCGACACGGATGCCGCGGTGCAGCAGCTCCGGATACCACGCCCGCGTGCTGCGCCACGCCCAGCGCGGATGCGTGCGCTCGGCAGCGGCAGCCCACTCCGGCCACTGAGCGGCCGGCATCCTTCGAACCTCGAGCAGGCTGCCGTCGGCCGACACCGACGAGACCTGAACCGCTTCGCCCGCGCGTTGCAGCACGAGGTATGCAACGCTCGGGTCCGCAGACATGCCCGTGACGACTCCTCGTGCAATCGCGCGGCGGGATCCCCGCACCTCGAAACTGTCTTCGATACTATCGAAAAATGTCGGCCGAGGAGAATCGAGCACCGCGGTGACGTGCACCGACGGACTTCCGTCGGCGACCCGCTGCCTGCGAGATCGCTCAGACGCGGCACGGAACATCCGCTGGATGGACCCCTAGCATTCAATCGATATGCCGTCGATCGCCACTGCCTTGACCACGTTCCAGGTGGACTGGGTCGCCCTCGTGACCATCGTGGTGCTCGGCACCGCCTACGTCGCCGGAATCATTGCCGCGAGGCGGAAGGGCACGAGCTGGCCGGCGCTGCCGACACTGGGCTTCTTCGTGCTCGGACTCGGGTCGTATGCGGCGGTGTCCTTCGGCTTTCTCGGCGCGTTCACCTACGAGCTCCGTTGGGCCGAGATCACCCGGTGGGCGCTTCTGCTCTTCCTCGTGCCCTGGCTGCTCGCGCTGGGACGTCCCGTGGCGCTGGCGCAGGCGGCCTTGGGCGATCGCGGTCGCGCGCGTCTGGACAGGTTCCTGCAGAGCCGCTTTCTGCGCACGATCGGGAATGCGATCTTCGAGCCGATCTTCACGATGGTGATCTTCCTGCTCTTCGTCACTCCACTCGCCGCCTGGCTACGGCTGAGTCCCGTTCCGCAGAACATCGCGACCGTGTTCGTGCCGCTCTTCGGGCTGCTGACCATCGTGCCGATCGCCGAGTCGACCAGGAAGCACCTGAGCCTGTCGCTCATGTTCGAGTTCATGATCGCGATGGCGGCGCTCGTCTTCGACGCGATTCCGGGCATCCTGCTGCGATTGCACACTGTCGTGATCGACTCAGTGACGACGATGCAGACCGGAATGCCGGCCTGGTTCCCGAACCCGCTGCACGACCAGCATCTCGCCGGCGACTTCATCTGGTTCATCGCCGAGATCGCGGACATCCCGATCATCATCATCCTGTTCCTGCGCTGGGCGAGAACCGACGACAAAGAGGCGAAGGCGATCGACGAGCTCAGCGACGAGGAGATGGAACGGCTGACGCAGGCTCACCTCAACAGCTGGCGGCGGTAGCGTCGCTCCCCCTGTCGTGAGCAAACGTGGGTGCGGCCCCGCGGCTCACGCCAACCCGAGCTGATCCGTGACGAGGCGGCCATCGAGTACGACCGATCGGGCCCGGCGTTCATCCCACACCACGGAGAGGTCCTCGAGCGGATTGCCGTCCCACACCACCAGGTCTGCCACCGCCCCGGGAGCCATCAACGGGAGCTCGGCGTGCGGGCCGCAAAGTTCCCTGTTGGTGTGCATGATCGATCGAAGCGCTCCCAGCGCGCCCATCACCTCGCCCTGCAGTCGGATGCCGACGAGCTGATCGTCTTCGAGCTCGCCCATCAAGTCGGTGCCGAATCCCACAGGCACTCCCGCTGCCGCTGCGCACTCGATAGCGTGCCGGCCCGCATCGAGCACCTCGGCGTTCTTCGCTCGCGACACGTCGGAGAGTCCGATCGCGGTCCCTCGGCGTCGCAGCGAGTCGTACGTGGCCAACGTCGGAACGAGAACCGCGTCGCGATCGGCCATGAGCCTCGCCGTGGGCGGATCGAGCAGATTTCCGTGCTCGATGCTGTGGACACCGTTCAGCACCGAGTGCGCGATCGCCTCCGACGAGTACGCATGCGCGGCAACATAGCTCCCGTGCCGTTCGGCCTCCGCAGCCACCGCGCGGACTTCCTCGGCGCTGAACTGCGGCGCGCGCAGAGGATCGTGTGGGGAGATGACTCCGCCGGAGGCGAACATCTTGATCGCGTGGGCTCCGCCGCGGAACCGCTCGCGAACCGCCCCGACCAGCGAATCGATGCCGTCGACGACCTCGACGGTGTGGCCACCGGTCGGCGGTGCGCAGGCATCCAACGGCCCTCTCGGGTCACCGTGACCACCTGTCTGGCTCAGAGCAGCACCTGTGTAGAGGTAACGCGGGGAGAGGAGCTGCCCGCGTTCGATGGCGAGTTCGAGGCCTGCGTCCCCACCGGCCACATCGCGCACCGTCGTGAACCCGCGGGCGAGCGCAGCACGCAGCCGGTGCTGGGCCGCCAGTGCGAGATAGCTCAGGGGAAGTCCGTCGGGATCGAGGCCGACAGCGTAGGCGTGGAAATGCGCGTCCACGAGTCCCGGGGAGACGACACGGCCCGCCGCACGCCACTCGGGCGGGCCGTGTGAACGAACGTGCTTCCCCATCTCGACGATACGACCGGCCTCGACGCGAATGTCCGCTTCGACCAGTTCGGATGCTTGGCCGTCGAATACTCGTGCGTCCCGGATGACGAACGTCCTGTCGTCGTGCGGCTCCGCAGCCCTGATCCTCGTTCGCATCACGCGGCCGGGCGCCCCGTGTGCGATCGCGGGATCCACACGCGCATGGTGCTCGGACCCCGGTTCGCCCAGGTGTGGTAGGGCACCAAGGGAAGCCGGAACGGTTCGCTCTCCGGCACGGCGGGGCGGCTCGCTTCGTCGGCCACGGACCGGTACGGCCACATCGCGTCCTCGTATCCGACCAGCCGACCGGATGCCTCCACTCCGGAACGCGTCGAGGCGAGGGCGCCCGCGGCGTCGATACGCACGCTCTCGAGGTCGACGCCGACGGGGAGGTCGACGGACTCCACGCACATCACCAGCGGGCCACGTGCCACGGCGACAGTGCCGCGCACGGAGTCGATCCGCGGATCGGGCTCCATGATGCGTGGCTCCATCGGCAGATGGAGCACGATCCGGTGGCCGGATCCGGTCATCGGAATGGTGCAGCGGGCGCCGACCACGGGGACCTCCGCGTCGTCCACCGTTACCACCGCCGATTCGGCCCATTCCGGGATCCGCAGCGTCAGCGTCCACGGCGCATCCGGTGCACTGTCGACGTCTATGGTCACGACACCGTCATCGGGATACCCGGTCGTCATGCGGAGCTCGACGACGCCGACGTCCAACTCGGCACGGATGTCACCGGTCATGTACTGGATGATCTGAACGCCCGTCGCATTCTGGGTCGCCACGTAGCTGGCCAGCTGAGCGAAGGTGCGCGCCACATTCGGCGGACAGCACGAAACCTCGAACCACGGAGCGCGCAACTGGGACTGGGCACGGAGGCTCAGCTCGTCAGCCGGAGCCGCCGCTGCGGCGACGCGTTGCTGAAGAGGGTTCGTATAGAAGAAGGCCCGTCCGCTGTCGCTCGGGGAAGCGGCGATCACGTTGTACAGCGTGCGCTCGATCACATCGCCGTACCTCAGGTCACCGGTCGCCAAGAGCAAGCGCCAGGCCACCATGACCGACGCGACCCCCGCGCATGTCTCGCAGTAGGCGCGGTCCGGCGGCAGCTCGAAGTCGTCACCGAATGCCTCGTCCTGGTGGTGAGAACCCATCCCTCCGGTGATGTACGTGCGCCGTGCGAGTGTGCGATCGTACTGAGCTCTGAGCAGATCCACGTAGCGCACGTCGTGCTCCTCGATGCCGGCATCGATCGCACCGGCGGTCAGGTAAAGGGCACGCACGGCGTGCCCGCGCAAGACCTCGTTGTCACGAATCGGCACATCGTCCTGGAAATAGGAGCGGCCGAACTCGATATCGCCCAGCGTGCCGTGACCGCGTCGATCCAGGAAGACCCGCGCTTGGCGCAGATAACGCTCGTCGCCGGTCACGCGAGAGAGCTCGACCAGCGCCGTCTCTATCTCCGGGTGTCCGCACACTCTCTGAAGCCCGTCGGGTCCGAACACCTCGCAGACGTGGTCTGCCGCTTTGATCGCGACGTCCACCAGCTGGTCCCGATGCCCCGTGCGAAGCCGCGCCACGGCCGCTTGGATGAGGTGGCCGAAGCAGTACAGCTCGTGTCCCCACTCCAGGTCCGAATATCGCGGCGGCTGTCCGGCATTTCCGAAACGCGTGTTGAGATATCCGTCCGGCTTCTGTGCAGCGGCGACGCGCGCGACGATCCTGTCGAACCGGGTTTGCAGGCCGGCATCCCCAGAACGTGCGATCTCCCATGCCATGGCTTCGAGCGTCTTGTAGATCTCGGAGTCGGCGAACTTCTGCCCCGTGCGGACGTCGGCGACGGTCCCATCCACGACGGCGTCGAAGTTCTTCAGCCACCCGGCACGTTCTTCCCAATACTCGAGGTGCGGGATGATCGACTCCTGGTTCAGGCGCTGCCTGGCGCCCCAGAAGCCGTCGTCGATCCGGATCCGCTCGATCCCGAGCGGACGCACGGCACCGACGGTGGGAACCACGGGCGCGACAGGTTGAGCCGGGCGCCCTGTTCGGTCCTGCGCGTCAATCGTCATGGACATGTTTCGAACCACTCCTTCTCGGCGGCTGCCGCGTGCACGAAGTTCTGAGTCTTCTCGTCATTTGATGGCGCCGCCGAGGGCGCCGGCTGCGATGTACTTCTGCGCGAGGATGAGCAGCAGTCCCGCGGGGACGGAGGCGATCACCGCGGTCGCCATCACCGGTCCCCACTGCTGCACGTTGGCGCCGAGGTAGTTGTAGATGCCGAGCGTGATCGGGCGCACCTGCGGTGTGCTGGTCAGCGTCAGCGCGAACAGGAAGTCTCCCCACGCGCCGAGGAACGTGAACAAGGCTGCGGTGATGATCGCGTTCTTGCTGATCGGCACCACGATCGAGACGAACGCCCGGAAGTTGTTCGCACCGTCCACCAGCGCCGCCTCCACCAACGTCTGCGGCAGGGATGCCATGAACGCCCGCATCAGAATGATCGCGAACGGAATCTGCGCCGCACTATCGGCCAGAATCAGCCCGAGGTACGAGTTCAACAGGCCCCAATCGTTGAACAACGCGTACAGCGCGTTCGCGATCACGATCGTGGGGATCATCTGCGTGATCAGCAGAACGAAGACGAACGCCGTCATCCCCTTCATCTTGAACCGCGCAAGACCGTAGGCGGCAGGCGTCGCGATCACGAGCGTGAGCACGACCGTGCCGATCGCGATGATCAGGCTCGTGACGAGGTTGCCGCCTTGTTGCTGGATCGCCGCCTCGTAGCCGGAGAACGTCAGGTCCACCGGGAACCAGGCCGTGGTCGCCGCACCGGAGTTCGCCTGCAGGCTGGAGTTGATCATCCAGTAGATGGGGAACACCATGATCGCCAAGAAAATGATGCCGAGCACCGTCATCGGCCAGGTGCGTGAAGGCCGGTGATGCGTCTTGCCCGTTCCGCGTGGCACCACGAGCGCCTGTGTCGCGGTCATTCGTCGACCTCCTTGCGGGTCATGTACAGGTAGGCCAGCGAGAAGACGAGCGAGACCGCGATGAGCACGTTGCTGATCGCGGCACCCTGGCCGAACAGGAACTGCACGAACGAGTTCTGGTACGCCCAGGTCGCCAGCGTCTGCGTCGAGTTCGCCGGCCCACCGCCGGTCAGACCCAGGATGATGTCCACCACCTTGAGCGTGTAGACCACGCCGAGCACGATCACCACGCTGACCACCGAGCGGATGCTCGGCCACGTGATGTGCCAGAACGCCTTCCACCCCACAGCGCCGTCCAACGCCGCCGCCTCATAGAGCTCACCGGGCACGGCCTGCAGGCCGCTGTAAAGGATGGTCGTGTTGAACGGGATGCCCAACCAGATGTTCACCCCGATCACGGCGATCAACGCCAGGCTCGGGCTGACCAGCCACGGCACCGGCTGCACCCCGAACAGTCCGAGGAACTGGTTCAACGCTCCGCTGCCCTGATCGAGGATCCACTTCCACACCGCCGCCGACGCGATCAGCGGCAGCAGCCACGGCAGCAACAGCAACGAGCGCAAGAACCCGCTCAGCGGGAAATGCCGCTTGAAGAACAGGGCCAACGCCATGCCGATGCCGAACTGGAACACGATCGAACCCACCGTGAACAACAACGTGTTGATCACGGTCGTCCAGAACAACGGGTTGCCGAACACCTTCGCGTAGTTCTCGAAGCCGACCCACGGTGCGATGCCGGTGTAGAACGTGGCCGTCGTGTAGTCCTGCAGCGACATCACCACGTTCTGCACGATCGGGTAGCCGAAGAACACCAGCACGAAGATGATCGCCGGCGCCACGAACAACCATCTCGTGAGATAGTGCAGCGTCCTGTTCCGAGAACGCGACCTTCCCCCGCCGGGACGAGGTCGGGAGCGCGCCTCTGCGGCCTCGACGTGCAGTGAAGTCATTCCGTGCTCCTTCGATACACGGTTGCACCGACTGCCGTCACTTCTCCTGCGCCTGTGCCTGCTTCAACGCTGCGCTCGGGCTGGCCTTTCCCGTCAGCGAGAGCTGCACCGCGGTGTAGATCGCCGTCGCGGCCTTGGGCCAGTCCGGACCGAGCTCCGCGGTACGTGCGCGTGCGGTCTTCACCACTTCGGCGAATGACGCGATCTGGTCATGCGATTTCACGAACGATGCCGCGACCTTCTCGCTCGAGGGCACATCGCCCACGGCCCCCGCCATCTTCTTCTGGATGGCCGGTGTGTTCAGGCACTGCACGAACTTGCCCGCCAGCGCCATCTTCGTCTTGTCACCGGTACGCGGCACGTTGAACGTCTCGCCGCCCAACGGGGAGACCACCTTCTCATCGGCGGACGGGGTCGGGATCGGCACGCTCGCGAAATGCAGCCCCTTCTTCGCGTTCAGTGCGGGCAACTGCCACGGCCCGTTGACCATCATGGCCGCCTTGCCCGCGACGAACTGGTTGTTCACATCGGCCTGCGACCAGTTCAGTGCGCTCTTCGACATGGATCCGTCGTTCTGCAGATCGGTCACGAACTGCAACGCCTTCGCCGCGTCGGGTGTGGCGATGTTCTTCTCGTCGCCGCCCGCGGTCCAGAAGAACGGAAGGAACTGCCACGTGCCCTCGTAGGTGTTGATGTTGCTCATCGCGAAGCCGTACACACCCTTGCTCTTGTCGGTGAGCTTGAGCGCGGCTGCCTTGAGTTCGGCCCACGTCGTCGGCGGCGTGACGCCGGCCGCCTTCAACATGTCCACGTTGTAGTAGAGACCGATCGAATTGATCGCCGGGGCAAGCCCGTAGAGCTGACCCTTATAAGTTCCTGCCTTCACGACCGCCGGCACGTAGTCCTTCGGCACACTGACACCGACGGTCTTGAGCGGGGCCAGCGCGCCCGAGGCGGCGATCTGCTGCACGTCGGGGTTATCGAGCATGAGCACGTCCGGCAGCGTCTTCGAGGATGCCTGCTGCAGCACCTTCGAGATCAGCGATGCGCCGGCGACGTGGTTGGATTTCACCGTCGCGCCGATCTGACTGCCGCACTGTTTGTAGATCGCGTCGTACACCTTTCCGGTGTCGGTGAAGTAGTCCTCGATCGTGAGGGTCTGCTTGCCCCCCGATGATGAACCGGACGAACAGGCCGTCAGTGTGAGCGCCATCGCGGCGACGGACACCATGGCGACGACAAGACGTGATTTCTTCACGACGAGCTCCTTTGCTTGTGTTCGACACTCGATGCCGTTGCTATGACCTCGTGACTCGGGCTGTGCCGCATCGCACGGCCGCGCCGTCCGTCCCGCAACTGCACGATCGAGCGGAATCGACTGCTTTCGAGTGTAATATGTCACACGTCACAGTACAAGAGTCGACGCCGCTCTCCCGCTGTCGCACGCCCGCCAGCGAGGATCAGAACGTGAAGCCCGTGGGATACGGATCAGAAGGGTCGAGCAGGTACTGACCGAGTCCCGTGAGCCAGGCACGTCCGCTGATCGTGGGGATGACCGCGGGGACGGCATCGCCCTCAGCCCCGACCGTGGTCTCCCTGACCAGCCGCCCGACGAAGCGCGAGCCGATGAACGACTCGTTGACGAACTCCTGGTCCAGTGGCAACAATCCCCGGGCCCAGAGTTCCGCCATCCGCGCTGAGGTTCCCGTGCCGCACGGTGAGCGATCGAACCAGCCAGGGTGGATCGCCATCGCGTGGCGTGAGTGACGTGCGGTCGAGCCGGGGGCGATGAACTCCACGTGATGGACGAGATCAACGCCTTTGATGGTGGGGTGATGAGGAGGTGCGGCGAGATTGATGGCATCCATGATCTTCAGGCCGGCAGACAGGATGTCGTGCTGACGTGCCCGATCGAACGGCAGCCCGACGGCGTCGAGGTCGACCATCGCGTAGAAGTTGCCGCCGAAAGCCAGGCTGTACGACACCTCCCCCAGCGTCGGAACCGAGACCGAGGCATCCAGCCGCACGCAGAATGAGGGCACGTTCTCGATCGTCACGGACTCGGCGTGTCCGTCCTGCACAGCCACTCGCGCGACGACCAGCCCAGCAGGGGTGTCGAGGCGGATGATCGTCTCGGGCTCGACCACGGGAACCATGCCCGTCTCCACCAGCACCGTCGCGACGCCGATGGTGCCGTGACCGCACATCGGCAGGCATCCGGAGACCTCGATGTACACGACGCCCCAGTCGGCATCGTGCCTTATCGCGGGTTGCAGGATCGCACCGCTCATCGCGGCGTGACCACGCGGCTCCGTCATGAGCAGCAGTCGGATGTCATCCATGTGCTTCATGAAGTAGAGCCGCCGGTCGTTCATGGTCTCGCCGGGAATCGCGCCCACCCCGCCGGTGACGACGCGCGTGGGCATGCCCTCCGTGTGCGAGTCGACCGCCGTGAACATCCTGGAAGAACGCATCAGCCCTGCCTCCCGCGACTACGCCGTCACTGCTTCTCGCGAGCCCAAGTACTCCCGGGCCCGTGCCAGATCGGCGCGCAATCGGCGCTCGTGCTCGGCCGAGAGCGGGCCGCGCGGAGGCCTGGTCGGACCGCCATAACTGCCGCCCACGATGTCGATCGAGAGCTTGATCGCCTGCACGAACTCGGTGCGCGAGTCCCACCGAAAGGCGGCGACCAGATGCGAATACAGCTCGCGGGCCTCACTGATGCTTCCCGCCTTCACGAGATCGTAGATCTCGACGGCTTCGCTCGGAAATGCGTTCGGGAATCCGGCGAACCAGCCGTCGGCCCCTGCGACCAATGCTTCGAAGAGCAGGTCGTCGGCGCCCGCGATGACGTCGAGGTCGCAGAGCTCTTTGATCTCGAGAATGCGGCGAACGTCACCGGAGAACTCCTTCACGGCGACCACCTCGGGAATCTCGGCGAGCTTCGCGAGGATGTCCGGTGTGAGATCGACCTTCGTATCGATCGGATTGTTGTACGCCATGATCGGAAGCCCGACCTCCGCAACCCGGCGGTAGTGCTCGATGAGTTCCGACTCGTTGGCACGATAGACGATCGGCGGCAGCAGGAGCACGGCATCCGCGCCGTCCTCCTTCGCGTAACGGGCCCACTGCTGCGCCTGGTGCCAGCCCACGCCGTGCACGCCGGCAATGACAAGGCCCCGCCCACCGACGGCGTCGACCGCCACCTTCACGACCTTGCGCCGTTCTTCGTCGGTCAGCGAGGAATACTCACCGAGGGATCCGTTGGGACCGACGCCGCGGCATCCGTTGTCGATCAGCCAGTCGCAATGCGCCGCGAACCGGTCGTAGTCGACGGCCAGCCCAGCCGGCGCATCCGCGTCGGCTGCATAGGCGAGCGTGGTGGCGACGACGACGCCGCCCAGATCGAATCCGTCAGTCATGGTTCTTCCCTTCCACTGCCCTGGGGCAGGCATTCGTTCGGGTCGTGCGATCGTGCCGACCCGGCGTTCGTAGCGAGCTCGCCGAGCCGGATCGGCATGGCGATCGGTCGTCGATCCGTCACCGCGGTGTCGTCGGTGCTCAACAGCTGTTCGACAGTGCGGCCGCAGACCCGGCCCTGACACATTCCCAGCCCGGCGCGAGTGGTCAGCTTGAGGGATCGCAGTGAACGGGACCCGGTTGCCGCGCGCGCCTCTCTCAGTGCGCCGAAGCGTACCGACTCGCATCGGCAGATGATCGTGTCGTCATCAAGCCACGACGTCCACCCAGGCCGAATCGAATGAGCAGCATCGATGCGTTGCGCGAAGCCGGCGTACACGGCACGTTTGCGCGATGCGGTGCGGCGCTCGGATGCCGACATGCCGCCGCCCGCAGCCGCCGCTCCCGCGATGCCACCCTCGACGAGCGCGAGATCCGCTCCGCCGATGCCGGTCAGCTCGCCCGCTGCGTAGACGCCGCGAACGCTGGTGTGCTGATCGGAGTCCACCTCGACGAACCGTTCGCCCGAGGGCGCCGAGATCAACCGGCAGCCGGCGGCGACGGCAAGCTCCAATCGGGGAGTGAAACCGTGGCTGATGCAGACCGCGTCGACGGCGATCCGCTTCTCAGTCCCGGCGATCGGTCGCCACTCCGGATCGACCACTGCGACGGTCACCGCCTCGACCCTGTCGATGCCGTGCGCGGACACCACAGCGCGCCCGGTGCGGTACGGAATGCCGAACCGCACTTGCCCGCCGACGTAGCCCGCCAGTTCGGCGATCTTGGCCGGCGTGCGCAGCAACTGCCACGGACGTGGCAGCCACCCCGCGGCCACGCGTCTCAACCGATTCGCCTCGAACACCCCGACGACCTTGGCATTCGTGCGCGCCAGTGACGAAGCCACCGGCAGAAGGAACGGCCCCGCGCCGGCGACGACGACTCGACGTCCGATCGCCAGCCGTTCGCCTTTCGCGAAGGCCTGGGCTGCTCCCCCTGTCACGACTCCCGGCAAGTCCCAGCCCGGAAAGGGCAGCATGCGGTCATGCGCGCCGGTGGCGAGAACGACGGCGTCGGGAGTGAGAGCGATCCGTTCTCGTCCGACACCGTCGGGCGGCCCCAGAACGACGTTCACGATCCCGGCCGCATCATGGCGGCTCTCCAGCGACCAGACGTGCGCGTTCATCAGGATGCGGCAATCGCCGTCTTCGAGCAGACCCGCACGCAGACGTTGGAACGCGGACCATTCGTGATGGAGTGCGCCCTCGTTCTCAGCAGGTCGCGCATCGGGAAGATGCCGCCAATACTGGCCACCGAGCCGGTCGGAGGAATCGAGCAGAGTGACGCGCGCGCCCCGCATGCGTGCTGCCCGAGCCGCAGCGAGACCGGCAGGACCTGCACCGATCACCACGACGTGCCTCATGACTCCACGTCCCCTTGCTCGGAACGCCCTCGCCCGACCGACGTCGCGTCCTCCCCGACGAAGCCCATCGGAGCATCGACTCCCGTCAGCACCTCATCACCCTCGACCGCCGCGCGTTGGCATGCACGGACATCCGACACCCCGTTCACGGTGACGAGACAGTCGAAGCACACGCCGATGCCGCAGAACACGCCCCTTGGTCGTGCTTCGCGGGAGTCGCGCAGGCGCAGGACGTCCTGGGCCATGATGATTCCCGCGATGGTCTGGCCGAGAATCCCGCTGACGCGTTCGCCATCGACGACGATCGCGACCGGCGTCGCGGCGCCCGGGTGCACCGCATCCCCTGCGGGAGGCATGACCACAGGACTCACACGATCACCCTCTCGGGAACGTCATCGAGATGCGGTAGCAGAGACGGCCTTTCGGTCGAGAACGGGGCGGCGTCGAGGGCCGGAGGAACGCCGAGCATCAGATCGCGCACCAGCTCGGCGGTTGCGAGGCTGAGCCCCACACCGGCCCCCTCATGACCGACGGCTTGCCAAAGCCCGGGCAAACGGTGATCTGCCGAGATGACCGGAAGATGATCGGGCATATACGGGCGGAACCCGCCGTAGCTGCGAAGAACCGCGACGTCGCGGAGAAACGGAAAGAGGTGCACAGCCTTGGCGGCGATCTGCTGCAAGACATCCACGCGAAGTCGCTCGTCGAACCCCACCCGCTGGCGTGAAGAGCCGAGGAGCATCGTGCCGCCCCGAGTGGACTCCACCACGCTGGATGTCTGCAGGCCGCCATCGTCGGACTCGACCGCGCCCACGTAGTCCGCGCCGTACACCTTGTGGAACACTCGCTGTCTGAGGGGAGCCGTCACCAGCAACTCACCGCGACGCGGCAACACGGGCATCGACACACCGAGCTTCGCGTTGAGGGCTGCCGACCACGGCCCAGCCGCCACGACCACTCGCCGCGCGTGCAGGGTTCTGGAACCCGATCTGACACCAGCGAGACCGCCGTCTCGATCGAGGACGGGTCCTGTCACTGGAAACCCTGTCATCACGCGCGCACCATAGGCGCGCGCTGAAGCGAGCAACGCCTCCGCGGCGACCGTCGGTTGTACTTGAGCATCGTCAGGATAGTAGACAGCGGCACTCACTTCGGACGTGAGCTCCGGCTCGTAGGCATAAGGATCACCCACCTCGCGTGCATCGACGCCCGCGTCACGCTGAGCGGCAGCGAATCTCGAGAGCGCCGAGGCGCCTGCCTCGGTCGTGGCCACGACCAAACCGCCTTTGCGCTCGTATTCGATCGCGGGGAAGGAAGGCCCCAACTGATCCGACAACTCTCCGGCCGTTACACGCCAGAGGCGGGACGCATACTGAGCGAGCACGAGTTCGTGCCCGGGAGGCTTGTCGGAGACCAGCAGGTTCCCCTCGCACGATGCGGAGGTTCCGCTTGCCGGCTGGCCACGATCGACGATCACGACATCCATGCCCGCGCGAGCAAGTGCGCGTGCAATGGCGGCGCCGACGATGCCGGCGCCGACGACGATCGCATCGTGTCCCACCCCTTCACCTCCCAACGCAGCCCTCAGAGTACTAATATGTAACATATTACAGCATGGTCGTGCCGATGAGGCCGTGAAACAGGTCCCGGATCGTGGGTGACTTACACGCTAATCTCGACGACGGCGGCGGCGCGCGATGCCGCTACTATGGCACACACCACAGAGAGGGACGTTGTGACCAAACGCGAAGGGGGTTTCGATCCGTTGCCTCCTGCGGCCAGCCTCCGTGAAGGGGTGGAGTCGACGTTGTCGGCAGCAATAGTGTCGGGCGAACTCGCCCCCGGCACACTGGTGTCGGTGCCCACCCTCGCGGCGCAGTTCAGCGTGTCCGCCACTCCCGTGCGCGAGGCGATGCTCGACCTCGAGAAGCGCGGTTTCGTTCGATCAGTGCGGAACAAGGGCTTTCGTGTCACCGAGGTCAGCGAGAGCGAGCTCCGCAACCTCGTACAGGTGCGGAGATGGTTGGAGGGGCCGGCGATGCGGATCGTCGCCGAACGGATCCACGATGGCCCGATCGCCGAGTTGCGTGAGATCGCTCACGAGATCACGGTCACGGCCGGCAAGTCCGAGTTCACCGCATACCTCGCTGCAGACAGCCGTTTCCATCTGGGCCTTCTCCGACTGACCGGCAACGATCGCCTGGTCGACATGGTCGCCGAACTGCGCAAGCAGACTCGCCTCGTCGGCCTCGTCTCGATGAGTCAGACGGCCGAGCTCCAGGAGTCCGCCGCCGAGCACGACGAGCTGCTGGACCTCTTGCTGGCAGGCAGAGGCGAAGATGCCGAGCGGCTCATGATGCATCACATCGGCCACGTGGTCGGATGGTGGGCGGGGCGAAGGGAAGAGGAACTGGCGGCACAGGGCTGACCCTCGCCGCTCCGCCGAAGCACGCGACTCTGCCGGAGTCTCTCACGATGTAGGGCGGACGGGACTTGAACCCGTGACCGACGGATTATGAGTCCGCTGCTCTAACCAGCTGAGCTACCGCCCCGTGACCGATCAGTCGGCCGTGGTGGGCGCGGACTGGTCGACGACCGGGTCCGGCACCGCCTCACCACGATACAGGCACTCGAACGTGTTCAGAGTGCGCTGAATGTCGTGCGCGGCGATGAGCTTCAGCGACTCGTGCTTCATCGCTGCGAACTCGTCGTCGGGAAGCCGGAGCACGCGCTCGAGCTTCGCTGCGAGGTCGTGCACGTCGTCGGGCGCGAACAGATAGCCGTTCTCCCCGTCATGCACCAGATGCGGAAGCGCCATGGCGTCCGCCGCCACGATCGGCAGGGCGGATGCCATGGCCTCCATCGTCACGATCGACTGCAGTTCCGCGGTCGACGGCATCGCGAGCACCGTCGAGCGTGTGTACGCCTGGCGCAGTTCGATGTCGCTCACGTAACCCGTGAAGTGCACTCGATCGCGGATGCCGAGCTGCTCCGCGAGCTGTTCGAGGTTCTTCAGCTGGTCACCGTCACCGACGATCTCGAGCGTGGCCTCCAGATCGTCGGGGAGCTGCGCCACGGCCTTCACGAGAACGTCGATGTGCTTCTCTCCGGTGACACGTCCGACGAACGTGATCCGGTTGCTCGTGCGCGGCTCGAAGCTCGGCGTGTACTCGTCGGCGTTGATGCCGCAAGAGACCGCGTAGACGCGCGTCAACCCGGTCTTCTGCTCCAGGAACTCGGCGGCCCGCTTCGTCGGCGTGGTCACGGCCTCGGCTCGGGCGAGGATGCGCGCGGCATCCTTCCACTCGGCGTCGATCGCGAGCTGGCGCAGACCGTGCGGGATGTGTGCGAAATCGATGAGGTTCTCGGGCATGAAGTGGTTCGTCGCGATGACGCGGATGCCGCGCTTGCGCGCCTCGATCGACAGGCCGCGCCCGACCACGAAATGGGACTGGAAGTGCACGACGTCGGGTTTCACCTCGTCGAGCACACGAGCGCTCTTGCCCTTGATCGCCCACGGCAACGTGAAACGTAACCAGTGACCCCACCAGCGCCAGCTGGGCAGCCGGTGCATGAGCATCCGCGCTCCCTCATGCTCCTCATACCAGGTGCCGTGCCTTCGCGACGCCGCGGGAGCCATGATGTGCACCTCGTGGCCGCGCTCCACCAGGCCGGCCGCGAGCCGTTCGGCGAAGCGTGCCGCACCGTTGACGTTGGGAGCGAACGTGTCTGCACCGATCAGAATCTTCAGAGGCGGCCGCTGCGTCGCCGGCGTCGGCACGGGCGAAGCCTCGGGTGAGGAATCCGTCCGAGGCCCAGCGGCATCTCGTGAGTCCGTCAAGGAGCCGTCCTTTTCTTACGTGCTGTGAGGGGGTCTGGGCACGTGCGTGGTGCCGGGTGGGATGCATCCGCGGCTGATTCAAGCCCCTAGTCTATGCAGCGCCGTTCTCGCCCGGCGCTTTCGCCGCGGCCGCGTCGCCGTGCGACTTCATGCCGGGATGCACACGGGCCAGCAGGAAGACGCCGATGATCGCGACGACTCCGAAGAGCACGAACGACACCATCTGCCATGCCGTGGCGCCGGCCGCCTCGTTGAGGATGACGATGCCGATCGTGACGGCCACGAGCGGGTCGATCACGGTCAGACCGGCGATGACGAGGTCGGGCGGTCCCGACGCGTACGCGTTCTGCACGAAGTAGGCGCCGAGTCCTACCGCGGCCAGCAGCGCGACAACGCAACAGATGGTCAGGATGTCGAACTCCCGTTGCTCGACGCGCGAGATCACGGACTTCGCCAGCGTGGCCACGAAGCCGTACAGGATGCCGGCGCCCAGCACGTATCCGATGGCATGGAACCGCTTGCGGAACAGCACGAACGCCGCGCCCAGCAATACCAGGACGACGCCGAGCACGATCAGGATCTCGACGAGGTCGCGTTCCGTGACAGGGACCTCCCGTGCGGCGAACGCAGCGATCAGCACGAACGCGCCGACCCCTCCGACACACAGCACGATCGCGAGGATCGAGCGCTTGTTGAGGCGGGTTCCGCTCACCCGGGCGTTGATGATCGCGGTGATGACGAGCGAGACCGCTCCCAGCGGTTGCACGACGATCAGGGGCGAGAACGCCAGGCTGGTCAGCTGCAGCACAATGGCGAGTCCGAGCAGAACAGTGCCGATCACCCACGACGGCCTGGCCAGCAGGAGCTTCAGCTGAGCGAACTGCAGGCCGCCCTGACCGTTGTGATCGGTATGCCGTTCCACCTTCGTCACACCGCGATGCTGGAACTGGGCGCCGAGCGACAGAAAGACCGCACCGACGAGAGCGATCGGGATGCCGATGAACTGCCGGGGCTGCAGGGCGGCGAGGTCGGTCGACGAGGCCGCCAAGTCGAACATCACCCCACGACCCTAACGGCTATCGCGAAGATACCCTTGTCGAATGGCCGTTCTTCCCCTCCGCATCTGCGGCGATCCCGTGCTGCACTCCCCCGCCACCGAGGTCTCCGACTTCGACGACGACCTCGCCTCGCTCGTGCAGGACATGTACGAGACGATGGCAGCCGCCCCTGGCGTCGGCCTCGCCGGACCGCAGGTGGGGGTCGCGAAGCGGCTGTTCGTGTACGACTGGACCGACGACGCCGACGTGCGGCACCGCGGCGCGGCGATCAACCCCACGCTCTGGATCGCGCCCGTTCCGGCCGGCGACGCCGATCCGGAGACCGAATCCGAGGGATGCCTGTCGTTTCCCGGAGAGCGATTCCCGCTTCGCCGCTCCCCGCGAGCCATTCTGCAAGCCGTGGACGCCGCCGGCGAAAGCTTCGAGGTGCGGGCGGACGGCTGGCTGGCCCGCATATTCCAGCACGAGTACGACCATCTCGACGGCCTGCTGTACGTCGATCGCCTCACCGACGGGCACGCCCGCACCGCCGCGAAAGTCGAACGCAAACGCGGCTGGGGCGTGCCCGGACTCACGTGGCTTCCCGGAGTCGACCACCTGGAGGACTGAGCCGAGGATGCCGGTCAGCGGCCGCCCGGACCCGGCCGGTTCGCGCGCAGCACCTCGAGTCGCTTGCGGTACTCCACCTCGTCGATGTCGCCCTGCGCGAAGCGCTCGGCGAGGGTGGACTCCGCGCTCCGGGAGGCCGACCAGGGCCCGTACGCGCCCTGATCGTGCCAGATGGCGCGTCGCCTCCGGGTCACCAGGAACACGATCAGCCCGATCACGAGAATCCAGAAGATCGGAATGATGAAGAAGAACGGGAAGAATCCGCCGGCCCACGGTCCGAACCCGTGGAGGGCGTGAGCTGCGCCCGCCGTTGATGCGCTGAACATGATGGGAGAACCTCTCTGACTGTCTGATGTCCCGGCCCGCGGATCGGGCCGACGGGGCCCGACCTACCGAGCCGACTCCAGACTTCCGGGCCTGTGAGGCGGCGTCATCGGCCGGCTGGAGGCACCGCGCTCCTCCCCTCGGAGCAGGCCGGAGCGCGCTCAGAGCAGACCGGAGCGCACTCGGGGCCGGCCGGAACGCACTCGGGGCCCGCCGGAGCGCACTCGGGGCCCGCCGGAGCGCACGCGAAGCCCGCCCGAGCGCACTCAGAGTCGACCGGGCCCGACCAGCCCAGACTCGTAGGCGATCACGACGAGATGAACACGGTCGCGGGCATCCAGCTTCGTCAGAATGCGGGACACGTGCGTCTTCGCCGTCAGCGGGCTCATGAAGAGCCGCAGCCCGATCTCGGTGTTGTTGAGGCCCTCGGCGACCAGCGTGAGCACCTCCCGTTCCCGTTCCGTGAGCGGCGCTAGTGTCGCGGCCGTCGCCTCGGGCTTCGGCGCGCTAGCCAGACGAGACAGCAGCCGGCGCGTGACGCTCGGCGACAGAAGCGCATCACCCGCCGCCGCCACACGCACCGACCGGATCAGCTCCGTGGGCTCGGTGTCTTTGACGAGGAACCCGCTCGCTCCCGCCCTGATGGCCTCTGCCACATACTCGTCGATCTCGAACGTCGTCACGATCACGACGTGCGATGCCGCCGAAGCCGGATCCCGCACGATCTGCTCGGTCGCCCAGAGGCCGTCCCCCTCGGGCATGCGGATGTCCATGAGAACCACGTCGGGCCGGCTCGAGCGCACCCGTTGGACGACCTCGCGACCGGTGGATGCCTCCCCCACCACTTCGATGTCACTCTCGTGATCGAGCAGGGCGCGAAAGCCCGCCCGCACCAGAGCCTGATCGTCCGCCAGCACGACCCTGATCACGAGTTCGCCCCTCTGCTCGCTGCGGCCCCTTCCGACGCCGATGACGGCGGTGCGCGAAACGGCAGCCTTGCCTCCACCACGAAGCCTGCTCCGAGCGGACGCGCCTCGATGGTGCCCCCGAGCGCGGCGGCGCGCTCACGCATGCCGAGGATGCCGCGACCGCCGTGCGCACCCTCGCCCTGCGGCGCTCCGCCCCGGCCGTTCCGGACCCGTATCGTTACGGCATCGCCGGTGACGCGCACGTCCACTTCGACGCGTGCGCGCGGCGCGTGCCGGCGCACGTTGGTGAGCGCCTCCTGTGTGATGCGATACGCGGCGGACTGCGTGCCGGCGGGCACCAGGGCGATGTTCGCATCACCTTCCGCCTGGAACGCGACGATCAGACCGGAGGCGCGAGCATCGTCGATCAGGGCGGCGATGCCGCTCAGGGCGGGACCGGGTCGACGCGCGTCCGCGGCGGCAGGGGCCTGGTCGGCGGCCTCGGGCTCGTCGCCATCGCGCAGCACGCCGAGCACCGCGCGTACCTCGTCGAGGGCCGTCACGCTCGTCGAACGGATCGACCGGAGGGTCTCGCGTGCCGCCCGGGGATCGTCGTCGAAGAGGTGCAGACCGACGCCGGCCTGCACGCTGATCTGCGAGAGCGAGTGGGCGAGCACGTCGTGCAGCTCGCGCGCGATCCGGAGCCGTTCCTCCTCGGCTGCCGATCGACGCCGGGCGCTCTCCTCCCGCGCCGCTATCCGGAAGCGTTCACGACGCGCGCCCATCCCGGTGACGACGCCGGCGAGCACGCACAGCGCGATCGTCACGACCAGGGCGCGCACACTGGCCTGCGATGGGCCGAAGACGATGGTCCACGTGACGCCCGCGAGGCCCATCCCCGCCAGCGTGCACCAGGCCCAGAGCGAGTCCCCGGCGAAGACGGTGCGGGCGACGACGAACGCCACCGCCAGAGCCGCCGCCGGAGGGCCCGGCGCGTAGGCGATCGAGGGCAGAGCAAGCGCGGCCACCACGATGACGGCCGGTCGCCGCCACGGCGGCACGAGGGCCGCGGCGGCAAGGATGCCGATCGTGACGACGACCGCGCGGGCGGGATCGTGCACGGCGAGCGGATGCCGTGCGAGCGCGATCACGATGGCCAGCCCTGGCAATTGCACGGCCGCGCTCAGGATCGCCGAAAACCAGCGGGCCCGCTGCCTGCGCCGAGCGCGTTCGTGCGGCGTCGGCTCGGGGCCGGTACGCAGCCACGGCGGGTACGGCATCCCCTCATCGTAATGAGAGGGCGTCGACCACACCTCCGCCCGTGGACGACGGGCCGCTACTCCCTGCGGAGTACCCCGCGCGGGCGGGTTCTATTCGAGCTCGTCGGAGGAGATCAGCTGCACGCTGTGCACCCCTTCGATGCCACTGAGACGCTGCATGAGGTCGGCGGCGTTCTCCGCACCGGTCAGCTCGAGCGTCACCGCGGCGGCCCCTTCGGGTGCGGGGTGCGGCTCGGTTCTGCTGACCGCCCAGCCGCCGTGGGTGATGGCCGCGAGCACGGATCGCAACAGGCCCTCGCCGTCCCGGTAGACCACCTCGAGTTCCAGTTGTGATTCACGGCCTCGCGGCAGCACTCGGATCAGAGCGCTGAGGCCGTACACGATGATGAAGTGCAGTGCGGTGACGACGATGGCGAGCAGCCAGAGCCCGGCTCCGGCCGCCATACCGATCGCCGCCGTCTCCCAGACCGATGCCGCCGTCGTCAGGCCGTGCACCGCGCCGCGACGGGTCAGGATGAGGCCCGCACCGAGGAACCCGATGCCGGTCACCACCTGCGCCGCCACTCGAGATGGGTCCAGCGTCACATGCTCCGAGAGCACATCCATGAAGCCGTACTTGCTCACGAGCAGGAACAGGGCCGACGCCGTGCCGACGATGGCCTGCGTTCGCAGCCCCGCGCTCTTGCCGCGCAACTGCCGCTCGAGCCCGATCAACGAGCTCAGCACGAACGCCAACAGAATCTCGCCGATCTGCAGCCAGCCTTGACCCTCGAACAGTGGAATCGACGTCGTCATCACTGTCACGCTAGCGAGCGCCGCGTCGCACGGCACCCCTTGCGTCACGCAGCGGTCGGTGCAATACGGATTCCATGCCACAGTGGGTGGGTCGGCGCGCCACCGGAACGACGAAGGCTCCGTCGCCATCGCGACCGGAGCCTCCTGATCATTGCTCCCCCACTTGGACTCGAACCAAGAACCTGCCGGTTAACAGCCGGCTGCTCTGCCAATTGAGCTATGGAGGAATGCCCCCTGGCGGGGCTTCACTACTTTACCAAAGCCGGGACGGTGGACAAATCCGCGTCGACGCCCGCGCGCGTCGGGGCGGAGGAACATCACTCGCTCAACCGGAGCGCCTCCGCGAGCTGCGACACATACGGATGAATCGGTGCCGTGAAGACCTCTTCCATCGTCCCGTATCCCACCAGCGAGCCCGATTGCAGCACCGCCACCGTGGCCGTCGCGTTGCGCAGCACGCGGGCGTCGTGGCTGACGATGACAGCAGCGAAATCGTGCATGCCGTGCAGTTGAGCGAGCAGGTCGACGACCGAGTCGCGCACCGTCACATCGATTCCGGCAGTCGGCTCGTCGGCCACGAGCAGACTCGGGCCGAGCACGAGCGCCTGGGCGATCGCCACCCTCTGCTGCTGGCCGCTGCTCAGCTCGTAGGGATACTTCTGCAGCACCCCGAGCGACAGCTGAACCGAATCCAGCATGGATGCCACGCGCACGCCGGCCTCGCGCCGGCTGAAGTGCTTGTCGCGCTCGTAGATGGGGGCCGCGACCAGGTCGGCGACCGTGGATCCGCGATCGAGGCGGGCGCCGGCATCCTGCTGCAGGTATCCGACATGGAACGTCAGCCGGGTGCGCTCGCGGCCCTTGAGACGCCGCATCGAATACCCCATGACGGTGGCGTCGCCGCCGGTGATGCGCGGCACGGGGCCTGCTCCCGCCGCTCGGGCGGAGATGATGCGTGCCAAGGTGCTCTTGCCGGAGCCGCTCTCTCCGAGAACACCGAGCACCTCATCCGGGCGCACTCGCAGGCTGATGCCGCGCAGGGCGACGCACCCACTGGAGGCTCCCCGCGGCGGGTACTCCGCGGAGAGGTCGCTCAGCACGATCGGGTCGCGGTACTGCGGTGCGGTCATTCGTCGACTCCGTGGTGCATGACGTTCAGCCTATTAGCGACGGCCCGCCTCGGCTTCTCCGCACGCCGATCACTCCGACCGGAGCGCGGTGCGCTCGGAGTCGATCGCGACGAGCTCCCTCTGGAGCGCGGCTCGGGCCGCAGAGTCCGTGGGATCGGTGCGCTGCAGTCGGCCCAGGGCATCCGCCTTGCGTCGCAGCAGTTCCCGATCGGCGAGGTTCGCCGTCACCGACGCGGCGTACACGGCCGCGCCCGCCTCATCGCGCGCGGGCACGGGAGCCACGCTCAGCTGCCGCACGAGGCCCGCGAAGGAAGCGGGGACCTCGACCGCCACGCGCTCCACCCATCCGGTGGCTCCGTAAGCCTCGAAGCTCGTAGCGATGGCGTCGCGGACGACCGCCAGGGAGGGATTCGCGAACGCCGCCTGCACCACGATGCGGGCACGTTCGGGCGGCACGTGCTGCGGATACTGCAGAAGCGCCATGAGAGCACCCTGTTCGAGTCGGGTCGATGGATCGCTGCCGAGGCTCGCGAGCGACACGTCGGGGACGTGGACCGGCGACTCGGGCTCGACGTCGGCCCGTCCCCTGTGCTGCGGCGCGCTCGAGCGATCGGCCGCCGGGGAACCACCACGCGACTGCCCGGCACGGCGTACAGCCTGTTGCACCTCGCTCAGCTCCGTGCCGAGCATACGCGCCAGTTCGTGCGTGTAGCCGGGCCGCAGGGCGGGGTCACGAATTCCGGCGACGATCGGGGCGCACTCGCGCAGTGCGGCGGCGCGGCCCTCGACCGTCTCGAGGTCGTACTTGCCGAGAGCCTGACGGATGACGAACTCGAAGAGCGGACGCTTGGCATCCACCATGCGGCGTACCGCGGCGTCACCCTGCGCCAGTCGCAGGTCGCACGGATCGAGGCCCTCGGGCCCGACGGCCACGTACGTCTGCGCGGTGAATCGCTGCTCCTCGCCGAAGGCGCGCAGGGCGGCCTTCTGGCCTGCGGCGTCCGGGTCGAAGGTGAAGACCACCTCGCCGAGTCCGCTGTCGTCGCCGAGCACCCGGCGCAGCACCTTGATGTGGTCGACGCCGAACGACGTGCCGCACGTGGCCACCGCCGTGCCGATGCCGGCCAGGTGACATGCCATCACGTCGGTGTAGCCCTCCACCACGACCACCCGGTGCGACCGGGAGATCTCGCGCTTGGCGAGATCGAGCCCGTAGAGAACCTGCGCCTTGTGGTAGACGGCCGTCTCGGGCGTGTTCAGGTATTTGGGCCCCTTGTCGTCGTCGAAAAGGCGCCGAGCACCGAAGCCGACGGTCTGCCCCGTGACGTCGCGAATGGGCCAGATCACCCGGCCGCGAAACCTGTCGTATGCGCTCCCCCGCTCGCCCACCGAGACGAGACCGGATGCGGCCAGCTCCTCGGGCGTGAATCCCCTGCCCCGCAGGTGCGCGCCGAGCGAGTCCCACGTGTTCGGAGCGAACCCGATGCCGAAGCGCTCGGCCGCCACAGGATCGAAGCCGCGTTCCCCGAGGAACCGACGACCGGCATCCGCATCGGCCGCACCCAGCCGCTCCCGGAAGAACTCCTCGGCCGCCGCGTTCGCGGCCAGCAGCCGGGCGCGGTTTCCCGCCTCTTCCCTCGCCGGACCGCCGTCCTCATACCTCAGGGTGTACCCGACGCGCGCCGCCAGTCGCTCGACGGCCTCGGCGAAGGTGACGTGGTCCATCTTCTGCAGGAACGAGTAGACATCGCCGCTCTCGCCACAGCCGAAACAGTGGTAGAAGCCGACCTGCGGGCGCACGTGGAAGCTCGGGCTGCGCTCGTCGTGGAACGGGCATAGACCCTTCAGCGACCCCACACCGGCAGACTTCAGCGCGACGTAATCGCCGACGATGTCGGCGATGTTGGTTCTGGCCTTGACCTCTTCGACATCGCTCTGTCGAATACGGCCCGCCATGGCGATGATTCTAGTCAGCGCGGCGCCGCGTCAGAGCGCGCGGTGGGTGAGACGCTCGAACCACGCGATGGCGGACTGGTCGGTGAGGCTCGCCACCTGGTCGACGATGGTGCGCTTGCGTGCGGCGTCGTCCGAGGCTCGTCGCCAGTCCTCGGCGAACCCGGGATCGAGCGCGTCCTCGCCGCCGGCGAGCAGCGCATCCGCGAGCTCCGTGAGCATGCTGCGCTGCCGCGCGTAGATGGGCTGCCTGGTGTTGCGCGACATCACGAACGTCGCCACGATCCCCTTGAGCACGGCGATCTCGGCTTGGATGCCACGCGGCACGATCACGTCGGCGCCGAACCGGATCAGGCTGCCGCGCGGGTGCGCCTCCCGCGTCGCCCGTGCTGACGAGACCGCGAAGCGCCCGATCAACTGACTCGTGAGGTTCTTGAGCCTGGCCTGGGCGCGACGTGAGCCGTCCCAGTCGTCGAGCCAGGCATCCAGGCTGTCCAGACGGTCGAACGCCTCGATCAGCTCCGCGTGCTCGACCTCGCCGCCGATCCACTCGTACATCGAGCCCACGAGTGCGTCGTGGTCGACCCGGCTGCCGAGCGCCTTGACGTCGATGTATCCGTTGACGATCGCGTCCTCGAAGTCGTGCACGGAGTAGGCGATGTCGTCGGAGAGGTCCATCACCTGGGCTTCGACGCAGCGCACGCGCTCGGGGGCGCCTTCCCGCAGCCAGTGGAACACCGGCTCATCATCGGCGTAGAAGCCGAACTTGGCGCGCCCGCTCGGATCGGCCACCGACGACGACGCCGGCCACGGGTACTTGCAGCTGGCGTCGAGGCTCGCCCGTGTGAGATTGAGGCCGTAGGGGTGCCCGTCGACGCCGAACACCTTCGGCTCCAGCCGCGTGAGCAGCCGCAGGGTCTGCGCGTTGCCCTCGAAGCCGCCGATGTCGGCCGACCACTCGGAGAGCGCGCGCTCGCCGTTGTGGCCGAACGGTGGATGCCCGATGTCGTGGGCCAGGCAGGCCGTGTCGACGACGTCGGGGTCGAGGCCGAGGCTGGATGCCAGTTCCCGGCCGACCTGCGCCACTTCCAGCGAGTGCGTGAGCCGGTTGCGCGCGAAGTCGAGCCCTGCCGTGGGGCTGAGCACCTGCGTCTTCGCGGCCAGTCGGCGCAGCGCGCTCGAGTGCAGGAGCCGCGCGCGGTCGCGGGCGAAGTCGCTACGACGCGTGGAGTGCTCCTCGGGAAGCCACCGCTGACGGTCGAAAGCGTTATAACCGGCCTGCTCCGCCGTGCGGTCGTGATGCCCGGTTTGGTGTGCGATGCCGGGCTCAGCCGCCACTCGAGTTCACCTCCGCCTCGGCGAGAGTCGCCTGCTCGTCGGAGGCGAGCGTGCGCGTCTCAAGCCACCGGTCAGGCAGCGCCGGCGTCTTCGGCGTGCCGGCACGGCCACGCGGGCCCTCCACGCCCTCGCTCGGATAGGGCACCGTCGGATCGAGCGTGCCCAGCAGCTCATCGAGCTGCTGGAGCGACTCGACCGTCGCCAGCTTCGCCCGGAGCTCGCCGCCGACCGGATACCCCTTGAAGTACCAGGCGACATGCTTGCGGATGTCGCGGCATCCGCGCTCCTCGCTCTCGAAGAACTCGACGAGGAGCTCCGCGTGACGTCGGAATGCGGCCATCACCTGCCCGAGGCCGGGGCGGGCCGTCGCGGCGCTCGCTTCGTCGGCGGTGAGGTTGCCGGCACGAGCCTGGAACGCGGCGGCGAGATCGCCGAAGAGCCATGGCCGACCGAGACATCCGCGGCCGACCACGACACCGTCGCAACCGGTCTGCTCGACCATGCGCACGGCATCCGCACCCGTCCAGATGTCGCCGTTGCCGAGAACCGGCACGCTCGTGATCGTCTCCTTGAGCGTGGCGATCGCGTCCCAGTCGGCCTGGCCCGAGTAGAACTGCGAGGCCGTGCGCGCGTGCAGGGCGATGGATGCCACGCCGGCGTCCTCCGCGATGCGTCCGGCTTCGAGGTAGGTCAGGTGGTCGGAGTCGATGCCCTTGCGCATCTTCACCGTGAGCGGGAGGTCGCCGGCCGCCTGGACGGCGTTGGTCACGATCGCGCGGAAGAGGTCGAGCTTCCACGGCAGCGCCGCACCCCCGCCCTTGCGCGTGACCTTCGGCACGGGGCAGCCGAAGTTGAGGTCGATGTGATCGGCCCGGTCCTCCGCGACGAGCATCGTGACCGCTTCGCGCACCGTCTTCGGGTCGACGCCATACAGCTGGATCGACCGAGGCGTCTCGCTCGGATGGTGCCGGATGAGCCGCATCGACTCCGGCGTGCGTTCCACGAGCGCTCGCGACGTGATCATCTCGCTCACGTAGAGGCCGGCGCCGTACTCACGACAGAGGCGGCGGAAAGCGGTGTTCGTGATGCCCGCCATCGGCGCCAGCACGACGGGCGCACCAAGGCGCAACGAGCCGATGTTCAGCTGCGCCGTCGTCGCGGGTGCGGGGCTTAGGGTTGCGGAAGGAGCCATCGCTCACGATTCTCTCAGATGTCCCTGAACACACCGGGGCTGTGCAGAGATGTCCGGCGACTGACGCCCACTGTGGAAAAGCCTCAGGGAAAGGACTGCACGAGAGCCATGCCCACCGGACGCGAACGGGTGATGACGGATGCCGCCGCGCGCGGAGTCGAGGTGCGGATCGTCGAACGCCCGCCGGCATCCTCGTTGCAGGAAGCCGCGACGCTGCTCGGCCTCGAGCCGGCGGACATCGTGAAGACTCTCGTCGTGAAGCGCCACGAGGGCGACTACCTGTTCGCCCTCGTGCCCGGCGGCCGCAAGATCTCCTGGGCGAAGCTGCGCGCCCTGGTGGGCGTGAACAAGCTCCGCCTTCCCGAGGCGTCGCTCGCGCTGAACGCGACCGGGTACGAGCGCGGCACGATCACCCCGTTCGGCTCCACGACCGCGTGGCCCGTGTACGCCGACACGATGGTCGCGGGACGGCGAGTGGCGATGGGAGCCGGTGAGCACGGATACAGTGCGTTCGTCGACGGTGACGAGCTGATCGCCGCGTTCGATGCGACGGTCGCCGACATCACCGATCCGGAGTAGCGCACTTCGCGCGACCCGAGCGGGAGACGCGATCAGCGCCGCGACGCCATCAGCGCGGCGACGCGGCGGGACCGGACGAGGTGACCGGCTCGGCGCCGGGTCTTGCCGCCGGGTCGGCGGCGGGGAGAACGCACGAGTCGCCGACGCAGACGACGGCGTTCGGGTCGCCCAGGGGCTGCAGTGGGGTGCCCGCGGTCATGCGCCGACCTCGTCGGATGCCTGGGCCTTCCCGGCAGCATCGGTGTCCGACGGCGCCGCGGCGGCATCCGACCCGCGCTCATTCCAGACCTGCTCGAGAACCTGGGCGAAGGTCGCCGCCTCCTGAGCGCCGGAGACGCCGTACTTGCCGTCGATCACGTAGAACGGGACGCCCTGAATGCCGTACTCCTGCGCGTCCGCCTGGTCCGCCCGCACGTCGGCGAGATACACATCCGACTCCAGCGCGCTCAGCGCCTCTTCGCGGTCCAGACCGATCTCCGCGGCATAGTCGGCAAGAGACTCGTCACGGCCGACGTGGCCGCCTTCGACGAAGTACGCCTTGAGCAGACGCTCCTTCATCTCCGCCTGCTTGCCCTTCGACTTCGCGAAGTGGATGAGCTGATGCGCTTTGACGGTGTTGGTGTGCTTGACGGACGGGAAGTCGTAGTCGAGCCCCACTTGCGACGCGATGCCGCTCACCCGCTCGAGCATCTCGTTCGCCTGTTCGAGCGAGATTCCCTTGTGTTCGGCGAGGTAGTCGGCGTCGGTGCCGTCGAAGTCGACAGGCGTGTCCGGGGAGAGCTCGAAGGAGTGGTACTCCACGTCCACCGCACGGCCGTCACCGGAACCGGCGAACAGACCGCTCCCCGCCTCGAACTTGCGCTTGCCGATGTAGCACCACGGGCACGCGACGTCGGACCAGATATCGACCTTGATGGAATCACTCACGCCAGGGCCAACGGATGCGCCGCTCGGCATATTCCGCACGCCGGCTCAGACAGCAGACAGGCGAGCGTGCTGCCGGGTTCGCCCGGACCCCACGCTCGCCTGCGCACCGACGTGCGATGCCGCCCTCGCTCTACTGGTAGAGCAGCGCCTGGATCTTCGGGTCGTTCAGGTTGCTCTTGTCATACCAGTACGCGCCCGTGTCGATCGTCTTCGGCAGGGACTTGCCCTTGATGGCCTGCAGCGCCGCCCACACGACCTTCTCGCCGATGCCGACCGGGTTCTGCGTGATCGCTCCGGCCATGGTGCCATCCTTGATGGCGTCGATCTGGGCCTTGCCCGAGTCGAAGCCGACGACCGTGACCTTGCCGGACATGCCTGCCTCCTTCACGCCCTGCGCCACGCCTTCGGCTGAGCCCTCGTTCGCGCCGTAGATGCCGGCGAGATCGGGATTGGCCGTGAGGAAGTTCTTCGCGATGTCGGCCGATTTCGTGAGGTCACCGGCGCCGAACTGCGGGGTCAGGACCTTGATGTCGGGCGCGTTCTTCTTCATCCAGTTCAGGAACCCGTCGATGCGGTCCTTGCCGGACTCGCTCGTCTGGTCGAATCCGACGACCGCGACCGTGCCCTTGTTGCCGATGAGATCGGCCATGTGCTTGGCCGCCAGCGCCGCCGCCTTCTTGTTGTTCGTCGCTGCCGTCGTGACCGGCACCGGGCTGTCGACGCCGGAGTCGAACGCGATCACGGGGATGCCGTCGGACTTCGCCTGTTGCATGTACGGTGCCGCTGCCTTCGAGTCCAGGGCGGCGAAGCCGAGCGCATCGGGCTTCTTCGCCAACGCCGTCTGCAGCATGGTGATCTGCTGGTCGACGTCGGTCTCCTTCGGCGGACCGTCGAACGTGATGCTGGCTCCGAGCTTCTTGGCCTCTTGCTCGGCGCCCTTCTTCACGGCCTGCCAGTAGGCGAACTGGAAGCCCTTGGCGATGATGGCGACCGTGGGCTTCTTGTCTGAGGATCCGGAGGAACTCGAGTTGCCGGACCCGGAGCATCCGGCGAGGGCGAGCACCAGCGCGGTGGCCGCTGCAGC
Source organism: Humibacter albus DSM 18994 (assembly GCF_000421825.1). GTDB lineage: Bacteria > Actinomycetota > Actinomycetes > Actinomycetales > Microbacteriaceae > Humibacter > Humibacter albus. The sequence goes on from NZ_ATXT01000011.1 coordinate 462,127, forward strand.
CGTGCCGAGCAGTTTCTTCTTGTTCATGGGACGGTGATCTCCTTCGATCTTGTGGTGCAGGGATTCTGGGTACGGTGTGCTCGTCAGCGCTCGCGACGCCGGAGCATGTCCATGTAGACGGCGAAGAGGATGACGCAGCCGAGGACGACGTTCTGCCACTCCTGCGGCACGCTGATCAGTTGGAGCCCGTTGTTCAGCACGGCGATGATCAGCGAGCCGATCACGGTGCCGACCATCGAGCCCTTTCCGCCGGCCAACGACGTGCCGCCGATGACGACCGCGGCGATGGCCTGCAGCTCGTAGCCCTGCCCGGTGGCCGGCTGCGCAGAGGCGAGGCGTGCCGAGATCATCACGCCGGCGAGGCCGATGAAGAGCCCCCCGATCACGTAGACGACCCACGTCCAGCGCCGAACATTGATACCCGAGATGGCTGTCGCGTCGGCGTTGCTGCCGATCGCATACGTGTACCGGCCCACGATCGTCTTGTTCAGCAGGATCGCCGCGATGATGGCCGTCACGAAGAAGATCAGCACGGCGTTCGGCACGTCGATGCCCGGGATGATCGATCCGGACGCCAGGTCGATGTATCCGGGCGCCTTCGTGAAGTAGATCGGCGAGGTGTGTGAGATCACGAGCGCGAGGCCCTGCGCGATGAGCATCATGGCCAGCGTCGCGATGAACGGAGGGAACTTGAAGAACGCCACGGCGGCACCGTTCACCGCCCCGATCAGGCCGCCGACGAGCACGGCGCCGAGCACGCCGAGCCAGAGCGGCAGGCCGAGGTTCTCGATGAACACGCCCGACATCACCGCGCAGAGGCTCATGCCGGTGCCGATCGACAGGTCGATGCCACCGGTGATGATCACGAACGTGGTGCCGACCGCCAGCAGCCCGACGACCACCGTGGAGACGAGCACGTTGTTGACGAGGTTGTCGTACGTGAAGAAGACATCGCTCGTGAGCGAGAAGAAGATCACGATCACGATCAGGCTCGCGAATGCGAGCAGCTGCTGCAGACCGGCGCGGAGCCGGCCTCGGTTCAGAGCCGGCGCCTGTGCGCCCTGCACGGCGGTCTGTGTCATCGGGTTCCTGCTTCCTGCATTTCGGCTTCGGGGGTTTCGTCGACGGCACCGAGCACGTCGGGGCGCAGCGTGGCGTAGTGCATGATCGACTCCTGATCGGCCTCATCGGCAGCGAGCAACGCAGTGAGCCGGCCCTCGCACATCACGGCCACTCGATGAGACATGCGCAGCACCTCGGGGAGCTCGGACGAGATCATGATGATCGCCTTCCCCTCCGCGGCGAGGCGATTGAGGAGCTGGTAGATCTCCTCCTTGGCGCCGACGTCGATGCCGCGCGTCGGCTCGTCGAAGATCAGCACATCGCAGTCCTTGACGAGCCATTTGGCGATGACGACCTTCTGCTGATTCCCACCCGAGAGGTTCTGCACCGTCTGATCGATCGACGGCGTCTTGATGCGTAGGGTTTCCACCATCTCGCGGGCGGTCACGCGGATCGCGTTGTCCTTCATGAAAACGCCGAGGCCGACGTATTTCGTCAGCGAGCTGAGCGCCACATTGAATCCCACGCGCTGATCCAGGAGCAGGCCGAAGCGCTTGCGGTCCTCCGAGAGATAGCCGATCCCGTTGGCGGCGGCCACGGAGGGATTCGGCAGCCGCACGCTCGTGCCCTTCAGCTCGATCTCGCCCGCGCTGTGCCGGTCGGCGCCGACGATCGCGCGCGCGACCTCGGTGCGGCCGGCACCCATGAGCCCGGCGAAACCGAGGATCTCTCCTCGATGCAACTCGAACGAGACGTCATGCAGCAGTTCCTTCGTGCTCAGCCCGCGCACCGCGAGCACCACCTCGTCGGTACCGTGCTCGGTCTCGGGGCGTACGTTCTCTTTCAACTCACGTCCGACCATGAGCGAGATGACCTCGCGCATCGTCGTCTCCGACGTGGTGAGCGTGTCGATGTAGCGGCCGTCGCGGATGACCTCGATCCGGTCGCTGATGGCCTTCAACTCGTCCATACGGTGCGAGATGTAGATCACGCCGGTCTCGGGAGTGCGGAAACGTCGGATGAGATCGTGCAACACCGCAACCTCGGCGTCGTTCAGCGCCGCCGTCGGCTCGTCCATGATCAGGACGCGCGCATCATAGGAGAGCGCCTTGGCGATCTCCACCATCTGTTGTTTGGCGACGGTGAGCTCCGACACCTTCTGTCGCGGATCGAGCGGCAGCTCGAGCCGCTCGAACAACGCGGACGCGGCCTCGTTCAGCCGCTTCTCCGAGAGTAGGAAATCACCCCACCGCGGCTCCCGGCCGATGTAGATGTTCTGTGCGACCGTGAGATCGGGCATCAGGTTGAACTCCTGATGGATGATCGACACACCCAGCTCCTGCGCGTGTTTCGGCCCGGAGATCTCGACCTCCTCACCGTCGAGGAGAAAGCGACCCGAGTCCGGCGTGTAGACGCCGGCGAGCAGCTTCATGAGTGTCGACTTTCCCGCACCGTTCTCCCCGACTAGCGCGAGCACTTCGCCCTTGCGCAGCTCGAGGTGCATCTGGTCGAGCGCCTTGACGCCCGGGAACTCCTTGCTCACCCCGGAGACCTGGAGCAGATAATCGCCGCTCATCGGACCGCGCGCGTTCGTGCCATCGCCGCTCGGGTTGCTCACGTACGGTTCCTCTCCATCGGGGTCACCCGTGAGTGTAAACATCGGATGTCTGGCGTGTCAACGTCAAACATCCGATGGTTATCGAAGGAACACGATCGTGACCGGTTCCGCGCGAGCGTCGACTGCAGGCAACCGGTCAGGCCGATTCCGTCGGGGCGTCGACGGCACCTCCGAAGCGGCGATTCCGCGCGGCGTAGATCTCGATGGCGTGCCAGAGGTCTGAACGCGTGAAGTCGGGCCAGAGGGTGTCGAGGAACACCATCTCCGCGTAGGCGCTCTGCCAGAGCAGGAAGTTGCTCGTGCGCTGCTCCCCCGAGCTGCGCACGAAGAGGTCGACGTCGGGCAGGTCCGGCGTGTAGAGGTGTCGCTGGATCGTCTTCTCGCTGATCGTCGACGGCCGGAGCCTGCCGGCTGCGACCTCCGCGGCGATGTCGCGCACGGCATCCGCGATCTCGGTGCGTCCGCCGTAGTTCACGCACATGGTGAGCGTCAGCACATCGTTGTGAGCGGTGAGGCGCTCGGCGAACTGCAGTTCTTTGATGACGGATGCCCAGAGCCGGGGCCTCCTGCCGGCCCACCTCACGCGCACCCCCCACTCGTTCAGCTGGTCGCGTCGTCGATGCAGGACGTCGCGGTTGAACCCCATCAGGAACCGCACCTCGTCGGGAGACCGACGCCAGTTCTCGGTGGAGAACGCATAGACACTCAGGTGCTTCACGCCGATCTGAATCGCTCCCGCGACGACGTCGAGCAGCGACGCTTCTCCCGCTTTGTGACCCTCTATGCGCGTCAGGCCACGACGGTTGGCCCAGCGCCCGTTGCCGTCCATCACCAGTGCCACGTGATCCGGCACCGCTGCAGTCGGGACCGCCGGGGGGTGGATGCCGGTCCAATCGAGCGGGCGGAACTCGACGGCATCCTTGTGTGTGTAGGGCTTCGGGCTCATGCGCTCGCTCTGTCCGTTCCCGCCTGAACGTCCGCCGCTCCCGCGCCGGACGCTGAGCGCGAGGCAGAAACCGGCGCCGGAGCGGGAGAAGCCTGCCATGTCGGCGCTCGGCCGCCACCAGGCGGCGGCCGGTGATCGCCGCGTGTCACGTGCGGGAGTGAGCGCAAGCCACGCTCCAGGTGCCACTGCGTGTACGCGGCGATGATGCCACTCGCCTTGGAACGTGCCGCGTCATCGGTCGCCTCGGCGGTAGGCCAGTCGCCGTGCAGGAGCGCAGAGAGGAGGTCGATCACGTTGTCACCGACGTGCGGCGCACCGGGCGGCGCGCAGTCGGCGCAGACCACTCCCCCGAGCTGCACCACGATCGCGCCATGCCGCCCCGGCTTCCCGCATCGCGCGCACGCGTCGAAGCTGGGCGCCCAGCCCGCCAGCGCGAGGGCGCGCAGCAAGTACGAGTCGAGCGTGAGGGATGCCTCGTGCTCGGCGCGCGAGAGGGACCGCAGCGCTCCGATGAGCAGCAGGTACTGCTGTGAGGAGCCTTCCGCCTCCGTCAGGCGATCGGCGGTCTCGACCATGGCGCTGGCGGAGGTGAAGCTCTCGTAGTCCGCCGCGATCGGCGCACCATAGGCGCCCAGCGATTCCGCCTGCGTCACGACGTCGAGGCTGCGGCCCTCATAGAGCTGAACGTCGGCGACCATGAACGGTTCCAGCCGTGCGCCGAACTTCGAGGCGGTGCGCCGCACGCCCTTCGCCACCGCTCGCACCTTGCCATGCGAACGAGTCAGCAGCGTGACGATGCGATCGGCCTCACCCAGTTTGTGGGTGCGCAGCACGACGGCTTCATCACGGTAGGTGGGCATCACCCCATTATCGCTGCAGGACGCCGTCCGACCTGCGCGGCGCGGCGGTGGCATGGCCGCGTGCCGACCGAGCTCACGACGCGTCCCACAGGGCACGGTAGAACGCGATGCGCTCGGCGTCGGGCCGCACACCGTACGACTCGTAGTAGAGCTCCGCGTAGCCTCGCCCGTAGTTCCACTCCGTGCTCCAGGCGCCGATGGCGATGTCCGCCCACCGGTCTGCGACGCCCAGGCGACCCAGGTCGACGAAACCGGCCATGCTGCCATCGTCGGCCAGCAGGGTGTTCGGTGCACAGGCATCCGCGTGGCACACCACGAGCCGGTCGATGGACGGCGCAGCGGGCAACCGGCTCAGGGCGGCGACGCGCTCGGGGGTGCCCTCGGCGCGGGTGCGCGCGATGCGCTCGGTCGCTGACCACGAGAACGGGCAGGAATCGGTGGGCAACGCGTCGTGCAGGGCGCGCAGGCCGCTGCCGAGCGCGCGAACGGCGCGTTCCGGGCGAGACCGCCAAGTCTCCGACACGGCGTTCTGGCCCGGCAGAGCGGCCGTGATCAGGACCTCACCGTCGGCGTCGCTGGTGAAGTCGATCACCTCGGGAACCACGACATGAGCCGCTGCCCAGCGAAGCCGTGGCACCTCGGCGGCGAGATCGAGCTCGCTGCCCGGCGGCGCCCACTTCGCGTACACGGCACGACCACCCAGGTTGGCGCGCACCGTGACGCCGCCCACCTCATTGACCCAGACGATCTCGTCCACGTCGTCCCCGAACCGCCTCCTGAGCGGTGCGGGGACGACGAACGACGCCTTCGGTGCGCCCGCGATGGCGAGAGCACCGTGCGCCCCGGCGGACGCGCCCGAGTCGGGCGCGGCTCCGCCGGGAGTCTCTGGTTCCCTCACTCAGACCGACGCGAGCTGAGGCGAGGCGACTCCGCCGACCCGCACTGCCCGGTTGACGGCGGAGACGATCGCCTTGAGCGACGCCGACACCGTGTCGGAGTCGATGCCCACACCCCACAGACGGTGGTCGCCCACCTGCAGCTCCACGTAGGAGGCCGCCTGCGCGTCGCCGCCCTCGGACATGGTGTGCTCGACGTAGTCGTAGAGGGACACCTGGACTCCACGGTGCGCCATCAACGCGAGGAACGCGTCGATCGGGCCGTTGCCGGAAGCCTCCGTCCATTCCACCTCGTCACCGTCGCGCAGCTTCACCCGCAGGGCCACGGTTCCGGACTCGTCTTTGCTCGTGGCCGTCGACTGCACCTCGAAACGGCCCCACTTCTCCTGTTCGTGAGTGTTCGGCAGGTACTCGTCCGCGAAGATCGACCAGAGGTGGTCGCTCGTCACCTCGCCGCCCTCGGCGTCCGTCTTCGCCTGCACCACGCCGGAGAACTCGATCTGCAGCTTTCGCGGCAGATCCAGCGAGTGGTCGTTCTTCAGCAGATATGCGACACCGCCCTTACCGGACTGCGAGTTCACCCGGATCACGGCTTCGTAGCTGCGCCCGAGGTCTTTCGGATCCACCGGCAGATACGGAACCGCCCACACGAGCTCGTCGACCTCGACGCCCTGCTCGGAGGCATCCGCGGCCATCGCTTCGAACCCCTTCTTGATCGCGTCCTGGTGCGACCCGCTGAACGCGGTGAAGACCAGATCGCCGACCCACGGGTGCCGCTCGTTCACGGGCAGCTGGTTGCAGAACTCGACGCTGCGCTTGATGCCGTCGATGTCGCTGAAGTCGATCTGGGGGTCGATTCCCTGCGTGAACAGGTTCACCCCGAGAGCGACGATGTCAACGTTTCCCGTGCGCTCGCCGTTGCCGAACAGGCAACCCTCGATGCGATCCGCGCCCGCCAGATAGCCGAGCTCCGCGGCCGCGATCGCCGTGCCGCGGTCGTTGTGCGGGTGCAGCGACAGGATCACGTTCTCGCGATGGTTCAGATGGCGGGACATCCACTCGATCGAGTCTGCGTAGACATTCGGCGTCGCCATCTCGACGGTCGCGGGCAGATTGATGATGACGTTGCGCTCGGCCGTCGGCGTGAAGACTTCGAGCACCTGGTTGCAGATGTCGGCCGCGAACTCGAGCTCGGTGCCGGTGTAGCTCTCCGGCGAGTACTCGTAGTACACGGTCGTGCCGGGCACCGTCTTCTCCAGCTCGACGCATTTGCGCGCCCCGTGCAGCGCGATGTCGATGATCCCCTGTTTGTCGGACCGGAAGACCACCTTGCGCTGCAGCACGCTCGTCGAGTTGTAGAGGTGCACGATGGCCTGCTTGGCACCGGCGATCGCCTCGTATGTTCGCTCGATCAGGTGGTCGCGCGCCTGCGTCAGAACCTGGATGGTCACATCATCGGGGATGGCACCGGTCTCGATCAGGCTGCGGACGAAGTCGAAGTCGGTCTGGCTGGCCGACGGGAAGCCGACCTCGATCTCCTTGTATCCCATCCGCACGAGCAGATCGAACATGATCCGCTTGCGCTCGGGACTCATCGGGTCGATCAGCGCCTGGTTCCCGTCGCGAAGGTCGACGGCACACCACCGCGGCGCCGTGGTGATGCGCGCGTCAGGCCAGGTGCGATCGGGCAGGTCGACGCGGATCTGCTCGTGAAACGGCCGATACTTGTGGATCGGCATCGCAGAAGGCTGCTGTGTGTTCTTCATCTCGTGCTCTACTTCTTCTCGTTCTCGCGAATCCCGGTCAACCGACGACGAACTCCGCGACGAGGAAGGCCGAGAGAACTAGGCCTCGTCGCGGCGGCTAAGAAGGAGCAGGCCGGAGCACACGTTCAAAAGGGTACACCCGCGACGCGGCACTGCCGCCCACCCGTGCAGAGGCACGTGCGTGAGCGGCAGCGTGAATGCGCTTCGTCCGGTCACGACACGTCCGGTAGCGACACGTCCGGGGTCACGACGCGACGTAACGCTGGCGGATGCTCCCCAACCCCTCGATCTCGCTGGTCACGCTCTGCCCCGCCTCCAGATAGACCCGCGGGGTGCGACCCAGGCCCACGCCGTCCGGCGTGCCGGTGAAGATCACGTCGCCCGGCAACAGCTCGACGAGAGCGGAGAGGCGCTCGACGAGTTCCGGGATCGGGAAGATCATGTCGCGCGTGCGTCCGCTCTGCAGCACCTCGGTGGAACCGTCGGCCCGCGCGAGCGTACAGCCGATGGCCAGATCCGAGCGATCGGCGACCGAGGCCAGCTCGTCGAGAGTGACCACGGCGGGACCGATGGGAGCGAATCCCTTGAGCGACTTGCCGATCGAGAACTGCGCGGGCTCGCCCCAGAACTGCACGGTGCGGTCGCTGACGTCCTGCCCGATCGTCAGGCCCGCCACGTGATCCCACGCCTCCGACGCAGGAATGTCACGCCCGCCCTCGCCGATCACGGCGACGAGCTCCACCTCCCAGTCGACGGTGTCGCCGCTCAACTCGATCTCCACGTCGGCACCGGTGAAGCTGGAGACGAACTTGGTGAACACCATCGGGTTCTCCGGCAGCTTCAATCCGGACTCGTCCGCGTGGTTCGCATAATTGAGCCCGATCGCGAAGACCTGCGGCGGCCGAGGGACGGCCGGACCGAGATCACGCGGATCGAACGGATCGCCCGCCGAGGCATCCTGGTCGGCAGCCCATCGCGTGAACTCGCTCCACCGCTCGTAGACGGACTGCGGGTTGGGGCCGAAGCGGCCGTCGCTGGCCTTCTCGACGTCGAGGGCGCGATCGCGCTTCAGGAGGACGAGACGGGAGGAGAGATTCGCGATGCGCAACGCTGCCTGCTTTCGACGAGTGAACGGTGTGCGGAAACATCCGACCAATACGGGTTCCCGTGCACTCTACCGGATGCCCGTTCGCTCTGAACACGTCGATTCTCGGGCGAGAGCACGCTCCGGTCTCCGCCGGGTCATCGGATGAGGAAGTCGCGAATCGCCGCTCCGAACGCCGACTCGGTGACAACGCTCATGTGGTTGCCCGGCACCTGTTCGTAGTGCGCGAGAGGCAGCAGGTCGGCCAGGTCGCGGCCCGATCCGTGGTCGTCGTCCGCCGAGCCCATGAGCACGAGCGACGGAGTGGCGATGTCCTCGATCTCCTCGACGCTCGTGCCGACCGACGTGTCGAGCACCATGCGCAGTGCGACCGGATCCCCGCCCGTCGTGCGCAGGAACGCTTCCGATCGCCACTCGGCGCTTCCTCTCTCGTGCCGCCCGAGACCGTCGAACACGCGGTGGAAGAACTCGTTGCGCTTCTGCACGTGGGTCATGCCGCCGAGACCCATGCCCGAGATGACGGCGCGTCCGGGTTCGGCGCCGCGCACGAGCATCCTCAGCGTGGTCCGCGCACCCAGCGAATACCCGCCCAGGTCGTAGTCGTCGAGGCCCAGGTGTTCGATCAGCGCGAACGCGTCGTCGGTGAGCACGTCGCGCGGATAGTGTGTCGGATCCTGCGATGCATCGCTGTCGCCGTGCGCCCGCAGATCGGGCATGATCACCCGGAATCCCGCGTTCGCGATCAGCTCGGCGTGCCCGTAACGGATCCAGTTCACGTAAGCCGTGGAGAAGAAGCCGTGAATGAGGACGACGGGTCGGCCCTCGCCGAGCTCCCGGTAGGCCAGCGGCGCACCGTCGCGGCCGGTGAAGTGACGCGCGGGGAGATCGGGACGGCGTGGCATCCTCACAGCCTACGGAACGGTGACGGTCCGGTGGCCGCCCCCTCACTCGACCGCGAGCGCCGCTACCGGGGAGACGACACCCGCGCGGCGTGTCGCCACAATGCTCGAGACGGCGGTGAGCAGGATGCCCGCGCCCACCACGACCCCAATCACCGGCCACGGCACCGACGGAGCGACCACCCCGTGCGCCATCGACCCCAGCAGGGACTGTGCCGCGGCCCAGCCGTACACGGTCCCGAGCATCAAGCCGAAGACGATGGCGCCCGCGGTGAGCTGGGCGCCCTCGATCAGGATCATCGCCCGGAGCCGGCCTCGGCTGAATCCGAGAGCCCGGAGCAGGCCGAGCTCCCTGGTGCGCTGCAGCATGCCCACCGTCAGCGTGTTCACGAGGCCGATCGCCGCGCTCAGCGCCGCGAAGCCGACCAGGGCGGAGAACACGCCGATCGTCACGGCGATCGTGTCGCCGAGGGCGGCGCGCCAGGTCGCCTCTTCGGCGAGCTTCGCCATCACGACGTCGCTGTAGGTGCTCAGCGCCACGGCAAAGGTGGTCACCAGTGTCACGCCGATCACGACCGCCATCGTGGCGCGGGTGCTCCTCTCCGGATGACGCGCCGTGGTGGCGACCGCGATGCGGGCAGCCGGGGAACGTCCGAACGCGTGACCGACGAGACGCAGGAGACCCGGCATGATGCGGCGGGCACCGACGAGCACTCCCGAGAACGAGAGCACACCGCCGACGAACGAGATCAGCAGCCCGACCGGCATCCGCGTCCCGACCAGCACGCCGATGGCCAGCAGCCCGGCTCCTGAGACTACGAGTACGACCGCCGACACCGAACGCGAGCGGGCTCGCGCCACTTCCGGTCCCGGTGCCGCTGCCGCTGCGGTCGCTTCCAGCGGAGAGACCGCAGTGACGCCACGGCTGCCGGCCCATGCCGCGGCCCAGGTGGTGAGCGCGACGATCGCGGCCGGCGCGAGCAGCACGGGAGACAGCAGATCGAAGTGTGCCTGCGGCAACCACGACTGCGACAGGCCGATCGCCACCGTCACGGATGCCGCGCCCACACCGAGAACGAGCCCGGCCGCGGCACCGACGGCACCGATCAGCAGGCCTTCGCGCGCCAGGGACCGGCGCACGGTCGACGCCTCGGCGCCCACCACGCGCAGGAGCGCGATGGCCCGCCGGCGTCCGGCGACGACAGTGGCGAAGGTGTTCGCCGTGACCACCGACGCGACGTACACCGCCAGCAGCAGGAACACCGCCGAGACGGTCGCGAGCGCGATGCCGATCGTCCCGCCTCCCGCGCCCGCGGCATCCGTCGCCGTCGTGATGATCGACGTGGCCTCGACGAGCACCGTGCCGAACAGCGCACTCACCGCCGCGACGAGAACGGTGGCGACATTGTCGCGCACCGCGCTCCCCGTCCGCAGGCGGATGCGGCGCTCCTTCGCCCGCGTTGCCGGCCGTCTCAGCGCCGCTGACGCGCTCATCGCGCCACCTCGACGGAAAGCATGAGGTCGGAGACATCGCCGGCCGGCAGCGGCCCACCGTCGTGCGCGATCCGTCCGTCCGACAGCATGATGATCCGGTCGGCATGACTCGCGGCGACCGGATCATGCGTGACCATCGCGATGCTCTGCCCGTGCGCACGGGAGGACTCCCCCAACAGCGCGAGCACCTCACGACCGGTGCGCGTATCGAGATTGCCCGTGGGCTCGTCGGCGAAGATCACGTCGGGGCGGGTCGCCAGCGCGCGGGCGATCGCAACCCGCTGCTGCTGACCACCGGAGAGCTCGTGCGGTCGATGCCCCGCGCGCGCCGCAAGGCCGAGCGAGTCGATCAGCCGGTCGATCCACTGCAGATCGTCCCGCGAGGGACGTCTGCCGTCGAGCTCGAACGGCAGCAGGATGTTCGCCCGCACATCGAGCACCGGCACCAGATTGAAGGACTGGAACACGAATCCCGCTCCCCGCCGGCGCGCACGCGTCAGCTCACGGTCGCCCAGTGCGGTGAGCTCGCTGTCCCCCAGCCAGGCCCGCCCGCTCGTGGGCGTGTCGAGCCCGGCCATGACATGCATGAGCGTCGACTTGCCCGAGCCGCTCGCACCGATGACCGCGGTGAACTCGCCCCGGCGCATGCCGACCGACACGTCGTCCAGTGCGGTCACGGCGCCGTCGCCCCTGCCGTAGGTCTTCGTGAGACCCGTGACGCGCGCCGCCAGGCCGAGGTCGGAGGGATTGATCTTCATGCGTTCCACGCTATGGAGGTGACAACGTCGCTCGCATCGGCCGTGCGAGGCATCCGGGTGCGACGCGAGGATGATTCCGGCTTCCCGCGCTCAGCCCCCGGTGCCGTTGCCCCCGGTGCCGTTGCTCACCAGGCCGTTCTCGTACGCGTACGCGACGAGCTGCACCCGGTCGCGCAGGCCGAGTTTGGTCAGTACCCGGGAGATGTGCGTCTTCACCGTCGCCTCGGAGAGGTACTCGTGCTCGGCGATCTCGGAGTTGCTCAGAGCCCGGGCCGCCAGATCGAAGATCTCGCGCTCGCGGGAGGTCAGCGTCTGCAGCTCGGCGGGTGATCGCCTCTGCGATCGCGAGGAGAACTGCTCGAGCAGGCGCCGGGTGGCGCTCGCCGAGATCACCGCGTTGCCGGCGTGCACCGTGCGGATGGCAGCGAGAAGGAACTCGGGATCGGCATCCTTCAGCACGAACCCGCTGGCGCCGGCCTGGATCGCACGCGCCGCGCCCTCGTCGACGTCGAACGTGGTCAGCACGAGAACCCGTGGCGTCGATGCGGTGTCGCCGGCCACGATGCGTGCGGTCGCCGCGACACCGTCGAGTTCGGGCATCCGCACATCCATGAGCATGACGTCGGGCCGCTCCCGGGCCGCGAGATCCACGGCTTCGAGTCCGTTGGATGCCTCCCCCGCGAACTCGAGATCGGCCTGCGACTGGATCAGCATGCGCACGCCTGCCCGGAACAACGCCTGATCGTCGACGAGCGCCACCCGGATCCGTTCGGTCATCGCTGTCCTTCCTCCTCGGCGGCCGGAACCACCATCGCCACCTCGAACATCGCGTGGCCCATCATGCCCGCCGTCAGCGTGCCGCCCGCGAGCGCGGCGCGTTCCCGCATTCCCGGGAGCCCGTGGCCGGCCTGCAGTGCGGGGGCGATCGCCACCGACGACCCGCTCCCCGCAGATGCGGCGGGCGCGAGCGGACTCGGAGTCGGCCGCACCGGGTTGCGGACACGCAGGTGCAAGGCGTCGGTCTCCCAGCGCCACTCGACCGCGACGGAACCCGCTGGATCGCCGTGACGCAGCGCGTTCGTCAGCGATTCCTGCAGAACGCGGTAGACCGCGATCTCGCTCACCTGCAGCAGCGGAACGGGCGCGCCCGACGTCGTCTCGGTGATGCGCAGACCGGCAGCCCGCATGCCGTCGAGGAGCTCCGGCAGCTGGGAGAACGACGGCTGCGGTCCGTCGGGCACCTCGTGGCGCAGCTGGGTGAGCAGCTGTCTCACCTCCGCCAAGGCCGAACGCGCGGTCGTCGAGATGGTGCTCAGCGCCACGCTCTGCACCTGGGGGTCGGTCTGCCCGGCATAACGAGCTCCGTCGGCCTGCGCGATCACGACCGCCAAGGAGTGCGCGACGACATCGTGCATGTCGCGGGCGATGCGCGTGCGTTCCTGTTCGACAACCGATTCATAGGCGGCGCGCTGTGCTGCGACGGCAGCCTCGATCTTCGCCTCTCGAGCCTGGCGCACGATCCGCGTCAGGAGCCCCAGCGTCCAGCTCAGCGCGAACAGTGTGACGAGGCCGATCGCGATGGCCACGAACGAGACGAGGTTGCGGGCGTCGGCGTAGACCGGATTGAAGTAGCTCGTCGCCGATGCGAACGTGAGGTAGTAGGCGCCGATCACACCGCCCACCACGGCGGAGGCGAGACCGAGCCAGTGCTCGGCCCGCCGCCCGTAGAGGGCCGTCGAATAGGCGACGACGAACACGGCGATGTTGCCGCCGTTGACCTCGACGAGCGCGGCGATCTGCGTCAGAGCCGCCACCCAGACACCGATCAGCGACAGCGTCGGCGACAACCGACGAACGGCCAGCGCGGCGCAGAACAGCACGACGACGACAGGGCCCATGACCGGGCGCGTGGCCGCCGCGCTCCAGACGGAGATCAGCAGCAGCACACCCGCGACGATGAGGTCGAAGACGAGCTGTGCTCTGCCGAGGGATCGGATCACCCCACAACGTTACGCGGACGCCGGCGCGGACCGCCGCTTCGCGAGGAGAGATCATCCCCGCGATGGAGGCAGAAGCGCCTAGAGGCGGACGTCGCCGAACGCGGCGCCATCGCAGTCCAAGCCGTCGCTAGCGCCGCGGATCGCTCGGCCAGAGCCGTCACAACTCATACCGTCAGAACCCGAGCCGGCCGAGCTGCTTCGGATCGCGCTGCCACTCCTTGGCCACCTTCACGCGCAAAGACAGGAACACCTTGCCTCCGACGAGCGGTTCGATCTGCTCGCGCGCCGTCTGCCCGATCGCACGCAGCCGCGCGCCGCCCTTGCCGATGACGATCGCCTTCTGGCTGTCGCGTTCGACGATCAGGTTGGCGTAGATCTCGGTGAGCGGCTTGTCGTCCCGCTCGAGGATGTCGTCGACGGTCACGGCCAACGAGTGCGGCAACTCGTCCCGCACATCCTCCAGCACCGCTTCGCGGATGTACTCGGCGATGCGGTCGGTGAGTTCCTCGTCGGTGACAGTGTCGTCCGGGTAGAGCTGCGGCGACAGCGGCAGCAGCCGGATCAGTTCGGTCACGAGCACGTCCAGCTGCTCGTTCCTGGTCGCGGAGAGCGGGATGATCGTGTCCCACTCCCGCAGGGCGGAGACGGCCATCAGCTGGTCGGCGATGGCCTGCTTCGACGCGGTGTCCGTCTTCGTGACGATGGCCACCTTCTTCGCGCCAGGGTATTCATCGAGCCGCTCGTTGATGAAGCGGTCGCCCGGCCCGATCTTCTCGTCGGCGGGCACGCAGAACCCGATCACGTCGACGTCGGCGAGCGTGGCCTGCACCAACGAGTTCAGCCGTTCGCCGAGCAGCGTGCGCGGACGATGGATGCCCGGGGTGTCGACCACGATCAACTGGCCGTCCGACCGGTTCACGATGCCCCGAATCGCTCGGCGAGTCGTCTGCGGTTTCGAGCTCGTGATCGCCACCTTCTCGCCCACCAGCGCGTTCATCAACGTCGACTTGCCGACGTTGGGTCGTCCGACGAACGAGACGAAGCCGGCACGGAACGCTCCGTCGGTCTCCGAGTCCGCGTTCTGGCTCATGCTTGATGTCCTCTCTCCTGCCGGCGCGTGTCCGCGTCCTCCCGCTCGGTCGCCTGGGCGTGCGCAGGCTCGTCCCCGCGCCGTGCGAGCACGGTGCTGATGCGACGCGACCGGCCCTCGGAGCGATCGGCGGTGAGCACCAGGCCGTGTATGCTCGCCTGCGATCCACGCACCGGCAGCCGCCCGAGCGCCTTCGCGAACAGGCCGCCCACCGAGTCCACGTCGTCGTCATCGAGCTCGAGGCCGAACAGGTCGCCGAGCTCGTCCACCGGCAGCCGCACGCTGACGCGAAAGGACTCGGAGCCGAGCGCCTCCACGAGGGGCGCGTCGTGGTCGTACTCGTCGGAGATGTCACCGACGAGTTCTTCGATCAGGTCCTCCAGCGTGACCAGTCCGGCGATGCCGCCGTATTCGTCGACGACCATGGCCAGATGGTTCGACTCCAGCTGCATCTGCCGCAGCAGCGCGTCGACCTTCTTCGATTCGGGAACGAACAGCGCGGGCCGCGCCAACGGGGCGACCGGGGTGGTGTCGACGTCGCGAGGCCGCTCGAACGCATCCTTCGCCACGTCGCGCAGGTACAGGATGCCCGCCACCTCGTCCACGTCATCGCCCACCACCGGCGCGCGCGAGATCCCCTTGGAGAGGAACAGGCTCATCGCGCCGGCCACGGTGGCGTCGTCGTCGATGGTCACCATGTCGGTGCGCGGAATCATCACCTCGCGCACGAACGTCTCGTTGAACTCGAAGATCGAATGGATGAGCTCGCGATCGTCCTCCTCGAGCACGTCGAGCTCGGTCGCCTCATCGACGATGCTGAGCAGCTGCTCCTCGTTCGTGACCGCAGCCGATCGCGCCCGCGACGGCGTCACCCTGTTGCCGACTTCCACGAGTGCGCGGGCTATCGGACCGATGAGCATCCGGATGCCGTGCACCATTCCCGCCGTCGCCGCGAGCAGGCCCTTCTCGTGCGCCCGGCCGACGCTGCGCGGGCTGGTTCCCACGAGCACGAACGACGCGCCCGTCATGATCGCGGCGGAGACGATCAGCGTGACCCACCACGGCCACATCAGGCTCGCGAACGCGAGCGTGACCAGTACCGCAGCCGTCATCTCCGCGATGATGCGCGCGAAGCTCACCGCATTCAGGTGCGCACCGGGATCGGCTGCGATGGCCTCCAGCGATCTGCGAAAACGGGATGTCTGCGCCAGCTCCGCGATGTCCGCCCGCGATTGCACCGAGATCGCCGCGTCGACCGCCGCCATCAGGCCGCCGAACGCCACGAGCAGCACCGCGAAGACGAAGAACAGCGCGATCATGTCGAGCCGCCTATCGTCGGCGTTCCGACACCGCGAATCCCACCAGGATGTCGCGCTGGACCGCGAACATCTCGCGCTCTTCGTCGGGCTCCGCGTGGTCGAATCCGAGCAGGTGCAGGATCCCATGCGCCGTGAGCAGCGTGAGCTCGTCCATCAGCGTGTGCCCCGCGCTCTCCGCCTGCGCTCCCGCGACCTGCGGGCAGAGCACCACGTCGCCGAGCAGTCCCGCCGGTGTCGGGTCGTCTTCCGTTCCTGGTCGCAGCTCGTCCATCGGAAAGCTCAGAACATCCGTCGGTCCCGGCTCGTCCATCCACTGCACGTGCAGCTGTTCCATCGCGGCCTCGTCGACGAGCAGGATGGCCAGCTCCGCCTCCGTCGAGACGTGCATCGTGTCGAGGGCGAAGGCGGCAAGGCGCTGCAATGCAGCCTCGTCGACCTCGACGGCCGACTCGTTGTTGACTTCGATGCTCACGGTGTCCTCTTGATCGTGGGTCGGATGTGCTCGAGAAGGGACCGGCTCCGCGCTGATCGACGGGCGGTCGACCTCGCCTCAGTGCCGCTTCGGCAGATGGTCGCGCGGCATTCCACTGCGGCGCTCGGCGCGGTTGGCGAACTCTCTGGCCTGGTCGCGCTCGAACCGGTCGGCCTGGCGGCGCGCGTCGTACTCGGTGTAGGCATCCACGATCCGTCCGACCAGGCTGTGCCGCACCACGTCGTCGCTGGTCAGCCGTGCGAAGTGGATGTCATCGATGCCGTCGAGCACGCGGGTCACGAGCCGCAGACCGCTCGCCGACGACGGCAGGTCGATCTGCGTGATGTCGCCGGTGACGACCATCTTCGAACCGAATCCGAGGCGAGTGAGGAACATCTTCATCTGCTCCGGCGTCGTGTTCTGCGCTTCGTCGAGCACGACGAACGAGTCGTTCAGCGTGCGGCCGCGCATATATGCCAGCGGCGCCACCTCGATCGTGCCGCTCGCGAGGAGCTTCGGCACGAGTTCGGGATCCATCATCTCGTTCAACGCGTCGTAGAGCGGCCGCAGGTACGGGTCGATCTTGTCGGTGAGCGTGCCGGGCAGGAAGCCGAGCCGTTCCCCCGCCTCGATCGCCGGGCGCGACAGGATGATGCGGGTCACCTCTTTGCGCTGCAGCGCCTGCACTGCTTTCGCCATGGCCAGATAGGTCTTGCCCGTACCGGCGGGACCGATGCCGAACACGATGGTGTTCTCGTCGATCGCGTCGACGTACTCCTTCTGTCCCTGCGTCTTCGGGCGGATGCTCTTGCCTCGAGAGGTGAGGATCACCTGTCCGAGCACATCGGACGGACTTGATCCGCCGCGAATGATGCGAGCCGAGCTCTCCACCTCGACCGGAGTGAGATCGCGGCCCTCGCGGACCATGACGAGCAACTCCTCGACAAGGCGGCGCGCGGCCTCGACCTGGTCGGCCTCGCCGGTGATCGAGATCTCGTTGCCGCGCACGTGCACGCTCACCGAGGGATACTGCCTCTCCAGACTGGTCAGCAGACGATCCTGCGCTCCGAGCAGTCGCACCATCGCCACACCGTCGACGTGCAGTCGTGCTTCTGCGGGCGCCGCCGAGCCGGCGGCCGCGCCGGCCGTGGCCGACGCCTCATCACTTCGAGCCAAGAGTTCCTTCCGTAAGACCTCCCGCGAGCACGTGGGCATGCGCGTGGAAGATCGTCTGACCGGCGGATTCGCCGTTGTTGAAGATGAGCCGGAATTCACCGTCTGACAGCTCGTCCGCGACCCGTTGGGCCACCGCGACCACGTGGGCGAGCAACTCAGGATCCGCGGCAGCGAGCTCGACCACGTTGCGATACTGCGCCGTCTTCGGCACGACCACCACGTGCACCGGTGCCTGGGGCGCGATGTCATGGAACGCGATGACGCGCTCGTCCTCGTACACCATGTCGGCGGGGATCTCCCGTTCGA
The DNA here is from genome assembly GCF_000421825.1 of Humibacter albus DSM 18994. GTDB lineage: Bacteria > Actinomycetota > Actinomycetes > Actinomycetales > Microbacteriaceae > Humibacter > Humibacter albus. Next base: position 479,894 of record NZ_ATXT01000011.1, read on the forward strand.
TGATGCGCGTGAAGATGCTCGGCTCCGTCTGCGTCATGCGCTCCATTCTACGAACGACGCACCGTCGCCGCCCGAACCGGCGCCAGGACCGCCGGCTGTCACCAACGACCCAAAGCGACGTTGAGCACGGCGATGGCCGCGGGTCCGGCACTCGAGGTGCGCAGCACCGACTGGCCGAGCCGCACAGGGAGCGCTCCGGCCCACTCCAGCCGCTGGGACTCCTCGGGCGAGATCCCGCCTTCCGGCCCCACGACCAGCGCGATGTCGCGGGCGTCGCCATCGTCGAAACGGATGTCGGTGAGCGGTCGGATCACGCCCGGCTCGAGCACGAGCATCCGGCTGTCGGCCGCCCGAGCGGCGAGGTCCGCGAGCCCGACGGGTTCGGCGACCACGGGCATCCACGCGCGCACGGACTGCTTCGTGGCCTCGCGCACGATCGACGCCCACCGCTGCACCCCCTTGCGCACCTTCTCGCCGTTCCAGCGCGAGATCGAACGGGATGCCTGCCACGGCACGATCTCGTCCGCTCCGAGCTCGACGGCCGCCTGCACGGCCAGCTCGTCACGGCCGCCCTTCGCCAGCGCCTGCACCAGAACGATGCGGGGCGACGGCCGGGGAACGCGAGTGACGGCATCCGCACGCACGACGACGCGCGCCGGTTCGGCGGAGAGGATCTCTCCCGTCACCAACAGTCCGGCACCGTTGGAGACCGAGACCTGCTCGCCGACCCGACCGCGACTCACCGTCACGAGGTGACGCGCCTCGGCGCCCGACAACTCGACCTCGCCACCGGGCTCGGCGTCGCTCAGATCCTCGCGCAGGTAGAGATGCGCCATGACCCTACAGGAACCTGTCGCGCAGCTTGGAGAAGAGGCCCTGCTGGAATCGGGCCAGCGTCGGGGCGTCGTCGTGGTGTCGCGACGCGAACTGCTCGATGAGCTCGCGCTCCTTGCGGTCGAGCTTCGTCGGCGTCAGGACCTGAACGCCCACGCGCAGATCGCCCCGGCCGCTACCGCGCAGATGAGTGATGCCGCGACCCTTCACGGTGATGACGTCGGCGCTCTGCACACCCGGCTTCAGCTCGACATCGATGTCGCCATCGAGCGCCTTCACCTTGGCCGTGGCGCCCAGCACGGCATCGGCCATCGAGACCGTGAGCGTGCACAGCAGGTCGTCGCCGTCGCGGCTGAACACGTCGTGGTGCCGCACCTTGATCTCCAGGTAGAGATCCCCGTTCGTGCCACCCGCAGGGCCGGCCTCGCCGCTGCCCGGCATCTGCAGGCGCAGCCCGGTGTCCACGCCGGCCGGAATGTCGACGGGCACGGTGCGGCGCGCGCGCACCCGGCCCTGACCCTGGCAGGTCACGCACGGCGTCGCGATGACTGTGCCGTAGCCGCGGCACGTGCCGCACGGCGACGACGTCATCACGTTGCCGAGCAGCGACCGCACCGTGCGCTGAATGCTGCCGGTTCCGTGACAGATGTCGCACGTCACCGGTGCGGTCCCCGGCTGGCAGCACGAACCACCGCAGGTCTCGCAGACGACGGCCGTGTCGACCTCGAGGTCGCGGTGGGCCCCGAAGATCACCTCGTCGAGGTCCACCTCGACGCGCAAGAGGGCGTCCTGGCCGCGTTCCCGGCGAGAACGGGGACCTCGCTGGCCGCCACCGCCTCCCGCGCCTCCGAAGAACGTCTCGAAGATGTCGCCGAAGCCGCTGAAGCCCGCGCCCTCGAACCCCGCCTGCGGCCCGAGGTCGTATTGCTGTCGCTGCTGCGGGTCGCTCAGCACGTCGTACGCGTGCGTGACGAGCTTGAAACGCTCGGAGGCCTCCGGGCTCGGGTTCACGTCGGGGTGGAGTTCACGGGCGAGTCGCCGGTAGGCCTTTTTGATCTCGTCGGGGCTGGCATCGCGGGAGACGCCGAGGACTTCGTAATGGTCGGCCACGGAAGGGGGATTTCCTTACTTTTTCGTGTGCTGAACTGATCTCCCGGTCGGCGTCGGCTCAGGATCGCTGAGGGTCATTCGCCGAGCAGACGGGAGAGGTAGCGGGCGACCGCACGCACGGCGGCCATGTTGTTGGAGTAGTCCATGCGAGTAGGGCCGAGCACGCCGAGACGCGCGACGTCGCTGCCCGTTCCGGCGTAACCGCTGGCCACGACGGAGGCCTCGGTCAACGTCGCCGACGCGTTCTCACGACCGATGCGCACCGTGACGCCGTGCTGGTCCTGGGCCATCTCACTGAACAGCTTGAGCAACTCGACCTGCTCTTCGATCGCCTCCAGCACCGGCGTGACGCTGCCGCTGAAGTCGTTCTCCGTGCGCACCAGATTCGCTGCTCCGGCCATGATCAGCCGCTCCTGCCTGGTGCCCTCGATCTGCTCCACGATGACCTGGCAGAGGGTGGCGGCGATCCCGCGCAGTGCGGGAGTCCAACGCGGGGCCGGCAGCGTGGCATCCAACGTGCGCAGCGTCGCTGCCGCGTCGACGAGCCGAAGCCCTGCCGTCTGCGCGTTCACCTGAGCACGAAGCTCCGCGAGCGCGGACTCGCTGAGCTCGTCGTCGGGCTCCGCGACGGCTTGTTCGACGACGCCGGAGTCGGCGATCAGCACGCACAGCACCCGGTGCGGCGCCAGCGGGACGAACTCGATGTGTCGCACGCGAGCGCGAGACACCGACGGATACTGCACCAGCGCCACCTGGTGCGTGAGCTGGGCGAGGAGCCGGACGGTGCGTGCGAGCACGTCGTCCACGTCGATCGACTCGCCGAGGAAGACCTCGATCGCCTGCCGCTGAGCGTGCGACAGCGGGCGCAGATCGGACATGCGGTCGACGAAGAGTCGATACCCCTTGTCGGTCGGGACTCGACCCGACGACGTGTGCGGCGCCACGATCAGGTCTTCTTCTTCGAGGGCGGCCATGTCGTTTCGGATCGTCGCGGCCGACACTTCGAAGCCGTGTCTCTCCACGATGCTCTTCGAGCCGACAGGTTCGCGCGAGGCGACGTAGTCCTGCACGATCACCCTCAGAACCTCGAGGCTGCGATCCGAAACCATCGCCACCCTCCGTTCCACCGCGCGTGTTCTTCGTGACCGTTCCGTGCGGTATTGGCACTCACCAAGACCGAGTGCCAATCATATCGCGCGGGCGCGAACCCGGTACGCGCGACGCGGGCGGAACGAGGAGGCCCCGTACCGCCCGCGCGATCAGTCGGACGCGATCAGTCGAAGTCCACGACGACCTTGCCATCCTTGATCGAGATGTCGGCGCTCGTGTAGCCGGCGCCGGCCTCGATCTGTTCGGAACCGGTGCCGCCGTCGTAGGTCGAGCCCGTGATGGTTGCGGAGATCGAACCGTCGCCGAGCTTGAACAGGTTGTAGTCGTCCGAGTCGTTGACCTCGACCTCGGGATACTCGCCGACCTTCACCGCGACCTTGGCGCCCGTGATCATCACGTTGTCCGGGAACCCGAGCTCGATCCCGCAGTCCTCGATGTCGTAGTAGTCGGTCATCGCGGCGCACTTGTCGAAGTGGGCGTCGACCTGCTTCTGCACGTCGTCGATGTAGGCCTTCGACGGCGTGAGCTTGAGATCTTTGAGCGTTGTGGCGGCATCCGGCGCCACCGTCACCTGCACGTCATCCGACAGCGTGAAGAACTCGTTCGGTGCTTCGGCCCGGTACACGCCGGGGTAGGCCACGACGTCGTAGTTGTCGGTGGTGATGGCCACGTCCCCGCCCTTGAGCGTGTAACCCGCATCGCTCGCTGCCGAAGCGGCCGTCGAGACCGGCAGGTTGAACGTCAGGCCCTGACGCACGTACCACCCCTTCGAGTCCTTGTCGAGTTCGATCTGGCTGTGGTACGCCTTGCCGCCCAGCTCGTAGGTCACCGTGGCGTAGGTGAGGTCGGACGAGCGACTGGATGCCAGCTTCGTCACCTTCGCGTCGGTGATGTGCTTCACCGCGTTCGACAGCACGCCCTTCGTCAGCAGCGCATCCTTCTCGTCGGATGTGTCGACGCGCGCGAGCTGGTTCGCCGCCTTCGCGTCGCCCTTCGAGATCGCAGACAGGTACTGGTCGGCCACGGGCTTGGCTCCGCTGTTGGCGGAGACGACCACGGCCACCACGACGGCGACGACGATGATCACGACGAGTGCGGCGCCGCCTCCGATCAGCCACCAGGCCCAGGGCCTCATGCCCTTGCGCGGCGGTTGCCCCGCCGGAGGCTGCGCACCGTAGGCGCTGCCCGGATACGGCTGGCCCGGCGCGGCATATGGCTGCCCCTGCAGCGGCTGTGCGGGCTGCTGAGAGGGAGGCTGTTGTCCGTAGGGCGCCTGCTGCCCGTAGGACTGCTGGGCGTCTGCGGACGGCGGCGGGTAGGCGCCGGGCGCAGCGGGCTCGCCCGCTGACGGTGCCTGCGGAGCAGCACCGTTCGAAGACGGTTGCCCCGTACCGTTTTCAGTGGCAGTAGCCGGCTGATCCGGCGCCGACGATTGGTCGGGAGCAGCGTTCTGCTCGGCAGGGGACGCGGTTCCCTCCGGGGAACCGTTCCCGTCGGAAGTCGGTGGGACGGAACCGCTCGGTCCGTTCTGTCCTGTCGGATCTGTCACTGCTGTGCTCCTCGGGCTTGGACGCGGCTGAACGTCGCGTGTAAGTTTTCTCACCAAAGATAGCGACCCGGGTTGTCTACGGCGAAATGCGGCGGCACCTCGATATGGTCAGCGCGGCGCATTGCCGCGCGGTGAGTCCAGCCAGTACGGTGAGGGTCACGCTCGAACTGTGGTGTGTGCGTCGCGCAGGGCCCGCGCCCGCACCGAGCGAGACCGTCCTCCGTACGTTCCGTGAGAAAGACACCGTGCCATGAGCGATCCGAACACTCCCCAGAACTCCGACCCGAGTCAGCAGCCCGTCACACCTACTCAGCAGCCGTACGGTCAGCAGCCCCCGCCCCCTCAGCAGCCCGCACAGCAGCCGCAGCAGCCTTATGGCCAGCAGCCCCCGCAGTACGGACAGCAGCAACCACCGTCGTACGGCCAGCCCCCGCAGTACGGACAGCAGCCGAACGGGCAGCAACAGTACGGGCAGCAGCCACCCCAATATGGACAGCAGCAACCGCCGTACGGACAGCAGCCTTACGGCCAGCCGCAGTATGCCGCTCCCGCGCAGCCGCTCACGGCAGAGGGCGACAAGAACGCCGCGATGTGGGCGCACATCGGCGGCATCGTCGGATTCCTGCCGTCGCTGATCATCTGGCTCGTGCTCAAAGACCGCGGACCGCGCACGAACGTCGAGGCGAAGGAGGCGCTGAACTGGCAGATCACGTTCACGATCTGCTACGTCGCCCTCTGGATCGTCGTCGGCATCCTCGACGGGGTCTTCTACGCGGTCGGCCTCTGGTTCCTTCCCGGCCTCATGCAGCTCCTCCCGCTCGCACTGTGGGTGCTCAACGTGATCTTCTCGATCATCGGGGGCGTGCGTGTGAACGCAGGCGGCGGATACCGTTACCCGTTCAACTTCCGTTTCATCAAGTAGCCGTCGGAGCGGGTGAAGGCCCGCTAACACGCTTCACTGAGAAGAGCCCGCGTACGCAACGCCGACGCGGGCTCTTCCCTTGCCCGTCCGTCGTGGCCTAGGGTGTTGGCCCGAAGCGACATGAAGGTCGCGGCCGTTAGAAGGAGACCTGACATGAGCAACGTCCCTCCCCCTCCGCAAGATCCGAACCAGGCGCCGCCGCCCGGTGCTTACCAGCAGCCGCGGCAGCTCCAGCCGTCGGACGAGAAGATGTGGTCGATGCTCATCCACCTGGGTGGCGCCATCATCTCGTTCGTCAGCTACGCCAGCCTGGCGTTCCTCCCGGCCCTGATCGGCTTCCTGGTCCTCAAGGACCGCGGGCCGTTCGTGCGAGAGAACACCAAGAACGCGCTCAACTTCCAGCTCACGATGCTGATCGGCGTGATCGTCGGCTGGATCACCGCGTTCATCCTCATCGGGTTCCTCATCCTGCTCGCCGTCTGGGTGGTGAACATCATCTTCAGCATCATCGCCGCGGTGAAGGCGAACCGGGGTGAGTACTACAAGTACCCGATGACGATCCAGTTCATCAAGTAGTCCGATTCACCGATCGGCCACGAGCCGGCGCACGACCGCGTCGGCCAGCAGCCGCCCTGTACGGGTCAGTTCGACCGATCCGTGCAGGGCGGCTCTCGCGTCGATCAGCCCGTCCGCGATCAGCCCGGCGACCGCTTGGCGGGCCTGAGGCTGAAGTGCAGACACGCGGAGGCCTTCACGGATGCGCACCCGGAGCAAGACGTCCTCGAAGGAACGCGTGGCGGCATCCAGGGTCTCTCGCCCTGCGGCGGGCGACTCCCCCGTGACCACGCGTCCGGCGTATGCGGCCGGGTGTTTGACGTTCCACCAGCGCACGCCGCCGACGTGACTGTGGGCGCCTGGACCGATTCCCCACCAGTCGTGACCTAGCCAGTAGGCGAGATTGTGGCGTGATCGATGTTTCCTGTCACGTGCCCAGTTGCTCACCTCGTACCACTCGAAGCCGGCAGCGGCGAGTCTGTCGTCGACGAGTTCGTACATGTCCGCCTGCAGATCGTCGTCGGGTTCGGCGAGCTCGCCGCGCCGGATCTGACGCGCCAGCTTGGTGCCGTCCTCGACGATGAGCGCATACGCCGAGATGTGGTCCGGCTCGCATGTCAGCGCTGCCTCGACGGATGCTCCCCAGTCCGCGAGCGACTCCCCCGGCGTTCCGTAGATCAGGTCGAGGCTGACCTGGAGTCCCGCATCCTTGGCCCACGCGACCACCTGCGGAACCCGCCGAGGATCGTGGGTGCGCTCCAGCGTGCGCAGCACGCGCGGCACCGCCGACTGCATGCCGAACGAGACACGCGTGAAGCCGGCGCGCGCGAGCTCGGCAAGGTATCGGGCATCCACGCTGTCGGGATTCGCCTCTGTCGTGACCTCGGCACCATCGGCGAGACCGAATGTCGTGCGCACCTTCGCGAGCATCGCCACGAGATCCGTCACCGGCAGCAACGTCGGCGTCCCGCCGCCGAAGAACACCGTCGACGCGGGCCGCGGCGAAATCCCGGATGCCGCCAGCACGTCGGCGGCGAAACCCACCTCGAGCGCCGCCTGCTCCGCGTAGTCCGCCTGCCTCGCGCCACGCAATTCGGTCGCCGTGTAGGTGTTGAAGTCGCAGTATCCGCAGCGCACTCGGCAGAACGGGACGTGCAGGTAGACGCCGAAGTCGCGGTCTTCCGCGCCGTCCGCGGCTCCAGCCGGAAGCAGACCGTCGCTGGGCGCCGGGTCAGCGATCGGCAGTGCGCTCGGCACGCTCGGCCTCGCCGACCAGATCGTGAGCGGCGTCCACCGGCTCGGCCGGGGCCCTGGATTCCAGCTCGGCTGCGGCATCGTCGACCGTCACATCGACTGCCGTGGCCCGCACGGGCATTTGACCGTCGTCCTGCTGCGAACTCGAGGAGGCCGACTCGGGCGGTGTCACCGGCCCTGTGACCGGGTGGAGTGCGCGCAGATATCGCCTGGCCAACTTCTTCTGGCCGGAGAGCACGAACGGCGCCACCAGGCGGCGGAGTCCCGATCCCGGCCGGGAGAACGACCGCAGGGTCAACCACACGGACCCGTCGTCGCGCTGCTCGAGCACGAACGCCTCCTCGCCCGTCAACGGATGCCCGTGCATCGTCCCGTAGGCGAACCCGACGCGGTGCTCCTCCTCGATCACGTAGACGACGCGTACCGGCGCTTTGAGGTGGAACGGGCCGAATGGCACACGCAGCACGGCGCTCATGCCATTGGAGATGTACGGGTGGCCATCCTCATCGAAGACTGCCTCGGTTCCGCGGTGCGGTTCGAGGCGCTCCGGCGTGCCGTCGTCGGCGAACCTGACGCCGGCATACTCCTCACCGGTTCCCGGGTCGACGTGTGTGACCTCCACACCGCTGCCGCGCTGAACGCCCCACGTCATCAGAGCCTGTGACGAGCTCGCGAAACGACCATCTCCGCTGCCCAGGCGGATCGAACGCGAACGGGATCGGAAACCCTTGGGAGGGTGCAGAGTCAGATCGTGCGACGCGGTGGCGCCGACAGCGGCATAGGTCACCGGCTGATCGGTGAACGTGCTGCGTCGCGTGGAAGTCGTGGGCTCGTCCTTTTTCCTCGTGCGGGACGTCTTTCCCGCTCGGCAGGGGCGCGGCGAGTCGAACCCCCATTTCGCGCGAAAAGTCTAACCGACGCCACCTGCCGGTTCGATGAGACCGAACTCATAGGCCGCGATCACGGCTTGCACACGGTCACGCAGGCCGAGTTTGAACAGGATGCGGCTGACGTGCGTCTTCACCGTCCCCTCCGCCATGTGCAGTCGATCGCCGAGCTCCTGATTCGTGCACCCTCGCGCGATCTCGACGAGCACCTCGCACTCGCGCGCCGTCAGAACGGCGAGCGGCCCCCGATCGTCGCCGTGCGGCGGCGCACGGTGCACGAACTGCGCCGCGGCGAGCGAGGTCGCCTGGATCCTCGAAATCGCCGGCCAGCTCGGAATGCTCGTCGTGCTCGTCGCGTTGTGGCGAGGCCGTCTCGCGCCGCCCTGGCCGCTGGTGCTGTGCACGGTCGGCATCCTCGTCAACGCGCTGGTCGGCACCATGGTGGCGACGCTGGCAGCCGATGTTCTGCTTCTCGCGGCGGCCGGGTGGGTCGCCGTTACGCTCGCCCGGCTTCCGCGCGATACCTGGTTGATGAACGCGAGAACCTCGCCTCAACCCGCCTCACCGCGCCCGCTCACCGGGCGCTCCGCAACAGAAGCGGAGGTCTGACGAGCTCTACTTGTTCTTCTCTTTACCTTCGACGTCCCCCGAGAGCGCGGCGATGAACGCCTCCTGGGGGACCTCGACGCGCCCCACCATCTTCATGCGTTTCTTGCCCTCCTTCTGCTTCTCCAGGAGCTTGCGCTTGCGGGTGATGTCGCCGCCGTAGCACTTGGCCAGAACGTCCTTGCGCATCGCGCGGATCGATTCGCGCGCGATGATGCGCGCGCCGATCGCGGCCTGCACGGGGACCTCGAACTGCTGCCTGGGGATCAGCTTGCGCAGCCGCTCGGTCATCATGACGCCGTATGCATAGGCCTTGTCCCGGTGCACGATGGCGCTGAAGGCATCCACCTGCTCTCCCTGCAGCAGGATGTCGACCTTCACGAGATCTGCCTCCTGCTCACCCGCGGGCTCGTAGTCCAGGCTTGCGTACCCCTGCGTGCGGCTCTTCAACTGATCGAAGAAGTCGAACACGATCTCACCGAGCGGCATGGAATAGCGGATCTCGACGCGGTCCTCACCCAGGTAGTCCATGCCGAGCATCGTGCCGCGTCGCGACTGGCACAGCTCCATGACGGTGCCGACGTAGTCCTTCGGCGTGAGGATGGCGGCCTTCACGATCGGCTCGCGCACAGTGCTCACCTTACCCGTCGGGTACTCGCTCGGGTTCGTCACGGTGACGTTCTTGCCGTCCTCGGTGGTGACGTCGTAGATCACGCTCGGGGCCGTGGTGATCAGGTCGAGACCGAACTCGCGCTCCAGCCGCTCGGTGACGATCTCCAGGTGGAGCAGGCCGAGGAAGCCGCAGCGAAAGCCGAACCCGAGCGCGACGGAGGTCTCAGGCTCGTAGACGAGCGCGGCATCCGACAGCTTGAGCTTGTCGAGCGCCTCCCGCAGATCGGGGTAGTCGCTGCCATCGATCGGGTACAGCCCGGAGAACACCATGGGCTTCGGGTCGGTGTAGCCGGCCAGCGCGTCGGATGCCGGCTTCGCGGCGTTCGTGACGGTGTCGCCGACCCGAGACTGCCGCACGTCTTTCACGCCCGTGATGAGGTAGCCGACCTCGCCCACGCCCAGGCCCTTGGTCGGGGTGGGCTCGGGCGAGCTCACGCCGATCTCCAGCAGCTCGTGCGTCGCACGCGTGGACATCATCTGGATGCGCTCGCGCGGCGTCAGCTGGCCGTCGACCATGCGCACATAGGTGACGACGCCGCGGTAGCTGTCGTACACCGAGTCGAAGATCATCGCGCGCGCGGGGGCATCCTTGGTCCCGGCGGGCGCCGGCACCGACTCGGTCACGCGATCGAGCAGCAGGTCGACACCGGCGCCGGTCTTGCCGCTGACCTTCAGCACGTCGTCGGGACTGCCGCCGATGAGGTCTGCGAGCTCGCGCGCGTACTTCTCGGGCTCGGCGGCGGGCAGATCGATCTTGTTCAGCACCGGAATGATCGCGAGGTCGTTCTCGAGCGCCAGGTAGAGGTTGGCGAGGGTCTGCGCCTCGATGCCCTGCGCGGCATCCACCAACAGAATGGCGCCCTCGCAGGCGGCCAGCGACCGAGACACCTCGTAGGTGAAGTCGACGTGTCCCGGCGTGTCGATCATGTTCAGCGCGTACGTGTCACCCTGGTACTGCCAGGGCATGCGCACGGCCTGGCTCTTGATGGTGATGCCGCGCTCGCGCTCGATCTCCATGCGGTCGAGGTACTGCGCGCGCATCGCACGCTCGTCGACCACGCCGGTGAGCTGCAGCATGCGGTCGGCGAGCGTGGACTTGCCGTGGTCGATGTGCGCGATGATGCAGAAGTTGCGGATGCGCGCGGGATCGGTCGCGGCCGGCTCGAGGGCCGTGGTTGCACGTGGAGACATCGTGCGGCAATTCTCCCATGAACGCGGGAGGTGGCCGGCACGCCCGTCCCGAGCCGATGACGTGCTCGAGAAGGGCAACGGGTGTCGGATGCCTACGCCGAGAACCTCTCGGATCGCTCGGAGACCACGCCCCGGCCATCCTCCCACCGGTACACCTCGCGGCCGGTGATGTACACGTGCTCCGCACGGCTCATCACGTCGAGCGGGTCTGAAGACCACAGCACCAGGTCGCCGTCGAGACCCTCTCGTATCGCGCCGACTCGGCTGTCGAGGCCGAGGAACGAAGCAGGGTTCACGGTGAGGGCGCGCAGGGCGATCTCGGGGTCGAGCCCCTCCTTCACCGCCAGCGACGCTTGGTGCACGAGGAAGTTGATCGGGACCACCGGGTGATCGGTGGTGATCGCCACGCGCACGCCCGCTGCGGCCAGCCGACCGAGGTTCGCGATCGCGCGATCCTTCAACTCCGCCTTGGAGCGCGAGGTGAACATCGGACCGTAGATGACCGGGACGTCCCGCTCGGCGAGCACGTCGGCGAGCTTCGCCCCGTCGGTCCCGTGGTTGATCACGAGACGGTAACCGAACTCGTCGGCGAGACGGATCGCCGTGGCGATGTCGTCGTGCCGGTGCACGTGCTGGTCCCAGGCGAGCTCGCCGGACAGCACGCTCGCCAGTGTCTCCTTGGCGAGGTCTCGCGCGAAAGGCTCGCCCTTGGCGGCCGCGGCGTCCCGCGCGGCGACATAATTCTGCGCGTCGACGAAGGCCTGGCGCAGCACGTAGGCGACACCGAGCCGCGTCGACGGCAGTTGCTTCTTCTCGCCATAGACGCGTTTCGGGTTCTCGCCGAGTGCGGACTTCACGCTGACGGCATCCGTGATCACCTGCTCGTCGATGGTGCGGCCGCCCCACGTCTTGATCGCGACGGTGCGGCCCCCGATCACATTGCCGCTGCCCGGTTTGACGATCACCGAGGTGATGCCTCCCGACAGCGCATCGCGGAACCCCTCGTCGTCGATGTCGATGCCGTCGATGGCCCGAACGCCGGCGGTGTTCGGGCCGGTCATCTCGTTCGTGTCGTTCCCCGCGGCGCCTCCGCCCTCCTCGTGGATTCCGACATGGCCGTGCGCCTCGATGAAGCCCGGGAGCAGCCACTTGCCCTCGGCGTGCACGACGGGGACGCCCTCGGGAACGGCGACGTCGGCCCCGACCGCCGTGATGATGCCGTCCCGCACGATCACCGTGCCGTTCTCGACCGGTTCGGACGCGACGGGCACGACACGCGCGCCGACGATGGCGATGGATGCTCGCTGAAGACTCATGCCCTCCAGCCTAGGTTTCGCGTGCACCGGCATCGAGTCGCGTGAGCACGCTTAGCGACGGGAGAGCGGCAGGTATTCCCGGGCGCGAACGGGTATCTGGTAAGGTTGCTTGTTGGCTTGCGTGTGGTTTCAACCCGCACGTCGTCGGGAGATGCCCTCTTCATCTGCCGGCACATCCTCAATCTCGGTACATCGAACGAAAGACAAGACCACTCGTGGCAAACATCAAGTCGCAGATGAAGCGCATTCGCACCAACGAGAAGGCGCACGAGCGCAACAAGGCCGTCAAGAGCGAGCTCAAGACCGCGATCCGCGCTACGCGCGAGGCCGCGGCCTCCGGTGACAAGGCGAAGGCCACCACCGCTCTCGCCTTTGCGAGCAAGAAGCTGGACAAGGCCGTCAGCAAGGGCGTCATCCACAAGAACCAGGCGGCGAACCGCAAGTCGGCCATCGCCAAGCAGGTCGCCGCGCTCTGAGCGCCTCGTAGTCCCCGGCGGGTTCTCCCCCGTCGACACGAGAACCCCGTCCCCGTGACGGGGTTCTCGTCATCTCAGCGGTCGCCGTCAGTTCATCGCGAGCAGCGCCGTTCCCGATCGCGCCGCGCCGACCCTGTCTTCGCGATGTCCGACCGGGAGCGCGCCGTCAACCGCGCGCGACGTCACCGCGGGCGCTGAGAACCTCGACCATGCGCTCGAGCGCGAACACCGGGTCCCTCCCGGCGCCCTTCACGCTCGCATCGGCGTCGGCCACGATCTCGATGCTGCGCGCCAGCCCGGGCTCCGTCCAGCCCTGCAGGTCACGGCGGGCCCGATCGACCTGCCACGGTGCCAGCCCGAACTGAGACGCCAGCTGCGCCGAGCTTCCCCGCGCCCCGTAGAGCCGGGCCATCGTTCGCACCTTGCTCGCGAACGCGGCGACGATCGGAACGGGGTCGGCGCCGGAAGCCAGCGCGTGCCGCAACGTGATCAGTGCCTCGCCGTACCGGCCGGCCAGCGCCGCGTCGGCCACCTTGAACGCATTGGTCTCCACGCGGCCCCCGTAGTAGCGATCCACCGTCGCCTCGGTGATCTCGTCCCCCGCGTCGGAGATGAGCTGCTGGCACGCCGATGCCAATTCGCCGAGATCGTCGGCGAACGCGCTCGTGACCGCGCGCAAGGCACCGGCCGTGATCTTCTTGCCCGCCATGCGGAACTCCGCCTGGGCGAACTCGTACTTGTCGGAGTCGCGCTTCAGCTCGGCACAGACCACCTCGATGCCGTCGCCGGAGCCGGAACGGATCGCGTCGAGGAATCTCTTGCCGCGCACTCCACCGCCGTGGCGCACCTGCACGGTCGTGTCATCGGCGGGCGCCTGCAGATAGTCGACGAGGTCGGTGATGAAGGCATCCGTCGCCCGCTCCGCCGATGCAACCCGAATGAGGCGTGGCTCACCGAACAGCGAAGGGCTGGCGAGCGACGCGAGTTCTCCCCCGGCGTAGTCTGCGGCGTTCAGATCGCTGACCTCGAGCGTGGGATCGGCCTGCCTGAGCACATCGCGCAGTATGCGCACGGACCTGTCGGCGAGCACCGTCTCGGTGCCGCTGATCAGCACGACCGGCGCTGCGCGCACCTCGTGCCACGCGAGCTGCGGGATCGCCGCCTTCGCCGATCGCGACGCACCCTTCGCGCCAGACCCGCGTGTGCTGCGTGACGATGCCGCACGGCCACCGGATGCCCGTGATGCCGACCCGTTCGTCCTCGTCGCCACCGCTTGTACCCCATTCCCTACGCATCCTGAGTACGTGTCGTTCGCGTGCACCGCTCATTCGCCGTCGGTGCTCGCCCAGCCTATCCGCCGCCCCCGACGCTCAGTTCCCGTCCCGGCGTGCGCAGAGTCTCGGCCGAAGCGTGCCGTTGTGTCCACGTGCGAAGGCCGCCATGGCCGTCGGAGGCGACCATGAGCATCCCCTGAACGTCGGTGCGCATGGCGAGGATGCCCGCGCGATGCAGAATCCCGAGAGCGGTCTGCGTCGGATGCCCGTAGTCGTTTCCTATTCCGCTGGAGATCAGCCCCACCGCCGCGGAAAGCGCGTCGTAGAGGGCCTCCGCCTGGTCGCTGGAGCCGTGGTGCGCCACCTTCACCACCTGCACCTGCGGCACACGGCCCGTGGCGAGCAGCGCCGATTGCGCGCGCTCATCGAGATCGCCGAGGAACAGCGAGCGGATGCCGTCGCCGTCGAACAGCATCGTCACACTCTTCTCGTTGCCGTCCTCCATTCCGTCCCCGTCGGCGTCGGGCCACAGCACCCGCCATGCGACGTCGCCGAACGTTCCCGCGTCGCCGGTCTGGGCGACGCGCACATCGGCCCCGCCGTGCCGCAACTCGTCATCGACTTCTCGGGCGTGCGCATCGGTGGCGGGCCCGACGAGCGCGAGACCCACCTTGCCGACAATGGCCGACGTGCCGCCCACGTGATCCATGTCGTAGTGCGTGAGAACGAGCAGGTCGATGCGCCCGATGCCGAGCGCGTCGAGGCAGTCGGTCAGACGAGCGGGATCCGGCCCCGTGTCGACGAGCGCGTGCGCGTCACCGCTACGGAGCAGAACCGCGTCGCCCTGCCCGATGTCGCACGCCGCGATGCTCCAGTTCGCGGGACGGGACATCGCCTGGGCCACGCCCGCACCCATCGAGCCCGCGAGAGTGCACACGACGATGACACCGGACGCCGCCAGCGCCGCCCAGCGCGCACGCCTCGCCACCCGTCCCCGCGGCCGGATCACCAGGAGCACTACGGCGACGGTGATCACCAGCATGAGCACGAACCCCAAGACGCCACCCACCCATTCGAGAGCGCTCGCCGGAAGCGCTGCGCTGACCCGAGCGACGGCAGCGATCCATGCCGAGGGGAGCCACGCCACGTGGGCGACGAGTGCGCCCGCTGCCGGCCACACGGGCACCAGAAGACACGCGCCGAGCCCGATGATGGTCGCCAGCGGTGCGGCGGGCTCGGCGACCAGGTTCGCGAGTACGCCGTAGAGCGGCACCGTCGGATTCAGCATGATCAGCACCGGTTGGCAGGCCACCTGCGCCGCGAGCGGCACCGCGATCACGGTGGCCACTCTCGCCGGCAGATACGCGCTGAGGCGCCGCGTGAGCGGCGGAGCGAGCAGGAGCAGAGCGCCCGTGGCGAGCACCGAGAGCGCGAAGCCGTAATCCACGGCGAGCCAGGGGTCGGTGACGAGCAACGCCACGACGGCGAACGACAGAGCCGAAACCGCCCGCCCCTGCCTTCCCGACCACCCGGCGAACACGACGACGGCGGCCATCGCAGCTGCTCGCAACACGCTCGGCTGTGGGGTCACGAGCACGCCGAACGCCGCGAGAGCGCCCAAGGATGCCATCGATCGCCCCGCACGTCCGAGCCCCACGGCGCCCGCACCGGCGCCGATCAGCGACACCACCACGGCGCAGTTCGCACCCGACACGGCGGTCAGGTGCGTGAGGCTCGAGCTCTTCATCGCCTGGGTCAGCGAGTCCGGCACCTGATGCACGTCGCCGATCGCCAACCCGGGCAGCAGCGCTCCACCGTCACCGGGGAGATCGGCGGCAACCCGGGAGAATCCGGACCGCATCGCGTTCGCCGCGGCGAGCGGTGCCGGCGCAGAGCCGATCGCCCGCGGCCGGCCCGACGCGTACACGAACGCCGCGATCTCCGACGATGGTTCCAGCACCGCGACGTTCCCGGTCACGCGGACCGTCGCGCCGATCTGCACCCGCGTGCCCTTCGGCGCGAAGACGAGCACGGGCATCCGAGCACGCACTGTCGTCGTTCCGGCCGTCACTGCGGTCACTGTCGCGGAGAATCGCGTTCGCTGCGCGGCGCCGAACCCGGAAGCCGTCGACGAGGCGACGGCCGCCGACGCCACCGTGGCGCGCAGCACGACGGTGTGGTGCGCGAGCGCTCGAACCTCATCGGGACGTCGGAGCGGCGTCGCCGCCGACGCTGCCGTCGCGACGAGGGCCGCAGTGGCCGCAGCGACGCACGCGGCGGCGAGAACGACAGGCAGCCTGTCGCGCGGCGTATGCGCCCCGCGCGACCCCACGACAAGAGCCACCACCGCCGCTGCGATGGCCGCGGCCCACAAGACGACCGCCAGCCACCACGCGCTCGGCATGGAGATGGCGAGGGCCGCGCCGCCCCACGCCGCTCCCGCGGGAAGCGCGAGCCTCAAGTCGATCATCAGACCGTCACCTGGTCTTTGAGTCCATCGAACGTCTTCTGCCCGATACCGCTCACGTTCATCAGATCGTCGACGGAGGTGAATCTGCCGTTGTCCGCACGCCAGGCGAGGATCTTCGCCGCCATGGCCGGGCCTATCCTCGGCAGTGTCTCCAGCTGCTCCTCGGTCGCGGTATTCAGATTCACCGTGCCGCCCGGCATTCCCGCTTCCGATCCGCTGGCAGAGCCGCCGGAGCCGGGAGCCGTCACCGGATCGCCGACATGCGGAACGACGAGCTGTTCGCCGTCGGAGAGCAATCGGGCGAGGTTCACCCCGGACTGCTCGGCATCGGAGGTCAGACCGCCGGCCGCGCCAACAGCGTCGACGACCCGAGAGCCGGCCGGGAGCGTGTACAGCCCGGGACGCACGACGGCACCTAGCACGTGCACGTACAGAAGCGCAGAGGGCGTGGGCGCCGGCGTCACCGCCTTCTTGGATGCCGCCGCCCCCGCCGTCACGGCGGCGGCCGGGACCTCCGATCCGTCACCCTGTGGTGTCAACAGGCCCACGAGCACGGCGGTGGCGAACGCCGCGATGAGAAGGACGGCGGCTGCCCCCGCGCCGATTCGCAGCTTGACGGCGCGTGGCATCGTGCGCGAAGCGGGCGCGAGTTCCTCCAGCGATTCGTCGGCATCCACGCTCGCGACGGTATCCGGGCATCGAGCTCGCCCCGCCCGGATGCTCGCCGATCGGGAACAACTCGCTCAGCCGCTGGCTGGGGACGGCAGGATCTACGGCCCGCGACCTACTTCGCGGTGACGAAGTTCACGAGTCTCGGTGCCCGCACGACCACGGTGGCGACGTCGCGGTCTCCGAGCGCTCGCCTGACCGACTCCGAGACCCGCGCGAGCGACTCCAGTTCCTCGCCCGCGATGCGCGGTGACACCTCGAGACGGTCGCGCACCTTGCCGTCGACCTGCACGATGGCCGTCACGGACTCCTCCACGAGCAGACTCGGGTCCGGCTTGCGCCACTGCGCCGCCGCGATCGTCGGCTCGTAGCCGAGCGTCTCCCACATGTCCTCGGCGGTATATGGCGCGAAGAGGTTGAGGATCAGCGCGATCGTCTCGACGGCCTCGCGCACGGCGGGATCCTGCGGCCCAGGACCGGAGTCGATCGCCTTGCGTGTGGAGTTGACGAGCTCCATCAGACGCGCGACGACCACGTTGAACTTGAACGCTTCGACGAGAGACGGGGCATCCGCCAGCAGACGATGGGTCTGACGCCGCAGCGCCACGTCGCCATCGCGCCACCGTACGTCTGGCGAGCTGCGCACATCCTGCGCCAGACGCCAGGCACGCGCGAGGAACTTCGCACTGCCCGCAGCCGAGACGTCCGCCCAGTCGATGTCGTCCTCCGGTGGCCCGGCGAACGCCAGGGTGACCCGGAGCGCATCGGCACCGTGCTGTCGCAACTCATCGGCGAACTCGACGAGGTTGCCCTTCGACTTGCTCATCGCCGATCCGTTCAGGATGACCTGACCCTGGTTGAGCAGCGACGTGAACGGTTCGGTGAACGACACGTAGTCGAGATCGAACAGCACCTTGGTGATGAACCGTGAGTACAACAGGTGCAGGATGGCGTGCTCGACGCCGCCGACGTACTGGTCGACGGGCGCCCACTTCTCCGCTTCGGCCCGGTCGAACGCCTGCGTGTCGTCGTTCGCCGAGAGATAACGCAGGTAGTACCAGGAGCTGTCGACGAACGTGTCCATGGTGTCGCTGTCGCGCGTCGCCGTTCCGCCGCACTTCGGGCAGGCCACGGTGGCCCATTCCGTTGCCGCTCCCAGCGGGCTGGTGCCCTTGGGTTTCAGGTCCAGACCCTCCGCATCCGGCAGCCGCACGGGCAACTGGTCCTCCGGGACGGGCACCTCGCCGCAGCCAGGGCAGTGGATGATCGGGATCGGCGTTCCCCAGTACCGCTGCCGGGAGATCAGCCAGTCACGCAACCGGAAGTTGCGCGCGGCATTGCCGATGCCCGCCGATTCCAACGCAGTGATCACCCGATGGATCGCATTGTTCTTGCTCAGACCGTTGAACGGCCCCGAGTTGATCAGGCGGCCGTCGCCCGCCAGTGCGATACCGGTCGACGCGGGATCGAGCGGTGGGAGGTCTTCGGGCAGCACCGCCTCGCCGGTCTCCGGGTCGGTCGGGATGACGGGAATCGTGCCCGTCACGGGCGCGTTCGTGTCGACGACCACCGTCACCGGGAGATCGAACGTGCGCGCGAAGTCGAGGTCGCGCTGGTCGTGTGCCGGAACCGCCATCACGGCGCCGTGCCCGTACTCCGCCAGCACGTAGTCGGCCGCCCAGATGGGCAGCCTCTCCCCGCTCAGCGGATGGATGGCATACCTCTCGAGGAAGACACCCGTCTTCTCGCGGTCGGCGCTCAGCCGTTCGATGTCTGTGGACGCCTGTGTCTGCTTCAGGTAGTCGTCGAACCGTTCGCGCACCCCGGCCGGCGCATCGGCCACCAGTTCCGCCGCCAGGTCGGAGTCCGGTGCCACGACCATGAACGTCACGCCGTAGAGGGTGTCGGGACGCGTCGTGTACACGCTGATCGGCTCGTCGCGGCCCTCGATCGAGAAGCGCACGTCGGCACCGACTGATCGGCCGATCCAGTTGCGCTGCATCGTCAGGACGCGGGTGGGCCAGGCGCCCTCGAGCTGGTTCAGGTCGTCGAGCAGCCGGTCCGCGTAATCGGTCACCCGGAAGTACCACTGGGTGAGCTTCTTCTTCTCCACCAGGAAGCCGCAACGCTCGCAGTGCCCGTCGATGACCTGTTCGTTGGCGAGCACGGTCTGATCATTCGGGCACCAGTTGACATTGCCGTCCTTGCGGTACGCCAGGCCCTTCTCGTACAGCTTGAGGAACAGCCACTGATTCCACTTGTAGTACTCGGGATCGCTGGTGTGCAGTTCGCGGCTCCAGTCGAACGACGGTCCGTAGAGCCGGAAGCTGCGCTTCTGCTGCGCGATGTTGTCGTACGTCCAGCCCCGTGGGTCGATTCCGCGCTTGATGGCCGCGTTCTCGGCCGGAAGGCCGAACGAGTCCCAGCCGATCGGATGCAGAACGTTGAAGCCCTGCTGTCGCCAGTACCGGGAGACGATGTCGCCGAAGCCGAACGCCTCGGCATGCCCCATGTGCAGGTCGCCCGAGGGGTAGGGGAACATGTCGAGGACGTACTTGCGCGGACGAGTGTCGCCGGGAACGTCGGCGCGGAACGGCTGCAGTTCCTCCCACACCGGGAGCCACTTCGCCTGAATCGCGGCGAAGTCGTAGCGGCTCTCCGGAGCGTCTGTCGTCTCGTGTTGTGGCACGTCGCTCTCAATCTCTGCGTGAGGTGGTGGGGTGTGCGGACCACCGCGTCCGCACGAGAAAATGGGGGTGACGTCAAGATTACCCGGTCGGCAGTCGCGGAATTCCGCGCCGTGAGCGCGTCTTCGAGTGCGCCGCCCGCTCACCCGTCCTGGGCACGCAGCGCTCGCAGGAGCGCGGCCGCCTTGAGCTTGACCTCGGCGAGTTCCCTTTCAGGTTCGGACAACGCCGTGATCCCGCCTCCGGTCCCCACCGAGGCCGTGCCATCAGCCATGACGATCGAGCGGATCACCATGGCCAACTCGGCGGACCCGTCAAGACCCAGCCGCCCGAAGCATCCGCTGTACACCCCTCGCGGCGCGCCCTCGAGCCGGGCGAGGATGCCCACCGCGCTCAGCTTCGGAACCCCGGTCATCGAGCCCGCCGGGAAGCAGACGTTCAGAACGTCGAGCGCCTCGACGCCGTCGGCGAGTCGCGCGCGAACCGTGCTGACCAGCTGGTGCACGTGTTTGTGCGTCTCCACGGCGAGCAGCTCGGTGACGGCCACTCCCCCGAGCCGGGACACTCGCGCAAGATCGTTCCGCATCAGATCGACGATCATCAGGTTCTCGGCGCACTCCTTCTCGTCGAGAGCCAGTTCGTTGCGCAGCGCGTCGTCTTCCGCCGGTGTGGCACCACGCGGCCTCGTCCCCTTCACGGGTCGCGTCGCGGCCACGCCGTTCCGCACGGTCAGGAACAGCTCGGGCGAGGCACTCAGCAAGGCGACGTCGCCGAAGCGCACGAAGCCGCCGTTCACGGGATGCGACGCCTCTCTCACCCGCCGGAAGATCGCCCAGGGCGCTTCGTCCGTGGGAACGGATACGGTCGTCGTGAGGCAGAGCTGGTAGGCGTCACCGGCGCGGATGCTCGTCTGGCACGCGGCGATCATGTCCAGGTACTCGGCGTCCGTGTGCTGCCAGTGCCCGGCAGCACGAGCGACTCGTCCGCTCCCCTCCTCGCTGTGGTTCGTGTCAGTGACAACGCTTCGCCTTCCCCCGAGAGCGCGATCGACGCGTAGCCGCGCAGCCATCGCGCGCAGGCGATCGCTCGTCGCCGCCACCCACGCGGCCGCGTCATCGCGTTCCTCGTACCAGAGCGAGACCTCATCACGCTCCTCGTCGATCTCGATGACGCGGTCTGCCGCCATCAGCGCCACGTCGGGGTACGGCGACGGGCTCCCCGGCGCGCCGAGCAGACGCGCTCCGTGCTCATAGCCGAACCACCCGATCCATCCGAGCGGGCACTGATCGTCGACCTGGCCGGCGCACGTCCGGCGGGAGCCCGAGCCGACATCTTCCGCACGGACGGCGTCCGCGCCGACATCTTTCGCACCGCCAGCATCCGCACCGCCGTCACCGCCGTCAGCGGTCCGCCACGATCGCACCGCGTCCTCGATGGTTCCCCCTGTGGCCACGGCGACTCCGTCCGCCACCCGATGCAG
This sequence comes from Humibacter albus DSM 18994, assembly GCF_000421825.1. Taxonomy (GTDB): domain Bacteria; phylum Actinomycetota; class Actinomycetes; order Actinomycetales; family Microbacteriaceae; genus Humibacter; species Humibacter albus. The sequence continues at coordinate 500,956 of NZ_ATXT01000011.1, forward strand.
CACGCCGCCGGCCACGAGGATGCCCGCGTGGCTGCTCGACGCCGCCCCGAGGAGTGTGATTCCACGGTCGCGAGCAGGGGCATCCAGCCAGAACGCGTAGGGCTCCTCGGCGAACAAGGCCTCGAAGACGTGCTCGGCGTCGATGCGCAGAGAAAGCCGTTCCCGGCGGATCGGCGCCGTGGCGCCCTCCGCCGGGAACGGTTTCGCACAAGCACGCTTGTTCGCGTACCGCTCCCCGACGGCCGTAGCCACCGTCGGAGAAGCGGGGCTCGCGCCTACTTGAACAGGTTCTTCGAGGCGAGCCATTCCTTCGCGATCTGCTCTGCGGACTCCTTGGCGGAGCCCGAGCTCTTGGCATTCATCGAGACGAGATCGTCGGTGGTGAGCGCCTTCGACACCGTGTTGAGCACGTTCTTGACCTTGGTGCTCACCTTCTTCTCGTTGATGATCGGCACCACGTTCTCGGCGATGATGATGTGCTTCGGGTCTTTCAACGTGACGAGGTCGTTGTCCTTGATCGCCGAGCTCGTCGTGTAGATGTCCGCCAGTTGCACGGTTCCGTCGACCAGAGCCTTCACGGTGAGAGGTCCGCCGCCGTCGCTGATCGGGTCCAGCGTCGCTGTCACTCCGTAGGCGGACTTCAGACCCTTGATGCCGTACGGCCGCTCCGCGAACTCGGGGTTCGCACCGACCGTGAGCGACACCGGCACGCTCTTCAGATCGGACAGGCTGGTCACGTTGTACTTCTGCGAGAACTCCTTCGTCACGTTGTACGAGTCCGCATCCTGCGCCGTCGACTGGTCGAGCACCTCGTACCCCTTGGGGAGCGCATCGCTCAAGGCGGCGTAGACGTCGGCGCTCGACTTGGCCTTCGACTTCGCGTCGTAATACTGCAGCAGACTGCCGGAGTACTCGGGGACCAGGTCGATCGAGCCGTCTTGGAGGGCCTTGAGGTAGACCTCCCGGGCGCCGATGTTCGGCTTGATGCTGGCATCCACCCCGTTGTCGCTCAGCGCCTGCGTATAGACCTGCGCGATGATCTCGGACTCGGGGAAATTGGCCGACCCGACCACGATCGAGCCGGATGCCTTCGATCCGGACGACGTCGACGAGTCGTCGAGCGGGCTCTCCGAGGAGCAGCCCGCAAGGGCCAAGGCGCTGACGGCTGCCACGGCTGCGAGGGCGATACCGCGTGTTCTCAGTGACATGGTGCTTCGCTTTCTCTTTCTTTTCGGCTTCCGCGCGAGTTCGCGATTCAGCCTGCTGTGGTGGATGGTGTGGAGGATGCGGACCGACGCGGGGTGCGGGTGCGCACATCACGGCTGCGCCCGGCGAGCACGCCTCGCGGGACCACGAGACGTTGCACGAGCGCGAAAAGACCGTCGGCCAGCAGTGCCAGGACGATCACGAGCACGGAGGCTCCGAGCATCTCGGCGTAGTTCTGCACGGCGAGCCCGTCGTAGATGTAGCGACCGAGGCCCCCCAGCGGAAGGTAGGCGGCGACCGTCCACGTCGCGATGACCTGCAGGCATCCCGACCGGATGCCGCCGATGACCAGCGGCAGCGCGAGCGGCAACTCCACCTGGAACAGCACCTGCCACCCCGTCATGCCGATCGAGCGGGCCGCATCGATGGTCTGCCGATCGACGGCGTCCATTCCTGCGTAGGCTCCGGCGAGCAAGGGCGGCAGCGCGAGCGCGACCATCACGATCAGCGGAGGGGTGAACCCTATGCCGAGCCACAGCGCGAGCAGAAGCAGCAGACCCAGCGTGGGAAGTGCTCTCAAAACACCGGATGCCTGCACCGCGATCCCTCGTCCGCGGCCGGTGTGCCCGATGGCCAGCCCCGCCGGCACGGCGATGATCACACCGATCAGAAGCGTGACGAGAGTGTAGAGCAGGTGCTCGCCGACGCGCGTCGGAATACCGCCCGGGCCGGCCCAGTTGACCGGATCCGCCAGCCAGAGGAATGCCGAAGGCCACGAGTTCATGCCGCCTCCACCAGGGTGCGCGCCTCGGCGCGGCGCACCGCTCGACGCGACGGCGGGCGGGCGTTCCATGGCATCAGCAGCCGTCCTGCCAGCGAGAGCAGGAGGTCGGAGATGACGGCGATCACAATCGTGCCGACGATGCCCACGATGATCTCCAGGGCGAACGCGCGCTGGAATCCGTCGAGGAAGAAGTAGCCGAGGCTCGTCACCCCGATGACGGAACCGACGCTGAGCAGGCTGATCGTGCTCACCGACACGACGCGGATGCCCGAGAGCAGAACGGGGCCCGCGAGCGGAAGCTCGACCGACCAGAACCGACGCCACGTGGAGAAGCCGACCGCGGTGGCGGACAGCAGAACGTCGATCTCGACCGAGGCGAAGGCATCCGACGCGGTGCGCACCATGATGGCTATCGCGTAGATGGTGAGCGCCACGATGACGTTCGCCGGATCGAGGATGCGCGTGCCGAGAAGGCTCGGCAGCGCCACGAAGAGCGGCAGCGACGGCACGGCATACAGCAGGCCGACGACGGCGAGGATCGTGCCTCGACCCACGCGATAGCGGTTCGCCAACCAGCCGATGGGAATCGCGATCACGAACCCGATCACGATCGGCAAAGCCGAATACCAGGCGTGCACCAGCGTGATCTGCACGATCTGGTCGGCGTTGCCGAGCAGCCAGCTCACCGCGCTCCACCGTCCCGAGCGGGCTCCGGCCGGCCACCGGGAGCAGAGCCGTCCGCGGGGGAACCGTCCCCGGCCCGTGCGCCGAGCCCGGCGTCGTCCGGCACCAGCACACCCGCCGCCCGGCCCTCGGAGTCGACCACCACGGGCCGACCGTTCTGCTCACGCACGTGCAACGCCCGCTTGCCACGGTCGGCGCCGACGAAGCGCGCCACGAATTCGTCCGCCGGAGCGGCGAGGATCTCCTGCGGCGTACCGGCCTGCGCCACGATGCCGCCCGTGGTGAAGATCACGATCTGATCGCCGAGCAGTAGCGCTTCATCGATGTCGTGCGTGACGAACACGACGGTCTTGTCGAGGTCGCGCTGCAACCGGAGAAGCTCGCGCTGCAGCTCGGCGCGCACCAGCGGGTCGACCGCGCCGAACGGTTCGTCCATCAAGAGGATGTTCGGGTCCACCGCGAGCCCGCGCGCGACCCCCACGCGCTGCTGCTGGCCGCCCGAGAGCTGACTCGGGTATCGCTCGGCGAGCGAACGGTCGAGTCCGACCGTGTCCATGAGCTCGAGGGCGCGCGCACGGGCATCCTTGCGTCGCACGCCGCGGAGTACGGGCACCGTGGCGATGTTGTCCGCCACCCGGCGGTGCGGGAGCAGCCCGGCATTCTGCATGACGTAACCGATGCCACGGCGCAGGCCAACCGGCTCGATGCCGGCGATGTCGTCGCCGTCGATCTCGATGGTGCCGCTCGTCGGGTCCACCATGCGGTTGATCATGCGCAGAATCGTGGTCTTGCCACTGCCGGACGAGCCGACGAGCACCGTGATGCGGCGCGACGGGATCACCAGGCTGAAGTCACGAACGGCCACGGTGCCGTCGGGGAAGCGCTTGGTCACCGATCGGAACTCGATCATGTGATGGCTCATTCCTGCGGGGCGACCACCTCGGCCGCGCGTCGGTTGCGTCGTGGGATTTCCGGAGTCTCGTTCTGGAGGAACGCGGACTCGCCGTGCACCCGCATCCCACTATGTCGCACGGCACCGACACCCGGGCCGATGTTCAGGAAACCCGCCGCGTCGGCGAAACATTCCGTCGCGCGTGGCGAACCGCTTCAGTCGTAGAACTTCTCGAGGTAGGCCACGGCGACGCCGGGCGCCTCCGCCAGCAGGCGGGACCGCCACGCCGGGCCGTAGACGTGGGCACGCTCGATCAATGACGACGCGAGCTGGGTGGCGACCTCGAGCCTGAAGACCAGCTCGTCGTCCCAGTCGAAGGCGTATCGCGTGGCGAGAACCTGCGCGACGCGCTCAGCGAACTCGTGCAGATGGTCGGGCGTGTCGTCCGCTTCGCCGGCGCCGTGCACCTCTTCGAATCGCAGGATGCGGAAGCCGGGCTCCACGCGGAACATCTGCTCGTACACGTCGGCGAGGCAGACGAAGGCTTCCTGCCACGTCTCGGGCGAGCGACGCTCCAACTCGTCGGATGCCGTCAGCCGGTACCGCAGAATCGCGCGATCGCGCAGGGCCGTGAGCAGCGCGATGCGGTCCGGGAAGTACCGGTAGACCGTGCCGATCGATGCCCCGCTCGTCTCCGCCACCTGCGCGGTGGAGAGCCGGTCGAAGCCGACCTCATCGACCACCGCTGCCGCGGCGTCCAGAAGTGCGTCGATGCGAGCGAGGCTTCGGTCCTGAGCGGGCTCGACCCTCAGAGATGCCGCATTCGCGGCGTCCTTCGTGCCGACGAGGATCTCTTCGATCATCTTGTGTAACTGCTCCTCTTTCACGCGTCGCCCGACCCGAACGTGACGTACCGCTGTTGCGTTCGACGTTAACCGATAGGTCTTCATGTTCACCACTAGTTGACGTGTCGCGAGTCGGTGAGGGAGAAAACGTTGCCGCACCGACGCGCGAACCCCGGTTGCACTCGTGAAAGACTGTGACGATGTTCCGCCGCCCCCGACCCGAGCAGACGATGCATCGCGCTGCCCGCATCGAGGATGCCTTCCACGCTTTCCGGGCTCGACGCGCCCTGAAGCGCGGCTCGCTGCCCACGGTCCTCTCGTATCCCGGATACGGCACGACGGAGTGGATCCGCGTGCTCGGTCGCGTCGTGCTGGCGAGGGATCCGCGCCCCGGTTCCCGGGCCGAGCGCAAGAACCGCAAACGCGAAGAGAGCGTGCGCGGCTGGCGCAGCTTCATCAGCGTTCCGTACAGCGACATCGACGTCGAGATCGAGGTGGACGGCACGTGCCACAGCGTGAGGCCGGATCGCGGGGGTGTCGTCGACACGGTCATCCCGGTCTGCCTTCAGCCCGGCGTTCACACCGTCTCGCTTCACGCCGGGCACACGGGCCACGTCGCGACCTCCCCCGTGCAGGTCGTCGCCGAGGAAGCCGCCTTCGGCGTCATCTCCGACGTGGACGACACAGTCATGGTCACCGCGCTCCCCCGGCCGCTCCTGGCGGCGTGGAACACGTTCGTGCTCGACGAGCACGCGCGAGTGCCGACGCCGGGGATGGCCGTGCTGCTCGAACGACTCGCAGCCTCGCACGTCGGAGCGCCCATCGTCTACCTCTCGACCGGGGCCTGGAATGTGGCTCCGGCCGTCACGCGGTTCCTCTCCCGCAATCTCTTTCCCCCGGGCGCACTGCTCCTCACCGACTGGGGCCCGACCCACGATCGCTTCTTCCGTAGCGGCCGCGAGCACAAGGAGCTCAGCCTGCGCCGCCTCGTCGACGAGTTCCCGCACGTCAAGTGGCTGCTCGTCGGTGACGACGGGCAGCACGACGAGCAGATCTACGCGGACTTCGTGATGGAGCATCCGGGCAACGTCGCCGCCGTGGCGATCCGCCAGCTCTCCAACGCCGAATCGGTGCTGGCGGGTGGTCGGTCCAAGGCGGAGAAACACTCCCAGACGAGCGGCGTGCCCTGGGTGTACGGAGCCGACGGCGCCGGGCTCCTCGCCCAACTGCGCGCCATCGGCATCGCCGTCTGAATGACGGTGGCGGCTGCCATCATCGATGGTGATCGATGAGGAGGTGGCCGTGGCATCCGTCTCGTGGCTGCGCGCACGCCGACTGAACACGCAGTTCCTGACCGGGCACACGCAGTCACCGCTCGACGTCGTACGCCGGCTCGCCGCCGTGCAGGCGCAGAACGTCCCGGCCGCGCGATGGGCGGTGGGCGTGCGATCGCCGCGCGCACGCCTCGGCGACGTCGAAGACCTTTTCGCCAGCGGCGCGGTGCTGCGCTCGTGGACGATGCGCGGCACCCTGCATCTGGTCGCCGCCGAAGACCTCGGCTGGATGCTCTCGCTCACCTCCGCGCGGCAACGCGCCGCCGTCGATCGAGAGGCACGGCAGCGCGGCATCTCGCCTCACGACTTCGATCGAGCATCGGCTGTCATCGTCGACCAGGTCGCGGAGCATGGGCCCACGACCCGAGCAGAAGCGCTCAGCGCACTCAAGCGCGCCGGCGTCGACACATCGTCCGAGCGCGGGTACCGCTACATCCGCGATACCGCTCTGCGAGGGCTCGTGGCCTGGGGCCCCTATCGCGGGGCGCAGCCCGAGCTGGTTCTCGTCCCGCACGCACCACCGCTTCAGCGAGAAGAGGCGCTCGGCCGCTACCTCACCCGCTACGCGGCCGGGCACGGACCGATCACGGTGCGCGACTTCGCCTGGTGGTCGGGACTCACCCTCAGCGATGCTCGCCGCGCGCGTGAGGTCGCCGCCGGTGCGCTGACGACCGTGCGCGTCGGCGACGACGAATTCCTCGTGGCCCCTTCAGAGCTGGACGCGACGCCCGCCCGCCCGCGCGGGCTCAAGGCGATCGCCGCGTGGGACGAGTACGTGCTCGGGTACGGCGACCGATCCGCCGCGCTCCCCGCCGAGCACGCCTGGCGCGTCTCGCCGACCGGTAACGGCGTGTTCCTTCCCGCTATCGTCTCGGCCGGTCGGGTCGTCGGAACGTGGCGTCACAGCATCCGCCGCTCGGTCGCAACCGTCGAGGCGGAACCGTTCAGCACGCTCACGGAGTCCGAACGACACGGTCTCGAGACCGAGGCCGCGCGACTCGCGCGGTTCCTCGGTGTCGAGCCGGGTGGCGTCGTCATCCCTTGACCGCTCCGCCCAACCCGCCGCCGCGCAGGAAGGTGCGCTGGAAGATCAGGAAGATCGCGACGGGGATGAGGGTGGCGATCGTCAGCGCCGCGAGATACACCCCGAGATCCGTCGACGACTGGATCTGCGGTAGGCGCACCGAGAGCGGTTGAATCCCGATGTTCGTCAGCACGAGGTTGGGCCAGAGGAAGTCCGCCCAGGCGGCATTGATCGCGAACACCGACACGACACCGATGATCGGCTTCGACATCGGCAGCACCACCGACCAGAACAGCCGGAACGTTCCGGCGCCGTCCGTCTTCGCGGCCTCGAACACCTCGCGGGGCAGCGCATCGAAGAACCGCATCACCAGCAGCACGTTGAAGGCGCTCGCGCCTGCCGGCAGCCACACCGCCCAAAACGTGTTGATCAAAGAGTGTCCGATGAGCGGCGGGTGCAGGATCGTCAGGTAGAGCGGGACGAGCAGCACGACGGCGGGCACGAAGAGCGTTGCGAGCACGAGGCCGCTGATGATCTTGCCGTACTTGGGCCGCAGCACCGAGAGTGCGTATCCCGCCGTCGTGGCGACCAGGAGCTGCACCGCCCACTCGCCAGCGGCCATCCAGATGGTGTTGAAGAAGAAGTCGCCGATCTTGACGTCGTTCCACGCCTTGAAGAGGTTCGAGAACGCGAACCCGTTCGGGAACAGGGCGAGCGGCTGCGTCAGCGTGTCCTGCGTCGGCGTCACGGCCGACTTCAGCAGCCAGAGCAGGGGCACGAGACCGATCACGACGAGGCACACGCCGAGCACGACGTTCACGATCGTCCCGAGCACTCGTACCTGCGGTCGCCGACGGTCGGCCGCCGAGAGGATGCCGCGTTCGGGCTCCTCGGCGACCTGGCGGCTGCGACGCCGACGCGGCGTGACCACGGTGTCCTGTACGCCGGGCTCGGCGGGTGCGGTGGTGGTCATTCGTCGCTCCATCTCGAGGTCAGCCGGAAGTACACGACGGACAAGACGGCCAGGAACGCCGCCAGCATGATGCTGAGCGCCGTGGCCTGCCCGTAGGCGCCGCCGAGGCTGTTGGTGAACGCGTACTGATAGATCAGCAGCAGGATGGTAGTGGTCGAGTTGACCGGTCCCCCGCCGGTGAAGAGGAACGGCTGCAGGAACACCTGCGCCGTGGCGATGATCTGCAGGATCAGCGTGATGAAGAGGATGCCCCGCAGCTGCGGCAACGTGACGTGCCAGATCTTGCCCCAGATGCTCGCGCCGTCGACCTCTGCGGCGTCGTAGAGGTCGGGCGAGACCGACGTCAGCGCCGCCAGATAGATGATGATCGTCCCACCCGCGCCGGCCCACGTCGCCTGCAGCACGAGCGACGGCATCGCGGTCGCGGCATCCTGGATCCACGGCTGCGGAGGGATGCCCACCCAGCTGAGGATGGTGTTGAAGACCCCCGTCGGGCCTGCGTCGTAGAAGATCTTCCAGAGCAGCACCGACACCACGGGCGGAATCACCACCGGCAGGTAGGCGAGCACGCTGTACAGCCCCTTCATGCGGCGCACTTCGCTCATCAGCACCGCGGCCACGAGCGGGATCGGGTACCCGAAGAGCAGCGCGAGCGCGGCGAAATAGCCCGTATTGCGCAGGGCGACCCAGAACACCGGGTCGCGGAAGACCGCGACGAAGTTGTCCCAACCGACGAAGACAGGGGCGGTGACGAGGTTCGTCTTCTGGAAGCTCATGATCACCGACTCCACGATCGGGGTCCACGAGAAGACCCCGAAGATGATCAGGAGCGGCAGCAGGAACAACAGCGTGGTCAGCCCGCCGCGCTGCACCCACGTGATCGGGTTGTGCCTGCGTCGACGCGCGAGCGCACGGGCGGAATCGTCGGTCCTGCTGCCCGGAGCGGACGAGCGATTCGATGCAGGGCCGCGCCCCGGCGCCGCCGGCACGATGGCCGGCGGCCCGGGGGCGTCCGTCGTGGCGCGCGTCACAGTGGAGGTCACTTGCCGTCGGCGTCGACGAGCGCCTGGATCTTGGTATCGACCGCTTTCAACATGGAGTCGACATCGGCGTTCTTGTCGGTCAGCACAGCCTGCACGACAGGGTCGAGAGCTCCGTAGAGGTCCTGGGTGTGCGACGGAGGCTCCGGGGAGATCTTCTGGTCGAAGATGCCGTCCGTGAACGGCTTGAGGTTCTCCACCGGGATGTTGTCGTACGGCTTGATCCACTCCTGGTTCTTCTGCCACGTGGCCTTGTCGAACACCGGCAGGGTCGGTGCATTCACCGCCTGGTCACCCTTGGCAAGGGTCTTCGCGTTCTTCACTGCAGCACTCTTGTCGACCGTGGGCTGCGTGCGGTAGAAGTCGATCCACTTGACGGCAGCGGCGATCTGCTCGGGGCTGTCCTTCACGTTGACCACGTCGACGTTGCCGCCGGAGAGGATGCCGGCGCTCGCGTTCGAGGCCAGCGGGAACGTGGTCACGCCGTACTTCTTCTGATCGAAACCGTTGGCCTGCATGAGCGAGCCGATGACATCCGACCCGCTCATGTACATCGCCACCTTGCCGGAGGCGAAGGCTTCGTTGATGCCGCTCCAATCGAACAGGAAATTGCTGCCCATGGCGTCGTCGTTCCACCGCAGCGCCTTCAACCAGTTCAGCGCCTGCTTCGTCTTCGCGTTGTCCGCGGTGACGGTGACCTTGCCGTCGGAACCCACCTTCTCGAGGTGGCCGCCGAGCGCCTGGGTGAGGGTGGCGAGCTCCCAGCCGCCGGTGTTGTCCTTCGTCATCTGCATGTAGCCGGCGACGCCCGGGAGCTTCTGCGAGATGGTCTTGGCGTCCTGCTCGATCTCATCGAGCGTCGTCGGTGGCTTGTCGGGGTCGAGGCCGGCCCTGGTGAAGATGTCGCGGTTGTACGAGAGCGCCATCGCGTACGGACCCCACGGGATGCCGTACACCTTGCCGTCATCGCCGGTCGCGACATCCAGCACGTTCTTGTTCCACTTGTCGGCCGTCGACGTCTGCTTGAAGTATTTCGTGATGTCGGCGAGTTGGCCGTTGTTCGCGAGCGTCTTCGAGTCGGTGAACGGCACGTTGAACACATCGGGCAAGGTGCCGCCGGCGAGCTCGGCGGCGAACGTCGTACCTGTCCACTGGTATTCGATGGCCTTGACCTTGATGTCCGGATACTTCTTCTCGAACTGCTTCACACGGTCGTGCAGAGCCGTGAGCGCATCGGCGGTAGCGCCGGGCAGCACGGGCGCCACGACCAGGTTCACCTGGCCGTCGCCGGAGCCGCCGCTGTTCGACGAGCATCCGCTGAGGATGCCCACGCCGGCCAGTGCGGCCGCGGCCAGCACCGCGATCTTCGCTGGAGACTTCATCGTCGTCGTTCCTTTCGGGGTGTGCGGAATGTGGGGTGCGTATTTCGGTTCATCCGTTCCGGCTGGAACCGGAGTGGATCTCGAGCGGTTCGTGCTGTGTTCGTAGCCACGCCGTGGAGTCGGGGGGCAGCGCGCCGTTGTGCAACGGGCTACTGGACAGGATGATGTCGGCATCCGCCGGGAGCCTCACGTCGCCTCGGGAGAGATTCGCGACGCATCGGAACGCGCTTCCGCGATCGAAGCCGAGCACGCCGGGCCCGAGCTCGCACCACGCGAAAGCGTCGCCCGCCTGCGCATTCAGCCGACGACGCAGACGCAGCGCCTGCCGATACAGCCAGAGCATCGACGACGGATCGGCCTGCTGCGCCTGCACGGTGCGCGCCGCCCAGTCCGTCGGCTGCGGGAGCCAGGGGGCCGTGCCGGCGCCGTCGGGGCTGAAGCCGAACGGCGGATGCGAGCCGCTCCACGGAAGCGGCACGCGGCATCCATCGCGTCCGGGGTCGACGCCGCCGGAACGGAAGTGCATCGGGTCCTCGAGCAGATCTTCTGGGATGTTCTCGACTTCGGGAAGGCCGAGCTCGTCGCCCTGGTAGATGTACAGCGCACCCGGAAGAGCTGCCGTGAGAAGCGCGGCCGCGCGAGCCCGGCGCTCGCCCAGCCTGAGGTCGGTCGGAGTGCCCGCGCGCTTGTGCGCGAACGAGAACGAGGAGTCGGCGCGGCCGTAGCGAGTGACGGGCCGGGTGACGTCGTGGTTCGAGAGAACCCAGGTCGATGGCGCGTTCACCGGCGCGTGGGCGGCCAGCGTCTGCTCGATCGATTCCCGCAGTTGAGCCGCGTCCCACGCACGGGCGAGAAAGTCGAAGTTGAAGGCGGTGTGCAGTTCGTCCCGGCGCAGATACCGCGCGAACCTGTCGATGTCGGGAAGCCAGATCTCGCCCACGAGCACACGAGTGCCAGGGTACGAGTCGGCGATCGAGCGCCAGCGCCGGTAGATGTCGTGAAGCTCGTCGCGGTCCTGTGTGGGATGTGCTCCCGGTCCCGGATGCTCGGGCACCTCGGGCAGCGTCGGATCCTTCACGAGCAGTGCCGCCGAGTCGATGCGAACACCGCCGACGCCGCGGTCGAACCAGAATCGCAGCACGTCCTCGTGCAGGCGTCGCACGTCGGGGTGGTTCCAGTTCAGGTCGGGCTGCTGCGGAGTGAAGAGGTGCAGGTACCACTCGCCCGGTGTTCCGTCCGGGTTCGTGGTGCGGGTCCAGGTCTCTCCCGAGAAGCTGGACTCCCAGCGCGTGGGGATCTCGTCCCCGTTCAGGCCCTCGCCAGGATGGAACCAGAAGCGCTCGCGCTCCGGCGAGCCCGGCCCCGCAGCCAAGGCTGCCTGGAACCACGGGTGGCGGTCCGAGATGTGGTTCGGAACGATGTCGATGATGGTGCGAATGCCCAGCGCCAGCGCCTCCTCGATGAGCGCTTCCGCCTCCTGCAGGGTGCCGAACCGTGGATCGATGGAGGTGTAGTCCGCGACATCGTAGCCGCCGTCCGCGAGAGGCGACTCGTACCAGGGGGTGAACCAGAGAGCATCCACGCCGAGGTCGCGCAGATAGCCGAGGTGACGCCTGACGCCCGCGAGATCGCCCACGCCGTCACCGTTCCCGTCTGCGAAGCTGCGGGGGTAGATCTGGTAGATCGCCGCGCTGCGCCACCACTCGGGATCGCCGGCCGGCGTCGGACGGCGAGTGACCGGCGCGTCGGCGCGCCCCGTCGCGGCACCGGTACGGCCGTCGGATGCCTGTGCTGCGTCGGATGCCCGTGCTGCGTCGGATTGCTGCGCCGCTTCGGGTGCGGAGAGCTCGGTGTCGGCGAGAGAGGGCGAGTCCACTCGGGTGCCTTTCTGCGGGAGAGGCGAGCACCACTCGAAGGCAGCGCTGCCGGGATCGGGAAGCTGATCTCATGACCGCCGAAGACGGATGCCCTCGGTGTCGCTCTCAAAGTAGCTATCTCTACAAAATGACGCAAGAACTAAACATTTGGCAATTCGCTTGCGTCATTTGCGACGGCTTGCGCACGCAAACGGCTATCGGGCTCGTCCACGGGGCGCGCGGGCCCGCACCGCGCCGCCTCAGGCTGCGTGCGGCACGGGGCCAGTCGACGCACGTACGACAAGCTCCGGCTCGAAGAGGAACTCGTCGACCTCCGGCGCCTCGCCGCGGATCTGCGTCGTGAGCAGTTCCATCACCATCCGCCCCATCGACTCGATCGGCTGCCGCACCGTGGTCAATGGCGGCTCCACGCAGCCCATCAACGAGGAGTCGTCGTACCCGATGACGGACACATCCTCCGGCACGCGCAGCCCCGCGCGCCGCACGGCCCTGATGACGCCGAGCGCCAGCGGGTCGCTCGCGCACACGATCGAGGTGACTCCCCTGCGCAGCAGCGCGGCCGCCGCGGCCTGGCCCGACTCGAGCGAGTAGAGCGATCGCACGACCAGGTCGTCGTCGAACGTCAGGCCGGCGCGATCGATCTCCCGGCGTGCCGAGGCCTCCTTGCGCTGAGACGGCACATGGTCCTTCGGCCCCAGCACGTAACCGATGCGCGTGTGCCCCAGCTGAATGAGGTGGCGCACAGCGAGCTGGGTGGCGACGCCGTCGTCGCAGGACACCGTCGGGAATCCGATGCCGTCGACCGGGGCGCTCACCAGCACCGTCGGCAACTTCACCTCGCGCAGCCTCTCGTAGTGCTCATGTGCACCCAGCTCCTGCGTGTAGAGCCCTCCGGCGAACACGACGCCGGAGACGTGCTGCTCGAGCAGAAGGTCGATGTAGTCGGCCTCCGAGACGCCGCCCGCCGTCTGCGTGCACAGCACGGGCGTGTACCCGTTCTGGGCGAGCGCGCCGCCGACGACCTCGGCGAATGCCGGAAAGATCGGGTTCGACAGTTCGGGCAGCACCAAACCCACCAGCCGCGCCCGTTCACCCCTGAGCTTCGTCGGTCGCTCATATCCGAGCACGTCGAGCGCAGTCAGCACCGCCTGCCTCGTCGCCTCGCTGACCCCCGGCTTCTCGTTGAGCACACGACTCACTGTCGCCTCGCTGACACCCACCTTGCGGGCGACCTCCGCCAGCCTTTTCGCCATGGTCACATCTTACGCAATCACTTGCATGAAGACGCAATTATTCGACATGTGCCCCGTCTCAATTCGGCCGCTTCGGGTTTCGAATACCGAGCGCCGACACGATCCCGCCGCACACGAGCATCCCGGCACTGACGAACAGAATGCGCTGCAGGCCCGCGCGATCGAGCGGTCCCGCGATCACCAGGCCAGCACATGCCACGGCGACGAGTCCCGCGATCCGCGCGACGGCGTTGTTGATCGCAGACCCGATGCCGGCGTGCTCGGGCGGAACGGCGCCGAGGATCGCCGCGGTCAGCGGCGCGACCGTGATCGCGAGTCCCAGGCCGAAGACCACGATGCCGGGCAGCAGCTGCCACCAGTAGTCCACCTGGGTGCCCATCGTGAGCATGAGCAGGTATCCGCCCGCCGCGAAGACGGGCCCCACCGCCATGAACAGCCGCGGCCCGACACGACCCGACAAGGCGCCGAACCGGCTCGAGAGCGCGAGCATGACCACAGTCGAGGGGATCAGCGCCAGCCCGGCGAGCGTCGCGGGCCAGCCAGCGATCTCCTGCAGGTAGATGCCCACGATCAGCGTTCCCAACGACAGCGCGGCATAGATGAAGAGTGTGGCGAGGTTGCCGACGCCGAAGTTGCGGATGCGCAGCAGGCCGAATGGGAGCATCGGCCACGGAGTGCGGAGCTCGACGAGCGCGAACGCGCCGAGGCACAGGCATCCTGCGATGCCGATCCCCCAGACCAGCGGACTCCCCCAGCCCGCCTGACCCTGCTCGATCAGGGCGAACACGACCCCACCGAGTCCGAGGGCACCCAGGACGGCACCGAGGTAGTCCACATGCCCATGACCCGACTCGTCGTGGAGCCGTACGCGCCAGAGGATGACTATGGTCACCGCGATCGGCAGCGGGTTGATGGCGAAGACCAGCCGCCACGACAGCGTGTCGACGAACAGGCCACCGAGGAGCGGCCCGGCGAGCATGGCGGCCGACGTCCACGCGGTCCAGCGGCCGATCGCCTGCGGCTGCTCCTCGGTGGTGAAGACCTGGATGATGATGGCCAACGAGCTGGGCACGAGGAGCGCCCCGGCGATGCCCTGCACCGCGCGGAACATTACGAGCGAGATGCCGTCGGGCGCCAGTGCGCAGGCTATCGAGGCGATGCCGAAGCCGAACAGTCCGATCATCAGGATGCGCTTACGACCGAACGCGTCGGAGAGCGAGCCCGCCAGGAGGATGAGCGCGCCGAGCGTGATGAGGTAGGCATCCACCACCCACTGCTGCAGCACGAGGCCGCCGCCGAGCTCCCGTTCGATGGCCGGGAGCGCCACGTTCACGACCGATCCGTCGAGGAACGCGACCAGGGATGCCAGTATCGCCACGACGAGCACGGCCCGCTTCACGCTGTCCCCGCCGCCGGCGTCCCGGGTGCCGGTCACGCTCTCGCTCGTCATTCGGTCAGTCAAGCACGCTGGGTCGAGGCGCGGCATGCCGAGGGATGACCTCGGTGGCAGAACGATGACTGCCTATCGTGGCAAGCGTGATTGTGCGCAGAAGACGACCGAGAGCGCCTCGGCGCGACACCGGTAGGCGGATGCGCCTGGTGGCGCTGGGCGCTGCCATCGCGGTGGCACTTCCCCTGGCCGCCGCCGCACCCGCGCACGCCGACAACAACGACTACCCGAGCTGGGACGAGGTGCAGGCCGCGAAGAGCAACGCCGCAGCCGCTCAGGCCGAGTATCAGAAGATCTCCGCCCTGGTCTCACAGCTCCAAACCGCGGCGCAGAACGCGGCGGACCTCGAGCTCAAGAAGGAGTTCGAGTACACCCAGGCGAAGAACGCGCTGACCGACCAGACCACGAAGCTCGACGCGATCAACGCCCAGGTGGCCGAGGCGCAGAAGTCGGCCGCGAAGGCCAAGACGCAGTACGGCAAGCTCGCATCACAGCTGTACATCTCCGGTGGCGGCGACCTCACCGCCAAGCTCCTGCTCAGTGACAAGACGAAGGCCAAAGACCTTCTCGACCAACTCGGCGCCGCGAGCCAACTCACCAGTCACGTCGCGCAGTTGAAGGACTTCGCACAGCAGAAGCAGAACGTCGTCTCGTCGTTGCAGGGACAGGCCAAAGCTGCAGAAGACATCCGTACCACGCTTGAGCAGAACGCGGACTCGGCCTACCAGGCGGCACAGGCGGCGAAGGCAGCAGCGGACGCGTCACTGGCCACGCAGCAGAAGCAGAGCAAGGTGCTCTACGCGCAAGCGGCCGCGCTGAAGAACACGGCGGCGTCCACACAACAGCAGTACTACGCCGGCGTCGCCGCCGCGCAGGCGGCTCAGCAGAACGCCCCCAGCAGCGGTGGAAGCGACGGCGCCATCGACACGTCGGCCGGTTGCACCGGCGGCTGCACCCCCGGGGCCGCTCAGGCGTACGCCAGCAGCCGCCTCGGTGCGTACGGCTGGGACGGCTCTCAGATGTCGTGCCTGATCGACCTGTGGAACATGGAGTCCGGATGGCGCTGGAACGCATACAACTCCTCCAGCGGGGCGTATGGCATCCCCCAGGCTTGGCGAGCTTCCAAGCTGAGTACTGCCGGCGCGGACTGGCAGACGAACGGAGACACGCAGGTCAACTGGGGACTCGACTACATCTCCCGCAGCTATGGCACCCCGTGCGGCGCGTGGAACTTCGAGATGTCGCATGATCCGCACTGGTACTGACCGAACCGGCGCCGACCGTGCCAATCGACGAGCGGGCATCGATCCGACCGCCGTGGACTTGCGGGGCTCTCGCCGGGGCCCCTGCACCACGGTGTCATCCCCCTCGATCCGCGTGGGAATAGCAGCCGGCGGCGCGCCGCTATAGATGCAGTGAAACGCATAGGATTTCTCTCGTTCGGCCACTGGTCGGATGCCCCGGGCTCGCTCGTGCGCACCGCCTCCGATGCGCTCGTGCAGACCATCGAGCTCGCGGAGGCGGCCGAAGAGGTGGGCGTGCACGGCGCCTACGTGCGCGTGCACCACTTCGCCCCCCAGCTCGCCTCGCCGTTCCCCCTGCTGGCGGCGATCGGCGCGCGCACCTCCCGCATCGAGATCGGCACGGCCGTGATCGACATGCGATACGAGAATCCACTCGCGATGGCGGAGTCCGCCGCGGCCGCCGATCTGATCGCGGGCGGCCGACTTCAACTCGGCGTGAGCCGAGGCTCACCGGAGCCGGCCGACAAGGGCTATCAGGCGTTCGGCTTCGTGCCGCGCGACGACGAGACCGATGCAGACATGGCGCGCTCCCACACCGAGCTCTTCCGCGCCGCGATCGCCGGCGCCGGCGTCGTGTATTCGGATCCCGAGATGTCGGGCCGTCGCGTTCCGCTCGCTATCGAGCCTCGGTCGGAGACGTTGCCGGATCGCATCTGGTGGGGCGCCGGATCCCGCGCGACCGCGGTCTGGGCCGCCGAACAGGGGATGAATCTGATGAGCTCCACCCTGCTCACCGAAGACACCGGCGTTCCGCTCTCCGAGCTTCAGGCAGAGCAGGTGCGGCTGTTCCGCGAGACGTGGACGAGGGCTGGACACGAACGCGAGCCTCGCGTCTCGGTCTCGCGGAGCATCCTGCCGATCATCGACGACGAGACGCGGCGCTATTTCGGTCTTCGCGCGCAGGCCGATGCCCATGACCAGGTGGGTCATATCGACGGCACCCTGGCGCGGTTCGGACGCAGCTACATCGGCGAGCCCGACGCCATCGCCGAGGAGCTCACGCAGGACGCCGCCGTGCACGAGGCCGACACCGTGCTCGTCACCGTGCCGAACCAGCTCGGCGTCGACTTCAACGCCCGCGTGCTGGAGTCCATCGTGCGCGACGTGGCGCCGGCGCTCGGCTGACGGCCGATAGCCTGACGGAATGCGTCGGCGTCGTTCTCGTACCGTGCGGATGCTCGTGGTGGCAGGGGCGAGCATGCTCGCCCTGACTGCCCTCACGGCGTGCACATCGGCGGTGGCACCCCCTGCCACGCGCTCCGCATCGGCCACCGCATCGGCGACCCCCACCCGGACTCCGACGCCCACTCCGACTGCGACCACTGTCGCCTTTTCGGCCCTCGCCGTCGGAGACTGCCTGCAGGACCCTGCGGGCTCGGATGAGCTCGAAGACATCACGTACACCGTCGTCTCCTGCGCGCTCCCGCACGGAGCGGAAGTATTCGCCCTGCCCTCGCTGGGCGACGGCGCCTATCCCGGACCTGAGGGCACCTTCGCGGCCGCCGACGACCTCTGCACGAACGCGTTCACGAGTTACGTCGGCGTGAGCGTGTACGACACATCACTGAACTTCAGCGACTTCACGCCGAGCGAAGGGGACTGGAACGCCGGCCACCGGCAGGCCGCCTGCGTCATCTTCTCGACCCAGGGACGCCTCGTCGGCAGTGTGAAGGGGATCGGCGGCGCGAGCGCGCAGACCGTGCCTTGACCCTGGTAGGAGTCCTACCCACCTGCGTTCCGTGCTCGACCTCTCGAGCCCGCCACCCCACCCGCCTCGCCGACTTCACCGAGCCCGCACGTTGTTGTCGAGCCACCCGCCTGTTCGCGCGAATAGAGGGGTGGCCCGACGACAAGCCGGTGGCTCAGCGGCGAGGAGGCGGCCCGACGACAAGCGGGCGGCTCAGCGGCGAGGAGGCGGCCCGACAACAAAGCGTCGGCCGAGCAACGGCAGGGGCTCGAAGCCGGTGCCGGGTGCGGTCGTGGGTGGTGATGCGCGTCAGTCGTTGCCGACTGCGTCCCGCGCCTGCACGAATGCGTCCACGCACCGCCTGATCTGCTCCGGCGTGTGGGCCGCCGACAGCTGCACCCTGATGCGGGCGAGGCCTCGCGGCACGACCGGAAAGCTGAACGCCGTCACGTAGACGCCGCGTCGTTGCATCTCGTCGGCGATGCGCGCGGTCATCGCCGCGTCTCCGAACATCACCGGCACGATCGGATGCTCCCCGGGCAGCAGCTCGAACCCCGCAGCCGTCATCAGTGACCGGAACAGCGCCGCATTCGAGCGCAGACGCATTCGCAGTTCCGCGGACCCCTCGAGCAGGTCGAGCGCGGTGAGCGTTCCGGCGACGATCGACGGCGCCAGGGTGTTCGAGAACAGGTACGGCCGGGCCCGCTGCCGCAGCAGGTCGACGATCTCGCGATGCGAGGAGACGTAGCCACCGGATGCCCCGCCAAGCGCCTTGCCGAACGTGCCCGTGTAGATGTCGACCCGGCCCTCAACGCCGCAGTACTCCGGCGTTCCCCGCCCGTGCTCGCCCACGAAACCCACCGCGTGCGAGTCGTCGACGAACACCAGCGCGTCATACCGGTCGGCAAGATCGCAGATCTCCCGCAACGGCGCGAGATACCCGTCCATCGAGAACACGCCGTCGGTCACGATCACCCGAAAGCGCGCGTCGGCGCATGCCTGCAGCTGAGTCTCGAGGTCCGCCATGTCGCGGTTCGCGTAGCGCAGCCTGCGTGCCTTGCTCAGGCGGATGCCGTCGATGATCGACGCGTGGTTCAGTGCGTCGGAGATGATCGCATCCTGCTCGCGAAACAGTGTCTCGAAGACGCCGCCGTTCGCATCGAAGCACGAGGAGAAGAGAATCGTCGCCTCGGTGCCCAGGAACTCCGACACGCGCCGCTCGAGCTCCAGGTGCTGTTCCTGGGTGCCGCAGATGAACCGCACGCTCGCCATGCCGTAGCCCCAGCTATCGAGCGCAGCGCGAGCGGCCGCGACCAGACGGGGGTCGTCGGCCAGTCCCAGATAGTTGTTGGCGCAGAAATTCAGCACCTCGTCGCCGTCGGCGACGATCTGCGCGCTCTGCGGTCCGCGGATGCCACGCTCTCGCTTGGTCAGTCCCGCCCGCTCGATCTCGGCGAGCTCGGCCGCCGCGAAGCCGCGATAACCCGTGTACGTCATAGCTGCGTCCAATCCAGGATGACTTTGCCTGTTCCGCCCGCGGCCGCGGCCGCGAAGCCCTGTTCCCAGTCCCGTGCGGCGAAGCACTGCGCGATGATCGACGCGATCGCCTGCCGGAGCACCGCGCTGGTCTGCAGCATGGCGCCCATCGCGTTCCACGTCTCGAACATCTCCCTGCCGTAGATGCCCTTCAACGTGATCATGTGCGTGACGACCTTGCCCCAGTCGATAGCGAAGGGCGCCGACGGGAGGCCGAGCATGGCGATGCGCCCGCCATGGTTGAGATTCTCGATCATCTGCGGAAGCGCGGTCGGCGAACCGCTCATCTCGAATCCCACGTCGAATCCTTCGCGCATGCCGAGGGCATGCTGTGCCTCGACGATCGGCGTCGTCGACACGTCGACAGCGTGATCGGCACCCATCTGCAACGCCAGTTGCAGGCGGGGAGCGCTGACATCCGTGCCGACGATGAAGCGCGCTCCCACGTGCCGGGCGACGGCGATCGCCATCAGGCCGATCGGACCGCAGCCCGTGACGAGCACGTCCTCCCCCACGACGGGGAACGCGAGCGCGGTGTGCACGGCGTTGCCGAGCGGGTCGAAGATGGCGCCGACCTCGGGCTCGATCGACTCGTGGTGCACCCACACGTTGCTCGCCGGCAGCGTCAGGTATTCGGCGAACGCACCATCGCGCTGCACCCCGACGCCCTGCGTACGAATGCACATCTGCCGGCGGCCGGCACGGCAGTTGCGGCAGGTGCCGCACACGATATGCCCCTCGCCGGAGACCTGGTCACCGACCGCGACGTCGTGCACGAGGGGCCCCACCTCGACCACCTCGCCGTAGAACTCGTGGCCGGGCACGAGTGGTGCAGCCACGGCCGATGCCGCCCAGTCGTCCCAGCGCAGAATGTGCAGGTCGGTGCCGCAGATGCCGGTGCGCAGCACCCGGATCGTGACATCCTCCGGTCCCGTCACCGGGTCCGGCCGCTCGACGAGCTCCAAGCCTGGACCGGGAGCGGGTTTGAACAGTGCCCTCATGAGCCACCCTTCTCCAATTCGAGGAGACGACCGGCATGTGGCGCCATCGCCTCCCCGATCACGATAATGCGCCGCGGACCGCTCGTCCGGCGTCGATCGGCGATTGGTTCGCCGGCGATCTGGTCTCCGCGGAAGAATGGCCGAATGCCCCGCTGGTTGAGAGTCGTACTGCCCGCCGTCCTGATCCTGGTCTGGCTGACGCTCGCCGGAGTGGGCGGACCGTTCTTCGGGCGCGTCTCCGAGGTGTCGAGCAACGATCAGGCCAGCTATCTTCCGGCCAGCGCGGACGCCACTCAGGTCGCCGACCTGCAGGCGAAGTTCAGCGGAAGCGATTCCGTGCCGGCGATCGTGGTCTACGCGCGCTCATCGGGCCTGTCCAAGGCGGACCTCGCCGCCATCTCGGACGACACGAAGAAGATCGCCGACCTGCCCGGCGTGAAGGGAGACGTGTCGCCCGCCGTCACGTCGAAGGACGGCAAGGCGGCCGAAGTCTTCGTGCCGTTCGCGGACGACTCGAACCTCGACGCCCACGTGGCGGGACTGCGGGGCCACCTCGACTCGAGCACGCCCGATGGCGTGCGAGCCTACGTGACCGGACCGGGCGGGTTCACCGCGGACCTGGTCGCCGCGTTCGGGGGAATCGACGGCATTCTTCTCGCCGTCGCGCTGGCGGCCGTGTTCGTCATCCTCGTCATCGTGTACCGATCACCGCTGCTGCCGGTTCTCGTTCTAGCCACATCGATGTTCGCCCTCTGCGTCGCCCTGCTCGTGGTCTGGTGGCTGGCCAAGTGGGGCGTGGTGCAGCTCAGCGGCCAGGTACAGGGCATCCTGTTCATCCTCGTGATCGGCGCGGCCACCGACTATTCGCTGCTCTACGTCTCCCGATACCGCGAAGCGCTGCGGGATGAGCGCAGCAGGTGGAGTGCCACGTGGGCCGCCCTCCGCGGCGCGTTCGGGCCTATCGTCGCCTCGGCCGGCACCGTCATCGTCGGCCTGCTCTGCCTGCTGTTCAGCGATCTCAACTCGAACAAGGCGCTCGGCCCCGTGGCATCCATCGGCATCGTGTTCGCATTCCTGTCCGCCATGACGCTTCTGCCGTCATTGCTCCTCGCGTTCGGACGTGCGGCATTCTGGCCGGTGCGGCCGAAGCTCGGGTCGGAGCATGCGCAGGTGGTCGGACCGGACGCGCATGGCTTCTGGGCGCGTGTGGCCGGCTGGATCCGCGGGGCTCCGCGCATCATCTGGATCGTGTGCACGCTCGCGCTGCTGGCCGGCGCCACCGGTGTGCTCCAGCTGAAGGCCGACGGCATGCCGCAGAGCGATCTCGTGCTCGCGCATTCCGACGCACGTGAGGGCCAGAACGTACTCGCCGAGCACTTTCCGGGCGGCTCGGGCAGCCCGGCCCTGGTGGTCGGCCCGAAGTCCGAGCTTCAGGGCATGGCCGACCTCCTGTTGGCTCACGATGGAGTCTCGTCGGTGTCCGTCGTTGCGAAGGGCTCCCCCAGCGGAAGCGCCTCCGTGACGAAAGACGGCGTGCAACCGCTGATTCCGAGAAGTCCAGCGCCCGAGCCGACGGTGGTGAACGACGACGTGATGCTGCAGGCCACGCTCACGCATGCCGCGGACTCGGATGCCGCCGAATCGACCGTCCGCTCGTTGCGGCATGATCTGACCCGGCTCGACGACGGCATCCTGGT
Organism: Humibacter albus DSM 18994; assembly: GCF_000421825.1. Lineage (GTDB taxonomy): Bacteria > Actinomycetota > Actinomycetes > Actinomycetales > Microbacteriaceae > Humibacter > Humibacter albus. The sequence continues at coordinate 522,925 of NZ_ATXT01000011.1, forward strand.
GGGCGGCGTCACCGCGGTCTCCATCGACTCGAACGACGCGTCGATTCACGATCGCAACATGATCATTCCGATCGTGCTTGTCGTGATCCTCGTGATCCTGATGCTGCTGTTGCGGGCGGTCTTGGCACCGGTGCTGCTCGTTCTCTCCGTCGTCGTCTCGTTCGCGGCCTCACTCGGTGTCTCGGCATACGTCTTCAACGGCATCTTCCGCTTCCCCGGCGCCGATCCCGCAGTGCCGCTGTATGGATTCGTCTTCCTCGTGGCGCTGGGAATCGACTACAACATCTTCTTGATGACCCGTGTTCGCGAGGAGACCATCCTGCACGGAACGAGGCAAGGCATCCTGCGTGGGCTCGCCGTCACCGGCGGAGTGATCACGTCGGCCGGGCTCGTTCTGGCTTCGACGTTCGCGGCACTCGGGGTCATCCCGATCCTGTTCCTGGCACAGATCGCCTTCATCGTCGCATTCGGCGTGCTCGTCGACACGCTGATCGTGCGATCGCTGCTCGTCCCGGCGGTCTCCTATGACATCGGGCGCGCAATCTGGTGGCCGTCGAAACTCGGGCGGAAGGGCACTCGATGACCACCGGTGCGGCACGCGATCCTACGAGGTCGGTGGTGTCGATGGGGGCGGGTTCTTCGACAGGTCGATCGGCCTCTTCTGCGTACGCGGTGTCCAGCAGAAGCCGGCCTTGCTGCCGTCGACCTGGCCCGGGCAGGTACCCGTGGGAGGCGCCGGCGTCGTGAAGGTGACCTCCGGAAGCGTCCACGTCTCGTTGCCGAGCACGATGTGCAGATTGCCGGTGAGTTGCCACGCCGGGATCTCCGCTTCGATCCAGCCGGAGTAGTCCGGAGGCACATAGACGAAGTTCTCGATCTCGGAAGAGTTGCTTGTGCCCCATTCATGGTCGAAAGTGACCTTCACCTCGACCTTGATCACGTCTTGGACTTCGATATCGACCGGGGAGTACGAGCCACCGACTTCCATCGTCGTGCCGTTGTCCCATTCCTGTGCCCAGGTGTGCTTGCTGTTCTCCTCTGTGTAGTTGTACTGGACATCGCCGACCGTCACGTACGGCATCATGGTCGTCGTCAGTGTCGGCTTCGGGTCGAACGTGCAACTCACGTTGGCGTTCCCGAGCTGACAGAGCTTGTTCACCAGTTCGAGCTGTTGTTGCTTGTCGGTCACCACCTTGGTCTGCTTGGTCGCATCGGTCACGTCCGCGCCGTGCGCATCGTGGCTGCAGGTCCACGCCGCGTCGTCACTGACGCAGCCGAAGGAGGTCTCATGTGATGGCCAGCCCTTGCCGTTCTGATACGCCGAGACGTGCACGGCCGGACCGCCGGCCCCGATCGTGTAGTCGATCGTGGTGCTGCTCGGAGTGACCTGCCCCGCGGGGCCGTTGTAGTTGACCGCGAGCTGGAAGTAGATGATCTGCCCGGGTTGGATGGTCTGGCCCGGATAGGGGAACTCGTCGCCGAACGTATGGCTCCAGCCCTGGTCCTGATTCCCCGCCTTGTCGGTCGCGACCCGCACCTGCGTGGTGATCAACGGCTGATCGGTCAGGTTCCGCACGCTGAACCTATCGGGGCTGGTGGTTTGCGCGGCTGCCGCCGGACCGTGCGGCACGGCCAGCATCGCTCCCGCCAGCACGAGCGCTCCTACGGCCGCCCAGACTCGTCCGCTCAGAATCGTCACTTCGTGCCGCCCTTCGTGCTGCGGGTTCGGCTTACGCAGCCCGACCTCTCCTTCGCCGTCATCGGCCGGGACGCGAACTCCAGGACACCGTGGGCCGTCGGTGAGGTGTCCGGCGCATCGAAGGTGACGCCCGTCAGCTCGTAGACGTACCATTGCGGTCCATTCGCGCCGGGCACCGTGGCACCCGCCTCGCGGATCGTCAGGTCGCCTGTGGCTCTCAGCAGCGGAGCTGCCCGGTAGGCGAATCCCTCGGTGTGGTCCGGCAATTCCATCTCGTCTTCCACCTTGGTCGTGTTGCTGCTGCTCCAGGTGACGCTGTACGACGCCTCCACCGCCTGCTTGACGACCTTGCCGAGCTCCACGGACACGCTCACTCCCAAGGTGTCGCTCTCTTCCGTCGTCTGAGACGTCGAGACCTTCTTGCCGCCGGCCGCACATGCCTCAATCGGGGACAGCAGCCTGAGTTTGCCGAGCACCGGCACCGGCACACTGGTCGGGGCGAACGCGCAGGTGATGTTGGCGATGGGGTCGTTGCACAGCGTGCTCATCAGGTTCGCCTGGCGGGCTTTGTCGGATGCCGGCACCACGTTGATGCTCGACAGGCTGTCGCCGCCGGTGGCGCCGAACCGGCCAGTCGATGCGGACCGCCCGGCGGACGGAGTCGACGTCGCAGCCACATTGTGGATGCCGGCGGCGGTGCACCCGGTGAGAAGCGCGACGACGACAGCGACCACGGCCAGACGCGCGGCAGCCCGCCTTCTGAGACGAGGGTCGGCCCCGCCGTCTCGGCGCCCGGCCGGCGGTGTCATCCGTGACCGCCTACTCATGTCGGTTCCTCTCCCGTCGACGAGCCCGGTTCTGGGGCCAGCAGTTCCTCCACGAACCTGCGCAGCTCGTCGCATCCGTCGAAACGCGCAGACCTGCCACTGACCACGTGCTCGACACGACCAGCCCACACAGCCCCCGTTCCGCTCCGCGCAGGCCGGCGGAGCTGGACGACGAAGGCACGATCGGCGGGGAGGCCGACGGTGCCGTCTCGCTTCCGCTCGGCAGCGGATTCACTGCTCATCGTTCGCTCCGCACCCATGAGCCGGTTGCCATGACGTTCTGACGGTAGGGCGGAGGCCGAGCGCAAGTCCTTCGAAAGTTCTCCGAAGTTCTACGGAAGTTCCGGCTGGGCCTGCTCGGAAAGGGACTCGAGCAGGTCCCGGGCGAGCGCCAGGTCCCGCGTGTCCTGGCCCTCGGTGAACCACGCGTAGACCTTCGAGAGCAGTGCGCGGGCCTCTCCGCTCCTGCCCGTCTCACGCCACCGCCGAGCCAGGCTGGTGGCGGCGCGCAATTGGAACGAGCGTTCCGGCCGGCCGGCCGCAACCCGGTACGCACGCTCGAGTGCCTGCTCGGCGTACGCGGTCGTCGTGGGGCGGTCGGCCTCTCCCGAGGCTTCGGCTCCGGCCAGCAGCAGTTCGCCGCGCAGCCTCAGCAGCTCGGGTTCGCCCTGCAGATAACCGGTCCGTTCGATGGCATCCAGACCGGACTGCACCGCGTCGAGCCCCGCCCCGACCTCCCCGGCGACGAGGCAGATCTCGGCCATCAGACACCGGAACAGGGTGTCACCGATACCGGCAAGGCTCATCCATCTCTCCATGCCGTCCTGGATGCGCGCGAGCCCGCCTCCGAGATCGCCGAGCGTCGCGGCCGCCCAGCCCGCGATGATGGCGCTCCCCGCACGCCAGAGCGGCAGCTCGTGCTTGACGCTGATCGCCTGCAGCTCTTCGGCGAGCTCGCGTACCCGCTCCGCCTCGCCGCACAGCAGGTACACCGTCGCGGCGAACCACAGCGCCCTGGCCAGTCCGGCCGGAATCTCCTGGGCGCGAGCCTCCTCCAGCGCCGCGGCGGCGTGCAGCCGGGCCTGGTCCGGATAGCCGAGGTGCCAGAGCGCAACGGCGCCGTACAGGTGCGCGGCGACATCGAACTCTTCTCCGACGAGCAGAGCGAGTTGGCGATGCTCGCTCGGCCGATACGTACGGAGCATCCGCTCGGCGCGTTCCCGGATCAGGGCATGCCGTCCGTTTCGGCTGTCCGAGCGCATGTGCAGAAGATCGTCGACGAGGCGGACCACAGGGTCTGGATCGCGCTCGACGAGCGCATCGACCTCCTGCACATACCGCAGCATGGCGTCGCCATCGCCGTCCATCATCGCGGCGTTGTGAAGTCCGACCACCGCCGTGAGCAGTGCTCGGTCGTCCCCGTTCTCGACCGCCAGTGCGCGCAGCCGCAGGCAGCCTTCGTAATAGCGCGGCTCGCGCCATCCCCAGGTCGCGGCGGCGGCCACCGTCTGAACACGGCGTGCTGCGAGTTCCACTCGCGAGCGCTCTGCCGGCTCCGGCACACGATCCAGCATCTCCAGCACTTTCGTCGTGTGGGCCAGCGCCTCGGGGTACGAGGAGCGGCCGAGTGCGCCCGTCGCGGCGAGGATGAGTTGGTTCGCGGCAGCCGGGTAATCGCGACCCCGTTCGTAGTGCATTCCCAGTTCGCCCGCGACCTGTACCGGGCTGGACGCGAAGCCGGCGGCCACGCGGGCCGCGATGCCGTGATGCACCTCGGCACGGCGCGCGGGGCCGAGTCGCTCGTAGAACACCTCCCGGTACATCTCGTGTGCGAAGCGGTACCGGCCCGTGAGCGTGCCGTCGGGCCACTGCGCCTCTCCGGCGGGGCGCAGCAGAGCGTGCGCGCCGGCGATCCGCGCGCAGCGCTCCTCCACATGCGCGGCGCTGACCGACGCTTGTCCCGCCAGTCCGGCTCGGACCGCCTCCACCGTGAACTCGCTTCCCACCGCCGCAGCCACGGTGAGGAGGCGTCGGTCTGTGTCATCCAGTGCATCGACTTGGCGCTCGAGCATGTCGCGAACCGTGTCCGGCACGCCCAGAAGTGCCAATCTGTCCCTGGCTCGCACGCCGACGTGCTCGGCATCGTCGATGAGCAGGTCGTGCCCGATAAGGAAGTCGGTCACCGCGACCACGAACAGTGCGTTGCCTTCGGTGCGTTGGTAGACATCCGCGATCAATTCCGGCGATGGTAACCGCGGCGCCAACCGTGCCGACAGATATTCCGCGACCTCGTCGACGGACAGCAGCTCCAGCGTCAGCTGACGGCAGAGTCTCCGCGAGCGCAATTCGGCCACCACCTGCACCAGCGGATGCTCTCGGGCGATGACCTGCGCCGGGCGGTACGTGCCCACGATCAGCAGGCGCGCCACCTCGCGTCGCCGCGCCACGTAGCCGATCAACTCGGCGGTCGGTCGATCCGCTTCATGCAGATCTTCCAGGACCAGCAGCAACGGACGTTTCGCACTCAAGGTCTCCACCGCGACGGCGAACTCGCGCATCATCCGTGCGGCAGACACTCCACGAAAGGCCTCCCCACGGTCCGATTCCGCGCTGTCGAGCCCGGGCAACTGAGCGAGCCAGCTCGGCGCGCAATCGCGCAACACCTCGAGCACCAGGCCGGCCCCCGGTCCGCGAGCCAGTCCGCCCCATGCCTGCAGCACGGGCAGATACGCCTCGCCCGCGCCGAATTGCTCCACACACTGCCCCCAGCCCACCAGACACTCCGGGCCCGACATGAACCGGTCGACGACAGCGGTCTTCCCCGTGCCCGCCGCCCCGGTGACGAACCCGACGCGCGGACCGCCGGCAGAAGCGTCCGACCACCAGCTCTCCAGCGTCGCGAGCTCCGACTCTCGCCCCACGAACAGGCGCGGCGGCACGACGCGCGGTGGTGACGTCGTCACGTCCGCGATCAGGCGGTAACCCCGTCGGTGCGCCGTCGCCACGAACCGTGGGTGGGCTGGATCGTCGTCGAACAGCCGCCGCAGCTCGTTCACGCACCCCGACAACGCCGCATCGCCGACGAATCCCTCCGGCCAGACCGCGTCCAGTAGTTCACGTCGGCTGACCACCTGGTCTGGATGCGCGACCAAAACCGACAACACAGCTGCGGTCTTCGAGCGCAATGCCACTTCGGTGTCAGAACGCCACAGTCGACCGCTGTTCGGCTCGAAGCGGAACCCCGGGAGATACACCACATTCCCCCGGCCGCCGGCGGACCCCGAACGCTCCACGCACAAAGCGTAACCGCGCTCGGGCGCAGCCGCACCGCGTTGTCGCTGAGCCATTGCCGGCCGACGCGCCGGGCACCCGGGAGCGCTCCTCACCGACCCGAAGCGGCTGGTTCTCACCGGAAGAACGCCTCGGAGCACGCAACGGCTGAGCGAGCTGAATACGGCGCGCCCGAAACCGTCCACTCGTTCTGGCCGATAAGTCCAAGGCCTCGGTCTCGGGCGCCCACCTGAGCAACGAAAAAACCTTGCCCGCGATCACGCGAGGCAAGGTTCGAACAGTCGAATTTACGTGGATCTGAGGGGACTCGAACCCCTGACCCCCTGCATGCCATGCAGGTGCGCTACCAGCTGCGCCACAGACCCTTGAACGCTCACTCCGCCATGCGGAGCAACCTCATCAGAGTACTACATCCGCACCCGCGGTCACGAATCGAGGGGCGCTCAGGCCTCGCTCCCGACGGGCAGTTCGAACGGCACCGTCGGGCAGTCCTTCCAGAGACGTTCCAGAGAGTAGTACGTGCGATCCTCCTGGTGGAACACGTGCACGACCAGGTCACCGAAGTCGAGCAGAATCCAGCGACCCTCCGAACGTCCCTCGCGTCGCAGCGTCTTGATGCCCGCCTCGTTCAACCGATCTTCGACCTCGCCGGCGATCGCGATCACGTTGCGCTCGGAGTTCCCGGATGCCAACAGGAAGATGTCGACGAACGGGAGCGGGCTCGACACGTCCAACGCCACGAGATCGGTCGCCGCCTTCGCGTCGGCGGCCTCGGTGGCCACTTGAAGCAGTTCGCGCGCGCGTGCGGACGCGGTCATACGGATGTCACCTCGGAGGTATCGGGGAAGAAGAGCATGGGCGAGTGCACCACAGTGCACCCGACGAACAGGCGTCGCGCACCGGCGGGACGCGCGCGGAAAGAATCAGAACGCATGGAAGACGTAGCCTGCGACGAGCAGCGCGGCCACACCCAGTGCAAGGAAAGCGGCAGTCACGGCCAACACGACGGGAAGCTTGTTCCCGCGGGCCTTCGGCGGTGCGATCATGCCGCGCGTCGACGTGTGCGTCGCCACTGCCTTGCTCGCACGCACCGGCGCCACGGTCGACGTCGCGGGGCCGGCGTCGGTCTCCTCGAACAGCCGGTCGATGTCCGACGAATCGAAGTGATCCGGATGCTGTCCCGTCGCTCCCAAGGAACGCGGCAGGTCGATCGACCCCGTGACGATCACCTCGCCGGTACTCGTCAGCGGCGATCCCGAAAGCCCGCTGATCGGAACCGAGGGCAGGATCAGCGCGTTCGCCGTCGTCACGGTGCCCGTCGACACCGCCGATCGAGGTGTCGCGACACCGGTCGCAGACCCGCCATCGTCGTCCATCGTCGACCAGTGGCCGCCCGCGCGGGCACGCAACTGAGGGTCCGTGGCCGGTCCCGGCACGTTCGCTGCTCCGGTTGAGCTGCCATCACTCCGGCCTCCACCGGCGGCCGGGGTCGAACTCGGTCCGCCCGGGAGGGGCGTGGACGCCACAGCGGTCGCTGCCGCTGATGCCGGCACCGCACGGATCGGAGTCGCGTCCTCGCCGCGGGAGGCGGGTGCGGCCGGCGGCACGATGCGGTGAGCGGTCTCGCTTACCGCATCCCGTGCCGTCTCGGGCTGCGACGTCGTGGGCAGGGCCGCGTCGTTCGGTGCTGCCGGGACGACAGGCGCGAAGGGAACCGATCGAGCCTCGCCGACTGCGGTCTGCTGCACGGCAGCCGAAGGCGACGAGCTCTCGGAGAGCTCCGCTGCCGCCTGAGCCTGCTGCATCGCTCGAAGCTCGCGGCGGGTCAAGGGGTGGCCGTCGGGCGCAATCGCCATGCCCGATGCGGGTGTATGCGCGGCGGAAGCCGGCTTCGGCGCGGCATCGTTCGTTCGTTCGTTCGAGAATGCCGAGGGCGGACTCCAAGGGTTCTCTGCCGGTCGCTCACGCGGCTCGGCCGCGGTCGCGCTGCCGAACGGCGCCGCGGGGGACGCAGCGGGTTCCACCTCGCGTGCCTCCGCTGTCGGGAGCGGCGGCGTGTACGAGACGGGTGCGACCACCGGCGCTGTCGCGCGGTCCGACGGCACCGCGCTGTTCGCCGGGCCACCCGCGTGGGATGCCGCCAACAGGCTGTCGAAGGAGAGTTCCTCGTAACGGGGGGTGCGGGGCCGCGTGGGCGGACCATCCCGTCGGCCCGTCTCGGGCGAGACCTCACGCTGTGCTGAGGCGAAGGAATAGGGAGTGGCGACCTGAGGAACCTCGCCCGCACGAGTCGGCGCGACAGTCGCCGCACGGCGCGACACAGACTGTCCGTCTGCTGCCGGAGAACCTTCGCGCTCAGCGGCGCGCTGATTCTCTCGTGCCTGTCGCCGCGTCAGTGGCGGCTGGTCTTGCCACGACGTCATGCCACACTCCGGTAAAGGTGATGCTTGGAGATGTACTGGACAACTCCATCGGGTACGAGATACCAGACAGGGAAACCCCTGCTGACACGGCTCCTACAGTCGGTCGACGAGATCGCCAATGCCGGAACCTCCAACAAGCTTACGTCGCCGTTGGGTAAACCCGTCACTTCCAACAGATGTCCCGGTCGACTCACAGCGACGAAGTGCGCGAGTTTCCAGAGCTCCTCCGCGTCGCGCCAGCTCAGGATCTGCGCGATGGCGTCGGCTCCCGTGATGAAGAAGAGGTCGGCGTCGGGTCGAGCCACTTGCAGATCGCGGAGCGTGTCGATCGTGTAGGTCGCGCCCTCTCGATCGATGTCGACGCGGCTCACCGTGAACCTCGGGTTCGATGCCGTAGCGATCACGGTCATCAGATAGCGGTGCTCCGCTTCGGTGACGTCGCCCTTCTGCCACGGTTGTCCCGTCGGCACGAACACGACCTCATCGAGATCGAACGACTGGGCGACCTCGCTCGCGGCAACCAGGTGGCCGTTGTGAATGGGGTCGAACGTTCCGCCCATGACACCGACGCGTTGGCGACGCTGCCCGGACGGCTCCCCCGAGAGCGCTGACGGCCGCATGCGAAGGCGGCTCAGTGTTCCTCGGGACCGGGGTGTCCACTGCCGTGGTGATACGCACCGGGTGCGCCCGCGTGCTGGGCGGCATCCGGGTCGGCCTTGTGGCTGTGGCGGTTCGCCACGTCACGATAGGTCCAGGTCACGAAGGCGAGAGCCGTGAACACGCACAGCACGACGATGCCGAGAACCCAGGGCTGCACGGTGTACGCACTCGAAGTGCCCTCGGCGATGGCTGCTGCAACGATCGACATGCGACTCTTTCCTTTCGCGGCGGATGCCAGGTCTCCAGTTTACCCATGAAAGCGCTTCGCCCTGCGGCCCCGTGCGGCGCGGCCGCCGGTGGCGGCGTGCGCATGCGCGGCTACTCGCGCGCCTGGCCGGTGCCGCGCACGATCCACTTCGTGCTGGTGAGCTCAGGCAGGCCCATCGGCCCGCGGGCGTGGAGCTTCTGCGTCGAGATGCCGACCTCCGCGCCGAACCCGAATTCCCCGCCGTCCGTGAACCGTGTCGATGCATTCACCATCACGACTGCCGAATCGACCTCGGCCAGAAACCGCTCCGCGTTCCCCAGGTCGTCCGTGATGATCGACTCGGTGTGCTTCGTGGAATAGCGGCGGATGTGCGCGATCGCCTCGTCGAGAGAGTCGACGACGCCCACCGAGACATCGAGGCTCATGTGTTCCGTCGCCCAGTCCTCGTCCGCGACCGGGACAGAGTCCGAGAAAATCGCCCTGGCGCGCGCGTCCGCGTGCACGGTGACCCCGTCCGCGCGCAGCGCCGAGAGCACGGGTGGCAGCAGCCGGGATGCCGCGTCTCGGTGCACGAGGACCGTCTCGACCGCGTTGCACACGCTCGGACGCTGCACCTTGGCATTGCGCACGATGTCGACGGCCCACTGCTCCTTCGCGCTCGCGTCGAGCACGATGTGCACGACGCCCGCACCGGTCTCGATCACAGGGACCGTCGACGACTCGACCACTGTGCGAATGAGATCCGCGCTTCCCCGCGGGATGAGCACGTCGACGAGGCCCCGAGCCTGCATGAGCATTGTGCCGCCTGCGCGACCGAACTCGTCCACCGTCTGCACGGCATCCGGGGAGACTCCTGCGGCGGCTATGGCCTGCTGGATCAGCTGAACGAGCACGCGGTTGCTCGACTCCGCCGCCCGGCCGCCGCGCAGCACGACGCAGTTCCCGCTCTTCAGGGCGAGCGCTGCGATGTCGACCGTCACATTCGGCCGAGCCTCGTAGATGGCACCGACGACGCCGAAGGGCACCCGGACCTGCTGGATGCTCACGCCGTTCGGCAACCTACTGCCGCGAACCGAGGTGCCGACGGGATCGGGCAGCGCGATCACATCGCGCACGGCCCGCGCCAGCGCGCGAACCCGCTTCTCGTCGAGCGACAGCCGGTCCAGAAGCCCAGCCGACAGGCCGTTCTCGCGTCCACGCGCCAGGTCGTCGGCGTTCGCGGAGAGGATCGCTCCGACGTTCTCGGTGAGGGCGAGCGCGATCTGCTCGAGCGCATCGTTCTTGCGTTCGGTCGTGGCCGTGGCGAGCGGGATCGCCGCGCTCTTCGCCGCCTCGAGCTTGTGAGTGAACGCGGCGACATCGCTCGTCGCGGGCGCGGATTCGAGCACGGTGCTGACCATGGCCTCAGTTTATGAGGTGGCGCGCAGCTCTGTTCCGGCGTCCCGCACCACGGGTGCGAACCAGGTGCCGACGCGCTCGCCCGCAAGGGCGCGGGCCACCAGCTGGGTGGACGTGAGCAGCACCGCGCTGCCCGCAGATGCCGCATGACGTGCCGCCGATACCTTCGTCACCGCTCCCCCGGTTCCGACGCCCGCGAGACCCGTCGGCCCGATCTCCACACCCGCCAGCTCGTCGTCGGCCGCGACGAAGCCGATCGGTTCCGCACCCGGCTCGTGCGGTGGGCGTGTGTAGAGCGCGTCCACGTCCGAGAGCAGCACGAGCAGGTCGGCGCCGATCAACGTCGCCACCAGGGAGGCCAGGCGGTCATTGTCGCCGAACCGGATCTCGTGCGTGGCGACCGTGTCGTTCTCGTTCACGATGGGCAGGATGCGCAGATCGAGCAGGCGCTCCATGGCCCGCTTCGCGTTCGACCGGTGTGTGGGATTCTCCATGTCTCCCGCGGTGAGCAGCACCTGGCCGGCGACGATGTCGTAACGGTCGAAGCTGTCCTGGTAGCGATAGATCAGCACGTTCTGTCCCACGGCCGCTGCAGCTTGCTGAGTCGCGAGGTCGCTCGGACGCCCCGTGAGCGAGAGATACGGGATGCCCGTGGCGATGGCGCCGGAGGAGACCAGGACGACCTGGGTTCCCCGACCATGGGCGCGGGCGAGGGCATCCACGAGAGGACCGATCTGGTGGGCGTTGTCCCCGCTGATCGATGACGACCCGACTTTCACGACGATGCGCCGGGCGGCAGGGATCAGGTCACGATCGGTGATCACCATCGGTGGGATGTCCTCGCTCTTCCTGTTCGTCGTGCGGCCTCTATTCGCCGTCGGAGTCGTCGTGCCACAGCCCGGCCTCGCGTTCGCGCACCAGCTCGGCACGCGCTTCGGACTTCGCATCCATGCGCTCGTGGTACTCCGCGCGACGCTGTCCGCGCGTCGGCCTGTTGTTGCCGTCCAGGCGCGCGTCGGTTCCGCGGGGCGAGGTGACCAGTTCGGCCGTGGAGGTGAGCGTGGGCTCCCAGTCGAAGACCACGCCGTTCCCGGCTCCGATGACCACGGTAGACCCTGCGACGGCTCCCGCCTTCACCAACTCGTCTTCGACACCCAGCTTGGCGAGCCTGTCGGCGAGGAAGCCGACGGCCTCGTCGTTGGCGAAGTCGGTCTGCGCCACCCAGCGCTCCGGCTTCGTGCCGAGTATGCGATACACCGGCCCGTCGGACCCGCCCTCGACGCGCACGACGAATCCCGCATCGTCGACGGCATGCGGACGGACGACGATGCGAGGCTTGGCCTCCGCACGCTCGGCCTCACGACGTCGCGCGTCCTCGACGAGTTGCGCCAGCGCGAACGAGAGCTCGCGCAGCCCGAGATGGCTCACCGTGGAGATCTCGAACACTCGATAGCCGCGTGCCTCGAGATCGGAACGCACGAAGGCGGCCAGCTCGGCGGCATCCGGGACGTCCACCTTATTCAGAGCGATGAGCTGAGGGCGCTCCAGAAGCGGGGCCTGCCCGTCGGGCACCGGATACGCCGCGAGTTCGGCGAGGATGACGTCGAGATCGCTGATCGGGTCGCGGCCGGGTTCCAGCGTGGCGCAGTCGAGCACGTGCAGGAGAGCACTGCAGCGTTCGACGTGGCGGAGGAACTCGAGCCCGAGCCCCTTGCCCTCGCTGGCGCCTTCGATGAGGCCGGGCACGTCCGCGATCGTGTAGCGCACGTCACCGGCCTGCACCACTCCGAGGTTCGGATGCAGCGTCGTGAACGGGTAGTCCGCGATCTTCGGCTTCGCCGCCGACAACGCGGCCACCAGGCTCGATTTGCCCGCGGAGGGGTAGCCCACGAGCGCCACGTCGGCGACGGTCTTCAACTCGAGGACGACATCGCCCTCCCAGCCGGGCGTGCCGAGCAAGGCGAATCCGGGCGCCTTGCGCTTCTGGGAGGCCAGCGCCGCGTTCCCGAGCCCACCCAGGCCCCCGGGAGCCACAACGAAGCGCATGCCGGGCTGGTCCAGGTCGATCAGAGTCTCGCCCGAGGCATCCTTCACGACGGTGCCGACGGGAACCGTCAGTTCGAGGTCGGCCCCGGTGGCACCGCTGCGGTGGTCCCCCATGCCGAAGCCGCCGTTCTCGCTGCTCCGGTGCGGATGCCGGTGGTAGCCCAGCAGCGTCGTCACTCCTGGATCCGTGACGAGCGCGATGTCGCCACCGTGGCCGCCATTGCCCCCGTCGGGACCGGCGAGGGGCTTGAACTTCTCGCGCCGTACCGACACGCACCCGTTGCCACCGTGCCCGGCGCGCAGGTGCAGGGTTACGGTGTCGACGAATGTCGCCATGCTGCTCCTCACCACCCGACGTGCGGGCTCGTCATGTCTTCGATTTCACTGAGCCGGCGGGCCCGAACCACGGGAACGCGAATGGGCGGGCACGAGGCCCGCCCATCGGCTGTGTTCCACGAAAGGAAAAGGTCAGTGGTCGCGCTTCGCGCCCCGACTGATTCCCTCGGCTCGGCAGAGCCCGCGAGCGCGCTCTGCCGTCACCCCGGTCGTCAGCCGCCTGCCACCACGTTGACGACCTTGCGGCCGCCCTTGGTGCCGAACTCGACAGCGCCCGCCTCGAGGGCGAACAGCGTGTCGTCGCCACCGCGACCGACGTTCGCGCCCGGGTGGAAGTGCGTGCCGCGCTGACGGACGATGATCTCGCCCGCGTTCACGACCTGGCCGCCGAAGCGCTTGACGCCGAGGCGCTGCGCGTTCGAGTCGCGGCCGTTGCGAGTGGAGCTCGCTCCCTTTTTGTGTGCCATGAGTGTCTCTCCTCGCGCTTGCTACTTGATGCCGGTGACCTTGACGCGCGTGAGCTCCTGACGGTGGCCCTGGCGCTTCTTGTAGCCGGTCTTGTTCTTGAACTTCTGGATGACGATCTTCGGCCCGCGAAGGTCGCCGAGCACCTCGGCCGTGACTCTCACCTTCGCCAGCGCCTTGGCGTCGCTGGTGATCTTGTCACCGTCGACCAGGAGCACCGCGGGGAGCTCGATGGTGCCGTTCTCGCCGGCCTTCACGCGGTCCATCGTGACGATGGTGCCGACCTCGACCTTCTCCTGCCGACCGCCGGCGCGCACAACTGCGTAAACCACTACTCGTACCTATCTGATGAGGGACTGAACCAGTCCCAGACTGACGTTGATTTTCGCTGGTCACGCCCCCAAGTGGGAGAAGGGTTCGAGCCAGAAAACGAAAGGGCGATCGCCGCGATAAGACGGCGCACACCAAGGATTGAGTCTACCGGCCGGCGACAAGTCGGTCAAACCGGGCGCGACCGGCGCGTCCTCCGGCGTTACCGTTCGACCTACGCCACGCTTCGGAGCCGTCGCGGCTCGCTCGATACGATCCGGCTCATCGCTGGACACGTCCTAGACTCGCCGGCATGGCCATTCTCATCGATACCCCGATGTGGCCGAACCACGGAACGCTCTGGTCGCACCTCATCAGCGACACGTCGCTGACCGAGCTGCACGACTTCGCCCGGGCCCACGACGTACCGCCGCGAGCGTTCGACCTCGACCACTACGACGTGCCGCAACGACGACACGACGAGCTCGTCGCCGACGGCGCCACCCCTGTCACGGGACACGAGCTCGTGATCAGGCTTCGCGCCAGCGGGCTGCGCATCACCGCGGCGCAGCGCCGACGCCGCTGACCGGGGCGAGGCCGGACCCTCTGTTCCCAGGCCGGCCCCGCCCGAGCGGAATACGCCCGTCAGCCCGCCTTCGAGTCGTCGCCGGCGATCGTGCCGCCGGTGAGGCCTGCCGTGGTCACGCGACGACGCGAACGACCCTGCCCCGGCTGCTTCGGTTCGGGGAGAGCATCGAGCACCGATCCGAGCAGCTCCTGCGCCTGCACGCGGTCGACCTTCGGTTTCGACTCGCCACGCGGGGCGACCGGAATGTCCAGGATCGACAGCGTCGCCGTCGTCTCCTCCGTCACGACGGATGCCGCCGGCCGTTCGCCCCGGGCAGTCGGCCCCGCGGCTTCCAGGCCCGGTTCCCGCACCGCCACGGACTCGCCCCGGTCTGCGTCACGTGCCGCAGCGTCGCCTTCTGCTGCTTCGGGCGCGCGTGCACCGGCCGTCACCGCAGCCGTCGACGGAGCGTCCGTCGATGAAGCATCGGCCTGCAAAGGCGCAGAGTCTGACGACCGTCGTGAACCGCCGCGCCCGCGACCGCCACGGCGAGTGCGCGGCACATCCTGCTTGCCCCCATCGGGCGCTCCTGAGTCTTCAACGGACGCCGGAAGCTGCTCACCGGCGGATGCCGCTGCCTGCTCGACATCGACCGCCTGACCGGTGGAAGCGGAGGCCTGGGCTCCGGGAGTCTGCGCACCGGAGCTTGCGGCATCCGGGTTCTGAACATCCGCGCTCTGGGCGTGCAGCGTGCTCGCTGCAATCTGTGCCAGCGCATTCTTGGCATCGTCCGTGATGGCGTGGGTGCCATTGTGTGATCCGGCCGTCTCGGATCCATTCGATGCCGAAGACGACGCCGATGCTCCCCCGCCCTTGCCGCCGCGTCGCCGCTCCGGCGCCTGCGGTGCCCGGTGACGCGTCACCGGATCATGGTGCACGACCACGCCGCGGCCGGCGCAGACCTCGCAGGGCTCGCTGAACGTCTCGAGCAGTCCCAGGCCGAGCTTCTTGCGCGTCATCTGCACCAGGCCGAGCGAGGTGACCTCCGCCACCTGGTGCTTGGTGCGATCGCGACTGAGGCATTCGACGAGACGGCGAAGCACGAGGTCGCGGTTCGACTCGAGCACCATGTCGATGAAGTCGACGACGATGATGCCGCCGATGTCACGCAGCCGAAGCTGACGCACGATCTCCTCTGCCGCCTCGAGGTTGTTCTTCGTGACGGTCTCTTCCAGATTGCCGCCGGAACCGACGAACTTTCCGGTGTTGACGTCGATCACGGTCATCGCTTCGGTGCGGTCGATGACCAGTGAGCCGCCGGACGGCAGCCAGACCTTGCGGTCCAGTGCCTTCTCGATCTGCTCGGTGACCCGGTACTCGTCGAAAGCATCGCGAGCACCCTCGTAGGCTTCGACCCGGTCGAGCAGATCCGGGGCGACCTGACGCAGGTAGGTCTCGATCGTGGACCGAGCGTCGTCGCCCGCGATGATGAGCTTCTGGAAGTCCTCGTTGAAGACATCCCGCACGATCTTGATCAGCAGGTCGGGCTCACTGTGCAGCAGCGCCGGTGCCTGACCCGACTCGGCCTGCTTCGAGATGTCCGCCCATTGGGCAGTGAGTCTGTTCACGTCGACGGTGAGCTGGTCCTCCGTGGCGCCCTCGGCGGCGGTGCGCACGATCACACCGGTGTTCTCCGGAAGCACCTCCTTGAGGATCTTCTTCAGACGCGCCCGTTCGATGTCGGGCAGCTTGCGGCTGATGCCGTTCATCGACCCGTTCGGCACGTAGACGAGGTAACGGCCGGGCAGGCTCACCTGGCTGGTCAGGCGTGCACCCTTGTGGCCGACGGGGTCCTTCGTGACCTGCACGAGCACCTTGTCGCCTGGTTTGAGCGCGAGTTCGATGCGGCGAGGCTGGTTGCCCGTCTCCGCAGCGGCCCAGTCGACCTCGCCGGAATAGAGCACGGCGTTGCGACCGCGACCGATGTCGACGAAGGCGGCCTCCATGCTCGGCAGCACGTTCTGCACCCGGCCGAGGTACACGTTGCCGATCAGCGACGCCTCCTGCGCCCGCGCCACGTAGTGCTCGACGAGCACGCCGTCTTCGAGAACGCCGATCTGGATGCGACCGTCCTTCGAGCGCACCACCATCTGGCGGTCGACGGACTCGCGTCGGGCGAGGAATTCCGCCTCGGTGATCACCGGACGACGACGTCCGGCGTCGCGACCGTCGCGGCGGCGCTGCTTCTTCGCCTCGAGCCGGGTGGAGCCCTTGACCTTCTGCGGTTCAGTGATGAGCTCGGGTTCCCGTTGCCGCTTCGGCTGCTCGTCGTCGCGAGCGGAATCGCCAGAGCCGCGGCGGCGAGTGCGCCGACGCGACGAGGACGCCTCCTCACGCTCCGGTGTCTCTTCCCGCGTCGACGGCAGCTGCGGCAGCTGCGGAGGCGCCTGGAACAGCAGAGCCGTGCTGGGCAGGCCGGGGGCATGCGCGGCGTGCGCGGCCGGGACCGACGAAGCAGCCGCATCAGCCGTCGCGTCGACGGCTGCGGGCGCGTTCCCGGCGCTCTCCTGCGCGCCGTCGGTGTCAACGACGCCATCAGAACTCGTCGTGACGGCATCCGATGGCGCCGCGGACGACGGTTCCGCCGTGGTCGCGTCCGAAGCAGCCACGGCAGGTGCGTCGCTCGCCGACGCGACCGAGCCCTGGGCGGGATGTGCGTCGTCCGGCGTCACGGCAGCGGATGCCGCGGCCTCCGCCTTGCGCGCTCCCCTGCGGGAGCCGAACAGGCGGCCTCTCCTACGCGGCGCGCTGCTCTCGGTGTTGCGTGATTCGTCTCCGGTGTTGTGATCGTTCTCCACCATCGCTGGTGCACTCCTCGACCGCGGGGCGCACGCGCGCGCCCGCTACGGCTGTACTCGTGCAGGCGCCACGCTGTGCGCGGGCCCGCCAATCCTCGGTTCGACGACCGTAAGCATGCGCGCCGGACACGGACTCTCGTGTCCCCTGTCTTCTGTCACCGTTCGCGCTCGTGCCGCTCAGCGACCGGGCGATCACGGCGACGGAAGAGGTCGCTGCTGACGCTTTCGTTCGTCCGTCCCCTGTCTGTCTCCACCACGAAATCGTTCGTGATCTCCAACGTCTTCTTCGTCTGGTCGCGCGCGACCCGACGGCCGGGCATCCACGAAGCCATAGTGTGCTTCGCGGTCCGGCGAAAAGCTTGTTCTTGGCCGACCGAGCGTCGCCCGGACGGCTGCCGACCATTATCGCACGGTCCGCTGCGCGGCCTCCTCAACGCCAGCGGACGCTGCGTGTCGCTCTGCCATAATGCGATGGTGTCGCTCGACTCCCCCATCGAAACGAAGCGCCCGTTCGGGCTTGCCGTCTTCCTGATCGTCGCGGGCTTGATCGGCTGGTTCGCCGCCTTCATGCTCACGCTCGACAAGTTCACACTCCTCGAGACGCCGAACGCTCACCTCAGTTGCAGCATCAATCCGCTCGTCGGCTGCGCGAAGAATCTCGCGTCCTGGCAGGGCGCCGTTCTCGGATTCCCGAACCCGATCATCGGCGTGGCCTGCTGGGCGGCACCGATCGCAGTGGGTGTCGGCATGCTGGCCGGAGCCCGCTTCCGCCGCTGGTTCTGGATGCTCTTCAACCTCGGCGTGCTCGGCGCCATCGTGCTCGTCGTCTTCTTGATCTACTCGAGCCTCTATGACCTGTACGTGCTGTGCCCGTACTGCATGGTCACGTGGACTGTCACGATCCCCACGTTCTGGGCGGTGACGATCTACAACCTCAAGGAGGGGAACATTCCCACTACCGAGAAGGTACGAAGCTTCTTCGAGGCCGCATACAGCTGGATCCCTCTCATCACGCTGATCTCCTACGTGATCGTGGCGGTGTTCGCGCAGATCCAGCTGCAGTGGATCCCGAACGCATTCCGCTGAGTCGCCGTCCGGTCCCATCGATGACGGGACGTGCACCAGCCGACTGAACGCAACGCGCCCTCAGAGGCGGCGACACGCGCGCCGCCGAATGCAACCACCCACGCAGGCCGACTGCCGTGCGCGGGTTGGGGTGCCCGCGCACCAAACAATTCAGAACCAGAGGGCGAGTTCCCTGGCGGCGCTCTCGGGCGAGTCGGAGCCGTGCACGAGGTTCTGCTGCACCGGCAGCCCCCAGTCCCGGGCGAGATCGCCGCGGATCGTTCCGGGCGCTGCCGTGGTGGGGTCCGTGGTGCCGGCCAGCGAACGGAAGCCCTCGATCACGCGGTTGCCCGCGACGCGGATCGCGACGATCGGACCGGACTGCATGAACTCCACGAGCGGCTCATAGAACGGCTTGCCCTGGTGCTCCTCGTAGTGCTGCGCCAGCAGATCGCGGTCGGCTTCGACGAGTCTGATGTCGACGAGTGCATACCCCTTCGCCTCGATGCGGCGCAGAATCTCTCCCGTCAAGCTGCGGGCGACGCCGTCCGGCTTGACGAGCACGAGGGTCTCTTCGATGGTGGTCATTCGTTCTCCTTGCGATCGGGGTCGGACCTGAAATCGGGGTCGGGTTCGTGAGGGGGGTCGGATGCTCCGGGCCGCGTTCCTGCATTCGTCTCGCGGTACGCGGCGGTGCGGTGGTCGAGCCTGGCCCCGGCGATCATGGCGTATGCCCAGATCGCCGCGAAGATGGCGCCGACGATGAAGAGCATGCCGACGAGGAATCCGGAGGCGACGACGACCAGCTGCACGAACCAACCCAGCCAGTAGCCGATCTGGAAGCGCTGCAACGGGACCGCGACGATCATCAGCACGATCAGCACGCCGCCGCCGATCAGCGCTTCGCCGGCGGGAAGGGCCTTCAGGCCGAAGACGACAAGGGCGCCGAGGAAGACCACGACGATCTCGAAGCCGAGCACGATCGCGCCCAGGCTCTCACGGGCCGTACGCTCGCGCCTCGCCCGCGACTGCGGCTGCCGCGCGCTCATCGTTCTGCTCCGGGCGCCGGCGCGGTGCGTGGCGTCATTCGGCAGACGCCTTCCAGTCGTGCTGCTGCGCCAGGCCCAGGGTCTCACCGATCAGTGCGATCGACCCGGTGACGACCACGGCGCGACGCGGGTCGTCCGCCGCCCATGCGCGCGCCGCCTCGATCGCATCCAGCAGATCGTCATAGGCCTGCGCGTGTTCGTGCGTCCACTCCTCGACATGATCGGCGAGCTCACCGGACTCCGTCGATCGTTCGGAGTGCGACTGCGTGACGAAGATGCGAGCGGCCAGCGGAGCGAGCGCGTCGACGATGCCATGGGCATCCTTGTCCCGCAGAATGCCGATCACGAACGCGATCTCGTCGAAGTCGAAGAATTCGGGCAACGCCCTGGCGAGTGTGAGAGCGCCAGCGGGATTGTGTGCGGCATCCACCAGCATCGTCGGCTCCGTGCCGATCAGCTGCAGGCGGCCGGGCGACGTCACCGTGGCGAACGCCTCCTCGAGGAGTGCGGTGCGCAGCGGCTCGGCGCCGTCGCCCAGGAAAGTCTCGACAGCGGCCACGGCCACTGCGGCGTTCTGCGCCTGGTGGGCGCCGTACAGCGGTAGGAAGACGTCTGTGTACGTTGCCGCCCTGCCCCGGATGGTGACGAGCTGGCCGCCGACGGCGACCGCGTCGCTTTCGACGTCGAAGTCGGCGGGCTGGAACGCGATGGCGGCCTCGCGCAACTCCGCCGCCGCCACCAGTTCACGCACCGCGTCGCCGGTCTGCGCCGCCGACACCACGCTCGCCGTCGGCTTGATGATGCCGCTCTTGGTGCGCGCGATCTCCGCGATCGTACGGCCCAGCCGTTCGGTGTGGTCCAGCGAGATGGGCGTGAACACGGCGACCTGTCCGTCGCCGACGTTCGTGGAGTCCCACTCCCCGCCCATGCCGACCTCGATCACGGCGACATCGACGGGCGCGTCGGCGAAGCAGGCGAACGCCAAGACCGTGACGACCTCGAAGAAGGTGAGCCGCTGGTCCCCGGCTGCCTCCAGCTCGGTGTCGACCATCTGCACATAAGGCGCGATGTCATCCCAGTTGCGCGCAAGCGCCTCGTCGCTGATCGGCTCTCCGCCGATCATGAATCGTTCGTTGAAGCGCAGCAGGTGCGGGCTGGTGAACATCCCGACACGCAGGCCGTGGGCCCGCAGAATGCTCTCGATCACTCTGCTCGTCGACGTCTTGCCGTTCGTGCCGGTGATGTGGATGATCGGGTACGCGCGCTGCGGATCGCCGAGCAGTTCGACCGCCTTACGGGTGGGCTCCAACCGTGGTCGCGGCGCGCCCTCGCCGAGGCGCTCCAGCAGGGTGTCGTAGACGGCGTCGGCCGCCTCGCGGAACTCGTCGTCGTCGATCTCGTCGCTCATCACACCTTCTCCAGACTCACCAACAGCGCGGAACCGGCACCGACGGGTGTCGCGTCGTCCGCCGAGTCGACGGTGTCGTCCACGTCGAGGTCGAGTTCCACCGCCAGTGTCTCCGCGCTGACCAGCTCGGAATGCGCACGCACGGCATCCACTCCGACGCGGTCCAACACGAGCCGCAGCCGGATGCGGTCGCTCACGTCGAGCCCCGACCGCTTGCGGCTCTCCTGCACGACACGCACGACATCTCGGGCGAGTCCCTCGGCCTCCAGTTCGTCGGTGGTCGTCGTGTTCAGCAGAACGAAACCGCCACCGGGCAGCAGCGCGATGGCACGGCCGCTGTGCTCGGCGTCCGCCGCTTCCAGCACCACCTCGTATTCGCCGTTCTGCAGTGCGATGCCGCCCGCCGTCACGACGCCGTCGATCTCCGACCAATCGCCCTCGCGCGCGGCGCGGATCGCGAGCTGCACCTGCTTGCCGAGCCGCGGACCGGCAGCACGCGCGTTCACTGTCAGTCGCGTGCTCACGCCGTATTCCGCCGGGCTGTCCTCGGTGAACTCGACGAGCTGCACGCCCTTGACGTTCAGTTCGTCTTCGAGGATGCCCGTGAACGGGTCGAGCGCGCTCGCTCCCGGCGTCACCACGGTGAGGTCCGCGAGCGGCAGGCGAACACGCAGACCGGCGGCCTTGCGCAGCGACAAGGCGACGGAACTCACCTGGCGCACGCGGTCCATGGCCGCGACCAGCGCGTCGTTCGCCGGGAACTCGTCCGCGTCGGGCCAGTCGGTCAGGTGCACGCTGCGGCCGCCCGTGAGATCCTTCCAGATGCGCTCCGTGACGAGCGGCAGGAGCGGCGCCGCGACGCGCATCAGCACCTCCAACACCGTGTAGAGCGTGTCGAAGGCCTCTTCGTTCTTGCCGTCCGGCGTCACGCCCTCCCAGAACCGGTCGCGCGATCGCCGCACGTACCAGTTGGTGAGCACGTCGGCGAAGTCGCGGATCGCGGTGGCAGCCATCGGGGAGTCGAGGTTCTCGAGGTCGCGGGTGACGGCATCCACGAGCTCGTGCGTCTTGGCCAGAAGGTAGCGATCGAGCACGTCGGTCGACGTCGTCGACCGCTTCGCGTCGTACCCGCAAGCGTTGGCGTAGAGCGAGAAGAAGTACCAGGTGCTCCACAACGGCAACAACGCCTCGCGCACGCCCTGACGGATCCCCTCTTCGGTGACGACGAGGTTGCCTCCGCGGATCACGGACGACGACATGAGGAACCAGCGCATGGCATCCGAGCCGTCGCGGTCGAAGACCTCGGCCACGTCAGGGTAGTTGCGCAGCGACTTCGACATCTTCTGTCCGTCGCTGCCGAGCACGATGCCGTGGCTCAGCACCTGTTTGAACGCCGGCCGATCGAAGAGAGCCGTGCCGAGCACGTGCATCAGGTAGAACCACCCGCGCGTCTGCCCGATGTACTCCACGATGAAGTCGGCGGGGTTGTGCGAGTCGAACCAGTCCCGGTTCTCGAACGGGTAGTGCACCTGCGCGTAGGGCATCGATCCGGAATCGAACCACACGTCGAACACGTCGGAGATGCGGCGCATCGTTGCCCGGCCGGATGGGTCGTCCGGGTTCGGGCGCGTCAGTTCGTCGATGTACGGCCGATGCAAGTCGGGCTCGCCGTCGGCGTTGACCGGAAGTCGCCCGAAATCGCGTTCGAGCTCGGCCAGAGAGCCGTAGACGTCGACCCGGGGATACGCCGGATCATCGCTCTTCCACACCGGGATCGGCGACCCGAAGTAGCGATTGCGGCTGATCGACCAGTCGCGAGCTCCGGAGAGCCACTTACCGAACTGTCCGTCCTTGACGTTCTCCGGAACCCAGCGGATCCCCTGGTTCAACTCCACCATGCGGTCCCGGAACTCGGGAACACGCACGAACCAGCTCGACACCGCCTTGTAGATGAGCGGATTGCGGCACCGCCAGCAGTGCGGGTAGCTGTGCTCGTAGGATGCCTGGCGCAGCAGGCGTCCCATCGCCTTCAGTTCCCGGGTGAGCGGTTTGTTCGCGTCGAAGACCTGCAGACCCGCCACCTCGGTCACCTCGGGCAGGAAGCGGCCGCCCTCGTCGACCGAGATCACGACCGGGATGCCCGCGGCCTGGCAGACGCGCTGGTCGTCCTCACCGTAGGCGGGCGCCTGGTGCACGATGCCGGTGCCCTCTTCCGTCGACACGTAGTCGTCGACGAGGATCCGCCACGCTTGGGCCGTTCCGTATCGTTCGGTGTCGGCGTAGTAGTCCCACAGCCGGGCGTAGCGAACACCGGCCAGCTCGGTTCCGGCGACGGTGCGCGAGACGGCCGCGCGGGCATCCTCTGCACTGTCGTAACCGAGGTCCTTCGCGTACGAGCCGACGAGTTCGAGCGCGAGCAGGTATTCGGCCCCGAGTACCTCGGGGGCCGCGGCGCCGCCCTCGCGCTCCACCTGAGCGTCGGGCGTCCCGTTCGGTCCGGCCGGCACGACGGCGTAGGTGATCGCGGGACCGACCACCAGCGCGAGGTTGGTCGGCAGTGTCCAGGGAGTCGTCGTCCAGGCGAGTGCGCGCACGGCCGTCAGCCCGAGCGCTTCGGCCTTCTCGCCGACGAGCGGGAACGTGACGGTCACCGTCTGGTCCTGGCGCATCTTGTAGACGTCGTCGTCCATGCGCAGCTCGTGGTTCGACAGCGGTGTCTGGTCGCGCCAGCAGTAGGGCAGCACCCGGTACCCCTCGTACGCGAGGCCCTTGCCGTAGAGCTGCTTGAACGCCCAGATGACGGACTCCATGAACGTGACGTCGAGCGTCTTGTAGTCGTTGTCGAAGTCGACCCAGCGCGCCTGCCGCGTGACGTACTCACGCCACTCGCGCGTGTACTTGAGCACGGCCGAGCGCGCCGCCTCGTTGAAGGCCGCGATGCCCATCTCGTCGATCTGGCTCTTGTCGGTGATGCCGAGCTGGCGTTCCGCCTCGAGCTCTGCGGGCAGCCCGTGCGTGTCCCACCCGAACCGGCGGTGCACCTGCTTGCCGCGCATGGTCTGGAAGCGGGGGAAGACATCCTTCGCGTACCCGGTCAGCAGATGGCCGTAGTGCGGAAGACCGTTGGCGAACGGCGGCCCGTCGTAGAAGACCCACTCGTCGGCGCCGTCGCGCTGTTCGATCGAAGCACGGAACGTGTCGTCGCCCTTCCAGAACGCGAGGATGCCCTCCTCGATCTGCGGGAACCGCGGCGAGGGTGAAACGGTGTTCTGGGCGGCGGACTGGTCCTGAGCGGCGGACTGCGGGTACGGCATGCTTCTCCTGGCAGGAAAGGACTTCTGCACGAGGACGCCTCCGCCCGACGCCTGAACGCCGGGGGCGGGAACGCGGTACCACCCCGCTTGCCGCGCTCCGACATCCGTCGGCGGGGCGCGACCACTCAATACGGGCTGTGACGGGCCTTCCCGTCCGGGTCTAATGAGGGAATCGCTCGGCGCTGGATGGTGCCGAACGGAACACCGTTCTTCCGGAGACTCCCCGGTGATGGCCGGATCGCAGTCGTTGCGCTTCAGTCTACAGGTGCGCACGCTCGGCCATGAGGCCCGCGGCGAACTGTCGACGATGACAAGCGCGACCGCGTAACGCTGGAGGTAACACTCCACACGGCACCGCGTTCTGGCGCCACACTTGTTCCCCGTGACCGATTCCACAGCCATCGCCGCACGCAACGCCGACCGCAACGCCTGGAGAGTGACCCTCGCCTCGCTCGTCGGAACGTCGCTCGAGTCCTATGACTTCTACGTCTTCAGCTACTTCAGCGCGCTGTTCAGCGCCACGGTCTTCTTCCCGAACACCGACCGCGTCGCCGGAACCCTCCTCGCGTTCCTCACCCTCGCCACCTCCTACTTCGTGCGCCCGATCGGCGCCATCGTGTTCGGACACCTCGGCGACCGCCTCGGTCGCCGCGCCACACTCATCTGGACGATCGGCATCATGGGCGCCGCCACCACGCTGATCGGCGTGCTGCCCGGCTACGCGACCATCGGCGTGGCAGCACCGATCCTGCTCGTGGTGCTGCGCGTCATCCAGGGCATCTCGCTGGGCGGCGAGTGGGGCGGGTCGATCCTGGTCGGCGTCGAACACTCGACGAAGAGGCGCCGCGGCTTCTACGCCGCGCTTCCCCAGCTCGGCTCCCCCATCGGCACCATCGTCACGTCCGTGCTCTTCCTGCTGCTCAGCGTCGCCATGCCGGCCGACGCGCTCGCGAGTTGGGGTTGGCGCATTCCGTTCCTCCTCGCGCTCCCGCTCCTGGCGGTCTCGCTCTACCTGCGGCTTTCCATCGACGAGACGCCGGTGTTCTCGCACCTCGTCGCCGAGAAGAAGCGTCGCCGGATGCCCGTGCTCGACGTGTTCGCGAAACAGCCGGTCGCGCTCCTGGTCGCCATCGGCGCTGCCATGCTCGGCATCGGCTCCTACTCGCTGATGAACACCTACACGGTCAGCTATGGCGTGACCGCACTGCACTTCGACTACCAGCAGCTCTTCGTCGCGACCACCATCGGAAGCCTGCTGCAACTCGTGACCATCCCGCTGTTCGGCGTGCTCGCCACGCGCATCGGATCCGCGCGCGTGGTCTGGATCGGCGCGCTCACCACGCTCGTCATCGCCTTCCCGATGTACTTCCTTCTGCAGTTCGCGACCTTCCCGATCCTGGTCGGCACCATGATCATCGGCGGCATCTTCCCGACGCTGAGCTGGGCGGGCCTCGGCGGTCTGATGGCCGACATCTTCGGTCAGTCCATCCGTTACAGCGCGCTCTCGATCGCCTATGCGATCGCGGCCGCTCTCTCCGGGCTCATCCCCCTCATGACCGAAGGGCTGGGCGCCGCTACGCACAACGCATGGTGGCATCCGGGGATCGTGCTCGGCATCCTCTCGGTCATCACGCTCGTCGCCGCGATCGCCGCAGCCGGTATCGCGCGTCGACGCCGCGAGGATGCGGCGGACGCCGCCGACGTTCTGCAGAGCGAGGAGGCCGCAGAAGCGGTCGCCGCGCCGGCCGTCGCCGACTAGGCCGCCGCGCGGAATCGGGCGGCGTGCACGTTCACGGTAGACTGAGCGGAATCCCACACTCAGGCACCAGTTGACACGGTGCCGCACATATTCCGGAGATCCGCCATGACCGACGCCTCGCGCACTGACGCCGCCCGTACCGACGCCTTCGGACGGATCCCCGACAAGCCGGCCCTCGAGGGGCTCGAGCAGGTGTGGGACTCCCGCTGGCGCGAGGCCGGTACGTACCACTTCGAACGCGAGGCCGCACTGGCTGCCGGCCGTGGCGCGATCTACTCGGTGGACACCCCGCCGCCCACCGCCTCGGGCTCGTTGCATATCGGCCACGTCTTCAGCTACACGCACACCGACATCGCCGCACGCTTCCAGCGCATGCGCGGCAAGCACGTCTTCTACCCGATGGGATGGGACGACAACGGCCTCCCCACCGAGCGCCGCGTACAGAACTACTACGGCGTGCGCTGCGACCCCTCCTTGCCGTACGACCCGGACTTCGTTCCCCCGTACGAGGGCGGCGACAACAAGAGCTCCCGCGCGGCCGACCAGAAGCCGATCTCGCGCCGCAACTTCATCGAGCTGTGTGCGGCGCTGACGGTCGAGGACGAGAAGGCGTTCGAGTCCCTGTGGCGCAACCTGGGTCTCTCGGTCGACTGGCGGCAGACGTACCGCACGATCGGCGACGAGTCCCTGCTGGCATCGCAGCTCGCGTTCCTGCGCAACGTGGAACGCGGCGAGGCGTATCAGGCCATGGCGCCGACGCTCTGGGATGTCACCTTCCGCAGCGCCGTCGCGCAGGCCGAGCTCGAGGATCGCGACCAGCCCGGCGCATTCCACACCGTCTCGTTCCACGGCGATGCCGGACCCGTGGTCATCGCCACCACCCGACCCGAGCTTCTCCCCGCCTGCGTCGCACTCGTGGCCCACCCGAGCGACGAGCGCTACAAGCCGCTGTTCGGCAAGACTGTGCGCACCCCGGTGTTCGGGGTCGAGGTCCCTGTGCTGGCCCACCACCTCGCGGAGCCCGACAAGGGCACCGGCATCGCCATGGTCTGCACGTTCGGCGACATCACCGACGTCACCTGGTGGCGCGAGCTCGACCTTCCGACCCGCCCGGTCATCGGCTTCGACGGACGCATCCTCGCCGAGGCGCCGGAGGCGCTCTCGAGCGCGGAGGCGAAGGATGCCTACGCCCAGCTCGCCGGCAAGACCGTCTTCTCGGCGAAGAAGGCGATGGTCGAGCTGCTGCAGGCATCCGGTGATCTGCTGGAAGAGCCGAAGCCCATCACGCACCCCGTGAAGTTCTACGAAAAGGGCGACCGGCCGCTCGAGATCGTCTCCACGCGCCAGTGGTACATCTCCAACGGCGCCCGCGACGAGAAGCTCTCGGCCCGGCTCCTCGAGCTCGGCAAGCAGATCGACTGGCACCCCGATTTCATGCGGGTGCGTTTCGAGAACTGGGTGGGCGGCCTTTCCGGTGACTGGCTGGTCTCGCGCCAGCGCTTCTTCGGCGTGCCGATCCCGGTCTGGTACCCAGTGGATGCCGATGGCGAGCCGGTGCACGACTCCCCCATCCTGCCCACCCGCGAGCAGCTGCCCGTCGACCCCACGATCGACACGGCCCCCGGCTTCGAGGAGTCGCAGCGCGGTCAGGCCGGGGGGTTCGTGGGCGAGGTGGACATCCTCGACACGTGGGCCACCTCGTCGCTGACTCCGCAGATCGCCGGCGGCTGGGAGCGCGACCCCGAGCTGTTCGAAGCCGTGTTCCCTTACGACCTGCGCCCTCAGGGCCAGGACATCATCCGCACCTGGCTCTTCTCCACGCTGTTGCGCGCGCAGCTCGAAGAGGGCGTCGCGCCATGGGCCAACGCGGCGATCTCCGGATTCATCGTCGACCCCGACCGCAAGAAGATGTCGAAATCGAAGGGCAACGTCGTGACGCCCGCAGACATCCTGCAGCGGCACGGATCCGACGCAGTGCGGTATTGGGCCGCCTCGAGCCGACTGGGCACAGACGCCGCCTTCGACCCGCAGAACCCGACGCAGATCAAGATCGGACGCCGGCTCGCCATCAAGGTGCTCAACGCGGCGAAGTTCATCCTGGGTTTCCCGGCGACGGAGGGCGTCATCACCGAAGCGCTCGACCGCAGTATGCTCGCTCGGCTCGCCGACGTCGTGCAGGATGCCACGACAGCGCTGGAGTCTTATGACCATGCGCGCGCCCTCGAGCTCACGGAATCGTTCTTCTGGACCTTCTGCGACGACTATCTCGAGCTCGTCAAGGAGCGCGCATACAGTGACGGCCCCGGCGCGGCGTCCGCTGCCGCGTCGCTGCGCCTCGCGCTCACCACGCTGCTGCGCCTGTTCGCTCCGTTCATCCCGTTCGCGACCGAGGAGTCCTGGTCATGGTTCCGGCACGGCTCGGTTCACCGCGCCGAGTGGCCCACCGTGGAAGAAACTCGCGCGCCTGCGGGCGACGCCACCTCGCTCGTGCTCGCCGCGACCTCCGGGGTGCTCATCGGCATCCGGCGGGCGAAGACAGCAGCCAAGGCCTCGCAGAAGGCACCGATCGCCCGCGCGGTCGTCACGGCGCCCGAGCAGCAGCTGCGGGCCATCGAGCAAGCGGCCGCCGACATCCGCGCGGTGGGCCGCATCGCGTCGCTGGAGTTCGTGGCCGGTGAAGTGCTCTCGGTCGACGTGGAACTCGCCGACGAGCCCGGGGCATAGCCCGAGAGGCCGCAAGGCGGCTAGTTTTGGACATACCGCGTGCCTTACCCAAGGTGCGCAGAGGGGGACTGATGGGTATCACGGTTCGCGAGCCCGCCGAGGGCGACTTCTTCTCCTGGCTCGCACTCTACGAGGACTACGCGACGTTCTACGGACGTCAGCTCACCGACCAAGGAGCACTGCTGGTGTGGAGCTGGCTCACGGATGCCTCGCACAGCGAGCGCGGTCTGGTCGCGGTCGCCGATGACGGCGCTCTCGTCGGCCTGGTTCACTTCCACGACGTCCCTCGTCCGCTCGACGGCGACCACGCGTTGCATATCGACGACCTCTTCGTGCTCGAGGAGCACCGTACCCAGGGCTACGGACGAGAGCTCATCGAAGCCGTCGCGGCGCAGGGCGCGGGATCGGGCATCCCGATCGTGCAATGGCTGGCTGCGCCCAACGAGCAGGCCCAGGCCTTCTATGACGAGATCGCCGACGCCGCGCAGACCGTGATCTACCGATTGCGGCGACAGGAGGGCTGAGATGCAGCTCGGCACGCGCTGGCCCGTCGGCGGAACGGCTCCCGAACGGCTCCCCTCCGTCGTCGTCGCTGCGGTGAACGCAGTCGAAGACGAACTGGAGGCGCTCGACGTCGACGCATCGACCTGGCGTTGGACGCTTACCTGGCTCGAGGGACGGCCCGTCGTGGAACTCGACGACGGAACCGTCATCCGATACCACCCTGGCGAGGACACCGCGACGGTCTCCCAGCCCGACGATGACGACGATGCTGAGGCCTGATCAGGGAAG
The DNA here is from genome assembly GCF_000421825.1 of Humibacter albus DSM 18994. Classification (GTDB taxonomy): domain Bacteria; phylum Actinomycetota; class Actinomycetes; order Actinomycetales; family Microbacteriaceae; genus Humibacter; species Humibacter albus. The sequence continues at coordinate 552,124 of NZ_ATXT01000011.1, forward strand.
AAGCCCGCTGCGCACAGTCGCCGCACGAACGTTCGCGTCTTCCCTCACCGAAGCGCGGTGCCGGTAGACGTCCTGCCACGACTCGTCGATCCGCTCGCGATGCTCGCCCCACGCGATGAGAAGGCGCCCGACTCTCACCAGCCACCGCTCGAACGCGAACCCGCGTGCGGGAAGAGCTGTGACGGTGCTCATGATGCCTGCTCCTGACTCCCGACGAGCGGGAATGCGTTGAACTGCAGCTGCACGGGGCGCGCTCCCGGCGGCACCTCGCGATCTCGATAGGCGGAGATGGTTTCGTCGAGCAGCGCCGTGACGCCGGAGGTGAGCGCGGTCAACTCGTCCGCCGTCATCCGGAGATTCGAGGTCGACACGGTTCCGGCACTCATCCACGCCCCGGAGAACTCGTCGGCCCCGCGCGCCAGGAACGTCGCCAAAGCGTCCTCCTGGGTTCGATGGAACTCGCGGTTCACCAGGTCGTACGCCTCGCGTCCCGCGGGCGTGCCGACGAGCTCGTTCGAGTCGAGCGTGATCCCCACCGGCGTGCGGCGCCACCACCGTTCGCGAGCGCTGCCTTTGCCCTCAACCTCCTGCACGAAGTCGTGCTTGGCAAGCTGCCTCAGGTGATAGCTGGTCGCCCCGCTGGACTCCCCCAATCGTTCCCCCAGCCCGCTCGCCGTGAGCGGTCCGAATCGGGACAGCTCTTCGAGGATGCGCACGCGCAGCGGATGCGCCAGCGCCTTCAGCGAGCTCAGGTCGACGTGGCGATCGTCAGTGCGCGGCACCCGAGCGCCCGCCCGGTGAGTACGGTCAGGGACTTTCGCGGTGCTCGACTCTTCGTCCATGCCTCGACGATAACAGTGCAAATGTTTCTTTGCCAGCCTCTCTTTGCAACAGACCGTTTGCACTCGCCTTCGGGAGCCAGGTCTCGCAATGACGTGCCGCCGATCAGGCAACGTTCATGCGCGCGCGATGACCTCCCCGTGCGTCAGCGTGAACCAACCGTTCTTCGCGGATGCCCACTCACGCCAGGCCGAGGCCACCTCCCGTAGTTCCGAGACGGTCGCGTGGCCGCCCTCGATCGCGACTGCGGCGTAGTCGGACTCCGTCGCACGCGCCGCCCACGAGAGGCCCCACCATTCGCGCTCCGCATCCGACGCGAAGCACCATACCGACGCCGAGCTCGCGACATTGTCGAATCCCGCTTCGATCGCCCACGACTTGAGCCGACGACCGGCGTAGGGCTCTCCGCCGGCGTTGTGCGCGGCATCCACGTAGATGCGCAGCCACTCGTCGAGTGCGGGCAGCTGCGGAAACCACACCGTGGCGCCATAGTCCACGTCGCGCACGGCGACGATGCCGCCCGGCCGCAGCACGCGGCGGAACTCACGCAGGGCAGCGACGGGGTCGGCGAGATGCTGCAGAACCTGATGTGCGTGCACGACGTCGAACGAGGCATCCGGAAAGTCCAGCGCGTACGCATCGCCGGTGCGGAACTCGACGTTCGCCAGGTCGTTGTCGCCGGCGAGCCCGGTGGCGTTGGCCACGACCTGATCCGATGCATCGATTCCGATCACGCGGCCGGGCGAGACGAGCCGAGCGAGATCGAGAGTGATGGTTCCGGGACCGCTGCCGACGTCGAGCACGTCGAGCCCCGGCCGCAGATGCGGAATGAGATACGCGGCGGAGTTCTCCGCTGTGCGCCATGCGTGCGATCTCAGCACGCTCTCGTGATGTCCGTGCAGGTACCGTTCATCGGAATGGGATGCCATGGGCTCAGCCTAAGAAGCAGCGCCGACTCCGGCTGCATAGGCTGGGGAATATGACGACCAATCCGCTGCTCTCCCCGAGCTCTCTGCCGCACGAGCTGCCCCGGTTCGCCGAGATCAGGACCGAACATTACGTGCCGGCCTTCGAGGAGGCGATGGCGCAGCAGCGCGCCGAGGTCGCGGCCATCACCGATGATGACGCCTCGCCCACGTTCGAGAACACGTTCCTGCCCCTCGAGCGCTCCGGACAGCTGCTGCGCAGGGTCGCCTCGATCTTCTACAACGTGAGCTCCGCCGATTCGAACGACGCGATCAGCGCGATCGAGGAGGAGCTGGCGCCGAGGCTTTCGGCGCACGAGGACGCCATCCGGCTGGATCCGCGGCTCTACGAGCGCATCGCAGCGGTGTCTGCGCGAGTGGACGACCTCGGGCTCGACGACGAGTCGCGCTATCTCGTCGAGCGCTACTACGAGGAGTTCACGCTCGCCGGCGCCGGGCTCGACGATGACGAGAAGAAGAGCCTGCGCGAGCTCAACGCGGAGCTCTCCACGCTGCAGACTCGGTTCGAGAAGAGCCTGCTGGCCGACACGAACGACCTCGCAGTGCATGTCACCGATGCCGCCGATCTCGACGGGCTCTCCCCCGCCGAGATCTCAGCAGCGGCGTCTGCCGCCCGCGACCGCGGGCTGGACGGCTATCTGCTCACGCTCGTGCTGCCGACAGGGCATCCCTACCTGGCGCGCCTGACGCGACGGGACGTGCGCGAGCGGGTGATGCGGGCGTCCCGCTCCCGCGGCACTCGAGGCGGACCGAACGACACACGCGAGCTCGTGCTGCGGATCACGGCCCTGCGCGCGCAGCGCGCCCGGCTTCTCGGGTTCCCGAACCACGCGGCCGTGGTAACCGCATCGCAGACGGCGAAGACACCGGATGCCGTCGCCGCCATGCTCGATCGCCTCGCGCCCGCGGCGGCCCGCAACGCCCAGGCGGAGAAGGCCGAGCTCGCCGCCCAGGCCGGGTTCGAGATCGAGCCGTGGGACTGGTCCTTCTATTCCGAGAAGGTGAGGGCCGCCAGATACGACGTCGACACTGCCGCGATGCGCCCGTACTTCGAGGCGGAACGCGTGCTGCGAGACGGAGTGTTCTTCGCGGCCAGCCGGCTTTACGGCATCCGGTTCCACGAACGGCCGGACCTCGTCGCCTACCATCCCGATGCGCGGGTGTTCGAAGTCTTCGACGCCGACGACAGTCCGATGGGCCTCTATATCAACGACCTCTACACGCGCGACTCCAAACGAGGCGGCGCCTGGATGAACGATCTCGGCCAGCGCACCGGGTTGCTCGGCGGGTCCACCGTCGTCGTCAACAATCTCAACGTGCCGAAGCCGGCCGACGGCGAGCCGACCCTGCTCACGTACGACGAGGTCGGCACCCTGTTCCACGAGTTCGGCCACGCTCTGCACGGCCTTTTCGCCGTCACGCGGTACCCGAAGTTCGCGGGCACGAGTGTGTTCCGGGACTTCGTGGAGTTTCCCAGCCAGGTCAACGAGATGTGGCTGCTGTGGCCGGAGGTACTCGACAACTACGCGCGTCACTACGAGACGGGCGAACGGATGCCTGCCGAACTCGTGCAGCGCATCCGCGACTCCGAGGCGTTCAACCAGGGCTTTGCGACGAGCGAGTACCTCGCCGCGGCGATGCTCGATCAGGCGTGGCATCGCATCGACTCGGAGACGAGAGTGGACTCGGTCGAGCGGTTCGAGGCATCCGCGCTCACGGAGTTCGGGCTCGACGAACCGGCCGTGCCGCCGCGATACGCCAGCACTTACTTCGCACACACGTTCTCCGGCGGCTACGACGCCGGCTACTACTCGTACATCTGGAGCGAGGTGCTCGATGCTGACACTGTCGAATGGTTCCGCGAGAACGGCGGGCTCTCACGGGAGGCCGGCGAGCGGTTCCGTCGTCGACTGCTGGGCGTCGGTGGATCGAAGGATCCGATGGAGGCCTACCGCGACTTCCGCGGACGTGACGCCGTGATCGATCCCCTGCTGCGCCGCCGGGGGCTCGATTCCGCGCTGTGACGGTGCCGGCTCAGCGCGTGAGCGAGAGGGTGACCACCACGACGACGAGCGTGCCCACGACTCCCGTCGCTAGACCGATGCAAAACCAGCGCGCTCGTCCGCGGGATCGCTCCGGTGCCGCGGGAAGCCCGGGCACCGAGCCCTCACCGTTCTTCATGCTGACCGGTCCCAGGGAACCGGGTCCGAGTCCATTGCTCATGCGGCCACCCTACGGCCCCGATCGCGTGCCATGTTGCACCGTGTGACGCGCCGAGGTGCGAGCAGGCCGCGCTTTTCGTACGGTGATCAGGTCGTCCCGTCGTCTGACGGGCATCTCAGAACCCTCCAGGAAGTGGCCATGGCACAGCTCCCCGAACTCGATCGGACCGCCGAATGCGCGTGCGAGTCCGGCGAGATGTGCGCCGACATCCGCCCGGGCCACGGCCTGCACGCGCTGCAACTGCGCCTGGCTTCGGCCACCCCGACCCGCTGGGTCGACGCGGTGATCGTGGGCGTGCGCGACAACGGCTGGGTGGATGCCGCTACGCTCGATGGCACGTCCGTCGCGCTCTGGAACCACGGCGACCTCGACACGTCGGTGGCGCAGGGCGACCCGGTGGCACTGCATTCGGTCTACAACGTGCTCGCCGCGGGCTCGCGGCGCTTCAACGTGCTCAGCGCCTGAGCAGCAGGCTACGCCCGATCTTCGCGGGAACCACCGCGGTCAGGCGGTCTCCGTCTCTCGCATCATCGTGAGCATCGCCTCGCACGCCGCACGGCAGGCATCGCAGGCCATCGCGCACATGCGGCAGGTCTCGCTCATCTCTGAGTGATTCCCGCACTCGTCGGAGCACGCGGCGCACATGGTCATGCACGCCTGCAGCATCGCTTGCATGGATGCCATGTCGAAGCCCGTGGGACGCATCATCATGCGCATCATCGTGTTGCAGACATCCGCACAGTCCGTGCACATCGACGCGCACTTCATCATGCCGTCAGCCATGCTGTTGTCCGCACACATCGTGCAGGCTTGCTCGCACGCGGAACACGCCTCGATGCACTCCTGCATCGTCATCGTGTCCATCGCCGGCATGCCGATCGCATCCATCGACATGTTCTGCATCATCTCGGCCGTCATGTTGCCGCCCATCGCACTGCCCCCGATCTCGAGTCTTCGGTGTACGCGGGTGATGCTACGCTCGCCGCGGCCGGGCGGCCATGGATCCGGTGCATCATCTGTGCCACCGAGCGATCCGGAATCCGTTCTGCGCCCGCGGCTACGCGGACTTCTCTTCGCGCCTGCTCCGCCGGTGTGGAACGATCGTCGGCGCCGCATTGTCGATCACCGCTTCACGGGTGACCACCACGCGCGCGACCTCCTCGCTGGAAGGCACCTCGAACATGATCGGCCCGAGCACCTCTTCGAGAATGGCCCGAAGCCCGCGCGCACCGGTCTGACGGAGAACGGCGAGGTCGGCGATGGCATCCAGCGCACCGGAGTCGAACTCGAGCTCCACGCCGTCGAGCTCGAACATGCGCTGATACTGCTTGACGAGAGCGTTCTTCGGTTCTGTCAGAATCTGGATGAGCGCCTCGCGGTCGAGCTGCGTGACCGTCGTCACGACGGGAAGCCGGCCGATGAACTCGGGGATCAGACCGAACTTGTGCAGATCTTCGGGAAGCACTTCGCTGAAGAGGTTGATGTCGTCGCCCTTGCTGTGCAACGGCGCCCCGAAACCGATCCCCTTCTTGCCCGCGCGGGAGGAGATGATGTCTTCCAGACCGGCGAAGGCGCCCGCGACGATGAACAGCACGTTCGTGGTGTCGATCTGGATGAATTCCTGATGCGGATGCTTGCGCCCGCCCTGCGGAGGAACGGATGCCACCGTCCCCTCCAGGATTTTCAGCAGCGCCTGCTGCACGCCCTCGCCCGAGACGTCGCGCGTGATGGAGGGGTTCTCCGCCTTGCGCGCGATCTTGTCGACCTCGTCGATGTAGATGATCCCGGTCTCGGCGCGCTTCACGTCGTAGTCAGCGGCCTGGATGAGCTTGAGGAGGATGTTCTCCACGTCTTCGCCGACGTACCCCGCCTCGGTGAGCGCCGTCGCGTCGGCGAACGCGAAGGGCACGTTGAGTCGCTTGGCCAGCGTTTGCGCGAGATAGGTCTTGCCACAGCCGGTCGGCCCGATGAGAAGGATGTTCGACTTCGCGATCTCGACGTCTTCGCCGACCGATTCCGCGGGACCGAGAGTAGTGCGGGCGCGCACCCGCTTGTAGTGGTTGTACACCGCCACCGACAACGCCTTCTTGGCGGCGTCCTGACCGATCACGTACTCCTCGAGGAAGGCGAAGATCTCTTTCGGCTTCGGCAGGTCGAACTGTCCGGTGCTCTCTTCACCGGACTCCGCCATGCGCTCTTCGATGATCTCGTTGCACAACTCGACACACTCGTCGCAGATGTACACGCCCGGGCCCGCGATGAGCTGCTGCACCTGCTTCTGGCTCTTTCCACAGAATGAGCACTTGAGCAGGTCGGCGCTTTCTCCGATGCGAGCCATGGAACCTCCCGAGTGGGCTGCTTCTTACGAGCCTAACGTGTGGTGCCGACATTGACGCGAAGCACTCCGGCCGGTGTCGCGCGCCTCGAAAGAAACGACGAAGGAGGCGGAGAACGCTCGTGTTCTCCGCCTCCGGCGCCTGTGGTGAACCTGTTACTTCGCGGTGAGCGCGAGGCTCTTGCGGCTCGTCAACACCTGGTCGATGAGCCCGTATTCGCGCGCTTCCTCCGCCGAGAGGATCTTGTCGCGATCGATGTCCTTGTTCACCTGCTCCACGGGCTTGCCGGTGTGCTGCGACAGCGTCTCTTCCAGCCACGTGCGCATGCGCATGATCTCGTTCGCCTGGATCTCGATGTCGGATGCCTGTCCCTGCCCGGCCTCGCCCACGGCAGGCTGGTGAATGAGGATGCGAGCGTTCGGCAGTGCCAGGCGCTTGCCCGGCGTTCCGGCCGCTGTCAGCACAGCCGCCGCCGAGGCGGCCTGTCCCAGCACCACGGTCTGGATCTCGGGACGGATGTACTGCATCGTGTCGTAGATCGCGGTCATGGCCGTGAACGAGCCACCGGGCGAGTTGATGTACATGACGATGTCGCGGTCGGGATCCTGGCTCTCGAGCACGAGAAGCTGGGCCATGATGTCGTCCGCCGACGCGTCATCGACCTGAACGCCGAGGAAGATGATGCGATCCTCGAAGAGCTTCGCATAGGGGTCCTGGCGCTTGTAGCCGTAGGCCGTGCGCTCCTCGAAGCTGGGGAGGATGTAGCGGGAGCCGGGCATCGCGATGCGCCCTGCGCGGCCCGCCAGACCGGAGAAGTTCGGGGTTTCCATGGGTGTCGTGTCCTTCGTTTCTCTCTCGCCTACTCCTGGGTTCCGCCGCCGCCGACCACGTCGGTCGCGGATTCACGGATGTGGTCCACGAACCCGTACTCGAGTGCTTCCTGCGCATTGAACCAGCGGTCGCGGTCGCCGTCTTCGTTGATCTGCTCGACGGTCTTGCCCGTCTGCGACGCTGTGATCTCGGCGAGCCGCTTCTTCATGTCGAGGATGAGCTGCGCCTGCGTCTGGATGTCGCTGGCCGTGCCGCCGAAACCGCCGTGCGGCTGGTGCAGCAGTACGCGGGCATTAGGCGTGATGTACCGCTTGCCCTTCGTGCCTGCGGTGAGCAGAAGCTGCCCCATCGACGCTGCCATGCCGATGCCGACAGTCACGATGTCGTTCGGCACGAACTGCATGGTGTCGTAGATGGCCATTCCGGCCGTGATCGAGCCGCCGGGAGAGTTGATGTACAGGTAGATGTCGCGCTTCGGATCCTCCGCCGCCAAGAGCAGCAGTTTGGCCGCGATCTCGTTGGCGTTGTCGTCACGCACCTCCGAGCCGAGCCAGATGATGCGGTCCTTCAGCAGTCGGTCAAAAACACTGGGTTGCAGTGTCGGTTCGGCCATGAACGTGCCCCTTCTTCCTACGTGCTTCCGAATCTATCGACTCGGTCGCTGCCGCACGGGCCTGTTCGCCGTCGGCAGAGCCGCGGGCGAACCGAAGCTCGCTGGGTGCGGCGCTTCTTCAGAAGGCGATCTCGCGCGCGTAGGCGGCGACCGATGTCGTGTAGAGCGGTAGATGCGGTGCGAGTGCGCCGAGCGCGACGGATGCCGCGCGCCGGGACTCCCCGCTGGTCACCAACGCGAGCGCGTAGAACGCGGCCACGGAGTCGCGATACGGAGACGTGGGGTGATGCGCATACTCCTCACCGAGCATCCAGACGGCTTCGTGCACTCGCCCGAGGTTACGCAGAGTGCTTGCCAGCTGCACGACCGCCTGCACCCGATGGTCGTCGTCGAGTCCGAGCTGGAGAGCGCGGCGATAAAGCGGCTCCGCGTCGGCCTCGCGACCGGCGGCATCCCGAGCCCCCGCTCGATGGAACAGCGCGATGGCGTTATCGCCCCACACCCCGGCGAGCCGGTCGATGATCTGCACGCGCTCGTCGTCGCTCAGTTCCGTGTCGTTCCAGACCGCATCGAACTGACTGTCCCAGTCGGTCACTGTCTTCGGCCCTTCGTCTGATCGGCTGCTGACCGCATGCCCCGGCTCCCCATCGAACCGTGCGCTCCGGGAGCGGTCGTCCTCGACGCACCTGCGCGGATGCACGAAGGGGGCGGATGCCGAAGCATCCACCCCCTTCGAACGACTCTAGTGTCTACTCGTCGGCGCTCGCCTCAGCGTCGTCGCCCTTGTCGGCGGCCTTCTTGCGCGAGGATGCCTTCTTCTTCGGCTTCTCCTCCTCGACCGGCTCGTTCGCAGACTCTGCCTCCGACGACTCCGCCTCGGCGCCTTCTTCAGCGGCGGGCTCGCTCACGGCGGCGAACTCCGACAGGTCGACAGGGTTGCCGGCGCTGTCCTTGACGACGGCGCGACCGAGCACGACGGCGATCGTCTTGTTGCGGGCGACCTCGCCGAAGACCTGGCCGAGCTGTCCGTTCTCGCCGAGAACCTGCACGAATTCGTTCGGGTCCATGCCGTACTGGGCGGCGGCCTGCACCAGGTAGTTGTTCAGCTCTTCCTGTCCGACCTGGATGTTCTCCTTCTTCGCGATCTCGTCGAAGAGAACCTGGGTGCGGAAGGTCTTCTCGGTGGCCTCGGTCACCTCGGCGCGGTGCACGTCGTCTTCGAGACGTTCCTCGGCCTCGAGGTGGCGGTGCACCTCGTCTTCGACGAGGCCGGCCGGGACCGGGATCTCGGTGAGTTCGAGCAGACGGTCGACGAGGAGGTTGCGCGCTTCGTTGCCCTGAGCGAACGTCTTGCTGCGGGCTGCCTCGCCCCGCAGGCTCTCGCGGAGCTCACCGATGGTGTCGAATTCGCTGGAGATCTGGGCGAAGTCGTCGTCGGCATCCGGAAGCTCGCGTTCCTTGACGGCGGTCAGCGTCACGTTGATCTCGGCGTCCTCGCCCTCGTGGTCACCGCCGAGCAGCTTCGAGGTGAACGTCGTCGACTCGCCCGCCGAGAGCGCGTCGAGCGCCTCGTCGATGCCGTCGATGAGCTCGCCCGAACCGACCTCGTACGAGACGTTGCTCGCAGTGTCGACCTGCTCGTCGCCGATCGTGGCGAGAAGGTCGAGCTGTGCGAAGTCACCCTTCTTCGCCGGACGCTCGACTGTCACGAGAGTGCCGAAGCGGCTGCGCAGGCGGTCCAGCTCGGCCTCGACGTCGTCGTCGGTGACCTCGGCGGCCTCCACCGTCAGCTCAAGGCCCTCGTAGTCGGGCAGCGTGATTTCGGGGCGCACGTCGACCTCGATGGCGACGACGAGATCGCCGGAGAAGTCCTTGTCGCTGGGCCACTCCGTGATGTCTGCCTCGGGACGGCCGACCGGCTGAACGTCGTTCTCCTCTACCGCGGTGCGATAGAAGCCTTCGAGACCCTCGTTGACCGCGTGCTCGAGAACGGCGGCCTTGCCGACGCGCTGGTCGATGATGGGCGGCGGCACCTTGCCCTTGCGGAAACCGGGCACGTTCACCTCGTCGGCGATGTGCTCGTACGCGTGCTTGATGCTGGGCTGCAGCTCCTCGGGGGTCACTGCGATGGTGAGCTTCGAGCGAGTCGGGCTCAGCTGTTCGACCGTGGTCTTCACGTGGGAGATCTCCTGTGTTCGAAAGTGGTTCGGTCAGAGTCGACCTTGTCGGGGCGACAGGATTCGAACCTGCGGCCTCCCGCTCCCAAAGCGGGCGCTCTAGCCAAGCTGAGCTACGCCCCGGATCTGGTGGACCCGTGAGGTCCGACCGGCCGGGCACGCGCCAGGGCGATCAGCAAGTCGAAATGACCTCGGACAGTCTAGCGAATGATAGAGGATGCCTGTTCCAGGCTGACGATGAACGCCACCTTCGGCTCGGTGCGGGAGTGCGGACCGGCGCTTGCCATGCACTACACTTGCACAGCGGCGCACCGCCGCCTCGGGGATGTAGCTCAATGGTAGAGCCTCAGTCTTCCAAACTGATGGTGCGGGTTCGATTCCCGTCATCCCCTCCAAGTAATGTCTCGGTTCCGTCACTAGACGGTCCAGATCGATCCGGGCACGTGCCCAAGATCGTTCGGGGCCGAGAGTGACCCTGCCACACGTTCAGGGAGTGAGACCGCGACGCGTCGGTGCGTTGCTCGAGAAGGTATCCGGGCAGATCAGCAGACGGGCCATAGGCTGTCGAACCGCGATGGGCGACCCAATCGCAGCTCAGTCCCGCAATGCACGCCCCCAGAACAGGTCTATTGGGGCCGGATTCGCGTCCTCCCGCTCGGGTAACCATTATGCTCAGGCAGTCTTCAGCAGTTGTTGAGCATTCAGAAAGGTAACCCAAATGAGTGACAACCAGGTTCCCGCGCCACCCGGGTATTACGACGACGGAACGGGCAACCAGCGCTATTGGGATGGCCAGCATTGGGCGGGCGAGGGCGTCCTCCCACAGCCGCAGACACAAGTGCTCACGCCCGGACAGCCCATCACTTACGCGCACGCACCCGCCGTGAAGCAACGGAACGTCCTTGGAATCGTGGCGCTGGTCGTCGCCGCGTTCGGGTTCGTTTTCGCGTGCATTCCGGGCGCTCTGATCATCGGTTGGATTGCACTTCCGATCGCATTCGTCCTCGCGATCGTCGCCCTCTTCCTGAAGGGCAAGGGCAAAGCGCTGGCGCTGACAGCCCTCATCATCTCTGTCGTCGGGACGATCATCGGCTTCGTGGTCTTCTTCGCTGTCGTGGCAGCATCGTTCAACGATGCGTTCGGCGACTCGGGCACCTCCGTCACACAGCCGAAGTCATCGAGCGCCGCGAAGAGTTCGGAATCCGACAGCGGATCGAACGAGGCGAAGGTGGGAACGCGTGACAATCCTGCGGCGATCGGCTCGCAGATCACGAGCGGTGATTACACGGTGACGGTCAACTCAGTGGAGCTCAACGCCACGGACAAGGTGATGGCTGCGAACGAGTTCAACGATGAACCCGACTCAGGAACCGCGTACGCACTCATCAACGTCACGGTGAAGTACACCGGCAAGGACTCGGGAAACACGTCGTACGTCGGCGTTGCTTACGTCACCGCGAGCGGAAACGTCATCAACGACTACGACAAGATGGCCATGGGACCCGACCCTGCCTTCGGGGGTCAGGAACTCTACCCCGGTGCCAGTGCGACGGGGAATGTCGTGATCCAGGTTCCCACGGGCGACTCCGGCCTCATCCGGATCCGTCCGGGAATCGTCGTCAATGAAATCTTCGTGAAGACGCACTAGCAGGCGCTCCCGCCGCTCAGGCGACCTGGTGGAGCCATCCTCGAACCGGAGGCTTCCACCGGGTCGCGTCTGCTCGCGCGCACGATCCCGTTGCTACGTGCAGGCGCAAGGGCCTCCGCCCACTTCCCGGACCAGCGTCTATCTTCATCTGTCAGGATGGGCCAATGCGGTCGCGTCCCACACACCTTCGCGCCATCAGCCTCGCGGTCGGCGGCCTCGCGGTGCTCGCCCTGAGCGGTTGCGCCGCAGCCAGTACACCGACGACGAGCGACGCCGTCCGCTTCACCACGGGAGGGCACCACTCCTGCCATTCGCGAGCATCCATCGAGCTCGACGGCGACTCGCACACATTCATCGTCTCCGGGCACTGCGCTTCCGTCACGGTCAATGGAGACGGCGACATCGTTCGCCTTGCGCACACCGACGCTCTCGCCGTCAACGGTCAGTCGGCCACCATCACGGTGGCCGGCAAAGTGCGGTCCGCTGTGCTTCGGGGCAACGGCGTGCAGTTGTCGGCGGACTCGATCGGCTCGATGGAGATCACCGGGCAGCGCAACTCGGTCTCGGCCCCGGCACTCGGGTCCGTGGTCGTGCAGGGCGATCACAACGTAGTCCGCTCGAGTCAGCGACCGAGCAACTATCAGGTCTCGGGCCAGGACGACATTCTCACGCTTCGCTGAGCGGCCCGTCTTTTGCGAGAATCGATGCGAACCCTTCGCATTCTCGCGACTCCGACCACGGCGCCGATGCCGGACCACACGTGAAAGCCGACCATGACTCCTGACGAAGCTGCAGACATCCTCGACGTCAAGACGGATGCCAGTGCCTCCGACATTCTCGCGGCCTACTCCACTAAGGCCAAGGCCGTGAGCGGAGAGCACCAGGGCGATCCCGAGAGCGAGAAGGCGCACGTGCAGTTGCTCGGGGAGGCGCGCGTCACGCTCATGACGCACCGCCAGAAGAGCCAGGGCACGCAGCAGCGCGTGCAGGTCGCGCAACAGGCGTCGGGCAAGACGAGCGGCGTACCGCAGTACGGCGAGCGCATCGCCCAGCCCGCGACGTCCGGATGGCCGGACGACCCGCCTAAAGGCAAGCGGCGCACAACCGAGGAAGAGCTGGTGCGCAAGCAACGATCGCTCATCATCGCGATCATCGGCCTCGTGCTGTCACTCACCGCGTGGATCTGGTGGCTCCTGGAGCCGCTCTCCGTGTTCGGCATCGGCCTGTCGATCTGGGCGCTCGTGCGCGTGCGCGGGTACGGCAGCGGCCTCTACACCGGGACACGGATCGTCGCCTGGGTATCCATCGCACTCGGAGTGCTCGGCCTGATCGGCAACGTCCTGCTCGTCGTCAACGCGCTCGCCGGCTGAGCCGCGTCCATACGTCGCACGATCGCCGCGTGCACTGCCGGTGAGGACAGGCAAGGCTTAGTAAGCGCAGCCTGTGCTTGCTTGCGGAATGCGTGCGTCTGCGTAGCGTTGAAGGTGTCACCACGAGCGAAGGGACGTCATTCATGAGCAACACCGTCACCACCCCGAAGGCCACCACGAACCCCGACGTCGCGGCGGGCACCGCGCAGTTCCTCACCCCCGTGGTCATCGAGCTCGAGGCGCTCGTGGTCAACGGCAAGCAGGCGCACTGGAACCTGCGCGGCGCGAACTTCATCGGCGTGCACGAACTTCTCGACACCTTCGTCGAGCACGTGCAGGACTGGGCCGACACGGCCGCGGAGCGCATCATCGCTCTCGGCCTTCCGATCGATGCGCGCATCGCGACGGTCGCCGCCAACACCAAGGCACAGCCGCTCAGCGACGGCTTCGTGCAGTCGGACAAGTCCATCGCCGAGCTGATCAATCAGATCGACGTCGCGCTCGACGCCGTCAACACGGCCGTGCGCGAGCTGGACGAGCTGGACCAGTCGAGCCAGGACGTCGCGATCGAGATCGCCCGCGGGCTGGACAAGGACCGCTGGCTGCTCTTCGCGCACATCGCGAAGTAGCACGACTCCCACGAGAGCGGGGGCCGCGACCAACACGGTCGCAGCCCCCGCTCCTTTTTTCCGCACCTTCTGCCAAATGCACCGAATTGCCGCCTCAGTGCCGGGTGGACAGAGTCGTTCGGGTGCACTCGCCGGGGGTGAGTGCTGCGCAGGCGCCGGCAGGCAGGCGCGTGTGGGCCGTGAGCATGGGTCAGCAAAGGAGAATGCAGGATCAGTTCCGACAGTGAGGATCAGGCCTGACAGCAAGATCAGGCCCGACAGCGCGGATCAGGCCCGACGGCGCGGATCAGGCCTGGCAGTACGGACACCAGTACAGCTTGCGAGAGGCCATCATCTCCATGACGATGTGCGTGCCGCACACTCGGCACGGCAGCCCCTCGCGCTTGTAGACCCAGTGCCGGTCCTCGCGGCTGGCCATCGCCTTCGCCCAGTCCTCGGGCGACAGATCATCCATCGTCATCATCTGGCCGGTGCGCACGCCGACGTCGAGCAGGTGCGCCCAGTCCCGCCAGAGCGCCCTCGCGGCTTCGAGCGGCACCTTCTTGCCCGGCGTGTGCGGGTTGAGGCGTGCCCGGTAGAGCAGTTCCGCCCGATACACGTTCCCGATCCCGCTGATCACCGACTGATCCATCAGGAGTTGGCCGACCGGCGTCTGCTTCGACGTGATCGTGTCTGCCACGCGATCCTCGACCTCCGGCCCGTCATCGATGAGGGGGTCCGGACCGAGCTTCGCGATCGCCTCGGATGCCCGTTGTTCGTCGATCACTTCGCAGGCCGTGGGCCCGCGCAAGTCCGCGACCGCCGTCTCGCTCAACAGCCGTGCACGAACGGCTCCGACCGGTTCCGGCGGGAAGACGAAGTCGGTCTCATCCTCCTTCTCGGACTCCGACATGCGGAGTCGGGCGCGCCTCGGCGCTCCCATGCTCGCGATGGAGTCCTCGCCCCGGGAGTCCAGCACGGGCACCCCGACGTCGGTGCCGTGCTGGTTGGTCTGCCCCATGCGGCCATTCGACGAGCGGATCGTGTCGTCGACGGTGATCTCGCCGGCGAAGTCCCAGGCGCCATAGATGCCCAGATGCACGCGCAGCCACAGACCGCTGTCGAACTCGAGGAACATCTGCTTGCCGACGGCACGGGCATCCACCATTCTCTGGCCGTCGATGAGGGCCGCGTCCGCGGCGAAACGCCCCTGCGGCGAGCTGACCGCGATCGCGTGGCCGACGAAGTTGCGCCGGAACTGCAGGGCGATGCGGTGTACGGAGTGACCCTCGGGCATTCGCGCCGCCTAGTCGACGTGCTTGCCGACGATGGTGCCGGTCGCCTCGAACTCCGCGACCTGGGCGATGCGTCGCACGTGACGCTCCTCGAACGAGAACGGTTCGGCGATGAACGTGTCGATGAACGAAATGGCCTCGTCGACGGTGTGCTGGCGGGCTCCGATCGCGATCACGTTCGCGTCGTTGTGCTGTCGAGCAAGCAGCGCGGTGCTCTCGTTCCAGACCAGGGCGGCACGGATGCCACGCACCTTGTTCGCCGAGATCTGCTCCCCGTTGCCGGACCCGCCGAACACGACACCGAGCGCCTGCACCCCTGCCTCCTGGTCTGCGATGACGCCCTTCGCGGCGTTGATGCAGAAGGCGGGATAGTCATCCAGTGGATCGAAGTCTTGCGGTCCGTGGTCGATCACCTCGTGGCCCTGCTCGCGCAGATGCTGCTGCAGAGTCTGGGAGAACTCGAGGCCGGCGTGGTCGGTACCGATGTGGATGCGCATGGCTCTCATTTTAGAGATCGCCGACGTCCTTCACGCGCTCCGCTTCACGTCGTCAGGATGACCGGGCCGTCCTCGGTGATCGCCACCGTGTGCTCGCTGTGCGCCGTGCGCGAGCCCGTCGCGCTGCGCAGCGTCCAGCCATCGTCGTCGGTAACCAGTTCGTCGGTGTCCGCCATGATCCACGGCTCGATCGCCAACAGCAGTCCCGGCCGCAACCGGAAGCCACGGCCGACACGACCGTCGTTGGCGATGTGCGGGTCCTGATGCATGGTCGTTCCGACACCGTGACCGCCGAACTCCATGTTCACCCGATAACCGTCGCCCCGAAGAACCTCGCCGACAGCAGCCGAGATGTCGCCGACCTTGCCTCCGGGCTGTGCCGCGGCGATGCCTGCGGCGAGCGCGCGTCGGGTGGTGTCGATCATCGCGAGGTCCGGCGCGGCCGCGTTCCCGACGACGAAGCTGATGGCGGAGTCGGCCACGAGCCCGTTCAGCGACACGGCGAGATCGAGCGTCAGAAGATCGCCATCGCGCAGCGCGTAGTCGTGAGGCAGCCCGTGCAGCACGGCGTCGTTGACAGACGTGCAGATGTAGTGGGAGAACGGTCCGCGACCGAACGACGGCGCGTAGTCGACGTAGCACGACTCGGCGCCGGCATCCGTGATCAGCTGCGACGTCCAGCCGTCGATCTCGAGCAGATTGGTGCCCACTGTCGCCCGCGACTGCATGGTGCGCAGGATCTCGGCGACCAGCGCTCCGGTCGCTTTCGCACGCTCCACCTCGGCGTGGCTCAATACCTCGATCATGTGTTCGCCGTTCCCGCTCAGTCGAAGATCGGCTCGCGGGTGCGGCTGCGCTTGAGCTCGAAGAAGCCGTCGTACGACGCGGCGGCCACGATGCCGTCCCACAGGGCCAGCGCCTTCTCACCGCGGGGCGTCGGCGAGATGACCGGCCCGAAGAACGCAGTGCCGTTCACCGCGATGACCGGGGTCCCGACGTCCTGTCCGACCCGCTGGATGCCGTCGGCGTGGCTCGCGCGCAGCGGTGCGTCGAACTCGTCGGAGTCGGCGTACCGCGCGTACTCCTCCGGCAACCCGAGCTCGGCGAGCGCCTCCGCGATCACGGCCTCGACATCCTTTCGATGCCCGACGTGGATGCGCGCGCCGAGCGCGTCGTAGAGCGGTTTGACGGCATCCTGCCCCTGCAGCTCCCCCACCGCGGTCACGAGGCGTGCGTACCGAAGAGTGCGCGGAAGAGACCGGCGGTAGGAGTCGGAGACGTCCTTATCCTCGTTCAGCACGTACAGGCTCATGATGTGCCAGGTCACGTTCAGCTCGCGGTGCGGGGCGACCTCGTCCACCCAGCGAGAGGTCATCCAGGCCCACGGGCAGGAGGGGTCGAACCAGAAATCAACGTCGGTCATGGCATCCATCTCAGCACGTCCGCCCCGACTGCTGTGGTCGGCGGGCAGCCTCAGGCGCCACCTCTCCCCCGGCACCCCTCCCGTACGGACGGCCACACCCTAGGCTGGGATGTCGGACGCCTTTCACGAGACGGCGTCGGCACAGACACAGGGAGAACCATGCCAGGAGAGAACCTCACGCGCATCGAGGCGGCCGAGCGCGCCGCCCTCATCTCGACCCATTCGTACGTGGTCGACATCGACGTCACCACGCCGGAGGGCGGGGTGCGCGAGGAGACGTTCCACAGCCGCAGCACCGTGCGATTCTCCGCACGAGCCGGCTCATCCACCTTCATCGACGCCATCACGAAGAACGTGCGGTCGATCACGTTGAACGGTCGCGAGCTCGACCCCGCCGTCGTGAGCGACGGCGTGCGCATCCAGCTCGACGGTCTCGACGACGAGAACGAGTTGATCGTGGATGCCGACATGCTCTTCACGAACACCGGCGAGGGCCTGCACCGCTTCGTCGACCCGGTCGACGGCGAGGTGTACCTCTACACGCAGTTCGAGGTGCCCGACTCCCGGCGCATGTTCGCCGTCTTCGAGCAACCCGACCTCAAGGCGACGTTCCGGTTCACGGTGACCACCCCGGCCGGGTGGGCCGTCGTCAGCAACTCGCCGGAAGCATCCGTCTCCGAGTCCGGCGCAGTGAAGACCACCGTGTTCGAGGACACGCCCATGATTTCGTCGTACATCACCGCCCTCATCGCCGGGCCGTATTCGAGCTGGCGCTCGGAGCTCACGAGCCGCGACGGCCGCACCATTCCGCTCGGCGTTTACGCACGCGCATCGCTGGCGGAGTTCATGGATGCCGACTACATCTTCGACAAGACCCGCGAGGGTTTCGCGTTCTACGAGGAACGCTTCGACGTGCCCTACCCGTTCGCGAAGTACGACCAGCTCTTCGTGCCGGAGTTCAACGCGGGCGCCATGGAGAACGCGGGCGCGATCACGTTCACCGAAACGTACGTGTTCCGTTCCAAGGTGACCGACGCGATCAAGGAGCGCCGCGTCGTCACGATCCTCCACGAGCTCGCGCACATGTGGTTCGGCGACCTGGTCACCATGAAATGGTGGAACGACCTGTGGCTGAACGAGTCGTTCGCCGAGTACGCCTCCACTCTCGCCACCGCCGAGGCCACCGAGTGGCACGAGGCGTGGACGACGTTCGCTGCCATGGAGAAGAGCTGGGCGTACCGACAGGATCAGCTGCCGTCGACGCATCCGATCGTGGCCACGATCAACGACCTGGAGGACGTGCAGGTCAACTTCGACGGCATCACTTACGCCAAGGGCGCCTCGGTGCTCAAGCAGCTCGTGGCGTGGGTGGGGCAGGACGACTTCCTCGCCGGGGTCTCTCAGTACTTCAAGAAGCACGCGCACTCCAACACCGAGTTGCGCGACCTGCTCGTCGAGCTGGAGGCGACCAGCGGACGCGATCTCGCCTCGTGGTCCAAGCTGTGGCTGGAGACCGCGGGCGTGAACACGCTGCGCCCCGAGATCACGGTGGATGCCGACGGCATGATCACCTCGTTCGCCGTTCTCCAGAGCGCTCCCGCCGACTACCCGACGCTGCGGCCGCACCGCCTGGCGATCGGTCTTTACAACCTGCACGAGAACGCAGACGGCAAGCAGGCCCTCGTGCGCGACCAGCGGCTCGAGCTCGACGTGGACGGTGAGCGCACCGAGGTTCCGGAGCTGATCGGGACTCGGCGCGCCAACCTCGTGCTGATCAACGACGACGATCTCGCGTACGCGAAGATCCGGCTCGACGGCGCATCGCTCGCTGTCGCCGTCAAGCACCTGGCCGATATCCAGTCGCCGCTCGCGCGATCGCTGGTCTGGGGCTCCGTGTGGGATGCCACTCGTGACGCCGAGACGCCGGCCAGCGACTACGTGCACCTCGTGCTGGGCAACATCGGCGCCGAGACGGAGTCGACGACGCTGCGCACGACGCTCAACCAGCTGATGCTGAGCGTGAACGCCTACGTGGCACCGGAACGACGCGCGGCTCTGCGGCACGAGGCGGCCGACACGCTGTGGCGGCTCGCCTCGGGCGCCGAGCCGGGTTCGGACGCCCAGTTCCAGTTCGTGAAGTTCTTCGCCGCGCTGGCCTCGACGCCCGAGCAGCTCGACTCGGTCGCCGCGCTCCGCGCCGGCTCCGTCTCGCTCGACGGGCTCACGATCGACACCGACCTCTCGTGGGAGCTGCTCACCTCGCTGGTGGCCGGCGGTCGCGCCGGAACGTCCGAGATCGACGGCGCCCTGTCCGCCGACAACACGGCCACCGGTGCGCAGGCCGCGGCGCAGGCGCGCGCGGCGATCCCGACGGCGGAGGGGAAGGCATCCGCCTGGGCGAGCGTGTTCGACTCCGACCAGCTCCCGAACACCATCGTGCGGATGACCGGGGTCGGCTTCCAGCGTGCCGCCGATGTGACAGTGCTCGAGCCGTACGTCGCGAAGTACTTCGACGCACTGCAGTCGGTGTGGGCCTCGCGCACCTACAAGATCGCGGAGTACCTCGTGGAGGGAATGTTCCCGTTCCCCCTCGCCGATGCGCGCCTCGCCTCGGCGACCCGGGAATGGCTGGACGCGAATCCCGAGCCCGCCGCTCTGCGCCGCCTCGTCACCGAGAACCTCGCCGCGGTGCAGCGCGCCCTGGCAGCCCAGGAGCGAGATCGCGCCCAGGCCTGACCCGCCGAGGCGGCGAGCCAGAACGAATACTCTCGCGGGTGCATCCGTCTCATCCTCTGGACGGATGCACCCGCACCGTCTTCACCCGTAGCGTGGTGGGCATGATCGAAATAGAAGGCCTCACCAAGAGGTACGGCCCCAAGCTCGCCGTCGACGACGTCAGCTTCACCGTACGTCCCGGGATCGTCACCGGGTTCCTCGGACCGAACGGCGCCGGCAAGTCGACGACCATGCGCATGATCATGGGTCTCGACAAGCCCAACGCCGGAAGCGCGCTCGTGGCCGGCAAGCCGTACGCTGCCCACCGCGCTCCGCTGCACGAGGTCGGCGCGCTGCTCGAGGCCAAGGCGGTGCACACCGGCCGCACCGCGTTCAACCACCTGCTCGCGCTCGCGGCGACCCACGGCATCCCGAAGAGCCGGGTCAGCGAGGTCATCGCGATGACCGGCCTCGAGTCGGTGGCGAAGAAGCGCGTCGGGGGTTTCTCGCTCGGCATGGGGCAACGGCTGGGGATCGCGGCCGCACTGCTCGGCGACCCGCACACGCTCATCCTCGACGAGCCTGTCAACGGCCTCGACCCGGAGGGCGTTCGCTGGGTTCGCGAGTTCTGCCGCTACCTGGCCGCCGAGGGCCGCACCGTCTTCATCTCGTCGCACCTGATGAGCGAGATGGCGCAGACGGCTGACCACCTCATCGTTCTCGGGCGAGGCCGAGTGCTCGCGGATGCCCCGATCGCCGACGTCATCGCCGGTGCCACCCGCCGCACCGTACGGGTCCGCTCCCCACGGGCGCCGGAGCTCGCAGCCGCTCTCGCCGGCCCGGATGTCACCGTCACCTCCTTCGATGACGGCGCCCTCGAGGTCGCCGGACTGCAGGCGGCGCAGATCGGCGACGCCGCGGCACTGGCCGGCATCGCGCTGCACGAACTGACTCCCGTCGACGCCTCCCTCGAGGAGGCCTACCTCGAACTCACGCAGGACGAGGTCGAATACCACTCGGAGGTGGCCCGATGACCACGGCGACCGAAACCCGTCCCGCCACGAGCCCGCTCGACGGCGTCCGACTCAGCTTCGGCGGCATCGTCCGCTCCGAGTGGATCAAGCTGCGCAGCCTGCGCTCCACCTTCTGGTGCCTTGCGCTGGTCGTCGTGTTGTCCGTCGGCTTCTCGACACTCGTCGCCGGCGTCTACCACCTCGAGAACGCCTCCGCGATCCCCGCGGAGGGCGCACGTCAGATGCAGGTACTCGCGGCGACAGTCGGCGTCAGCTTCACACAGTTGGTCGCGGCCGTGCTGGGCGTGCTCGTCATCACCGGTGAGTACAGCACGGGCATGATCCGCTCGACGTTCGCCGCCGCCCCCGGCCGTCTCGGTGCGTACTTCGGAAAGCTCCTGGTGCTCGCCGTCGTGGTGTTCGTCGTCTCCGCAGTGTCGCTGGCGCTCTCCGCGCTCGTCTCCACGGCGATCTTCTCCGGGCGGGGCCTGACCACCGACCTCTTCGCCGGCCAGACGCTGTACCCGCTTCTTGGCGCCGCCTGCTACCTGACACTCATCGCTGCGATGGCGTACACCGCCGGCGTCATCATCCGGAACGCGGGCGGCGGCATCGCCACCGTACTCGGGCTGCTGCTCGTGCTCCCCGTGGTGATCAACCTCGCCGGCGCTCTCACACACGCACAGTGGGTCAGCAACCTCGGCCAGTTCCTGCCGTCTTCGGCCGGCGGCCAGCTCTATGCGTTCCAGCCCGAGCACGCGGCGACGGCGGCCTCCGGTGTGATCTCGCTGGATGCGTGGCAGGGCCTGGGCGTGCTCGCCCTGTGGGTCGTCATCCCGGTGATCGTCGGCGCCGTGCTCATCAAGCGGCGCGACGTGTAACGAAGAACCCCGGCGACCGGCGGCGACACCCGCCGGCTGCCGGTGAGCGGATGCCTGCGGGCGGCGAAGGGGACGCCGGCCGCAGGCATCCATCATGTGCGTCCCTAGGCAGCACCCAGGATCGGTCCAGGCCGCTCACTAAACTCGACCACGATGCATTTCACCGCGTTTCCCACTGATTCCGATCTGACGTCGCCCACGTTCTGGGGCCGGATCCTCGGCGTGCTCGTCGCTTCGGGATGGACGCTGGTCAGGGTCGCGGTGATCATCGCGATCGCCATCCTCGTGGCATGGATCATGCGCTTCGTGATCCGTCGGGTCGTGCGTCGGATCGTCTCCGGCGTGAAGAAGAAGCAGAACGTCGACGACACGCAGGCACTCACGGCTTCTCCCATCGCCGCGGTGCGCGTCGTGCAGCGCACCCGCACGCTCGGCACCGTGCTCAGCAACATCGTGAACGTCATCGTGGTCATCATCGCGATCATCTGGATCGTCTCCACGATCAACCCCACCATCCTCAGCTCGTTCGCGCTGCTCACCGCGGCGCTCGGAGCCGGCCTCGGTTTCGGCGCACAGAACATCGTCAAGGATGTGCTCAACGGGCTCTTCATGGTGATCGAGGACCAACTCGGCGTCGGCGATGTCGTCGACCTCGGTCCCGCGACCGGGATCGTCGAGGTGGTCGGCATTCGCGTCACGCAGATCCGGGACGTGAACGGCACGCTCTGGTTCGTGCGCAACGGCGAGATCCTGCGCGTCGGCAACATGTCGCAGGGCTGGGCCCGGGTGGTCACCGATCTCGCCGTCCCCTATGACGCCGATGTCGAAGCGGTGCAGGAGCGCATGCTCAAGGTCGCGACGGAGCTGGCCACCTCGCCGCGCTGGCGCACCCGTTTCGTCGAGAAGCCGGAACTGTGGGGAATCGAGTCCGTCTCCAGCGACGCCGTCGTGCTGCGTGTGGTGATGAAGACGCACACGACCGCGAAGGACGATGTCGCCCGCGAGTTGCGCAAGCGCCTCAAGGATGCTCTCGACGAGATGAACGTGACCCTCCCCTCACTCGCCAGCGTGGTGCTGACCGGGTTCGACGGTGCCGCCAGCATCACCGGGGCCCACCCACCGCGTACCCGCCCCACCCCGGTGGTGACCACGCAGGATCCCAAGAAGGCCAAGCGCAAACGGTCGAAACGCGAGCCGGCCGCGCCGGCGGGGTCGGCGGGATCGGCGACCGAGAGTTCCGCGCCCGCGACCTTGCGGCATCCTCAAGCCATCACGAAGCCGTCCGCCCCCGACGCGAGCACGGCACCGAAGAACCCGTCGCCCGGTGAGCACGGACTGCAGAGCGACCACCACACCGACGAAGGACGATCGTGAGCGACACCCTCTCTCCCGCGGGCTCGGATGACACCGCGGACGACGCCGCACGGACTGCAACACGCGGCACGAGCGATCGAGTGGTTCCGCGCGTCGCCGCGCCCGTTAAGCTACGAAGCTCCGAGAGCGGCGAGTCCGCTACCGGCAACTTCTACGAGCAGATCGGCGGCCACGAGACGTTCCAGCGGCTCGTCGAGCTGTTTTATCGCGGTGTCGCCAACGATCCGGTGCTGCGCCCGATGTATCCGGAACAAGACCTCGGCCCCGCCTCCGACCGGTTGCGCATGTTCCTGGAGCAGTACTGGGGCGGACCGACCACATACAGCGAACGACGCGGGCATCCCCGACTGCGCTTGCGCCATCAGGCGTTCAAGGTGAATCCGGAAGCCCGCGATCGCTGGCTCTCCCACATGCGTGCGGCAATCGACCAGCTGCAGCTGCCGCCGTTGCAGGATGCCACGCTCTGGTCGTACCTGGAGCGCGCGGCCCACGCGCTCGTCAACACCTTCGAGGAGTAGGCCGCCCGCGTTCGCGGCGTGCTACGTCGGCTACTGGTGCTGCGTCGGCCACGGCGTACCGTTTCACGGCTCGCCTCCCGTAGCGCTGTCGGGCGATACTGGTTCGACGCGATCCGATCGAAGGAGACCCCGGATGCCCCCGACACCCCGGCCTGACGCTTCTGTACGCGATGCCGACGCGATCGTCGTCGGTGCGGGGCTCGCCGGGCTCGTCGCGGCCTCCGAGCTGCTGGAGTCAGGCAAGCGGGTGCTGATCCTCGAGCAGGAGCCGCCGCAGTCCCTGGGCGGGCAGGCGTTCTGGTCGTTCGGCGGGCTGTTCCTGGTGGATTCGCCGGAACAGCGACGCATGGGCATCCATGACTCCCTCGAGCTCGCGCGCCAGGACTGGTTCGGCACCGCGGGGTTCGATCGCGACGAGGACGCGTGGCCGCGCCGTTGGGCCGAGGCGTACCTCGAGTTCGCGGCCGGGGAGAAACGCTCCTGGCTGCGCCAGAGGGGCGTGAAACTCTTTCCGATCGTCGGCTGGGCGGAGCGCGGCAGCGGAACGAGCGGCGGACACGGCAACTCGGTGCCGCGGTTTCACATCACGTGGGGCACCGGGCCCGGCATCCTCGAGCCGTTCATCGGCCGAGTCCGCGCGGGCGTCCACGATGGCCAGGCGACCCTCGCCCACCGCCATCGTGTCGACGGTCTGCTGATGGAGGCAGGCGCCGTGGTCGGCGTGCGGGGCAGCATCCTCGCCCCTGACGAGGTGGAACGCGGTGTAGCCAGCAACCGTGATGTGCTCGGCGACTTCGAGTTCCGTTCTCCCGCGGTGGTGATCACCTCGGGCGGTATCGGCGGAAACCACGAGCTCGTGCGCCAGAACTGGCCGGAGCGCCTCGGCACCCCGCCGACGCGCATGCTCGCGGGCGTTCCCGCCCACGTCGACGGGCGCATGATTCCGATCGCCCAGGATGCCGGTGCCCGTGTCATCAACGCGGACCGCATGTGGCACTACACCGAGGGCATCCAGAACTGGTCTCCGGTCTGGCGCAATCATGGCATCCGCATTCTGCCCGGGCCGTCGTCGCTGTGGTTCGATGCGGAGGGCAACCGGCTGCCCGCTCCTCTGTTTCCCGGCTTCGACACACTCGGCACGCTGGAGCACCTGCAGTCGACAGGCCACGACTACTCGTGGTTCGTTCTCACCCAGAAGATCCTCGAGAAGGAGTTCACGCTCTCGGGCAGCGAGCAGAACCCCGACCTGACGGGCAAGGACCTGAAGCTTCTGCTGCAGCGGGTTCGTCCGGGGGCGCCGGGGCCGGTCGAGGCGTTCAAGCAACGCGGCGCGGACTTCGTCGTCGCTTCCACCCTGCCCGAGCTCTTCGCCGGCATGCAGGCGAAGGCCGACGTGCCGTTCGACGAGAAGGCGATCGAGCGCGCGATCATCGAACACGACCGTGAACTCGACAACGGCTTCTCGAAGGATGCCCAACTGAGCGCCATCACGTCCGCCCGGCGGTACCGCGGGGACAAGCTCATCCGGGTCGCCGCGCCGCACAAGTTCCTCGATCCGAAGTCGGGACCTCTGATAGCGGTCAAACTGCATATCCTCACGCGGAAGACGCTCGGCGGCATCGAGACGGACCTGCAGGGGCGGGCACAGAGCGCCGACGGCACACCGGTACTCGGGCTCTACGCCGCGGGCGAGGTGGCGGGATTCGGTGGCGGCGGCGTTCACGGGTACCGATCCCTCGAGGGAACCTTTCTCGGCGGATGCCTGTTCTCCGGCCGCCAGGCAGCTCGCGGCGTGCTCGCCGACATCGACTGACGGACGATCCGGCCCCACGTCGAGCGTGCGGACCGAACGACGCGCCTCAGCCGCGCAACGACCAGGCGGGACGCTTCAGCAGCACGTGCCCGCGACGCGAGGTCAGCCGCGTCCACGGCCCGGTCTCGAAGACGCCGACGGTCTCCTCCGGGTCGGCGAGAAAGCCGAGAGACTCGGCTGCGAACGCGGCGCCGGCCGCGACATATTCCAGTTCGGGAATGGGCCTGCCCCACACCTCTGCCCGGACCCGCAGCACCACGAGTTCGCCGATCTCCCCCGGGATCGCTTCCGCGACTTCGGCGATGCCGTCGGACGCGACGCGGGAAAGCACCGACGCGCTCGTCTCGCCCACGCGGCGCCACCCACCGCGCGGCGGGGTGATCCCCGCCCAGGTGACGGTGCTGACCTGGAGCGGGAGCCGGATCTGGACAGGCCTCGCCTCGTCTGGAGCCTCGCGGCCGGTCTCGGCGGCCCTGGCGAGCCGATCCAGCAGTGACCGGGTCGGAACGACCACATCGAACGACGCCTGGGAGTCGGTGACGAACGTGCGAAGGCCGAGAACGGTCGGAATCCGATCGAGCAGTCCACGGGGATACAGCACCGCGGTGTAGGCGGCCAACACTCCGGATCCTGCAATGAGACGAACCGAGCCGTCTTCGACGCGGCCGGCACGCGACAGATACACCTGGAGATCGGAAACGGCCAGCCCGTCGACCAGGGAGAAGAAGTCATCCATGTGCTGTCTAAACTACCGAATGCGGCCGTCTCAGTGGTCGCGCTGCGCACGCCGCGGCACCGCGCCGATTGACGATCGTGAGACACCATGACAGACCCGCTCGACGGCCTGCTGGCCGCCCTCGACCTCAGCGACACCGGCGCGCGGACCAACGAAGACATCTTCACCGGACCCAGCCAGTGGATGCCGCACGGTCGCGTCTTCGGAGGCCAGGTTCTCGCGCAGTCTCTTGTGGCGGCGATGCGGACGATGCCGGAGGGAAGAGCCGTGCACTCCATGCACGGATACTTCCTGCGACCGGGCGACGTGACGCAGCAGATCACGTTCTCGGTGGACCGCATCCACGACGGCCGGTCGTTCTCGACCCGGCGCACCCAGGCGTATCAGAACGGGCTGCCCATCCTGTCGATGATCGCCTCGTTCCAGGCTCCCGACACCGGGATAGACCACCAGATCGAGATGCCCTCGGATCTTCCGGATCCCGACGATGTTCCGAGTGACGCCTCCCTCTTGGAGGGCCTCGATCACCCGGCGAGCACGTTCTGGCGCACCGCACGGCCCTTCGACCTCCGGCACATCCCGTCGCCGGTATATCTCACCGTCGAGGGCGCGCACGTGGCGCATCAGGCCGTCTGGTTCAAGACACTCCGCGAGCTTCCGGACGATCCCGACCTGCACCGTGCGGCGCTCGCGTACGCGAGCGACTACTCCATCCTGGAGCCCGTGCTGCGCCGGCACGGTTTCACCTGGTCGACGCCGGGTCTGAAGATGGCGAGCCTGGATCACGCCATGTGGTGGCATCGGTTCAGCCGGGTGGACGACTGGCTGCTGTACGTGCAGGAGTCCCCCAGCGCGACCGGCGGCCGCGGTCTTTCCCTCGGCCGGATCTTCAACCGTCAGGGCCTGCTCGTGGCGAATGTGGCGCAGGAGGGCATGTTCCGCCTGCCCGGAATCTGAGAAGCGCTACCGCCCTCGCCGGTGGAACTGGATCGCGGGTTCGACATAGGGCGACCAAGCGGCACGCTCGCGCTCGTTGATGCGCCGCGGCCGGCCGCTCTCCCGATCGACGAGCACGAGTGTCGTCGCCGCACGGGCGTACACCACCTCCGGCTGCACGCCTGCAGGCGAACGCACCTCGTAGCAGAGGTCCATGCTCGCCCCGCCGAGGCCGGACACCCACAGCTGCACGTTCAGAGGCTGCCGCTGGTACGGGATCGGCACCAGGTACTCGATCTCCTGATGCGCCATCAGGCTCAGGGTGTCCGCCCCGGGCCGGCTGTCGAGCACAGCCGTCGAGGCGCCGATCGCCTCGCCAGAATCCACCCGAGCAGCCGCCTCGTCGGGCGCCCACAGCGCCAGGATGCGAGCCTCTTCGAGCAGGCGCAGCATCTCGGCGTTGTTCACGTGCCCGTAGGCATCCAGATCGCTCCAGCGAAGCCGGATCGGAACGTTCAGTCTCATCGTGTCAGTCCCGGGTGTTCGCGCTTCACCCTCGATCCGACTCCATCGGCTCGGCAATGCGAGCAAGCTCTCATTGCTCTCGCCTCAGTCGCGGGTGAGCTTGCGGTAGGCGGAGCGGTGCGGCTTCGCCGCATCGGGGCCGAGGCGCTCGATCTTGTTCTGCTCGTACGCCTCGAAGTTCCCCTCGAACCAGTACCAGTTCGCAGGTTCCTCGTCGGTGCCCTCATACGCCAGGATGTGCGTGGCGATGCGGTCGAGGAACCACCTGTCGTGCGTGATCACCACTGCACAGCCGGGGAACTCCAGCAGGGCGTTCTCGAGGCTGGAGAGCGTCTCGACGTCGAGGTCGTTGGTCGGCTCGTCGAGCAGAAGCAGGTTTCCGCCCTGCTTGAGCGTGAGCGCGAGGTTCAGACGGTTGCGCTCACCGCCGGAGAGCACGCCGGCCTTCTTCTGCTGGTCAGGTCCCTTGAAACCGAATGTCGAGACGTAGGCGCGGCTCGGCACCTCGGTCTTGCCGACCTGGATGTAGTCGAGTCCGTCGGAGACGACCTCCCAGAGCGACTTGTTGGGATCGATACCGCCGCGCGTCTGGTCGACGTACGAGATCTCGACGGTCTCGCCGACCTTCAGGTCTCCTCCGTCGAGCGGTTCGAGACCGACGATCGTCTTGAAGAGTGTGGTCTTGCCGACGCCGTTCGGCCCGATCACGCCGACGATGCCGTTGCGCGGCAGCGTGAAGCTCAGTCCGTCGATGAGCTTGCGGTCGCCGAAGCCCTTCTCAAGGCTCTTCGCCTCGATCACGACCTGGCCCAGGCGCGGCCCCGGCGGAATCTGGATCTCCTCGAAGTCGAGCTTGCGCGTGCGCTCCGCCTCCGCTGCCATCTCCTCATACCGGGCGAGGCGCGCCTTCGACTTCGCCTGTCGACCCTTGACGCCGCTGCGCACCCAGTCGAGCTCGTCCGCGAGGCGCTTGGCGAGCTTCGCATCCTTCTTGCCCTGCACCTGCAGGCGCTCGCGCTTCTTCTCCAGGTAGGTCGAGTAGTTGCCCTCATACGGGTAGAGGTGGCCGCGGTCGACCTCGGCGATCCACTCCGCGACGTGATCGAGGAAGTACCGGTCGTGGGTCACGGCGAGCACGGCACCGTGGTACTTCTGCAAGTGCTGCTCCAACCACAGAACGCTCTCGGCGTCGAGGTGGTTCGTCGGTTCGTCGAGGAGCAGGAGGTCCGGCTTCTGCAGCAACAGTTTGCACAGAGCGACGCGGCGCTTCTCACCACCGGAGAGCACGGAGACCGGAGTGTCGGACGGCGGGCAACGCAGGGCATCCATCGCCTGCTCCAGCTGCGAGTCGAGGTCCCATGCGTCGGCAGCGTCGATCTCCTCCTGCAGAGTTCCCATCTCAGCCAGGAGGGAGTCGAAGTCGGCGTCCGGCTCGGCCATCGCCGCGGAGATCTCGTTGAAACGATCGACCTTGCCCTTGATCGCGCCGAGACCCTCCTGCACGTTCTCGAGGACCGTCTTCGTCTCATCGAGCTCTGGCTCCTGCATCAGGATGCCGACGCTGTATCCCGGGGTCAGCTTCGCCTCGCCGTTGGACGGCTGGTCGATCCCCGCCATGATCTTCAAGATGGTGGACTTACCGGCGCCGTTCGGGCCGACCACACCGATCTTCGCTCCCGGCAGGAACGCCATCGTGACGTCGTCGAGGATGAGCTTGTCGCCCACCGCCTTTCGGGCGCGGACCATCGAGTAGATATATTCGGCCATGCGATCCAGTCTATGGGCGCCGGCGGAGTGGTCTCGGCCATCGGCGAGCGGCCGGGCCGAAGCGGTTCACTTGATCGGGACAGTGTCGCCGATCAGGCATTTTCCGGTGCTAAGCACGGAGGCCACCATGCTGTGATACCCGCCGATGTCCTGGCCGAACTGGCCGATCAGGCATCCGCCGTTGATGAGCACCGAGAACTGCACCGAGCCCGGCTTGAGGTTCACCGTTGTCGTGTCTGCTGTCATCTGCATCGCAGATTTGTCGAACCCGGCCGCCGCGAGTGCGTTGACGAATTGCTCGGCCGACGGCGACGGGTTGGCCGCGATCGTGCTCTCGTTGATGTGGTCGAAGAAACCGCGATTCTGGCTCGCCGTACCCTTCGGGTCGAACGTGGGAACAGGCGTGGGCGTTGACGTCGACGTCGACGTTCCCGTAGCCGTCGCGGCGGACGATGGGGACGGCGCGGGGCTCGCCCCGCTGCACGCCGTGAGACCGCAGCTGACAGCGAAAGCGAGCATGCCGCATGCGAAGCCTACGACCGCGCGTGAACCACGATGTCGCGCGTGATCGTCCACGGGCCGCCTCTCCCCTCCATCGCCACCCGCGATTCGCGCGCAGCGTGAAGAATTCTAGGGGGTGACCGTGCCAGGACGCCGTACGCGCCCGCCAGCACCGCGAACCATCAGCAGACTGATCAGAACGGCGGTTCCGCTCCCGCGAATTCGAGCTCCGTGACGGCCGCCTCGACTTCGTCGGCATCGTCCGCCAGATCTGAGGCGGTGCCGGTCGCACCGGCGCGGGTCCCGTCATCACTGCCGGCTCCCGGAAGCGTCCAGCCGTCGGAGTCCACCGCGGTCGATTCCATTCCCGCCGATGCGGGGCCGCCGACATCCGCCCCGACCCCCGTCGCGGACGGTTCTGCGTGCGAGGCCGCCGACCCCGACGCCGAGCGAACGAACGTGTCGGTACCGAACATCAGATCGTGGCCGATCGCATCGGCGATCAGCTCGACCGTGTGCGTCCTCTGCCCTTCTCGTTCCCACTCGTCGATCCTGAGCTTTCCCGCCACGACCACACGGTCGCCCTTCGTGATGGACTGCGCCGTGTTCTCGGCGAGCCGTCGGAAGGCGACGACGGTGTACCAGTTGGTCTCGCCATACTCGAAGGCGCCGGCCTCTTTGTTGTACTTGCGCTGGCTCGAGCCGAGCCGGAACTGCAACCGGGTCATACCGTTCCGTGTGGTCGTGGTCACCGGCGGCGTACCGACTACTCCGGTGACGAACATGCTGTCGGGCATTTCGGGTTCTCCTTCGGGTTCGAATAGTGAGGTATTCGCTCGTGTGTCGCGCGCCCCGGCGCGTCTTCTGCTTCGACCCACTGTCGCTCTCGGCCGAGCTCGCCGGGCACGGTAAGGCCAATCTGTTCACAACTCGGGCCGCCGGAGAGCCGGGGACGCAGAGACGAGCCCGGATCAGTCCTGCGCGGAGCGGACACCGCGGATCCGAAACTCGGACGACTCCGCCCGGCGCCGCCGGGGGCGGACCAATACGATGCGGGAATGCCTTACGAAGCCGCCGCAGACCGTTATGACTCCATGAACTACCGCCGCACCGGGGACAGCGGCCTCCTGCTTCCCGAGGTCTCGCTAGGGTTCTGGCACAACTTCGGCGATGGCCGCTCCTACGAAACGCAGCGTGCCATCGTGCGCCGGGCTTTCGACCTCGGAGTCACGCACTTCGACCTCGCCAACAACTACGGTCCGCCGCCCGGATCCGCCGAGGTCACGTTCGGCCGCATCCTGAGCGACGATCTTGCACCGCACCGCGACGAGATCATCGTCTCGACGAAGGCGGGCTATCGCATGCACGCCGGCCCCTACGGCGAATGGGGTTCGCGCAAGTACCTTCGCTCGTCGCTGGACGCCTCGCTGCGGCGTCTCGGTCTCGAGTACGTCGACATCTATTACTCGCATCGGCCCGATCCGGCGACCCCGGTCGAGGAGACGATGGGCGCGCTCGCGGATGCGGTGCGTCAAGGCAAAGCCCTCTACGCCGGCATCTCGAACTACAGCCCTGAGCAGACCCGCGCGGCGGCGGCCGCGCTCGCCGCGGAGGGTGTGCCCCTCCTCATCCATCAACCGAGCTACTCCATGTTCAACCGGCACGTCGAGAACGGCCTCTTGGACACGCTCGGCGACCTCGGCGTCGGAGCGATCGTGTTCTCCCCGCTGCAGCAGGGGCTGCTCACCGATCGATATCTGAAGGGGGATGTCCCGAGCGACTCACGCGCGGCGACCAGCGTCTTCCTGCATCCGGAGAACATCACCGACGAGTATCTGGATCGTGCAAGGGCACTCAACGAGATCGCCGCAGGACGGGGACAATCACTCGCCCAGCTCGCGCTCACCTGGGTGCTGCGGCAGAAGCAGGTCACGAGCGCTCTCATCGGTGCGTCGAGCGTCTCGCAACTGGAGCAGAACATCCAGGCCGTGCACGCACCGGCGCTGACCGCCGAGGAGATCGCTGCGATCGAGCCGCTCGCGGTCGACGGGACGGGCCGGAGCTAGCACTCGCGTCGCCGATGAATCGAGCCGGCAGATCGGTTCGACGTCGCCCGGCACGCCTTCGCGGCGTTCACCACTGCGGCCGGTACTGTCGCCGCTATGCAGTGGTGGAATGATTTCTGGGAGTGGCTCACGTCGCAGGACGCCCAGCCGGTGATCTTCGCCGGCGTCGTTCTGCTCGTGGCCATCATCGTCGCCGGTCTGTTGTCGGCATGGATCGCGCGAGGCGCGATCCGCGGTCTGCTCTCGCGCGCCGAGCGCGAGCAGAAGGCCGCCGCCGTCGCAGCCCTCGTGGATGCCGCCGTCGAGGCATCCGTCTGGAACTCGCTGACCCCGGGTGAGCAGGTCCTCTCCGATCGATCCGTCGGCCAGGCCGACATCATGGTGCGCCTGCTGCCGGTCAAGTCCGCAGCGATCGCCGCCGACTGGGCTTCGCACCAGCTGGCCGACCTGAAGCGCAATTCGGCGACCTACGGGTACAGCCTGGAGCCGGCGATCATCGAGTTCCGCGACCGCCTGGTCGAGTGGCAGAACAAGCCGCGTCGCTCACGCCGTCTGTTCCTCGAAGACCTGGAACGCTGGCGCTTCGAACGCACCACCAAGGCGGAGTCGGCGAGCGAGGAGCAGGATGCCTGGGTCGCCCGCCAGCATCACGACCGCTTCACTGCGCCCAAGGCCGCACCTGGCGCTGACGCGACCACGCCGGCGGCCGACACCGCTCCCACGCGCGCCGTGCCGGCCGCGTCCCGATCGGTGAGCGCCGACACGGTGGCACTCGATGCCAAGGACCTGCCCACGCCGAACGCGGGAGAACCGGTTGCCGCGTTCACGGCGCGTCGGGCGACAGGGCTCGAATCGGACTGATCGCCCGACCGCGATCCGAAAGGGTGAAGGGCCGTCGCTTCGCGCGACGGCCCTTCACCTCTTCTTCAGAACTCCGGTTCCTCCGCGTCAACGCCACCAGTCATCGTGCGGCGTCGCCGGCAGGTGCCGCTTGTGCCGCGTCGCGAGGTACTTCGTCTCGATGGCGTCGGCGACGGCATCCGAGACCTCACCGCCTTCCAGGTACGCATCGATGTCTCGGTACGAGATGCCCAGATTGTCCTCGTCGGTCTGGCCCGGGGCATCGTCGAGCAGATCGGCAGTGGGGACCTTCTCATAGAGCCGCTGCGGGGCATCCAACTGCTCGAGCAGCCGACGGCCCTGCCCCTTGGTCAGGCCGGAAAGCGGAGTGAGGTCGGCTCCGCCGTCGCCGAACTTGGTGAAGAACCCCGTCACGGCCTCGGCGGCGTGGTCGGTGCCGACGACGAGCAGTCCGCTCTGTCCGGCGAGCGCGTACTGGGCAACCATGCGCATCCTGGCCTTCACGTTCCCCTTGACGAAGTCGCGGATCGGCTCTCCCGCTGCCCGCTCGAACTCGGTGGTGATTCCGCCCACGCCGGGCTGCACGTTGAACGTCACGACCCTTTGCGGCCGGATGAAGCTGAGCGCGAGCTGGGCGTCGTCCTCGTCCGCCTGCACCGCATAGGGCAGACGCACGGCGACGAACTCGGCGCTCAGTCCGTCCGTCTGCAAGCGCTCTGTCGCGAGTTGGCACAGCCTGCCCGCGAGGGACGAATCCTGTCCTCCGCTGATGCCGAGCACGAAACCGCGCGCGCCAGATGCCCGCGCATAGTCCACGAGGAACCCGACGCGCGCCTCGATCTCTGCGGCCGGATCGATGACGGGTCTCACGTTGAGGTCGCGGATGATCTCCGCCTGAAGTTCGCGCATAGATGGCACCCTATGCCCGCCGTGTTTCCGGCGTGCAACGTCATCGCTCGCCCCCGCTGCCGCGGCCGTCATCATGGCACAGCGACGCCCGTCAACGCGGTCGTGTCGCGATACCTCACCTCGTAGACGCGCTCCACGAACCTCCACCCCTCGCTCGTGCGCCGATAGCGATCGTGGTAGATGGAGTAGTTCAGTTCGGAACCGCCGTCGATGTCGCCGAACTCCACGACGTAGGCACGCCCGCTCGCCGAGTCTTCGTCCACCCTTACGTACCCGGCATGGGTGTTCTGCACGAAGAACGCCCAGCGCGCCTGAAGCTGCTGGGAGGCCGATCGGATCCGTTCCCGGCCCGCGAGCTCGATTCCGGCATCAGGGATGCTGATGACCGCATCGAATGTGAAGAGGCCCGCGAGTCGGTCGAAGTCACGCATCATCACCGCATCGGTGTACTCGGCCTGAAGCGCGGCAATCTCGACGCGATCGGCGATCTCCTGAAGCGTGCTCATCGCACGAACACCGCGTGCACGTCCAGCTCGAACCGCTCGGGGACCGCCCCGAGCACGTTCCAGCGCATTCCGAAGTCGTCGCGGCGGAGCGTTGCGTGCGCATCGACGATGATCCGTCCATTTTCCGCGATCGGTGCGGTGGCCGCCAACGAGACGACCCGGGCGGCGTCGCGGATCGTCAGCTGTCCGATCACCTCCGCCGGATCGCCGGGGCGTGTCTCGCGCAGCTCGAAGCGTGCGACCGGCTCGTGACGGGCATCCAGGAACGACGCCGACCGCAGATGCGCGTCGCGGCGCCGTGAGCCGGTGTCGACGGATGCCGTCCGCACCCTCACCACGCCCGTCACCTCACCGCTCCCCGCCACGGAACCGCTGCCGTCGAAGTCCGTGAACCGCCCGCGCACTGTTGCGAGACCGCCGAGCACCGCACTGGAGAAGCGGATGCTCGAGGCCGAGGGATCGAGCATCCAGTCGCCCTTGACCTGCTCGAGCGGAATCGCACGGGGAAGGCGCGTGCCGGCTCCGTGGATGCCGGTTGCGCCCTCTGGCGCCGGGGTCGAGGCCGAGGAAGTCGTTACGTTGGAACTAGCCCGCATGGTCGCTCTCCTGTCACATCACCCGCGATTCGGGTGTCATCTGAGACGACACGGCAGAAGCGAGGAGTGTGACCGATGGCTGATCCGGAATGGTTGACGACGGCTTTCGAGCGGGACAGACCGCGGCTGCGTGCGGTCGCGTATCGAGTGCTCGGTTCCATGACGGACGCCGATGACGCGGTGCAAGAGGCATGGCTGCGGCTGAGCCGGGCGGGCGCGGACGATGTGGAGAACCTGTCGGCCTGGCTGACCACGATCGTGGCACGCGTGAGCCTCAACATGCTGCGCGCCCGTCGCAGCCGACGCGAGAACCCGCTCGACACGTACGTGCCCGACCCCATGGTGGGTAGCGTGGGAACGACCGGGCCGGAGGACGAGGCAGTGCTTGCCGATTCCATCGGTCTCGCGCTGCAGGTCGTGCTGGACACGCTCAGCCCGGCCGAACGGATCGCCTTCGTTCTGCACGACATGTTCGATGTGCCGTTCGACGACATCGCGCCGATGGTCGAACGTACCCCGGCGGCTGCACGTCAGCTGGCGAGTCGCGCGAGGCGACGCGTGCAGGGCGCTGATCGCGGAACCGCCGGCGCAGGCTTGCGCCGCCAGCGACAGATCGTGGATGCCTTCTTCGCCGCTTCCCGCGCCGGTCGCTTCAACGACCTGGTCGCCTTGCTCTCCCCCGACGTGGTTCTGCGCTCGGACGGCGGCGATCGCCTGCCCGAGGCATCCGTGAACCTGACGGGACCCGCCGGAGTGATCGCTCACGCGAGACGGTTCCACCAGTCGGGCGCGACGCTCGTACCCGCGGTCGTCAACGACGCCGCCGGTGTGCTCGTCTGGCTCGACGGCCGGCTCGGAGCCGTGATGTCATTCGCTTTCGACGACGAACGCGTTGCGGGAATCGAGATACTCGCCGATCCGGGGAGGCTCGAGCGGCTGGCCGCGCGACTGCCGAATCGACCGCATAAGTGAGACCATGCCCGCGGAAGGATCGCGCTGCGCGCGATTGTGCTGTCACGTGGCGACGGCCGCGACCGCTTCGATCTCGACGAGCTGATTCTCGTAGCCGAGCACGGTGACGCCGAGGAGCGTGCTCGGCACCTCATGATCGGCTAAGGCATGCCTGATCATGGGAGCGTTGCGCGAGAACCGGCACAGGCTCGGCAGGGACGTTACGTGAGCCTGTCGCGCCTCTGTACTCGGCTCGCCGGGGCGAGTACCGGATCCTCTACCGCATCATCGACGAGTGCTTCATGATCGAAGTCGTCTCGGTCACCCACCGCCGCGACGGATACCGCGTTCAATCACATCTCCGAGGTGCCGTGCATGCACGGGTATCGGCCGGCGGACGCTCTGTTCCTTCTCCGATCTGGCAGAGTGACTGCGTGCTGTACCCGCCTGAAAAGCGCGTCCTTGATGCTGCGCTGAGCCAGCTGGAGCTGTTGACCGGCGACCCGAACCATACCGTCGCGGCTGCGGCGATGGACACGACTGGCCGCGTCTTCACGGCCGTCAACGACTACCACTTCACCGGTGGTCCGTGCGCCGAGTTGGTCGTGCTCGGAGTCGCCGCGGCGGCAGGAGCGGGACCATTGACCACGATGGTCGCCGTCGGCGATCGAGGCCGCGGCATCATCCCACCATGCGGCCGGTGCCGCCAAGTGCTCCTCGATCAGCAGCCGGGCTGCCAGATCATTGTTCCGAGCCCATCAGGCGATCCTGATCTGGTACCGGTGCGGCGCCTGCTGCCGTACAGCTACAACTTCCCAGACGCGGATCCCGAGCGGTTCATCCGATTCAACCCCCGCTACTACGACAGCGTTGCCACCGGGCAGAAGACTGCTACCACTCGATTCGACGACCCCTGCACACCAGGGCCGGCGTGGTTGGTGTTCGAGTTCGACGACCAATACAAGCGTCTTCGCGGCGTTGTCGACTTCATCGAGACCAAGCGATTCGATGCGATCACGGACGCCGATGCACAGCGTGAAGGTGGTGCTGTCGCCGGCGATCTCAGAAACGGGCTTCGGGACCACTATCCGGATATCCGGGACGACTCCATCGTGGATGTGGTGCACTTCCACGTCGAACCATTCGCGGTCTGACCCTCGTGCAGAACCGTTCGCCTGCGAAAGGATCGCTCACCGGCCAGGACGACCGTGTCTGGGAGTGGCGGAGCCTGTTCGTGCCACCGGGGCTGCGGCAGACTCTGCGTATGGATATTGAAGGGATGCCGGAGAGTGAGCGGCGCGTAATCCTCGACCAGCTCGAGGCTGGGAATTCCGGGGCAGCGAAGCTCGTGGGCGGCCGGCTAGCCGGCCGCGCTACTCCCGACAGACCTGACGTTCCCATCTGGGAGTACCGAAATTACGTGGCCGGCCATCCGGAGGTTGCACTGGAAGAGCTGAGCACGATTCGCTTCCCAATCGTCTTTTACGGAGGCCACGAGTCAACTGTCGGATCGGCAGCCGACTCGCTGGCTCCGGGGCCTGTTCCGCCAACCGTGCCGATCACGCTGGATGACGTCATCGATCTGTGGACGCAACTCCACGCGGCCGGCGTGGTGCAATGGGACTGCGAGCGACGCGCCGTCGAACACGTCCGTCCCCTTGAGGACTATAGAGCGGTGTTGACTCGATGGGGCGTCACCCTGCGCCACTCCACCTCCTGAGCACATCGAAGTGCGGAAGCGGACCAACGCATGGGCACACGCCGGTTGTGGACGCTTGCCAGAATGGTCAGCGAGTCCAGAAGTCCTCTGGACGCGCTCCTGGGCGGAATCCGAACGACTCCACCATCATCATCGCCTCAGGAAAGTGCGCGGCAAGACCATAGGGTCCATGAGTGTCGCTGCCGAAGGTGACTGCTCGGCCGCCTTCTTCGGCCCACCATTGAGGGATCCACGGCCACAGGCGTCGCGTATTCATCTCCAGCGCGCGGCCGGTGTCAGCGAGTGCCCGCATCGCTGCGCGGAACCCTTCCTCGAAGCGTCGCGGGTCAAAGGGCCCATCGCTCCCGGCGGGCCACGAACGCACGGCGTAGTCGATGTGCGTGAAGACCTCGAAAGAATCCGAACCGGCAATCATGCGAGGAATCTCTTCGAGGTATGCCCACATGACCTCATCCGCGGCGCGGTACTTGTACAGAGTGGTCGGCTCGGTGCGATCAC
Source organism: Humibacter albus DSM 18994 (assembly GCF_000421825.1). GTDB lineage: Bacteria > Actinomycetota > Actinomycetes > Actinomycetales > Microbacteriaceae > Humibacter > Humibacter albus. The sequence goes on from NZ_ATXT01000011.1 coordinate 589,857, forward strand.
CGTGGTCGAAGGGCAACATATGCAGCGACCCGTTGATCCGTTCGAAGTCGCCACCGGCGAAAAGGGCCGCGGCCTTCGAGTCCCATAGATGTGGTTGGCCGAACTCAACGCCCGTAAGAATGCGCAACTGCTGATACTCGTGTCGCAGACGCTCGATGGCTGCCAGGTATCCGTCCGCATCGAACGGAGGAAGAGTGACGTGGCCGGCTCCGTCCATGTACTTCTGCGCCGTATCGCCGATATCGCCATAGTCGGCGCGCCATGAGTCCTCGAGATCGAGATGCTCCGTGAAGATCACGGCCGGGAGTCCGATCTCGATGGCCCGTTCGCAAATGCGCGCCATGGAGCCAACCGACTCGGGGTCCGACCCATAGTCCCAGGACCACTCACTATGAACGTGCGCATCGGCAGTCAGGCTCAACATTCGGCGAGGCTACTACCGCTTCCGCGTCGATCCTGTCACGAGTGCCTTCCTGCCAAATGGCGCTCGTGTGCCTTGGTCGTCTACTCGACCTGGATGCTGGCGCGAGCGTGGACTGCAGCGAATGTCCGCTGTAGCCGACGATGCGGTGGAGCGCGGAACGCCCGGACGGTTGGCGCGCAGTTTCATCGCGAGGAGCGCTTCTTTGGACGCGACCTCAATGATGATGCGGGCGATCGCCGTCCGTAGGCTGGCCGGATGGGATCGGCTGGCAATGCAAGTCCGCAAGGGCAGCACGTGTTCGTTGTGCTCGGCCTGGCAGTAGTGCTTCTCGGACTGCTCCTCGCCGGAGGGTAATTAGTGGCGGCCAACTACAAGGGGGCAACCTTCAAATGCTTGGTCGAGGGCCCCAGTTCTTCATTGGCAGAAGTCTCCGAACGCTCCGATATCGTCACCGGTCATCCCGCACTCTGGCCTCTCGGTCGAGCGTGCGATTGGAAGCGTTCGGACGGTGCTGGAACGATCACGACGTATTCCGGCAGCTGGCCCGGAACCGTCGAGTCGTTGGTGCTACTGGTCGGTGGAGCCGTCCTCACGCTTACCCCGCGGCGCCAGCAACCGAGAACGGTCTGAGCACCCGGCACAGCCGAGCTCCAGGGTGAAACTAGGCCGCAGCGCCATGCGTGCCTCCAGGACGCACCAATATGGGATCCCTGAGCGGGCGTCGTGATGGATTGGATTGCGATCGTGCGCAGTCCTCCGCGGTACGGCGGAAGCAGGGTGGCCGCCAACCCTACGGGGACACCCTAGGTCGGGGCGACACTCCTCGCGTACGGGGATAGCAGCCCGCGTAGCGTGGGCGCCGACGAGGTGCCCATGCGTTGGATGACGTTCGCGCAGAGCAGGCGGAACTCGTCGTGTTCACTGGCGCGGAAGTGCGGCGCCAGTGCGATCGTGCCCACGGGGCCGCGCAGGGCACGCCGCCAATAAGCTGTAGCGAACCAGCGCGGCGTCCACGAGAACAGTATCCGGAGCGCGCTCGGCGTGACACCGACGCCGTGCGCCTGCAGCGCTCCGAAGCCCTCGCGCACCGCCGACGCCACCGAGCGCAGCCGAGAGGCGTTGCCGGCGAGCGCCGCCGCGTCACCGCCGCAACTGAGGATGCCCGCACCCATGCAGGCGATGAGCACCTCGTGGGTCGCGTACCAGCCGGCCATGTCCCGCTCCATCACGGTAGGCAGGCCCGTCGAGGCGAGCAGCCGGCGAACCAGCGCGCCCCGGGGTGCGCCGGCATCGATCGTGGTCGGCTGAGCTGCGATCCCGACGTACTCGACCGTCCCGTCGTCGTGAATCAGGCCTCCGACACCCGGGAACGCCCGCACGGCGCGCTCGGCACCGACACGATCGACAACCTCCGACGCTTCGCCACCAAGGTGCTGCAGAAAGAGCACCGTGGCGTCCGGCGCGGCCTCGAGGAGTTCGAGCACGGCTCGGAGCTGACCGGCGCGAACCGTGACGATGACAAGGTCCGTCTCGGGAAGAGCGGCCGAAGGAGGCAGCAGGTCGACGCGAGGCATCAGCACGCGCTCGCCTGACCGCACGCGTAGCCCGTTGCTCGCCAACTCGGTAAGCCGCCGGCCGCGCGCCAGAACACCGACGTCTTCGCCGGCCGCGGCAAGCTGAGCGGCGTAGATCGATCCGATCACACCCCCGCCCACCACGACGACCCGCATCTGTCCACGGTAGCGCCGCCGGATCTTCTACAACGGTCGAGCCTTTGGAAGGTCCTCTGAGGGGAAGAACAGTTCTTCGATGGGTCTGTCACAGAGACGGGAGACGCGGAACGCCAATGGAAGGGAGGGGTCGTACTTGCCTGTTTCGAGGGCGACGATCGTTTGTCGAGACACCCCGAGTTGTTCACTGAGTACGGCCTGGGCCCATCCCCGCTCCTCGCGTTCCGAGCGGATCAGGTTTTCCATCAGACGACGGGGGTTGCAGAACCCCGCCGTGACCACACGCCCGGCGACGCTCAGGCGCGGAACGCCCGCGGGCGGGACCACGTCCGCCCCAATCCGCGTGATAAGCCCGTCGCTGATCAGGATCGAGACAGGACCCCTGACCGGCTCATCCGGGGCAGGCCAAACCCGCGCATCCGTCACAAGCAAACTGCCTGCGCCACGAACCGCCCCACTCGACCGCGACCCCATATCAGCGAGCGTACCCACGAGACAGGTCGGACCCAGCCCGTACGCAAGCCGATCCCTCTGCGCGCCGAGCAGGGTTGGCTTCCTTATATCGTGGTGCCGTGGCCGAAAGCGGTGGTTCCGGCGTTCTAGCGTCGATGCGTGATGACTTCCCCCGGTGGTATCAGGATGTGCTGGAGAAGGCTCAGCTCGCAGACAACGGGCCGGTGCGCGGCACCATGGTCATCCGACCGTATGCGTTCTCGATCTGGGAGCGGATGCAAGCCGACGTCGACGCGCGCATCAAGCGCACGGGCGCGGAGAACGTGTATCTTCCGTTGTTCATCCCGCAGTCGTACCTCGAACGGGAGGCCGAGCACGTCGAAGGTTTCAGCCCCGAACTCGCCGTGGTGACGCACGCCGGCGGTAAGGAACTGACGGAGCCGGTTGTGGTGCGGCCTACCAGCGAGACGGTGTTCGGCGAGCTGATGGCCAAGTGGGTACAGTCCCATCGTGATCTGCCGATGCTGCTGAACCAGTGGTCGAACGTAGTGCGATGGGAGCTACGCCCGCGCCTGTTCCTGCGTACCAGCGAATTCCTGTGGCAGGAAGGCCACACCGCGCACGCGACGGCGGAGGACGCGGCGGCGTATGCCCGGCGTATCCACCTCGAGGTCTACCGCGACTTCCTGCAGGACATGCTTGCGATCCCGGTGTACGTGGGAGTGAAAAGCCCCCGTGAGCGTTTCGCCGGCGCGATCAACACGATGACGTGCGAGGCGATGATGGGCGACGGGAAGGCGCTTCAGATGGCCACGAGCCACGAACTGGGCCAGAACTTCGCCCGTGCCTTCGGCATCGGCTACACGGACACCTCCGGAGCGGTCCGAACGTGCTGGACGACATCCTGGGGTTCGAGCACCCGCATGATGGGCGGCTTGATCATGTCCCATGGCGACCAGGCGGGACTGCGGGTCCCGCCCCGTATCGCTCCGATCCAAGCTGTCGTCATCGCAGTGAAGGATGATGAGCGCACCGTCGCGGCGGCAGCCACGCTCGTCGATGAGTTGACGCATGCGGGCGTGCGGGCGCGACTTGACGCGCGCAGCACCCCCGGTTTCGGCCGGCGGATCGTCGAGTGGGAACTCAAGGGAGTGCCGCTGCGCATCGAGGTCGGCCCGCGAGATCTGGACGCGCAGCAGGTCACGGTCGCGCGCCGCGACCTGCCCGGAAAGACAACGCTGGTGCTGGATCACGTGAGTACGTCAGCATCCCTACTCCTCGACGAGATGCAGGCGGCGCTGTTCGCGCAAGCGACCCAGCGCCTGAACGAGAACACTACCGACGTCGACACCGTGGCTGATGCGATCACCGCGGCATCCAGTGGCTTCGCGCGGATTCCCTACGCGAGCCTCGGGGAGAGCGGCGAAGACCGACTCGCGTCAAACGCGATCACGGTCCGTTGCCTCCAGACCCCCGACGGCGAGCTTCCATCCGCCGATGCCACAGAGGAGTTGTACGCGATCGTCGGCCGCAGCTACTAAGCGGGTTCGCGCGAAACTGTTGCATTTGCCGGTCTCTCCGGTCGAGACATCGCGAAGTACCTCGGCCACAAGCGCCCGTCGATGACGCAGAACGTCTACATGTCCCGCACTACGCACTCAGCAAGAGCCGCCGGAGTACTGGATTCAAAGTTCGGGGTCAGGAGCCTAAAACGCCCAAGACCTTGAGTTGGTGCCCCCGGCAGGAATCGAACCTGCGACCAAGAGATTAGAAGGCTCCTGCTCTATCCGCTGAGCTACGGGGGCTGAGGCGGACTCCAGGCTACCGTAGCGCGGGTTCAGACGGCTTTGGCGGCCGCGACGATCACTTGTGCGAGCGTCGGAGCACCGGACGCTCGGAACACCTCGGCACCACCGGCGTCGCGCACGATCACGGTCGGAGTCGCCGTGATGTCCTCGGCGACGGCACGATCTTCGTGGCGTACGACGTCGAATTCTGTCACCGTGGCATCCGGAATCAGACGCTCGGCCTGCGCCAAGACGGCCCGAGCGTGCGCGCACGCTCCGCAGAAGGCCGAGGTGTAGAGCTCCAGTTCCACGCGATGGATTCTAGGCTCGTGACCCCGCTCGAGCCGAGCGGGGCGGGGATGCTTCGAGCAGGCATCAGCACGTCCTGTCGGAGGTGCGCCGATAGACTCGCGTCATGCCGAAAGCGAACGATGCCCTGGTCTGGATCGACTGCGAGATGACGGGGCTCGATCTCGCATCCGACGAGCTCGTGGAAATCGCCGTGGTCATCACCGACTTCGACCTCACTCCCCTCGATCCCGGCATCGACATCGTGATCAAGCCCGACCCCAGCGCGCTCGAGAACATGAACGACTTCGTGCGCAACATGCACACCACGAGCGGACTGATCGAGGAGATCCCGAACGGCAAGAGTCTTGCCGAGGCCGAATACGAGGTCATGGAGTACGTGCTGAAGTACGTGCCGGCCGAGCAGAAGGCGCCGCTCGCGGGCAACTCGATCGGCACCGACCGGATGTTCCTCGCCAAGTACATGCCGCGGCTCGATGCTCACCTGCACTACCGCAACGTCGACGTGTCGTCCATCAAGGAGCTCGCCCGCCGCTGGTTCCCCCGCGTCTACTTCCACGCGCCCGCGAAGGACGGCGGCCACCGGGCGCTCGCGGACATCCGGGAATCGATCCGCGAGCTCGACTACTACCGTCGCGCAGTGTTCACCGCCGAACCGGGGCTGACGTCGGAGGAGGTCCAGAAGGCGGCCGACGACGTGGTGTCTGTCTGGGCCCCTCGTATGTAATAAGATTGCAGGGTTGCCCGCTCGCGGGCACATGGTGGGTATAGCTCAGCTGGTAGAGCGCCTGGTTGTGGTCCAGGAGGTCGCGGGTTCAAGCCCCGTTACTCACCCCAGAGAGTGACGCCGAGAATGCTCGCGTGCTCGATCCGAGCGAACAAGGGTTGACGCGCGGTGCGCGGAACGTCCCACCGCGAATCTCCGTCGCCATGGCACGCTGGAGACGTGATGCGCATGGATGCCGACGCCTTCGAACGCCTCGTGATCGACGAGCTCGATGCGCTGCCCGACGACATGGTCGATGGAATCGAGAACGTCGCCTTCCTCGTCGAGGATCGTCCCGCCGACGGTTCGCTCAGCCTGCTCGGCGAGTACGACGGCATCGCGCTCACGGAACGCGACAGGTACGGGTTCGGAGAGATGCCCGACCGCATCGTCGTCTACCGCGAACCGCTGCTGGCGATCTGCGCCGACGAGAACGAACTGCGCCACGAAGTGCACGTCACACTCGTGCACGAGATCGCGCACTACTACGGCATCGGCGAGGCCGAACTGCACGAGCTCGGCTGGGCATGACCGGATCTGACGGGGCACGCCCGTGCGTTGCACGACATCCGACCGCCCGTCAGCGACCGGGCTCGTCCTCCGGGTCGCTCTCGTACGGGTCGCTGTCGGGCGCATCGAAGGAGTAGCGCACGTGCAGTTCGCCCTGGACCTCGCGGCTGTCTTTCACCTTGTACTCGAACTGCGACTCGATGCCGTCGACAGCGGCATACGCGCTGACGGTCTTGTCGAATTCGCCGTGCACGAGAACGCGGCGTTCCGCGTTGCCGGCCAGCGGTCCGTCGATGTATTCGACGATGTACTCGGTTGCGCTCTCGCTCATGGACTCACGGTACCGCGCGCGGCCGCCCCCGGTGCGGCAAGCACTGCGGTGGTGTCGAACACAAGATCTGCCAGCGACACGGGCGACTCCCGGGCGACCAGGCGCCCCCACTGGCGCTGCCACATGTCCCAGTGCGCATCGAACGCACCCCGGTCGCGGTCGAGGGCGCGGCGTTTGCGCACGTCGTCGGCCGCGTTGAGCCAGACGCGCAGGTCGGCGAGCGATGCGCTGGCTCGGGTGAGGCATCCGCAGCCCTCGATCACCAACGGATGCCCCGCACGTGCCACGCGCCTCTCCCCCGCTCTCGAAGCGGCCCAGTCCCACCGGCGCCAGTGGCCGACTCCCGACGACCGCAGCGGCAGCAGCAGATCGCGCACCACCTGGTGCGACGCGGGCTCCAGGCCCGCCCAGCCCGGGTAGAGGTCGTCCATGCGCACCAGCTGCGGTGCAACCCCGGGCCACGCCGCGACGATCGCGTCGGCGAACGTCGACTTGCCCGCGCCGCTCGGCCCGTCGACGAGCACGACCGGCGCCCGGGACTCCGCGAGCGCAGCGCGCACGACCGCCGACGCATCCAGGCGCACCGACCGGCTACGAGACGACAAGGTTCCAGCTTCCCGCCGCGACCGCGGCGGCCACAGCGCACCCGGCGACTCCGGCTCCGATCAGCACCATGACGACTTCCGCGCGGCCGAAGCGCGATGCTCGCGCCCACGTGCGCCTTTGGGAGCCGCCGAATCCCTTGGCCTCCATCGCTGTCGCCAGCTTGCTGCCGCGGCGCAGCGAGAGAACAAGCAGCGCGAACGCCTGCGAGCCCAGGCGGCGCAGCCAGCCGATCGGTCCGCCGCCGTCGCCGATGCCCCGCGCCCGGCGCGCTCGCGCCAGCGCCCGCCAATCGTCGACGAAGAGGCCGACGAGCCTCAGCGCCGCGAGGGCGCCGAGCACGAACCGGGCCGGAAGGTGGACGAGCTGGGCGAGCCCGTCGGCGAGTTCGGTCGGATCAGACGTCGCGAAGAGCACGACGCCGGGAAGGCCGATCGCCAGCACACGAAGACCGATCGCCGCTGCGAGCATCAGCGATCCCTGGGAGACGGTGACGAACCCGAACGACCACAGCACGAAGCCGGCATCGGCCCCGTAGAGGGCGGTCGCGACCGTCGCGGCGACCGCCGCGACCCACACCGGCGCGGTGCGCAGCCAGAACTGTCGTGCGCCGACGCCCGTGAACGGCAGAATCGCCGCCTCGAGTGCGAGCGCCACCGTGGCGGAGACCCAGTCGATGCTCAGCACGAGAGTAAGCGAGACCAGCAACGCGGCGGCGAGCTTGGCGACCGGGTTGACCCTCGCGATGCGACTGCTGCGCAGCCTGCCGGTCAGTACGAGGCTCATCGTGTCGCCTCTGCGATGGTGAGAGCCCCGGGCCGTCGCACCCGCGAGTCACCGAGCTCGAGCACGTCGTCGGCAAGCACGTGCACAAGGGCATCATCGTGCGTGACGGCCATCACCGAGTGACCGGCGGTGAGCAGTTCGTCGAGCAGAGCGGCGAGCTCGCGCCAAGTGCGGGCATCCTGTCCGAAAGTCGGCTCGTCGAGCACGAGCAGGTCCGGTTCGGTGGCGATCGCCGTGGCGACCGACAACCGGCGTTTCTCACCGCCGGAGAGCGTGAACGGGTTGGCTTCGGCCAGCCGCGACAAGCGCAGTCGGGAGAGCAGCTCATCGACGCGTCGCATCGTCCGCGCGCGGTCGGCGCCCGTCGCCAAAGGTCCCACCGCCAGCTCGTCGCGCACCCGCGTGCGCACGAACTGGTGCTCCGGATCCTGGAACACCGTCCCGACGCGCGACACCAGCTGCCGGGACTTCCAGCGCATCGGCTCAGGCCGCAACCCACGGCGGAAGCCGTCCTCCGCGGTGATCGTTCCCCCCACAGGAGGCAGCAGCCCTGCCACGGTGAGCGCGAGCGTGGACTTGCCCGCACCGTTCGGCCCGGTCACGGCGAGGGCACGCCCCCGCTGCAGTGCGAGTTCGATGTCGGATGCCACCGCCTGCGCCGTCCGCGTCCCGAACGGCGTGCGGCCCACGGCCAACGAACGTGCCGAGAGCAGGCACTCCCCTTCGACAGGGGCGGCTCGTGTGCGCTCCGGCGCCGGTCCCGGCACCCAGATGCCCGCCTCGCTCAGCCTGCCGCTCTCTCGAGCAAGCACGGCGTCGGTTCGGCCGTCGGCGAGGACGCCGCCGCCGGCGTCGAGCACGACCACCCGCTGTACCGTCTCGGTCCAGACCGCCACGCGGTGCTCCACGACCACGATGGTGGCGTCGGTGGCCTCGGCCAGGCGCGCGACGGCATCCCGCACCTCGGCCACGCCGGCCGGGTCGAGATTCGCGGTGGGTTCGTCCAGCAGCAGCAGCCTCGGGCGCATGGCGATCGCCCCGGCCAGTGCGAGTCGCTGCTTCTGCCCGCCGGACAGCGATGCGGTGGGAGTATCGAGCGGCACCTGAAGCCCCACGGCTTCCAGCGCGTCGTGCACCCGTTCCCAGATCTCGACCCGCGGAACGCCGGCGTTCTCGCACCCGAAGGCGACGTCGTCGCCGACCCTCGCCATCACGACCTGAGAGTCCGGATCTTGCAGCACGAGGCCGACGTGATCGCGCGCCGCCGAGGGCGGGAGTGCGTCGACGGTCAGAACGCCGGTGGCCTCACCCTCTTCGTCCCCGCCGAGCACTCCCGCGAGCGCGTGCAGCAGCGTCGACTTGCCGGCACCGCTGGCGCCCAGCAGCAGTACCCGCTCTCCCGGCTCGATCGTGAGCTCGAGGTCTCGCACGGCCCACCGGGAGCGTCCGGCGTGACGCCAGCCCCAGCCGCGCGCGTTCACCTGCGCGCCCCCCGGCATCCGTGACGCGGGCATCGGCTATGCCGCGCTTCCGTGGCCGCCGGAGGCGACGGAGGCGACGGAGTCCGCCTCATCACCATCGTCCACAATGCGGGCCCGTCGTCCCGCAGCGAAGCGGTTCAGGGCACCGGTCGCCGCGAGCCCGCGCACCGCGAGCCAGCTCAGGATGCCTGCGATGACGACCCCGGAGATGATCGAGGTGACGAAATAGAGCGACTTCTGGCCGACATCCAGCGCCGCGAGCGAGGTGAATGTGGTGTCCATGACCCCGGTCGACAGCCCGGCGATCGCACCCGAGAGCAGCGCGGCCCCCAGGTTCCAGACGCGGTAGAGCAGGATCGCGAAGGCGATCTCGGCTCCGAGACCCTCGATCGCCGCCCAGATGAAGTTCGTGAAGCCCCATTCGTTGCCGATCAGCATCTCGACCACTCCGGCCACGATCTCGGTGAACAGTGCCGCGCCGGGCTTGCGGACGATCAGGCCGCCCAGTACGCCGGCGAACAGCCAGCCGCCCGAGAGCAGGCCGGAAGCCCCGGGACCGAGGAACGTGAGCGCCGCCGACAGGGGCGTCCACGCGAGGCCCCAGGCCCAGAAGATGACTCCGGAGGCGACGCCGACGACGGCGGCGATGATGATGTCGACGACCCGCCAGCGGTAGATCCGCGGAGCGGGACGTGCAGTGGTGGCGAGGGTTGCGTGCACGATTCGTGCCCTTTCGTTCGTCTCAAACGTGGGCACGGGTGGATGCCCCGCACGGTGCGAAGCGCCCCAGAGAAAGCCTTCCTGCGCTGGCATGATCCAGATCAGGTTCGACGGTCGAAGGTTGGAGAACCTTCCTCTCAGCCCGGCTCACCGGACTCCCGTGTTCGACTCACGAGTATAGGAGGTCTCGCGCACGACGTCACGAGCGGGTGTCCCCCGGGCTTAGGCTTGCTACGAAGACGAGGAGGCGCCGATGGTGATCATGTGGGTGCTGCTCGTCGTCGCTCTGGTGTTCGTCGTACTTCTTCGCCTCATGATCCTGCGTATGCGCCGTTTCGAGCGCATCGCCGCCGAACGGAGAGTGCAGGCGGCACGCGCCGCGGCCGCTCGCGCCGCACGCGAGACCGCCGCTCGTCGTGCCCGGGAGATCCAGGAGCGCGAGCAGCGCGAACTCAGCGCCGGCGACGCTTCAGAGCTCTGAGAACGGCGGCCAGTCCTCGCGTCGTCACGAAGACGAACGGGATGGCGACGGCGAGCATCGCGATCGGGTTCGGTTCGAAACGCACGCCGGTGCGGTCCTTGATATAGGCGCCGACCGGAATGCTCGCGCCGCCGCCACCGCCTCCCGTGCCGGTCGCCGGTTCCTCGGGTCCTGCCCCACCGCCGAATCCGAACCATGCGAGCGCCACCGGGATCACGGTCACGTCGTCGAGCGCGACCGGCTCGCCGTACGCGGTGCGCACGCCGACGGTGGACTTCACGGAATCAGCGAGCTTGAGCACGAAGTCAGCCATACGGCCACGCTACCCGTGGCATCCGTCTGCGGGAAGACATCCGGCTGCGAGAGGCGTCGTCGCGAGCGACGTACACCGGATACACGGGCATGCCACGCCATAATCGTCGGATGCCGAAGAGCCGACGATCGCGATCCGACAACGGGCCGGTCGTCGGCGTGCTCGGCCTGCTCACGGCGGCGGTCCTGCTCGGGCACACGCTGATCCCGGATGCCGGCGGCTACGTCTCCCTGTTCGAGACGTTCCTGCCCTGGTTGTGGGTCGCGATCGCGATGCTGCTCATCGCGGCCCTGGTGGTGCGACGCTCGGCGTTCGCCTGGATCGGCGTCATCGCGGCCGCGACGGTGTGGGCGGTGCTCTTCGTGCCCGCGCTGCTTCCGCGCCACGAGGCGGGCACGGTGTCGTTGCGTGTGGTCAGCGAGAACATCGACGCCGACAACCATGACCCGGCAAGCACCGTGAACTCGCTCCTGAAGCGGGATGCCGATCTCCTCGCCCTGCAAGAGCTCGACTCGGCGTCCACTCCCGTCGCCGAGAAGTTGCTCGCCCCCGACTACCCGTATCGCTACGTCGTCGGAACGATCGGGCTGTGGAGCAAGACGCCGCTGCACGGAGGAGAGCCGCTCTCGCTGGGCCTCGGCTGGAACCGCGCGCTGAGCGTCGACGTGTCGACCGGTGCCGGCGCCGTTCGGGTCTACGAGGTGCACATGGCCTCTGTGCGACCCGGCGAGTATCAGAAGCGTGACACGATGCTCCGCTCTCTCGCCGACGTGCTCGACCACTCGAGCGCGCCACGCCTGCTCGTCGTCGGCGACTTCAACTCGGCGACCACTGACCGCGAGTTCCGCCAGCTCGAGCGCAGCGTGCACGAGGCGCCCACCTCGACATTCGGCTTCGGATACACCTGGCCGTCGGCCTTCCCCTTCGCCCGCGTCGACCACGTGCTCACCCGCGGACTGACCGCAGTCACGAGCACCGTCCTGCCGGCCAACGGCAGCGATCACCGGGCGATCGACGTCGGCCTGCGCTAGACCGTCGCGTCAGTCCGGGTGACCGTCGCGTTCCTGGATCACGCGCGCATTCGCGGTGTCCCCCACCTTGCGCGGCGTCGTGCCGACGAGCGACGCCGTCGTCACTGTACCCGCGCCGAACCGGGCGGCCACTCGGTCGATGGCGTTCTCCGCGTCGCGCCACTCCTCGTCGGGGTCCCAGAGCACCGGCGCGCCCGAGCCGTCGGGCAGCAACTGCTCCGCCCGCACCCCGATGAGCCGCACGGCGTCGCCGGACCGCAGCGTGGCATCCAGCAGACCGGCCGCCTCCTCGTAGAGGCGCTTACCGACATTCGTCGGCTCCGCCAGCGTGCGCGACCTGGCGATCGTGCGGAAGTCTGCATACCGCAGCTTGAGCGCCACCGTGCGGCCGGCCATCCCGTGCGAACGCAGGCGCGCGCCGACCTGCGTCGACAGCCGCAGCAGCTCGCGGCGCAGCAGTGTGACATCTGTCACGTCTGTCTCGAAGGTCTGCTCGTGTCCGATGCTCTTCTCGTGCGACACCGTCTCAACCGGACGCGGATCGATGCCGTTGGCCAGCTCGTGCAACTTGGTGCCGGACGCTTCGCCCACCCAGCCGCGCAGTACGCCCATCGGCACGTCGGCGAGGTCCCCTACCGTGCGCAGCCCGTAGCGATGCAGCGTCTCCTGCATGGCGGGTCCGACGCCCCAGAGCGCGGCGATCGGCAACGGGTGCAGAAATGCGAGGGTCTGCGCGGGCGGAATGACGAGCATCCCGTCGGGCTTGGACCGCGTAGAGGCGAGTTTGGCCATGAACTTCGTGGCCGCGACGCCCACGGAACAGACCAGCCCTGTCTCGGCGAGCACGCGCTGGCGGATGTCCGTGGCGATTCGCGCCGGAGACCCGAGCAGCCGCACCGCACCGGCCACGTCGAGGAACGCCTCGTCGATGCTCACCTGCTCCACCAGCGGCGTGACGTCGTGCAGGATGCCCACCACACGTTTCGAATAGTGCGCGTACTTGTCGAAGTGCGGCTCCAGCACCACCGCCTCCGGGCACAACCGGAGCGCCTGCGCGACCGGCATCGCGCTGCGCACGCCGCGCCGCCGCGCCTCGTACGTGGCACTGGAGACCACGGCGCGACCGGATGCGTGTCCCACGATCGCCGGACGGCCGCGGAGCTCTGGTCGGTCGAGCAGTTCGACCGACGCGTAGAAGGCGTCCATGTCGACGTGCAGCTTCGTGGCACCCGTATCGTCGACGGGGCCCGTGGTGACCTGTCTGTCCCGTCCGTCGCCGCGTCCCACTCCCCCAGTGTCGCATCCGCCTCCGACACGCGCCCTTCCTTCCCACTTGCCTCTCTTCGCCGCTTCCCTGTCGCTCCTCGCCCGATGCCATCCCTGCGAGACTGCGAGTGCATCCCAATGCCGCCGACGAGACAGGTAGACAGGATCGTTCGGATGCACTCGCCTTGGGGCACAGCGCCCTGCGCGCGCGGGCGCGGGGAACTGCCGATAGCGTTGATGCCATGGACTTCAGGTACCTCGGCAACAGCGGACTCAAGATCTCCGAGATCATCTACGGCAACTGGCTCACCCACGGATCTCAGGTGGAGAACGACGCGGCAACGGCATCGGTGCACGCCGCGCTCGACGCGGGCATCACCACCTTCGACACGGCGGACGCCTATGCGAACACGGCGGCGGAGAAGGTGCTCGGCGACGCGCTGAAGGGTCAGCGCCGGCAGTCGCTCGAGATCTTCACCAAGGTGTACTGGCCGACCGGCCCGGCGGGGCACAACGACACCGGCCTCAGCCGCAAGCACATCATGGAGTCGATCGACGGCTCGCTGAGCCGCCTCGGTACCGACTACGTGGACCTCTACCAGGCGCACCGCTACGACCACGAGACGCCGCTGGAAGAGACCATGCAGGCGTTCGCCGACCTCGTACGCGCCGGCAAGGTGCTGTACGTCGGCGTGAGCGAGTGGACCGCCGACCAACTGCGCGCGGGGCACGCGCTCGCGAAGGACCTCGGCTTCCAGCTCATCTCGAACCAGCCGCAGTACTCGATGCTGTGGCGCGTCATCGAGGATCAGGTGGTGCCGACGTCGAAGGAACTGGGCATCTCGCAGATCGTCTGGTCGCCGGTGGCGCAGGGCGTGCTCACCGGCAAATACAAGCCGGGCGCCGAACTGCCCGCCGGCTCGCGTGCCACCGATGAGAAGGGCGGAGCGAGCGCCATCAAGCGTTTCCTGACCGACGATGTTCTGACGGCGGTGCAGAAGCTGCAGCCGATCGCCGACGAGGCGGGGCTCACGCTCGCGCAGCTCGCCGTCGCGTGGGTGCTGCAGAATCCGAACGTGGCAGGCGCCATCGTCGGTGCATCGAGGCCCGAGCAGGTGAAATCCAACGCCGAGGCCGCGGGCGTGAAGCTCGACGACGAGGCGCTCGCCCGTATCGATGAGGTCATCCTGCCCGTCGCGACGACCGACCCGGCGCTCACCGTCTCGCCCGAGACGCGCGTGGCTTGATCGGCTGCTCCTGACCGCTTCGCCTGACGGGTTCGCACGCTTCGCCTGACGGATTCGCCCCGGCCGGCCCATCTGGCCATTCGCCTGATGGGCGGCCTGGGTCAGACGAGCGCCTCCACGATCGGCGTGAACCACGACCGGAATGCCTCGTGATCGTCGCGCAGGCTCCAGCTGACCACCACCGTGTCCGGCCCGACCACCCAGGCGCCGGGCACGGCGAGCGGCAGCACTTCGATGTCGAGACGGAACGATCCCGCCTGCCGGCGCAGGTCGTGCTCGCGGCTGCGCACCACGTCGACGATGTCGGCGGAGTAGTCGGCACGGTGGGCGTCGTCGTCGGCGAGGTACTCCTCCCGGCGCGCGATCGCCCATTCCAGGGCCTCGTCGAATCGATCGATCACGAGGTCCTGAAGGGCCAACTCGCGATCGAACGCCGCGAAGTGCGGGGGCACGAACGAGGTGCTCCAGGATGCCACGGCGTTGGCCTGCACAACGGCGCGCCGCCACCAGCGCGTCCACTCCTCCGCCAGTGCGTCCGGCTCGCCGAAACCGGCGTCAGCGCACGCCGCACGGGGAACTGCGGAGCGGCGGGTCGCCGTCCCCGATCGCGTCGAGAGCATCCCGGACGGGACCGACCGGCGCGAGACGCCGGGAACGACCTCCGGCAGCGCCGGATCGCCCGCGTCGCCGAGGCCGGCGAGATCGCGCAGGCACAACCCGACGAGCAGGTCCAGCGGAGCGTCCTCTGTGACCCGCCATCGGAGAGTGCCCTCGACGAGCATGACCTCATCTTAGATTTCACGCCCGGCGCCGGAACGGGTTGACGACCGAATCACCCGAGGCGTAGCAGGATGCAGTGGAGAACCCACGAATCCGGTCTCCCGGGTCTCAACGGGCGCGCGCGTCAGCCGATAGCTGCGCGTGGCGTCAATCGGCCACACTCGCGGCATCCACGTAAAGCCACGCCGTCTCTCCCGAGGCGAGCTGCACGGCCACGCGCGTGTAGTCATCCACCTCGTACTCGTCGGCGGCGGCAAGCTCATCATCGCTGAGCTCGAGCACCACGCCCGGAACGCGGTCCGCCGTGTCTCCGGTGCGCCGCGCGAACGGGTGCACCGCGCTGCCGCTGACCTCGAGCACGTGGGTGTCGGTGATCGCGACCGAGTCGAGCACGTAACCGACGAGCTCGGCTCGACGCACGGGCATCCGGCGACCGAACGTCGCGTTCTGCACACTCGGCAGCTGGAGCGTTCCGTATGAGAACAGCAGGTGGCTCACCTGGCATCTCCGTCTTCTGCCTCACCGGCGGCGTCCGTTTGGTCGGCGACGGGCGCCGTCATCAGCAGGTACTCGGGCACGTTCGCCCGCTCGACGGGACCGCTGCCGTCGGCGCGGTACTGCGGCTCGTCGAACGCCACGGTCCACACGCGTCCCGAAAGCCGATGCACCTCGAAGGCGCCGTTCGCCACCGTCGACGCACCCGCCACGATCACTCCGGTCGGATCGCCGACCCAGCCCTTCGGACCCTGCCGCTCGTCGTCGACCACGTGCACCTGCACGCCCACGCCGAACCGTTGATCGGATGCCGCCTCCCGCGGCTTGTCCCGTCGCCACCACACGCTCGACATTCTCCCACCGCGGCAAGCAGCTCCCCCCAGTGACAAGACGGCCGCTCGGGCACGCACCGTCGAACAAGTCCCCGGACGGCGGCTGCCTCTTCTGCACTGCGCCGTCAGGGCGAGCATGATGGAGGCATGGCACGCGTGGCGATCATCGGAGCACATGGCAAGGTGGCGCAGCAGCTCATGCGGCTGCTCTACGACGACGGGGACGATTTCATCGGCGTCGTGCGCAACGAGGATCACGCCGACGACATCTATCGCTTCGGCGGCGAAGGCGTGCTGCTCGATATCGAGCAGGCCGAGCCGGATGCACTGGCGCGCGCCATCCACGGCGCCGACGCGGTCGTGTTCGCGGCCGGTGCCGGCCCGAACTCCGGGCCCGCACGCAAGGCGACCGTCGACTACGGCGGCTCCGTGAAGTCGCAGCAGGCCGCCGTCGCGGCCGGGGTCCGGCGATTCATCCAGGTCTCCGCTCGCGGAACGGATGATCCGGTGGCTCCCGGCTCCGACGAGTCATGGACCGCCTACGTCGCCGCGAAACGCGACGCCGACGCCGAGTTGCGCCGCAGCACGCTGGAGTGGACGATCGTGCGCCCCGGCACCCTCACGCTCGACGACGGGACCGGGTTCGTCGAGGCTGCGCCACGCGTCGAACCTGGGACGATCGCCCGCGAAGACGTCGCCCGCGTCGTGATCGCGACGCTGCGCGAGCCGACGAGCATCCACACGCAGTTCGAGGTGGTGGCCGGTTCGACCCCGATCGAGGAGGCCATCGCCTCCGTGGCGACGACGGCTCGCCTCGGCTGACCGACGACGTGACGACGACGACCACGTGACTGCGCGATGACGACGGGTGGGGGAATGAACGAGCACGCTCCGCGGTTCTGGAACACGCACGATGAGGCACTCACGAACGGTGAGGCCGACGACCGCGATCCGAAAGGCCGCCGCATGTCATTCACCGATTGGTTGAGGGTTCAGGAACGCGCCCACGCCGCCTTCGGTGCCCGGGTCGCCCTCGTCGCTCAGTGGGATGCGCCGACGCCGGACGAGGACTGGGACGTGGCGGCGCTGGTACGGCACGTGATCGAGGAGCAGCAGTGGGTGCCGCTGCTGCTGGCGGGCCGCACCGTCGGCGAGGCCCGATCGCGACTCGAGCCCCTGGGCAGCGATCTGCCCGCCGCCTGGGAGCGGTACTCGGCAGCGGCGACGCGGGCATGGGCATCCGTCGACCCCGATGCTCCGGTCAACCTCTCGTACGACACGGTGCCCGCGGCGGCCTACCTGCGCGAGCAGTCGTCCGACGTGATCGTGCACACCTGGGATCTCGCGCGTGCCATCGGCGCAGACGACGCGCTCGGCGACGACCTCGTCGAGGCCGCCTGGACCGTCTTCGCTCCGCAGAAGGACACGCTCGAGGCGAGCGGCCTGTTCGCCTCGCCTCTCCCCATCCCCGAGGACGCACCGCTGCAGTCCCGGCTGCTCGCGCTCACGGGCCGGGACGACCGCATCGCAGCCTGACCGCTCCTTCGCGCCGGGCCAAGGCCGGGGTGGCCCGCACCGGGACGTCCTAGGGTGGATGCCATGAGCAGCGATGCCGAACGTCCCTGGATTTCGAGCTACGCGGAGGGCGTGCCGGCCGACATCGATCCGCCGACGCATTCTCTGCCGCACCTGATCGAGGAGTCGGTGGCCGCGTATGGCGATCACGTCGCACTCGAGTTCTTCGGTCGCACGACGACGTATCGCGAGCTCGGCGCCGCGATCGACCGGGCGGCGGGCGGTCTGAAGAGACTCGGCGTGCAGGCGGGAGACCGCGTCGCACTCGTGCTGCCGAACTGTCCGCAGCACGTGATCGCGTTCTATGCCGTGCTGAGGCTGGGCGCCGTCGTCGTGGAGCACAACCCGCTGTACACGCCGCGCGAGATGCGGCACCAGTTCGAGGACCACGGAGCCAAGCTGGCGATCGCCTGGACCAAGGTGGTCGCATCGCTGCAGGACATGCCCGCCGACATCGGACTGGAGACGATCGTCGCGGTCGACCTGGTGGACGCCATGCCCGCACGTCTGCGGATCGCCCTTCGGCTGCCCGTGAAGAAGGCGCGCGAGTCCCGCGCGCAGTTGCAGGCGAAGGTGCGCGGAGCGGTGCGCTGGGACGAGGTGGTCTCGTCGAAGCGCGTGAAGGCATCCGTTCCCCGCCCCGAGGTCGAGGATCTCGCGCTCATCCAGTACACGAGCGGCACCACGGGCGTACCCAAAGGCGCCATGCTCACGCACGGCAACCTGGTGGCGAACGCGGCACAGGCCCGTGCCTGGGTGCCCGCCGTGCCGCGCGGCACATCCGTCGTCTACGCGGTGCTGCCGCTCTTCCACGCCCACGGGCTCACCTTGTGCCTGACGTTCGCGATGAGCATGGGCGCTCGGCTCGTGCTCTTCCCCAACTTCGACCCGGATACGGTGCTGAACGTCGTGAAGAAGCGTCCCGCCACCTTCCTGCCGGCCGTGCCGCCCATCTACGAGCGCCTCGTGAAGGCGGCGAAGGCGAAGAAGGTCTCGCTGTCGGGCATCGAGATCGCCATCTCTGGTGCGATGAGCCTGCCCGACACGATCGTGGGGCTCTGGGAGAAGGAGACGGGCGGGTACCTCGTGGAGGGGTACGGGCTCACCGAGGCATCTCCGGTGCTCATGGCCAACCCCGTCGGCTCGACGCGCAAGGCGGGAACCGTCGGCCTGCCCATGCCGAGCACTCTGCTGCGCGTCGTCGACCCCGATGACCGTTCACGCACGATGCCGATCGGCGAGCCGGGTGAGCTCGAGGCCCGAGGGCCGCAGATCTTCCGAGGCTACTGGCGCCGGCCGGAGGAGACGGCGGCGGTTCTGGATGCCGACGGCTGGCTTCGCACCGGCGACGTCGTCACGATGGACGAACAGGGCTTCGTACGCATCGTCGACCGCATCAAGGAACTCATCATCACGGGCGGCTTCAACGTCTCGCCGACCGAGGTCGAGGACGAGCTGCGCGCGTATGAGGGCATCGCCGACCTCTCGGTCGTCGGCCTGCCGCACGCCCGTGGAGGCGAGGATGTCGTCGCCGCGGTGATCATGAAGCCCGGTTCCTCGTTCGACGAGGACGCCATCCGGGCGTTCGCGCGTTCGGCGATGACACCGTACAAGGTGCCGCGGCGGGTGTTCGAGGTGGACGAACTCCCCCGCTCGATCGTGGGCAAGGTGCTGCGTCGGCAGGTCGTCGAACTGCTGACGGCCAGGCTCGCCGACGAGTCGTGAGTCTCGTGTTCGATCCGAGGGCCGGCCGGACCGCCTGACGTTCTGACGTCCGCGGCGAGTAGCTACGGGACCAGCCGGCGCGCACGGCGCCTCAGTGGCGTCGGAGCGCACGCACCGCCAACGCGATCGCCCGCCACCCGATCAGGAAGACGGCGAGCACCACGGCCGCGACGACGACGAACGGCGCCGCGATCCCCTGTCCGCTCACCACGCGCAGCGCCATCCCGAGCACGAGCGTGGCCGCCCACACGACCACTCCGGTCGGCCAGAGCGCCATCGGACGACGCCATGCCAGGCAGGCCACCCACCCGATCACCAGCCCGACGGCGAACGGCCAGAACGTCGTGAGCGCCCCGCCGATCACATTCTCTCCGTGACTGCCACGCCCGATGAGTACGAACGCGAGCACGAGCACGACGTCGAGCACGGCCGAGAGAACGACAGCCGCGGTGCCGGCACTCCGAACGGCAGAAGCGGACGACGAGGACGACGCGGAAGAAGACACGATCGCCAGTCTAGGCAGTGTCCAAGATGCCGCGCCGACGGTGGGGTGCTCGGTGGGTGCGCGGTGGCTGCACGGCAGGCGCACCTGCTGAGGTCAGTCCAGGTCGTCGGGATCGAGCACGCCGGTGAAGATCAGTTCGCGCACACGCGGGAGGAGATCGGCGGTGAGGTCCGTGGCGTCCGCACCGAGAAGGTCGGCAAGCGCACCCACGATGACGCCGACCGGCAGATCGCCATCGCACGCTCCGACGAGCCCGGCGAGCCCGGTGTCCATCGCCAGGCGACGCCCGAAGCCGCCGCCCTGCACGAGCGCGAGCACCGTCGGGTCGTCGTCCCCCGGCCAGTAGTGGCGCTCCTCGGTGACATCGGCGGCGGTGCGCAGGCAGGTGAGCCCGAGCTGTTGATCGGTGACGGATGCCAGCCAGCGACCGACACGCAGCCCTCGCTCCAGGTGCGGTCCGAGTCCGCCCTCCGATGCGCCAGAGGACTCCACCGACTCGAACCGCCGCAGCGTCACGTCTCCGTCGGCGGGGCGTCGTAGTGTCAGATATCCGAAGCCGACCGCGCACACGTTCCTGCCGGCGAAGTCGTCGAGCCAGGCATCCATCAGACGTTCGAATTCGGCGCTGCCCGGCCGGGTCCCACCGTCGCGGATCCACGTCTCCGCATACCGCGGCGCATCCTGCAGCTCGCGCTCGACGACCCAGGCGTCGAGCGCGCCGGGTTCCGTCGCGTCACCGAGCCATCCCCGCACGCGATCGAACGCCTCACCGTCGCCGCGGTACTCCCAGTTGCCGAGGAACTGCGCGACGCCCCCCGGTTCGAGGTGTTCGCGCACGCCGCGCACGACGGCCTCGACGATGGCGTCACCCGTGAGGCCGCCATCGCGGTACTCGTACTCGGGAACGCCGGCGACGCGCGGTGTGATGACGAACGGCGGATTCGAGACGATGCGGTCGAAGCGCTCCCCCGCCACCGGTTCGAACAGGCTTCCGAGCCGGAACTCGATGTTGTGCACGCGGTTCAGTGCAGCGTTGAATCGGGCGAACCTCAGCGCCCGAGCCGAGATGTCGGTGGCCACCACCCGGTCGGCGTGACGCGCCGCATGCATCGCCTGGATGCCGCAGCCGGTGCCGAGATCGAGTGCGGTGCCGACGGCAGCCCGCATCATGATCGCACTCAGCGTGTGAGAGGCCCCTCCCACACCGAGCACATGGTCCTCGCGCAGTTCGCGCCCCAACGCGAGTTCACCGAGGTCGGAGCAGATCCACCAGGATCCGGCACCGAGGTCGTCGTCGAACGAGTAGGGGCGAAGGTCGACCAGTGGACGCAGCATCGCCGCCGAGTCGCCCGGGCCCGTTCCCTCGCTCCCGGCCACCAGTCCGAGGCGAACAGCGCCCTGGATTCCGAGCGTGGGCAACGCGGATGCCACGGCCCGCTCGGGCACCGGCAGCCCCAGTACGAATGCGGTCGCCAGCACCGCCAGCGGCTCTCCGCGAGACGCTCCCGGCTCAGCGGCGCGACGCGCGGCGACGCGATGCCCGCGGAAGAGCGCGGCGGCGGCCTCCTCCCCCCACAGAGCGTCGAGCGCCGGCACCGTGAAGTCCGCGCACTCGAGGTCGCGCCGAAGACGTGCGAGCGGTTCCGGGTCGATCTCGAGAGAGTCTGCGGGCATCCCGTCATTGTTCCACTTGCGTCGACGCAGCGACCGCCGATCGCGCCGCACGCTACTGGGCGGCGCGCTCCAGCACGAGCTCGCGCACGCGGGCGGCGTCCGCCTGACCTCTCATCGCCTTCATCACGGCGCCGATGACGGCTCCGGCCGCCTGCACCTTGCCGTCTCGGATCTTCTGCAGCACGTCCGGCTGAGCTGCCAGCGCCTCGTCGATGGCAGCGATCAACGCACCGTCGTCGGAGACCACCTTGAGCCCGCGCGCTTCCACGACCTGGCTCGGCGACCCTTCACCGTCGATCACACCCTCCAGCACCTGACGCGCGAGTCGGTCTGTCAGATCGCCGTTCTCCACGAGCGCGACCAGCTCCGAAACGTGCTTCGGGGACACCAGCTCGCCGGCGGTCGCCCCGCGCGCGTTGGCGACGCGTGAGATCTCGCCGGTCCACCACTTGCGCGCGGCGGCAGGTGACGCGCCCTCGGCCACCGTCGCCTCGACGGCGTCGAGAAGGTCGCCGTTGGCGACATCCTGGAACTCGAGCGCCGTGAATCCCCACGCCTCGCGCAGACGGGCACGTCGCTCGGCCGGCGGCTCCGGGAGTGTGGCGCGCAGCTCCTCGACCCATTCGCGGCTCGGTGCCACCGGGACGAGGTCGGGCTCCGGGAAGTACCGATAGTCGTCGGCATCGGACTTCGGACGCCCCGCGGAGGTGGTGCCGGTGTCCTCGTGCCAGTGCCGGGTCTCCTGCGTGATCGTGCCACCGGCATCCAGGATCGCCGCCTGGCGCTGGATCTCGTACCGCACCGCGCGCTCCACCGAGCGCAGCGAGTTCACGTTCTTCGTCTCGGTGCGGGTGCCGAGCACGTTCGAGCCGCGCGGACGCAGCGACACGTTCGCATCGCAGCGCACGTTGCCCTCCTCCATGCGCGCGTTGGAGACGCCGAGCGCCTTCACCAGCTCGCGGATGTGCGCGACGTACGCTTTGCCGACCTCGGGGGCGTCGGCTTCCGCACCCTCGATCATGCGCGTCACGATCTCGACGAGCGGCACGCCACCGCGGTTGTAGTCCACCAGGGAGTATTCGGCACCCTGGATGCGGCCGGTGGTGCCCAGGTGCGTGAGCTTGCCGGCGTCTTCTTCCATGTGCGCGCGTTCGATGAGCACCGTCACACGACGGCCGCTCTCCAGCTCGACCGTGACCTCGCCGTCGTGCGCGATCGGCTCGTCGTACTGCGATGTCTGGAAGTTCTTCGAGGTGTCCGGGTAGAAGTAGTTCTTGCGCGCGAACCGGGAGCTCTCCGCGATCCCGCAGCCCAGCGCCAGCCCGAGCCGGATGCTCGACTCAACGGCCTGGTGGTTGACCTGCGGCAGTCCCCCGGGCAGGCCGAGGCAGGTGGGGCAGGTATTGGTGTTGGCGCCGGACCCGAACTCGTTCGCGCAGCCGCAGAACATCTTGGTCTTGGTGTTCAGCTCGACGTGCACCTCGAAGCCGAGCACCGGCTCGAACAGCTCGATGGCCCTCTCGTAGTCCATCAGTTCGGCCTTGGCCATCAGACTGCTCCTTCTTCGCTCGCGAACATCTCCGACTGGGCCAGCGACGGCGCCGACTGGAGCAGCGGATGCCCCCACCCGGCTTCGAGCAGCTGCTCGAGCGCCGCACCGACCGTGTAGAGGCGAGCGTCCTCGTGCGCGGGGGCCATGAGCTGCACTCCGACCGGCAGCCCGTCCTCGGGCGCCAGGCCGACCGGGAGCGCCAAGCCGGGCACGCCGGCGAGGTTCGCAGGGATCGTCGTGATGTCGTTGAGGTACATGGCGAGTGGATCGTTCACCTTCTCGCCGATCTTGAAGGCCGTGGTCGGAGCCGCGGGGCTGATCAGTACATCCGCCTGCTCGAACGCGGCAGCGAAATCGCGCTGGATGAGCGTGCGCACCTTCTGCGCGCTGCCATAGTACGCGTCGTAGTAGCCCGCGCTCAGCGCATACGTACCGAGGATGATGCGGCGCTTCACCTCGGCGCCGAACCCGGCATCGCGCGTGGCGGCCATGACCCGTTCGCTGGTGACGGGACCCGATACCGGGTTCACCCGCATCCCGAAGCGCACGGAGTCGAACCGGGCGAGGTTGCTGGAGGCTTCAGCCGGAAGGATGAGGTAGTACGCGGCGACGGCGTACTCGAAGCTGGGTGCGGAGACCTCGACGACCTCGGCGCCCGCCGCGGTGAGCAGCCGGACCGTCTCGTCGAAACGCTGCTTGACGCCGGCCTGGAAGCCTTCCCCGTCGCCCGCGATCTCCTTCACCACGCCGACGCGCAGGCCCTTCAGCGCGTTATCGCGCAGTCCGGCTCGCGCCGCGTCGGCCATGGACGGCCACTCGTGATCGATCGAGGTGGAGTCGCGCGGATCGTGTCCGCCGATCACGTCGTGCAGCAGGCCCGCATCGAGCACGCTGCGCGTGACCGGGCCCACCTGATCGAGCGAACTCGCCAGTGCGATGGCACCGTAGCGGCTCACGCCGCCGTATGTGGGCTTCACACCCACCGAGCCGGTGACCGCAGCGGGCTGGCGGATGGAGCCGCCGGTGTCGCTTCCGAGAGCCAACGGCGCTTCGAACGCGGCCACGGCCGCCGCCGAGCCGCCGCCAGAACCCCCGGGAATGCGCTCCAGGTCCCACGGGTTGTGCGTGGGACCGAACGCGGAGTGCTCGGTGGACGAGCCCATCGCGAACTCGTCCATGTTCGTCTTGCCGAGCGGAATGAGCTCGGCCTCGCGCAGCTTGCGCACCACGGTCGCGTCGTAGGGCGGCACCCAGCCCTCGAGGATCTTCGATCCGGAGGTCGACGGCATGTCCTGCGTGCACAGCACGTCTTTGATGGCCACCGGCACACCGGCGAGCGGGCCGAGCGTCTCTCCGGAGGCGCGGCGGGCATCCACGGCCTTCGCGGTCTCGATCGCACGTTCTGACGCCACATGCAGGAACGCGTGCACATCGGGATCGACGGAGGCGATGCGCTCGAGGTGTGCTCGGGTGGCCTCCTCACTGGAGACCTCGGAGGCGGAGAGCTTCTGCGCCAGGTCGGCGGCAGTGAGCCGGGTGAGGTCGTCCATCATGCCTCCTCACCCAGGATCGGCGCCACGCGGAAGAAGTCGCCCTCCCGCTCCGGCGCGCCGGAGAGCGCCTGCTCCACGGAGAGCCCGGGGACCACCGCGTCGTCGCGGAACACGTTGGTCATCGGGATGGGATGGCTGGTGGCGGGCACGTCGGGCGTGGCCACCTCGCTCACCTTCGCGACCGAGTCGACGATCTGGGCGAGTTCCGCGGTGAGGCTGGTGAGCTCGTCGTCGCTCAGGTCGATGCGGGCAAGGTCGGCCAGATGGCGCACCTGTTCGGCGCTGATGTCGGGCATGCGTCTCCGTTGTTCAGAACTTCGTACGGGATGCCTTCATTCTATTCGTCCGCGAGCAGCGCTCCCCGGGGCCGGACGCCTGCACTCCCGGAAAGGCCGCCGGCGGTGGGAGGGAGATCGCTGCGCGGTGCGCCGAGGACGGGGCGGGAGATCACTCCCCTGACGGCGTCGGAGGCGGGCTCGACGTGGGGGCAGGCGTATCGCCGGGGGTGAGCGGCGTGATCCGCTTCTCGTGTCCGACTCCGAACAGCCCCTGACCCCGCTCGGCGATCAGGTCGTACGCCTCTCGATAGGTGCGCGGCACCTTGGTCTCGTCTCCGCCGTAGTGCGCGATGAGCAGGCCCAGCAATCCGACCCCGGGCGGAGAGAGCGGGCGATCGCCGTCTTGCTCCGGAGCGCTGGCCTCCGGATTCGGCGGCAGCCACTGCGGATGCGTCTGCGGCCACGTGGCAGGCTGGCGCGCCCTCGTCAGTGACACCGCGTTGTCGATGGTCGGCGCGTTCTTGTCACGGTCGGTCAGATGCGGCAGACCGTACTTCTTCGTCAGCGTCGCGATCACCGACGAGTGATGCATGGTCTCGTTGATGATCTGTCCCTTGGCCGTCCACGCGGAGATGGCCAGTGCCGGCACTCGCACGCCGAGCCGGTCGAAGCCGAAGCCCATCTCGGTCTCGCCCATGTTCTTGGACGGCGGTGTTGCCGCGGGCGGCGGAACGTGATCGTAGAGTCCGCCGTGCTCATCGAACGTCACGAACAGCATGGTGTTCATGGCGTTCGAGCCCTTCAGGCTCGCGCTGGTGCGGACGGCCGTGTAGATCTGGTGGAGCAGAGCGTCGCCGGCCCGCACGTCGGAGATCGCACCGCCCGAGATCACCTTGCCGTCGACATCCGTTCGCGTCATCGGCCCGACGGGCGGGTGCATGTCGTTGTGGTCGTACACCAGCCGCGGTTCGATGAACGAGTAGTCGGGCAGTCTGCCGTTCTTCACGTCGTCGTAGAACCGGGTCATGGTGCGGAAGTGGTCGGTCTTCCAGTATTTCTGCAGTGCGGGCGTGTGGATGAAGCCCGTCATGGAGATGAACTGGCGATCGTCGAAGTAGATCGCCCAGGAACGCCCGCCTGCCTGCAGGCGGTTGAAGATCGTCGGCGCGTAGGCGCTCTTGTCGATCCACTTCTTGTAACTCGGCAGCCCGTTCGTGACGAAGCCGTGCGACGTGGACGCGTGGAAGAACGAACGGTTGCAGAACGTCTGAGACGGCACGGCGCAGTGCCAGTTGTCGTAGACAGCGAACTCTCGGGCCAAAGTGGAGAAGACCGGCAGCATCGTCGGATCGAACGCGCCCATGATGTGTCGATACACGTCGAACGCCGGCGCGGAGCCTTTGCGTTCGGTGCGCAGGTGGTCGATGTAGTCGGCCAAGAAGCCGCTCATGTCTGCTTCCGCATCGACGGGCGGAGCGTTGTACGGAGCCTCCATCTCCCAGATCATCCGGTTCGCGTTCTCGGCGGGGTCAAGGGTGCCGAACAGCTGGTGGTTGACGAACGGGTATTCCTCGCCCGGATCGGGATCCGGCTGGCTCATCACGAAGTCGGTGGTGCCGTTGTAGACGTGCGCCGCGATGTCCTGTCCCGTCAGCGGGTCGTGGTTCGTGTCGCGCGCGACGTCGAGGCCGTGGAACTTCTGGCCGCGGGGCGGCTTCTGATCGGCGTAGAGGAACCCGAGGATGTTGTCGAAGGACCGGTTCTCGAACATGACCACCACGAGGTGCTCGAAGCCGGGCTTCGACGGCTCCGGCAGAAGCCCGAGCTCCTTCTCGATCTTCGGATGCACGCTGTCGCGCCCTGCGACAGCACCGACCACGCCGCCGACGACGCCGCCCACCACTCCGCCCGCCGCAGCCCCGGCCGCAACGAGCCCGGCCCCGCGCAGGAACTTGCGCCGCGACGTCGAATCACGTGCAGACCGTTCCGTCGTCTCCTGACCGCTCGACGACTGCCCCGTCGCGTCCGACGCAGCCGTCTCATCGTTGGCTCCGAGCTCACTCGCGGGCTCCGACTTCTGCGGCCTGTGCTCTCCCTCGGCCATTCAGACCTCCCCCTCTGCGCCGTTGTCCTCATTCGAGCGCAGCGGCATCCCCGTCATTCGCAGGCCCGCCGCGCTCGTCAACGACTTCTTCGACCGAGTTCTCCCCGTCGTTGTCGCCCTGGGCGTCTTCGGCGACGCCGCCTTCGTCACCTCCGACCGCCAAGGCGGCCGGCCCGCCCTTCAGAAGCAGTGCGAATTGCGCGGCATCGATGATCCGCAGCCCCAACTGCTCCGCCTTCGTCAGCTTCGTGCCCGCGCCCGGGCCCGCCGCGACGTAGTCCGTCTTCTTCGAGACGCTGGACGCCGCCTTGCCTCCTGCGGCGATGATGGCCTCGATCGCTCCCTCTCGCGTGAATCCCTCCAGGGCTCCGGTCGCCACCACGGACAGACCCGCAAGCGGCCCCGAAGCGTCGCCCGCGTTGCCCGGTCCGGGATGCCCGGGGATGGCGAACGGAACACCCGCAGCACTCCAGTGCTCCACGATCTCGCGATGCCAGTCCTCCTCGAACCAGTCCAACACCGCATCGGCGATGATGCCGCCCACGCCGTCGACCGCGGCGAGCTCGTCTCGGGAAGCCGCGCGGATGGCATCCAACGACCCGAACCAAGACGCCAGCGCGCGCGCCGCGACGGGTCCGACGTGCCGAATGTTCAGCGCCACCAGAAACCGCCAGAGGTCCTTCTCCTTGGCCCTCTCCAGCTCAGCGAGGAGGGTGCTGGCAGCCTCGGAAGCCGTGACCAGCCGATAGTCCTTGCGAATGCCCGCCTTGCGCCGATCCGCCGCGGACATCCCCTCGGCACCCGGCGGATACGTCAACCTGACTTTCTGGAACGGCGCGCGACGCACCGGCAGACCCGTCTTCTCGTCGACCTTCAGCTCACCGGTCTCCACGTCGCGAACCATCACCTGTACGGGCACGATCTGTTCCTCTGTCAGGTCGAAAAGACCCGCCTCGGTCACGAGCGGTGGTTCGGCAGGATGCATCGGCGAGGTCAGAGCGGCGGCGGTCACTTCGCCGAGCGCGTCGATGTCCAGCGCGCCACGAGACCCGATGTGCTCGACGCGGCCGCGCACCTGAGCCGGACACGATCTCGTGTTCGGGCAGCGCAGGTCGATGTCGCCCTCTTTGGCCGGACGCAGTTCTGTGCCGCACTCGGGGCAGTACTTCGGCATGACGAACTCGCGCTCCGTGCCGTCGCGCAGCTCGAGCACGGGACCGAGGACCTCGGGGATGACGTCGCCCGCCTTGCGCAGCACGACGGTGTCTCCGATGAGGACGCCCTTCGCTTTGACGACGTCTTTGTTGTGCAGCGTCGCCTGGCGCACCGTGGAACCGGCGACCTTGGCCGGCTCCATCACCGCGAACGGTGTGGCGCGGCCGGTGCGACCGATCGAGACGACGATGTCGAGCAGCTTCGTGAAGACCTCTTCAGGAGGGTACTTGTACGCGATCGCCCATCGTGGCGCACGGCTCGTGGCGCCGAGCTCGTCGTGCGTCGCGAGATCGTCCACCTTGATGACGACACCGTCGATCTCGTGCTCGAGCGAGTGCCGTCTCTCGCCCATCTCGCCGATGTACGCGGCGACCTCGTCGACGTCGTCGAGCACACGGTTGTGCGGGGACACCGGAAGACCCCAGCTGCGCAGCAACTCATACCCCTGCGACTGGGTCGTCATGGGCGGGTTCTGCCACGCGCCGAGCGTGTGCAAGTACAGCGAAAGCCTGCCCTGGCGCTCCCGCATGAGCTGGAGCTCGTGCTCGCCCTTGTTCTCCCGTCGTTGTCGCAGGCTCCCTGCCGCGGTGTTGCGCGCGTTCGCGAACTCCGGATAGCGGGTCTTGATCTCGTCATCGCTCTTGCCCCTGGCGCGCTGATCCGCTGCGAACTGCTCCTGCAACTGATGCTGCCGCTCGTTGAGGAACTCGAAGTCGACGGTCTTCAGAAACACTTCGCCGCGCACCTCGAAGAACTGCGGCCATCCGGTGCCCTGCAGCCGCTGAGGGATGGCCGGGATCCAGTCCACGTTCTCGGTGATGTCCTCACCCACCGTGCCGTCGCCGCGCGTGGTGGCGGTCTCCAGCACGCCGTCGCGATAGGCGAGGCTGATAGCCAGACCGTCGATCTTCACCTCGGTGAGCCAACGGACGGCGTGACCGGCGGCATCCGCCGTCGCAGCGCTCTCCGTCTTGGCAGCCCAGTCACGCAGTTCCTCGACGCTGAACACGTTGTCGAGGCTCAGCATGCGCTCGGCGTGTCGATGCGGTGGGAACCCGGCGGACGCGACTGCTGCGCCGACCGTCTGCGTCGGGCTGTCCTGGCCCTGCAGCCGCGGGAACTCGTGCTCGATGGCCTCGAGCCGGTGGATGTCCGCGTCGTAATCCGCGTCGCTCGTCAGGCTGCCACCGGCGTAATAGGCCACACGGTTGCGCTCGATGCGCTCGCGCAGCGCCTCCGACTCGGTGCGGGCGGAATCGAAGTCTGCGGGGATGTCCGTCACGTCGCCATCCTAAGAGCGGCCACCGTCATCGAAGCGGCAGCGACGGCCACCTCACCCGGAAGTCGTCCGGCGCCTCCCGGCGACGCCTCGCTCAGGCGGGGACGGCGCTCACCGTGCGGTCGATCGTGCACTGGCCGAGAACGCGGGTTCCGACATAGACGACAGCGCTCTGCCCGGTCGCTACCCCGTTGATCGGCGTCTCGGGACGGATGACGAGTTCCCCGTCACGCAGGACGGCCGTGGCCGGTACGGGATCGGCGTGAGCCCGGATCTGGACCTCGCAGGAGAACGGCGTGGCGGCATCCTTCGGCGGCTGCCCGGCCCAGGTGAGGCGCGAACCGGCGAGCTCGGCGATGTCCAGCGCCTCTTTGGGGCCCACGACGACGGTGTTGTCTTTGGGCCGCACCTCCAGCACGAATCGCGGCCGGCCATCGGGTGCGGGCACCGTGATGCCGAGTCCGCGGCGCTGCCCAATCGTGTACGCCGTCGCGCCCTCGTGGCTGCCGACGACAGCTCCTTCGCGGTCCACGATCCGACCGGGCGCGGACCCCACGTGCTCGGCCAACCAGCCACGGGTGTCGCCGTCCGGGATGAAGCAGATGTCATGCGAGTCGGGCTTCTGCGCCACGGTGAAACCGCGCTCGGCCGCCTCCGCACGCACCTCGGCCTTGGACGGCGTCGCGCCGAGCGGGAACATCGCGTGCGCAAGCTGGTCGGCGGTGAGAACGCCCAGCACGTAGGACTGGTCCTTCGCCCACGCCGCCGCGCGGTGCAACTGACGGTTGCCGTCGGCGTCCGTCACGATGCTCGCGTAGTGGCCGGTGCAGACCGCGTCGAAGCCGAGCGCGAGCGCCTTCTCGAGCAGCGCCGCGAACTTGATCTTCTCGTTGCAGCGCAGGCACGGGTTCGGGGTGCGTCCCGCGGAGTACTCGGCGATGAAGTCGTCCACCACGTCGAGCTTGAAACGCTCGGAGAAGTCCCACACGTAGTACGGGATGCCGATCATGTTCGCCACGCGCTGCGCATCCATCGAGTCCTCGATCGTGCAGCATCCGCGGCTTCCCGTTCGCAGGGTGCCGGGCATGCGGCTCAACGCCAGGTGCACTCCGACCACGTCGTGGCCGGCTTCGACGGCACGCGCCGCCGCCACCGCCGAGTCGACACCACCGCTCATCGCCGCAAGAACACGCATGAGGGCCAGTCTACGAAACGCGCCCTGGGAGCAGGCCTCGACCGTGGTGAGGCTTCCCGCGCACGCGGGTGATCGCCGTCGTGGCTGTCAGGCGCGAAGCCCGAAGGCCGATTCCTGCGTGGCCAGGCCTGCTTTGGATGCCTGAGCGTACGCCGCAGGCAATGCCGCCAGGAACGCGTCGACGTCGGCCTCGCTCGACGTGCGCCCCAACGTGATGCGGAGCGCTCCGCGTGCTTCGTCCTCGGTGCGCCCCATGGCGCGCAGCACGTGCGACGGCTCGGGGATTCCCGCCTGGCACGCGGATCCGGTGGAGACCTCGACTCCTGCCGCATCGAGCAGGAACAGCAGCGAATCTCCCTCGCAGCCGGAGAACGTGAAGTGCGCGTTGGTGGCGAGACGGGCATCGCCAGGCTCGCCCGGCGCCGCCCTTGGCGGCTCGGGGCCGTTCAACACCGCGTCGGGCACGAGTCGCCGCACGCCATCGATCACGCGGTCCCGCAGCACCGTCAGCCGTGCGGACTCCGCGGCCCGATCCGCCTCGGCCGCCGCAGCGGCCACCGCGAACGCCGCCGCCGCCGCCACGTCCTGGGTGCCGCTACGCACCTGCCGCTGCTGTCCGCCGCCGTGCAGCAGCGGCACGATGACGGCGTCGCGCGACAGCACCAGCGCACCGGCGCCGATCGGCCCGCCTATCTTGTGTGCCGAGACGCTCAGTGCTGCCAGTCCCGCACGACCCGTCGACCCCGTCGCGGCCCGGAGTGCGGCGAAGTCGATCGGCAGATGTCCGTAGGCCGAGACCGCATCCAGGTGAACGGGAACCCCCGCCGCCGCGGCGAGTGCGATGATCCGCTGAGCCGGCTGTATCGTCCCGACCTCGTTGTTCGCCCACAGAAAGGTCAGCAGCGCGATCGAGGCGGGCTCGCGCGTCAGCGCCGCCTCGAGCGCGTCCAGGCGCAGGAAGCCACGATCATCAAGCGGCAGCCATTCCACTTCGGCCTCTTCGGAGGCGGCCAACCACTCGACCGTGTCGAGCGTGGCATGGTGTTCGCCCTCCGGCACGAGCACGCGGGTGGCACCCGCCTTGCGGCGCGCCCAGTACAGTCCCTTCACCGCGGCGTTGATCGCCTCGGTGCCTCCGGAGGTGAACACGACTTCGATCCCCTGGCAGCCGAGGGTCGCGGCGACCTGCTCGCGAGCATCCTCGAGCAGTCGCTTGGCGTCTTGACCCGCCGAGTGGATGCTCGCCGGATTGCCGACGCGTGTCAGGGCGCTCGTGTACGCCTCGATCGCCTCCGGCAGGACGGGAGTGGTGGCGGCGTGGTCAAGGTAGACCGGCATAGGAATTACTGTAGGACGCATGCCTGCAGAGGACCCGTTCGCGCTGCTGGGCGTGCATCCCGGTGTGGACGGCGGAAGCATCGGCGTCTATTCGGCGCACGCCGACGAGGTGGAGCTGCTCGTCTTCGACGGCGCGGATGCCCGTTGGCTGGCCGAGCGCATTCCGCTGAACCGCGGAGACGGAGACGTCTGGACCGCGCAGAGCGAGCAGCTGAGGCCCGGCGTGCGGTACAACATCCGGTGCTCGGGGCCCGAAGGGCCCGGGCATCGCTTCGATGCCCGGCGAGTGCTGATCGATCCGTACGCACGCGGTCTCGAGCGGGTCGGAGACCGGGAGTGGCGCTGCGTCGCCCTCGACGGCGCCTTCGACTGGGGAGGAGTCGCCAAGCCACGTGTTCCCCGAGACCACACGGTGATCTACGAGGCGCACGTGAAGGGGCTGACGGCGCTCAACCCCGACATCCCGGAACAGCTGCGGGGCACATATGCCGGGCTGGCGCACCCCGCCACCATCGAGCACCTGCACCGCCTCGGCGTGACGAGCGTCGAGCTTCTCCCGGTGCACGCGTTCATGACTGAGGACCGGCTGCGCCGCCTCGGGCTGACGAACTACTGGGGCTACAACACCCTGAACTTCTTCACGCCGCACGCGCCGTACGCGACGCAAACGGCGCAGGCGGCCGGTGCGGCCGACGTGCTGCGCGAGTTCAAGGGCATGGTGCGGCTGCTGCACGAGGCCGGGATCGAGGTCATCCTCGACGTCGTGTACAACCACACCGCCGAGGGCGGCCCCGGCGGTCCCACGACGAGCCTGCGCGGCATCGACGACGCGACCTACTACCGGCAGAACGACGACGGCTCGTACATCGATACCACCGGCGTGGGCAACACCCTCGACTTCGGCCGACGCGCACCGCGACGGCTCGTCCTCGACTCGTTGGCGTATTGGGCGAATGAGGTGCAGGTCGACGGATTCCGGTTCGACCTCGCCACCGCTCTGGGCCGCGACGAGAACGGCGACTTCAGCAACGATCACTCCCTGCTCACCGCGATCACCGACGATCCCGCCCTGGAGGGTGTCAAACTCATCGCCGAACCGTGGGACATCGGTTCCGACGGGTGGCACACGGGCGGTTTTCCGGACGGCTGGTCGGAGTGGAACGACCGGTTCCGCAACAATGCGCGATCGTTCTGGCTCAGCGACATCGCGGATGCCCGTGCTCACGGTGCGCCCGGCGCCGGCATCGGTTCGTTCGCCACTCGCCTCGCCGGCTCCTCCAACCTGTTCAGTCCGCAGCGCGGTCCGCTCGCCTCGGTGAACTTCATCACCGCTCACGACGGCTTCACGCTCGAGGACCTGGTCTCGTACGACGAGAAGCACAACCTGGGCAACGGCGAGGACAACCGCGACGGCAGCGATGACAACCGGTCGTTCAACCACGGAGCCGAGGGCCCGGCCGACGACGAGGGAATCCGTGCCGCGCGACGCAAGGCGGCCCGCAACCTGATGGCGACGCTCCTGCTCTCGGCCGGCATCCCGATGATCACCGCCGGTGACGAGTACGGGCGCACGCAGTCGGGCAACAACAACGCGTACTGCCATGACGACGAGCTCACCTGGACCCGCTGGGACTGGGACGAGCGGCAACGCGACCGCGCGGCCATCACGACCGAGCTGATCCGGCTGCGCCGAGAGAACCCCGCGCTGCGCCCGGTGCGCTACGGCGAAAGCGGCCGAGTCGTACCGAGCGCGAGCGAGATCGACTGGTACGACGCCGACGGTCAGGTCATGGATGAGCAGGACTGGGACTCCCCGCAGAACCGCACTCTGCAGTATGTGGCTGCTTCCAGCCCGGAGTTCGAGGGACGCAACCGCATTCTGCTCATCGTGCACGGCCTGGAGACCGACATCTCCGTCTCGCTCCCCGAGCACGACGGCGTTGACTGCTACGAACTGCTGTGGGACTCCGCCGACGAGACCGTCGTCACCGGCGCCAGTGAGCATTCCCCCGGCACGAGCGTGGCGATGGGCCCCACCTCGATGAAATTGTTCCGCGCACACGAGCGAGCGGAACGCGACGACTGAACCGTTCGATCACGACGACCGGTCTGCGCTCGCATGACCGGAGCGCGATGACGGGTCGAGCGACCGAGCGGGGAACGATGATGGCGAAGAAGGCCACGGTGGGAACACCGGCCACGCTCGCACTGGCCCGCGCGGGCATCCCGTTCACACCGCACGCCTACGAACACGACCCGGCGGCCGGCTCGTTCGGGCTCGAGGCCGCGGAGGCGCTCGGTGTTCCTCCGGAACGCGTGTTCAAGACTCTGATCGCGCGCGCCGACGCCGTGGTCGTCGTCGGCATCGTTCCGGTCGTCGGCCGCCTCGATCTCAAGGCCTTGGCCGCGGCGGTGGGCGCCAAGCGCGCAGTCCTGGCGGATGCGGCGGTCGCCGAACGCAGAACCGGTTACGTCGTGGGCGGCATCTCGCCGATCGCGCAGAGATCCCGCCTCCGCACGGTATTGGATGCCTCGGCGTGCGACTTCGAGACCGTCTACGTCTCCGGCGGCAGGCGGGGTCTCGACATCGAACTGACCCCGGAAGACCTGATCACGGCGACCGGCGCCACGCTCGCGCGGATCGGCCGCGACTGAGCGTCGTTCCCGGCCGGCGGCGGGCTCACTCGGGGCCGACGACCAGCCCGAGTTCCGCGGGATCGGCCATGGCGGGATTCCGCGGGACGACGCGCACCGTGTAGCCGAACGTGCCGGCAGCCGTCAGCGGCACCACGCCCTCGAATCGGATCGACGGCGCGGGATCGCCGTCCCGCGGCTCGAGCGCGACATACCTCGCGTTCCGGAGCGCACCGTCATCGCACACTCGGCCCACTATCGCTTCGACGGCCACGTCGCCCGGGCCGAGCTCGCCGAGGAGCACGTGCGCGCGCACGCGCAAACCGTCACCCACGCTGGGCAGATCGTCGGGCATGCTGGCGCCGACGTGCGCCACCGAGACACCGTTCCAGGCACCGTGCACGCGCGCCTTCCACCCCGCGAAGTCGCGGGCCGCGGCGAAGTCGTCGGCCGACATCCGCATCGCCGCCCTGTGCGCCGGAACATAGAGATCGTCGACGTATTGCGTCACCATGCGGTCGGCGCTGAGCTGCGGCGACAGGGCCGCCATCGAGTGCCGAACCCGGCGCATCCACTCCGAAGGGATGCCGGCCTCGTCCCTGTCATAGAACCGGGGCGCGATCTCGTTCTCGATCAGGTCGTAGAGCGCGTTCGCCTCCCGGGCGTCCCGCTCCGCCCCGTCGCCGACGGTATCGGCCGAGGGGATCGCCCAGCCGTTCTCGCCGTCGTAGAACTCGGCCCACCAGCCATCGAGGATCGAGAGGTTCAGCGTGCCGTTGAGCGCCGCCTTCATGCCGCTGGTTCCGCACGCCTCGAGCGGTCGCAGCGGGTTGTTCAGCCAGATGTCGCAGCCCGGGTACAGCGTCTGCGCCATGCCGATGTCGTAATCCGGCAGGAACACGAGCCGGCCGCGCACCTCGGGGTGTTCGGTGAAGTCGATCAGCTCCTGAATGAGCCGCTTCCCCTCGTCGTCGGCGGGATGCGCCTTCCCGGCGACCACCAGCTGCACCGGGTGCTCGGGGTCGTTCAGCATGCGGATGAGCCGTTCCCGGTCGTGCAGCATGAGCGTGAGCCGCTTGTACGTGGCGACGCGCCGGGCGAAGCCGATCGTGAGCACGTCGGGATCGAGCACGTTCGCTTTCACGCGGGCACGGGCATCCTGCACCAGGTTCGCGCGCAGTCGGCCGCGCACCCACCACAGCTGTTCGTCGGTGAGTTCGGGCGAGAGCCAGTCCGCGTGCGCCGTGTCGCCCGTGCCGAGAGCCTCCTGCGCGAGCTGCTGCAGCAGCGGATCCGTCCAGGTCGCCGCGTGCACGCCGTTGGTCACGGAGCCGATCGGCACCTCGTCGGCGTCGAATCCTGGCCACAGACCGGCGAACATGGGCCGCGAAACGGCTCCGTGCAGCTTCGACACCCCGTTGGCGCGCTGTGCGAGTCGCAGCCCCATCACCGCCATGTTGAAGACGCCGGGCGTTCCGCCCTCGTAGTCCTCGGCACCGAGGCGCATCACGTCGTCCACGTCCACGCCCGGCACCAGGTCGTGCGGCTCGAAATACCGGCGAACGAGGGATGCCTCGAATCGGTCGATCCCCGCCGCCACCGGTGTGTGCGTGGTGAAGACCGTGCTCGCCCGTACGGCCTCCAGCGCCTGCCGAAGCGTCAGTCCGCCGCGGATCAGCTCGGCGACGCGCTCCAGCCCCTGGAACCCGGCATGCCCTTCGTTCGTGTGGAACACCGTGGGCGACGCCGTGCCCAGCAGCCGCTGTGCCACTCGCAGCGCACGCACCCCGCCGATGCCGAGCAGCAGCTCCTGCCTCAACCGGTGCTCGCCATCGCCGCCGTACAGGCGATCGGTCACCGAACGCAGGCCGTCGTCGTTCTCGGGCACGTCGGCATCGAGGAGCAACAGGCGCACGCGGCCCACCTGCGCCATGCGGATGCGCGCGGTGAGGGTGCGTCCTTCGGGCAGCGCGAGCGAGACGGTCGCCGGTGTGCCGTCCGGATTGCGCAGTAGCGACAGCGCCAGCCCGTCCGGGTCGAAGACCGGATAGCTCTCCTGTTGCCAGCCGGCCGCCGAAAGGGACTGACGGAAGTATCCCGACCTGTAGTACAGCCCGATGCCGAGCAGCGGGACGCCCAGGTCGGAGGCGGACTTCAGGTGATCGCCCGCAAGGATTCCGAGGCCGCCCGAGTATTGCGGCAGAGCCGCGGTGATGCCGAACTCGGGCGAGAAGTACGCGATCGCCTCCGGAGCCTCGGCGAGGCTCTGGTACCAGCGCGGTTCGTCGAGGTAGCGGCGCAGATCCTGAAGCAACGCGTCGGCCCTCGCCACGTAAGCAGGGTCGGCGGCGAGCGCCTCGAGCCGATCCGTCCCGACGGAGCTGAGCAGCGCGAGCGGATCGTGTCCGCTGCGCGTCCACAGCACATCGGAGATCTCGCGGAAGAGCTCGCTGGTCGGCTCGTGCCACGACCAGCGCAGGTTCGAAGCGAGCTCTTGCAGTGCGCTCAGCGCCGCGGGGAGGGCGGGACGAACCGTGAATCGACGTAAGACCTTCACGAGGCGAAACCCTACCCACCGCTCATGACGAACTCATGCACGCGCATCCGAGTGCATGGCAGCTTTGTCGTGACGGGCATTGTCGTGGCGGGCATTGTGGTGGGGGGCATTGTCGAGCGGCATTCTCGAGTACAGGGACGTGCGGTGTCGACCGCTCGTCTTTTCGTCGCGCGGCGCGCTACGGTCGGAGCATGCCGACCACGCCCCGCTCGCCCCGCCGGGGCACCGCCGCGACATCACCTCCGTCGGCCAGGTACGAGCCGGTTCTCGGACGCCTGCCGATCCTCGACCTCAGCCCGCTCGTCGACGGCGGCGCCTGGCCCGCGAAGGCGTTCCGCGGAGAGGTGGTGCCGTTCGCCTGCACCGCCTTCCGCGAAGGGCACGACCCGATCGGTGTCGACCTGGTGCTCACGTCTCCCGACGGCGAGACGGCCCGTCACCGGATGCGCTCGCTCGGCCCTGGAACGGATCGTTGGGGCGTCAGCGCCCGGCTGGACGAGCAGGGCGCGTGGAGCTTTCGCGTGCAGGCCTGGGCCGATGACGTCGCCGCGTGGTGGCATGCCGCCTGCATCAAGGTGCCTGCTGGCATCGATGTGGAGGTGATGCTGACGCTCGGCGCACAGCTGCTCACGAGGGCGGCGGGCGAGCACGCGAACAGCGCCGACGGTGTCCTGCTGTCCACCGCGGCGACGGCGCTCACCGGCGCAAGCGGCACGGCGGTCGACCGGCTGCGGGCGCTTGCCGACGGCGGCGTCATCGACCTCCTGGCCGAGAGCCCTCTGCGCAGTCTGGTGACGTCGTCGGCTTCACGAGAGATTCTCGTCGAACGGGAACGCGCCGGCGTCGGGGCCTGGTACGAGTTCTTCCCACGCTCGGCAGGCGCCGAACGCCGCCGAGACGGCGCGTGGACCTCTGGCACGTTCCGCACCGCGGAAGCACGGCTGCCCGAGATCGCCGCGATGGGTTTCGATGTGGTCTATCTGCCGCCGATCCACCCGATCGGGCGTGCCTACCGCAAAGGCCCGAACAACTCGTTGGATGCCGACGAGCACGATCCCGGATCCCCCTGGGCGATCGGTTCGACCGAGGGCGGCCACGATGCGATCCATCCCGACCTGGGCACGGAGGCCGACTTCAAGCACTTCATCGCCGCCGCCAGGAAGGTGGGGCTGGAGGTCGCGATCGATCTCGCCCTGCAGGCGTCTCCCGATCATCCCTGGGTGCGCGAGCATCCGGAATGGTTCACGACGCTGCCCGACGGCAGTATCGCCTATGCCGAGAACCCGCCCAAGAAGTACCAGGACATCTATCCGATCAACTTCGACAACGATCCGAAGGGCATCCGCGCCGAGGCACTGCGCATCGTGAGGCGATGGATGCGCCTCGGCATCCGCATCTTCCGCGTCGACAACCCGCACACCAAGCCGCTCGACTTCTGGGAGTGGCTCATCCACACCGTGAACGCGAAGCAGCCCGACGTCGTCTTCCTCGCGGAGGCGTTCACCCGCCCGGCGATCATGCAGACGCTCGCGAAGGCGGGTTTCCAGCAGTCGTACACCTACTTCACCTGGCGCAACACGAAGGAGGAGCTCGAGGAGTTCCTCGACCAGATCTCGCACGTGACGGCAGACTTCCTGCGCCCGAACCTGTTCGTGAACACGCCGGACATCCTCACCGAATACCTGCAGTTCGGAGGCAGAGGCGCGTTCAAGATCCGCGCGGCGATCGCCGCGACCGCGGCGCCCAGCTGGGGCGTGTACTCCGGCTTCGAGCTGTACGAGGCGGTGGCCCGCAGCGGCGCCGAGGAGTACGTCGACAACGAGAAGTACGAGTACCGACCGCGCGACTACGCGGCAGCGGAGGCCGCGGGCGACTCACTCGCCCCGTACCTGCGCATGCTCAATCAGACACGGCGCACCCATCCTTCGCTCGGTCAGCTGCGCAATCTGCACCTGCACTCCAGCGAGGACGACGCCGTGCTGGTCTATTCCAAGCACCTGCCGGCGGAGCTCTCGCCGACGGGCGAGAACGACACGGTGCTCGTCGTCGTCAACGTCGATCCGCACTCGGTGCGCGAGACGCTCGTGCACCTCGACCTGACCGCGCTCGGCGTCGCGCCCGACACCGACATCCGGGTGACGGACGCGATCACGGGCGCCTCGTGGACGTGGTCGAGCGTGAACTACGTGCGATTGGATGCCTTCCACGAGCCCGCGCACATCCTCAGCGTGAAGGCGGCATGATGACCGAGACGCACCCCGTGGCGCACTCCGACGGCTCCGCCGCGATCCAGGCGCCCGCGCTCGACGACGAGCTCCTCCTGGCGGTCGCCGAGGGCCGGCACCACGACCCGCACTCGGTGCTCGGCCAGCACCTCGTGGCCGCGGCGGGCGTGGCCGACCGTGTCACGGTCATCCGCACGTTGCGTCCTCTCGCGTCGGCGGTCACCGCCGTGCTGAGCACCGGGGCGCGCGTCTCGCTCGGCCACCTCGCCCACGGCGTCTGGCAAGGCGTGAATGTGCTCGGGCTCCAGGCGTACCGCATCGAGGCGCGCTACGAGGACGGAACGGTGTGGACCGCCGATGATCCGTACCGCTTCTCCCCCACGGTGGGCGAACTGGATCTGCACCTGATCCGCGAGGGCAGGCACGAGCGGCTCTGGGACGTGCTCGGTGCGCACCACGGCGAGCACGGCGAGGTCGTCGGGACGGCGTTCGCAGTGTGGGCGCCGAACGCGACGGCGGTGCGCGTCGCCGGCGATTTCAACGGCTGGAACGGCGTCGGATCGGCCATGCGGTCCATGGGCTCCAGCGGCGTCTGGGAGTTGTTCCTTCCCGCGGTCTCCCCCGGTGCCGTCTACAAGTTCGAGCTGCGGGGCCGAGACGGCCGGTGGCACCTGAAAGCAGACCCCCTCGCACGCTGTGCGGAGGTCCCACCCGCCACGGGTTCCGTCGTCACGGTGAGCGATCACGCCTGGGGCGACGACGAGTGGATGCGCGCACGCGTCTCCCGAGACCCGCACTCCGGTCCGATGAGCGTCTACGAGCTCCATCTCGGCTCGTGGCGTCCCGGACTCGGCTATCGCGAGGCGGCGGATGCGCTCATCGACTACCTGACGCCCCTCGGATACACGCACGTGGAGTTCCTGCCGCTGGCCGAGCATCCGTTCGGTGGTTCCTGGGGTTACCAGGTGACCGGCTACTACGCGCCCACCAGCCGGTTCGGCCGCCCCGACGACCTGCGCTATCTCATCGACCGGCTGCACGGCGCCGGTATCGGCGTGCTGATGGACTGGGTGCCTGGACACTTTCCGAAGGACGAGTGGGCGCTGGCGCGGTTCGACGGCGAACCGCTGTACGAGCATCCGG
The DNA here is from genome assembly GCF_000421825.1 of Humibacter albus DSM 18994. Taxonomy (GTDB): domain Bacteria; phylum Actinomycetota; class Actinomycetes; order Actinomycetales; family Microbacteriaceae; genus Humibacter; species Humibacter albus. The sequence goes on from NZ_ATXT01000011.1 coordinate 630,254, forward strand.
ATCCCCGTCGCGGCGAGCAGAAGGACTGGGGAACACTCGTCTTCGACTTCGGCCGCGCCGAGGTACGCAACTTTCTGGTGGCCAACGCGCTGTACTGGCTCGAGGAGTTCCACGTCGACGGGCTGCGCGTGGATGCCGTCGCATCCATGCTCTACCTCGACTACTCCCGCGCCGATGGGGAGTGGGCTCCGAACGTCCACGGAGGTCGCGAGAACCTCGAGGCGATCGCGTTCCTGCAGGAGGCGAACGCCACCGCGTACAAGCGCAACCCGGGCATCGTGATGATCGCCGAGGAGTCGACGTCGTTCCCGGGGATCACGGCCCCGACGAGCGCGGGCGGGCTCGGGTTCGGGCTGAAGTGGAACATGGGCTGGATGCACGACTCGCTGCAGTACATGCACGAGGACCCTCTTTACCGCTCCTACCACCACGGCGAGATCACGTTCTCGTTCGTCTACGCGTTCAGCGAGCAGTTCCTGCTGCCGATCAGTCACGACGAGGTCGTGCACGGCAAGGGCTCGCTGGTGAACAAGATGCCGGGCGACCACTGGCAGAAGCTCGCCAATACTCGCGCCTACCTGGCGTTCATGTGGGCGCACCCGGGAAAGCAGCTGCTGTTCATGGGCCAGGAGTTCGGCCAGCTCTCGGAATGGAGCGAGGAACGCGGGCTCGACTGGTGGGTACTCGACCAGCCGACGCACCGGGGGCTCTGGGACCTCGTGGCGCGTCTGAACGCCCTCTATCGCACGGAGCCGGCGCTGTGGCGCCACGACCACGACCCGCGCGGATTCCAATGGCTCGACGGCGGCGACGCACAATCCAATGTCGTGGCGTTCGCCCGGATCGGCGACGGGGACCCACTGGTGTGCATCAGCAACTTCGCGGGCGTCCCGCACACCGACTACCGTCTGCCGATGCCGTTCGCCGGTGAGTGGGAGGAACTGCTGAACACCGACGCGGTCGAGTACGGCGGTTCCGGAGCGGGCAACCTCGGCACCGTCACGGCGACGGATGCTCCGTGGGGCGGTCTGCGCGCCTCCGCCGTTCTCACGCTCCCGCCGCTGGGCACGCTCTGGCTTCGCCCCCGTCGGGCGCGCTGAGAAGGCGCGAAGCCGGGCGCGCTCGCCCACCCGAGCGGGCTCCGCCTCGCTCCGCGACCGAGGAGGCCCCTCATTGGGCGCCGCCGCCTAGTAGAGAACGGGCGCCGCGGCCTAGTAGAGCAGCGACGCGAGCCTGCTTCGCGCCGTGATGACGCGCGGGTCCGTGACGCCGACGATCTCGAAGTAGTCCACCAGGCGCGCGCGTATCGCGTCTTTTCCTGCCTGATCGCTGGCGCTGAAGAGGTCGAGCAGCCGCGTGAACGCGTCGTCGACGTGGCCGCCCGAGAGGTCCAGATCCGCGACCGCGAGTGCCGCGGCAGCGTCGTGCGGCGCGGCTGCTGCGGCCTCGCGCAGCGAAGCGGCATCGGCCCCGGCCAGCCGCTCCAGCAGCGTGACCTGAGCCAGACCGGCGACAGCGAGGTCGTCCCGAGGGTCTTGGGCGATGGCCAGCTTGTACTCGGCGATGGCCGTGGCGTAGTCGCCCTTCTCGATCGCCTCGTAGGCCTCTTGGTGGTGGGGCGGAAGAGGTTCGGGTTCCGGCTCCGACGCTTCAGCCTCGTCGTTCCCGTCGGTTCCGTCGGTCGGCTCCACGCTGACGCTTCCGGTCACACCGTTCTGCGCCGCCACCTCGAGTACCTGCTCGAAGACCTCGCGCACCTGCTGCTCGGGGATGGCTCCCACGAACAACGGCGCCGGCCGGCCGCCGATCAGTGCCGCGACCGTGGGGATCGACTGGGCCTGGAACGCCTGCGCGAGCTGCGGGTTGGCATCCACGTCGACCTTCACGAGCACCAGGCGGCCCGAGTAGTCGGCGACGGCGCGTTCCAGGGCAGGCGAGAGCTGCTTGCACGGCCCGCACCATTCCGCCCACAGGTCGACGATGACGGGCACCGTGTTCGACAACTCCAGGAACTGGGCGAAGTTCGCGTCCGTTCCGTCGTAGATCAGACCAGGGAGCGCCTGCGGGGGTGCGTCGCTCGGCGGTTGCGCCTCCGAGGAGCGGTTCGCCAGTGCGGAGAGATCCACGGCACCGCGCAGTGAGGCGGCATCGGGCGTGTTGGTCATCAGAGCTCCTTAGCGCTGAGAAGTGTCTGGGTGAAACCGAGCATGACTATCTTCTGCTTCGAGCCCGCCGGCGGCACGTAGAACAGCAGCTGATAGCCGTACGTGGTCTGGATGCCCTTGGTGCTGTCGGTCACGCCGGTCAGCGCCTGCACGTTGGCGTTGCTGGTCGACACCGTCGCCCCGGCCTCCACCGGCTTCAGGGTCGAGACCTCGCTGATGTCTGTGGCGACGATCGCGCCCGAGTTGTTCGTCGCCATCGCGACGGGCGCGTCATCTCCCGCGCTCGTGCTGAACGTGAGGCTCGCCGTGCTCGGAAGACTCTTGATCTGCTGCGCCTTGTAGTCCGCGCCGACCTGTGGTGCGAGCTTGTCGCTCTTGGAGTCGAAGAGGTCGTAGTACTTGCTCTTCTTGCCGTTCTGCAACACGTCGCCGTAGTAGTCGCCAAGCTTGTTCGGAGCGGCCAGAAGCAGCTTCGAGTCGGGCGGCACGATCGACGTGCCGATGTTCGCCGGGGGAAGGTCGGGCACGTCGGCGTTGGCTTCCAGCGAGATGGCGTACGCGACCTTGTAGTTGTCACGTGGAGTGTTCTGCACCATGACCAGATCCAACGGCGCGGACTTGCTGTCCTTCGGATCGTGCACGACAGCACTGACGACCCGCGGCCAGTCGGCGGTCGCCTCGGGCAGCGCCAGCGAGACGGTGCTGCTGATGCTCGGAGTCGCGGTGGCGTCGGACTTCTTGGTGCGCAACGCGTAATCCCCCGTGCGCGCCTCCAGCGCCGCGGCAGTGAAGCGAGTCGCCGCAAGAGAGGGGCTCAATGAGGCGTCGGCCTTGCCCGCCGTGACCGAGATCGAGGCCACGATGTTGTCGAGCTGCGGTTCGGTGACAGCAGGTGGCGGGGTGTCCTTCCCCTGGCCGGGCAGATCGGTGGCCAACGGGGTCGAGGATGCCGTCGCCGTCGCCGTGCTGCCGGCACCGAACTGGGGCCAATAGCTCGACGAACAGCCGGCCAGCGCAATCGTGCCGGCGAGAACGACGGGCACCGCGACGAAGGACCGGCCGATGGCGCGGCGGCCGCGGGCTGGCGGTTCGACCTCTTGCGTCGGCTTGTAATTACCCGGCTTCGGCGGCTTCGACCCGCGGGGCAGTTTCGGCGGCTTGCCGCCACCCCGGCGCGGTCCGCGCGATCGACGCAGGTGCCGGATGGCCAGGATGTACATGAAGACTCCGAAGGCCGCCAGGACGAGGCCGCCCACGATCAGCGGGCCCGCCCACGGTGTGCGATTGTCCAAGGGCCAGGTGAGGCTGATCTTGTCGGGAGCCGGCTTGGTGCCGTCGCTGGCGATGATGACGCTCACCGTGTCGGGAACGTTCATCTTGGTGACCGTGGCGTCGGAGCCGGTGAACTCCTCGAGCCAGAGGTCGGAGCCCTGAGGATTCGGCCCCGCCTTCTTCTTCGAGTCGCCACTCGTCGACGTCTGCGTCGAAGTCGTTCCGTCAGCATGGGCGGTGACGGTTGGCGCGGGGGTCGCCGTGCCGGTGGAGGTCGACTTCGAGCCGGCGTCCGCCGACGACGTGCCTCGCACGATCTTCGACGAGAGCGAGTTGGTCGCCGCGTTGTAACTCACCTTCGCGTACTTCTCGTGGCCGAGCCAGGCCAGAACATCCGCCGTACGCCCGTAGGCGACGAGCGGCTTGTCGCTGCCGGCGACGGTGAGCGTCTGCTGGCCGGTGCGAGCCCGCAGCACGGCGCCCGAGATGACGATGAACGCGGGATCGCCCTTCACCACGGTGCCGGCGGCCACGTTCGCCGGCGGAATCCAGATGGTGCGCTGCGCGATGCCGAGCGCGATGGTCACGGCCGCCGCGACGAACGCCAGGATGGCGATCAGGAATCGCACGTACTCTCCTTCGCTGTCTCGTCTCGCCTGCATCAACCACGGCGCTCGGTGCGCTCGGCGCGTGAAGCGCGCGCGGCTTCCGGTATCGGGTGACGGCCGGTTCGACGATATTTCAGACCGGCAGAAGCACCACGATACCGAAACAGCCCTGAGAAGCCGCTCCCAGCGGGCTGGATGCCGCATCGGCACCTGGCGAAACCCCGCCCGTGCATCAGTCCGCGCGGCCGCCCCCGGCGCCGAGGTCACCCTCCATTCGGGGCGCGTGCACGACTACACTCAGAGAACCGCCGCGCCGACGCGACGGCTTTTGCGTCGCCTGCCGGCAGCCCCCATCCGGCAGCGTCGAACGCGACTCACCACGCCCCCGAGACCAGCCGGAGAGAAGAAGCCCCGTGGCTACCGAAGAAACAGAGTTCACTCAAGTCTTCCGCGGTTATGACAAAGACGAAGTCGACAAGGCACTGCAGGATCTGCGCCGCGAGCTGATCCAGGCGAACGCACAGAGCGCCGACGCCGCCAAGGAGATCAAGCGTCTCAGTGCCCGCATCGACGAGCTCAACGCCGAGATCGAGGAGGTCGGGAGTCCGACCTTCTCCGGCCTCGGCACCAAGCTCGAGAACACGCTCCGTGTCGCCGAAGAGCAGTCGACACGCATGATCGCGCAGGCGGACATCGACGCGGAGAAGCTGCGCGCGGCCGTCGCCGGCGAGGTCGAGAAGACTCGGCGCACCGCAGAGGAGCAGGCCCAGCGCATCCTCTCCGAAGCGCACGCCCAGGCGGACACCACGCTGCAGGACGCGAACATCGAGGCCAACGAGCTGGTCACCGAGTCGAGGACGCGCGCGGAGACCATGAACCAGGAGGCCCAGCGCGAAGCCGCAGCCGTGCGCAGCTCCGTCGCGACGGAGGTCGCGGAGTTGCGCGCGACCGCGAAGCGCGAGGCCGCGTCCGTGCGGGCCGAGGCCGAACACCAGGCCGCAGAGGTGAAGGCCGCGGCGACGGCGGAGGCGGCGCAGGCGCGGGCCGACGCGGATGGTCTGGCTCGCGAGGTCGAGGAGACGCGTGCCGCCCTCGCACGTGAGGTGGAACAGCGCAAGGCGGAGGTGGAGGCCGAGCTCGCGGACCGGCGCACGGAATTGGAGGCGGAGATCGCGCAGGCGAAGCGCGACCTGGCGGCCGACACCCAGCAGGCCCGCATCGATCTCGCCAATGAGATCGAGCAGGGGCGGGCGTCGCTCGCCCGTGACCTCGAGCAGCGCAAGGCCGAAGCCGAAGCCGAGGCAGACAAGGAGCGCAAGGCCTTCCAGCGCTCGGCGGACAAGGCGCGCAAGGAGCTCGACGAGGAGCTCGCCGGCGTTCGGTCGCAGGTCGCCGCCGAGTCCGAGCGCCTCGCCCACGAGGCGGAGCGCGCTCGCATGGAGCTCGAGGTCGAGCTCAAGGCCCGCCGCGACGAGTCCGAGAAGGAGCACCTGTCCCGGCATCAGGAAGCCGTGGCACAGACGCAGAAGTACCTCGACGACGCGAACGCCGAGCTCGCAGAAGTCACTCGTCGCACGAACGAGGTGCGGTCAGAGGGCGAGGCGATCGAGAAGGAGATGCGGTCAGAGGTCAAGGCCGCGCGCAAGGAGGCCGAGAACTCCGCCCGCGAGATCGTGCGCGCCTCCGAAGAGCGCGCACGGGTCATCATCGATGACGCGGAAGAGCGCACCCGCGTCCTCGTGGCGGACGCGGAAGAGCGCCTGTCGCAGATTAGGATCGAGCGCGAAACCGTCGCCGGCTACTTCGAGAGCCTCCGCGGCGTCCTGCAGCAGGCCGAAGAGGTCTCGGCAGAGAACAGCTGATCCGACCACGCCGAGGGGCCCATGAAGATCCAGAACGCTTTCCGTGTCGGATTGATCGGGACCCTCGGCGTCGGCCTGGGCATCCTGATCCTGTCGGCGATCGTCTCGCTGTCGACGGTGGTCACCTACATCGGTGCCGCCCTCTTCCTCGCACTGGGACTCGAGCCGATCATCGCGTTCCTCGAGCGCCGCAAGCTGCCCCGCTGGTCATCCATCGTGATCGTGCTGGTCGTCATCCTGTCCCTCCTCGGCCTGTTGCTCTGGGCGATCATCCCGATCATCGTCAAACAGGCCTCGAGCCTCGTGGAGAAGATCACCGAATTCGTACAGAACGGCACGTACGAGGACTGGTACGTGGGGCTGCAGAAGCAGTTCCCCGGCATCGACTTCGACAAGACGCTGCAAGACGTGTGGGGCTCCGTGCAGCACTCCGCCGGCGACATCGGGGCCGGCCTCCTCTCGGTCGGCATCGGGATCGTCTCGGGCTTCTTCGGCGTGCTGATCGTGCTGATCCTCACCATCTACTTCACCGCGTCGTTGCCCAACATGAAGCGCACGGCCTACGAGCTGGTCCCGGCGAGCAAGCGTGCGCGCTTCGCCGACATCGCCGAGCAGATCACCGACTCGGTGGGCAAGTACGTGATGGGCCAGGTCGCGCTCGCGCTCTGCAACGGCATTCTGAGCGCCATCTTCCTGACGATCATCGGCGCGCCGTTTCCCCTGCTGCTCGCGGTCATCGCCTTCCTCTTCTCGCTCATCCCGCTCGTCGGCACGCTGACCGGATCCGTCGTCATCGTGCTGCTCACGCTCGTTCTGCTGCCCTCCTCCCCCATCACCGCCCTGATCGCAGCCATCTGGTACGTGATCTACATGCAGGTCGAGGCGTACGTGCTGTCGCCGCGCATCATGAACAGGGCGGTGTCGGTGCCGGGCGCCCTCGTCGTGATCGCCGCGCTGGCCGGGGGATCGTTGCTCGGCCTCCTCGGCGCCCTCATCGCCATCCCGGTGGCCGCTTCCATGCTGTTGATCATCAAACAGGTCGTCGTGCCCCGGCAGAACGAGCTCTGACCGCCGACGGCGGGAACGCGCACACTTCCGTCGCCTACGCGGCTCGCTTACGCGGTGCACTGCGATGGAGCGCTTACACGACGCGCCAGCACCCGGTGTGCCAGTGCCGTCGCGAGGCCAGGTCGGCCGCGTCTCCGAGCACGCCGTCCGCCCGCCACACCACGAGGTGGGCCGTGCCCGGCGCGACGATCCCGCCGCAACCGGGACAACTGTAGTTCTTCACAGCGGAGGCGGCCGAGACCGGCTGCACGTTCCACTGGTGGCCGCGCCGCGTCTCGGTGCGACGCCAGCCCGACATCATTCTGCTCAGGTCGTCCGGCTCGGACTTCTGCTCGCCGCGGCCGCGTCGGCGGGGTCGATTGGAGCGCGGCACCCGCCCAGTCTACAAATCTCGTATTCGAGGGGTGAGCGCGGCACACGCCCTCGTCGCGGTCGTCGTCAGTCGCGGCCCGCGCCCTGATCCAGCCGAGCCTCCTCCTGATCGAGCAGGCTCTCGGCACGATTCAGCACCCTCGAGGGGTAGACGCCCTTCGAACGCGCCTCCAGCAGCGCCTCGCGCTCTGCGTCGATGGTGACCCTGAGCAGCATGCGGTACTGAGCGTGAGGGCCCACCGGCGCCTCTCCCTCGTGCACCGCGGCCTGCTCCCAGGCGGACTCCGCGAGAGCGTTGATCTCGCGGCGCAGTCGCTCGGTCACGGCCTGATCGATCTCGACGCCCTCCGGCAGATCGATCGACGCGCCGTTCAGCGCTTCTTCCGCGGCATCGGCGATCTCGTCGAGAAGCGACGCGAGTTCCCGCAGGTCTGCCGCGGCATCCGTTCCGCGGATCTTCGTCAGGCGGATGACCCAGGGCAGCGTGCCGCCCTGTGCGAGCAGCGTGACGATGGCCACGATGAAGGCGATCAGCACGAGTTGTGCTCGGTATGGAGTGTTCGCCGGAAGCGACTGCGCCGCCGCCAGCGTCACGACCCCGCGCATGCCGGCCCAGGTGAGGACGGCGCCGTCCCGCCACCCCACGTTGTTCTTCTGCAGGTCGATCATGTCGGCATCACGCCGGGCGATGGTGTGCTCGGCACGACGTACCCGCGCACTGGCCCGATGGCCGTCGCCCAGCCTGTCCCTGATCGAGCGGATGCGATCTTGCATCGACGAGAGGCGCTCGCGGCTGTCGTCGGCTCGACCGGCGGCCCGTCTGATGGAGTACAGGACCGGCATGACCACCAGGGCGCGCACCACCAGCAGGACCGCGACGACCAGCAGTCCCATGGCGATCGTGGCGCCCAGCCCTATCTCCGCATGCTGCACAGACTCCCTCACGAGGCTGGTCAGCTCCGCGCCCATCATCAGGAACACTCCGTTCTCGATGATGAACGCGATGACACGCCAGTTCACACGCTCGCTCATGCGCGAGAGCGCGCTCAGCCGCCGAGCCGACTGATGACCGGCGTAGAGCCCGGCGACCACGACCGAAAGCGCGCCAGACGCGCCCAGCGCCTCCGTCGGGATGAACGCGAGGAACGGCACGACGAACGTGACGACGGTCTCGAGGATCGGGTCGGAGAACTTGGAACGCACCCAAACCGTGACGAAGCCGATGATCAGGCCGACGACGACCGCGACCACGACCGAGCGCACGAAGTCTCCCGCCACGCTCCAGAGGCTGACCGAGGTGGCCGTGGCCGCGATCGCGGACTTCAGCAGGACGAGTGCCGTCGCATCGTTGACGAGGCTCTCGCCCTCGAGCAGGGTGACGTCGCGGGCGGGCAGACCGAGCCGTTTCGCCACGGCCGTGGCCGCCACGGCATCGGTCGGGCTCACCACGGCGCCCAGCGCGATCGCCGCGGCCAAATCGAGCTGCGGAAGCAGCGCGTAGAGGATGAAGCCGACGACCACGGCCGAAACGACCACCAGCACCACGGAGAGCATCGTGATGCCGCGCAGGTTGCGCCGGAAGTCCATGAGCGGTACCTGCACTGCAGCTGCGTAGAGCAGAAGCGGCAGCAGCACTTCGAGCACGAGCTCGGGGTTCAGGCCGATGTGCGGCGCGCCGGGAACGAGCGAGTACCCGATCCCGATCACGACAAGAAGGATCGGCGTGGCCACTCCGAGCTTCTTGGAGAACGCGGCGGTCGCGACGAGCACGATGATTCCCGCGATGATGAGAAGCGCGTACTCCATCCCGTCAGCCTAGAGGCGGACAAGAGCGATCGTTCAGTACCAACCTGTCGACTCGGAGTGCGCCCACGCGCCGCACGGGTTCCCGTAGCGACCGTCCACGTAGCCCAGGCCCCAGTTGACCTGCGTCACGAAGCTCGTCGCCCAGTCCGCGCCCGCGGAGGCCATCTTGCTGCCGGGGAGCGCCTGCGGAATGCCATAGGCGCCCGTACTGGAGTTGTAGGCGTAGACGTTCCAGCTGGACTCGCGGTTCCAGAGCGCGACCAGGCAGTTGTACTGATCGTCGCCCATGCCGGCGGCGGCCAGGGCGCTCTTGGCGTACGCCTGGGCGCTGCCCGGATCAGGCGTTCCGGCGGCCGGTGCCCCCGAAGAACCGCTGTCGTCGTCGTCCGTCGTGACGACGGGCGTGACGACCTTCGGCGCTGCTTTCGACGAGAACGTGTCGGCGCTGACATCGACGAGTGCCGCCCGCGCGGACACGTCGTACTTCTGCACCTTCTGGTGGAGGAAGCGCGCATGAGTCGACGCGTATTCCGGCGATGCGGTCGCACCCGAGTAGGGGTCGACGATGTTCACGAGAAAGAATCCGATCGCCGCCATGAACGCGACGGCGACGACGACGGGCCTCGTGACGCGGCGTCGCCGAACAGACGCCTCCACCGCGCTTCGGGCCGGTGTCGGAGGCTCTGCCAGGTGTCGTACTCGCCTACCCACGATCACACCACGATAACGAAGATCGGCACTGCAACCCAAGCCCGCGCGCGGCTTTTCCCGCTGAATTCTGCATCGGATGCCCACAGCCGGTCTGCAAGACGCGTCGGCCGGCATCCATACCGGTGCACGCCACGGTCATCGAACCGCGAGCATGACGTCGACGACGGCGTCGAGGAGCAGATCGACCTGCGCTTCGCGGTAGCCGTGCCGCTGCTGACGGAAGACGGCCGTTCGCACTTCGTCGACCGACATCGGCATGCCGTCGCGAAAGTAGCGCAGCGCACGCTTGGCGAACCGGTCGACCTCGCGCTTGTTGTACCCGATCGTGAAGATGCTCGTACGATCGAACTTCTTGCCCTCGGGGCGTCCGAGACGGTTGAGGATCACCTGCGCCGTCGCGCGGGCCTCCTCGAGCCAGCGCTTGTCGCCCAGCTCCTGGCGGGCACGGGCGCGTTCTCGTGCAGCGAAGGCATCCTCCAGCCGTTCCAAGGCGCCATCGACGGCATCGGCCCGGTACCCCCCGCGGTGCAGCGTGAATCCCGTGCGGCGAATGTCTTCCGCGGTCAGTGGGACGGCGTCGTCACCCTCGTAGGCCCGTCGGGCGAGCTTCAGAAACCGGTCGACCTCCTCGGGGTCGTATCCGCGTTTGCTGCGCTTGACGGTCGGAAAGGTGGCCACGGCGAACATTCTTCCAGAACCGATCATGTGATCCGCCCGGGAATCGCCCGCGCGCCGCCTCCCGTGCTCGAGCGCGGTCCGCCCGAGTCTCACCGAGCCGGTCGGCCGAGCCTGTCAGCCGAACAACGGGGCGAACACCACGTAGAGCACGTAGCCGATCGCCACCGAGGGCAGGATCGAATCCAGCCGGTCCAGGAAGCCCCCGTGCCCCGGGAGCCATGAGCTCATGTCTTTGATGCCGATGTCCCGCTTGATCAGCGACTCGACCAGATCGCCCGCGGTCGCCGCGATCAGGATGAGCGCCCCCATGATGAGGCCGAACCACCACGGGGCGTTCAACATGAACACCGAGAGCACCACACCCGCGATGAGCGCGGCGGCCGCTGCGCCGGCGAAGCCTTCCCAGGTCTTCTTCGGACTGATCGTCGGGGCCATCGGATGCTTGCCGAACGACAGTCCCGCCGCATACGCCCCGGTGTCCACCGCCACCACGAGGATCAACGTGGCCAGAAGCCACCACTGCCCGCCGGGCTCGGCCGCCATCAGAACCGAGAAGCACGCGAGGAACGGGACGTACAGGATGGCGAGTGCCGAGGCCACAAGGTCTCTCAGCAAGGCGCCCCCGCCGACGCGATGGGCCGGGGAGATCGTCTCTGCGGCACGCCAGATCCAGAGCAGCAGCAGACCGGCGATCGCCACCAGCCACTCCCCCGAGGCATGCAGGTAGTAGGCGGCGGGGACGAGCGCGACGGCCACGACGGCCAGTGCCACGCGCGGCACCCGCAGCCCCGCCCTGCGCAGCGCGGTGGCGAACTCGAACGAGGTGAAGCCCGCGATCGCCGCCGCGAACACCATGAAGATCTCTTTGATGAAGATCAGGCTGAACAGCAGCAGGGCGCCGCCGACCAGGCCGATCAGGATCGCGAAGATGAGATTGCGGCCGGTGCGTTGCCGGATCTTCTCGTTCGTGGCATCCAGCTGCGCTCGGGTGGCCTGCACCTGAGCCTGAACCTGGCGCTCGATGTCGGCACGCGTCTCGTGGACGCGACGCGAGAGGGGCGAACGAGACCGCTCATGACGCACGCCATCGTCCGGCGGACCGGATGAGGCGTCGGGCGTCGCAGGCATCGTCGGATCAGACCTCGAGGAGTTCCGCTTCTTTGCGGCCGAGCGCCTCATCGACCTGATCGGTGTGCTTCTTGGTGATGGACTCGAGCTCCTTCTCGGCGCGCGCCACCTCGTCGTCACCCACCTCCGACTTGAGTGCGTCGAGCTCGTCCTTCGCCTTGCGACGGATGTTGCGGATCGAGACCCGCGCGTCCTCCGCCTTCGAGCGCACGATCTTCACGTACTCCCTGCGGCGTTCCTCATTGAGCTCGGGCATGGTCACGCGGATGATCGTGCCGTCGTTGTTCGGTGTCGCGCCCAGATTCGGGGCGGCCACGATGGCCTTCTCGATGTCCTTCAGCGCCGACTTGTCGTACGGCGTGATGACGAGGGTGCGGGCTTCGGGGTTCTGCAACGAGGCGAGTTGCGCCAGCGGGGTGGGCGTTCCGTAGTAATCCACGAGGATGCGCTGGAAGAGTTGAGGGTTCGCGCGCCCGGTGCGCACGGTCGAGAAGTCGTCCTTGGCCACGTCGACGGCCTTGGTCATGCGCTCCGTGGCTGTGGCCAGTGAGTCGGCGATCACGTGTCGCTCCTTTGTCTCGTGTCGAACAGATCAAGCTTAGAGGCCGCGGCCCATCCGGCAGGACGCGGGACTCACGCGCCGACGATCGTGCCGATCTCCCTGCCGAGAATCGCCTCGGTCACGCTGCCGGCCGGCTCGATGCCGAAGATCTGCATGGGCATGCCGTTGTCGCGGCAGAGACTGAGCGCCGTGGCATCGATCGCCTTGAGGTCGCGCACGAGCGCGTCCTGGTAGGTGATGCGGTCCAGTTTCACGGCGTCCGGGTTCTTGCGCGGGTCGTCGCTGTAGAGACCGTCCACGCCGTTCTTGGCCATCAGCACGGCCTGGGCACCGATCTCGAGGGCACGCTGCACGGCGACGGTGTCGGTGGAGAAGTAGGGCAGCCCGGCTCCAGCGCCGAAGATGACCACCCGTCCCTTCTCGAGGTGTCGCTCGGCGCGTCTCGGAATGTAGGGCTCGGCCACCTGAGTCATGCTGATCGCCGACTGGACGCGGGTGGCGGCGCCGGCCTGCTCGAGGAAGTCTTGCAGGGCGAGTGCGTTCATAACGGTGCCGAGCATGCCCATGTAGTCGGCACGACCGCGGTCCATGCCGCGCTGGCTCAGCTCCGCACCGCGGAAGAAGTTGCCCCCGCCGACCACGATCGCAACCTCGACGTCTTCGGCTGCGCGAGCGATCTCGCGGGCGAGCGAGCCGACGACATCCGGATTCACGCCGAGAGCGCCGCCCCCGAAGGCCTCACCGGAAAGCTTGAGAAGGACCCTCCGTCGGGTGGCTTGTGGCATGGGCGAGTCCCTTTCTGATGATGATCGAATCTAAAGCTACCGGTGACCGGCTGTCGACGCGCCGGGAAAGCATCCGTCGCTGTGGGTCGTGTCGAAAGCGGCGGGCACAGAAAAGGCGGGCACAGAAAAGGAGCCCGGACCGACATGCGGTCCGGACTCCTTTTCGCGGCGCTAGGCCCCGACCTTGAAGCGGGCGAAACCGGTGATGGTGAGACCGGCATCCGCCACGACCTTGCCGACGGACTGCTTGTTGTCCTTGGCGTAGTCCTGGTCGAGCAGGGAGACCTGCTTGAAGTACGCTCCCAGGCGACCCTCGATGATCTTCGGCAGCGCGGCCTCGGGCTTGCCCTCGTTGCGCGAGATCTCCTCGACGATGCGGCGCTCGTTCTCGACCTTGTCGGCCGGAACGTCGTCGCGCGTCAGGTACTCGGGATTGGCGAACGAGATGTGCTGTGCGATGCTGCGAGCCGTTTCGGCATCGTCGCCCGAGTAGGCGACCACGACACCGACCTGCGGCGGCAGGTCTTTCGACGTGCGGTGCAGGTAGATGGAGAAGTGCTCGCCGGTGAGGCTGGCGAAGCGACGCAACTCGACCTTCTCGCCGAGGATCGCCGCCTCGTCGTTGATCAGGTCGGCGACGGTCTTGCCCTCGGCGGGGGCGGCGAGCGCCTCGTCGAGCGACGTGGCGCTCGCGGCGACGACCGCGTCTTCCACGCCCGAGGCGAGCGCGATGAACTTGTCGTTCTTCGCGACGAAGTCCGTCTCGCAGTTGAGCTCGAGCAGGTAGGCGCGGTCGCCGGCCTCACGGGCGGCGACCAGACCCTCGCTCGTGGAACGGTCGGCACGCTTCGCGTTGCCCTTCGCACCCTTCAGGCGCAGGATCTCCGTGGCCTTGGCGATGTCGCCGCCGGCCTCTTCGAGCGCCTTCTTGGTGTCGACCATGCCCGTACCGAGCTGCTCGCGCAGCGCCTTGATGTCGGCAATGCTGACATTTGCCATGGTGGTGTGAACTCCTCGATCGAAAAGTGTGGGATTACTCGGCCTCGACGGCGGCGCCCTCGGCGACCTTGTCCGCCTCGACCACCTCGGCTGCCTCGGCGGACGCACCCTCGGCGTCAGCGGCGGACTCGGTGGCCTCGACCTGCTCTGCCGACTCGTCGACGATCTCGGCGGCTTCGGCCTTGCCTTCGGCGAGGTCGGCATCGGCGACCTTGGCGGTCTCCGCGTTGGACTGCACCCCGTCGCCGGCCTCGAGCAACTCGCGCTCCCACTCAGCCAGCGGCTCCGCGCCCTCCGCACCCTCTTCGGGCTTCTGGTGACGCTGGATCAGGCCCTCGGCCGCGGCGTCGGCGACGATGCGCGTGAGAAGGCTCACGGAGCGGATGGCGTCGTCGTTGCCCGGGATCGGGTACTGCACCTCGTCGGGGTCGCAGTTGGTGTCGAGGATGGCGATCACCGGGATGCCCAGCTTGGTCGCCTCGTCGATGGCGAGGTGCTCCTTCTTGGTGTCGACCACCCAGAGCGCGCTCGGGGTCTTGCTGAGGTTGCGGATGCCGCCCAGCGACTTGTGCAGCTTGTCGAGCTCGCGCTTCTTGATCAGCAGTTCCTTCTTGGTGAATCCGCTGGTCGTGCCTTCGAAGTCGAGCTCCTCGAGCTCCTTCATGCGAGCGAGGCGCTTGGAGACGGTCTGGAAGTTGGTCAGAAGACCGCCGAGCCAGCGCTGGTTCACGTAGGGCTGGCCCACGCGGGTCGCCTGCTCGGCGATGGCCTGCTGAGCCTGCTTCTTGGTGCCGACGAACAGGATCGTGCCGCCGTGGGCGACGGTCTCCTTGACGAAGTCGTACGCCTTGTCGATGTACGCGAGCGACTGCTGAAGGTCGATGATGTAGCTGCCGGAGCGCTCCGTGAGGATGAAGCGCTTCATCTTCGGGTTCCAGCGACGCGTCTGGTGTCCGAAGTGCACGCCGCTGTCGAGCAGCTGGCGCATGGTGACGACGGCCATGGCCGTTCTCCTTTTCTGGGCATCGCGCGCACGCACGGTACGACGGATGCCTGGGTCGGTTTTCTCGCGAGAGCCGAATGGCTCCGCGCCTGGCGCTCGACGGGCATCCGCTCCGAACAGGTCGGAGACCAAAGGATGCCCGTGCCGCTGATCTCCGCCGGATCACTCAGACGGAGCCACCGATCCCGTCCGATCACTCGGACTGATCTGCGGCGAACGGGCGCGCGTAGTCATCCCGACAAGCGGGATGCCTGCCCATCATAACAGCCGCGAGCATCCGCCTCGTGTCGTCGCGTCACGCCTCGGCACGTTGACGATGCAGGTGCTCTAGCTTCGACTTGTCTTCCAGCTCGAGGCCTGTCACCTCCGGCAGTGCCGAGAAGACGAACCAGAACGACAGCGCGGCGAAGAGCGCGAATCCGGCGTACACCCAGCCGAGTCCGACCGCCTGGCTCAGAACAGGGAACAGCAGGGTGACCAGGAAGTTGAAGACCCAGTTGAAAGCGGCGGCGATGCCGAGCCCGAGGCCGCGGATCTTGTTCGGGAACACCTCGCCCAGCACGACCCACATCACCGGGCCCCAGGTGGCTGCGAAGAAGATCACGAAGAGGTTGGCGCCGATCAGCGCGATAACACCCCACGGCTGCGGCAGCGTCACGTTCGAGCCCGACACGTGCGCCTGCGAGAACGAGACGGCAGCGAGCACGAGACCGACGAACATGCCGGCCGAGCCCCAGAGCAGCAACGCCTTGCGCCCGACCTTGTCGACGAAGAAGATCGCCACGAACGTGAGCACCACGTTGATCACCGACGTGATCACCGACGTGATGAAGGAGTCGCCCGCGCTGAAGCCGACCGACTTCCACAGCGTCGTCGAATAGTAGAAGATCGCGTTGATGCCGACCAGCTGCTGGAACGCGGCCATGCCGATGCCGACCCACAGGATCGGCTGCAGGCCGAGCGCCTTGCCGCGCAGATCGCGATACCGGGCGCGGCGTTCGCTCTCCAGGCTGTCTTGGATCTCGTCGAGGCGACGGTCGATGTCGATCGCGCCCGTGACGTCGCGCACCACGGCACGCGCATCGTTCTTGCGGCCCTTGCGCAACAGATACTGCGGTGACTCCGGGATCGACAGCGACAGGATGCCGTAGACGACGGCCGGGATGACGCCGACCAGCAGCATCCAACGCCAGGCCGGCAGCCCGAACCAGAGTTCGCGCAGCGCGTTGCCTTCGGATCCGGCGAGCGCCGCATCCGAGAGCAGTGCCAGAAAGATTCCCAGGGTGATGGCGAGCTGCTGCAGAGAGCTCAGCGAACCGCGCAGCTTCGCGGGCGCGATCTCGCCGATGTAGGCCGGCGCGATCACGGACGCGATGCCGATGGCCAGGCCCCCGATGAACCGCCACAGCATGAGGAACCAGTCGGCGAATGCGACTCCGGAAGCGATCGAACTGGCGATGAACAGGATCGCGGCCAGCAGCATGACCGACTTGCGTCCCCAGGCGTCGGCGAGCTGACCGGCGAACCAGGCGCCGACGGCGCACCCGATCAGCGTGATCGCGACGGTGAACCCGATGGCGGCCGAGCCGAGATCGAACGTGTGCTGGATCGAGTCGACAGCGCCGTTGATCACGGAGGTGTCGAACCCGAAGAGGAGTCCGCCGAGAGCCGCCGAGATGGTGACGCCGAGAACCTTCCCCCTGTGCGCCGTGCCCATCGCGGAACCGCGTGCGCCCCCTCCGCCGCTGGTGTCGTTCTGCTCGTCAGATCGCGCGTTCGACATCGACCTCGCCCCCTCAGTCTCACTGCACGCTAACACCGCGGCATCGCACCTGCACCGAGTGCACGCCAACTCGTCCTCCCCAGGCGAGGGAAGGTGACGAGTTATCCACGGCTGTCCGCGACCGGGGCGCCGGGCCGCCGCCGGTCGGCACGATCGACACATGCCGTCACCGCGTCGCCGTCTCATTACCCGAATCCGATCGGCCGTCGCGGTGGCGGCGCTCCTGCTCGCGCTCGCCGGAACCCCCGACCCGGCGAGCGCGAGCCCCTCCGAGTGGTCGAGCGCGAGTTCCGCAGGCATCGCAGACTCGAATGCGAGTTCCGCGGGCTTTGCAGTCCCGAATGCGAGTTCCGCAGGCATCGCAGACGCGAGCGCAAGCGCCTCACCCGACGCACGCCCGCCCGACGACGAGAGCCAGGCCCGCAACGCCACGGCTTCCTGGCCCTGGCCGGTCTCTGGTGCTCGCAGCGTGATCCGCGGTTTCGAGGCGCCCGCCACCCGGTACTCGGCCGGGCACCGGGGTATCGACATCCGGGCCGGCACGGCCGAACGCGTGGCCGCTCCGATAGACGGAACGGTGCGATTCGCAGGTGTCGTCGTCGATCGGGCGACTGTCACCGTCGAGACGGCGGACGGCGTCCTGGTGAGCCTGGAACCCGTGACCACCGAGCTGGTCACGGGCGACGCCGTGACACGGGGTGCGCCGATCGGCACGATATCGACGGGTGGGCACTGCTCGCTGCGGTGTCTCCATCTCGGCGTGCGCGTGCGCGGCGATTACGTCTCGCCGATGCTCTTCTTCGGTGGTGTGCCGCGTGCGGTGCTTCTTCCGATCGAATGATCCCGACCGATCGAATGATCCGTTTCGCCCGAGCGGTCCGTGCCGCCTGGACGATCCGCGCCGCCCGATCGGCATCGCTCGAACGATCCGCGCCGCTGATCCGCGTCGCTCGCGTGGTCGCCCCCGTCTTCTTCGAGGGTTCAGGCGCGCGGATGCGCCCGCTGGTAGCTCTCCTTGAGTCGCTCCGCTGACACGTGCGTGTAGATCTGTGTCGTGCCGAGACTCGCATGGCCGAGCAGTTCCTGCACGGCGCGGAGGTCCGCTCCCCCGTCGAGGAGATGCGTCGCCGCCGTGTGCCGGAGCGTGTGCGGCCCCGAGGGACCAGAGCCGGGAAGGTTCTCGAGCAGACCGGACACGAGACGGTACACGGTTCGCGTGTTGAGTCGGCCTCCGTGTGCGCCGAGGAAGAGGGCGGCATCATCGTCTGAGGATCGCGCTACCACGTTCCCGCGACGGGCGAACAGCGCCGGGCGCGCCATGCGCAGGTAGTCGACCATCGCGTTCAGTGCGGGCACGCCGAACGGCACGACCCGCTCCTTCGCCCCCTTGCCGAGCACACGAGCGGTCAGCCGATCGAGATCGACGTCGTCCACGTCGATGCCGACGAGTTCGGAGACGCGCAGCCCCGACGCGTAGAGCAGCTCGACGACGGCGGCGTCGCGCACCGCGATGGGGTCGCCGGTCGCTGCCCGTTCGGCAAGACCGTCGAGTAGATCGGATGCCTGTTGCACGGTGACCACGCGCGGAAGTCTGCGGTCGGCCTTGGGGGCGCGCAACCGACGACCGGCATCCGTCACCGCCGCCCCGGTGCGCTCGAGCCACGCGGTGAATCCGCGAGCAGCGGCGGCGCGGCGGGCGATGGACGCCTTCGAGAGGTCCGCCTGCTGGGCTGCCCACAGCCAGTCCCGCAGCAGGCCGAGGTCGACAGCAGCGGGATCGGAGACGGCGTGTTCCGCAGCGAAGCTCGCGAGCGCTCGCAGATCGCTGCCGTACGAGCGCAGAGTGGCCACCGAGTAGCCCCGTTCAGACCTCAGGTGCGTCTCGTAGTCGGCGATCGCCCGTTCCCACTGCACGACTCCAGCTTGCATGCCTCCACCGTCGCGGAGCAGGGGCGACACCCGGCGAGTACGGAACCGCAGCCCTCACGATCACCACATGACACCGCGCCCCGACCGCCGTCGACGACGGCCGCGCGGCGCCTCCACGCAGTCATCATCAGCGTCGCCGTGGCACGGCCACCCAGCCTTCGCCGGCTTCGCGCACTCTCCCGTCGATTTCCAGCTCGCCCAGGCCCGCGAGCACGGCGCCGAGGCCGAGTCCGGATAGGGCGGCGACCTCTCCCGGCGTGCGCGCCGTGCGGGTGGTCAGCGCGTCCAACAGCCTCACGGTCTGAGCAGAGTCGCGTGCGGCGACATCCCGATCGTCCCGGAGCTCCGGCACCAGCTGAGGCGCGACGAGCTCTGCGGCCTCTGCCGCATTTGTCACGCAGACGGCGTCGTACTCACGCAGAAGCCGATGGCAGCCCGCCGAGGCGGGAGACGTGATGGGTCCGGGCACGGCGCCGAGCGGTCGCCCCAGCGATGCCGCGTGCCCGGCGGTGTTCAGGGAACCCGACCGGGCGCCCGCCTCCACGACCACCGTCGCGGAGCTGCAGGCCGCGATGAGCCGGTTCCGCTCCAGAAACCTCCATTTCGTGGGTGCCGCACCACAGGGTGGCTCGGAGAGCACGAGGCCTCGATCGACGATCCGGCGCAGCAGTTCGTCGTGCCCGGCCGGGTAGAAACGGTCAACGCCTCCCGCGAGGAACGCGATCGTCACACCGCTCGAAGCGAGCGCCGCCCGATGCGCCATGCCGTCGATGCCGTAGGCGGCGCCCGAGACGACGGCGAGTCCGCGCTCGACGAGGCCGGCCGACAACTCCCCGGCGACGTGTTCGCCGTAGCCGGAGGCCGCGCGTGCCCCCACGAGCGCGACGGAGCGGGAGAGAACTTCGAGCAGATGCGGCGCACCCCGCGCCCACAGCACCACGGGCGCGTGCACACCGAGATCGGCCACGCCGGCGGGCCACGGGTCGCGGAGCCGGCCGCCCGCGTCAGTGCCCTGCCCTGCATCGACGGGCAGGCGTTCTGTTCCGGATGGCGTGCGTTCCGCACCGTGCGATACGCCGGTCGTGCTGGACGTCTGGCCCTCCGTACCGGGCGGCACGAGCATCCGGACCCCGGCCCTGGCGGCCAGCGTCAGCGCTCGTTCGACGTCTCCGGCGCGGAGCCGAGGCTTCCATCGGGAGAAAGCCGTCCGCAGGTCGCCGTCAGCAAGCCCGTCTCCCGGATGGCCGGCGTCGCCTTCACGAGCATCGACGACAGATACCACGTCGGTGCTCTCGCCGCTCGCGGCGCCCGGGGCATCGATCCCGGCTTCACGCAGCACGCGTCGCAGGGCCTCAGCCGCGCCGAACCGCGCGATGAGCGCGCCGGCGTCGCCATCGCCCGGCTCCGTGATCACGGACCAAGCGGCACGGGCGAAGCGGTAAGCGACCTCGCCATCCTCGAGTTCGGTGGTTCCGCTGACCGGTGTGATCAGTGAGCGCAGGTGCGCGGGATCGAGGCCGAAGACATACATGCTCACAGTCCCTTCCGCAGGAAGAGCGCGGCGGACACGTCCTCCGCCGCCGGCCTGTCCCTGCCCGCGAGATCGGCTATCGACCAGGCGACTCGCAACGAGCGGTCGTAGCCGCGCATGGTGATCGCGCCGCGTTCCAGCGCGCGATCCAGAACGGCCGTGGTGCCGGGTGGGAAGGCTCGAGCCTTTTCGCGCAGCCAACTGCCGGGAACCTGCGCATTGATCATCCAAGGCGTACCGGCAAGTCGTGCCGCAGCGGACTCGCGTGCGCCCTGAACACGAGCCCGCGCTTCGGCCGTCGTGAGTCGTTTCGACGTCGAGGCCAAAGCGAGCTGAGCTGCCGTGGTGCGGCGTACACGCAGACGGATGTCGACCCGATCGAGCAGTGGGCCCGAGATCTTGGCCAGGTATCGCATGCGCGACCGCGGGGCGCAGGTGCAGTCCGCGTCGCCCGACTCGTACTGGCCGCACGGGCACGGATTCGCCGCCATCACGAGCTGGAACCGGCCCGGAAACGTCGCGACGGCATTGGCGCGATGAATTCGGATCTCGCCCGACTCGAGCGGCTGTCGAAGCACGTCGAGCACCGACGATGCGAACTCCGGAGCCTCATCGAGGAAGAGCACGCCGTGCGACGCACGCACCGCGGCGCCCGGCCGGATTCGACCGCTGCCCCCGCCCACGATGGCAGCCGCCGTGGCGGTGTGGTGCGGCGCCTCGAACGGTGGACGCGTCACGAGGCCGGCCACCGGGTCGCCGGCGAGCGATCGCACCGACGTCGCCTCGAGCGAGGCGGCGGTGCCGAGATCGGGCAGCAATCCCGGCAATCGCTCGGCCAGCATGGTCTTGCCGGCGCCGGGAGGCCCGACGAAGAAGACGTGGTGTCCACCCGCGGCCGCCACCGTCAGCGCCTCGATGGCTTCCTCGTTGCCTACCACGTCGGCCAGCTCGGCGGCTTCGACGTCGTCGTCCTCTGCGGGCGGAGCCGGCCACGCCTCCACCGGCTCGGGGTCGAGCTCGGCACCGTGCCGGATCGCCGCCTCGCGGAGCGACGACACGGCGAGCACCTCGGCGCCCGGAACGAGCCTCGCCTCATCGGCATTGGCCGAGGGCACCATGACCCGTGGGCTGCCGGCGCGCACCGCACCGATGACGGCGGGCAGAACGCCGGGAGTCGGCCGCAGCCGCCCGTCGAGTCCGAGCTCGCCGATGTGCACCGTCTCGGAGACGGGGCCCGCGGGAACGTCGCCGGCCGCTGCCAGTGCCGACAGGGCGATGGCGAGATCGAAGCCGCTGCCGTGCTTCGGCAAGGCGGCCGGCGAGAGGCTCACGGTGAGCTTGCGCGAGGTGATCGGCAGCCCGGAATTGGACGCCGCGGCACGCACCCGACCGCGGGACTCACCGAGAGCGGCATCCGGCAACCCGATCACCCAGAAGCCGGGTAGCCCAGGCGAGATGTCCGCCTCCACGTCGACCACGCTCGGCGATAGCCCGACGAGGGCGATGGACCTCGTGTGCGCGACAGCCATCAGCAGATCCCGGTCAGGTGCTCGATGACGACGTCGCGGTCCAATGCTCCTGCGGGAGCCAGCACGGCGATCGCGTCGATGCGCAGCTCGCGCACAGCCTCGCCCGTCTCCTGGCACCACTGCGCGGCGAGCCTGCGCAGCCGCGCCGCCTTCTGCGCAGTGATGGCGTCGAACGGATGCCCGTACGCCAACGACGAGCGCGTCTTCACCTCCACGATGGCGACCAGCCCGCTCCGTTCGGCGATCACATCGATCTCACCAAGCGAACATCGCCAATTGCGGGACAGGACCCGATATCCGTGCGCTGTCAGGTAACGCGTCGCGAGTTCTTCGCCCCGGCGTCCCAGTTCGTCTTTGCGTGCCATCCGTTGCCTCCCCCGCCAGCATGGCGAGGAAGCGAGCCGGGCTTGCCCGCGGTGATCCGGAATCGGGGATCGTCAGTGGAAGGCACTCCTGGGGACGGCAAGATGAGGCATTGCTGGCGAAAGACTCGTTCGGCGAGCGGGCCAGCCGCTGAGAGCTCGCCTGCAGCCGCCCTTCAGGAGCGGGAGCACTGTCGAACGCGACGCGAGCGGCGCACCATCGCCAGGCATCCGAGGCCGAGCGCGAGCAGCACCGCGGCAGCAGTCAGAGGCCACGCCGCATCGCTTCCGCTCTCGGCCAGCTCCGCAGCGCCGGTGGACGTCGAGGTTCCCGCGGGCGTCGTACCGCTTGCCGCCGGAGCCGTCACGGTGAGCGTCCCCGCTCCCGACACCGCGTCGCCCCACAGTGTGCTTCTCGCAACGGCGCGCACGAGCATCCCGTTATCGGAACTCCGGGCGACGAACGAATACGTGGTGCTCGTCGCGCCAGCCACGTCGTTCCAGGTCGCGCCCCCGTCGGTGCTGCGCTGCCAGGCGACGGAGTCGGGCGATCCGCTGACGGTCGTGCTGAACGCGGCCGTCGTTCCCGCCTGCACGCTCATCGAGGCCGGAGCGGATGCCGTCGGCAGCATGTAGAGGCCGAGGACGTTGTTCGACTGTCCCGCGACGGCCAGGATCGTTCCATCCGGCGTGACGGCCGAGCCCATCGGTCCGGCAGAATCGACGCTCGGTGTGGCTAGGACGGCGCCGTCGGCCGCATCGATCACGGAGATGCTGCTCGCTCCGGCGTTCGAGACGAAGACGCGGGATCCGTCCGGAGAGAAGGACGCGGTCACCGGGCTCATTCCGACGTCGGCCGACGACACCGCGGTGCATGTCGCCAGGTCGACGAGCGTCACCACCCTCGTCGACAGCTGCACTACGGCGGCCACTGTGCCGGCCGGGTTCACCGCCACGCCCTGCGGCATGCCGCCGACAGTCAGCATTCCCGTCACGGTGCCATCGGCGGAGAGGCAGCCCACGGAGCCGCCGTTCAGGTTCATATTCGTGAACGCCCCGCCATGTCCCCCCATGGCCACGGCGCTGGGTCCCGTGAGCGGCTGCGATCCGGTCGCGGACCACATCGTCTGCGGCGCACCCGATGCGCCGGTGTGGGGATCGATCTCGAGCCGGGTCAGTGTTCCCGTATCGCCCGGGGCACCGAACGTCGTCACCAGCAGATACTTTCCGTCCGATGAGAACGCGACGCCGTTCGGGCTCGAGGAGAACACGGTCTGCGGCCCGACCGCCGTGTTCGTGGTGGCATCGATGAGGGAGATCGTCTTGCTGCCGTAGTCAGCGACGTAGACCCACTTGCCGTCGGGCGAGACGGCGATCGCATAGGGCGTCTGCCTGTCAGGCAAGGTCGCGACAACGCTGTGCGTCGCCAGATCCACCACTGTCACGTTGGCCGAGTCCTCGTTCGCCACGTACGCGGTGCTTCCATCGGGCGAGATCGCGACCGCGACCGGTCCGGTTCCGACCGGGACCTGCGTCGAGGTGGCGGTCGCCGCTTGCGCGGGCATCTCGGCGCCGAGGGCGAGGCCCGTCGACAACGCGACGGCAGCAGACACGGTGAGGGAGACTCGGGAGAGACGGCGCATCTCCCCCACGATGGTGCACTCCGCAGTGTCGAGCGATGCCCCGATCAGGGGGCGACAGATCGGTGCACCGAGCGCCCGTCCGTCCATCTCCCGTTTGGCGGTCGCACCGTCGAACGGGACACGAGCGACGCGCCGTCGTGAGGCATCCGAGGCCGGGCGCGAGAAGCACTGTGGCGGCGTTACGCTTCGGCGACACCGCCCACGGGCATCCGCTACTCGTCGAGTGCGAGCTCCTTGGGGAGCTCGAACTCCTTGCTCGAGAGCTCCTCGATGTTCACGTCTTTGAACGTCAACACGCGCACGGACTTGACGAACCGGTCGGAACGGTAGACGTCCCAGACCCAGACGTCGTGCATCGTGATCTCGAAGTAGAAGTCGTTCGCCGTGTCGCGGCGCACGAACTCCACCTCATTCGCCAGGTAGAACCGGCGCTCGGTCTCGATCACATACTTGAACTGCGAGACGATGTCGCGGTATTCGCGGTACAGCGCCAGCTCGACCTCGCGGTCATAGTCGTCGAATTCGTCTTCGTCCATCGTGCCGAAAAGTCTACGCTGACGCCGCGGCGACGCCGTCCACCGCGACCCCGCCCGTGATCGTCTCGATGTGCGAGTCGGGCTCGTCGAACGCGAACTGCAGAGTCTGCTGCTCCGAGGACGTCTCCGCCTTCAGCCAGGTTCGACGATGCAACGGGCTCGGGCCCAGCCGGCGGATCGCCTCCAGGTGCGCGGCGCTCGCGTAGCCCTTGTTGCTGCTCCAGGAGTATCCGGGGTGTACCGCATCCTGCTGGATCATCAGCGCGTCACGATGGACCTTCGCGATGACGGATGCCGCCGCCACCGACGCGCAGGACATGTCGGCCTTGACCCGGGGCACCACCGGTACGGGCACCGGGAGCGACCGCGTGAGGTAGTCGTGGTTGCCGTCGAGGACGATGGTGCAGGCATCCCAGCCGGCGCCGGATGCCTGCAAAGCGGAGAACGCGCGGGCGCCCGCCATGCTCAGGCAGGCCATGATGCCGTACGCGTCGACCTCCTCGGCCGAGGCGAGTCCGACCGCGTGGTGCCTGACCCAGGTCATGCAGAGCGGAGCGAGCTCCTCGCGCTTCGGCTCCGGGAGGAGCTTCGAGTCGCGCAGGCCCTTCGGCCAGCGTCCGACCCGCGCGTCCACGACGACCATGCCGACGGCCACCGGTCCCGCGAGCGCGCCACGGCCCACCTCGTCGCACCCGATGACGGTGAGACTGCCGGCGGACAACAGCTCGGACTCGAACCGGTAGCTCGGCGTGTTGCGCGCGCGACGCGCGCCCGCCGAGCCCGCGCGGGTCCCGGTCGTGCGTGTGGAAGTGCTTCGTGCTGCCACGAGGGAAGGCTACTTGCTTTCCTCTTCGGCGCCGCGGAACACGTCGGGATAGTTGGAGAGCCAGGTCCAGTGACTGATCGGCCAGCTGATCACGATGGCCCGGCCGACGACATCCTTCTCGGGCACGAAGCCCTTGCCCGGCAGATTCTGGTTCAGAGAGGAGTCCTGCGAGTTGTGGCGGTTGTCGCCCATCACCCACAGCTTGCCCTTGGGCACCGTGACGCTGAAGTGCACCGCAGCGGCCTCGGAGTCGCCAGGAGGAAGCTTGACGTAGGGCTCGTTGAGCGGTGATCCGTTCACGCTCAGCTGGCCTAGGGCGTTGCAGCACGACACCTTGTCGCCGGGGAGCCCGATGACGCGCTTGACCAGGTGGTCGTCGCTGTCCGGCGCGGCAAGGCCGACCAGTGAGAGCGCCCACTCGATGGGGTTCGTATCGGACTTCTCCATGTTCGCTGGCAGCCATCCGCCCGGGTCCGTGAACACGACGACGTCGCCGTGGTGGATCGGCATGAGCTTCGGCTCGAGCTCGTTCACGATGATCAGATCGTTGATCTGCAACGTGTTCTCCATGGAACCCGAGGGAATGTAGAACGACCGGACGACGAACGTCTTGATCAGGAACGAGACGAGAATCGCGACCAGGAAGATGATCACCAGGTCACGGAGGAAGAGTTTGAGGCTGCGCTGCTTGTTCTTCTTCGCGGCCGCCGAACGGTCGGACCTGGTGGGCAGTGATTCGTCTGTCATGTGCCTGCTGTGTTGCGCCAATCGATGAGCCGCCGGGCGTGGAATTTCCCAGGAGGCCGACCGGCGCGCAACGCCCGTTAAACGCCTGAGCTCCCGTCCTGAAGTGTAGAGGATCGGGAGCCCAGAGAATGCCGCGAACACGCGGCGAGGAAGCGGGTGGAGGCCTACGCCTCGCGCTTCTCCTTGATCTTGGCCTTCTTGCCGCGCAGCTCGCGCAGGTAGTAGAGCTTGGCGCGACGCACGTCACCGCGGGTGACGATCTCGATGTGGTCGATGACCGGCGAGTGCACCGGGAAGGTGCGCTCCACGCCGACCTGGAAACTCACCTTGCGCACCGTGAACGTCTCGCGGACGCCCTCACCGCTGCGGGCGATGACCACGCCCTGGAAGACCTGGATACGGGAGCGGTTGCCCTCCGTGATGTTGACGTGCACCTTGACGGTGTCGCCGGGGCGGAAGTCCGGAATGTCGCTGCGCAGTGAGGCAGCATCGACGGCGTCGAGGATATGCATGATGTTTCGCTCTCTGTGCCCGCCACCGGTCGAGCACGGATCAAATGGATGAAAGTTGGGGTGAATGCGTGCCGCTCGCGCGTCCACTCAGCAGAGCGGCGCACCGTGCGTGGCTCCCCGGAGGCAGAGCACGTGCCGCGACACAGCGTTCTATTCTGCCACGAGGCGGGGCGTGCCTCCAAAACGGTGGCGGTCCTCAGGGCGGCGGCCGAGGGCATCCGTTCGCTGCAGCATCAATGGGGCAGCGTCATTGCCCGTTCTCGTGCACGATGATCACGTCGCCGTCGTCGAAGCCAGGCCCCTGCATCCGCTTGGGCGTTCGCGGCGCTGTGTGGTCGGGGTTCTCGCCGGAACCGGCGCCCGCGCGAGGCGCACGACCGGATGCCCGCGCCACCGCACCCGAGACCCGCTCGCGCCACTCCCGCACCAGCTCCAGCGCCGTGAGCCAGAACGTGGCGAGCCCGAGCAGCACGGCCGCCAGGCCGAACCAGATCGCGCCGGGCCCGAAGAACCCGAGTCCGACCACGGCGAGGTGGAAGGCGACGGTGGCCGCGGCATCCGCCCGGTTCATCGCGCCGTGCTCGCGCACGAAGGGACGCGCCCGCGTGAGCCCGGCGAGTACCGCCAGAAGGACGAACAGCACGCCAGAACCGAGGAACGTGAGGAAGAAGCCGCCACCGGAACCGAACACGCCGAAGCCGACCAGCAGCCACAGCGGCAACACGGGGATGGCGAACAACTGCCATCTCGTCAACGCCCTGCGCAGCACCATGCCTGAAGGCTACGCGCGCAGCCGGGACGGCGGCTGGGAAGCGCCGCCGGGTTCGCCAGCGGCGCAGCCGCACACGACAACAAGCAGCGGCGCAGCCGCACGTGACAACGGGCCAGCGGGGGTCGGCGCGAGCGAGTCGCGTCAGTCCTCGTCGAGCAGATCGGGACGCACGCGCCGCGTGCGCTCGACCTGCTGCTGCCGGCGCCAGCGCGCGATCTCGCCGTGGTTGCCGCTGAGCAGCACCGGCGGCACTTCACGTCCCCGCCACACCGGCGGCTTGGTGTAGGTCGGATACTCCAGCAGGCCGTCCTCGTGAGACTCCTCGACCAGGCTCCGCGGGTTGCCGACCACGCCGGGGATGAGCCGCACGATGGCCTCGAGCATGGCCATCACGGCCACCTCTCCCCCGTTGAGCACGTAGTCGCCGAGGCTCACCAGACGCACCCGGGCACGGACGGCGGTGTCGTCGAAGACGCGCTGATCGATGCCCTCATAGCGGCCGCATCCGAATACCAGGTGCCGCTCCTCGCTGAGCTGTCGTGCCAGTGACTGGGTGAAGACCTCGCCGGCCGGAGACGGGAAGATGACGACGGGGTCGTCCGTGCGCTCGAGCGCGGCGTCCAGCGCCTCGCCCCAGGGTTCCGGCTTCATCACCATGCCGGCGCCACCGCCGTACGGCGTGTCGTCGACGGTGCGGTGGCGGTCGTGCGTGTGGTCGCGCAGGTCGCGGACCCGCACGTCGACGATGCCGTTCTGCTTCGCCCTTCCGAGCAGTGAGACATCGAGGGCGTCGAAGATCGCCGGGAAGATCGTCACGATGTCGATGCGCACCCCGCAAGTCTAGGGAGCGCCGCGGCGCCGACCCCCGACGCATCGTGCCACGCCGACGCCCACGCGCTCACACCCGGTCGAGGATGCCCGTCACGTTCGTTCCCGTCGGAAGCGTCCCGTAGAGCGCACCGCGGTCCTCGCCCAGGCGTGCCGAGCAGAAGGCTCCGGAGACGGCGCTTGGTGCGCGCCGCAGAAGCACGCTCGCCTGCAGCGCGAGTGCCAGGTCTTCGGCGAGACGACGCGCGTCGAACGCGATCTCGTCGGGCTCACGCCCCGTTGCCGATGCCAGCCGCGCATCGATCGATCGCAGGAGGGCCGCAAGCCGCCGATCGGCGCCCGCTGCCGACGCGAGCTCGTCCCGCACGGCGGCGACGGAATCCGGCTCCCGCGCGAGGACGCGCAGGATGTCCAGCGCGATCACGTTGCCGCTGCCCTCCCACACCGCCATCACGGGCTGCTCGCGGTAGCGACGGGCGAGCGGGAAGTCCTCGATGTAGCCGTTGCCGCCCAGGCACTCCAGCGCCTCGGAGGCGTGACCGGGTCCGCGCTTGCAGATCCAGTACTTGGCGGCGGCGGTCGCGAGGCGGCGGAACGCGATCTCCGACTCCGAGGCATCCTCGTCGTGCGCGCGGGCGAGGCGCAGGCCGAGTGCCACGGCCGCCTCGGACTCCAGGGCAAGGTCGGCCACGACGTTGCGCATCAGTGGCTGATCGATCAGCGTGCGCCCGAACGCTGCGCGATGGCGAACGTGCCACGCGGCCTCGGCCACGGACTGCCGCATCCCGGCGGCGGTGCCGAGTATGCAGTCCAGCCGCGTGCGGGCGACCATCTCGATGATGGTGCGCACGCCGCGTCCCTCCGCGCCGACGGCGAACCCGACGGTTCCTTCGAACTCGACCTCGCTGGAGGCGTTCGACCGGTTGCCGAGCTTGTTCTTCAACCGCTGGATCCGGAACACGTTGCGCGTCCCGTCGTCGAGAACGCGAGGCACGAGGAAGCAGCCGAGCCCGGCATCCGTCTGCGCGAGCACGAGGAAGGCATCGCTCATCGGGGCTGAGCAGAACCACTTGTGGCCGGTCAGCAGCCAGGCGTCTCCCGCGGGCACGGCGCGTGTCGTGTTCGCGCGCACATCGGAGCCGCCCTGCTTCTCGGTCATCGCCATACCGAACAGAGCGCTGCGCTTTCCTGGCACGAGGCGGCCGTCGTAGTCGCGGCTGAGCAGTCGCGGCATCCATTTCTGCGCCAGTTCGCTCTGCTGCCGCAGCGCGGGGACCACGGCGTGCGTCATGGAGACCGGACACGCGTGCCCAGCCTCGACCTGCGCGAAGAGCATGAACGTCGCCGCACGCGCGACGTTCGCACCCGGCCTCGGCTGCGCCCACGCCGCGGTGTGGGCGCCGTGCGACACGGCCGAGGCGATGATCCGGTGGTACGACTCGTCGTACTCGACCTCGTCGATGCGGATGCCGTGTCTGTCGAACGCGCGCAGCACGGGCTCGTGCGTGTTGGCCAGCTCGGCATCGTGCCGGAACGCCGCGGTGCCGACCAGGTCGCCGACGGCGGTGAGCTCATCGATCGCCCAGGCCGCATCGTTCGCGGCGACCGACTCGACGAGCGCTGGATGCGCGGTGAACTCGTTCAGGTCGACGCGTTCCGGCGCCTGGTTCGTCACCCCGTGCGTGAGGTGCGGTTGCGGCTTCGCCATCGAAACCCGTCCCTTCGTGAACCGCGCCCGGCAGCCACGAGCGGTCTCAGGCGAGCACGGCGGCTCCATCTTCGCGCATGCGCGCGAACTCCGGAACACCCCGCAGCACCCCGGCGGGGCTGCCGTCGCAGGCGGCGGTTTCCGCGCGATCCAGACGATCCAGCACGATGTCGACGAGTTCGTCGGACACCGGTGCGTCGGCACGCACGAGCGGCGCGCTGACGACGGCGGCACCGGCGGCAAGCGCGAGCTCGGCGCCAGATCAGCGAAGTAGCCGGGCGCCAGCAGGTAGGTCGCGACGACCACGCGGCGGCCGGGACGGGCCGCACCGACCGCGCGCACGGCATCCTGCAGGCGCGGGATGGCGGCGGAGATGAAACCGCAGGCCACGTCGCATCCCAACTCGCGTTCGAGGCGGGATGCCATGTCGCGGCAGTCCGTGACGGCGCGCGGATCACTGCTGCCGGCCGCCGCCAGCACGATCGCGTCGCCCGGTGCCCAGCCGGCCTCGCGCAGCCGGTGAGCCAGAAGCTCGCAGAGCCGGGCGTCGGGGCCGAGAGCCGCCGCGAGCACCCAGCGGCCGGTCTCCGCACGCACTGCGTCTCGCATGTCGACGTGCACGTGATAGCCCGCCGAGAGCAGGAGCGGAACGACGATGCCGCCGTTGGCGCGGGCCAGCATGGCCCGCAGGTCGGGCTGCTGCACGTCGACGAAGCCGGAGATGATGCGTCTCGACGGCGCGCGTACGGTGACTGCATCGATGAGGGCGGCGACCGCCCGCCGACCGGCCGGTGATGACGTGCCGTGCGAAACGAGCGCGACGGCGGACGTCACGCGGCGAGCTCGATCTCGACGTATCCGGCGACCACGCGCGTGCGGTAGGTGGTGATAGCCGGGCCCGGACCGCTCAGACACTCCCCTGTGGCGAGGTCGTAGACCTGCTTCAGAAGCGGGGAGGCGACGGTGGGACGTTCGTTCGCGTCGACGACCATGGAACCGACGATGCCGCGCGCCATGACCGGCGCCGACGTCGTCGGATCGACGTGGTCGACCGCATACAGCTCTGTGTCGCCGAGGCGGAACAGGGCGACCCGGCGGTCGGCGAGCAGCGCGACCTCGCCCCAGCCGGGCTCGAGCTCGGCGACGGGGCACACCCGCTGCCACGCGTCGGCGTGCGTGGGGACGGCAGCGCGGTGGGAGGCCGTCGAAGCCGTGTGCACGAACGGGCGGGACGCGCTCCGGCGCGACGCGCTGAGGCCGGATTGGTGACGGTCGATGGACAGTGTCATGGCGCGCTCCTCGCGGTGGTGGCTGGTTCGGCGGTGGCCGATTCAGCGGTGGCTGCTGATCTGTTCGTTCGAGCGTAGGAAGGTCGTGTTACGGCCCGTCGCCGCCGTGTTTCGAGCGCGTGAAGTCCTTCTCACCGCCTGCCCGACCGGCGTGAGGTGCGATGCGTCTGCCGTTCACGATCGGGAAAAGAGACGGAAACAACCCGTTCCTACGCTCGGCACATCGCCGGAGACCACGGAGAGGAACGAGCATGACGCCCGCCCAGGAACACTCGGACGCCGGAGCAAACGGAACGACCGGAACCGGCACGTCGGCAGAGTCGGGCCGCTCGGCCGCAGCCGACAGAGCGACCGCGGCGGACGCCTCACGCCACGTCGTGGTGATCGGCGGCGGCCCTGCAGCCCACCGTCTCGTGGACGCGCTCGTGTCGCGCGAAGAGAAGCACGGCATCCGTCTGACCGTGATCGGCGAGGAGTCGCACCTGCCGTACGACCGCGTGTCGCTCAGCCGCCGGCTCGACGGGCCCGAGGATCTCACGCTGTCGCCGTCGACGGTCTGGGACGACGAGCGCGTACGGCTGCGCTCTGGTGTGCGTGCCGTGTCCGTCGACCGCGAAGCGCGCGTGGTGCGCACCGACGACGGAGATGCCATCGCCTACGACGAGCTGGTGCTCGCGACCGGTTCGAGCGCTCCCGTGCCGGAGATCCGCGGCAGCGAGCACGCTCGCGTCTATCGCACGATCGACGACGTGGATGCCCTCGTGGCCGAGTGTGCCCAGCTACGGGAGAGCCTGGGCCGGCCGGCCCGCGTCATGGTCGCCGGCGGCGGCCTGCTCGGGCTCGAGGCGGCCGGAGGCCTCGCCCGGCTCGGTGTCGAAGCGTCGGTCGTGCACTCCGGCAGCTGGCTCATGTCGGCGCAGCTCGACGAGGGCGCCGGGCAGGCGCTTTCGCGGTTGATCGCACAGCGCGGCATCGCGCTGCACCTCGGCACCAGGCCACAGGAGTTGCTGCTCGACGACGGCCACCTGCACGCCGTGAAGTTCACCAACGGGCAGACCGTGCCGACCGATGTCCTCGTCTTCGCCATCGGCATCCGTGCTCGCGACGAGCTGGCCCGCACGTCGGGGCTTCGGCTCGGCGAGCACGGCGGCGTCGCGATCACGCCGGACTGCCGCACGAGCGACCCGCGCATCTTCGCGATCGGCGAGACGGCCAGCGTGAACGGCCGCTGCATCGGGCTCGTCGCACCGGCGAATGCGATGGCGGAGACGGTCGCCGACCGTCTGCTGGGCGGCCACGCGGAGTTCACCACGATCGACGACGCGACCGCACTCAAGCTCTCCGGCGTCGATGTGGCCAGCTTCGGCGACACGCTCGGGGAAGCCGAGGGCGCCCTGGAGATCGTGTACGCGGATCCGGCGCGCGGTCTGTACCAGAAGGTGGTCGTCACGCAGGATGCGAAGACGCTTCTCGGCGGCGTCTTCGTCGGGGATGCCGCGCCGTACTCTGCGCTGCGCCCCCTGCTGGGTCGCGAGTTGTCCGCCGAACCGTCGGCCTACCTCTCCGTCGGCGGCGAAACACCCGAGAGCGATCTGCCCGACGATGCCATCCTGTGCTCGTGCAACAACGTCACGGCGGGCACCGTGCGCGAGGCCGTGCACACCGGTGGCGACGACGGTGCGGGATGCCACGACCTCGCGTCGCTGAAAGCGTGCACCCGCGCGGGGACGCAGTGCGGCTCCTGTGTGCCGCTCGTGAAGAAGCTGCTCGAGAAGGAACTCAGGGCCGCCGGCGTCGCCGTGTCGAACGCGATGTGCGAGCACTTCCCGATGAGCCGTCAGGAGTTGTTCGACGGCGTGCGCGTGCTCGCCCTGACCTCGTTCGATGAGATCATCGCCCGGTTCGGCACCGGCCGCGGGTGCGACGTGTGCAAGCCGGCCGTGGCCTCCATGCTCGCCAGTCAGCACGGCGACTACATTCTCGACGGTGGCCGCGGCGGGCTGCAGGACACGAACGACCGCGCCCTGGCGAACCTGCAGAAGGACGGTAGCTACTCCGTGGTCCCGCGCATTCCGGGCGGGGAGATCACGCCGCAGAAGCTCGCGGTGATCGCCGCGGTGGCAGAAGAGTTCGGCCTGTACACGAAGATCACCGGCGGACAGCGCATCGACCTGTTCGGCGCACAACTGGACCAGCTGCCCGACATCTGGCGTCGGCTCGTGGACGCCGGCTTCGAGTCGGGCCACGCGTACGGCAAGGCGCTGCGCAACGTGAAGAGCTGCGTCGGCTCCACGTGGTGCCGGTACGGCGTGCAGGACTCTGTCGGCATGGCCATCCGTCTCGAGCTGCGCTACCGCGGACTGCGGGCGCCGCACAAGCTGAAGATCGGCGTCTCCGGATGCGCGCGCGAGTGCGCGGAGGCCCGCGGCAAGGACGTCGGAGTCATCGCCACCTCAGAGGGCTGGAACCTGTACGTCGGCGGCAACGGCGGCCTCCAGCCGGCCCACGCGCAACTGCTGGCGACCGACCTGGACGACGAGACGCTCATCCGCTACATCGACCGGTATCTCGTGTACTACATCCGCACGGCCGACCGCCTTCAGCGCACCGCACGCTGGATCGAGGACATCGACGGCGGTCTCGAGCACGTGCGCGGCGTCGTCGTGGACGACTCGCTCGGCCTGGCCGACGAGCTCGAGGCGACGATGCACCGGCACGTCGACGACTACCAGGACGAGTGGGCCGCGACGCTCGCCGACCCCGACCGGCTGCGCCGTTTCCGCTCGTTCGTCAATGCGCCGGATGCGCCGGACACCGGACTGCCCCGAGTCGTCGAGCGGGGTCAGCTGCGCCCCGCACGCCAGGACGAGTCGGACGGCGTGGTCGGGCTCGGGATGCCGTCCGTGCGACGTTCCGACATCGAGAACGGAGTCGAAGCATGAACGCGATCGGAACGGTGACGCTCGTCGGCGGCGGACCCGGCGACCTCGACCTGATGACGGTAGGAGGCCTGAAGGCGCTCCAGACCGCGGATGTCGTGCTGTACGATCGCCTCGCACCGCACGAGCGTCTGGCCGAGCTCGCTCCGGATGCAGTCCTGATCGACGTGGGTAAGCGTCCTGGCCACCACGCCGTCGAGCAGCGCGAGATCGAGCGGATGCTCGTCGAACACGCCCGCGCCGGATCCCGCGTCGTGCGCCTCAAGGGAGGCGACAGCTACGTGCTCGGTCGCGGCGGCGAGGAGGTGGCCGCGTGCCGAGCGACCGGGATTCCTGTGCGGGTCATCCCCGGCGTGACGAGCGCGACGTCCGTGCCCGCTGCGGCCGGCATCCCGCTCACGCACCGCGGCGTGAGCCGCCTCTTCACGGTCGTCTCCGGTCACGCGCCGCTCACGGACGACGAGCTGCGGCACCTCGCGGGCCTCGGAGGCACCATCGTCGTGCTCATGGGCGTCGGCACCCTGCCGTCGCTCGTCGCAGGGCTCGCGCGCCACGGCATGGCCGGCACGACGCCCGTTGCTGCCGTCGAACGCGGCTTCACGGTTGCACAGCGCACCACCGTCTCCGACCTGCACGGTATCGTGACGGCCGCGGGCGTCGCGGGCGTCACCTCACCCGCCGTCATCGTGATCGGAGAGGTCGTGCGGCTCGCCGTCGACGGGGACGACGCTGACGACCGGCAGCTCGCACGTGCGCAGGAGTTCGCGTAAACCATGACCGAAGACCGGGTCGAGACGACGGAGACCGTTCCGGGCTTCCGCCCCGATCAGCTGCAGGGCTTCCGCATCGGCGTCACGAGCGACCGGCGCAGCGGCGACCTGATCGACGCGTTCGAGCGGCGCGGGGCCCAGGTGATCCATGCACCGACCATCCGCATGGTAAATGCGGATGCCGACGACCCGGTCATCGCGGACACCCGCGCGATGATCGCGGCGTGGCCCGACATCCTGCTGGCGACGACGGCGTACGGCATCCGTCGCTGGTTCGAGGTGTCGGATGCCGCCGGGCTCGGCGAGGACCTCGTGGCCGCTCTGTCGCGGGCCGAGATCCTGGTGCGCGGCCCCAAGGCACGGGGCGGCATCCGCGCGGCCGGACTCGACGACGCGGGCATGAGCGACGAGGAGACCACGGCATCCCTCGTTGATCGCGTGCTCGCGTCGTATCCGCCAGGACTGACGGTGGCGGTGCAGGTGCACGGCCGCATCGACGAGCCGCAGCTGGAACGCCTGCGCATAGCTGGCCACCGCGTGCTCACCGTCGCCCCGTACAGCTGGCGCACGACCGACGGCTCCGACCTCCGCGTGCAGCGGCTGATCGAGGTGGCCTGCTCCGACCAGCTCGACTGCATCACCTTCACCAGTGCCCCGGCCGTCGAAGCGCTGTTCGATGCCGCGGATGCCATGGGCCGCCGCAACGACCTCCTCGACGCGATGACGGACCGCGTGGTGCCCGCCGTCGTCGGTCCTGTCACGGCCGCTCCGCTCCTCGCCGCCGGGCTGAGTCCGCTCCAGCCCGAGCGGTTCCGGATGGGCGCCCTCATCCGACTCGTCTGCGAGCACCTGGAGCGCACGGCGTCCGACGGCCTCCGCACACAGCATGGTCGCGTGCAGCTGCGCGGGGCGGTCGTGCGGATCGGGGATCGCCACGTACCTCTCACGCCGGCTCAGGTGGCCGTGTTCGGGCCGATCTTCCGCGCAAGAGGAGCCGTCGTGTCTCGCGATCAGCTGTCGCGCATCCTCGTCGGCACGGTCGACGACCACGTGCTGGACATGGCGCTCAGCCGGCTGCGCACCGCTCTGGACGCGCCGGGCCTCATCACGACCGTCGTCAAGCGCGGCTACCGCATCGACGTGCTCGACGGCTGAGAGTGGAGATTCCGGATCCTCTGCAATGGTGTGTCGTCGGGCAGCAGCGCCCGCGGGCATCCGGCACGCAGAGATAGCCGATTCCGAGGCGGCATCCGTCTTCCTGGCGCAGACGGCCGGGGTCTGAATCGAGCCGGGTGCCACCACCTCACCGCGTCTCGACGTGGTGGTGGGGACAACGTTCCACCGCGGTTACGAGCGGCGCGATCCTCCGAAACAGCCCCTTCGTACCGTCGAGGCATCCCATTCGATGCGACAGCGCACAGCTGGAGGATGACATGACGGAAACCGTCGACGCCGCACCATCCGCGCACCCGGCGCAGCCCCGATCCGGGTCCGCCGACATCCCGTCGCCGGCCACCGCCGCCGGCGCACCGCTCGCTTTCCGCCCCGGCAGCTGGATCGAGGGCTGGAACCCCGAGGATGCCGCACAGTGGGCCCTTCAGGGCCGCTCGATCGCGCGCCGCAACCTCGGCTGGTCCGTCTTCGCGGAGTTCCTCGGATTCGTGGTCTGGCAGCTCTGGTCGATCGTCGTGGTGCCGCTGCCAGGAGCCGGATTCCACCTCACGACCAGCGAGAGCTTCTGGCTCATCTCCCTGCCCAGCCTGGTCGGCGCGACCCTGCGCATCCCGTACTCGTTCATGGTCCCGCTGATCGGTGGGCGCAACTGGACCATCGTGTCCGCCGCTCTGCTGCTCGTGCCGACCGTCGGACTCGCCCTCGCCGTCGGCAACCCGGCGACGCCGTTCTGGGTGCTGCTCACGGTCGCCGGGCTCGCCGGATTCGGCGGCGGCAACTTCGCCAGCTCCATGTCGAACATCACGTTCTTCTTCCCGCAGCGCGAGAAGGGATGGGCGCTCGGCCTGAACGCCGCAGGCGGCAATCTCGGCGCTGCCGTCGCGCAGCTCGCGGTTCCGGTCGTCGTCGCGCTGACCGCGAGCGCAGGGCTCGGCCTCGGGATCGCCGGATGGATGTGGGTGCCGCTGATCGTCGTGGCGATGGTCGGCACATGGAAGGGCCTGAACAACCTGGCGAACGCGAAGACCGACTTCGCGGCATCCGCCTCCGCTGTCAAGGAGCCGCATCTGTGGCTGCTCGCTCTGCTCTACATCGGAACGTTCGGATCGTTCATCGGCTTCGCCGGCGTCTTCCCGAAGCTCATCGCCGACCAGTTCCCGGCGTTCGCGACGATCCCGATCGGACCCGCAGCGCTCTCGCTGGCGTTCCTCGGCGCTCTGGTCGGATCGCTCGCACGGCCATACGGCGGACGACTCGCGGACCGATTCGGCGGCACGGTGGTCGCTGCGCTCTCCTTCGCCGTGATGGGTGTGATCGCCCTGGCCGTCGTGCTCACCCTGCCGGCCGGATCGTTCTGGCTGTTCCTCGCCTTCTTCCTGGTGCTGTTCGTGGCAAGCGGCATCGGGAACGGTGCGACGTATCGCATGATCCCGACGGTCTTCCTCGTCGCCAGCGGCGCGACGGGACCCGACGACCCGGCCGCCCAGGACGCCCAGCGACGCTCCGCCGCGGCGCTCGGAATCATCTCCGCGATCGGCGCGTACGGAGGGTTCCTCATCCCGCAGGTGCTGAACCTCTCGTTCACCACGACCGGCGGCTACGAGTCCGCCTTCCTCTGGTTCGTCGCCGGGTACGCGGTGCTTCTCGTGCTGACGCTCGCGGTGTACTTCACGCCGCGCGGACGCCTCGCCGGACACCGCATCTGATGCACGTTCTCATCGTGGGGGCCGGACCGGTCGGCGCACGGCTGGCCGAGGGCCTGCTGCCCGCGCTGCGGTCCGGCGCCGTCGAGGTCACCATCGTCGGCGCCGAGCCCGTCCCTGCGTACAACAGGGTCTTAGTGGCCGAACATGCCGTCGGCGGCATGGGTTTCGACGAGATCCTCGTGCACGACGCCGACGAGCTCGCGGATGCCGGTGCCCGCGTCTTCCTCGGAGCGCGGGTGACCGCCGTCGATGCTGCGCGACACGTGGCCTCCGTCGACGACGGCTCGGGGACGGACTCCGAGATCGGCTACGACCGCATCGTGTTCGCGACCGGTGCGCGCGCGAACATCCCCACGCTCGACGGGGTGCCACGCACCGCACGGGACGCGGGATCGCTGCGCCGAACCGACGCCGCGACGATCGGACTCGACGACCGCCTCCCTCGCGGCGTCACAGCCCTCCGGGACCTCGACGACGCCGCCCGCGTCGCCACCGCCGTTCAGGCCCGGCAACGCGTGGTCGTCCTCGGCGCCGGCGTGCTCGGTCTGGAGCTCGCCCTCCTGCTCGCCGCGGCCGGCTGCGAGGTCGTCGTCGTGCACCACGGACCGACCCCGATGCCGAGGAATCTCGACCGCGGCGCCGGACTCACGCTGGCCGCCGCGCTGCGGGCGGCGGGCGTCGGCATCGTGGCGCACTCCAGGGCCGAAGCCGTCGCCGTGCGCCACGATCCGGACACGCGCGAGGCGCACTTCGACGCTCTCGTGACGGCCGACGGCAAGCACGTGCACGGCGGGCTGCTCGTGCTCTCCTGCGGCGTGGGCGCGCGGAGTGAGCTGGCCACGCTCGCGGGGCTGCCGGTGGAGGCGGGCATCCTCGTGGACCGCACGCTCACGTCGTGGACGGATCCGTCGGTGCACGCCATCGGAGACTGCGCGCACGTGGCCGATCCACCCGCCGACGTCCGTGCCTGGGCCCAGGCCGGCGGACGCGTGGGAGGCGGGCCGAGCGGACTCATCGGGCCGGGCTGGCAGCAGGCGGACTGGCTCGCGGCGAGGCTGGCGGCCGAGGCATCCGGGGTCCCGTTCGACCTCGAACCGCCGGACGAGCGCCCGGCGATCGTCATGCTGAAGGGTGAGAGCGTGGACTGCGTCGCCGCCGGCGACGTCACCCCGGAGCCGTGGGACGTGCTCGACGACGGACGACGAGTGGCGCAATGGGCGGATCCCGAGCACGGCGGGTATGTCAAGACGGTGACCAGAGCGGGCGTCCTGACAGGATTCGCGACCGTCGGGATGCCCCGCACCGCCTCCGAGCTGACACTTCTGTTCGAGCGCGGCGCCGAGCTGCCTGCTGATCGCTCGGTCGTGCTGCGCTTCGACGGCGTCGACCACGATCCGTCGGCGGAGTCCTCCGCAATCACGCCGGAGACCACCATCTGCTGGTGCAACGGCGTGAGCGCCGGCCGCATCGGCGAGGCGATCGCGTGCGGCGCGACCACCGTCGTCGATGTCGGCGGGGCGACCCGCGCGGGCACCGGCTGCGGCGGCTGCCGGGAACGCATCCAGGGAATGCTCGACGATCGCTCCCCCGCGGTCATCGGGGTGTGACGCGAGGAGAGGACGACCATGAACATCGCTGACGCGGATCCCGAGGCGTCTGCCCGAGCGGATCCGTCCCGTGCCGAGACGCAGGGCACTCCGACGCACTGTCCGTACTGCGCGCTGCAGTGCGCGATGACCCTCACGCGTCCGAAGGAGCGCGCCGACGGTGCTCCTCTGCTCGACGTCGCCGGCCGCGCGTTCCCGACCAACCGCGGCGGCCTCTGCAAGAAGGGCTGGACCTCAACCGTCGTGCTCGATGCTCCGGGACGACTCACTGCACCGCTGATCCGGGATGCCGACGACGAGTTCGTGGAGACCTCGTGGAACGACGCGCTCGATCTGGTCGCCCTGCGCATCCGGGAGGCGGAGGCGGCGCGCGGGCCGGATGCCGTCGGCGTGTTCGGCGGCGGTGGTCTCACGAACGAGAAGGCCTACCAGCTCGGCAAGTTCGCCCGAGCGGCGCTGCGCACCTCGCGCATCGACTACAACGGACGGTTCTGCATGTCGTCCGCCGCTGCAGCTGCGAACCGGGCCTTCGGGCTCGACCGCGGGCTGCCGTTCCCCGTGACGGATCTCGACACGGCGCGCACCATTCTCATCCTCGGGTCGAACATGGCGGACACGATGCCGCCGTTTCTCGGACATCTGGAGGGTGCCCGTGCCGCGGGCGGGCTCATCGTGGTGGATCCGCGCCGCTCCTCGACAGCACGGCTGACCGACGACGGCGCGGGGACGCACCTCGCACCGGCACCCGGATCCGATCTTGCGCTCCTCCTCGGGCTCGCCCACCTCGCGATCGCCGAACACCTCGTGCACGACGACTACGTCGAAGCGCGCACGACAGGCTTCGCATCTTTCCGCCGCAGTCTCGCCGAGTGGTGGCCGGAGCGCACCCAGGCGGCGACGGGCGTGCCGGCCGAACGCCTGAGGCAGGTGGTGCGGCGGCTCGCGGAGGGCGACGCGTACATCCTCACCGGTCGCGGCGTGGAGCAGCACGCGGACGGCACGGACACGGCGACAGCAGCAATCAACCTCGCCCTGCTGCTCGGGCTTCCCGGCACGACGGGATCGGGATACGGCACCATGACCGGCCAGGGCAACGGTCAGGGTGGGCGCGAGCACGGGCAGAAGGCCGACCAACTGCCCGGATACCGGTCGATCACCGATCCTGCAGCGCGCGACCACGTCGCACGCATCTGGGGCATCGAGCCGGAGGCGATCCCTGGGCCGGGCATCCCGGCCGTCCGGCTGCTGGAGAGCGCGGGATCGGCGGACGGCGTGCGGTGCCTGCTCATCCACGGCTCGAATCCCGTGGTCTCCGCGCCGAACGTCGACGCGGTGCGCACAGCGATCGACCGGCTCGACACGCTCGTGGTCTGCGACGTCGTGATGAGCGAGACCGCGGAGCGAGCGGATGTCGTGCTCCCCGTGACCCAGTGGGCGGAGGAGGACGGAACCATGACGAATCTCGAGGGTCGGGTTCTGCGCCGGCGTCGGACCGTCGATCCTCCGGGCGAGGCGCGGAGCGAACTCTGGATCCTCGCCGAACTCGCCGGACGGCTCGCACCGCAGGTGCACTTCGACGTCGAGGCCGAGAGGGTGTTCACGGAGCTGGGACGCGCATCCGCGGGCGGGAGATCCGACTATTCGGGCATCGACTACGGGATGCTCGACGGCGACGAATCCGTGCACTGGCCGTGTCCTGCCGGCGGCAGCTCCACGCCGAGGCCGTTCGACGTGCGTTTCGCGCATCCCGACGGCCGCGCACGATTCGTGTCGGTGAGGCGCCGCCCGAACCCCGAGACGCCGCGCGGATCCGATCAGCTCTGGCTCGTCACCGGACGACTCCTCGAGCAGTACCAGTCGGGAGCACAGACCCGCCGCGTGCCCGAGCTGGTCGCAGCGCGTCCGCGTGTGGAGCTCGTGCTGCATCCGGCGGCGGCGCATGCGCGTGGCCTCGCCGACGGCGACCTCGCGGTCATCGCGAACGACCGCGGACACCTCACCGCTCCGGTCAAGCTAGACGCCGGCATCCGCATGGACACGGTCTTCCTGCCGTTCCATTTCCCGGAGGCGGACAGCGCCAACCTGCTCACGAGCGATGCCGTCGATCCGGTCTCCGCGATGCCCGAGTTCAAGACGGCGGTCGTCACGGTCGCCCGCGCCTGACGTTCCGCACGCGAGGCTACGTGCCGCCGAGTGCCTGGCCCAGCCGAAAATTCAGCCGGTGTTCCCGACGACGCGTTTCCACGGCGCCCGGTCGACCAGTAGTCTGACGCCCGTGGCTCTCGGCGACGGCGCAGCGATCAAGGCCCGTCGCGGCGAAGGGCGTCGCCTCCTCCCTGGCCGTGCTGATGCTGTGCCAGCCGATGGCGGACGCCCAAGGATACTGGACGGTCCCCGGCACATCCCTCGACGCTGTGGTGTCCTTCCTCACGACTCACGCGCCGCCGGGTCTGCCGCTCGAGGAGTCCACAGGGACGAACGCCGTCGACCGCGCGGCTCTCAGACCAGCGACCTGAGCACGTCGACCTCGGCTCCCGGCATGAACGCGTCGAAACCGTTGTCGACGAGCCACCGGATGGCGAGCAGGCATCTCACCGCCCACCACGCACGGATCGCATCGAGGTCGACGTCGGCGCCGTAGCCCGCCACGACGTCGCCCAGGTGCTCCTCGTGGCCGAGCGTGAGGGTGGCAAGATCGAAGAGAGCGTCGCCGCGACCGCCTCCGACCAGTCGATCACGCCCGTGACCTCGTCCCCCACGACGAAGACGTGCTCGACCTGGAAGTCGCCGTGCATGAAGGCCGGTCTTGATGACCGGAGAGCCTGTTCGGCCAAGCGTCGACTGTCCGCGATCAACTCGGCGGGCAGCATGCCGCGCGCAATGAGCACCGCGCATTCGCCATCGAGCCGCGACGAGACGTCGATCAGGCTCCGTCCCTGCCATGGCGGCAGCGGTGCGTCGTGGAGTGTGCGGGCGGCAGCACCCGCCGCGGCCCATGCTGCAGGGGACGCCGTCGACGGTGCTCCGAGATGGGCGAGCGGCTCACCCCGGAGTGCTGCCATGGCGAGCACGGGCGGGGTGCGCCACAGGATGGTCGGCGTCGGGATCGGTGCGAGACGCATCGCCTCGACTTCGCGGTCCGTCATGCTCCGGTCGGAGTCGACCTTGAGGAACGTGTCACCTACGCGCAGGGTCGCACGTTCGGAGTGCGCGACGACCACAGAGACTGCATCCACGACCGCCATCCTCGCAGGACGGCTGCCGTGGCGTCTCCTCAGTCGGCCGATTCCTCCGTGCCAGCCTGTTTGTCGGGCTCGCCAGGGTTCTCGGATTCGCCAGGGTTCTCGGATTCGCCAGGGTTCTCGGATTCGCCAGGGTTCTTGGATCCGCCAGAATTCTCGGATGCCGTCGCCGTCCTGGATGCCGTCGCCGTCTCGGACGACTCGGCCGCGGAATCCGCCGCGTCGTCGTCGCCCTCCGTCTCGGGGATCTCCTCGAACAGGCCGATCGGAGGCGTCACGGTGACGGTGCCGGCCGCGACGTCCACCTCCGGCACGATCGCGGACACGAACGGCACGAGCACCTCGCCGCTCGCCGTCTTCACCGCGAGCAGGTCCTGCGCCGGCAAGTGGTCGACGCGGGCGATGGTGCCCACCACCGCGCCCTCGCGCAGCACTCGCAGCCCGACGAGCTGATGGTCGTACCAGGCATCGTCCTCGACCGAGTCGTCCTGGTCGACCCAGAGGATCGCCTTGATGAGCGTCTCCGCCTCCGTGCGGTCGTTGACGCCCTCGAAGAATCCCACCGGATGCCCGTTGTACCAACGCAGCTCGGCCAGCGTGAGCGTCTTGCCGTGCCACGGGGAACCGGTGGGCACCTGCAGTGAGAACTCGGCGCCGGGCACGAAGCGGTGCTCGGGATCGTCCGTGTAGAGCTCGAGCTTGATGGCCCCCTTGAGACCGTGGGCCTTGGTCAGTCTGCCGACGCGAAGCTGCTGCTTCGGCGGTTTCGGCTCGTCCTTCTTTCCGCTCACCGCGTGTCAGTCGAGGAGATCGACGCGAACACGGCGGCCGTCGGCGAGCGCACCGACGACGGTGCGCAGGGCCTTCGCCGTGCGACCGGAGCGACCGATCACGCGACCGAGGTCCTCGGGGTTCACGCGAACCTCGAGGACCTCGCCGCGCGGGGACTCCTTCGCCACGACGTGGACGTCGTCGGGGTGGTCGACGATGCCTTCGACCAGGTGCTGCAGAGCGGAGGAGAGCAAGGTGTTACGCCTCGGTGGTCTCGTCGGCGGACTCGGATGCCTCGTCCTTCGGCGCGGCCTTCTCGGCCGGCTTCTCGGTCTTCGGCTTGAGCACCGGCTTCTTCTTCTCGTCGGCGACGAACGCGACCTTCGCCTCGGCCGTCTGGACGGTGCTCACGGCGTTCTTGTCGCC
Source organism: Humibacter albus DSM 18994 (assembly GCF_000421825.1). GTDB lineage: Bacteria > Actinomycetota > Actinomycetes > Actinomycetales > Microbacteriaceae > Humibacter > Humibacter albus. The sequence continues at coordinate 673,902 of NZ_ATXT01000011.1, forward strand.
CTTGAACTTGCCCCAGTCGCCGGTCAGCTTGAGGATGGCCAGCACCTGCTCGGTCGGCTGAGCGCCGACGCCGAGCCAGTACTGGGCGCGGTCGGAGTCGACCTCGATGAACGAGGGGTTCTCAGTGGGGTGGTACTTGCCGATCTCCTCGATCACTCGACCGTCGCGCTTGGTGCGCGAGTCGGCGACGACGATGCGGTAGTAGGGGGCGCGGATCTTTCCGAGCCGCTTAAGGCGGATCTTGACAGCCACAATTCTCCGTAGTGTGTTGAATGTTTCGCGCGAACTGACTGCCGGAGGCGTGGGGCACACCCGGCAGGAGGTCTGATGGAGAGTCGCATCACGGTCTGATAGAGGGTCGTCCCGAGTGAACTCGACTGGTCATTCTTGCAGATTCCGCTGGGAGATCGGTAATCGACGCCCTCACCGCTCAGGGCGCGAGACGGCGCGCGGCGACCAGGCCCTCGCTCGTCGCGCGCACGGCATCCACCCGACTCGCGTCGCGCGCTCCGCCGACCACCTCGAAGCGGATGCCCCGCTCGGCCAACTCGCGTCCGAGCGGGTCATGCGCTTCCTGCCCCGCGCACACCACGACGGCATCCGCCGGCAGGAGCTCCACCTGGCCCCCCACGCGCGCGATCTCCACACCCTCCGGCGTGATGCGTCGGTACGTCAGCTCGTTGATCATGCGCACGCCCGCGTCCCGCAGCGCGCCGAGCACGACCCAGCGCGCCGTGATGCCGACTCCCTGGCCGAACTTGCCGGACCGGCGAAGGATCGTGACGTCCGATCCCGGGCGCGCGAGTCGGGACGCGGCCGCCGTCGCATCGCCCGGAGCCGTCGGGTCGCCCGGACGATTCGCCCAGTTGCCGCGCTTCGCCTCGAGCACGTCGGCGGGCCACGGAAGGCCGAAGCGCGGGGCGAACCCCGAGGCCCGCACCCGGGCATCCGCCGGCTCGACGAGCATGGTGGCGACATCGACGCCGATGCCTCCGCCGCCGACGATCACGACCTTGCCGGCCGGCACACCGTGCTGGATGGCGCGCTCGTAGTCGAGCACGTGCGGCAGCTCGGCTCCGGGGATGTCGACGACACGCGGTCGCACGCCCGTGGCGAGCACGACCCCGTCGAAGCCCGCCAGATCGTCGGCGGTCGCCGCCGCACCGAGCTCGAGCCTCGCACCGAGCCGGCTCAGCTCTTCGGATGCCGCGCGCGGCGTGGCCGCGTAGTCCTCCTTGCCCGGGATGCGCGCGGCGAGGGCGAACTGCCCGCCGAGGGCGTCGGCCGCCTCGAACAGTGTGACGTCGTGCCCGCGCCGCGCGAGGTCCAGGGCGGATGCCATTCCCGCCGGTCCACCTCCGACGACCGCGATGCGCGCACGCGATCGAGCCGCGACCAGTGGGAACTGCGACTCGCGTCCGGCGCGCGGGTTCACCAGGCACGAGACGGGCTCGAAGACGAGTGAGCGGTCGATGCACGCCTGATCGCAGCCGATGCACGTGTTCACCAGGGAGAAGGCACCACCCCGCGATCGTTGGATGAGCTGCGGGTCGGCGAGGAACGGCCGTGCCAGTGCGATCGCGTCCACCGTACCGCGTTGCAACACCGTCTCCGCGTCGCGCAGGTCTGTGAAGCGGTTGCTCGCGATCACGGCGGCGTGTTCGCCGGCCTCGCGCAGCGCCGACACGATGCCCTCGGCCGCGGAGAGCCAGGCGCCGTGCGGAACGGCTGCCTGCACCGTCGGCACCCGGGATTCGTGCCACCCGATGCCCACGCTGATGGCGTCGGCACCGATGGTGGCCAGGCGCACCGCGAGCCGCGCGTAGTCGTGCGGCGCCGGAGCTTGGGGCATGAGGTCATCGCCCGAGATGCGCACCGTGACGGGGAGGTCGCCCACGGCGACGCGCACGGCACGCAGCGTCTCGATCGCGAAGCGCGAGCGGCGATCGCCGTCGCCGCCCCACTCGTCTTCGCGCAGGTTCGTCACCGGGGAACAGAACTGGTTGATCAGGTAGCCCTCGGATGCCATCACTTCGACGGCGTCGAAGCCCAGACGCTTCGCCGTCGCGGCCGCGGTGGCGAACTGCTCGATGACCTCCCACGCCTCGTCGCTTCCGAGCGCACGCGGCACCTCGCCGTGCGCAGCACGCCACGGCAGCGCCGAGGGCGCCACGGACCGCGCCGGGGCACCCACGTCGTCCACGAGCCCGTCGAGTACGGCGTAACGACCTGCATGGAAGAGCTGCGCGGCCACCGCACCCCCGGCCTCGTGTGCAGCGCCCACGGCGTACGCGAGGCGCTCCTGCGCTTGAGGATCGCTCAGCACCGCATAGTCGGGCCCGCCTCGCCCCTCCGGCGACACCGCCAGGCCTCCGGTGACGATCAGCGCGGCCCCGCCCTCGATGCGCTCGCGGTAGAACGCGGCGAGGCCCTCTCCCCCGTCGTCGCGCATCTCCAGGCCGGTGTGCATGCTGCCCACCACCACGCGGTGCGGCAGTCGCAGCGTGCCCAGCGACCACGGGGTGAAGGTGCGGGTCAGCGCGGAGGGATCGGCGGGCATCCGTCAGTCGCCGAAGACCGCGGCGCGCAACTCGCCGGAGGTGTCCGCCCAGTACGGCGGGGCCACGACGGTCAGCCCGCCGTCGACGGTGATGGTCTGACCGGTGATGTACCCGGCGTGGGCACCGAGCAGGAACTCGACGGCGGATGCCATGTCGTCCGCCGTTCCCGGACGTCCGAGCGGCACCTTCTCGATCACGGACTGCATGGGCGCCATTCCCGGCACCCGCTCGTAGAAGTACTCGAGCGAGTCGGTGTCGATCAGGCCGCCGTTCACCGCGTTCACGGTGATGTTGCGCGGACCGAATTCCGTCGCCATGAACTTGACGTACGACTCCACCGCCGCCTTCGCCGCACCCAGCGAAGCGTAGGTCGGGAACGCGCGCAGCGATCCGTAGCTCGTGACGGCGACGATGCGCCCACCATTCGTCATCAGGGCGGATGCCCGCTGTGCGCCGAGCACGAACGAGCGCACGTTCATGGCCCAGCTGCGGTCCAGGTGGTGCAGCTTGAGCGCCGAGACCGGCTTGAAGGCGCTCGCCGCCGCGTTGGCGACGAAACCGTCGAGTCGGCCGTACTCGGCCCGCACCTTCTCGAAGAGCGCGTCGATGTCGTCGGGCTCCTCGATGTCGGCCTGCACGGCCAGGCCGCCGCCACCCAGTTCGCGCGCCTCGCGCACCACGTCGTCGGCCAGCTCGGCGTTCTTCTTGTAGTTGACGACCACGTGCTCACCGCGCGATGCCAGCTTCAACGCCAGCACGCGGCCGATGCCGCGTGAGCTGCCGGTGATGAGCGTGACGCGCGGCCTCGCGGCCGTCTCGGCGGAGGCGGCGGATGTCGTCTCGGGTTCCGTCATGAGCGGATGTGCTCCTGTTCTCGTTCGTTCTTCGTTCGTGTTCGGCATGCGGTCCGGCATGCGGCTCCGGGCGGGGCTGTCTCAGACCTGGCCTGTCAGCACGGCGCGGCCGACGACCAGCTTCTGGATCTCGTTCGTGCCCTCCTCGAAGCGCTGCGCACGGGCATCCCGGTACACGCGTTCGATGGGGTTGCGCTTCCAGTAGCCCTGGCCGCCGTGAATCTGCAGCGCCTTGTCGGTCACCCGGGTGAGCATGTCGACGGCGACCATCTTGCTCGCGCTGGAGAGCACGCCCGCCTCCGGGTCGTCGTTCTCATACGCGCGCGCCGCCTCGAGCACGAGGGCCCTGGCGGCCCGGATGTCGGCGTAGTTCTCCGCGAGCAGGAACTGCACGGCCTGGCGCTGGGCGAGCTTCTTGCCGAACGTCTCGCGACGCTGCGCGTACTGCACGGCGAGCTCCTGCGCCCGCTCGGCGAGGCCCACGCAACTCATCGCCACCGAGACACGACTGGGCAGCAAGAAACCGCCCAGCATGACTTCGAGGCCCTGACCCTCTTCGCCGACACGGTTCGCCACCGGCACGGGCGTGTCGTGAAAACGCAGGATGGCGTGGTCGGTGCCGTGCACGCCCATCGTCTGCGAGTCGTCGACCACCTCGGCGCCGTCGAGGCCGGTGTTCGGCACCATCATGGCGACGATGCCGTCCTTGCCGGTCGAGCCCTCGAGGCGGGCGGCGAGCAGCCACCAGTCGCACTTCACGCCGAACGTGATGAGGTGCTTCTCGCCGTTCAGCAGGTACCTGTCGCCCTCGCGGCGCACGGTGGAGTGGATGTCCGCGCCGGTTCCGCCCGTCGCCTCCGTGAGCGTGAACGCGACCAGCTTCTCGCCCTTCACCGATGGCACGACGAACTTCTCGCGCTGCTCATCGGTCATGTACGGGTCCATCGCGCGCCACGTGCCGTTGATGACGTGCACGAGCATGCGGATGGACGCGTGCGAGCGGGAGACGATCTCCATCAGCTCCAGGTACTGCGCGAATGGGATGCCGCGCCCGCCGAGCCGCTGCGGCGCCGCCAGCGAGAGATAGCCGCGGTCGCGGAGCTCGGCGAACAGTTCCGGCGGAACCTCGCCGGTCGCCTCGATGCGCTCGGCGTACTGCTCGCCGGGGCCCGTGACCCACTGCGTGATCTCGCGCTTCAGTGCGGCGTACTCGTCGGCGTCCTCACGGGTGCCGGCATCCTGGCTCATGCGTTCTCCTTCCGCTGCGCGTTCTCCGTGGCCACCAGCACGGCGGCCCGCTCGCGCAGCACGTTCTTCTGGATCTTGCCCACCGCGTTGCGCGGCAGCTCGTCGATCAGTTCGACCCGCTCCGGCCAGTAGTACTTCGAGGTGCCGTGGCGTCGCAGATAATCCTGCACCTCCGCCAGTGCCAGGGGCGAACCCTGCGCCGCCGGCACCACGAAAGCGCACGCGCGTTCGCCGAGCCGAGGGTCGGGCATCGCGACGATCGCGACGTCGGTGACCTTCGGGTGCTGGTAGAGCAGATTCTCGATCTCGACGACCGGGATCTTCTCGCCGCCACGATTGATCACGTCCTTCACCCGTCCGGTGATGTGCAGGTAACCCGCCTCGTCGAGACGGGCGAGGTCGCCGGTGCGATACCAGCCGTCGTCGGTGAACACGTCTGCGGTGAGGTCGGGGCGCTGCAGGTAGCCGTCGAAGACGGTCGGCGAGCGCAGCTCGTAGTTGCCCTCCACGCCGGCGGCCACGCGCTCGCCGTTGTCGTCGACGATACGGATGTCCACGCCGAACAACGCGCGCCCGTCGCTGCCCCAGGCATCCTCGGGCTTGTCGTCCGTTCCCGCGAGCGTGCCGAGGCACGTCTCCGTGGTGCCGAACGCGCCGAGTACCCGCGTGCCCAGCACCTCGGTGGCACGCTGCGAGAGCGCGCGCGGCACGGCGGCGCCGGTGGCCACGAAGATGCGCAGGCTCTCCGGTTTCGCCTCACCTCCCTCGACCAGGGAGAGCAAGTCGGAGAGGAACGGGGTCGCCGCCTGCACGAACGTGGCCCTGCCCTCGCCGAACGCCCGCTCGAGCGCCACGCGCCCGTCCCAGATCGGCTGGATGACCACGGCGACGCCGAGCCGCCAGGCGAGCAGCATGCCGTAGAGGAATCCGGTCTGGTGAGCGAGCGGCGACGGCACGTAGATGCGATCGTCGTGCGTGAGGCCGAGGTGGCGCACCTCCATGGCAGTGGCCAGCCCCAGGCTGCGATAGGTGTGACGCACACCCTTCGGCTCCCCTGTGGTGCCGGAGGTGAACAGCAGCTGGCAGTAGTCGTCGAGCGTGGGGGCGGCCTGCGCGATGGCATCCGTGTCCACGTCCACGGCAGCGAGCGCGGCGTCGTAGTAGCGCCAGTTCCAGTCCGTGGTGCGGGCGTCCGCCACCGCGTCGGAGGGGATGGGCGGGATCTCCACCGACGAGTCCGCACCACGCCGATTCTCGCTGCGCAGAACGATCACGTGCTCGACCGCGAGCTCTCGGCCCTGCGACTCCGCTTCGCCGATGGCGGCGAGCAGTTCGACGACGGGCTGCCGACCGCGGAAGTAGTTCGGCAGGAACAGCACCCGGGCGCGGGACCGCGCCAGCGTCATCGCCGTCTCGCGGGGACCGAACACCGGCATGATCGGCGTCACGACACCGCCGACGCGCATGATGCCGAGCGCGATGGCGACGAATTCGCTCCAGTTCGGCAGCTGCACCGCCACCGCCTCTCCGCGCCGCACGCCGGCCTCCAGCAGCAGCGCGGCGACTCGATCGGCCTCCTCGTCGAGCTCGCGCCAGGTGAGCGAACTCAGCGCGTGGCCGTCGGCCTCCAGCACCGCCGGCGCGTCGGGTTCCGCCGCCGCGGTCTGCGCGACGGCCTCGGTCAGCTGCAGCGGCTCGGCGGTCCCGGCGAGCGACGATGCGACATCTTCGGCCGAGGTCGCGACGGCCTCGTCCTCGTGGTCGTCGCGCTCGTCGTCGGCGGGCGGAGTGCCGATGTCCATGTGAAGTCCGATGCCGTTCATCTCGTCGAGGAAGGTGGGATAGGAGATGCGATAGGCGCGCGGATATGTCAGCGTCGACTCGCCGTCGGCCCGGGACGCCGCGACCGCCAGCGCCATCAGGACGCGATGGTCGTTGAACGACGACATGGCCGCCCCGCTCAACGAACGCACACCCGTGATGCGCAGCTCGTCAGGACTCTGCTCGAGTCGCCCGCCCATGCGGTTCAGCTGCAGCATGGCCGCCACGCGGTCGGACTCTTTGAGCCGGATGTGGCGCACGTTGTGCAGCCGCGACGTTCCGTCGGCGAACGCCGCCATGGAGGAGAGCACGGGTAGCAGGTCGGGGATCGGGCCGCAGTCGACGTCGATCGGACGCAGGTCGAGACCGTCGTGGGCGATGCGCACGAAGCCGGTGTCGGCATCCAGGGTCATCGGCACGCCCATCTCGGCGGCCAGGTCGAGGAACTCGGCCTCGGGATGATCCGTCTCGGCCGCGCGCGTCGCCGAGAGTCCCCGAAGCAGCACATCGCCCGGATGCAGCGCCGCGGCCGCGATGCCGAAGGCGGCGGAGCCGATGTCGGGCGGGATGCGGTAGTCGCACGGCGTCGCCGTCTGCTGCGCCGGGATGCGGTACGTGAGCCAGTCGTCGGAGACCTCGACGCGCAGGCCGAACATGCGCATCATGCGCACCGTCAGATCGACGTACGGCTGCTCGTTGAGACGCCCGCCCGTGACATGAATCGTGGTGTCGTTCTCGGCGAACGGAGCGAGGAGGAGCAGACCGCTCAGCCACTGCGAGAGGGTACCGGCGATCGACACATCGCCACCGGTCGGCGCGTGCGGCTGCACCGTGATCGGCGGGCAGTCGTGCGTGCTCTGCAACCGCACGCCCATCTGGGTCAGCGAGTCGAGCAGCGCCTTGATCGGCCGGCGCTGGAAGTACTTCATGCCGGTCAGTGTCATCGGCTTGTCGGCCAGCGAGGCGAGTCCGACCATGAAATAGAGGGTGGTGCCGCTGGATCCGACGTTGAGCACGCCGTCGGGCCCGCTCGAGCCGCGCTCGACGACGTCCGAAGCCCGGTAACGGCCACCGTGCACGACGTAGGCGTCACCGTCCACGTCGATGCGCGTGCCCAGGGCACGCAGCACGCCCACCGTCCACTCGACCTGCCGAGTGGACGACAGCCCCCGGATCACGCTCGTGCCCTCCGCCAGCGATGCCAGCACGAGGGCGCGGTGCGCGTGATACTTCGAGACCGGGATGTCGAGCTCGTTGACGAGCCGATCACGGGTTCCTTGGACCATCAGTCGCATATATGCCTCTTCGCGTTCCTTCTCCGCCACGTCCGTCCCGACGGGACGCACACGAGACGTCGCCGGAAACAGCCATGGCACCTGTGCCTTGCCAAGGGGTCGCGACACGGAACACGTCGTCGACGAGCACCGTTTCCCGACCTCGGCGAACGTTAGGCTAGCCCCCGAGTCCCGAGTCGGGAAACCGTTCGCGTCGGCCAGGCGTGGAATGCCCCGGAGGTATGGGCTCGCCGACCACGCGAGAGGGGCGGCGCATGCGGATCGAGTTCACCCGGTCGGAGCGTTCCACCGTGGGCATCGAGTGGGAGATCGCACTCGTCGACCGCGACACCGGCGACCTGGTGCAGAGCGCCGACGAGGTTCTGCACGCGCTGGAACCGGCTGACGGCGGCGAGCAGTCGCAGATCACCCACGAGCTGCTGCGCAACACCATCGAGTTGATCAGCAGCGTGCACCACAGCGTTCCCCATGCCGTCGCCGAGTTGCAGGGACTGATCGAGTCCGTGCGCGAGGTCACCGACGACCTGGGCATCGAACTGATGTGCGCCGGAACGCATCCGTTCGCGCAGTGGTTCGACCAGAAGCCGACCCCGTCGGAACGCTACGAGCATCTGCTCGAGCGCACGCAGTGGTGGGGGCGCCAGATGCTGATCTGGGGCGTGCACGTGCACGTCGGCATCGAGCAGCGCGACAAGGTGCTGCCCATCGTGAACGGGCTGCTCACGTACCTTCCGCACCTGCAGGCGCTGAGCGCCTCGAGCCCGTTCTGGGGCGGTGTCGCCACGGGGTACGCGTCGAATCGCGCGCTGATGTTCCAGCAGCTTCCGACAGCCGGCCTGCCGTGGCAACTGGAGCACTGGAGCGACTACGAGCGCTACGTCGACGATCTCGTGAAGACGCAGGTAATCCGCGACTACACGGAGGTCCGCTGGGACATCCGCCCGTCAGCCCACTGGGGAACCGTGGAGATGCGCGCATGCGACGGCGTCTCCACCGTGACGGAACTCGGGGCGCTGGCCGCGATCATCCATTGCCTGACGGAACGGATGTCCGCCCAGCTCGACGGTGGAGAGCCGCCTCTCGTGCTCCCGCCGTGGTTCGTGCGCGAGAACAAGTGGCGTGCGGCCCGGTACGGCATCGACGCGGACATCATTCTCGACCCCGGCGGCGCACAGGGACCGGTGGCCGACGGACTGCGCTCACTCGTGACGGAACTCGCACCGACGGCCGAGCGCCTCGGATGCTCCGCCGAGCTCGCCGATGTCGAGCGCATTCTGCGCACGGGCGTCAGCTACCAGCGGCAGCTCGCGGTGGCCGAGGCCAACGGTGGCAGTCTTCCCGCCGTGGTGTCGTCGCTGACGACGGAACTGCGAACCGGATTGAAGTAGAGGCCGCTCGAGCAGGGCCTCAGCCGCGGCCGAACAGCTTCTGCACCGCCGCGAGCTCATCGCCGCTCGGAGCATTCTGGCCGCCGATGCCGAAACCGGAACCTCCCGCGTCGCCGCCGGCGGACGCGGCATTGGTTCCCGCCGCGATGGCGGCATTCTCCGCGGCGCGCTTCGCCGGGTTGCCCGAGCGCGACGACTTGCCCTTCTTCTTCTGCTGCTTGCGACCGCCATAGCTCGCACCCGGCACCGGACCCATCCCAGGAACGTTCGGCACGCCGCCCTTGGCGACGGTCTTCATCACCTTGGACGCCTGCTCGAACCGCTGCACGAGCTGGTTCACATCGGTCACGGTCATGCCGGAGCCCTTGGCGATGCGCAGTCGCCGCGAGCCGTTCAGCAGCTTCGGGTTGTGCCGTTCCGACGGCGTCATCGACTGGATGATCGCCTCGGTGCGCACGATCTCCTTCTCGTCGAACTGGTCGAGCTGCTGCCGCATCTGCCCCGCGCCGGGCAGCATGCCGATCATCTTCTTGATCGAGCCCATGTTGCGCAGCTGCTGCATCTGCTTGAGAAAGTCGTCGAGCGTGAAGCTGTCGGTCGCGAACTTCTCCGCGACCTTGCGCGCCTCCTCCTCGTCGAAGGCCTGCTGCGCCTGCTCGATGAGGGTGAGAACGTCGCCGAGGTCCAGGATGCGGCTGGCCATGCGGTCGGGGTGGAACGGCTCGAAGTCGTCGAGGCCCTCGCCGGTGGACGCGAAGATGATGGGGCGTCCGGTGATCGACGCGATCGAGAGCGCGGCGCCGCCGCGCGCGTCGCCGTCCAGCTTGGTGAGCACGACGCCGGTGAAATCGACGCCCTCCTGGAAGGCCTTGGCCGTGTTGACGGCGTCCTGACCGATCATCGCGTCGATGACGAACAACACCTCGTCGGGGTTCGTCGCCTTGCGGATGTCGGATGCCTGCTTCATCAGTTCCGCGTCGATGCCCAGACGTCCCGCGGTGTCGATGACCACGACGTCGTGCTGCTGACGTTCGGCCTGTTTGACGGCATCCTTCGCCACACGGACGGGGTCGCCGACGCCGTTGCCCGGCTCGGGCGCGAAGACCGGGACTCCGGCCTGCTCGCCCACGACCTGCAGCTGCGTGACGGCGTTCGGGCGCTGGAGGTCGGCGGCTACCAGCATGGGCGTGTGGCCGTCCTTCTTCAGCCACTTCGCGAGCTTGCCCGCGAGCGTCGTCTTACCGGCGCCCTGGAGGCCGGCGAGCATGATCACCGTCGGCGGGTTCTTCGCGAACTCGAGGCGGCGCTGCTGGCCGCCGAGAATGCCGATGAGCTCCTCGTTGACGATCTGCACGACCTGCTGGGCGGGATTGAGCGCCTGATTGACCTCGTCGCTGAGGGCTCGCTCGCGCACTGTCGCAGTGAACTGCTTGACGACGTCGAGTGAGACGTCGGCGTCGAGCAGGGCGCGACGGATCTCGCGCACGGTGCCGTCGACATCCGATGCCGAAAGCTTGCCCTTGGTGCGGAGGTTCTTGAAGGTCTCGGTGAGCCGATCGGAGAGTGTGCCGAAGGTAGCCATGGTGGTGTCAATGGTACTGGAGCGCACCGACCGCTCCCCGACCGGCGAGGAGGCTACTCGCCGTCGTCGACCGCCATCACGTCTCCGCGATCGTCGAAGCTCACCTGCAGCACCGCATCCGACTCGTCGGGATCGATCGAATAGGTGAACACGGCGAACGCTTCGTCGTCACCCGTGTTGTCGGGACGCAACGTGACGCGCAGAAGCTGCAGCGAGCGCAGCACGTCCATGGCGATGTCGCCGGAGTTGTGCACGAGCAGATCGATCAGCGACTCGCCCATGTCGTCGACACGCTGGTCGATGTAAGACGTCGTGACCGACTCGCGCTGGCTCAGGTCGGCGATCAGAGCGTCGCGGGCGCGGGCATCCAGGCCTTCCAGCGCATGGATGACCGCAGCAGCCGAGTCCAAGCCCGTCGCCGAGACGCCGCCCGCGTCGGGCGCGGTCAGCACCACCTCGACGGGCTGCTCGGCCACCTCGATCGTCTCGGACCAGTACAGACCGCCGGCCGAATCCTCCTCGACGACGCCGAAGTAGTCGTGCTCGATCGACATCGCGCTCAGCCCACCAGCTGCTGGGCGAACACGTGCGGCGTGAATCCGGTGAGGTCGCCGATCCCCTCGCCCTGGCCCACGAGCTTGATCGGCAGGCCGGTGCGCTCCTGCACGGCCAGCACGAAGCCGCCCTTCGCGGAGCCGTCGAGCTTGGTCAACACGAGCCCGGTGACGCCGGCGTGCTCGATGAACGCCTGCGCCTGCGCGAGACCGTTCTGACCCGTCGTCGCGTCGAGCACGAGCAACACCTCGGCGATCGGCGCCTGCTTCTCGACGACGCGCTTGATCTTCGACAGCTCGTCCATCAGGCCGCCCTTGGTGTGCAGCCGGCCGGCGGTGTCGACGATCACGATCTCGGTCCCATGGCTCTTCGCGAACTCGATGGTCTGGAACGCGACGGATGCCGGATCTTGCCGCTCCTGCTGCGGCCGCACGATCTGCGCATCGGCGCGCTGCGCCCACGTGGCCAGCTGCTCGACGGCGGCGGCACGGAACGTGTCGGCGGCGCCGACGACGACGGAGCGGTCGTAGTTGCGCAGGAACTTCGCGAACTTGCCGATGGTGGTGGTCTTTCCCACGCCGTTCACCCCGACGACGAGCACCACGGCAGGGCGCTCGGAAAGGTGCAGGGTGGGATCGAAGCGGGCGAGACGTTCTTCGAGGGTCTCGCGAAGCATCCGCTGCAGGTCGGCTGGATCGGTCGTGCGGTAGCGGTCGACCTTCTCGTGCAGCTCCTCGACGATCTCGTCGGTGACCGCCGGGCCGAAGTCGGCGGTGATGAGCGCCGTCTCGAGGTCGTCCCACGTCTCGTCGTCGATCGTCGGCTTCGCGAACATGCCGCGGAGGGCGCCCTTCAGCGACCAGGAGCGTTCTGCCATGCCTTCAGGCTAGCGGGCGCTGCACTCTCAGGACGCGAGCTCCGCGTGCTGTGCCGTGTCACGCTGCGCGTCGGTCCGGCGGCTGGACCCGCGCTCCTCGACCCGCTGGCCGACGACCGCCGAGACGCCGTCCTGCCGCATCGAGACGCCGTACAACGCGTCGGCGATCTCCATGGTGCGCTTCTGGTGCGTGATCACGATGAGCTGACTGTCGGCGCGCAGCTCCTCGAACGTGGTCAGCAGGCGGCCGAGGTTGGCGTCGTCGAGCGCGGCTTCCACCTCATCCATGATGTAGAACGGGCTCGGTCGCGCCTTGAAGATCGCCATCAGGAACGCGACCGCCGCCAGCGACCGCTCGCCGCCGGAGAGCAGCGAGAGTCGCTCGATCTTCTTGCCCGCCGGGCGGACGGACACCTCGACGCCGGTGCCGAGCAGGTCATCCGGGTCGGTGAGACGGATGCTGCCGCTCCCGCCCGGGAAGAGCACCGGGAAGACGTCGGCGAACGCCTGCTTGGTGTCTTCGAACGCCTCCGAGAAGATGCCCTGCATGCGCTCGTCGATGTCGGCGATGATCGTCAGCAGGTCCTTGCGCGTGTTGGTCAGATCGCTCAGCTGCTCCGTGAGGAACTTGTGCCGCTGCTCGAGCGCCGCGAACTCCTCCAACGCGAGCGGGTTCACGCGGCCGAGGCGCGCGAGCTTGCGCTCCGCGTCCTGCAACCGCTTCTCCTGCTCGGCCCTCACGAACGGCCTCTCCTCACCGTCCTCGGACTCCGCGGAACCGTCCACCGGAATGCCCACCCCGGGACCGTACTCGGCGACCAGCACGTCTTCGACCAGGCCGAGTTCGCTTCCGGCGCGCTCCAAGAGGGAGGAGAGGTGCAGCTTCTTCTCGTAGATCTGCAGCTCGAGGCCGTGCACGCTCTCGCTCACCGCCTGCAGCCGGTCGCGCAGGGCTGCCTCGTCCCGGCGCAGCGCGAGGAGCTCTTCGTTCTGCCCCGCTCGTGCCGCCTCCGCCGCGGCGAGTTCCGTGCGCGCCTGACTCACCGACCTGTCGACGGAGTCGAGCACGCGGGGAAGCAGGCCGATCACGCCCTCCGCCGCGGCCACCTGGTGCCGGCGCACGACCTCCCGCCGCGCCGACTCGGCCGCCGCCGCACGCTCCTGTTCGAGGCGCCTGCTGAGGGATGCGGTGCGCGCCTCCTCCGCACGCACGCGCTCGCGCGCCGTCTCGGCGGCAAGCCGGGCCTGCACTTCGGCCTCGCGACAGGCCTCGAGCTCGGCCGAGACGACGTCCCGTTCGCTCACATCGAGGATGGGCCGTGGCCTCGATGCGTGGGTCTCATGTGCGCGCTTGGCCGCCGTGGCGACCTTCTCCGCTTCGGCGGCCTTCGCTTCCGACTCGGCGATACCGCGCGCGATGCGCTCCGCCTCCGCGTTCGCGCCCTCCAGCTGCGCCGTCAGGCGGCTCGACTTCTCGGCCTGCTCGGCCAGCTGGGCGTCGTACGCGCGCAGCTGCGTCAGAGCCGCGGAGGATGCCTGTTTCGCCGCCTGCAGCGCCTCACGCTGACCGTCGTGCTCGTCTTTCGCCGTCGCGATGGCGGACTCGAGCTCCGTCAGCCGCGACGCGGCTGCGTCGCGTTCCGCGAGCAGTTCGATGCGACCGGCGCCCTGGCCCGACCCGCCCTTCAGCGTGTGAGCGGAGAGCACCTCACCGGTGCGGGTGACGAGCACGGTGGCCGCGTCGGAGACGTCGTCCCACGCGGTGCGCGCGTCGTCCAGGCTCTCGACGACGATCACGTGGCGCAGCAGGGCCCGGATGCTCGCGGTGCCGGCCAGCAGCAGGTCCGTCGCGGCGCGGGCGCCCGCCGGCACGACGGCAGCGGGCGACGAGTCGTGCGGCGCCGCGTCGTCGTCGACCACCAACTCGATGGAGCCGAGGTCCTCGGCGGAGGCGAATCGCGCCGCGTCGACCGCCGCGTCACGGCTTGCCACCATGACCGCGTCGGCGAGCGACCCGAGGGCGGCGGCGATAGCGGCCTCGTAGCCGGGCTCCACCTTGACGGTGTCGGCGACGCGGCCCTTGACGCCGGCGCGGTCGGCCGTGATGAGCGCGGCGGATCCGTCCCGGGCCCCCAGCGCGCGGCCGAGGGCCTTCACCTGGCCGGAGAGCGCGTCGCGCTCGCGCTCGAGTGTGCGCAACTCGTCGCGCAGCCGTTCGATCTCGGCCTCGGCCTCGAAGACGGCGGCCTGTGCCAGTTCGTAGGCCTCGGCGAGCTCGCCTTGGGCATCCGGTCCGAGCGGCGAGTCGCCTTCGCTGTCGGTCAGCGCCTCCTCGGCGGCCGCACGGCGCTGCTCGGCGGCCTCGAGCTGGTTGCGCTGGCGCAGCACCTCACCGCGCAGGGCGGCGAGTCGCTGCGCGGCGGCGTCCGCCTGTCCGGCGAGCTTCGTCAGTTCGAGGTCGTGCTGCGACACGAGCGCGCTCTGGGCGGCGATCTGCTCGTCGATGGAGTCCAGGTGCGCGCGGGCGGCACGCGTGGCGGTCTGCGCGGCCGTCACCGCGGCATCCGCCTCGCCAACACCGTCCCGCAGCAGCGCCGCTTCGGCCTTCGACGCCTCGATCATGTCGGGCGTCACCGTGCGGGCGGACTCGCCGAGTTCGGCCTGCGAACCGAGCAACGCGAGGCGCTGATTCGCCAGGGTGAAAAGCGAGCGCAGCCGTTCCTGCACCGACTCGAGCCCGAACGCGGTGCGGCGCGCGGCATCCACCGCGTCGCCCACCTGTTCCTGTTCGATGCGGGCGATGCGCAGCTGCTTCTGCTCCAGTTGCTCCTGCAGCACGATGCGCTCGCTGTGCCGCTGGGACTCGTCACGGGAGTAGTCGTCGAGGCTTGCGCGCAGGCCGACGACCTCGTCGGCGAGGAGGCGGGCACGCGCATCCCGCACGACCGCCGCGATGGTCTGCGCCTCGCGTGCGACCTCGGCCTGGGCGCCGAGCGGCTTCAACTGGCGCCGGATCTCGCCGGCCAGATCGCTCAGGCGCGTGAGGTTCGTCTGCATCGCTTCGAGCTTGCGGAGCGTCTTCTCCTTGCGGCGGCGATGCTTGAGGATGCCCGCGGCCTCCTCGATGAACCCGCGGCGGTCATCCGGGCTCGCGTGCAGGACGGCGTCCAGCTGCCCTTGCCCGACGATGACGTGCATCTCCCGGCCGAGGCCGGAGTCGCTGAGCAGCTCCTGCACGTCGAGCAGACGGCACTGTTTGCCGTTGATGGCATACTCGCTGCCACCGTTGCGGAACAGCGTGCGACTGATCGTGACCTCGGAGTATTCGATCGGCAGGGCGCCGTCGGAGTTGTCGATCGTGAGCGTCACCTCGGCGCGGCCGAGCGGTCCGCGGGTGGACGTGCCGGCGAAGATGACGTCCTCCATCTTGCCGCCGCGCAGCGTCTTGACGCCCTGCTCCCCCATCACCCAGGCCAGCGCGTCGACGACATTGGACTTGCCTGACCCGTTCGGACCGACGATGCAGGTCACGCCGGGTTCGAAGGCGAACGTGGTCGGCTGAGCGAAGGACTTGAATCCCTTGAGCGTCAAGCTCTTCAGATGCAAGCGGCGCCCCCTCGTTCCATGCCGTCCTCGTCGTACCGTCTTCGTTGCGGTCGGCGCCGGGTCGACGGCGCCTGAGACGGTCTCTACGGTACCCGAGAGCGGACGGGCTTCCCGGCAGCCTCCCGAGCGTTCCGCGATACCGGTCGGCTGCCGATTGCGTGTCCCGGCAAGACGGGCATGCGCTCGCGAGGATGCTCTGCCTAGGCTGATCACGACGTGGCCGATCTCGACGAGAGGGGTTCTCGTGCGCGTGACGATCGAGCGCGTCGTCGTTCCGGAGACGATGGATGCCGACACCTCGGGTGACTTCGCCGGTTTCGTCGACGTCGGCAACGACTGCGCGCTGCACCTGTGGGGCGACGACGACTTCGTCTCCGCCCCGGAGGACGAGCTCGCGTGGTTCCGTTCCAGCCCGTTCCGGCTTCGCCTGCTCTATCTCGCCCGGCTCGAGGGCGAACCGGCGGGCCGACTGCTCGTCACGGTGCCGCTGGAGGAGGACGCGACGACGGCCGAGGTGGAGGTGCACGTGATCCCGGCCGCGCGCCGACACGGCATCGGGGCGGCCCTGCTGCGGCAGGGCGAGGAGCTGGTGGCCGACGCCGGACGCGTCGACATCGCGACGTTCACGCAGCACGTGCTCTCGGGCATCCCGAGCGGCACGGCCGATTCTGTGCCGCCGAGCGCTCAGCATCTGCCGGACGATGCGGATGCGCGCTTCGCTCGGGCGCACGGGTTCCGGCTGGCGCAGGTCGAAGCGATGAGCCGTGCAGACATTCCGCTCTCCTCGGTCGTGCGCGAACGTCTGCACGCCGAGGTGGATGCTCATGCCTGCGGATACCGTCTCGTCACCTGGCAGCGGTGCCCCGACGACCTGATCGACTCGTTCGCCGCTGCCAGAGCACGCATGCTGGTGGATGCGCCGCACAAGGGCGTCCCGGTGGACACCGTGCGCTGGGACGCGGATCGCGTGCGCCGTGAGGAGCAGCGCTGGCGCGACGCAGGCCGGCCGCCCCTGGTCGCGGCGGCAGTGCAGGAGACCACGCGCGAGGTTGCGGCGTACACGATCGTGCTCGTGGCGCAGGGGTCGGCCACCGCCGAGCAGCGCGACACGTTGGTGCTCGCCGCGCACCGAGGGCATCGGCTCGGCCTGGCGGTGAAGCTCGCCAACGTGGAGGCGCTCGCCCGCATCGCTCCCCACACGCAGCACGTGCTCACCTGGAACGCCGTCGAGAACGAACCGATGCTCGCCATCAACCGCGAGCTCGGGTTCCGTCAGCGCGCGCTCAACGGGATCTGGCAGAAGAGCCTGGCCTGAGGACCGATCGACGCCGCGGGGCGGATGAGCCCTTCGTCGATGCACGTGTCTCGAGGGAACGGCGCTGGTCGGCGATCGTCGGTTTGTGGGCAGTGGTCGGCAGTCGGCGGTCGGTGGTCGTCGGACGGCGCCGGTGCGGCACCCGCCTTTGCACCCGGATCCCGTCACTATTTCAGGCCATCTCGGCTCAGACGGCAGATATATCGATCTGACCCGAGATGGCCTGAAATAGTGCACCGAAGACGTCGATGGACCGTGAGGGTGGGAGGATCCCGGCCCTGACCGGTTCGCGATCAGTCCTCACCGGTTCGCGATCAATCCTGACCGGGTCGCGATCAGCCCTGACCTGCCGCTGCAGGATTCGCAAGACTTTCGCGACCCACTGACGACCGGCGACCTCGCTATCGTGACGACATGGGGGCAACGACGATGCGTGCGGCGGTGATCGACGCACTCGGGCCGGCCGAGAGCATCCACATGGCGTCTCTGCCGGTTCCCGAGCCCGCCGCCGGCGAGGTGCGCGTGCGCGTCACGGCGACCACGGTGAACCACGTCGACACCTTCGTGCGCAGCGGCGCGTACCGCACGCCGATGACGTTCCCGTTCGTGGTGGGGCGTGACCTCGTCGGCACCGTGGATGCCATGGGCGACGACGTCAGCGCATTCCGCGTCGGCGAGAGCGTGTGGTGCAACAGCCTCGGCCACGGCGGACGTCAGGGCGCGGCGGCGGAGTTCGCGATCGTGCCGCAGGACCGGCTCTATCGGGTGCCGGACGGCGTCGACCCGATCGAGCTGGTCGCGCTCGTGCATCCGGCCGCGACCGCGTGGCTCGCGCTCGTGCGACACGGCGGCCTCGAAACGGGCGGCACCGCATTCGTCGGAGGCGGCGGCGGGAACGTCGGCTCCTGCGCCGTCGCGATAGCCCGCTCCCTCGGCGCCCGGGTGGTGACGAGCGCCGGCGCCCGCGACGTCGCCAGACTGCGCAGCCTCGGCGTGGAAGCGCTCGACTACCGGGACCCCGATCTCGATGAGGCGCTGGCCATGGCGCTGGCTCCCGCCGAACGAGCTCGGCCCGGCGAGGCATCCGTCGTGGCGCCCTCAGACGGTGCGGATGTCTGGCTCGACACGTCCGGAACGTTCCGCCTCGCGCAGGCGGTCCCGCTGCTGGCACAGGGCGGCCGCATCGTGCTCATCGCCGGGATGACGCGACACGACGAGTTCACGTTCGGCGATCTCTACACGCACGACCGCAGCATCACGGGCTTCGCGATCAGCAACGCGTCGGTCGACGACCTCGCTCGGGCGGCGACCGTGATCAACGGCCTCGTCGTCTCGCGCGCAGTGCCCGCACTGCCGATCGATCGACTCCCCCTCAGCGCCGCGAGCGCGGTGCACGCCGAGCTGGAGGCCGGCACCCGGCGTCGCCGTGCGGTGCTTCTCCCGTCTCTGGACGGCGTCAAGACCGCCGTGGCCTCCGCACCCGCTGACACCGCGGGCAGTAATGACTCGAGCGGTTCATGAACGTGGCGCGCACCATCGCAGTGCCGCAACGCGGACACGGCAGCCCCTGCCTGCCGTAGGCGTTCAGCGAGTGTGCGAAGTAGCCTCCCTGGCCGTTCACGTTGACGTACTGCGCGTCGAAGCTCGTGCCGCCCTCGACGAGCGCCTTCTGCAGCACCGCTCGCGCCTCGGCCAGCAGCTCGCGAGCCTTGCGGGCCGAGAGGGATGACGTGGGCTGGTCGAAGTGCACCCGCGCCGCCCACAGCGCTTCATCCGCGTAGATGTTCCCCACGCCGCTGATCAGCGTCTGATCCAGGAGGGCCCGCTTCACCGTGGTACGCCGGGCACGCAGCGACGCGAAGAAACGGTCGTCGTCGAATGCCGGATCGAGCGGATCCCGCGCGATGTGCGCCACCTGGCTCGGCACGCTCGCCAGGTCGACGCCGAATCCGCCGGCCGCGCCGTCCGGTGTCGTGACGAGCGCATCCACGGCGAGCGATCCGAAGGTGCGCTGGTCGACGAAGTGCACGGCGAGCTCTCCGTGCTCCGGATGCTCCACGGTCAACCGCACGCGCGCGTGAGGTTCCAGGGGTGCCCCCGGCTCCCGCAGGAGCACCTGACCGCTCATGCCGAGGTGCAGCAGGATCGCATCGCTCGACGCGCTCTCCGCCGGCCGAGACAGCACATCAGACGCCGCGCCCGGTACTGGCCCGGGGAGTGCACCGGCCGCCTTCTCGCGAGCACGGTCGGATGCCTCGAGCGGCACCCAGAGGAACTTTCCTCGGCGAGCCGCTCCGAGCATCCGTCTGCCTGTCAGGAGCGCCGCGAAGTCGCCGCGTGCCCTCTCGTGCCGGGTGAGCGCACGCTCGTCGAGCACCTCGACGCCGGTCAGCGTCGCGCCGGTGATGGCCGGAGCCAGTCCGGCACGCACCACCTCGACCTCGGGGAGCTCGGGCACGGCGGCGGTCAGCGGGAGGCCGCGCCGTCGCCGGCGGTGACCTCGGTCCAGGCGCGCAGCGCGGCCGCCATCTCGGCGTTCTTCTTGCTCGTGCCGTCGCCGGTGGCGGTGACGAGTCCCTGCACCGTGACCGTCGCGTGGAATGTCTTATTGTGGTCCGGCCCGCTGTCGGTCACCAGATACTGCGGAGCGGGGGCGCCGTGGTGCGCCGCCGCCTCCTGCAGGCTCGTCTTGGGGTCCAAGGCCGCGCCGAACCGGTGCGGGTCGTCGAGCAGCGGCTCGATCAGACGCAGCACGAGCGCGGTCGCGACGTCACCACCGGCATCCAGGTAGACGGCCCCGATGATCGCCTCGACGGTGTCGGCCAGAATGGACGACTTGTCGGCGCCGCCGCTCAGCGACTCTCCGCGGCCGAGCAGCACGAACTCGCCCAGTCCGATGCCCCGAGCCACCTCTGCAAGCGCCACGCTGCTGACGAGCGAGGCGCGCCGCTTGGCGAGGTCGCCCTCGTCGAGCAGGGGATGGTCCCGGTAGAGCTTCACCGTCACGGCCTGCCCGAGGATGGAGTCCCCCAGGAACTCGAGGCGTTCGTTGTGCGGGATGCCGCCGTGCTCGTAGGCGTAGGAGCGGTGCGTCAACGCCAGGGTGAGCAGATCGTCGTGCACGTGCACGCCGATGCGACGCTGCAGCTCGGCGACATCCGTGCCGGCAGCAGCACTCAGGCGCGCACCGTTCTCGATGCGCGCCTGTGACTCCGCCCGCTCATCCGCGTGCGGCACGTGACTAGACGTCGGCGACCTTGCGGCCCTTGTACTCCAGGAACAGCGGGGTACCGGCCGAATCCTCGACGACCTTCGCGTGGTGCGGGAGGCTGTAGGTCACCTTGCCGTTCTCGACGGTCTTGACCAGGTTCGGAACCTGCGCCTTCCACTGCGAACGGCGGGCGTGCGTGTTGGCGCGCGACTTCTTCCGCTTGGGAACAGCCATGTCTCTACTCTTCTCTGTCTCGGGAGCCGGTGTGATCGGCAGGGCTCGACTCGTCAGCTCTGCCGCTCTGACCGGCGGCGTCATCGGAAGCGGGGAAGTCCGCGAGCGCGGCCCATCGAGGGTCGATGGTTCTGCTGGGTTCGCGATCCGGCATATCGGCCAGCCGTTTGCTGGTCTCGGGATCGAGACCAGGACAATCCGGCCGGCAGACCGGCTGGAACGGCAGTGACAGCACTACCGCATCCCTGACCAGAGGTTCAAGATCCACGTGGTCGTCGTGAACCTCGAAGTCAAAAGCTTCCCCAGAAGAATACGCGAAAAGCTCCTGGAAGTCGATTTGAACGCCCTGCTCGATGTCGATCAGGCAACGACCGCAGACGCCCGTCGCCGTCGCCGAGACATCCCCGGAGACGAGGACGCCCTCGTGCACCGACTCGAGCCGCAGATCAAGATCGAGTCGCGTGCCGGCATCCACGTGCAGCAGCCCCTCACCGAGCTTCTCGGGGACGTCGATCGTCAGGGTCTCTTCGCGCATCTCGCCCGGGCGGTTCAGGAGATCGCGCACGTTGACCGAATACGGGTTGCGAACGGCAGGCATGACCGTCGATTCTACGCGACCGGCCCCGCCGACGCCGCCGTCGCCGTCCGCCCTTCGAACAGGGACACCGGCATCAGTGCGGCACGTGTTCTGCGCGCGAATCCCGCGGTCGCGCCGAGCGTGCCCACGACGGCGATCAGGTCGTCGGCGAGCGCCGGATCGGCCGCGGAACGATCGGGTGGACCGAACCGCTCGTGCTCGAGGGCATCCTGCAGCCGACGGATCGCGAGGGATGCCGCCTCGCGCGTCGCCGCGTCCGGCCTGCTTCCCGGCGCCTCGTTCCACGTGCGACTCAATCGATCGGCGAATGCCCGTGGCGTCTCGGTCATGGGCGCGGCGAGCCCGAGATCGAGTGCCGTGGCTCGCACTTCGCTCCAGGCGGTCGTGGCCGTCCCTCCCCCGCCGCGCACCGCGCCGACGCGCCGGGCTCGTAGCCGACGTCGCACGATGGCCGGCGTGAGCATGAGCGCGACCAGAAGGAGCACCACGGCGGCGACCGTGCCGGAGGAGGAGATCGCGGCCACCGAGTCGGGCGACGATGTGCCGTCGCCGGCGATCGGGGCATCCGTGGGCACCAGCCGGCGAGGGTCGGCGGTCGCCGACGCGCTCGGCTCGTCGGTCGGCGACACGGCCGTCGACTTCGCGGGCTCGTAGTTCGGCACCGTTCCCCGGCCGACGGTCGGCTCGAACTGCACCCAGCCGACGCCCGGGAAGTACAGCTCGGGCCAGGCGTGCAGGTCATCGGAGCTGACCTGGTAAGAGGTGCTGTGGCCGCTGCTGCCCGTCACATCGCCGGGCAGATATCCGACACCGATGCGCGCCGGAATGCCGAGCTCCCTCGCCATCAGCGTCATGGCAGCCGCGAAATGCACGCAGTACCCGGCCTTCTTCACGAGGAACTTCGCGATAGTTCCCGGCGTGTCGTCGTCGTACCCGCCGCTGCGGGGAGCGTCCAGCGAATAGCGGAAATCACCGTCGTGGAAATAAGCCTGCAACGCGATCGCCTTGTCGTACGCGGTCGTCGCCCCTGCCATGACCTGCTCGGCCGTGGTGCGGATGATCGGTGGCATGTCCGGCGGCAGCGTGAGGTCGCGCTGCACCGAGCGGGGATAATCGTCGCCGGACTCGCGCATGCGGGCCGCTGTCGGCTCGACCGTGCGGGTGACGACGCGGTAGCTCTGATCGGCGGTGCTCGCCGTGTACCCGGCGATGGTGAGGTCGTCGCGTTCAACGCCCCAGCTTCCGTTCAGTCCGCTCAGCCTGGAGACCGGGTACGGCGCCGGCAGCCACTGGCTGGTCAGGTCATGCACCTGAATCTTCGTGACCGCCGTGCCGGTCTTCACACCGGGCTTGAGCCCCGGCACTCTCGTGACCGTCGTCTCGGAGGTGAAGAAGTCCGACGCTGTGCGCGTGTGCCGCCACACGGTTCCGGAGAACACGTCGAGTGTGGTCATCTGCAGATAACCGGGCGCGGCTGCCGTTGTCGTGTAGTCCATGACCGGCACGGCGGCCGGTCGCCGGAGGTCCGCACCGAGGTCGACGAGCGGGGCGCCGCCTTCCCCGAACATCACGCCGGCGGCGGGTATCGACTGCCGGCCCACTTGCTGGAAGCCGGGCGCCGTCGTCCCGATCACGAGCGCCACGACGATCGCCCCGGCCGCGATCGTGAACGAGCTGGCGATCTCGGGCACTGTCCCGCGCTTCACTCGCATGTCGGCCCGCAGCAGGAGCAGATAGGCGACGAGGCACGCGGCGAGGGCGACCGGAGAGATGCCACTGTTCAGCAGCGCGGCGGGCGCGATGAGCGCACCGGCCATGAGTAAGCCCACAGCAGAGGGGATGCGCACCACGAGCGCCAACAAGTCGCAGACGAACGCGATCAGACCACCCACGCCGACGAGCAGGAAGAGAAACTCGGGCACCGGATCGGCGGGCACGCCCTGCGTGTACAGCGACGTCCGCGAGCGCACGACCAGTTCGCCGAACTGCGCGATCGTCGATGGCGTCGGAATCACGCCGAACAGCGCCGTCTGCGGGGCGAACAGCGCCGTGACGACCATCACGAGGGCGACGAACGCCGCGACGGGGGCCAGCGCGTGGGGCAGGCCGGGATGACGCGCGGACGGAATGGCGCGGCATCCGGCGGCCACACCGAGCACGACGACGCTCACCAGCAGGAGCTCGAGCCACCATGCCGCTCCTGTGACGAGTCCTGCCAGAGCGAGCGTCAGCGCGGCCATCACCGCCAGCAGCGCCGCGCTCAGCCGCAGCTCCGACGTCGTCGTCATGCCGCGACCGCTCACCCCGGGGTCCACGCCCGTTCGTGATGCCGCCGTCGGCGCACGGCCCGAAGCCGATCCTCCCGCGCGTCCGGTCGCCGTGTCAGCCATGCTGCACCGCAGCGGAACGGATGCCCGCCCGCCGCCAGATCTCATGCGGGGCCTCCCCCGCGCTCGCGTCGACGCAGATCCAGCCCCGTTGTTCGAAGAGATCCCGCAGCTCGGGGCGGGCGCCGACGAAGAAGGCCACCGCCGGGTCTCCCATCGATCCCCGCGCCGATACCGCGGCGAGCTCATCGTGATCACCGTCCACGATGATGACGAAGGTGGGCACCGCCTGCTGATTGCGTCCCAGCGCCGCGGCGAGCACGGCCGCCGGGTCCGTGTTCTCCCGCTCCCGCTGCTGCAGGCCGGCGAGCCCCGTGAGAAGTGTCTGCGCACCACCCGGAGGGTCGTACGCCGCCACCGGGAGCCCGGTGAGCCCCGCTCGCCCCGATCCCGATCGCCCTTGGAGCTGCAGTGGCGCCGTCTCTGCCACCCCCAGCACGAACCCCTGGTCGATCAGGTGCGATCCGATGGACGCCGCCAGGGCGACCGCTGTCTCGAAACGCGGACTCGAGGCATCCGACCTTCGTTCCGTCGATCCGGCGTCGGTGTCGATCAGAAGCCACGACTCCGGGTTGCTGCGCGGCTCCTCCTGGCGCACCATCAGCTTGTCGTGCCGAGCCGTGGCCCGCCAGTGCACGCGACGCATCGGGTCTCCCGGACGGTAGTCGCGCGCGATCAGCTCGTCCGCGTTCGGGATGCTGTGCTTGACCAGTTCGTGCTCATAGCCTTCGCTACGGGAGACGTCGAGGTCGGCGTCGCCGAGGTCGTCAACGCGGGGCACCACGACGAGAGGCTTGCCCGAGCCGACGGGATACCTGGCGCGCATCAGACCGAACGGATCCGTGCGCTCCACCAGCAGCGGACCCAGCGTGAAGATTCCGCGCACGGTGGTGCCGATGCTGTAGTGCACGACGGCCGTGTCGGTGTGATCTCGGCTGGCCCTCGCGTGCTCGCCGACCGATGGGAGCGGAGCGAAGCCGGGGGTCTGCAACTCGGCGGGGCAGGCATCCCGCCACCGGAGCGCCGCGGAGCGCCGACTCGACTCATTGCGCACGGTGAGCGTGGCGCGCGCGGTCTCACCGGCGGTGACGACGTCGGACTCGAACACCCGCGCGACGCTGAACCAGGGCTTCTCGACGGTGATCGCGATGGCCGCCGCGAGCGGCAGCAACACCAGCACCAGGCCGAGCACGAGCAGATCGACTCGGCCGAGCTGCGCTGCACCCGCCATCGAGAGCACACCGGCAACTGCCAGCCCAGCGCCTCGCCAGGTCGGTCTCTGCCGCTGCGCTGCGGACCGGGCTCGGGTGCCCTTCATGGTCCAACGCTACTTCTGTTGTCCCACCGGCACCGGAGTGGCCGCGACGATGCGGGTCACGGCATCGGCGAGCACGGCGGCCCGCTCGTGATGCTGCCCCATGGCCCGGCTCGTCGGCAGCAGGCGGTGCGCCAGCACGGGCACGGCGAGGGCATCGACGTCGTCGGGGAGAACGAAGTCCCGGCCGGCGAGCGCGGCCCGCGCCTTCGCCGCCCGTACGAGCTGCAGGGTCGCGCGCGGGCTCGCCCCCAGGCGCAGGTCCGGATCGTCACGCGTGCCATGGGCGATGGCGACGGCGTACTGCTTGAGCGCCTCGGAGGCGAACACCCGGCGGGCGAGAGCCATCATCTGCCGCAACCGATCGCTCGTGACGACGGCGCCGATGCGCGAGAGCGGGCTGGAGGTGTCGCGTCCGGTGAGCATCTCGATTTCGGCCTGCTCGTCGGGGTAGCCCATGGCGATGCGCGCCATGAAGCGGTCGCGCTGCGCTTCGGGAAGCTCGTACGTCCCCTCCATCTCGACCGGGTTCTGGGTCGCGATCACGATGAACGGATCCGGAAGCGGGTAGGTCGAACCGTCGACGGTGACCTGCCGCTCCTCCATGCACTCCAGCAGTGCGGACTGCGTCTTCGGGCTCGCCCGGTTGATCTCGTCGCCGATCACGATGTTCGCGAACACCGCCCCGGGCTTGAACTCGAAACGTCGTTCCGGCTGGTTGTAGACGGAGACGCCGGTCACGTCGGAGGGCAGCAGATCGGGCGTGAACTGCACGCGGCTGACGCTGCAGTCCACCGACTTCGCCAGCGCCTTCGCCAGCATCGTCTTGCCCACGCCCGGCACATCCTCGATGAGCAGGTGGCCCTCCGCCAGCAGCACCGTGAGCGCGACCTGCACCGCGTCGTGCTTGCCGTCGATCACCGCCTCGATGTTGGATGCCACGCGCTCGGCCTCCGCACGCAACTCCTCGTGTGTCATCCCGGGCTCGGCGTCGGTGCCGGAGGCCGCGGCATCCGTTGGCTGTTTCGTCGGCAGTGTGTTCATTGCTCCTGCAGATAGTCGTAGACGGCACGCGGCACGTAGGGACTGACGTCGCCACCCAGCGACGCGACCTGCCGCACCAGCGATGACGACACGTGCGCGTTCGCGGGATTCGGCAGCATGAAGACGGTCTCCACACCCGCCAGGTCTCGGTTCACGATCGCCATCGGCGTCTCGTAGGCCACGTCCACCTGCGAGCGGATGCCCTTGACCAGCGCGTTCGCGCCGACGTCGGTGCAGTAGTCCACGAGCAGGCCGACGCTCCAGGCCGCCACGACGATGTTCCCGGGCAGCCGCTCGTCGGCGATCGAGCGCTCGATCAAAGCGACTCTCTGTGCGATCGGCAGCATGGCGGTCTTGGAGGGGTTGTGCACCACCAGCACATGGATCTCATCGAACAGGCGCGCGGCTCGCGCGATCACGTCGAGGTGGCCCAACGTGACCGGGTCGAACGAACCAGGGACAACGGCGATCCTGCTCATAGACCTCCAGGATAGCCGGACACGTTTACCTGATCGTTATGCAGCGAGGACAGTTCACGGCGAGTTCTCGTTCACGGCGTGTTCTCGTCCACGACCGGTTCTCGTCCACGACCACGCAGTCAGATCCCGCAGGGCACGCCGCAGGGGTTCAGGCCCGCGCGAGGAAGTCGCGCGACGCGTCCGTCAGTCGGTCGGCGATCGCGGCAGCCAGTGCTGGGTGCTCGGTGAGGCGAGGGTCGTCGGCGAGCAGGGACGCGGCATCCGCCCTGGCCTGCTCGATGACCTCGCCGTCGCGCGCCACACGCAGCAGGCGCAGAGAGGACCGACCCCCTGACTGGTCACTGCCGAGCACGTCGCCCTCCCGGCGCAGCTCCAGGTCGGCCTCCGCGAGGGCGAATCCGTCGAGCGTCGCGGCGACGGCGTCCACGCGCTCGCGTGCGAGCGATCCCGCCTCGGCAGCGGTGACGAACAGGCACAGGCCCGGCACGCCGCCTCGGCCGACGCGACCGCGCAGCTGATGCAGCTGCGAGACGCCGAATCTGTCGGCGTCGAGCACGATCATCGCGGAGGCATTCGGCACGTCCACGCCGACCTCGATCACTGTGGTCGCGACCACCAGGTCGAGGGCACCGGCTGCGAAAGCCCGCATGACGGCATCCTTCTCATCGGCGCTCATACGGCCGTGCAGTGCGGCGATGCGCGCACCGGAGAGCGCCGGATTCCGCTGTACCGCGGCGAGAGTCTGCTCCACGGTGGCGATCGGGCGCTCCGCTTCGAGCGCTTCCAGCTCCTCGGCGGAGAGTCCGTCGGCGGCGGCGTCTTCACGCTCCTTCGGCGTGATCGCCGGGCACACGACGAAGACCTGATGACCCGCCGCGATCTCCTCCGCCGCACGCGTCCAGATGCGGTCCTCCCAGCGGGGATGCTCGGCCAGCGGCACGACGAAGCTCTCGATCTTCTGCCGGCCGGCCGGAAGCTCCGCGATGGTCGACACGTCGAGGTCGCCGAACACGGTCATCGCCACGGTGCGCGGGATGGGTGTGGCCGTGAGCACGAGCTGGTGCGGCGGTGACGCCGCCTTGCCGCGCAGCACGTCGCGTTGCTCCACTCCGAAGCGGTGCTGTTCGTCGACGACGACGAGTCCCAGGTCGTAGAACGACACCTTGTCGTTCAGCAGCGCGTGCGTTCCCACCACGATCTGCGCCTGCCCGCTCACGGCGCGCAGCAGCGCCTTCTTGCGCTCGGATGCCGTCAGCCGCCCGGTGATCAGCGTGGGCATGAGCTCCGCGGCGAGGTCGGGGCCGAGTGCCGCCGCGATCGAGCGCAGGTGCTGCGACGCGAGCACCTCGGTGGGCGCGAGGAACACCGACTGCCCGCCGTTGTCGGCCACCTGGAGCATGGCGCGCAATGCGACCACGGTCTTCCCGCTGCCGACCTCGCCCTGCACGAGCCTGTTCATCGGCACAGCCTGAGCGAGGTCGTGCCTGATCTGCTCCCCCACCGCCTGCTGGTCATCGGTCAGCTCGAACGGCAGTGCCGTATCGAAGCGGGCGGCGTAGCCGTCGGGAACGGGCATGCGTGCCGTCGCCGCGGTCTCGCGCAGGCGCTCTCGCTCCTGCAGAAGCGCGGCCTGCAGTACGAACGCCTCATGGAAGCGCAGCGTGTCGCGGGCACGACGCCAGTCGGCGTCATCTTCAGGCAGATGGATGTCGTACAGCGCCACCGAGAGCGGCTCGAGCCCGTGCTCGACGGCGACCGGCCGCGGCACCGGATCGTCGATCGGACCGAATCCCGGCAACACCTCCTCACGGATGACCTTGGCGATCTTCCAGCTCGCGAGCGTGGAGGTCGCCGGGTAGATCGGGATGGGCCTGCTCTGCCAGGCCGCGGCCTCCGACTCGGTCGTCACCGGCGAGCCGCTGCCTGAGGTGCCGGCACTCGATGCGCCGATTCCCGAATCGTCGTCGAAGAGCTCGTAGTCCGGATGCGTGAACTGCAGCGTGTTCTTGTACCTGTTGACCTTGCCTGCGAAGATGCCGCGCCGACCCGGATAGAGCTCGTTCTTGCGCCACGCCTGATTGAAGAACGTGAGCGTGACCACGCCCGTGCCGTCGGAGATGGTGACCTCGAGGATGGATCCGCGACGCTGCCGCATCGCCCGCGACTCCACGTGCCTCACCTCGGCGACGATCGTGACCTCCTCGCCCGGCGGCAGGTCGGCCATGTTCGTCAGCTCGCCGCGGTGTGCGTAGCGACGCGGGTAGTGAGCGAGCAGGTCGCCCACCGTGCGATGCCCGAACGCGCGGTGGAACACGGCGGCCTGCCGATCGCCCAGCACGGAGGTCAGCGGCGTGTGCAAGTCCGCTCGGGTAGCCGCCCTCGCCCCTGTTGCGTTCGAGAGCTCCGACCGAGGCTGCGCCATGCCCCCAGGCTAGAGGCATCCGCCGACAGTCTGCGAGCACCCCCGCCGTCCGTGAGCACCGACCGAAAGCGCGCTGGCCCTCGCCGACGGGCGGCGGCATCCGTGCCGATACTCTGGCACGCATGACACGCATCGTCTCCGGGTTCGCCGGCTCCCTCGGCCTTGCCGTGCCGAAGTCCGGCACCCGGCCGACAAGCGACCGCGTGCGCGAGGCGATGTTCTCCTCGCTCGAGTCGATGGATGCCATCAGCGGCATACGAGTGCTCGATCTGTATGCAGGCTCGGGCGCGCTCGCCCTGGAGGCGGTGAGCCGCGGGGCATCGTCGGCCGTGCTGGTGGAGCAGAACGCGCAGGCGGCGAGCGTGTGCCGGAGGAACGCCTCGGCCGTGCTCAAGGCCGCGACGCAGGCTCGCTCCGCGGATGGGGCGGGAAGCGGACTCGCTCGCGTCGACGTGCGCCAGTCGACGGTGCGCGGCTACCTCGCGCAGTCGGGCGGCGCAGACTTCGGCCTCGCTTTCCTCGATCCGCCCTACGACGTGACGGAGGCTGAGCTGGCCGACGTTCTGGCGGCGCTCGTCGCGCACCTCCGCGAGGACGCCGTCGTCGTCGTCGAGCGCAGTGCCCGCTCTCCCGAGCCGCGCTGGCCGGCGCCGCTCGATCCGTTCCGTACGAAGGCCTACGGCGAGACCGCCGTCTGGTTCGCCGGGCTCGCTGAGTCTGACTCGGCCGATGCCTCACCCGGTGTGCCCGGTGACGTTCCGCCCCATCCTCAGCCCGCGGCGTAGGGGTCCCATCCGGCGGCGCCCGCGTACGGATGTCCGTCCACGCTGATCCGCGCCACCCCGTCTCCCAGGCCCGTGCCCGCAGCGTCGGACGAATCCGCATCCGCCGCGAGCACGCGGCCGATCGCGCGGAACGGCTCGGGCAGAGCGACCGACGGCGGGAAGCAGGCAAGCAACGCGTGGTCCTCGCCGCCGGCGAGCGCCGCGGCAGGATCCGATCCGAGCGCCGCTGAGGAGAAGTCGATGCGCACGCCGGACGCCTCGGCGATGCGGCCCGCGTCGAGTGCCAGGCCGTCGCTGACGTCGAGCATGGCGGTCGAGCCGGCCTCAGCTGCGGTGGGCCCCGCAGCGATGGGAGGCATCGGGCGGCGCTGCACGGCCACCTCTGCAACGCGCGCGGCGAGGTCGGCGGCACGCTCGGCATCCGGTTCGCCGTCGTCGTCCACGCCTTCGGTGAAGAGCGCGCGCAGTCCGGTTGCCGCGAGCCCCATCGTGCCGGCGAGTGCGACCACGTCGCCCGGACGAGCCCCCGAGCGCAGCACCGGAGGCCTGCCCTCCAGATCGCCGAACGCCGTCACGGCGAGCGTGAACGCGCTCGAGACCGAGAGGTCGCCGCCGACCACACCGCAGCCGGGAGCGAGCGCTTCGCAGGCCAGCCGGAACCCGTCGGCGACGGACTCGAGCACGGCGACGGGAGTGCGCGCGGGCGCCGCGATCGCGACGACGAGCGCCGTCGGGCGGGCGCCCATCGCGGCGACGTCCGAGAGATTGGTGGCGGCTGCCTTCCAGCCCAGGTCCTCGGGGCTCGACCATGCCCAGCGGAAGTCGGGACCCTCGATCATCATGTCCGTCGTCACGACATAACGCCCGTCCGGGGCGGCGAGCACGGCCGCGTCGTCCCCGGGGCCCACGACGGCGGCCGCAGACTGCGGGAGCCGGGGAAAGACACGGCGCAGGGTCGCAACCTCGCCCACGCCGGCGAGAGTGTCGGCATCCTCTGCACGACCTTGTTCCGCCGCGCCCGTGGCAGCCGGCCGGCGCGGTTCTCGACCCTGTGCAGACCCGGGGTCGGTCGCCCGATCGTCATGCGTCCGGTGCCCAGAATGCGTCATGACTCCCACGCTAGCCTGAGAGGTGATGCCCCCTCGTGTTCGCCCTCTCGTCCGCCATTCGTCGCGCCAGGCCTCCCCTACCCACAGCCCAGCGCGTCGCTGGGCGCTTGCGCTGGTGGCGACCGGAGCAGCGCTGTTGCTCACCGGATGCACCCCCACCGTGTCGATGGAGCCAGCGGCGGACGCGAACAATCCGAGGTGCGCCGATGTCATCGTGCACCTGCCCGACACAGTGGCCGGCAAGGCGCAGCGCGAGACGAACGCGCAGGCGACCTCCGCCTGGGGCGATCCGACAGTCGTGCTGCTGCGCTGCGGAGTCGTCCCCATCGGGCCGACGACGAAGCCGTGCATCACGGTGAACGGCATCGACTGGGTTCTCGAGAACGACCCGGCGGCGAAGTCGTTGCGCTACATCACGTTCGGGCGCACGCCGGCGACCGAGATCGTGATCGCGCACGGCGAGGGCGGCGTGACGGACGCCTCGGTGCTGCCCGATCTGGCCGATGCGATAGGTCAGATCCCGCAGAGCAAGAAGGAGAAGTGCCTCGCCACCTCCGACGTGACATCGCCGACCGAGACGCCGACGCCCACCCCGACGAGCACGTCGACGCAGTCGGGCTGAGCCGACGCGGCGCCACGAACACGCGGTGAGCCGTCCAGCCTCAGTGGTGAGACATACCCATTCGAATGAGACCGCCCGTTTCGACGTCTGTCTCGTTCGGATTGGTATGTCTCACGCCGGGGATGACACGAGTGCCGGGCTACCGCGCGAGCGCCAGCTCGATCAGCTCGTCGATCAGTTCCGGGTAGCTGAAGCCGCTGGCCTGCCACACCTTGGGGAACATCGAGATCGGCGTGAACCCCGGCATGGTGTTCACCTCGTTGATCACCCAGCCGTGGTCGGTGAGGAAGAAGTCGGCACGCGCGAGCCCTGCGCAGTCGATCGCCTCGAATGCGGTCACCGCCAGCCTCTGCATCTCCGCGAGCTCATCCGCCGTCAGGTCGGCAGGGCACACGAGATCGACGCCCGGGGCATCCAGGTACTTGGCGTCGAAGTCGTAAAATCCGCGACCGGTGACCACGATCTCTCCGGCGACGGATGCCCGTGGCCGCTCCCCCGGACGCGCCCCGAGCACCCCGATCTCGATCTCGCGGCCGGCGACCGCGGATTCGATGATGGCCTTGCCGTCCTCGGCGAACGCCGTCTCCAGGGCGTCGCCGAGCCCCTCGGCGGACGTGATCTTCGTCACCCCGACGCTGGATCCGGCGCGCGCGGGTTTGACGAAGAGCGGGGAGCCGAGGTCGCGCACCCGGCCGGCGACGGCATCCTGGTCGCGCTCCCACTGATCATGGGTCACCGTGACCCAGGGGGCGACCTGGAGTCCGGCCGCCTGCAGAACGGTCTTCGTGAAGTGTTTGTCCATGCCGAGGGCGCTTCCGAGCACGCCGGAGCCCACGTACGGGATACCGGCGAGCTCGAGCAGTCCCTGGATGGTCCCGTCCTCGCCCCAGAGTCCATGCAGGATCGGGAAGACGACGTCGACTTCGCCGAGGGACGACACCTCGCCGTCCCGCTCCACGGTGAGCTCGCGGGAGAGCGCCGAGTCGGGCCAGCGCACGCGGCTTCCGTCGTCGCGCACCTCGGGCAGCTCGTCGGGATCCAGCGCGAACGCGGAGGGGTCGTCCCGCTCGAGCACGAACGCGCCGTCGCGGGTGATGCCGACGGGGATGACGTCGTAACGCTCGCGGTCAAGCGCCCCGAGCACTCCGCCCGCCGTGGCGCAACTGATCGAATGCTCGCTCGAACGCCCGCCGAAAAGAAGCACGAGGACGCGCTTGTGAGTCATCCGTTGTCCTTTCACCGCGAGGGGTGTCATCCGTGGTCAGATGAGGTGCCAGATCGGCCGGTGCCAGCGTACCCGCAAGCACCTGTCCGACCTGGTCGACGATCGGCATCTCGACGCCCTTGGCTCGGGCGAGCGCCAGAATGGGTGCGACGGATGCCAGTCCTTCCGCGGTCTGGTTCATCTGCTTGACCACTTCGGCGAACGCGTATCCCTGGCCGAGCAGGCGTCCCGCGGTGTTGTTGCGCGACAGCGGCGACTGGCAGGTGGCGATCAGGTCGCCGAGTCCGGCCAGCCCGGCGAGCGTCTCGCGCTCGGCGCCGTGCGCGACGGCGAAATCCGTCATCTCCACGAGCCCGCGCGTGATGATCGACGCTTTGGTGTTCTCTCCGTAGCCGACGCCGTCGACGATCCCGATCGCGACGGCGATGAGGTTCTTCAGCACGCCGCCGAACTCGGTGCCGATCACGTCGGTGTTGATGAACGACTTGAAGTAGGGGTTTCGGGCGGCCAGCGCCACCTGCTGCGCGGTCTCCAGGCTCCGCGACGAGACCACGGCGGCGGTCGGCTGCTCCTTCGCCAGCTCGAGGGCGAGGTTCGGACCGGATGCCACCGCGATGCGATCCGGATCAATGGGCAGCACCTCGGCGATCACCTCGCTCATGCGCAGGCCAGTGCCCTTCTCCACGCCCTTCATCAGGCTGACGACCGGGATGTCGGCGGGCAGGAGTCCCTCGATGGCGACCAGGTTCTCGCGCAGGCTCTGACTCGGCACTGACAGATACAGCTGGTCGGCGTCGCTCAGCGCCTCGCCCAGATCGGACGTGGCCGTGAGGCTCTTCGGCAGGTTGATGCCGGGCAGGTACTGGCTGTTTCGTCGCGCCTCACGGATCTCGCGCGCCGCTTCCGGACGCCGGGCCCACAGGGTGACCTGTGAGCCCCCGTCGGCGAGGATCTTCGCGAACGTGGTGCCCCAACTGCCGGCGCCCAGAACGGTGACGCGCCGCGCCGGTGCCGGCTTAGCCCTCAAAACGCCCCGTCTCACTCTGCGCGTGCGCGGCCGGGTCCCAGCGTTCCGCCGGCCCCTTCTCGCCGCGGAGCTTCTCCAGTTCGCGCGTGACGCCCTGCATGATGCGTTCCGTCGCCTCCGCCAGCACGCTGGCCGTGAGCGGCTTGCCGCGGAACTCGTCGAGATCGACGGGCTCACCGATCGAGAAGGTGATGGTCTTGCGGGGGAAGAGGCTGATCTTCTTCGAGTAGCGCGCCATGATCTGCTGCGTGCCCCAGTGCGCCAGGGGGATGACAGGGATGCCGTAGTTCAGTGCGAGACGCGCGGCCCCCGTCTTGCCGCGCATCGGCCACAGATCGGGATCGCGGGTGAGTGTCCCCTCGGGGTAGACGATGACGACGCTGCCGTCGTCGACGATGTGCTGCGCCTGCGCGATGGGCGCGCCGCGTCCGCCGTGACTGCGGCTGACCGGCACCTGTCCCGACTTGGTGAGGAACCAGCCGACGACGGGCACCGCGAACAGGCTCTCCTTCGCGAGGAACCGCGGCGCACGCCCCCGCCGCCAGATCATGGAGCCGACGACGAGCGGGTCGATCTCGCTGTAGTGGTTCGGCGCAATGATGTACGCCCCGGTCTTCGGCAGGTTCTCCCGGCCGTGCACCTTGAACCGGGCGAACGTCCCGATCAGCGGCACGACGATGCCCGCCATCGGCCAGAACACACTGGGCCGGGTCGTCTCTCGGCCCGATCGGCGCTTCTTCACAGGTGCAACCGACCGATCGGGCGCGGGCTTCACCTCCTCGAGCGGGGCCGAGGCGTCGGTTCCCGCAGGCGGCGTCGGCGGCGATGCGGAGGCATCCGGATCATCGGGTGTTTTCGGCACCCGCCCATTATCCGCCACACCCGTCGGCGCCACGCCCGAGGCTCGTCGCGAGTGCGCCCGAGACTCGTCGCGAGTGCGCCCGAACGACTCGGTCACCGTCTGCTCCGACGGCATTTCGGCGCATTCGCCGCCAGGGGGTCAGGGGTCGTCGGCGATCAGGGGCCGTCGGCGATCAGGGGCCGTCGGCGATCAGGGGCCGCTAGCGGATCAGAGGTGGGGGCGGCGCGGGCCGGCGGGCAGGACAGGGCGACGAGAAGGCGCCGGGAGTGCTGACGTCTGAGGCGAACGCTTCGTCAGCGCTCGATCACGAAGTCGGCGCCGAGCTGCTCGAGCTTGCCGATGAAGTTCTCGTAGCCGCGGCTGATGATGCCGACGTTGCTCACGGTCGACGTGCCGTTCGCGGTGAGGGCGGCGATCAGGTGGCTGAAGCCGCCGCGCAGATCCGGAACCTCGATGTCGGCCCCGTGCAGTTCCGTCGGCCCCGCGATGACCGCCGAGTGGTTGAAGTTGCGCTGACCGAAGCGGCACGGATGCCCGCCGAGGCACTCCTTGTGGATCTCGATCGTCGCACCCATCTCGATCAAGGCATCCACGAAGCCGAAGCGCTGCT
Organism: Humibacter albus DSM 18994; assembly: GCF_000421825.1. Classification (GTDB taxonomy): domain Bacteria; phylum Actinomycetota; class Actinomycetes; order Actinomycetales; family Microbacteriaceae; genus Humibacter; species Humibacter albus. Next base: position 708,934 of record NZ_ATXT01000011.1, read on the forward strand.
CGTACACGGTCTCGTGCACGATGGAAATGCCCTTCGCCTTGGTCAGGGCGACCACGAGCGGCTGCTGCCAGTCCGTCATGAAGCCGGGGTGCACATCCGTCTCGATCACGACGGGCTTCAGCTCGCCACCGGGGTGGTAGAACCGGATGCCGTCGTCGTCGATGTCGAAGGCTCCGCCGACCTTGCGGAACACGTTGAGGAACGTGAGCATCTCGGCCTGCCGTGCGCCGCCGACGAAGATGTCGCCCTGCGTGGCCAGCGCGGCGGCGGCCCAGCTGGCGGCCTCGTTGCGGTCGAACAGGGCGGTGTGGCTGTACCCGGTCAGCCGGGAAACACCCTCGATGCGGATCACGCGGTCGGTGTCGACCGTGATGATGGCGCCCATCTTCTGCAGGATGTTGATGAGATCCATGATCTCGGGCTCGATGGCGGCGCCGCGCAGCTCGGTGATGCCGTCGGCCTTCACCGCCGTGAGCAGCACCTGCTCGGTCGCGCCGACGCTCGGGTACGGCAGCTCCACCTTGGAGCCGTGCAGGCCGTTCGGCGCGGTCATGCGGATGCCGCTGGGCAGCTTCTCCACGACGGCGCCGAACCGACGCAGCACCTCGAGGTGGTAGTCGATCGGACGGTCGCCGATGCGGCATCCGCCGAGGTCCGGGATGAACGCCTCGCCGAGCGCGTGCAGCAACGGTCCGCAGAACAGGATCGGGATGCGACTGGACCCGGCGTGCGCGTCGATGTCGGCCATGTGGGCGCTCTCGACGTTGCTCGGGTCGAGCAGCAGAACGCCCTCGTCCGGGCCGTCGGTCACCTTGACGCCGTGGATCTCGAGAAGGCCCCTCACGACTCGGACGTCGCTGATGTCGGGAACGTCGCGCAGCTCGCTCGGCCCTTCGCCGAGAAGGGCGGCGACCATCGCCTTCGTGACGAGGTTCTTGGCTCCCTTCAACCGGATGCGCCCCTCGAGCGGTCGGCCACCGTTGATGGTGATCTTTTCGGCGGTCAGTCCGACCCGCGCCCCTGCGGCTTGCGCATCCTGAAGAAGTGAGTTCACTAGATTTTCACCGGCAATGTCTTGGGCCGCCACGGTTCGCGGCGGGCTTCGAATTCTGTGATCTGCGCCTCATCACGCATGGTGAGGCCGATGTCATCCAGCCCCTCGAGCAATCGCCACCTAGTGTAATCGTCGATATCGAAATCAACTGTCAGGTCGGCCAGCGTCGCCTTACGCGCAACCAGATCGACACTCGCCTCTATTCCCGGGTTCGCCTCGATGGCGGCCCAGAGCCGCTCCACGTCTTGCTCCGAGACAGTGCCGGTGAGCAGGCCCTGCTTGCCGGAGTTGCCCCGGAAGATGTCGCCGAACCGAGGGCTCAGCACTGCCGTGAAGCCGTAGTCGCGCAAGGCCCAGACTGCGTGCTCGCGGGACGAGCCCGTGCCGAAGTCGGGGCCGGCGATCAGGATCTTGCCGCTCTTGTACGGTTCCTGGTTCAGCACGAACTCCGGGTCCTGCCGCCATGCGGAGAACAGGGCGTCGTCGAAGCCGGTCTTCGTGACCCGCTTGAGGAACACCGCCGGAATGATCTGGTCGGTGTCGACGTTGGAGCGCTTCAGCGGAACGGCCACACCCGTCAGTGTCGAGATCTTCTCCATGATCAGGCCTGCGCCTTCTGCTCGTCGTGTGCTTGGTCGTTGTCGAGGTCCCACGGGCTCGAGAGCGTGCCGCGGATGGCCGTGGCCGCCGCTACCACGGGCGACACGAGGTGCGTTCGCCCGCCCTTGCCCTGCCTTCCCTCGAAGTTGCGGTTGCTGGTGGAAGCGCAGCGCTCCCCCGGTGCCAGCTGGTCGGGGTTCATGCCCAGGCACATCGAGCATCCGGCGAACCGCCACTCGGCGCCGAACGCCTCGACGATCTTGTCGATGCCCTCGGCCTCGGCTTCCAGGCGCACGCGCGCGGATCCCGGGACGACCATGACGCGCACGCCGTCGGCTTTCTGCTTGCCCTTGATGATCGAGGCGAAGGCGCGCAGGTCTTCGATGCGCGAGTTGGTGCACGATCCCATGAACACGGCATCCACGTGGATGTCCTTGAGCGGCGTGCCGGCCCGCAGGTCCATGTACTCCAGCGCCCGTGTCGCCGCAGCCTGTGCGTTCGGGTCCGTGAAGCTCTGCGGCTCGGGCACGACGTCGCTCAGCGAGACACCCTGACCGGGATTGGTGCCCCAGGTGACGAACGGCTCCAGCGCGTCGGCGTCGACGAACACCTCCGCATCGAACTGCGCGCCCTCGTCGGTGCCGAGCGTCTTCCAGTACTCGACAGCGGCATCCCAGTCGGCACCCTCCGGCGCGTGCGGGCGGCCCTTGAGGTAGGCGAACGTCGTCTCGTCCGGCGCCACCATGCCGGCGCGAGCCCCGGCCTCGATCGACATGTTGCAGATGGTCATGCGGCCCTCCATGGAGAGCGCGCGGATGGCGCTGCCACGGTACTCGAGCACGTAACCCTGGCCGCCGCCGGTGCCGATCTTCGCGATGACCGCGAGGATGATGTCCTTCGCCGTGACGCCGGGCCGCAGCGTGCCCTCGACGTTGATGGCCATGGTCTTGAACGGCTTCAGCGGCAGCGTCTGAGTCGCCAGCACGTGCTCGACCTCACTGGTGCCGATGCCGAACGCCATGGCGCCGAACGCGCCGTGCGTCGAGGTGTGCGAGTCGCCGCAGACGACGGTGATGCCCGGCATGGTCAGCCCCAGCTGCGGGCCCACGACGTGCACGATGCCCTGCTCGACGTCACCCAACGAGTGCAGGCGGACCCCGAACTCCGCGCAGTTGCGACGCAGCGTCTCGATCTGGGTGCGACTGGTCGGATCGGCGATCGGCTTGTCGATGCCGATCGTCGGCGTGTTGTGGTCCTCGGTCGCAATGGTCAGGTCGGGCCGGCGCACCTGCCGGCCCTCGGCGCGCAGGCCGTCGAAGGCCTGGGGGCTCGTGACCTCGTGCACCAGGTGCAGGTCGATGTAGATCAGATCGGGGCTGCCGTTCTCGCCCTTGACGACCAGGTGGTCGTCCCAGACCTTCTCGGCCAGGGTGCGGGGGCGAGCGGGGGCGGCGGGCGCGATGTCTTCTGTGACATCGGCGCGCACCGCATCGGATGCTGTGCTCATGCTGTCGAACTCTCCTTGCGTGTATGTCCGGGCCGTGGGCCCGGCGAGGTCAGCCACGAAGAAACTCCGCGACGGTCTGGCTGGAAACTAGGACCCGTCGCGGCGGCTAAGCAGAAGGATGACGGCTGGCACCCGTTCAGTGTACCACTGTGGGATACCAACTCCGCCCGTCGCGCTCATGCCGGAACGAGCTGCACCCGGTACGTTCCGAGCAGCACTGCCGTGCCGGTCGGGACGGGTGTCGGCACACCGGGAGCGACGCCGGAGACCGAGCCGGCGGCATCCACCAGGCTGACGCCGTTCGTGGAATGCAGGTCGGTCACGCGGATGCCCGCGCCCGCGCTCTCGAGCACGGCGTGCGTCTTCGAGACGCTCCGCGCCGGATCGTCGATCGGGAGCAGTCCGGCGCGCTGCCACGCGTCGAACCGCACCGGGTTTCGTCCGATGAGCAGGGCATCCCCGATCGGGACGCGCTCGCCCGTCGGCAGCACCGCGAGCCATGCGGCGGCGAGAGCGGCGAAGGCGGCCGTCGTCGGCGCCGGGGCCGGCGACGGATTCGCGGGGGGCGGCGGGTTGAAGGCCGGCAGCGGCGAGCGCTGGGGCGTTACACGCTCGGTCTGCGTTCCGGTGTCGTGGCGCGGCGGCACGAGGCCCGGAGGCGGCGTGATGAAACCCGGCGTGTCCACCTGCGTCACTATACCGACGACGTGCGACCGGGCCGCGCGAGGCGGTAATCCGAGAAGCGGCGCCGCAACCAGCCCGCGCCGTTCGCGGCCACCGCCGCGGCGGAATCGGCGCGGCGCCACAGCGAACCGGCGCGATCGTCCGCGACGATGGTGCCGTCGAACACCGCGGCGTCGATCTCACCGGCCAGCGAGGAGAGTCCGCCTTCGGGCACTGGTAGCTGTTGCGCCGCGCACTGCCGCTCGAGCTCGGCCGCGATCTGCCGCCTCGTCGCCTTCGTCGGCGGGGCGAGTCCGAGCTCGGCGTACCGATCGAGAAGCTCATCCCAGGCTCCGGCTGCGGCGCTGTCGCCCGTGCCGCCTCTGCGCCGGCGTCGCCGAGCGCGTTTGCGCGCCGCCACGATGAGGAACGGCACGACGAAGACGAGCACCAGGAGCAGGACGCCGCCCGCCGCGTAATACGCCCAGACCGGGATCACGAACGCGTGGTCGGCGTCTTTCTTCTTCTTCTGCGCCTCGTCCTGCGTCTTCACCGGGGTGAGCAGATCATCTGTCTTGTGCTTCGTCTCCGGCGGCTGCCGCACCTGCGGTTGCGGCTCGATCTTGGGCTTCGTGGTCTGCTCGTTCGGGGCATCCGTCTTGTCGGGGGTCGGGAAGAACGGCACCCAACCCACGCCGTCGAACGGCACCTCCACCCACGCCGTCATGTCGCCACCGGTGACGCTCGTCGTGCTCGATGAATCACCGACGCTCGGCGCGAAGCCCATGACGACCCGGGCCGCGAAGCCGAGGTGACGAGCCATCAGCGCGAACACTGTCGCGTACTGTTCCTCGTCTCCCACCATCGGCGATCGTGTGAGCAGATCGGTGATGCGATCGGCGCCCTCGCCTGCCCGAGACGGCACGGAATCCGAGGCGCGGCCGTGGCTGAGGTAGCCCAGCTTCTTCAGCGAGCGCTCGACGCTGCGGAGTCTGCCGATGGCGCTGTCGCCGTTCCCGGCGTACTCGTCCGCTTTCTGGCCGACGATGTCGGGGATGCCGGTCACCTGCGACGTCGAGACGTTCGCCACGGCCACGTCCTTCAGCGCCGTGTCGCTGGGCACCTTCTGCGCGGTGGCCTCGATCGTGTACCGCATCCCGGATGAGACGCCCGTCATCACAGCAGCGGAGCCGGACTGCACGTTCACGCGCATACCGCGGGCGTCGCCGCCTGCACCCGCTCCCTGAAACGACAGTGCCTGCGCGTAACCGAGAGTCGGGAGCCAGACGTCGTCGTACCCGTCTATCGTCACCGTGGCGCGCGTGGTCGTCGAGCCGGTGAACAGTCGTGGAGCAGGTATCTCGCGTCCGTACAGCTCGAAGGCTCCACTCGCCCCGCCCTGCCCCCGGGGGCTGGTCACACTCCAGACGACTCCGTCGTAGCTGTCCATCGCGGCCAGCCGCACGCGTTGACCATCGTGCAGACCAGTGATTGTGAAGAGCTTCGTCTTCTCCAGCTGCTTGGTGTACTTGCGGAAGCCGGCGAGCGGCGCGGGGTAGTCCAGCGGATCGAAGGGCGGCTGCACCTCGTCGCGCACGACGATGCGCGACGACGAGGAGGGGTGTGCCAGCACCCCGGTGAGCGTCCCCACCGCCACGGCGGCCACGACCACGATCGCGCCGCCCGTGATCGCCGTGCGCGTCAGCCCGGCGTCGCGCGCCGCGGACGGGTGCGCGGTGCGCGCACACCAGCCCAGCCAGATCAGGGCGATCGCCCCGAACGCCACACCGCGCGTGCCGGCGAAGAAGGGCTCCCGGGTGCCGAGCAGGATCGTGGCGAGGAACACGGCCGCGGGTCCCGCCAGGCCGAGGACGACACGAAGGACCCAGGTGCGGCCGGTCGGGCCGAGGCGGACGAGCGCCGTCACCGAGAACGCGGACCCGAACCAAGCTGCGACATAAGGCAGCACACTCACAGCCGGAGGCGCCTCGAGCGGAGTGTGCAGCGTCACGGCATCACGCCAGCCGAAGACCGTACCGCTCGCCAGATCGGAGAGACTGTCGAGCGTGGGAACCGCGCCGGCGATGCTCTCGCCGGGAAGAGCGCAGGCGGTGCCGAACACGAAGTAGGCGGCGATCGCGAGGGCGACGGCCGCGACGAGCGGAAGCTTCAGCAGACGTGCGAGAACCGCCGCACCACCACCGACGAGGAGGCCGCCGCCGGCCGCGACGAGAGATGTCGCGCCGAACGCCGGCACGAAGCCCGCGGCCGCGATCGCGACGAGCACCAGCACGACGAGGACGTCGCCCCAGACCGGCCGTGCGGCAATCCCGATCCCGTCGGACGCCGGCGCGGGCGGGGAACGCCGCACGGTTCTGCGCGGCAGACCCGCATCGAGTCCCGTCATCGCCCGGCCCTCCCCAGGAGCGAGACGAGCTCCTCGAGGCGCCCCAGTTCCACGACAGTGACCGAGCCGGTACGCCGCAGTGCGGCATCGCCGTTCGCGACGCATCGCACGGCGATCACCTTCGTTTCTGCACCGTACAGCGCACCGAGAGCGCCGATCTCGGCAGACGTCGCCGCGGATCCGACGAAGAGCACCACCAGGCTCGGTGCGGGGCCGAACGTGCCGACGGTGCGGGCGAACTCGCGCAGGCCGGCGTGCCGGGCATCCGTTCGCTCGACGCGACAGGCGTCGTCGAGGAGCGTCACGGCGGTGCGATCACGCAGTCGGCCGCCCTGCCACCACGCTTGCATCGGCGTCTCCTCGCGCACAATGGCGACACCGACCGACGCGAACGCCGACACGGCGAGTTCGAACTCCTCCTCCGAGGCGAAGTGAGATCGTTCGGTCGCCATCAGGAGAAGGGCCTGCGCCCGTCGCGTCTCTTGGTACTGGCGCACCATGAGGCGCCCCGTGCGCGCGGACGTGCGCCAGTGCACGTTCCGGATGTCGTCGCCCGGCTCGTACGCACGCAGCGCGTGGAACGCCAGGTCGTTGTCGGTGAGCGTCGCGGTCGTGCGGCCCTCCAGGTCGTGCACGAGCCCGTCGCTGCTGGAGCCGATGCGCACGGTGCGGGGATGCACGTACAGTTCGATCCGTTCGGTCCAAGCGGTCGCGTGTCGCACCATTCCCAATTGGTCGCCGCGCACCGAGGTGGCGGGTCCGGTGACGATGACCGCGCGCCGCTGTGTCGGCACGGCGAACAGATACTCGTCGTCGCTGCCGGGAGCGAGCCTGGGCACGATGAACTCGGCTCGGCCGGCGCCCACCGGCAGCTCGATGCGAGTGGGGAGCACGGGCCTGGCGCCCGTATTGCGCACCGACATCGTGCCCATCGCCCGCCCTCCCGCTGTCACCCGGCGCGGCTCGAGACCGATGCCCACGTCATAGGACGTGCGCCCGATCAACGCGAACAGTGCGACCAGAAAAGCTGCTCCGGCCGTGGCTCCCAGAAAGACGAGTTCCGCCCAGCCGAAGACGACGCCCAGCACGAGCCCGACGAGAGCGGTGACCACGATCACGCAGCCGATGGGTGTCACGACGCGCGCCGCGGTCACGGCGCCCCGCGCGGCACCGTCGAGCGTGCGGCGCACCGAGGCGGTGGCCGCCGACGCGGCGCTCTCAGTCGCCGTGCCCAGCTCGCGCAGGACATACGCGCTCTGCGACCGGGTGTCTGTGGTCGTCTCGGACTCTGTGGTCGTGCTCACGCCTCGGCGCTCACGCGGCGCGATACGCCGGCGGGTTGACCGTCGCGACGGCGCGATCGACGATGTCGTCGGCGCTGACCCCGGAGAACTCCGCCTCGGGGTCCACTATCACGCGGTGGGCCAGAACCGGAACTGCCAGCTCCCGCACGTCGTCGGGCGTCACGTACGTGCGCCCTGCGGCGATCGCCCACGTCTTCGCGGCGCGCGCCAGAGCGAGCGCGCCACGAATGCTCACGCCGAGCGCGGCATCCTTGTCGGAGCGCGTTGCGCTCACCAACTCGCTCAGGTAGCCCATCACCGCGCCGTCGGCGTGCACGTCGGCCGCCAGCTGCGCCATCGTCGTCACCGAGTCAGCGGCGATGATCGCCGACACCGAGGCGGCTCGTGCGCGGTTCGACGACTCCATCAGGAGCCGGACCGTGGTGTCGTGATCGGGGTATCCCAACGACGTCTTGATCAGGAAACGGTCGAGCTGCGCCTCCGGCAGCGTGTAGGTGCCCGCCTGCTCGATGGGGTTCTGCGTGGCGATGACCATGAAGGGACTGCCCACCGGGTGGCTCGTGCCGTCGACGGTGACGATGCCCTCCTCCATCACCTCGAGCAGCGCGGACTGCGTCTTCGGCGAGGCGCGGTTGATCTCGTCGGCGAGCACGACCGACGCGAAGATGGGCCCGGGGTGGAACTCGAACCGCCCGTTCGACTGGTCGTAGATGGTCACGCCGGTGACATCGGAAGGCAGTAGATCCGGAGTGAACTGAATACGCGACTGAGTGCCCTGAATGGTGTTCGCCAGAGCCTTCGCCAGCACCGTCTTGCCCGTGCCAGGCACGTCTTCCAGCAGCACGTGGCCGCCGGAGAGCATCGCCGTCACGACGAGACGGATCGCGTGTTCCTTGCCCAGGATCGCCTTGTCGACGTTCCCGACCAACTGCCCGAAGGCGCCCGCGAACCAGGTCGCCTGTTCCTGTGTCACTGCCATGGTCTGTCTCCTTTGTGAATTGACGTGTTCGTCGCGTTCCGCCGGCGGTGCGCGACTCGCGCGACCCGTCGGTCTCAGTTGTTCAGCCCGACGCCCCAGCCGGTGGACGACATCGAGTTCCACGTGGCACCCGACACCGACGGCGTCTTCGTGAGCGCGCCGGTGATCTTCACGGCGATGTCCCAGCCGCTCACGGCGTTGTTGACGGTACCCGTCAAGCAGTAGTGCCCGGCGCCGGAGAGATGTACCGACACCGTGCCCTGGCTGCTGAACGCGTTCCCGTTGTAGAGGGCGGTGAGCTTGTACGTGCCGCTCGCGAAGTCGCTGAACTTGATGCAGATGATGTGCCCGGCCACGTACGCACTCGTGCCGCCCTTGGCGACCGACACCGTGGGCGGCGGATTCGTCACGGTGATGGTGTTGGATGCCCGTGCCGAGCTGTACGAGTTGCTTCCGGCGTTGTAGGTGCGCACCTGGAACGAGTAGTTGCCGGCGGCCTTGTTCTTGACCGCAACGCTCAGCTTCGTGCCCGCCGAGGTCCAGCCGCCGCTGTTGAGCTTGTACTCGTACCGGTAGGAGCCGCCGCCGGTGCTCGACGACTTGCCCCAGCTGAGCGTGAGGGTCGCCGGCGCGTGCCCGCTCGAGGAGATCTGCGCGCTAGAGGGCGTCGACGGCTTGCCGTACGGCGTACGCGAGGCGCTGGCGGCCGAGTATGCGCTCCAGCCGTCCGCGTTGTAGGCCTGCACCTTGAACGTATACGCCGTGCCGTTGGTGAGACCGTCGATCTTGGCGGAGAGATTGGTGCCCGTGGTCATCGTCTTCGCCGCGCTGCCGCCCTTGAGCGCCTCCACGCGGTACTGCGTGATGTTCTTACCGTTGTCGGCCGGCGCCTTGAACGTGACGCTCACGTAGCCGTCGCCCGAGCCCGAGATCGCCGGCGTACCGGGCGTGCTCGGCTTGTCGTGGATGACGACCGTCGCCGTTCCGGTGACGTTGCGGGTGGAGTCCTTGGTGGCATCCTGCACCGTGTACGTGATGGTGGCCGTGCCGGTTGCCGAGCCCGAAGGCACGCTCAGCGACAGGGTGGACGTGGTGAACGTGGGCTGGGGCACGCTCTTGGGCGCGCTGGAGAGCTTGGCGCCCACGATCTTGAGGGATGTCGAGAACGGGTTGTCCCAATACTTCGCGGCGACGGCATCGAGCGTGACCGTCTTGCCGCGCATCGTGTTCGTGCTCGGTGATGCCTTCTGCACGGCCTTCGGTTTCGTCGAGCTGACCACGTTGACCAGCACGGTTCCCGGAACGGTGATCGATCCCGAATCCAGCGTGAAGGTGAGCTTGATCGCCGACTTGGTCGGTTTGGCGGTGGTGCCCGCCGAAACCGTCAGCTTCGAGCCCGAGAGCGCGGCCTTGATGTCGGAGGACGGGTTCTTCAGCCCGGTGTACGTGATCTTCTTCAGCACCGCGTCGTTCGGATGGTAGGTCGAGGATCGCAGGTCGATGGTCTGCGCCGCATCGCTCGCCCCGACCGTCATCGTGTAGGTCGTGAACGTGGGCGCGACGTCGGACTGGTCCTCGCGCCCGACGGTGAGCTGGAACGTGAGCTTCGTCAGGCGATCGCTCTTCGCGCCCTCTTCTTTGCCATCGTCGACGGTGAACGTCACGGTGGCAGGGCCGCGGAAGTCTTTCTTCGCCGTGAACGAGATGGACTTCTCGTTCGTGCCGCTCGCGCTGCCGCCGGTGGCGGTCGCCCCGCTCACGATGGTCGCGGCGCGCCCCGACGGCACTGTCACGATGTCTGACAGGCTCCAACTGCGCGAGCCGTTCATGTCGACGAACTGCGGCGCCAGCCCCGACTTGAGGTGCGGCGGCGGCGTGGTCTTGGGCTCCTTCGTCGGCTTCGGGGTGCTTGTCTGACGAGGTGTGGCTGACGGCTTCGGCGTGTTCTTCGTGGGCTCGGGTGTCGGGCTCGCCTTCGGAGTGCGGTTCTGCACGTTCGCCGGATCGTCGGCCTTGGCGGCTTTCGCCGGTCGCGGTGGAACGATGATGAACGCGCCGCCGCTCAGTCCCGTCTGCTGGTCGGTCACCCGGTAGGCGACGGTCGTGCGCTTGTCGCTCAGCGCGACGATGACGTCGCCGTCTTGCACGTGGGCCTGCTTCGCCCCCTGACCGGTCACGGAGACCTTGAGCTGCGAGGCGAGCCCGGAGGGGTTGTACGCCCCAGCGAGCGCGTCGACGCTGAGTGTGCTGCGCCCCTTGGCCTTGTCGATCACGTGGTCGACCGCCGTGGGCGGCTGCTCCTTCGCCTTGTCGGTGACGACCACCTGGATGACCGCGCTCGCCTGTCCGCCCTGACCGTTCGTGATGGTGTAGCGGGCGAGGTAGGTGCCCTGCTTCTGCGGGGCCCGCACGACCACCAGCGAGCGGTGCACGGATGCCGTCAGTCCGGCATCCACGCTCCCCAGCTTCTTGAGAACCGAGATGACGAACCCGTTCGGATCGGAATCGTTCGCGAGCGCCTGCACCGACGCCGTCTTTCCCGGCTTGACCTCCACCCGATCGTTCACGGCGATGGGCGGCGACGCCGTGGCGGGGCGCGGGATCACTCCGACCCGCACGGCACCGACGGCCTTCGCGCCGAGCGCGTCGGTGACCTTGTAGGTGAACTCGTCAGTGCCGGACGAACCGGGATACGCCTCGTACGTGAAAGTGGTGCTCGTGGTCTTCACGATGCGGCCGAGCCGCGGGTCGGAACCGATGCCGGTGAACTGGACGGAGTCGCCGTCAGGGTCGATCTGAGACAGCGGAACCGTGACCGGAATAGCGGAGCCGGCAAAGGCGCGCACGGTGATCTGCTGCGGCCCCGGTACGCGGTTGTGCGCCTTGTCGAGAGCCGTCACGTGGAACGTGAGGGTTCCGACGGCATGCTGACCGAACTCGTCACTGAGGCGGTAGTCCACGCTGTACTGTCCGGGCTTCACCGGTGCCTGATATCTCACCATCGAACCGCTGACGAACGCCGTCGCGTCCGGTCCTGCCTGCGATGCGTCCGCGAGCGCGGAATCGAGCTGGAACGGCTCGTCGTCCGGCGAATAATCGTTGTCGAGCACCGGAACGCTGACGATGTCGCCGACGCGCACGATGGCGCTGTCGTCGACGGCAATCGGTGGCTGGTGCGTGACGACGGGGGCTGCGGGGACGACGACGACACCGGCCTGTGCCGTGTGGCGGCCGTCGGAGATCGTGTAGGTCAACTGCACCTGCGAGGTCAGGGTCGACGGCGCGGTGATCTTCACGATGGAGTTGTCGAGCACCTCGACGTTGAGGCTCTGCGACTCGGAGTCGAGCGCCTTCGCGACGGACTGCACGACTAGCACCCGCTCGGCGGGCGAGATGTCATTGTCGAGCACCTGCACCGCCGTCGGCTGGCCCGCGCGCACATAGGCGACGTCGGCGACCGCGATCGGCGGCGCGTCCTTGCTCGGTGCCGCGACATCCACTCTGATCAGTCCGGCGACGGTCTTCGATCCTGCGCCGAGCGTGTACCGCAGGTAGTACTCTCCGGCGGTCTGCGCCGTGAACGAGATCGTTCCCGTCTCGTTGTCCGCTTCGACGACGCCCGACGACCCTTCATCGAGGGCCGCGCCGACGAGGCCGAGCGGCTGGCCGGACGGAGAGCGGTCGTTGGCGATCGGATCGATCACGATCGCCTCGCCGGGTTCGGCCGTGGCGAAGTCCGGCGTCGCGACGGGCGGGAGAGATCCCGCCGGCTTGACCGTGATGTCCAGCTCACCCTTCGCACTCTTTCGGCCATCGGAGACCGTCACCTCGACGGTCTTCGACCCGGTCTGCGAGGTGGTGTTCTCGTAGGTCACCGTGCCGTCCGGGGTGAGGCTCACCGTGTCGCCGCTCGAGGTCGCCGCAGACACCACCGTGAGGTCGTCGCCATCCGGGTCGATCCAGTCGTCGAGCACGTTGTACGACACGGTCTGGCCGGCCTCGATGGTCGCGGTGCTCGCGCGAGTCGGCACGGGGGCGTTCTCCGTGCTCGGCAGGTGCACCGTGGCGACGACCTGCGCGCTGGAACGTCCGCCGCGTCCGTCGTCGACGGTGTAACGGAAAGAGACGCCGCCCGTCGTGTCGGCCGTGGTCGTGAGCTGCAGGGCGCGTCCGCCGTCGATGACATCCAGGATGCCCTGCGCATCGGGAATGGGCGTCACATCGGCGATCGTCAGCACGTCACCATCGGGATCGGTGTCGTTGTCGAGCACCGGAAGAATCGTGGAGCGCCCCGGCCGCACGCCGAAGCCGTCGGCCGCTGCTGTGGGCTCGCGGTTCTGCGCCGAGCGCTGCGCGAGGGTGTCCTCGTACGACTGCACGACCGGCTTCTCCTGACCGTCGTCGCTCTCGGTCGTCGTGTCGTCGGGCCTCAGCGTTTCCCAGTTGCGTACGAGCTGCATGTCGGACGACACCGTCCAGACGTCGCCGTTGCGCACGCTGTTCAAGGCGATGACCCCGTGATTCACCCGGAATCGGAGGTCGTCGCCCCGCACGGACTGTTCGATGTGCTGACTCTGGGCGCGGTCGTCGTCGCACGCGTAGAGATAGCGCGCGGTTCCCGCCCAGGCCGCGTAGGAGCATCCGTTCAGCCACACGGGCGCCGAGACCGCGGTCGGATCGCTGAGCGTCGCACCACCGCCGCTGGAGATCGACTCGACGGCGCCGCCGTTCAGCGGCACCGTCATCAAAACGCCGCCTGCCGCCACCAGCACCCGATCGTTCGACGCCGAGGGCTGCTGCAAGCGCAGACCCTTGTGCGGCAGAGAGACGGCGGTGCCGTGCGCCGTGCGCACCCGGTGACCGTTCTCATCCAGCACCACTGCCGTGTCACCCACTGCCGTCACCTGATACGGCTTCGAGACCGTGAACGGCGACGACGAGGGAGCGGAGCCGGGGTGCGACACGGTGATCAGCTGCTTGCGCGTCGGTGCCACGATGAACGCCGTACCGGCATCGCTCACGGTGACGTCCGCATGCGCCCCGACGGATGCTGTCGGCTTCGTCTTCGACGGATCGAACGCCAGGCGGGCCGACGCGTCGAGCACCCAGACCTTGCCGCTCGGAGCGACGATGGCGATCGTGTCGCCGCCGTACGCCACCTTCGCGCCAGCGGGGATCATGACGCGGTCTGTCAGCGTGGCGTACTGCTGATCGATGCGCTCCAGCGTGCCGTTGGTGCTGTCGACGAGGAAGTAGGCGCCCCCGTTCTGCAGCACATCGATGTCTTTCGACGCCGAGGAGGCCGCGGCGTCCAATTCGTCGATCTGGTGGTTGAGCCGGCCGACGAGGAGCCCGTCGCCGTTCGTGACCCATACGTCGCGCGACTGCAGACTGACGTCTTCGGCGGGAAAGCCCTGGTGCACCGTGGCCACGACGGCGGGAACGCCGATCACGAGAGCGATGCAGACGGCCGAGGCGAGCGTCTTGTGCCGACGCAGCCATGCACCGAGTCGCTTGAGCACGCTGCGTCTCACTCCTTATGAACGTCACACGTTGAACCGCGACCCGACCGATGAGGATGATGGTGCCTGCTCCCCCGAGCCCGTTCACGCTAGCACGGCCCGGCGGCCCAGACGAATCTGTCTATTGGTCGACGCGGTCTTCCCTCCGACAGGGCGCGAGCCCTCGGTCTCAGTCGGAGGACGATGCCGGTCCGGCGCGCCGGAACCGGTACGACGCGATACGACGGCGCAGCCAGCCGGCCGAGGCCGCCACCGTCGCCACCGTCTCGTCGATGTGCTGCCACAGGGTCGAGCTGCGGTCGTCGCTCACGATGCTGCCGTCGAACACAGCGGCGTCGGCGGCGGAGGCCAGTTCGCCCAGCGCCTCGGGCGCAAGTGCGATGCCCTGTTGCGCGGACTGAGCCTCGAGCGACGACGCGGTCACCCTGCGCGTGGCGACAACGGGGACGCGATATCCCAGCTCGCCGAAGCTGTCGACGAGTTCGTCCCAGGCGCCGGCCGCTCGCCGGTCCCCCGGCCCGCGTGCGCGACGGCGACGACGACGCTTCTTGAGCAGGAACACGACGAGCATGGGGACGAAGATCACCAACGCCAGCGCCACGAGACCGCCGCCGGCGTAGTAGGCCCACACCGGGAGAGCGAATGCGCTCTTGTCCTTCGGCGGCTTGCTGTCTTTGGTCTTCACGGGGGTCAGCAGCTCGTCCGCCTTCGGCGGCGTGTTCGGCGGCTGTCGCACCTGAGGCTGCGGCTGCAGCTTCGGCTTCACCGTCTGGTCCTTCGGCGCGTCGGTCTTGGTGGGCGTCGGGAAGAACGGCACCCAGCCCACGCCCGCGAACGCCACCTCGACCCAGGCCGTGATGTCGTTGCCCGTGAACGTCACCGTGCCCTTCGCATTCGAGTGGTCCTTGAAGCCCATCACCACGCGCGCCGGATATCCCAGGTGCCGGGCCATCAGCGCGAACGCGGTCGTGTACTGCTCCTGGTCGCCGACCATGGGCGTCTTCTGCAGGAGGTCGTTCATGCGATCGGCGCCCTCGCCGGCCCGTGACGGAACCGGGTCGGATGCCCGCCCGTGGCTGAGGTAGCCCAGCTTCTTCAGCGACCGCTCGATGTTGCGAAGCTTCTGGATGGCACTGGCCGAGCCGCCTGCGTACTGCTCGGCCTTGGTGGCGATCACGTCGGGCACATTCGTGATGCTCGGCATGTCGAGCTTCGCCGTGGGCACACGCTTCAGCGATTTGTCGTTCGGGATCTTCTGCGCCGTCGCCTGCACGGTGTAGGTCAGTCCCCTGGACACGCCGCTCGTGACGGCCGTGGTGCCGGTCGCCGCGTTCACGCGCACCGTCGTCGTCGGGTCCGTGCCCGTGTATCTGTCGAAGGCGAGGTGGCTCGTGTACCCGAGGGTCGGCATCCACACGTTGTCGTACTTGAGAATGCTGAACTTCGAGGTGGTCGTGGCGCCGGGGGTGAACAGTGGCGGGTTCGGGATGGTGCTGCCCAGAAGCTCGAAGCTGCCGGAACCGTCGGCTTGCTCGCCGGGCCCGGTGACGCTCCACACCACGCCGTTGTAGCTGTCCATCGTGGCGAGCCGTACGAGCGTGCCCTTGCCGAGGTTCGTGGCGCTGAACAGCTTCGTCTTGCGCAGGTCGTTCGTGTACTTGCGGAAGGATGCCAGCGGCGCCGGATAGTCGAGCGGATCGAACGGCGGCTGCACGGCGTCGCGCACCACGAGCCGGGACGCCGGTGCGGGCGAGGCGACGTAGCCGCCGATGCCGCCCACCACGACGGCGACCGCGACGACGATCGCCGAACCGGCGATCGCCTTGCGCGTGAGGCCAGGGTCAGCCGAGATGGACCGCTTCGAGGCGCGGATGCGCCACCCGAGCCACGCCAGCGCGATCGCCGTGAAGGCCAGACCGCGCACGCCGGCGTAGTACGGGTCCCGTGTGCCGAGCAGTACAGCCGTGAGGAACACGACGGCCGGACCGAGCACGAGAAGTGCGGCCCGCCACGTCGCTCCTCGGCCTGTGGGCGGACGGCGGAGCGCGATCATCACGCAGGCGAGCGAGACGATGAGAGTCGTCGCGAAGGGCACGACGGCCACCGACGGCGGTGCCTCGAGCGGAGCGCGCAGGGTGACGGCATCCGACCACCCGAACACCGCCCCGGTAGCCAGGTCGAGCAGCGAGGTCGGCGTCGGCACGACGGCGAACACTCCTTCGCCGGGCAG
Organism: Humibacter albus DSM 18994; assembly: GCF_000421825.1. Taxonomy (GTDB): domain Bacteria; phylum Actinomycetota; class Actinomycetes; order Actinomycetales; family Microbacteriaceae; genus Humibacter; species Humibacter albus. Next base: position 725,200 of record NZ_ATXT01000011.1, read on the forward strand.
GGCGAATGCGGTGCCGAACACGAAATACGCGCCGACTCCGATCAGCACGGTCAGCACGGCGGAGAGCCGCAGCAGCGTGCCCGTGATGGCGACGGCCGCGCCGACGATGAGGCCGCCGATGCCGGCGACCAGGTATCCGAGGGGGCCGAAGGCCGGTGCGAAGCCGAGAACGGCGATCACCGTGAGCGCGGCGAAGACCGCGATGTCGGTCCACGTCGACGCGTTCACGCGCGAACTCCGTCGAGCGGCGCCCAGCGGCGCTGTCGTCGCGGTCATCGTCCCGCCCTCTGCAGCAGGCCGGCGAGCTCGGGAAGCCGCGTGACCGTGGCCACGACGGCGTTCCCGACCTTGCGCAGGCCCGGCTCGGCGTCGACGGCCGTGCGCACGATGATCACCGGCGTGTCGCCGGGGTAGAGCGAGGACAGCCCGTGGAGCTCTCTGTTGGAGGCGATGCTGCCGACGACGGCGATCACCAGGCTGGGGTCGGCCAGGCGCGCGCCCGCGATGCGGGCGAACTCGCGCAGCGTCTCGTAGCGGCTGTCGACGGGCTGGATGCGGCACGTGTCGTCGAGCAGGGTCATCGGCGTACGCTCCCGGAGCTTCGCCTCTTCCCAGATCACGTCGAGCTCGGACTCCTCGGAGATGACCTCGACGCCGATCGACGCGAGCGACGACACGGCCAGCTCGAACTCCTCGTCCGAGGCGTAGTGACGTCGATCGGCGCTCATCATCAGCAGCAGCTGCGAGCGCCGGGTCTCTTGGTACTGCCGCACCATGAGCTGCCCGGTGCGCGCCGAGCTGCGCCAGTGCACGTTGCGGATGTCGTCGCCCGGTTCGTACGACCGCAGCGCGTGGAAGGCGAGATCGCTGTCCGTGATCGCCTTCGTCGTCTGGCCCTCGAGGTCGCGCACGAGCCCCCGTGCCGTGGCCGCGATCCTGGCCGTCTTCGGGTGAACGAAGAGCTCGACCTGGTCGGTCCACCGGGTCGTGCGACGCAGGAGCCCGAGCTGGTCGCCACGTACGCTGATGGCCGGTCCCGCCACGATGAGCGCGCGACGCTGCGTGGGAATGGCGAACAGGTTCTCGTCGTCGGCGCCGGCGGCCAGCCGCGGCACGATGAACTCTGCAAGTCCCTCGCCGACCGGAAGTTCCATGCGGGTCGGCAGCACGGTCTTCTCGCCCGTGTTCTGCACGGCCATGCTGCCCATCGCCCGGTCGCCCGCGGTGACCCGTCGCGGGTTGAGCTCGACGGTGACGCGGTAGGTCGCGCGGCCGAACAGGAACGCGCACGCGGCGAGCATTGCTGCGCTCAGCGCGATGGCGATGAACGCGAACTCCGCCCACCCGAATCCGAAGGCAAAGACGTACGACACGACCGCCGCGCCGATGACGATCCAGCCGAGCGCGGTCACCGCCTCGGTGGCCCGCGCCAGAGCCGCGACCGGACGCGCCGTGACGCGGCGGATGCCGCGCATGAGCGCGCGGAGGCCGTCTCCCAGGGCGCCCCACAGCTCTCGCAGGGCGAAGGATGCCTGCGAGCGCGGTGGGCGTTCAGCGGTCGTCATTCTGCGGGTCCTGTGTTCTCTGTTTCTCTGTTTCTCTGTGTTCTCTGCGAGTCCGGTGTTCGATGTCGGATCAGTTGTTGAGTCCGGGCTGCCAGTTGTGGGCGGCCAGGCCGTCCCAGTTATTGGTCGACGGTGTTCCGCTCCAGGGGCCCTGGAACTTCACCGCGATGGTGTCCGAGTTGCGTATGCCGAGATACGACGTGAAGCAGTAGTGCCCGGAGCCGCTCAGCGAGACGGTACGCACGTTGTATCCCGCCCAGGACGAGCTGCCGTTCAGGAGACCGGTGAGCGTATAGGTGCCACTCGGGAGGTTCTCGAACGAGGCGCAGAGATAGCGATCCACGCCGACGCCGCTCGATGCGCCCTTCGCCACGGAGGCCGACTTCGGTGGGTCGGGCTTCTTCTCGATCTTGACGTTCGACGACGTCTGCGGCGGTCCGGTCCTGCCGCTGCCGTTGTTCGTGGCGCGAACCTGGAAGTTGTACGTGCCCGCGTTGTGCTGCCCGACGGACGCCGACGTGCTCGCTCCCACACTCTTCCAGCCCTCGCCGTTGAAGTTGTACTCGTAGGTCACAGCCCCGCCGCCGGTGTCGTTCGGCTTGCTCCAGGAGAGGTTGAAGCCCGAGGGAGCGTAGTCACTCTTCGCAGACAGATTCAGGTTCGTCGGGGCGGACGGTGTGCCATACGGTGTCACCCCGCTCGAGTCCGCCGACCATTCGCCCCATCCGTCGGCGTTGTACGCGCGGGCCTGCAGCGTGTAGGTGGTGCCGTTCGTCAGGCCACCCACGGAGTCGTCACCGAGCGAGATCCCCTTGGAGCCCTTGGCGCTGCCGCCGGCAAGCCAGCGGATCTCGTACTTCTCGATCGTCTTGCCGTTCGCCTGCGGTGCCACCGTGTGGAAGCTGACAGTGCTGTCGCCTCCCTTGACGTTGCTCGGCGGCTCCATCCTGTCTGGAACGTCGTGGATCGTCACCTGATACTGGCCGATCGTCGACTTGGTGCGCGCCGGATCCTTCGTCGCGTCCTCGACGGTGAACTGGATGTTGACGGTGCCGATCGCCGCCCCGGAGCCGACGCTGACCGTGATGGACGAGTGGGTGAACGTCACGTCGACGCCCTTGGGCGCGCTCACGGCCTTCGCGCTCGCGATGGTCAGCGGATGCCCGGGGAACGGGTTCACCCAGTAGTCGTCACTCGTGGCGTTCGACCAGCTCACGGTCTTGCCGCGCTTCACGTCCTGCGTGTACGGGGCGTCCTTCTGTTGCGCCAGCGGTCGCGTCGAGCTGACCACTTTGACGTTCACCGAGCCCGCGATGGATGTCGTCGGCGAATTGACCTTGAACGTGATCGTCGTCGAGGCACCGGGCTGCACACCGAACGGCGCCGAGATCGACAGTGTCGATCCGCTCGGGGAGGCCTGGATGCCGTTCGTCGCCGCCGAGAAGTCGGTGTACGCGAGCTTGTTCAGAATCGCCGGGTTCGGATGGAAGCTCGAAGCCCGCAAGTCCACCTTCGTGGCCGCCTCGCCCGCCTCGATCGTGACGGTGGGCGGGGTGAACGTCGGCGGCACGTCGGACTGGTCCGGATTACCGACAGTGATCGGCAGCACGAGCGACGTCACGCGGTCTTTGGACGCACCGGGGTCGCGTCCGTCGTTCACCTTGAACGTGATCGCGGCCGGTCCTCGGTAGTCCTTGTCGGCGCTGAACGTGAGAGTCTGATCGTCGATGTAGGCGGACTTGCCGGAGTGCGTGACGGTGACGCCGTCGCCCCCGGTGATCTTCGCGGGGCGCCCCGAGGGGACGCTGACGATGTCGGAGAGCTTCCACGTCTTCGTGCCGTTCATGGCCACGATCTGCTGCGGGACCTTGATCTTCGGCGGCGCTGTGCCGTCGGATGCCGGCGGCACGACGATGAACGCCTCCCCCGCCAGTCCGGTGGTCGGGTCGGTCAGCGTGAACGCGACGGCCATGCGCCGCTTGCCGGGTTCGACGGCGACCTCGCCGTTGTCGCCGACGGTGGCGGACTTCGCGTTCGGGCCGGTGACCGCCACCTCGAGCTTGTTCACCAGATCCGACGGGTTGACCGCGCCGTCGTACACGTCGACCTTGACGGACTTCTTTCCCGCAGCCTTCGCGGGCTCCACGACCTGGTCGACCGCCGTCGGGTAGACCGGCTTCGCCTTCGTCGTGACGATTACCTGCACGTAGGCGCTGTCCTGGCCGCCCTGCCCGTTGGTGATGGTGTACCGCGCCACGTAGACGCCCTGCTTCTGCGGTGCCTTGACGAGCACGATCTTGCCGTGCACGGATGCCTTCAGCGCGTCATCCACATCGGACAGCTTCTTCTCGACCGAAATCGTGTAACCGTTCGGATCCGAGTCGTTGTTCAGCACCGGCACCGCGGCGGTGCGTCCCGGCTTGACCTCCACAGTGTCGTTCACGGCAACGGGTGGCTCGAGGGAGGACGGTCGCGGGACGACGCCGATCCGCACGGTACCGGTCGCCGTCTTGCCGTACGTGTCGGTGACCTTGTACGTGAACGTGTCGGTGCCGCCGGATGCGGCGTAGGCCTGGTAGGTGAACGAGTTCGACGTCGACCCGGCGATCCTGCCCAGCGTCGGCTGGCTCACGATGCCGCTGAGCGTGACGGAATCGCCATCGGGGTCGATGCCGTTCAACGGCACGGTGATGGGGATCGCCGATCCGGCGAAGGTGCGCGCCGTGAGCGACGACGGGTTCGGCGACCGGTCCTTTCCGGTCTTCGCGGTGACGACGAACGTGACAGTCGCGATGGCGGTCTGCTTCCACTTGTCGCTGATGCTGTACGAGACCGAGTACTGCCCGGCTTTCGTCGGCGCCTGATAGCGCACATCGCTTCCGCTGACGAAGGCCGTCGCACCGTCGCCCTCGTTGGAGACGTCCTTCAGTTTCGCATCGAGCGCGAATGCCTCATCGTCGGGCGAATAGTCGTTCTCGAGCACGGGGACCGTCGTGATGTCGCCCACCCGCACCGTCACCGTGTCATCCACGGCGACCGGAGGCTGGTGCGAGACCAACGGCGGGATCGGCACCACCGTGATGGTCGACGTCGCCTGTTTGGTGCCATCGGAGACGACGTACGTGAGCTGCACCTGGCGCGGCAGGACCGTGGGCGAGGTGACCTTGACCACCTGGTTGTCGAGCAGTTCCACGTTCAGATCGCTCGCGGCATCCGTCTTCGTCACCGAGCGGACCGCGAGCACTTGGCCCGAGGGCGAGGAGTCATTCGCGAGCGGGTTGACAGTCGTCGTCTCGCCCGGTCGCACGTAGGCATCGTCTGCCACGGCGATCGGTCCGCTCTCGCCACCGCCGGCCGCCACGTCGATGCGGATCAGGCCCGTCGTTGTCTTCGATCCCGAACCGAGGGAGTACTTCAGGTAGTACTCGCCGACGCTCGACGCCGTGACCGTGACCGAGCCCTTCTGCGAGTCCGTCACGACCGCTGGCGTGGACGGCCCGCTGTCGGCGTTCGCACCCACGAGGTCCAGTTCGTCGCCCGAGGGCGAAAGATCGTTCTGCAGCGGGAAGATCGTGATCGGCTGCGTCACGAACCCGCTGCCGAAGTCGGGCGTCGCGACCGGTGCGAGCGAGCCCTGCGGCTTCACCGTGACCATGAGCGTGCCGGTCGCGCTCGCGTGGCCGTCCGACACCGTGTACCGGACCTCTTTGACGCCCGTCTGTCCGTTCTTGCTCTGGAACGTGATGTTCCCGTTCGGCTGGAACTGCACGTCGTCTTCGGTCGTCGACTGCGCGGAAGCCAGCGAGATGTCGTCGCCGTCCGGGTCGATCCAGTCGTTGAGCACGTCGTACTTCACAGACTGTCCGACCTCGACGGTCGCGGCGCTCGCCCGTGTCGAGGTCGGTGCCAGGTTCTGCGAGTCCGGATGCACTGTCGCGTTCACCTGCGCGCTCGCCTGGCCGCCGCGCCCGTCGTCGATCGTGTATCGGAACGACACGCCGCCCGTGACGCCCGCGGGCACGGTCAGCTGCACCGCACGGCCGCCCTCGATGACGTCGAGGTGGCCTTCGGCCGAAGGCACCGGGGAGACCTTCGTCACGGTCAGAACGTCGCCGTCCTGATCGGTGTCGTTGTCGAGCACGGGGAGCACCGTGGAGCGCCCGGCGCGCACGCCGAAGTTGTCGTCGACGGCGGTCGGAGCATGGTTCGTGGCGGTGCGGTGCGCCAGGGTGTCCTCGAACGACTGCAACACCGGCTTCTCCTTGCCGGTGTTGCCGTTGACCTCCGTGTCGTTCGGCTTCAGCGTCGCCCAGTTCTGCACGAGACGCATGTGGTTCGACACCACCCACGCGTCGCCGTTCTCGAGATTGTTCAGGGCGATGACGCTGTGGTTGACGCGGAAGCGCAGGTCTGCGCCCGAGACCTGCTGGTCGATGTCGACGCCGACGGATGCTTGTCCATCGCACGCGTAGAGATAGCGTGCGGCGCCCGCCCAGGCCCCGTAGGCGCATCCGTTCAGCCACACCGGCGCGGACACCTGGTCGGTCTTCGTCACGGCCTTCTTCACGCCGGCGCCGATGATGCGCACGTCACCACCGGAGAGCGGAACCTCCATCAGGGCGCTTCCGGAGGCCACCAGGACATAGTCGTTGTCGGCACCCGCCTGCTGCAGCTGCAGTGCTTTCGACGGCAGGTTCACCTTCGTGCCGGACCCGATCAGAACGCGGTTGAGCGTGGTGTCGAGAATGACCGGCTGGTCGCCGACGGCCGAGAGCTGGAACCGGTCGGGGACGTCGAGGTCCGACGACGATGCTGACGCGCCCGGATGCTCGACCCGCACCAGCGAGTGGTGGGCCGGCGACGCGCTGTAGGTGATGCCGCTCTTCGTGACCACGGTCTTCGTGCCGCTGCCGAGCTGGGCCGCGGGTCTCGTCTTGGTGGGGTCGAAGGCGAGGCGTGACGAGGCATCCAGCACCCAGACCTTTCCCTGGGGAGAGGTGATCGCGACCGTGCTTCCGCCGTAGGCGACGGCCGATCCGGCGGGGATGCTTACGCGGTCGACGAGCGAGACGAATGCCGGGTCGATGCGCTCGAGCGTGCCGTTCTTGCTGTCGACGAGAAAGTAGGCTGTGCCGTCCTGCAGAACGTCGATGTCGCTGGATGCCCCGGTCACGGCCGCGTCGAGCTGATCGATCTGGTGGTTCAGACGGCCGGCCATGAGCGTGTCGCCGTTGGTCACCCAGACGTCGCGGGTGTCGAGGTTCACATCGTCGGTCGGGAATCCCCTGTGCAGCACGGCGAAAGTCGCAGGAACGGCGGCGACGAGCGCGATGACGACGGCCGACGCCAGCGCTTTGTGCGCCCGCGTCCACGCAGCGAGGGACTTCAGCACGGTCGTCCCTCCCCTGGCTGTGTCCCTGCACCCGCGAAGCGGGGCTGCGTCCTGCCCCCGAGCCCGTACAAGCTAGCACACCTCCGAATGGGTGACGAACCGGGCCGCCTCGCAACGGACGCCGCCGGGGCGGACTTCGACGCCGGGACGAACTGCTCCACCGGGATGAACCGCTCTACGGGGACGAACCGCTCCTCTGCGCCCGAGCGCGCGAGCTGGTACCCGGCAGGGATCACGATTCCTTGTCTGCGGGCGGCTGCTCCAGCAGAGCGAGGTCCTCGCGTCCGACCAGGTGCGTGGCGACCGCGTACTCGACGAGACGCGTTCGCCGGCTCGTGGCCAGCTTGCCCGCACCGCCGCGCAGACCCGCCACGCCGAGTTTGTCGAGCTTGTCGCACACGTTGTCGAGCTTGCGATTGAAGGTCGTGAGGGACCAGCCGAGGCGAGCCGCGGCATCCGCGGACGTCGGCACTTCGGCCCGCCCGGGGATCTGCTGGCTGAGAACACCCTCCGCGAGAGCGACGATGAGCTGACGCTGACTCGTGGTCAGCGTGACCGGCAGAATCGTCGTCGACCCGCCCGTCTCCTGCAGGATGCGCGACGTGCTGAAGAGGTCGCCGGTGTTATGGATCGTGAAGTCGTAGGTGGTGGGCCCGGCGCTGAACATCACGTGCATCGTCTCGAACACGATGGGCAACCGCGCACCAGGCGCGAGCCACGCCTGTACTCCCCCGGTGCCGTCGGTCACGGTGGCGGTGAGAAGCGTGCCTACGTTCGCGATCCACCACATGCCGAACTCGTCGAAGATGCGCAAGAAGCGGCGGTGCAGATACGGGTTGTCGTCGAGCGAGAGATCGGACTCCCGGCCGACGGTGAAGTCGCCGGGTGACTCGATGCGGTGCTCCTCCCCGCAGAACTCGAGCGTCAGCGGCGTCATGATGAGCACGCCTTCAGCGGGTTCGGCGACGAACGGCCGTCACGGATGATCGCGATGTCGATGCACACAGCCGAGCCAGGCTGCAGGCCCGTCACGGTGGCGTGCGCATCGTCGGTGCGCGTCGGCCCGTTCGTCGTGCCCTCCTGCTGCCACTGGTAGGAGTCGGCGGGCTTCGGCTTCGGGTTCTTCCAGGTGAACGTCACGCTCGTGCCGTCCGTGCTTCGCACGGCCGACTTGAGCACCGGATCGGGGACGCCGGAGACCGTGATCTCCCCATCGTGGTTGCCCGGAGCCGACGTGTGCGTCTGCTTCGAGTCCCCGTGGGGCGCGAGCGCGACCGCGGCGGCGACTCCCCCTCCGATCACCACGAGACAGCCGACGAGGATGCCCGCCACGAGCCCGGCGCGTCCCCTGCGCTTCGCAGGTGCGGCAGCTCCATCAGCTGCCGTCGCGTCGTCGACTGCGCCATCGGCGTCGACCACTGGGCTCACGGATCCGCGCCGGATGATCGTGTGTTCGGCCACGGGCTCGGCGGCCGACCTCGGCTCGGTTCCGGCTGGATGGGCAGCGGTCTGCCCGCCGACCGGGTGCCCGGCAACCGGCTGGGCCGCGATCGGCTGCACGCCACGCAGCCGGGTTGCGTCTGCTCCCGCTGCTGCGGCCGACGGCGCACCGGAGGGCGCGCGGGGCGCCGGTGGTGCAGGAGGCGCCTGCGGAGCGGGCCTCGGTGGCGCGGGCTGCGCGACCACGGTGGCCACGGGACGCAACCGGGTCTCGTCGGCGGAATCGCCGGCATCCTGCGTGGACTGCGGGGCCGCGACTGCGAGATTCGGGACCTCGATGCCGGTCGGCGAGTATCCGAGCTCGAGCTCGATGCGCTGCAGCGCGCGGGCGAAGTCGACGGCGGAGGCGAAACGGTCGTCGGGGCGCGAGGCCATGCCCTTGGCGAGCACCGCGATCAGCGTGCGCGGAACATCCGGTCGGTCGAGCGGCGTGATGGCGCCGCGCTCGATGCGCCCGATCAGGTCGAGCGTGCCGTTGGAGCGCCCGGGGATCTCGAACGGCGTGTGACCCGCAAGCAGCGTATAGAGCGTGGCCGCGAGCGAGAAGACATCGCTGCGCACGTCGGGCCGCGGATCGTCCTCGAACATCTCCGGGGGTGACCACGGCACCGAGAGTCCGACCGACTGCTTGCTCGTCGTCTCATGCGCTTCGGAACGGGAGAGCTCGGAGAGCGTCGTGGTGTGCAGCGGCATCTCGTCTTCGAGCGTCGAGGAGATGCCGAAGTCGGTCAGGGCAGGCCAGCCGAAGTCATTCGTGAGCACGTTGGCCGGCTTGATGTCACGGTGCAGGATGCCCGCGGCGTGCGCCGTCGCCACCGCGCTCGCCACCCGCACTCCGATGCGCAGGGCGTCGTCGACGGCGAAGCGCTCGCGCTTGTACCGCTCGCCGAGCGACGGACCCGAGCAGTACTCCATGACGAAGTACGGCCGGTCGTCGGCGGACACGTCAGCGTGGTAGATCGTGACGATATAGGGATGCGCAGACAGTTGCGCCATCACGTTCGCCTCATCGACGAAGTGCGCACGCGACTGTTGGTCGAGCTGATCCGTCAGCAGCACCTTGACCGCGACGTTGCGTCGCGGGAGCTGCTGCTGATAGAGGAAGACGTCCGAGAACCCGCCGGAGCCGAGCAGTCGCTCGTACCGGTACCCCGGCAGATCGGGAGCGGGTGACGCGGCGCGCCTGCTCATGCCTGCACGACGCCCAGGTTCACTCCGCTGCCGAGGTCGATCACCGTCCCGGCGATGACGGACGTGGGCTCGCCCGCCCGCAGCTTCTGCGGCGCCTTGCCCGGCAGCGCGATCAGCGTGCCGTTGCGCGAGTGCAGGTCGGTGACCACCACGGTCCCGCCCTCCAGAGTGAGCTGCACGTGGTTGCGGGAGATGTCGTGCTCAATGCTGTCGACGGTGACCAGCCGCGGCACCCGGCCGCCGCCCATCTTGCTCACGCTGGGCGCACGACCCACCACGACCATGCCGTCGATCGGCTCCGTGCCGCCGTCGGGCAACTGCAGCACGAACCCCGGTTCCGCAACGGGCCGAGCCGGAGGCGACGGCTGCGGCAGCGGCGCAGAGGCGGCGGATGCTCCGGCTGACTCCCGCAGAGCACGGATGTCGCCGCTCATCACGGTGAGTCCGTCGTGATCCCCGAGCTTGCCTTCGTCGGACGGCAGCGGCGGCACGCTTCCGGCGGGCGGAGCGGCCGGCGGAGTGAACGCGGAGGGTGCGGGTGCGGACGCGGGCTGTCCGGACGCGGGCTGTGCGACCGGCGACGGCGCTGCAGCCGGCCCCGAGTCGGCCGCGCTGCGCGATGCGACCACCTGCTCGTCGGCGTCGTCGGCGACAGGCCGGGCCGCGGCATCCTCCACGCTGCGCATGAGCGTCGCACCGAACAGGTGGTCGTAACCGGTGGTCTCCTGGGGCGCCTCGGCGACCGGCGGGGCGGTCGTGGAAGCGCTACCCGGCTCCGGCGCAGCCGGCGTGCGGTCGTGCTCGGAGGCATCCTCCCCGGCGACGGTCACCTCGAGGTCGGCGATCGTGCGGTCCAGGTCGATGTCCTCGGATGCGGCCCCGGACGCTCCTGGGATTTGCTCCCCTCCGGGCGTCTGCTCCGCTCCGGGCGTCTGCTCCGCTCCGGGCGTCTGCTCCCCGCCGAGGGTCCGCTCCCCGCCGAGCGTCCGCTCCGCTCCGGAGCCCTGCGCCTCGACGGTTCCGCTCGCTTCCGCGTCCTGTGCCGTCTCGGACGCACGGTGAGCGCCTGTCGCCGAAGCGGCGCTGGGTACTCCGGCGGGCGCGGCCTCCGCGCTTCCGATGACCGGCGGCACCCACTCGCTGGCGGAGATGCGCTTCGGTCCGGCCGTGAACTCGCTCGCAAGCGAACCGAACGCGAGAGCGCTGACCCAGCCCGTGCCCACGGAGAGCGGAAGCGGCATGCCGACGGCCGGCTCGGACGGGATGCACTCGATACGAAAGCCGCGCACGCCTTCGACGGGGCGCTCCACCCAGGTGGCGACGCCGCGAGCTGTGATGTCTTCGTCGGTCTCGCCGGCGTTGACGAGCACCCCTGCCTGGCCGCGCACGATGAAGCGCGCGCGATACGCGCCGGGCTCGCCGTCCCACTCGGCGAGCACGAAACCGGGGGCGTTCGTGAGCCCTTTTCGCGCCAGTTCGTCGATGACCCGCTGAATGCCGTCGTCGTCGCAGAGCGCGGCCCAGAGCCGTGCCGCGAATCCGTCATCGGTGTCGGGCCGGTGCACGACCGCCAGCCGGCCCGGGATCACGGCGGCCAGCCAGCCGCCGGGAGCGGTGTGTTCGACTGTGAGCACGGTGGTCATCCTTCGCTGTTCGGGTGAGAAGCCTTGTTTTCGGGTTTCGTTCTTCGTCATCTGGTGCGGATCCGATCTCGGAGCTTCAGCTCTGCAGTGTTCGGATCCGCCGTGCTGCCTCGTGTCCCTGATCGGCGCCGCACGTTGTGCGGCGCCGCCGTCTCGCCGTCAGACGCGTGGTCTGGTGTCTTCGAGATACGGGCGGTGATCAGGCCGTTCCACCGTATCGCGCTCCGCCTCGCCGACGACCGGCCACGACGAGACGACGACGGCCGTGATGTTGTCCCTGCCGCCGGCGGCGATCGCCGCGTCGGTGAGCACGTCGGCCAGCCGCTCGTCGTGCGGCGTCTGGCGCAACAGCTCCGCGATCTCGGAGTCCGCGAGCTCCTTGCTGAGGCCGTCGGAGCAGATCAGGAACGTCTGCTCTCCGCCGGCCGGCAGCATCCAGACGTCCACGTCGACGTCGTCGGCCGCTCCGAGCGCCCGCGTGATGACGTTGCGCTCCGGATGTCCGCCCGCTTCGTGCGCGCTGATCACGCCCGCATCGATCAGCTCCTGCACGGCCGAGTGGTCGACGCTGAGCTGGGTGAGCCGCGCGCCATCCCAGCTGTAGACGCGGGAATCGCCGATGTTCACGATCATCCAGTAGCGCGTGCCCGCGTCGCTGCCGTTCACGGCGACGATGCCGGAGAGCGTGGTCCCGGCAACGGCGATGCCCGCGGCATCCGCCGTCGACAGTCCGCGCACCGCATCGTTCGCGGCGGCGATGGCGTCGAGAACATCGTTCGGCGTCACGCCGGCACCGGCCGGGATGCGTTCGGCGAGCACCGAGACGGCCGTGCTGCTGGCAAGGTCGCCGCGCGCGTGACCGCCCATGCCGTCGGCCACGACGAACACGGGGTCGCGGGCCAGCACCGCGTCTTCGTTCACGGCGCGCACGGCGCCCGCGTCAGTGCGGGCGCTCACCGCCAGCGTCAGATTCACCGACCGAGTACTCCTGCCGTCTTTCCTGCTCGTCGGGCAGCCGTCCGGCCCGGCGGTCCACCCACATCTTGGTCAGACTTGCCATGGTAGCGACAACCATGGCCGCCGCGATGAATCCGAGTGACGCCCAGGTGCCGATCTCCGGCGCCCAGTGCACGGAACGGCCTCCGTTGATGAACGGCACTTCGTTCGTGTGCAGCGCGTGCAGAACGAGCTTCACGCCGATGAACACCAGGATCGCCGCGATGCCGTACTTGAGGTATTCGAGACGCTCCAACAGGTGGCCGAGCAGGAAGTACAGCTGCCGAAGCCCCATCAGCGCGAACACGTTGGCCGCGAAGACGAGGAACGGGCTCGTGGTGATGCCGAAGATCGCCGGAATGGAGTCGAGAGCGAACAAGAGGTCGGTCGTTCCCAACGCGACGATCACGAGGATCATCGGTGTGAAGAACCGCTTTCCGTTGATCGTGACGCGCAGCTTGCCCTTGTCGAAGCGGTCGGAGATCTTGAGATGCTTTCGGGCGAACCGCGTGAGCGCGTTGTCCTTCTGTCCCTCTTCTTCCTGCTTGCCGAATGCCTGCGTGTACGCGGTGTACAGAAGGAAGGCGCCGAAGAGGTAGAAGATCCAGCTGAAGTTCTCGATCAGCTGCGCGCCGATCACGATGAAGATCGCGCGCAGGATGAGCGCGATGATGATGCCCGCGAACAGCGCCTCCTGCTGATACCGCACGGGCACCGCGAACCGCGTCATGATCACGATGAAGACGAAGAGGTTGTCGATGCTGAGGCTGTATTCGGTGAGCCAGCCCGCGAGGAACTGGCCTGCGTGCTCGGCGTCGCCCATCCAGAACAGGACGAGCGCGAAGACGACGGCGAGCAGTGAGTAGAACCCGACCCACACTGCCGCCTCGAGCGGTTTGGGCACGTGCGGTCGTTTGACGGCGAGCACGAGGTCGCCGACCAGAAGGAGGCACAGGATCACCAGAGACGTGATCTCGAACCAGAGCGGAAGGGCTGTGAGCATCGAGGCGACTTTCGCAGGGTCTCGTCAGCCCGGCGGGTGCGCCGGGTGACGAGAGTCTCTCCCGCGCCTGAAGCGCCGCACGCCCGGGGCCGAACGGCCCGTGATGACGAACGTGACGATGGCCGCCGAGACGACCACTGGGATACTCCCCCTCGCGTCACCGAGTCTACCGGAACGAACTGCTCGCAGTCCGGTGACAATGCACAGGCACGGCGCGCTCCGTGCATGCGCGGGTGCGAGCGGGAGGGCGACACGATACACGCGAAAGGCGAGGTGCGCGGATGCCTTGAGCCGGGCATCCCACGCTCGTAGCGTTGGCATCGTATGGAGTGGTTCGACGCGACCGGGTACGAGTTGGCGCGACAGGTCCTCGTGCGGGGTGTCGCGGCGCTGTACCTGATCGCGTTCTGTTCGACGATGGCGCAGTTCCGAGTGCTGCTCGGCGAACGCGGACTCCTGCCCACGCCGTCGTTCGTGCGCAGGATGGGACCCCGGCTGGGCCCCACACTTTTTCGATGGCGGTACTCGGATCGTCTGCTCATGACGGTGGCCGGTCTCGGCGCGCTGGTGGCGGCATCCCTCGTTCTCGGCCTGCCTCAGCTCGCGCCCTCGTGGCTGACGATGGCCGCGTTCCTGGCCGTCTGGTTGGGCTACCTCTCGATCGTGGATGTCGGTCAGACGTTCTACGCGTTCGGATGGGAGAGTCTGCTGCTCGAGGCCGGATTCGCGGCGGCGTTCCTCGGTTCGAACGATCAGGCGCCGCCGTGGGTGATGATCGTGTTCTTCCGCTGGCTGGTGTTCCGGCTCGAGTTCGGCGCCGGCATGATCAAGCTGCGCGGCGACCGTTCGTGGCGGGACCTCACGGCGCTCTATTACCACCACGAGACGCAGCCGATGCCGGGACCGCTGAGCTGGTTCTTCCACCATCTTCCGCGCTGGTTCCACCGAATCGAGGTTCTGGGAAACCATTTCGCGCAGGTGGTTGTGCCGTTCTTCCTGTTCGCACCGCAGCCGGTGGCATCCATCGCGGCGGGGATCGTGATCCTCACACAGCTCTGGCTCGTGGCGTCGGGAAACTTCGCGTGGCTCAACGTGATCACCATCGTCTTGGCGTTCAGCGCCATCTCCGATCCGGTCGTCCACGCCGTGATCCCCGCCATGCCGGCGCACACCGACCACACCGTGACCCCGCTCTGGTTCTTCGTGGTGATCTGCGTGGTGGGAATCCTGTTGCTCGGGCTGAGCTGGGCGCCCCTGAAGAACCTGTTCGCCCGGCGCCAGCTGATGAACGCGAGCTTCAACCGCTGGCACCTCGTGAACGCCTACGGCGCGTTCGGCTCCGTGACGAAGGAGCGTTACGAGGTGATCGTCGAAGCGACCGATTCGACGGATGGGGCTACCGCGCAGTGGCGCGAATACGAGTTCAAGGGCAAGCCCGGCGACCCTCACCGGTGGCCGCGCCAGTTCGCGCCGTATCACTTGAGGCTGGACTGGCTGATGTGGTTCCTCGCGCTCGGCGCGCGCGGCGAGAACTGGTTCTACCCGCTGCTGCAGAAGCTGCTCGAGGCCGATCCGGCGACTCTGCGGATGCTCCGGCGCGCGCCGTTCGGAACGGGAGTGTCCGATAAACGGTGTATCTGGTCTGGCCTGACTGAGAGGTAAGGCGATGACGGATGTCGTCGAGATGATTGATCCCGTGACGGGCGAGATCATCGATCAGCAGCAGATCGCCGAGCAGTTGCTCGCGGAAGCGAAGAAGAAGGGCGTGAGCCTGGTCGGACCGGACGGCCTGCTGGCCGGGTTGACGAAACGGGTGCTGGAGACCGCGCTCGAGGCGGAGATGACCGAACACCTCGGCTATGACAAGCATCAGCCCCGCACGAGGGAGAACGCCCGCAACGGGTCCCGGTCGAAGACGGTGCTCACCGAGGTCGGGGCCGTGCAGATCGATGTCCC
>NZ_ATXT01000012.1 GCF_000421825.1 Humibacter albus DSM 18994
GTGGAAGCCCGCCCTGAACGCCTTCGCGATCACCTTCGAAGGCCGAATCAACTAACAATGCGCCAGGTCAGATCCACCGTTAATCTGACAGACCCCCAGCGAGTTGGCGTTGACGATGTTGCGCAGTGCGTCGGTGTCAATGGCGGTGTAGATCTGCGTGGTGGCGGGGGACTGGTGTCCGAGAAACTCTTGCGTTGCCCGCAGATCTCGGGTGCTGGCGTACCCGATCGTGGCGGCGCGGTGTCGCAAGCTATGCAACGTGAATCCTGGTGTGTACTCGGTGACCTTCTTATAGATCGTGCACGGATGTAGATGACCGCCGAACCGACCGGGGAAGTAGTGCTCTCTCAATCCCTGCAACCGCTCTAAGTTATCCAGCACAGTGCCGGTCAGCGAGTCCAGCGGGACGAGGCGTTGCCGGCCCCCTTTCCCACGCACCAGGATCGCATCCCCACGCCGGTCGTCCGGATGCAACGCAGCGATCTCAGATCTACGCAATCCCTCCGTGGCGGCCAGGAGGATCATCGCCCGTACCGACTCGGGTGCCCTCGCCATGGCAGCACGAACCACATCTTCAGGAGTCGGGTGCGGCAGTGCACGTGGCACCCGCACCCTCGGCAGGCCGTAGGCGGGGTCAACTGGCGTGAGGCCTTGTATGGTCGTCCACTGATAGAAGGATCGCAGCGAGGAGCGGATCTTCTTCACGTACTCCGCGCCCCACCCGCGCGACTCGATTCCCCCCGCCAGATACGTCGTCAGGTCCAACGTTGTCGCCATCAGGATGTCCGGGTGCCGTCGCGTGAAACGTTGAAGGTCTGACAGGCGGGTCTGGACTGATGACGGCCCCAGGCCTTTAGAGATCATGTGCAGCCGATACGACTCCATGAGCCGGGCCAAATCGGATGATGTAGTGCCGGCCGGCCTTGCCGTTGCGCGTCTCGACGGCCCTAGTTGTGACCCATTCGTTACCGAATCGGGTCGTTTTGGGTGCTTACGCGGTGCGGCGGTGTTCACGGTACTCGCCCAGCACGATGAGCTCGCCCTTGAACTCGCGCGTGATCCCGCGGCAGACCTCTAACCCAGAGGTCGCAGGTTCAAATCCTGTCCCCGCAACGATGTGATGTCTCAGGACATCGGAATAGCCCGAACCCA
>NZ_ATXT01000013.1 GCF_000421825.1 Humibacter albus DSM 18994
TGGTCAAGTCCCGTGATGTGGTGTTACTGCTGTTGTTTCCTGTGGGTGGGTGATGGTTAGGCGGTGAGGAGCAGTTCGGGGTGGGCGGGCTCGGTGGTCTCGTGGAGGACGTGGATCAGTGCTCGCATTGAGGTCTCGGAGAAGTAGCGGCGTTCCCCGTATTGCCATTCCTCGTGCTGCTCTTGGAGGACGGCTCCGATAAGACGGGTGACGGAGTCGCGGTCGGGGAAGATCTGGACCACGTCGGCGCGACGTTTGATCTCCCTGTTCAGGCGCTCGATCGGGTTGTTCGACCAGACCTTCTGCCAGTGCTCACGGGGCAACGTCGCGAACGCGGTCAGGTCTGGCTCGGCGTTCTCGAGCATGGCCGCGATCTCGGGGAACGAGCCGCGGAGGCTGTCGGCGACTTGGTGGTACTGGGCCGTCACCGCTTCGCGGGTGGTCTGCGCGAAGATCGTCGAGATCAGCGCGTTGACGGGCTTTGACCGTGCCGAGCCGAGCCGCTGGGTCACGTTCCGCGCGAAATGCACCCGGCATCTCTGCCAGCTCGATCCGGGCAGGATCGCCTTGACCGCGGCCTTGAGGCCGGCGTGCGCGTCGGAAGTGACCAGGGCGACGCCGAGCGGGTCGGCGTTGGTGGGAACCTTCAACCCCCGGTCACGCAGGCCGCGGAGGAACTCGGTCCAGAAGTCGGTGGTCTCCGCGTCGCCCAGTGCCATGCCAAGGATCTCCCGCCGACCTTCGCCGGAGACGCCGGTGGCCACGACGAGGGCCTGGGAGACGACGCGGCCGCGGTGGCGCACGTCGAGGTAGGTGGCGTCCAGGAACAGATACGGGAACCAGGTGTGGTCGATCCGGCGGTGCAGGAACTCCTGAACCGCCTCGTCGATCTCGGAGCAGATCCGCGAGACCGTGGACCGGCTGATGCCGGTGTCGTTGCCCAGAGCCCGGACCAGCTGCTCGACCTTGCGGGTGGAGACACCGTCGATCCACGCTTGGCAGATCACCGCGTAGAGGGCCTTATCGACCCGCCGGCGCGGCGACAGCAGCGACGGGAAGAACGACCCCTCCCGCAACTTCGGGATCTGAAGGTCGACTTCGCCGGCCGGGGTCGCGAGGGTCTTCGGCCTGGTGCCGTTGCGGCGCGTTGTCCGCTCCGGGGTGCGCTCGTGCGGGGCGGCTCCGATCCGTGCGGTCGCTTCCGCGTTGATCAGGTCCTGCAGGCCGGCCTGCAGCATCCGCCGGAACACGTCCGAGTGGGCCAGGTCGGGATCGGCGAGGACTTCGCCGATCAGGGTCGTCAAGGCAGACTGGTTATCGGTCATCGTGGGATCTCGCTTTGCTTCTTGCCGGAAACAACTGGTCATCCCACGATGGCCCTCCTACGTCAACGACGACGAGAACCCCGCGGGAAGTGACACCACGCTACGAGACGCACCCATCGCCGTCCTGAATCGTGCGCATGGAGCGACGACTAGGGGGCGGCGCGTGGGCGGCACAGCTGGGACCGCGCCGATTTAACCATCACACTGATAAATATCTTGGCCCGAACTATTGTCCTGACATTCGCAGCCCGATATTGTCAGGACAAACGATCGGAGTGCCCCCTCAACAAGGGACAGAGCGCGGGGGCATCCGATCGTGCCGATCCCGGTGCGCCGGACGCGCCCGATGCACCCCACCGGTGCTTTCGTGCGCCCTCGGGGAGGGTGCCGACGTGTCTGCGCCGACGATCGGCATCCATACCGGCCAGCGAAAGGACGCATGACGCGATGAAGCTCGAATCCCCTTCCCCCGACCACACGAGACGGCGGCGCAGACGCCGACGCGTCACCGCGGCGACGGGAGCTGCTGCGGCCTTCGCGCTGCTCGCCGCCGCGCTGCCTGCGTCCGGAGCCTCGGCGCACACGTCCGGCTCGGACGGCTGGCACTTCGTGGACCAGTACAAGACGAACCAGTCGACGAACACCACGGCTGAGACCAACGCGGCGATCCGGCTCCTCGACAGGTTCTCCGACCTCTGGCAGCCGGGCACCAGCTGGGACAACGGCACCAAGCTGAACGCGGCCGTGCTGGATGAGAACATCCAGCACTCCATCGACATCACGAAGTCGCTCACACCCGCCGAGTCGAAGGAGGCCTACCTCACCGACCGTCGAAACCAGAGCTACTCGGCGATCAACGGGTTCGGGCCGTACGCGGATGCCGTGCGTACGGCATCCGACGCCGGCACGACGATCGGCGACGATATCCCCGCCGACGCCACGACGGTGAAGTACGACGACGCCGGCAACGCGAACGGCGTGTGGGCCGACGAGGACTCGGCGCTGGGCGAGGTCGTCACCCTCGTCGACACCCTGCGCGGCAACTACTCGTCGGGCAACCCGTCGAAGAACTTCTACCAGTACATGCGGCCGTGGCGCTGGTCCGACCAGGTGAAGGTGGTGCCGCAGCTCGAGCCGGAGAAGTCGCCGACCCCCGAGACCGACGGCGGATTCCCGAGCGGCCACACCAACGCGGCCTACCTCGCCGACATCGCCTTCGCATACGCGTATCCGCAGCGCTACCAGCAGCTGCTGACCAACGCGTCCGAGATCGGCAACAGCCGAATCCAGGCCGGCATGCACTCCACGCTCGACGTGATGGCCGGTCGGGTGTTGGCGACCGCGCTCGCCGCCGCGATCCTGAACGATCCCGACAACGCCGCACTGAAGAAGAGCGCCCACGCGCAGGCCGAGCAGGTACTCGCCGAGGCGACGCCGACAGGGAACGACGCCTACGGTGACTACGCCACGGATCACGCCGAGTACCGCCAGCGTCTCACGTATGGTTTCGAGCAGATCGGCGCCACGAACATCCCGGCGACCGTGCCGAAGGGCGCCGAGGCGCTGCTCGAGACCAGGTACCCGTACCTGAGCGACACGCAGATCCGCGAGGTGCTGCGCACGACGGCGCTGCCGTCCGGATACCCGCTGCTCGACGATGAGGAGGGTTGGGGTCGCCTCGACCTGTTCTCGGCCGCAAGCGGGTACGGCGCTCTCGACTCCGCCGTCACAGTCTCGATGAACAGGGCCGACGGCGGCCTTTCCGCCGCCGACACCTGGCAGAACGACATCTCGGGCAAGGGCTCGCTGACCAAGAAGGGCAGCGGTGAGCTCACGCTGGCCGGATCGAACACCTACCGCGGCGGCACCACCGTGGCGGGCGGCACCGTGGTGGCCGACTCGGCGTCCGCGCTGGGCACCGGATCGGTGCGCGTCACGCACGGCACTCTCGCCGAGAACACGTCAGACGCGGTGAAGGTGGACGGTTCGCTCACCGAGTCCGGGGCATCCACAGTGAAGCTCTCGGTCGACTCCGCCGCGCCGGCGCTGCAGGTTTCCGGTCGCGCGATCCTCAACGGCAAGCTCGCGGTCGACATCGCGCCGGGCGTTCAGCTCGGTGACGACGTGGTGCTGCTCACGGCGCGGGACCTGAAGTCGTCGCTGTCGGCGCGCGACATCACGATCACGGGCGCGCCTGCGGGCTACAGCGCCAAGATCGTCGAGCGCGGTGGAGCGCTGCACCTCGTGAACGCCGCGCACCAGCACGGCACCGTCTCGGTGAGCGTGAGCAAGCATCCGGTGCCCGCGGGTTGCACGACGACCGTCTCGGCTGCCGGCCTGGCGGCGCACGCCGCGGCGAGGATCGGTCTCGACGGACACACGCTCGGAACACTGCGCGCGGATGCCCGCGGCCACGCCTCCACGCGCGTCGCCGTGCCCGCATCGACCTCGGCCGGATCCCACACGCTGACCGTTGCGGATGCGCGTGGTGCCTCGCTCGCGTCCACGACCTTGGTCGTGACCAAGGCGAAGCACCGGTGCGGAACGTCGCACCGCTGAGCTGAGTCGCACCAGCCATGACGAAGGGCCGCCCGCTGACGCGGACGGCCCTTCGCTGTGACGGTCGAGACTACTGCTGGTTGTCCTTCGCCAGCTTCTCGAGGGTCGGGTTGTTGGAGTACGCCTCGACGGCGTTGTCCTTGGTGACCAGGATCGGCGTCAGCGCCTTGTAAGGAACGGTGATCTTGCCGTTGTAGGCGTTGGTCTTGTCCTTGTAGTCGACACCGGCGGGCTTCTTCTTGCCATTGGCCAGGTCGGTGATCAGATCGACCGCGCCCTTGGCTTCCTCGTCGGTGTTCTTGTAGATCGTCGAGTACTGAACGCCCTTCATGATGAGCGGGATCGACGCCGTCTCGGAGTCCTGACCGGTGACGATCGGGACGGCGAGGCCTGCCTGCTGCGCGGCGGTGATGATCGAACGGCCGAGCGTGTCGTTCGGCGACAGAACTCCGTCGAGCTGCGTGCCGTTCGAGTACGTCTTGGTGATGATGTTCGTCATACGGGTCTGGGAGTTCTTCGGGTCCCAGTTGTCGGTCTGCACCTGCTGGAACGAGGTCTGGCCCGACGGCACCTTGAGCTCGCCCTTGTCGATCAGCGGCTTCAGCACGCTCATCGCACCGTTGTAGAACACCGTGGCGTTCGCGTCCGTGTTCGCTCCGGCGAAGATCTCGATGTTGTACGGGCCGTTCGCCTTCTTGGCCTTCATGCCGTCCAGCAGCGCCTGAGCCTGGAGCTGGCCGACCTTGTAGTTGTTGAAGGCGACGTAGAAGTCGACGTTCTTGGTGTTCAGGATGTTGCGGTCCCACGCGATCACGGTCGCGCCCGACTTCTTCGCCTGCGCGGCCTGCGTGCTCAGCTGGCTGCCGTCCTGCGCCGCGATGATGATGACCTTGTCGCCCTTCGTCACCATCGACTGGATCTGGTTCTGCTGGTCGGCCACCGTGTTCGACGCGGATGCGTACTGCACGTCGGCCTTGAACCCGGCGTCCTTGAGCGCCTTCTGGAACGATGCCTTCGCCAGCACCCAGTTCTGCGAGGTCTTGGCCGGGAGCGCGACGCCGACGGTGTCGCCCTTCTTGATCGCGGAGTCCGCCGAGCTCGAGTCGCCGCGGGATGAGCAGCCTGTCAGCGCGAGACCCGCGAGGGCCACGGCAGTGAGGCCGATGAGCAATTTCTTGCGCATGTTGTTCCTTCGTGTTGTGGGTTGATGTTGCGGATTGCAGTGCGGCCCGGAATGGACCGCGGTGTATTGCTGTCCCTCGTGGTGCCTCAGGACAGCGGAAGCCTCAGGAGAGGGGAAGCCTTTCGTCGACCTTGTCGCCCAGCGGCTTGTCGATGCCCTGAGGCTGAGCCTCGATCGCCTCTTCGGTGGTCGTGGGCTTCTTGCGTCCGGAGCCCTTGAAGAGGAAACCGATGAACGACGGTCGGCCCTGGGTCTTGTTGTAGACGTCGAAGGCGACGGCGGCGACGAGCACGAGGCCGCGGATGACCGACACCCACGAACTGTCGATTCCCATGAGCGAGAGGCCGTTGGAAAGGAACGCCATCACGAACGCACCGATGATCGATCCGGGCACCGTGCCGATGCCGCCGAAGATGGCGGCGCCGCCGACGAAGACCGCGGCGATGGCATCCAGCTCCCAGTTCGTGCCGTCGAAGGGACCGGATGCCTGCGCGTTGCCGATGAAGACCATGCCCGCGACCGCCGCCAGGACCGACATGTTCACCATGAGCAGGAAGTTCACCCGGCGCGACTTCACACCCGAGAGCACCGCGGCGCTCGAGTTGCCGCCGAGGGCGTAGATGTGACGGCCGAAGACGGTGTTCGAGGTGACGAACGTGTAGATGAGGATGAGCACGCCGGCGATGATGCCGACCACCGGGAAGCTGGTGCCCACCCGGCCGGTGGAGAACAGGTAGGTGGCGAACACCGTGACCCCGCCCAGAATGACGATCTTCACGACGGTGACCCACATCGGTGCGACCCCCGCGTGCATGCGGATGCGCTTGCGGCGGCCGCGGATCTCCGACCAGATCAGCGCGACGAGCACGATCAGGCCGAGGATCAGGGTCGGGTTGCTGTAGCCGAAGTCAGGGCCGAAGTCCGGCAGGAAGCCGTTACCGATCCAGTTGTACGAGTCGGGAGTCGGGACCGCCGTCGAGCTGCCGATCACCTGGTTGAGGCCGCGGAAGATCAGCATGCCCGCCAAGGTCACGATGAACGCGGGGACAC
Source organism: Humibacter albus DSM 18994 (assembly GCF_000421825.1). Lineage (GTDB taxonomy): Bacteria > Actinomycetota > Actinomycetes > Actinomycetales > Microbacteriaceae > Humibacter > Humibacter albus. The sequence continues at coordinate 6,118 of NZ_ATXT01000013.1, forward strand.
GCACGAACGCGACCCAGAAGCCCTGCCAGGCGCCGACGAGCGCCCCGGTGACGAGGCCGAGCAGCATCGCCAGCGCCGGTGGAAAGTGCCACACCGCCATCGACTGCGCGACGACGATGCCGACGAAGGCGGCGACGGATCCGACGGACAGGTCGATGTGGCCCGCAATGATGAGCATCACCATGCCGATCGCGAGGATCAGGATGTAGGAGTACTGCTGCACCATGTTGATCACGTTGGTGGGGTCCAGGGTCAGACCGCCCGTGATGATGTCGAAGAGGACGATGATCACCACGAGCGCGATGATCATGCTGTACTGGCTGATTCCGCGACCCCCGGTGAGGGTGCGAACGCCTTCGGTGAACTTGCTCATGCCGCGGGTCCGGTCTTTCTGGTGGAGGTCATGCTGACCATGAGGGATTCAGGGTTCGCTTCTTCGGCGGACAGCACGTTGGTGATCTGTCCCTCGAAGATCGTGTAGATGCGGTCGGACATGCCGAGAAGCTCGGGGAGCTCGGAGGAGATCAGGACGACTCCTTTGCCCTGGGCCGCGAGTTCGTTGATGATCGTGTAGATCTCGTACTTGGCGCCGACGTCGATGCCGCGGGTGGGCTCGTCGAGGATCAGCACGTCGGGATCCGTGAACATCCACTTGGCGAGGACGACCTTCTGCTGGTTTCCTCCGGAGAGTTTGCCGACGCCGTCTTCGACGGAGTTCGCCTTGATGCGCAGGCGCTTTCGGTAGTCCTCCGCGACGGCGTACTCCTGCAGCGCGTCGACGACGCCGCCGCTGGAGATCTTGCCGAGCCCCGCCGACACCGTCGCGCGCTTGATGGAGTCCAGCAGGTTGAGACCGAGCACCTTGCGGTCCTCGCTCACATACCCGATGCCGTTGCTGATCGCGTCGTGCACGTTGGCGACCTTGATCTCGCGGCCGTCCTTGTGGATCGTGCCGCCCAGGTACGTGCCGTAGCTGCGCCCGAACACGCTCATCGCCAGCTCCGTGCGACCGGCGCCCATCAGGCCGGCGAAGCCCACCACCTCACCGCGGCGCACGAAGAAGTTCTCGTTCTTGCACACCAGGCGGTCCGGGTCGAGAGGATGCTGCACGGTCCAGTCGCGCACCTCGAAGAACTTCTCGCCGATGCGCGGCGTGCGGTCGGGGAAGCGGTTCTCCAGCGATCGGCCGACCATGCCGCGGATGATGCGGTCCTCGTTCACTCCGTCGGTGGCCACGTTGAGCGTCTCGACCGTGCGGCCGTCGCGGATGATCGTGATCGAGTCCGCGATCTGCTCGATCTCGTTGAGCTTGTGCGAGATCATGATCGACGTCATGCCGGACTTCTTGAAGCCGGCGATCAGGTCGAGCAGGTGCTGCGACTCGCTCTCGTTCAACGCCGCGGTCGGCTCGTCGAGGATGAGCAGCTTGACGTCCTTGTGCAGGGCCTTGGCGATCTCGATCAGCTGCTGCTTGCCGACGCCGAGAGTCTTGATCTGGGTGTCCGGGTCTTCTTTCAAGCCGACCAGGTCGAGCAGCTCGGCCGCGCGCGACTGCGCGTAGTCCCAGTCGATCACGCCGAATCGGCCCGGCTCATTGCCGAGGAACAGATTCTCGGTGATCGAGAGCTCGGGGATGAGCGCGAGCTCCTGATGGATGATCGCGATTCCGGCGTTCTCGCTCTGCTTCGTGTTCGAGAAGCGGACTTCGTCGCCTTCGAAGATGATCTCGCCCTCGTAGGTGCCGTAGGGATAGACGCCGGACAACACTTTCATCAGGGTTGACTTGCCCGCGCCGTTCTCGCCGCAGATCGCATGGATCTCGCCGCGAGTCACCGTCATCGACACGTCCGAGAGTGCGAGCACGCCGGGGAAGCGCTTGGTGATCTCGCGCATCTCCAGAATGGGGGCGTTCGCCACGGATGGTCCTCTCACTGTGCTGGACGAGGCATCCACGGCAGGTTTCAGACCTGGGCTCGACGCCATCGTCCGTCGTCCCGCGGTCGTTTCGGCCGCGGGGGCCGGCTCGGGTGGGCCGGCGAGAGGCCACGCTAACACACTTGTGTTCATGTTGTGAACGCAAGTCATCACCGATGACGACGCCGATACCAAAACGTTGAATTCAGCGTTTCTTCCACCGACGGAAGGCGCAGCAGAGCCCGTCAGCGCGGGGGCGAGCGATGGCTGGCTTCAGCTAGCGGAAGCTGTTCCGAGTCAGGCCTCGAGCGCGACATGGAGGTAGCCGCACACCCGGTAGTGGGTCAGCCGCGACCGTGGCTCACCCGCGACCGTGGCTCAGCCGCGAACGGCGGGACACGGAGTCCGCGATCACGGCCAGGACGAGCACGGCCCCGGTGATGACGTACCGCACCGAGGAGTCGAGGTTGAGCAGTGTGAGGCCGCTCGAGATCACGGAGATGACGAGAACGCCCAGCACGGCGGCCCAGGCGCTCCCTCGTCCGCCGAACAGGCTTGTGCCGCCGATGATCGCCGCGGCGATGGCGTTCAGGTTCGTGTCGGCGGCACCCGATGATGTCGTCGCCGACCCGAGTCGCGCCGCCGCGAGCACGCCGCCGAGCGCGGCGAGAGCGGAGCAGAGCATGAACGCGGTGACGAGCGTGCGCCCCACCGGGATGCCGGCCCGGCGCGCGGCATCCACGTTCCCACCGACGGCGAAGACCGACCGGCCCCATCGGGTGCGATGCAGCATGCCGGACATGACGACGACCAGCAGTACGAACAGCACCGGCATGGCGCCAGTTCCACGGTCGATCGAGAGGTACCACACCGCAACGCACAACGCGACTGTGAGAGCGACGGCCTTCGCGATGGGCAGTGACGGATGCGAGACGGGCAGCTGCGCGAGAATCCGGCGTCGGCGGTGTGCGAGATCGGAGCCGAGCATGAGCGCCATGCCCACACCGACCAGCACATACGCGGCCCACGGCGGAAGGAACCATGCGTTCGCGAATTGAACCAGTGGGTTCGAGAACGGGATGTTGATCGAGCCGTCTGCGCCGAGGAGCGCCAGCTGCACCCCGAGGAAGGCCAGCAGGCCGGCGAGGGTGATGATGAAACTGGGCACGCCGAACCTGTTGAGCAGGAACCCGTAGAAGGCGCCGATGACGACCCCGGCGGCGATCGCGACCAGTACTCCGACCGTCATCGGCCACTCCAGCCGCATCGCGCAGACACCGACGATCGCACTGGCGAGACCGCTTACCGAGCCGACGGAGAGATCGATCTGGGCAACCAGCAGGACGACCACGGTGCCGAGCGCGATGACCCCGAGCGGTGCCGCCTGGAGTGTGAGGTTGACGAGATTGCCGGGTGCGAGAAAGCGCGGATTGAGCAGCTGGAACAGCACGGCGAGCACGACGAGACCCGCGACGACGGGCAGCGAGCCGAGGTCGCCGCTGCGCAGCCGCGCGACGAGGCCGGTGAACGCATCGCGCAGGCTGTCCGCGGTTCCGTCGTCGACTTGCTGGTGGCCGAGGCTCACAGTGATCCTCTCTCGCCGATGTCGTCCTCCGGAGTGCCCTCCTCGAGGTTCAGGACCCCGGTGATGGAGGCGATGATGTCTTCGTAGCTCATGGCCGGAGCCCGGAATCGTCCGTTGACTCTCCCGAGTCGCAGCACGATCACGCGGTCGGCGACGGCCTGCACGTCGGCCATGTTGTGACTGATCAGCACGACGCAGTGCCCGCGTTCGCGCAGCAGCTCGATGAGGTTGAGAACCTCGGCGGTCTGCGCGATGCCCAGCGCGGCCGTCGGCTCGTCGAGGATCACGACGCGGGGGTCGCCGATCAGTGAACGCGCGATCGCGACGGTCTGGCGCTGCCCGCCGGAGAGCGTGGCGGCGCGCATTCGCACCGAGGGGATGCGCGCCGACAACTGCCGCAGCAGTTCCCAGGAGCGCCGCTCCATCGTCTCCTCGTCGAGCACGGCCCCGCCGACCTCGCGCCCGAGGAACAGGTTCGCGACCACGTCGAGGTTGTCGCACAGCGCGAGGTCCTGGAACACAGTGGCGATGCCGAGTTCACGGGATGCCGCCGGCGATGGTATCGAGACCTGCCGTCCCTCGAACGTGACGGTTCCGGCATCCTGCGGATGCACTCCGGCGAGGATCTTCACGAGAGTCGACTTGCCCGCACCGTTGTCGCCGACGAGCGCGACGACCTCGCCGGGATACAGATCGAGGTCGACATTGCGCAACGCCTGCACGTGGCCGAAGGATTTGCTGATGCCCCGCATGCTGACCACGGGACCGCGCGGGTCTCCGCCTGCACTGTTGTACGGCGCTCCCTCACCGAATGAGTAGCTCATGTGATGCCGTACTCCTTGCAGTACGAGGCGTACGGCGGTGTGCAGATCTGTGCGGCGGTGTGGAAGCCGCTGTCGATGACGACGCGCTTCACGTTCTGCACCGTGACGGAGACGGGGGTCAGGATGACGCTCGGCACCGGGTGCCCCGTGGCCTTCGTGGTGCTCGTGCCGTGCGGGGAGGCGCCTTTCGCGAGCTTCAGGGCAGCGTCGGCCGCGATCTGCGCCTGGCGACGAATCGGCTTGTAGACGGTCATGTACTGGGTTCCGGCGAGAATGCGCTGCACCGCCGCCACCTCGGCGTCCTGGCCGGTCACGGGCGGCACGGGATCGACGCCGCCCGCCTGGAGCGCGGCGATGACCCCCTGGGCGAGGCCGTCGTTGGCGGCGTAGACGCCCTTGATCTCGCTGCCGAAGTGCGTGATCTGACCGGCCACCCAGCTCTGCGCCTCCGCTCCGGCCCAGTCCGGGGCGTCGTACTCGGCGAGCACCTTGTATCCCGATCGGTCCAGCACGGAGTGAGCCGCCTTCTTGTACAGATGCGCGTTGTTGTCGGTCGGCGAGCCGTTGACCATGAGAATGCCCGACCCGGCGGGTGCACCGAGTTGCTGCAGTCGGTTGACCAGGGCTTTCGCCTGCAAGGAGCCGACGCGTCGGTTGTCCGCGGAGACGAAGAACGAGAGATTCGGGTCGTCGATCATGCGATCGTACGCGATCACCGGCACCCCCTTGGAGACCGACTCGTTGACGATGGATGCCGCGGCCTCGCCGTCGACAGCATCCAGAACCAGCACCGAGACGCCTTGCGCCAGAAGCGACTCCGCCTGCTGTTGTTGGCGTGCCGCATCGGCGGATGCGTTCTGATAGGCGACAGTGCACCCCGGGCATCGGGCGTGGATGCGCGCCTCGAACGCCGGCCGGTCGGCGGACTCGTATCTCGTGTTGGTGGAGTCGGGAAGGAGGAGCCCGATCTGTGCGTGTGCGGGGTCGCTCGCCGATTGTCCTGTGCCGCCCGGCGCGACGCCATTGGCACAGCCGACAAGAGCGCAGACGCAGGCGATGGCCACGAGCAGTGCGCCCGCCCGAAGCGCCTTCATTCCGCGGCTACCTCCCGTGCGGTGGAACGTTCGGCGGCAAGGACGCTGCTCGCCACGCCCGCTGAGACACCGGGTTCGGCGGCTGTCGCGTCTTCGGGCTGGATCGAGATGCGGTCCACTGCGAGCGCGACCGCGCCCATGGCAGACGCGTTGACGCCGAGCTGCCCCTGCACGATCTCGGGCGCGAAGCGGGTTCCGGCCACGATGGCGCGCTCCACCTCGCGCCGCATCGGGCCGAGCAGGAGTTCGCCGGAACGCGCGAGCTCACCGCCGACCACGATGCGTTCCGGGTCGAGCAGGTTGCACAGATTCGCGGTCGCGATGCCGATGGCGGTGCCGGCATCGGCGATGGCCCGTACGGAATCCGATTCGCCTGTCATGGCCCGAACTATCACGTCCTGGAGCTTGGCGCCGCGCCCCGACGACTGAAGCCGCTGGATCAGCGCCTCTCCGCCCGCGATCGCCTGTACGCATCCGCGGTTCCCGCACTCGCAGAGCGGTCCGTCTTCCTGGATGACCGTGTGCCCGAGCTCGCCCGCCATGCCACCGTGCCCCGAGTACACGCGGCCGTTCAGCACCAGTCCGGCCCCGATGCGGTCGCCCACGTCGACGAACACGACGTCGTCCTTGCCGCGCGCGGCTCCGAGCCGGAGCTCGCCGAGCGCGGAGGCATTCGCATCCGTATCGACGAAGACCGGGCGCTTGAGCCGGCGCTGGATGACATCGGCCACCTCGACGCCGTCCCATCCGCGCAGCACGCCGCGACGCGCGATCATGCCGGTGCGCTGATCGAACGCAGCGGGGATGGCCACACCCACCGCCAACAGGTCGATCATGGCGGCGCCGACCGACTCGAGCATGTCGTCGAGGAGCATCGTGACCCGGTCGAGCTCGTTGTCGGCCCTATGGTCTTTGGCCAGCGGCATGTGCGTCTCCGCGACGACGGTGTAGGCCACGTCGGACACCGCGATGCGCAGGTGTCTCGTCGAGAAGTGCACGCCGGCCACGAGCCCGAGGCCGTGCGCGAGCGTGACGTTCTGCGCGCGTCGGCCGCTTCGCGTGCCGGGCGTCGTGTTCAGGACGCCGGCGCCGGCGAGCTCCTTGACGATGTTCGACACCGTCGCGGGGGAGAGACCGGTGAGTCCCGCCAACTCGATCTGGCTCAGCCCGCCGTATTTGCGCACGGCATCGACGATGCGGCCGCGATTGGCTTCACGGAGTGAAGTCTGCGACCCCGGCGTGCGACGGTGGGCTTCCACGAGACCACGATACGGTATGCGGCTATCGGATGCCCGTGCGTGCGAACGCGACCATCTCGCCGTGATCTGTCTGCTCCTCGCGGCGGACGGCATGGAGCCGAATCGTCGATCGAGGCTTCGGTTCGGTAACGTCTCGCACGCGATCGGCCGCATTCCCCGCCGTGCGCACGGCACCCGGCAGACTAGAGGCATGGCCGACTTCCACGTGTACCGCGATCGTCTGGTGATCCGCCTCACCCGTGCGGAGAAGGTGCTGGCGCTGAGGCGCGACGACATCGTGGTGCCGCGCGAGAGCATCCGGTCGGTGGCCATCACGGCCGACCCATGGATCTGGATCCGCGGGGTGCGGGCGCCGGGCAACAGCATCCCGCTCACGTTGGCGGTGGGGACGTGGAAGTTCCACGGCGGCAAGGACTTCCTCGTGCTCAAGGGCAAGCAACGTTCGGCGGTCGTCATCGACATCGAGCAGCCGGAGCAGCGGGATGTCGACAGGGACTCGGGTGCGCGAGAACAGGCATCCGACGGTGACGAACCGGCAGTCGAGCCGGCGGCCGAACCCTCGGCCGAAACCGCCGAACCCTCGGCCGAAACCTCGGCCGAGCCGGAGGAAGTGGCCGGCGGCTTCTCGCGCGTTGTCGTCTCGACGCAGCACGCCTCGGAACTCGTCGAAGCGCTGCGCGACATCCGTCCCGGCTCCGATGGGCCCGTGGACGAGGTCATCGGGTCGTAGCAGACGCCCGGCGGTTCTGCCGCTTCGCCTCCTTGAGCAGACCGCCGTGCGGCGACCTCGGCCGGGTCGCCGCAATCGCGCCGGGCCGCGGTGCGCTCGCCCGACCACGGGTATCGCACCACGACCTAGGCTGAGCGCATGTCGTTCCGTGCGCTCTACGTCGAACAGCAGGTTGAGAAGGGTGCTGTCGTGCGGCACGAGGCGCAATTGAGAACGCTCGACGACCGCGTGCTCGAGGAGGCGCCGGGCGACGTGGCGCATCACGAGGGCGCGGGCGATTCGGGTGCTGTCACGATCGATGTCGACTACTCGGCGCTCAACTACAAGGACGGTCTCGCACTCGCCGGGCGCCCAGGCGTGTTGCGACGCAGTCCCCTCATTCCGGGCATCGACGCCGTCGGCCGGGTGGAAGCATCCGCCGATCCGCGGTTCTCGCCGGGCGAGAGCGTCGTGCTGAACGGCGACGGGCTCGGCGAGAGCAGGAACGGCGGCCTCGCCGAGAAGGTGGTCGTGCGGGGTGAAGCGCTGGTACGCATCCCGGATGCCTTCAGCCCGCTTCACGCCGCCGCCATCGGCACCGCGGGCTTCACCGCCATGCTCGCCGTGCTGGCGCTCGAGCGGGGCGGGGTGTCGCCGGACTCCGGCGACGTGCTGGTGACCGGTGCTGCAGGCGGGGTCGGATCGGTGGCCGTGGCGGTGCTGGCGCGTCTCGGTTACCGGGTGACGGCATCCACCGGACGTGCCGAGAGCGAGGGCGACTATCTTCGCGAGCTCGGTGCCACTGCTCTGCTCAACCGGGCGGACTTCGCCGACGCGGGACGCCCGCTGCAGAAGGGGCGCTGGGCCGGCGCGATCGACGTCGTCGGCGGCGCGACGCTCGCGAACGTGATCGCGCAGGCCTCGTACGGCGCGACGGTCGCCGCGTGCGGCCTCGCAGGCGGGGCCGACCTGCCGACGACGGTCCTGCCGTTCATTCTGCGCGGTGTCACGCTGGCCGGCATCAACTCGGTGGAAGCACCGAGGACGCTGCGCGTCGAGGCGTGGTCGCGGCTGGCCTCCGACCTCGACGTGCACCTTCTCGACACGATGACGACCACGATCGGACTCGAGGATGCCCTGAGTGCCGCTGATCGCATCCTCGCCGGAGAGATCCGCGGGCGCACCGTCGTCGACGTGCGTCGCTGACCGCGCGTCTGTTCGTCCATCTGCGGCCCGCCAGCGCGGACTCGCGCGATTGCGCCGCGCCGCGGGGGCACGTCGCCCGTAGGCTGACCGCATGATCGTGATCGCGACACTGGTCGTGGCGCTCGCAGCGGTGCTGCACGTGCTGTTCTTCGTGTTCGAGAGCGTGTTGTGGTCGAGGCCCGGCGTCTGGAAACGGTTCGGCCTCGACGATCAGGCGTCGGCCGACACCACGAAGCCGATGGCCTACAACCAGGGCTTCTACAACCTGTTCCTGGCGATCGGTGCGCTCGTGGGCATCGTGGTCTATGGCATCGGCCAGCACGCCGTCGGCCTGACGCTCGTGTTCTTCACGCTCACGTGCATGGTGCTCGCGTCGGTGGTGCTGGTGAGCACCGGCGCACGCTACATCGGCGCGGCGCTGCTGCAGGGCATCCCGCCGCTGGTCGGCATCGTCCTGATCTTTCTGAGCGACCCGATCACGACATAAGCGCGCCAAGCCGCGACCGCTTCGGGCGCCGACGGCGATAATGTCGTGTCGTCGTGTATCGGGACACGGCAGGGGCGCGTCGGGGAGCGAGCATGCACGCAGCCGAGGCGGTGGTCGCGCTTCGCGAGGCTTTGGATCGGCGACGGTGGGACGAGGTCTCGAGGCTCTTCTTCAGGTTCTGGGGTTCTCTGCTCGAGTCCTCGATCGCCGACCTCGACCGGGTGCTTGCCGAGGTCCCGCCGCAGGTCAGCGACGCGGATCCGCGGTGGATCGCGATACGCAGCATCCGCTTCCGCCAGGTGTGGTCCGAGGTGGACATCGAGCTTCCGAGCTCGCCGGGCCCGCTTCCCGCTGCACACCGCGAGTTGATCGCGCTTGCGAGCGGGCCCGGTCTGAGCGAGGCGCTCGGCACGGCCATCGTCCTGATGGTCGCGCACCGGTTGCAGGGTGCGTTTCACCAGGCGATTCTCTTCTCCGACCTCGCAGAGACGCTGATCCGCGTAGGCAGCGTCACTCGGCCCGAGGAGATCAACGAACAGACTCCCGTGGCTCACCTGCAGATCGGCATCACCCGTCTGCTCGGGTCAGAACCCGAACAAGCCAGGTCCTCGTTCGTGGAGGCCGTGGCGACGTCCCCGATGTCGCAGCGGGCACACGTGCACGCGGATGCCGCGTCCAAGCTCGCCCTCATCGCCGCGCTCCTCGGCGATGTGACCGAGGCGGAGCACTGGCGGAACACGATCGCGGATCTCACCGATCACTCGGACTGGATCCGATCGCAGATCGGCTTGAGCCTGGCGATCGTCGATCTGATGCGAAGCATGGCGACCCTCGACGAGCCTGCGGCCGCTGAAGTGATGGGGGAGCTGGCTCGAAACGGCGGCCTGGACCACCAACGGCTCGCGCTCACACACGAACCCGGGTGGTCCTCGATCATCGAACATGTCAGAGCACGCTATGACCTGCTCTGGGGCGATCGTCGGGCGGCGCTCGCGAGACTGCGCCGGCACCGGCAGGCATTCGCGCGCTGGCTCCGGGAAGACATCCACACCCGCTTCCTCCTGGAGGCCGACGAAGTCGACCTGCTGCTGTCAGTCGGCGCGACAGAGCGGGCGAGCATGGTGTTGTCACACAGCCCGGACCATCCGCTGCTCGTCGCCGGCCGCGCCCGTCTCGAGCTGCTGACCGGGCGCCTGGAAGCAGCGGTCGGACGCGCCCGTCATGCTCTCGACGAAGGAATCGTGCCATCGGGACCCCAGCTGCAGCTTCTCGTCGTCCGCGCCGCGGCCCATCAGAGACTCGGCGATTTCGCGAGCGCGGAGGCCGCATTCGACCAGGCCGTCCGCACCGTACGCGTGACCAGGAACGCCCGGGGCCTGGTCGCCGTGTCCCGTTCCGATCTGTTGCGCGTCGCCGCACGATCGCGATCGAGTGAGCTCGAGCCGTTCCTGTCACGGCTGCCCGACGTGTACCCGACAAGTCTCGACCTGATCCGGCTGAGCACGATGGAGAAGCGAGTGCTGGTGGGCCTGGCGGACGGCAAAGCGCCGGCGGTGCTCGCCCAGCAGTTCTTCCTTTCGGCGAACACGGTGAAGAGCCACGTGCATCGGCTCTATCGCAAGCTCGGGGTCACGAGCCGCGCCGACGCCATCGGCCGAGCGACCGAACTCGGACTGATCGACGCCTCTCCGGTGGAGCGCCGATTCGACGCGGGTTAGCGCACCGGAGTCCCTGTTCCGATCGACTTGCTCACCGGGCAACCGCGCGGCCGTGCTCGGCGACCGAGCTTGACGCATTGAGGTCGGGCCCCGCCGAGTTTCCCGCGGATGGCGCCACGGGATCGACGGTCATCTCACCTCCTGTCGACGGTGATCTCGTCTGCGGCGCGCGGCCGTCACCCGAAATCGATGGATTCCGCCTGGCGGTGCACCCCGATTCATCCTCTGTAACCCGTGGGTGATCCAAGGATGTCCGTGTGCGCTATTGCGTTGATTTCCTGCGGATCGGGGCTCGGGCGAACGGTGCACCCTCGAGTCTCGGACCGACCGGGCTACCCCCCTAATGCGGGGTGTCACGCGGTCCCGTCTGTCTTCGAAGCTGCCAGATGCAGGAGCGGGGAGGGTGAGTCCGCCATGTTCGCGCGACTGCCGTCCATCGTGGGGGAAGGAAGCGCATGAGCGCGCGTGGCAATGCTCGGCAGTATCGATCGGTGATCGAGCGCCTGTGGATCAGGCCGGTTCGGCTGATCTCGGGCACTCTGGCCGTGCTGGCCCTCGTCGCGGGCGGTGTGCTCACGTTCGGGGAACCTGCGTTCGCGGCCGGAGCATCCGTTTCCATCTCGCCGTCGGCGACAACCGTGCAGAGCAACGTGTCGGTGACCGACACGCTGACCGTGTCGTGCAGCACGACCGGTGGCTGCACCGACACGGTCGTCAGTTTTCCGAGCACCGCGATCACCGGCGACGGTCCCGTGAGCGACTTCGCGTCCTGGATCACGCAGGGCACCTGTCCGAGCATGACCGCGACCGGGGGAGTCGTGTCGTTCGGCTACGGCACCATTCCAACCGGAACCTCCCAGTGCGCGTTCACCGTGCGTGCGCCGGAATACACGACGCTGAACGGTGCACAGGCGACGATCACTCCGACGCTGACCAGCAGCAACTCGGCCAGCAGCACAGGCGATCCCGTCGTACTGACGGTGACGGCCGGGCACAACGACAGCCTGCAGAAGTCAGCACCCGCCCGGGCGCTGACCGGCGGAAGCTTCGCCTTCTCACTCTCCTTCTTGTGCGGTGCGAACGCCGACTATGTCGGCGACATCGGGTTGTCGGCCCTCCATATCTCGGACCCGCTTCCGGCGAACTTCACCTACACCGGGTACACCCTGCGCAACGGGCTGCACGGAACCATCACACCGCCGGCCGTCGGAACGAGCGGCGGCACGTTCAGCTATGACGGCGACGGCTCCGACTGCGCCGACCCGCCGCTCAACGTCAGCAACGCGATAGTGATCACGGTGCAGGGAACGGCGTCGACCGCGGGCGTGGCGGATACCGTGGGAGACACCGTCTGCAACAGCGCGTCGTCCACCTTCACATACCTCGACGGAGTGGCCGACAGCTCCTCGGCCGGACCGGCCTGCACCACCGTGACGGACATCCAGACGACCGCGACCAAGAGTGCACTCACGAGCACGATCGGCAACGCGGGACAGTATGTCTTCTCCGGAGACAACCGCACGTATCCGTACACCTATCCGGGCGACTGGGATGCATCGGGATCGCCGTCCGAATTCGATCTCGCTGTGAAGACCGTCCCGGCGACGGTGAACGCCGGCATCAGCTACGACCTCAGCGATCCGTTGCCGTGCCTCGACGACGTGTCGGGCGGAGTGGCCGCGAGCAATGAGCCCGGCACCGCGTGCGCCCAGCCCGGGTTCGTCCCGGTGCTGATCACCGCGAGCGGCTTCACGCCGACGACCGGCGATGCCATCACGCTCCTCTACGCAGACGGCACGACCGGCACCGTGGCCTACACGGCAGGCACCGGCTGGAGCATCCCGGCCTCTCCCGTGGTCTCCGAGATCGACATCCCGGCCTTCATGGAGGAGGGGAACAACTCCGCGGCCACCATGACCTTCCGCGTGAAGGGCTATGCGTCGTCGAGCGTCAGCCCGGACACACTGCTCGGCAACACGCTGACTTCGGTGCCGTACCAGTCGGGCGGGTCCTCACCGGTCTCCGACCCCATCACGAGCACGGCCTCGCTCCTCGTCGTCGATCCGCAGTCTCCGAGCGGCACCATCGTGTATCCGGGACTCAGCAGCCGGTACAGCGGGGCGTGCGTGGAGACGGTCTCGCTGAACAATCCGTCGAACTCGTCGCTGACCGACCGTATCGAGATCGCGAGTGCGCCGTCGCAAGCGATCTATGTCGACTACCTGGCGCCGAAGGGTGCGACCGGCTTCGCCGGCACGAGCATGGCGTTCACGCTCAAGGGCAACAACGGGCACACCTACACTTCATCGGTGGTCACGCCGACGCAGCAGGCCGACTACAACGGCACGGGACGCACCCTCCTGAGCTGGGCCATTCCGTCGGGTCTCGCACAGGTTCCCGGCAACTACGAGCTTCGCGGCGGAAACGCCATCAGCGTCTCGCTCGAGGCCGGATGCGCGGGGACCTACCAGAACGATGTCACCGTCGGTTACGGCGGACCGATCACGATGTGCTACTTCGACAACTACTCGTCGGCGCACGTGCAGGTCGCACCCATGGCTCCGACCGCGGATGACCAGCTGGACACGAACGGAACGCCGATCGCCGGCAACTACTGCGGCTACTCCGCGCCGTTGAAGGTGACGCCCGTCAACCCCGCCTTCAGCGTGGACAAGACCGTGCAGGGAAACCTCGATGCGACGGCCATCGGATCAGGTGGTGTGGGCGACGTGAGCCCGACGGGGGGCACGGCGACCTACACGGTGACCTTCACGAACACCGGGCAGTCGAACCTGCACGACCCGGTGATGTACGACCTGCTGCCGCGCGTGGGCGACACGGAGGCGACCTCGACGACGCCGCGCGGGTCGCAATTCGCCGTCTCTCTCTCCGACGTGGCCGTCTTGCCGTCGGGGGTCACCGTGGCGTACTCGACCGCGGCAAATCCCTGCCGGCCCGAGGTGCTGGCCTCCGACCCGGGATGCGTGGACGACTGGTCGACCACCGCCCCGTCGCCCATCGCGAACACGACGGCGCTGAGGATCATGTACTCCGGCGAGATCGGAGTCAGTGGTTCGAGCGCGCCGAACACGTTCAGCGTCTCCTATGACGTCACGACACCGAGCGCCGCGCAGGGAGCGAAGGCCTGGAACAGCGTCGGCACGAACGTCTATGCCGGGGACGACATGCTCGGCGCCGCCGAGTCATCGCTCACCGGACTGCAGACGGCGCAATCGCAGCCGCAGATCGTGAAGTCGGCGAGCACGGCGAGCATCTCCGGCGCCGGGGACGCGATCACCTACACGTTCGAGGTGACGAACAACACGGCGGTCCCGCTCACCGGAGTGCACGTCACCGATGCGTTCACCGACGCCGCCGCGGGCGATGTCCCGCCGGATGCCACCTGCGTGTCGCTGTCGAATCCGGCCGCAGCCTGCTCCGGTGCGAGCACATCGCTCGCTCCCGGCCAGGTGGCCGAGTTCACGGCGACGTATCGGGCTCGCCAGGCGGACCTCGATCACGGTGTCATCAAGGACCAGGCGACGGTGACCAGTCAACCTCCGACCGGCGGCGCCCTGGTGAACCTGTCGAACGAGGTCGCCGTGAACGTCGCGATCGCCAACTCGCTCACGCTCGACAAGACCGTGCAACCGAAGACGGTGGATGCCGCCGGTGACGCCGTGACCTACACCTTCACGGTGAAGAACACCGGAAACCAGACGCTGCACGGTCTGAACATCGACGACGAGTCGTTCAGCGGCACCGGGCAACTCGGAGCGATCAGCTGCGACGACACCACGCTGTTTCCCAGCGACCAGACCACGTGCCACGCCGACTACGCGGTCACCCAGGGCGACATCGACGCCGGAACGGTCACCAACACGGCACGCGCTGTCGCGCTCGACCCGTCGGACGGCTCCATCATCTCCGCGCCGTCGGACGCCACTGTGACGGTCGAGCAGCATCCCGCGCTGACGTTGACCAAGTCGGCTTCGCCGGCGACAGTGGGCGAAGCGGGGGACGATGTGACCTTCGACTTCCTCGTCGAGAACACCGGCAACGTCACTCTCGGCGGAGTGGGAATCGATGAGGGCGCGTTCACCGGCTCGGCAGCACTCTCGAGCATCGTGTGTCCGACCGATCGACTGGCACCGACCGCAGACATGACCTGCACGGCCACGTACACGGTGACCCAGGATGATGTCGACGCGGGCGTCATCACGAACACGGCGACAGCGATCGGAACCGCCCCGGGTGCGCAGCCGCAGTCGGTGGTCTCCCCGGCCTCGACAGCCTCGGTCGCGATCGTGCAGAGCGCCCTGCTGACGCTCCACACCACCACCGATGTCCACACGGTCACCGGCGTCGGGCAGCGGGTGGTCTACACCTTCCACATCGTCAACAAGGGCAATGTCACTGTCCACGGTGTGGCCGTGCAGACGAAGGCGTACACCGCCAACGGAACGCTCTCCGCGATCCAGTGCCCCAGCGGTGCATCCTCACTCGCGCCTGGTGCCGCGGTGGACTGCACCGCGACCTACACGGTGACGGGCTCCGACCTGCGCTTGCCCTCGTTCGATGACACGGCCGTCGCGACCGGTACCGCGGCATCCGCTCCGGTGGCGTCCAACAGCGACACCGTCAAGGTGGAGATCGATGCGCCAGCGACACCGGCCGTCGGCCTGGCCGACACAGGGTCCGCGCTGGTCGCGCCGGCTTCTGCCGCCGGCGGCATCGCACTGCTCGGCGTCGCCATCGTGCTGATGCGCCGTCGACGCCGGAATGCGGAGGAGTGATCGTCGGCCTGCGACCGCACTGCTGAGCGCAGCGCTGGTCGCGGGCCTCGCTCTCCTGTCGCTCGGCGCATGCTCGTCGCCGCGCACGAACTCTCCGCACACGGCGACGCCGACCGCGGCGCACGCAACCACGCGGACCACTGCCGTGGCGATACCGAGCTCGGTGCCGAACGATCCATCAGCCCGCAAAGACGTCGCGCTCACATCGTGCTCGCCGGCGAAGAACGGGTGGCGCGCGGGCGGAACGGTGCACAACCAGTCGTCCCAGGAACGCGCGTACCGCATCACGGTGTTCTTCACGTCGAAGAGCGCCACCGTGCTGGGCGCGGCGCAGACCGAGTTGGACGTGCCGGGAGGAGCGACGCGCGCGTGGAAGGCATCCGGCGCCTCCAGGCCGGCGGTCCCGACGATGTGCGTGCTCTCCGGGGTCGGCTGAGCGCGCCCGGCCGGCTCGTCTGAGGGGCGGCTCGCCTCGACGTCGCCTCGGCTCGCCTTACCGCCGAGTACGCCTAGCGGCGGCCTGCGGCGAAGTACGCGTTCGCGGTCGGCACGTACATCAGGATGATCGCGAGCAGCACGATGGCGACAGAGATCGCGCTGCCGACGCCGGTGCCCGCGTTGCTCGTGTTCTGCGCCCACTGCACGATCGTGCTCGCGATGGACAGCGCCCCCAGAATGGTGAGCACCACCCGAGCCCAGTTGCGTCCGGCGCGCATGCGGCTGACGATGATCAGCTCGATGATCGCGATGATGAACACGAAGATCGCGAGCGTCAGGATGATCGCTCCCGCCGCTGCCCCGCCGAGGCCCGCGGCGACCGCACCGATGGTCAGCGCGAAGATACCGATGACGAGCGCGAAGATCGCGCCGAGGAGCGAGATGATCGCTCCGATCAGCCAGATGACGTACGCGGCCGTGACCGCGCCCGGCCGTCTCACGGGTGCTGCAGTGCTCATATCGAATCCCCCTCGCAGAACGGGCGCACCCGAAGCGCCCCGATCGTGTCGCCCGAGTCGTATCAGCGTTCCGACGAGAACCGGCGTGACACGCGCGAGCCTACTCGCCGCGCGGCTCCGGGCACGGTGGCCGAGCCGATCTCACCCGCGCCGGTCGAGTCCGTCCCGGCCCGCTACGCCTACCATGGGCGCATGCCGGCCGGGGGAGACGAGCGCGTCGACGACGCACGCACGGCGAGCGAGCCCGCGCTCGACGTGCGCAGGGATGATGCCGGTGACGTCGTTCTCCCCGCCGCGGCCGCCGATGCTCCCGTACCGGCCGCCGATGCTTTCGCCCGCGACGCCGGGGTTTCCGCCCGCGTCCCCGGTGCTCCCGTAGTGGCCGCCGACGCGACCGGCGAGCCTCTCAAGCGTCCAGCACGCCGCATTCGGTTCCGCGTCAGCAGGCTCATCGACTACGCGTGCTTTCTGCTCGCCCTGCTGGCGGCGATCTGGCTCGCCTGGCTGCTGGCATCCGAGAGCTTCAGCTGGGGCTGGTGGCTGATCCTCTTCTTCGTGCTGTTCTGGGCACTGCTCGCCTACCTGGTGCTCCCGCGGTTGCACACGATCCTGACGCGCATCTACGTGCCGAACTACTTCATCGGGCGCGCCCGCACGAGCGATGGCCTGCTCGGCGACCCGATCAATCTCGCGGTCCTGGGAAGCCAGGCGCAGCTCGAGTCGGCCATGGCGGATGCCGGTTGGACGCCCGCTGATCCGGTCACGTTCCGCTCGAGCTGGCGCATCGTGTCGAGTACCGTGCTGCGCCGCAGCTACGACGAGGCGCCGGTGAGCCCGCTGCTGCTGTTCGGGCGCCAGCAGGACTTCGCGTTCCAGCAGGAAGTGCGCGGAAACCCGGCGAAGCGACATCATGTGCGCTTCTGGCGCTGCCCCTCCGATTGGCGCCTGCCGGGCGGCGCGCGCGCGGACTGGCTGGGTGCGGCCACGTTCGACCGCCGCGTCGGTCTCTCGTTGTTCACCATGCAGGTCACGCACAAGATCGACGCGAACACCGACATCGAGCGCAATCACGTCGTCGACACGGTGAAGGAGTCGGATGCCGCGGTGCGGCTCGGCGTGATCGAAGACTTCTCGACGGGCTACCACGCCCGCAACGGCGGTGGCGACTCGATCATCACCGACGGCGACCTGCCGATCGTCGACCTCACGGGCGTCGCGCCGAAGCCGAAGTTCACGGCCGATGCCGACGTCGTCGAGGCTGCCGCGGATCGCCGGCCCGCCTCGATCGGCCTCGGCGCGGGGCTCCTCGCCCTGCGCGCGATCGCCGGAATCGTCTACGTCACCGCGATCTCGCTGCACTGGACAGCCAACCTGAAGTCGGTCTCTGCCGAGCTCACCGGTCTTCCCGCGTCGGTGATCCGCAGCCTCGCGGTCGGGATCGCGGTCACGTCGCTCGTCGTCGTGATCATCGGCCTGCTCGTGCAGATCGGGCTCATCACCCTGATGTTCCGCGGCAGCAACTGGGCGCGGCTGTTCGCCATGACGATCAGCGCGATCTCCGTGCTCGCCGCGGCCGTCGACTATTTCAACGGCGGGCCGCAGGTGAATCTGCGTGCGGATCTGCTGGGTCTGCCGCTGGACATCCTGGTGCTCTTCGCGCTGTCGTCGCCGAGCGCGAGCGCGTGGACCCGGCGCATCAGGTACCTGCGCTTCGAGCGTCGTTGGGCGAAGCGGCATCCGAACGCGGCGGCGTGAGCGGCCCGGACGCGCCGATGAGAGCGCGCTGATCGGAACGCGCTGATCGGAATGGGCTGATCGGAATGGGCTTATCAGGGCGCGCTGATCATCAGAGCGCTGGTCTCTTTCAGATCGCGCTGATCGTCCAGCCCGCGGTGGTGGACTCGCCGGGCTGCAGCACGATGAGATCCGTGCCCGAGTTGAACGCCGCAGGCGGGCAGGTCATCGGCTCCACGGCGAGGCCGAGACGGCTCTGCGATGGATCCGGCTGGTCCGCGGTGTGCACCTGCACCCACGGGCAGGCGGTGTCCCACCGCATGGAGACACCCCGACCGTCGGTGGCGAGGAGCTCGACGGATGCCACGCCCCCGGCATCCCTCGACAGCGCCGTGAACGCGTGATCGATGAACACGTCGCCGATGACGCGCGGTGTGCGGAAGTCGAACGCGCCCGCCTGCTCGGTGGAGACATCCTCGAGCGAGACCGGCACCAGGCGGTCGGGCGTGACGGTCAGCACCTGCGCTGCCGGCAGCGTGAGCGTCCAGTCGTCCGCGTGGCCGGCGCCGGCCACCAGGTAGGGGTGCGGGCCGGTTCCGAACGGTGCGTCATTCGCTCCTGTGTTGCGGGCGGTCACGGCGGTGTACAGGCCCTCGTCGCCCAAGCGGAACAGCACGGTGAGGTCGAGACGGTGCGGATATCCCTGCTGCGCCTGGACGGTCGTGGCCAACTCCACGAAGTCGTCGCCGCGGTCGCGCACCGAGAAGTCCTGCCACGCCACCAGGCCGTGCAGCGCGTTGCCCCTGGCGTGCTCGTTGATCGGCACCAGCTGCTCGACGCCGTCGAACGTGTAGCGGCCGTCGACGATGCGGTTCGGCCACGGGGCGAGTGTGACGCCCCGGTAATTCGGTCGTACCTCGTCGGCTTCGAACGGCAGCACGAGGTCTCGGCCGTCGTAGGTCAGGGAGCGCAGCGACGCCCCGACGCTCGCGATCGTGGCGCTGTAGGCGCCGTGGGCGAGTTCGATCTGGTTTCCGGAGAGGGGAATGCTCACCGCTCCATTCTGCCGGACGTGCCGAAAGCGCTTCCTCGCTGAAGTCCCGCACAGGTGGCGCCGGGCTGAGAGGAGGTTCACGCCCCGTACGCCCCCAGACGGGAGAACGTCCAGAATGCCGGGCTGGTCTGGGCTTTGACGGTCGGCACAAGCGCGACCGAGGCGGATCGGGGGCGTCATGACGAGCATCGGAGTCGGTTCGGTCCACCTCGAGCGAGTGGAGCCGCACCGCACACCGCGAGCGGGCACGGCGCCCTCCACGTTCGCCTCGGCGTCGGCACTGGGCTTCGTCGCGTTCCTCATCTCGATGCTCGGCTCGTGGATCCCGTCGTTCTGGGGTGACGAGGCCGCCACCGTCATGTCCGCCCAGCGTTCGCTGCCGTCGCTCGTGACCGAACTGGGCAGCGTCGACGCCGTGCACGGCACGTATTACGCGCTGATGCACGTGTGGATCGACATCTTCGGGGCGAGCCCGCTCGCCAGCCGGTTCCCGAGCGCGCTCGCCGTCGGGGTCGCTGCGGCAGGCATCGTCGTCCTCGTCAGTCGTCGCGGCGGTCTGCGGCTCGCGGTGCTCGCGGCCGCCGTGTTCGCGGTGCTGCCGCGCACCACCTACATGGGCATCGAGGCGAGGTCGTACGCGCTCGGCACGGCGTGCGCCGTGTGGCTCGCCGCGCTGTTCCTGCGGCTCGTCGAGCGTCGTGTCGCGCGCTGGGCGTCGTGGTCGGGCTTCGCCGTGGCGTTCGCCGCCTGCATCTACGTCTTTCTCTACCTCGTTCTGCTCGCACTGACCTTTGCAGCCGTTCTGCTGTGGATGTCTCGCTCACACCTCCGCGAGAGACTGCGCGCGCTCCTGCACCGCCGGCCCGCGTCGCCGATGGCGGTGGCTGACCGCGCGATCTGGGCGCGCTGGCTCGTCGCTTCCGTCGTCGGCGTCGTTCTCGCGTCGCCGCTCGTCGTGGTCGCGTACTCCGAGCGCCGGCAGATCGCGTTCCTGGGTCGTCGTCCTGACATCGATCCCTATTCCTTCTTCGTGACGCAGTGGTTCGACAAGGACTGGGCTCTTGCGATCGTGGCGTGGGCCATGCTGCTCGGACTGATCGCGGCGGGTGTCATGGCGCTCGTGCGTCGTGCGCGCGGCACGGAGCGGACGCTCTCCAGCCAGCGTGCGATGCTCCTCGCCCTCGCCGCCGCTTGGCTTGCTCTGCCGCCGTTGGCGCTGCTGGCGGTGAACGCCGTGACTCCCGCTTACACGGTGCGCTACATGTCGTTCGCGACGCCGGCACTCGCGGTGCTGCTGGCGGTCGCGATCGACGGCGCGGCGCGGTGGGGCGGAGAGCGCTGGGCCGCGGCTTCGAGTCCACGCCAGGGTGACGACCTCGGGACGCGCGCGCGGATGAGCGAGGGCCTTCGTCGCGTCGCGTTCCTGTGGCACGCGCACACGGCCGCCTGGCGAGCAGGGTCGATCGCCTCCGTCATGGCGGTCGCGCTCATCGCGACGATCGCCGCGCCCGGGTATGTCGCGCAACGCGGGCCGTACGCCATGAACGGCGGAAGCGACTGGGCCGAGATCGCGGCCGTCATCCAGCAGCATTCGCGGCCGGGCGACGACATCGTGTTCGATGAGACGACCCGGCCCTCGCGTCGGCCGCGTCTGGCGATGCACCTGTATCCCGCCCAGTTCGCGAACGTCGTCGACGCCACGCTCACGGTGCCGTACACCGACCGAGCGGGACTGTGGGACGCGACCGAGAGCATCCCTGCCGCCGCCCACCATCTGCGTTCAGGCGACGGGCGGGTCTGGCTCGTGGAATACCGCGGCGTCGACAAAGAGGGCGTGGTGAGCTCGAACGGCCTTCACGAGCGTATGGCCGAGTTGCGCACACTGGGCTTCTCGCTCAGCACGAGCTACGCCCTGCACAGGGATGTGGTCTACCTTTTCAAGGAAGGAGCAGCGTCGTGAACGTGGCCGTCATCATCCCGACCTACAACGAGGCGGAGAACGTCGCCTGGATCGTGGGTCGCGTCAGGAACGCGGTGCCGGAGGCAACCGTGCTCGTCGTCGACGACGCTTCGCCGGACGGAACGGGTGACATCGCAGACTCCCTTTCCGCCGCCGACGACCGGGTGCACGTGCTGCACCGCCGCGGCAAGGAAGGCCTCGGCGCCGCTTACCGCGACGGCATGCGCTGGGCGCTGAGCAACGGTCACGACGTTGTCGTGGAGATGGATGCCGACGGCTCGCACAGTCCGGAGCAGCTCCCGCGCCTGCTCGACGGTCTGAGCACCGCCGACGTGGTGCTCGGCTCGCGCTGGGTGCCCGGCGGCGACGTGGTCGGCTGGCCGTTCTGGCGGCGCACGCTGTCGCGCGGCGGCAGCGGCTACACGCGCTTCGCGCTCGGCCTGCCGGTGCGCGACATCACCGGCGGCTATCGCGTCTTCACCGCCGACGCGCTCGCCCGCATCGATCTTGATGCGGTGCTCAGCCAGGGCTATTGCTTTCAGATCGACATGTTGTGGCGCGCGCGTGTGGCGGGCCTGCGCATTCGCGAGGTGCCGATCACGTTCGCGGAGCGGGAACGCGGTCGCTCCAAGATGTCGGGCGCCATCGTCGCCGAGGCGATGCTGCGCGTGACCGGATGGGCCGTGGCATCGGTGCCCACTCGGTTGCGCCGACTGTTCACGAAGGAGCCGACGACCGCGCAGTCGCGATCCTGAGCGCTGCCCGTCGTCTGAGCACGCCTATTGCCCGCACGTCCGGCTAAGACGCTGAGAATGTCGTCGCCGCGCGATGGCGCGGCGACGTCGAGGCACGCCGGGCATCGACGGCCTCGGGCACGCGGCGTATGTTGCGAAGGGCGGCGCATCCACGCGCCGGCAGGCAGGAGGGCATCGTGGCCGAAGACCCGTACGAGCGGTTCGGAGCCGTTCCGTCGTTCAGCGTGACCAGCGAGGATGTCGCGGACGGGCATCCCATCGTCTCCTTGCACCGCGCCAGCGGGGGCAACACGTCACCGCAGTTGTCGTGGAGCGGCTTTCCGGCCGAGACGAAGAGCTTCGCGGTGACCATCCACGACCCGGATGCCCCGACCGGCTCGGGCTTCTGGCACTGGGCGGTCTATGACATTCCGCCGTCGGTGACGTCGCTCGAACAGGGTGCGGGCAGCGGCGGGGCGCTTCCCACCGGCGCCGTTCAGCTGAAGAACGAGCTGCGCCAGGTGGGGTTCACCGGCGCCGAGCCGCCGGAGGGCACCGGAGTACACCGCTATTACGTGGTGGTGCACGCCGTGGATGTCGACACTCTCGACCTCGACGCCGAGTCGACTCCGGCGGTGCTCGGCTTCAACCTGCACTTCCATACGCTGGCGCGCGCGGTCATGGTGCCGACCGCGTCGTACGCGGACGAGGTCTAAGGGGACGAGCCCCGAAGGGCGTGTGTGCGCGGGGACATCTCCGCCATCGCCGGGTAGGTTCGACAGGGTGAACACGACCCACGTACGCACGCACCGCAGCGACGAAGATCTTCCCCGCGCCGAGCAACTCGCCTGGAAGATCGCGGAGGTGGCGGCCGATCAGGTCGAGGTCGCCGACGAGGTCGCCGACATGGTGGTCAACCGGGTGATCGACAACGCGGCGGTCGCGGCGGCGTCGCTGCTCAGGCATCCCGTGGCGGCGGCGCGTTCGCAGGCGCTCGCGCATCCGGTTTCCGTGGGCGGTAGCGGGTCGAGCGTGTTCGGTACGGATGCCGCCCGCCGCGTGAGCGTCGAGTGGGCGGCCTGGGCGAACGGCGTGGCCGTGCGCGAGCTGGACTACCACGACACGTTCCTGGCGGCGGAGTACTCGCACCCGGGTGACAACATCCCGCCGGTGCTCGCCGTGGCGCAGCATCTCGGCACCGAGCGCGAACTCACCGGCCGCGACGTGGTGCGGGGCATCGCGACGGGTTACGAGATCCAGATCGACCTGGCCAGGGCGATCAGCCTGCACGCCCACAAGATCGACCACGTCGCACACCTCGGTCCGTCCGCGTCCGCCGGCATCGGCACGCTTCTCGGGCTGGATGCCGACACCATCTTCCAGTCGATCGGCCAGGCCCTGCACACCACGACCGCGACCCGACAGTCGCGCAAGGGCGAGATCTCCAGCTGGAAGGCGTTCGCTCCTGCGTTCGCCGGCAAGATGGCGATCGAGTCGGTGGACCGCGCCATGCGCGGAGAGACCAGTCCCACCCCGATCTACGAGGGGGAGGATGGTGTGATCGCGTGGTTGCTGGACGGGCCCGACGCGGTGTACGACGTGACGCTGCCCGACCTCGGGGAGCCGAAGCGCGCCATCCTCGACTCCTTCACCAAGGAGCACTCGGCCGAGTACCAGGCCCAGGCCTGGATCGACCTGGCGCGCAAGCTGCACAACGACTACCCGCTCATCTTCGACGACCAGGAACGCGTCGCGAGCATCGTGCTGCACACCTCTCACCACACGCACTTCGTGATCGGCTCGGGCGCGAACGACCCGCAGAAGTACGATCCGAGCGCGTCGCGCGAGACGCTCGACCACTCGATTCCGTACATCTTCACCGTCGCCCTGCAGGACGGCGCGTGGGATCACGTCGAGTCCTACTCGCCCGAGCGTGCCTCGCGCGAGGACACCGTCGCACTGTGGCGCAAGGTCAGCACGCAGGAGGACGAAGAGTGGACGCGCCGTTACCACTCCCTCGACCCGCAGGAGCAGGCGTTCGGCGGCCGCGTGGAGATCACGTTCGCCGACGGCTCGAAGATCGTCGAGGAGATCGCGGTAGCGGATGCCCACCCGCTCGGCGCACGCCCGTTCGGTCGCGAGGACTACGTGAACAAGTTCCGCACGCTGGCGGCGGACGCACTGGAGGCATCCGAGATCGAACGGTTCCTGGATGTCGCGCAGCGGCTCCCCGAACTCACCGCCGAGGAGCTGCCCGGGCTGAGCTTCAGCGCTCGCCACGGGCTCCTCGCGTCGGTCGAGAGTCCTCGCGGCCTGTTCT
Source organism: Humibacter albus DSM 18994 (assembly GCF_000421825.1). Lineage (GTDB taxonomy): Bacteria > Actinomycetota > Actinomycetes > Actinomycetales > Microbacteriaceae > Humibacter > Humibacter albus. Next base: position 30,468 of record NZ_ATXT01000013.1, read on the forward strand.
GACGACTGCTCCCTGAGCGAGTGCAGAGGCCAGGGATTGCCTATTCCGTGCTGATCAACCGCACGCGCTCGGCGATCTCGGTCTCCTTCGGGGACTCGCTCGGGGCATCCGCGAGCTTGCGCTCCGGCTCGATCATGTGTGCGTCGAAGAAGGCGGCGAGCTCCGCGCGTGCGCTCAGGGGCAGCACGGCGGCGACGTACTGATCGGGTCGCACGACGACGATCGCGCCCTCGGCACTGATGCCGCGGTCGCGGAAGACGTCGCGGCCGTGCCCTGAGGCGAACACCTGGTTGATGTCGTGCAGGCCGTACGGCACCTTGCTGGGCGTGAACGCGGCCGGCACGTCGGCCGGCTCCACGAGTGTGTAGTCCTGCTGGTAGATCACCTTCGTGTCGAACACGGCGTCGTCGTCACCACCGGCGGGCGTGTACCGCACTCGCGGTGACGCGGGGTCGTTCGCCCACCACCGCGCGAACTCGGCGGTCGGGGTCTTCTCGATGGCCGGTGCCGCGGCATCCGCGAACACGTAGAGGCGCCAGCGGCCGTCGGCCTCGTGGAAGTGTCCGAGGTGACGCCACCGGTTGTCGGCGCGGCGGATCACCTCGGCGGACTTGAAGCGCTTGCCCACCGGGAAGCCGATCGCGAGATCCTGGTGCTCGGTGCCGGCGGTGATCAGTGACGGGGTGTACTCGGTCATGAAGCCCGCGGGAAACTCCATCGTGCGCACATAGTAGTTCTCGAGCTCGGCGGGGTCGTCCCACTCGTCGACGGGCTTCGCCATCAGCGACGACCACTCCTTGTCGAAGTCGATGAGGTCTTGTGCGACGACCTTCCGCTCGGCGGCGTAGGTGTCGAGCAGTTCTTCCGGTGCGCGCCCCTCGAGCACGGCGGCCAGCTTCCAGCCCAGGTTGAAGCCGTCCTGAATGGAGACGTTCATGCCCTGGCCGGCCTTCGCGGAGTGGGTGTGACAGGCATCCCCCATGATGAAGGCGTGCGGATGCCTCGTGCCGGTCTCCGCGTCGGGCACGTCGTCGAAGCCGTCGGTGATGCGATGCGCCACCTCGTACACCGACCACCAGGTGACGGCCTTCACGTCCAGCGAGTACGGGTGCAGGATGCGGTTCGCCTTTGCGATCATCGCCTCCACCGGAGTGGCGCGCACGGCGCCGCCGTCGGACTCGTCGACGTCGCCGAGATCGACGTACATGCGCACCAGATATCCGCCCTCACGAGGGATGAGCAGGATGTTGCCCGCTTCGTGCGACTGGATCGAGCACTTGACCTGGATGTCGGGAAAGTCCGTGTTCGACAGGATGTCCATGACGCCCCAGGCGTGCATCGACGCTTCCCCGCTCAACCGGTGCCCGAGCGAGGCCCGCACGCTGCTGTGCGCGCCGTCGCCGCCGACCAAGTACTTCGCGTGGATCGTGCGCTCCTCGCCGGAACGCGGGCCGGCGCAGTAGCGGATGCGCGCGGAGACCGGATAGGCGGCATCCGGATCGATCGTGCAGTCGAGGAACTCGACGCCGTAGTCGGGGACGATGCGCCCGGGCGCGCGCTCGGCGTCGCGCAGGAAGTAGTCGAGGATTCGCGACTGGTTGACGTAGATGTGCGGGAACTCGCTGATGCCTGTCGCATCGTCGGGGGCACGCGAAGCGCGCACGATGCGGCTCGGGTCGTCGGGGCTCGGCTTCCAGAAGCACATCTCGACGTTGCGGTACGCCTCGTCGATGACCTCGTTCGCGAAGCCGAATGCCTGGAATGTCTCCACGGAACGCGCCTGGATGCCGTCGGCCTGGCCGACCTCGAGCCGTCCCGGGCGCTTCTCGATCGCGCGCGCGTCGATGGACGGGAAGCGCGACAGCTGCGCCATCACCACAGCCGCGGCAGGACCGGTGCCCACGATCAGGACATCGACCTCATCCGGGATGTCCGTGGGCCGCGCAACGCCGTGCCCTGCGGCCGGCTTCACCCGGGGGTCGCCCGACTCATAGCCGCGGAGATGGATCTGCACTGTCGTTCCTCCTTGAACGAGTCGGTCTTGAGCGATCCGGTGTCATGAAAACGCGCGTCGATGCTCACAGGTGTCTCGATAATTGAAACACGACTCTAAATATCGATACAATCCTAAACCAGAGGACGTGGTTCGCAAGAACGGTGGGAGAACGATGGCGGCGTCGAACGGTGCGGTGTCCGGGTCGCAGACGCTCGCGCGGGGCCTCAGCGCACTGAAGCTGATCGGTGAAGCGTCGACGTCGTTGACGGTTTCCGAGCTGGGGGCCGCTCTGGGCATCCATCGGTCTATGGCGTATCGGCTGGTACGCACCCTGGAGGAGCACGGGTTCGTGACGAGAACGGCATCCGGCGCGCTCGAACTGGGGGTGCAGCTGGCTTCCCTGGCGCGGAATGTGGCACGCGATCTGCAGGCGGCCGCCGCGCCGGCGCTCGCCGCGGTCGCGAACGAGCTCGGCATGACGGCGTTCCTGGTGGGGTACGACGGCGAGGCAGCGGTGACACTGTCGACTGCGGAGCCCGATGGGCCGGACGCGACGGTCGCGCAACGTCCCGGCAGCCGTCACGCGATCGACCGGGGTGCGCCGGGGCGGGTGATCCGGTCGCAGCTGGATCCGGTGTCGCATCCGCCGAAGGCCTTCGAGCTGAGCCACGACGAGATCATCGCGGGACTGTCGTCGGTGGCCGTGCCGCTGCGCACGCACGACCGGCGGCCGGCGTCGCTCGCCGTCGTGTACATCACGCGGGAGCGGGATCTCGACGCCATCGCGCGGTGCCTCACCGCCGCTGCAGCGAGGGTGGAGAGGGCGCTCGGCTGACGCGCTGTCTGAGTGCTGTCTGCGTTCGGCCTTGTGCGCCGTGTTCTGCGGGCGCCTCTCGTAGGCTGCGTCCGCGCGCTGCCTCCTCGCGCGTTGCGCTTCGCGTGCTGCCTCCTTGTGCGCTGCGCTTCGCGTGCTGCCCCTCGCGCGCTGCGCTTCGCGTGCGGCCTCCTCGCGCATAGCCGTTCGCGCGCCGCCCCCTTGTGCGCCGCCCCTCGCGCATAGCCATGCGCGCCCCCTCCTTGTGTGCCGCCCCCTTGTGCGCCGCCCCCTTTGTGCGCCGTCGCCTGTGCACAATTCAGGCTCCGACGAGTGCGTGGTCGGCAGGGCCGCCGTCACCACACAGGTCGGGGCTCGTCCGCCCACACGCCGGAGCCGGAGTTGTGCGCACGGAGCAGAGCGCGCATCCTCGGGCAATGACAGACTGGCGTGACCGGAGCAAAGGAGCGCCATGAGCGAGCAGAACACGCAGAGCCCAGTCGAAATCCGCAAGGGCCTCGCCGGAGTGGTCGTCGACACGACCGCGATCTCGAGCGTGAACCCCGAGACGAATTCGCTGTTGTACCGCGGGTATCCGGTGCAGGAGCTGGCGGCGAAGTGTTCGTTCGAAGAGGTCGCCTACCTGCTCTGGAACGGCGAGCTTCCCGGCGATGACGAGCTCGAGGCCTTCGAAGCGCTGGAGCGCGCGCAGCGCGCGCTGGCACCGAACGTGCGTGCGGCGATCGACGGCATCCCGACCTCGGCGCATCCGATGGATGTGCTGCGCACCGCGGTCAGCGTGATCGGAGCCGATGACCCGGAGGGGGAGTTCGGTGCGCTGGCCGACCCGTTCGAGGTCGTGTACCCGAAGGCGTTGCACCTCATGGCGCAGCTGCCTGCGATCGTCGCGTACGACCAGCGCCGTCGCCACGGGCTGCCGCTGGTCGAGCCGCGCGACGACCTGGACTACGCGAGCAACTTTCTGCACATGACGTTCGGGGAGGTGCCCGACGACGTCGTGGTCGACGCGTTCCGCGTCTCGCTGGTGCTCTACGCGGAGCACTCGTTCAACGCGTCGACGTTCACAGCGCGAGTGATCGCATCCACGCTCTCGGATGTCTACAGCGCCATCACCGGCGCCATCGGTGCGCTGAAGGGCCCGCTTCACGGCGGCGCGAACGAGGCCGTCATGGTGGAGTTCGACGAGATCGGCACCGCCGACAAGGCCGAGCAGTGGCTCGACGACGCGCTGGCGAGCAAGCGCAAGATCATGGGATTCGGACACCGCGTGTACAAGAACGGCGACTCGCGCGTGCCGACGATGCGGGCATCCCTGGGCGCGCTCGTCGAGCACTACGACCGGCCCGAGGTGCTCGAGCTCTACACGGCGCTGGAACAGGCGATGGATGCCCGCAAAGGCATCAAGCCGAACCTCGACTACCCGAGCGGTCCGGCCTACAACCTGATGGGCTTCGACACCGAGACGTTCACGCCGCTGTTCGCGGCCGCGCGCGTGACCGGATGGACCGCGCACGTGATCGAACAGCTCAGCGCGAATGCTCTGATCCGGCCGCTGTCGGTGTACGGCGGTCCCGCGGAGCGGCATCTGTCGTAGTCGTCGTCGGGGACGCAGGCCCATTCGAACGGACATTGCGCGACCTGAACCGAGGTGGCGGCGCTGCGGACGCTCGGTTTGTCGCCAGTGCACAGGCTCGTGGCGGGCATCCAGCCGCGCGCCTAGCCTGGCGGAATGCACATGCTGCTCCGCACGATCCTGCACGTCTGGCTCTCTCGGTTCGGCAAGCGGGCCGGCCATTACGACGTCGTGAGCACCCGGTTCCGGGTGCTGCCGACCGACCTCGACGTGCTGCGGCACATGAACAACGGGGTGTACCTGTCGATCTTCGACGTCGGCCGGTTCGACATGCTCCGGCGCAATGGTGTGTGGCAGATCTTCGAGGACCGTGGCTGGTATCCGGTGGTGGCGTCTGAGACCATCACGTTCCGCAAGTCGCTGAAGCTGTGGCAGCGGTTCGCCGTGGAGTCGCGCATCATCGGCTTCGACGACAGGGCTGCCTACGTGCAGCATCGTGCGGTGGTCGACGGCGAGATCTACGCCGAGGCGTTCATCAAGGCCCGTTTCCTCAAGCGTGCCGGTGGCACGGTTCCCCTCGCGGAGCTTTTGGATGCCGTCGGCCGCACCCCGGTCGGCCTCGAGCTCCCGGAGTGGTTGATCCGCTGGGGCGATGACGTGCGGCTTCCGTCGACGCGCACGGCGGCGCCGAGCGTCTGGGAGTAGTGCCTTTCCGCTCGAACCGTTGAGTCATCTGTTCGGTCGAATCGTTCGATCGTCTCTTCAGCTGTCTGTTCAGTCGTTTGCGGAGCTGTCTGTTCAGTCGCCTGCGGAGTTGTCTGTTCAGTCGTTTGCGGAGCTGTCTCTCCAGTCGCCTGCGGAGCCATCTCTTCAGTCGTCTGCGCAGCCATCTGTCCAGTCGCCTGTTCATTCGTCTGCGCCATCATCTCTTCAGTCGAACTGTTCAGTTGAGCTGAAGAAAACGACGTACACTGGGCACCGTGACATCTTCCGCGTCCGTGCCGTCGGCCCTTCCCACAGCCGCGCCCTCGACGAGCAGTGCCGTCGCGCCGAGCGACGGGACCGCGCGAGCGGACACGATCGAGCTGGCCGAGAGCATCCGGGCAGTCTCGGTGAGGCTCAGCAGACGCCTGCGGGAGCAGAGCACCGTCGGCGACTTCACGCCGTCGCAGAAGAACGTGATCGTGCGGCTGGACCGGGACGGCGCCGCGACGCTGTCGGCGCTCGCACGCGCGGAGGGCATGAAGCCGCAGTCGATGGCGGCGATCCTCTCGGTGCTGAGCGAGGCATCCGTCGTGCAGCGGGAGCCTGATCCGGGCGACAAACGGCAGCACCTGTGGTCGTTGACCGACCACGCGCACGAGAGCCTGCTCGCGGGACGTGCCGCGCGTACGGATTGGTTGGTCCGAGCCGTGCGAGCGACGTTGTCGGCGCGCGAAGAGGCCGAGCTTCGTCGAGGCATCGCGTTGCTCACCGAGGTCATCGGCAATCGCGTTGACTGAGTTCGATTCGGCCGGCCGTGAGACCTCCACCCGCGATCCTTCTGGGGGTGAGCCGGTGGAGCGGGTGCCGATCGAGCGGGCGCCGATCGAGCGGGCGCCGATCGAGCGGGTGTCGGTGGAGCAGGCAGCGGCGGAGCGCGCGCCGGTGGAGCAGGCGCCGATCGAGCGGGTGCCTTCGGAGCGGGTGCCTTCGGAGCGCGTGCCGGTAGAGCACGCGCCTTCGGAGCGGGTGCCTTCCCAACCGGAATCGGCCCCGGGCCCGGAGCAGGCGTCGAAGCCACCCGTCGCGAAACCCTTCGGCTGGCGCTTCACCGCACCGCTCCTGCTCGGCTCGACGCTGAATCCGATCAACAGCGCCACGCTCGCTACCGGACTCGTGAGCATCGGCGTCGACATGCACCTGGGACCAGGACCGGCGGCGACGCTCATCTCCGTGCTCTACCTCTGCAGCGCGATCATGCAGCCGACAATGGGCAAGATCTCGACTCTGGTCGGACCCCGCCGCACATTCCTCACCGGCATCGTCGTGCTCTTCGCCGGGGGCGTGGTCGGCACGTTCGCGCCGAGCTTCGGCTTTCTCCTGCTCTCGCGAGCGCTCATCGGAGTCGGGACATCGGCCGCCTATCCGACGGCGATGGCCCTGGTGCGTCGCCGCGCCGATACCACCGGTTTCGGTGTTCCGAGTCGCGTGCTCGGCAACTTCTCCATCGCTGCGCAGGTGAGCGCGGTGATCGGACTGCCGCTGGGAGGCATCCTCGTCGGCGTGTGGGGGTGGCGCGCGCTCTTCGCGATCAACCTGCCCGTGGCGGTGATCACGTTCGCGTTCACACTGCTCGGTGTGCCTCCGGATGCTCGCCTCCAGCGGCGCGGAGACCGTGGCATCCTGGCAGCACTCGATCTGCCGGGCATAGCGTTCTTCGCCGGCACCGTCGTAGCGCTGCTCGTCTTTCTCGGCGACCTGACGACACCGATCTGGTGGCTTCTCGCGGTCTTCGCGGTGCTGTTGGCGTTGCTCATCCTGTGGGAGCGACGCGCGAGGAGCCCGATGATCGACGTGCGGATGCTCGCCCGCAACTCGCCCCTGCAACGCACCTACCTGCGCCAGACGCTCGCCGCGCTCGGCATGTACACGATGATGTACGGGGCACCGCAGTTCCTCGAAGACGGCATGCACCTCAGCGCCGCAATGGCGGGTCTGATCATGCTCCCGATGTCGGCGGCGAGCATCGTGCTCGCGCGGGTGGTCTCCACCCGGGGGTGGGTTCGCTGGCCGCTCGTGGCGGGCGGCGGCGGACTCCTGGGAGCCGGCGTCGTCGGTCTTTTCATCACGAGCGAGTCGGGTTGGCTGATCGCCGTCGGCATGACCCTCCTGGTCGGCGTCGCGAACGGGTTCACGGGATTCGCGAACCAAGCGTCTCTGTACACGCAGACGCGCGCGGATGAGATCGCCGTGGCATCCGGGCTCTATCGCACGTTCGCGTATATCGGGGCGATCTTCTCGTCGAGCCTGATCGGGCTCGCATTCGGAGCGAAGGCGACAGACTCTGGTTTCCACGCCATGGCGTGGGTCGTCGGAGGCCTCGGGGTCGCGCTCATCGCGATGGCCGTATTCGATCGGCGGATCCCGAAGCGTGCAGGTGCAGGTGCAGGTGCGGGCGCAGGTGCAGGTGCAGGTGCGGGTGCTCGTACTCCGCGCTGACGCGGGCGCCGCTGCTGACCCGGGTGTTTGTGCTGGTGCTGCGCGCTGACCTCGATGCAGCAAGGCGGGGTTGTTCTCTCCAGGTGGTCGCGAGCGGGTTGTCGGTGGTGCGCCCGTAGCCTGGATCGCATGACCTCCCTCGTCGGCCCCGACACTCTCCTCGGTGACGACGATCGGGGTAGGACCGTTCTTGTCGGTGCTGCCGGTCAGGGCGATGCCGGTGGCACTGTGGGTTCCGGCGGCCCTGTTGCTTCCGGCGGCCCTGTTGCTTCCGGCAGCGCCGTTGCTTCTGGCAGCGCTGTCGCTTCCGGCGGGTCTGTCGCTTCTGGCGGCGCTGCCGGTGCCGTAGGCGCACCTGTCTCGGCACACATCGGTTCGTCGTCTGCCCCGAGCCCGCTGCGCTGCGAGTATCGTCCCGTACACCCGGTCGACCTGCGGCAGACTCTGGGCATCCTCGGCCGCGGCCCTCACGATCGAACCACGATCTGGGACGCGAGCGGTGTCTGGCGCACTTTCCGCACACCTCACGGCCCGGTGACGCTGCGGCTCGTCCAACGCTCCGACGGCGTGGACGCGGCAGCGTGGGGGCCCGGCGCCGAGTGGACGATCGCCGGTGTACCGGAGCTGCTCGGCGCGAGGGACGATTGGAGCGCGCTCGACGTGGGCAGGCATCCGTTTCTCGTGGAGGTGCGCCGCCGCCGCCCCGGCATGCGGCTGCCGTGCACGCGGCGCCTGTTCGAGGCTCTTGTGCCGACGATCATCGAGCAGAAGGTCACGAGTGCCGAGGCATACCGTGAGTGGGCTCGGCTCGTGCGGTGGTTCGGCGAGCTCGCGCCCGGCGCAGGCGAAGGCGTCGTGCCCCGCGAGCTGCGGGTTTTCCCGTCGGCCCAGACGCTCCGGCGCATCCCCTCGTGGGAGTGGCATCGGCTCGGCATCGATCCGGCACGATCGCGCACGATCGTCACGGCGTCGCGTGTCGCCGACTCGCTGGAGCGTGCCGTTGCTGACAGCGGTGCATCCGCCGCCCGTGTGGTGGGTCGCAGCGGCACGGGTGTAGTCAGTGTTGGTGTTGGTGTTGGTGTTGGTGTTGGTGTTGGGGTTGACGACGGTGTTGGCGCCGACGATGCCGCGGCCAAACTGTGCAGCCTCCCCGGCATCGGCGTCTGGACGACCGCCGAGACGTTGCAGCGTTCGCACGGAGATCCGGATCGGGTCAGCGTCGGCGACTACGGTCTGCCCGCGGTCGTCGGTTACGCGTTGACCGGGTCTGCAACCGATGACGACGGAATGCTCGAGCTCCTGCAACCCTGGGCCGGTCAACGTCAGCGCGTGGTGCGGCTGATTCTCGCCTCCGGCCGACGTCCGGAGCGGCGTGGCCCTCGAGCCACCATCCCCGACCACCGGTGGCGGTGACAGCGTGTGTCGTGTCGTCGTTTGCCCGTGGTCATTGGCAGAGTCACGTTTTGCAGCGTCACGTTTTGCAGAGTCACGTTTTGTGGCGTCGTCGTTGGAAGCATCGCCGTTTGCCGCGGCAGCCAGGTCGGGTCCGAGCAGAGCCCGCCTCAGCTCAGGCTGTGAGGTCATATCGCGCACGACCTCCTAGCCGGGGAGTTCGCTCAGCATCGAGCCACGCCGGCGGGATGAACCATACCTTCGCCTGAGTGCGGAATCCTGCCGTGCGGGAAGGGGTGACGCTGGGTCGAGCCGAGGCTTGTGCGCGGGGCACGCTTCCTCCGCTGTCGATGCGGATTTCCCATCCGTCGTCATGGATGCGATGGTGACATGAGGTGCAGAGAAGTACGCCGTTGTCGAGATCGGTGGGGCCGGCATCCCTGGCCCACCATCTGATGTGATGGGCCGCCGTCATGGAGGGTGGCAAGCCGCAGAATGCGCATCCACCGTCACGTTCGGATAGCGCGAGCTTCTGAGCCCTGGTGAACTCCCGTTTGCGTCGACCCCAGTCGAGGATCTCGCTGTCGCCCCCGAGAACGCAGGGGATTAATTGAGCATCTGCCGCCATCCGGCGGATGGTGCTTGCGGAGACCGGCTGGCCGATTCCATCGATGCTTCCCACACCGGTGCCGGATTGGAGGTCGTTCAGCGACATCCGCACGACGACTGTCGTGCTCGCTGCGGTGGGAATGCCATCACAGCCCAGGGTGTGCCGGCACAGCTCGGAGAGGGCGTCGGCGCGCATCTGTCGGATTGTGCGCTCGTCGGAATCGAGAACACTCGTCCCGTCTTCTCGGCGCCGTAGCATGCCCGACACGATGCCCTCTACCGCCGCGAGGATCGGTGCGGCGGTTTCCGGGTCGAATCTGCCAGACAGTGCGACCATGCCGCTCCGCTCCTGATGCACCGTCAACCCGCGATCGGCGCGCAGCTCCTTCTCTTTCGGCTCGATCCCGTCGGGATCGAGCGCTGCCTCGGCGCGAGCGATGATGGTGTGCAGCTGATCGATGCTCAACCCGGGCGCGGCCTCGACGAGACGGGATTCCATCTCATCGAGCGAAACAGGATCGGTGCGGTCTTTCACCTTGTCGAGCATGCCGACGATCGCTGCTGCGGCCAGGGTTCCTATGGTCCCTGCGTTGAGAGCCTGGGCAACGTGCGGATGCTTCGGCGGAGAGACCTCGCCGTTCGCCTCGACCCGTGGTGCGGTGGCTTCGCCGACCATGACCATGCGCACCGCCTCACCGGTGCTCGTACCCGTCGTCGTGGAGATCATGACCCCAGAAGTGCGGAACCCGCGCTTCTTGGCCAGTGACTCCCGACCCAACTCGGGTCGCGATTGTCGCGCGATCTCCGCTGCGACCGGCAGCATCGCTGCATCGACTGCCCGCCGCAGCAGACCGAGCGCCTCGGCCAAGCCCACCAACTCCGCAGGCGGCATCCCCGCTGCCTCGGGAGCGCTCGACACGGCGCGTGCGGCGTCGAGCGCCGATTGCACTGCATCGAGTAGAACCTTCATGCGTCAACTCTAGCGCGGATAGCGCATGTATTAGAAGATATCTTCGATTTCTGGAGAAGTCAGTGCTGAATCGATGCGGGACGGAGAGTTAGACGCGGCGCGGGCAAGTGCAGCAGTATCGAACGGTTCTTCGGGTCCCGTGGTCTTGGGGCTGTCCAGGTCGGTGCCTTAGCGCGGCCTTGGAGCGACCTCCGGCGGCTCCGGGCGCCTGCCGCACCCCTTACTGCGAGCGCTGGGAACCGCGGCGGCCTGGGAGGCTTGCCGCACCCCATACTGCGAGCACCAGGAACAGCGCGACCCGAGCCCTCGCCGCCGCCCGCTACGAGCGCCGGGAGCCGTGGCGGCCCCGGACGCTTGCCGCACCCCTTACTGCGAGCGTTACTGTGAGCGCCGGGAACTGCGGCGGCTCCGAACGCTTACCGCACCCGAGCGCCGGCAACCCCGGCGGCCCCGAACACGTCGTCGCACCCGTACGGCACAAGCGCCGCTGCCGCTGCCGCTGCCGCTGCCGCTGCCGCTGCCGCTGCCGCTGCCGCTGCCGCTGCCGCTGCCGCTCCCGCTCCCGCTCCCGCTCCCGCTCCCGCTCCCGCTCCCGCCGCCGCTGTCCCGGGATCGGCATCGGCAGCACTCCGGACTCGACACTCCGAAGTCGCAACACCGTTTGCGCTTCCCCACTGCAACATCTCTCCCGACGTCAGCGCCGCCGCGCCTGCCCATCGCGCCCCGAAACGCGCCCGCTCGCACTCGTCGGGTGAGGATGCCGCGTCGGCCGCACCGAGCATCCGGCCGTGGCCTAGCGTGCTCGCATGAGTTCGAAGAGCAGGCAGGGTCCGCAGCGCGAGGAGACCGTGCAGATCGGACGCGGCATGTGGGGCTGGCTCGCCGGCCTCATCACTGCCGTGATCATCGGCTTTCCACTGTCAGCCGCGATCGCGTATGCCACGCATCCCGCCACGCGCAAGCTCTTCGGCGACCGCCTGTCGAATGCGTCGGCCTTCGGGTTCTCGCTGTTCTGGTGGGTGCTCGCGCTTCTTCTGGTGCTGCTGCCGTTCCTCGTCGGGGTCGGCGTCGCGAAGCTGTCGGCTCGGTGGCTGACGGTCTTCGGGGTGATCGTCGTAGTCCTGGTCGTGGGGCTTGTGGTGCTCGGTCAGCTGTTCGCGTTCTGATCCGCACGTCCCGCCACCTGGCCGAGGTCTGCCGTCCTACCTCTGCCCGGCAGAAGCCTGGCATTCGACCTCTGCCCGGCCGAGGCCCGCCGTCTGACTTCTGCCCAGCCGAAGCCTGCGTCCGACGTCTGCCTGGGCGAAGTCTGCCAGCCGACCTCTCACGATCCGGCCTCTGCCTGGCCCGCCCCTGCGGATTCGAACTCCGCCCATGCGACGTCCTGACGCCGACGCCCTCCCCGAGTCCGTCTGGCACGTCTTCGGCCCGTCGCGGCCGCCGGGTCCGGTGGATCCGCATCCGCATAGTCCGCGCCCGCATCGCGCGCGGCGACCGCAGGCGTCGGTCAGTCCGGGTCCGAAGGGTCGATCGGCGCGTGGTGGTCGAGGTTCACGATGCCGCGGCGCCAGTAGCCCTGCACGTCGAGCTGATCCGGCCGCAGCCCGACCTCGTTCTTGAGATACCGCCGAATCGGGACCAGCGTGGATGCCTCACCCGCCGCCCACACGTACGTCTCGGGCTCGAATTCCAGCGACCTCACCGCTTCCGCGAGCTGGCCCGGACCATCGATGCGGTACAGCCATTCGACGGATGCCCGCCGCGTCTGCTCCTCGCTCAGGTACGGCTCGACCTCTTCGTCCGCGACGTCGAGCAACGCGGTGATACGCGTCGAGGCGGGCAGCAGTTCCAGCCACCGAGTGAAGGCGGGCAGGGCGGTCTCGTCGGCGATGAGCACTGCTTCCGACGCGTCCTGCGGTGCGAGCCTCGACCCGCGCGGACCGGCCACGGCGATCTCGTCGCCCGGCTTGGCCTGCGCGGCCCAGGCCGACGCGGGACCTCCGCCGGCGGGATCCGTCGGGTCGCCGTGCGCGGCATCCGGCGCGTGAAGCACGAAGTCGATGTCGAGTTCGGCGGCGCCGAACGCCGCGGCCCTGAACTGCCGCGGCGTGTAGTCCCGCGAGAGGATCACACCGTCGGTCGGCCTGTGGATGCCGTCAGCCCGCAATTCGGGCACCGTCAGCACCTGCGTGGCCGGGTCGGGGAAGAACACCTTCACGTGATCTGTAGGCCCGGACGCCGAGAAGTCATCGAGCGCGTCGCCGATCAGCGTGATGCGCACGATGGCCGGGGTCAGCTGCTCGGTGCGGGAAACGGTGAGTCGGCGGATGGCCATCTCGTGGCGCAGATGATCGCGGGTAACCATGCCACGACGCTACGCCAGTGGGCTGCGCCCGTGGGTGCGTGGAGCGTCGCTCCGCTCCCTCACGAGTCTCCGAATTCGCACGCTGGTTCGGCGGCCCGCAGCTCGTCCGGGACCTCGGAGCTCGTTCCGCCAGGGCGGTGAGGCGAGGCCATCCGTTCAGGCGGCCGGCGCTTCGGCGCCCGAGACGTAGTTCTCGGCGATGTCCTGCAGCAGCCCGATCTCGGTGGGCTGCCAGCCGAGCAGTTCGCGCGTGAGGGCGCTCGTCGCGTGAACGTCCGCGCCGAAGAACGCACCGAGCCAGCCGAAGTGGGCCGGAGCATCCTCGGGCGAGATCGAGACCGCCGGAAGGCCCAACCCGCGGCCGATGGCCTCAGCGATCTGTTTGCTCGGGATGCCTTCTTCCGCGACCGCGTGCGTGATCGTGCCACCGGGCGCCTTCTCGAGCGCGAGGCCCACCATGCGTGCGGCGTCGAGACGGTGCACCGCAGCCCAGCGGGTCGACCCGTCGCCGATGTAGCCCGCGACACCCCGCTCGCGCGCGATGCGGACGAGCACTGAGGTGAAGCCGTGGTCGCCGGCGCCGTGCACTGTCGGCGAGAACCGCAGACTCACCGGCGCGATGCCGTCGTCCACGAAGTCCATCGCGAACCGCTCGCTGCCGCCGCGCGGGCTGTCAGGCCCGACGAACGACGACTGGTCGTGCTCGGTGAGGGGTCGTCCTGACGGGAATCCGGCGAGTCCCGACGCGAACAGGAACTTGCGGCCGCTGCCGCGCAGCACCTCGCGAAACGCCTCGAGCGCAGCGCGCTCCGTGCGGCCCGACTCGTCGAAGTGATCGAAGTCGTGCTTGAAACCGAGGTGGATGACGGCGTCCGCCGACCCTGCACCCGTGCGCAGCACGTCGAGATCGTCGAGACCGCCGAGCAACGGGGTGACGCCGGCTGTCTCGAGCGCGGAGGCGGAGGCATCCGATCGGGCGAGGCCAGTGACCTCGTGGCCGGCTTCGAGCAAGTGGGGGACGACGGCGGATCCGATCCAGCCGGACGCCCCGGTCATGAAGACGCGCATGAGCACTCTCCTTCTTTCGTTGAGGTGGTTCTTCTGTCGGTGGTTCTTTCGCGGTGACCGCGGGGTGAGCGGTTCGTCGGACGGTGCGTCGATCTCGGCTTCGTCGGATGGTGCCTCGATCTCGGCTCCGCCGGGCAGTGCGTCGACCTCGGCTCCGCCGGCTCGGCCGCCGCGATGTCAGTTGCTGACATCGGAGACGATAACACTGATGTCAGTCTCTGTCATCATTTAGACTGACCGCATGGGAAGGTGGGAGCCGGATGCCCGCGGCCGGCTGCAGCGCGCCGCTCTCGACCTCTACGTCGAGCGCGGATTCGATGAGACGACGGTGCAGGACATCGCCGACCGCGTCGGCGTGACCGAGCGCACGTTCTTCCGCTACTTCGCCGACAAGCGGGAGGTGCTGTTCGATGGATCCGAGCGTCTCGTGAATGGCGTGGTGGATGGCGTGAAGAACGCGACGGATGCCATGCCCCTGACCAGAGTCGTTTCGGCGTTCGCCGGCATGGGGGAGTTCTTCGACGAGCGGAAGTCGTGGTCGGCGCAGCGCGCCAGAGTCGTCACCGCCACGCCGGGCCTGATGGAGCGCGAACTGCTCAAGCTCTCGACGATGGGCGTCGCGATAGCCGCCGTGCTCGAGGAGCAGGGCGTGGACGCTCACGAGGCCGCGCTCGCTGCGGACCTGGGCGTCGCGGTGTTCCACCGCGCGTTCCAGCGATGGGTCGTCGACGAGTCCGCGACCTTCAGCGCATGCGTGCGCGCGACATCCGATGAGTTGCAGGCAGCGGTGCGGAAGGCCTGATCGAACCCGAGCGGATCAGCCTTCTTCGGGCTCGACGGCCGGCGGCTGGTGCTCGATGAGGCCCACCAGGTTGCCCTCCGTGTCGCGCAGGAGCGCCTGCCACTCGACGGTCTCGGCGGGGCCGGCCGCGGCATCCACACGCTCGAAATACACGTGCGGTTCCGTCACGATCGACACACCTTCGGCACGCAAGCGGTCGGTCGTCGCCTGGATGTCCCTGGCCTTCACGGAGAACACCGCACTCGACGGGGCGGTTGGGTCGAGCACCAGCCGCACGCCCTCGAGCTGGAAGAACACGGGGCCTTCGGGCCCGACCCGGAAGACGGGCGGCGTGCCGGTGAAGGACTCATAGAACGCTGTCGCCCTCGCAAGGTCGTCGACGTGGAGTACGACTTGGCCGATTTCCATACCGGGATTCTCGCGCGTCGAACCCCGAAAGGCGCGAGCGGCGCCGAACCGCTAATGCCAGGAACCCTTCCACTCGTACAGCGGCGCGGTCGTCTGGTATTCGCGCAACTCGAGTACCAGGCCGCCGTCGTTCCGGCACACGGTCGCCCCATCGAAAGCGGAGCGATTGCCGTCCCAGGTGCACTCGAACTGCCATTGAGCGGCCTCGCGGTCGCCGTGGCGGAAATGGTCGGTCACGATCCATCGGTGCACCACGCCACCCGACCCGAACCACGTCGACGCCCACTCTCGCACCCGTTCGCGGCCGAGGTACACGGGGCCGTAGCACTCCGTGATCGTGCATTGGACATGCACAGCAGCCGCGATGCGATCGGGATCGTTCGCGATCCAGGCATCGATGTACTTCAGGAGCGGCGTCATGTCGCCATGCTACGGATGGCCGCCACGCTACGGACGGCTGATCGACGAGCCGCCCGTGTGCTCGCTTCAGCCGGCGAGCGCCGCCACCTTCTCGGCGACCTCGCGTGCTGACGGATTCGTCATCGCGGATCCGTCGGAGAAGAGCACGGTGGGGACCGTCTGGTTGCCGCCGTTGACGCGCTCGACGGTGGCAGCGGCATCCGGGTCGGTCTCGATGTCGACCTCGGTGAACGAGATGTTCTCTCGCGAGAGCTGGTTCTTGAGGTTGCGGCAATAGCCGCACCACGTCGTCGTGTACATGATCGGTGCCTCGGCGGCCATCGATGTGCTCCTTCTCGTCGGGGTGAACGTCTGCGGGATGCCCGCCGCGTGCCGTGGACATCCGCGCGGTGTCCGTCGGAGCCTCGCCGGTGAGACTTCCGTAGATCACAACCGGCGCGGCGTCTCCGGCATTCCAGCACGTGTTCCGGTCCGCGTCGGAGTCGGGCGTCGTCTGCCGCCGTTCGCCCGGCACTATTTCAGGACATCTGGGATCAGACGGCAGATATATCGATGTGACCCGACATGGCCTGAAATACTCCAACATCGTCTGAAATAGTGCAGGGTCCCGGTGCGCCTTTGAGCACGACCCTGCGGGCCCCGCCCGCGCCCGTAATAGAGTGGCCGAATGCCGGTGCGGGCCCCCGACCCTCGCGCGTCCGGCTCTCGCCCGGCCCCACGAACGGCCGGCGGAAGCACGCTCGCGCTGCGATGGGCGCGCGCTCGTGCGCAGTCCGCGCTGCTCGGCGCTATCGCCGGCACGGCGCTCGTCATCGCCGTGCTGATGTGCTGCCTCGTCGGCATCGCCGCACGCGCGCCGATGGATGCCGTGCAGCACACCATCGCGGCAGGCCCGGCTGCGATGGTCTCGCGCACCGCCCATTTCGCGGGCGACTCCGCCCGGTCACCGGCGGCGTCGAGCGTGCGCGTCGCGCTGGAGCACCGCTTCGCCGGCGTACCCGTCGACATCGCCCGCACGAGCGGCCCCGCTCGCACGCAGTCCTGGCGAGTGACACCGGATGCCTCGCGCCTCACCCCCGCGGATCTTCCCGCCCTGCATCGCGACTTCGCCGGCATGCACCGCGCGATCGTCGCCGTCGACGGCGTGGACAGCACCACCGTCTCCCTGAGCGGGCAAGGTGAGAAGACGGTCGTGAGCATGCAGCGCGCCCTGGATGCCTTCTCCGCCGTGCTCCCCGTCCCGTCGGCGGTCCTCGTGGTCGCCGCCGTCATCGCCCTCTGCCTGCTCGCACAGCTGCTCGTGGAGGCGCGCGACAACGAGACGCGACTGATGCGGGCACGCGGGGCGGGCATCCGCGCGCTCGTCGCCGCGAACACGGTCGAAGCCCTCGTGGCGACGGTTGTCGGTGCGGTGGTCGGCGCCGCAGTCGTGGTCGCCGGGCTCGCGCTCACGCTCGGGATGCCGCCGCTCGCGTCGATCGCGATGCCGTGCGCGGCCGTCGTGGCCGGCGCATCCGCGATCGTCGTCGCGTTCCAGGGTGTGGCGGCCGCTCGCACCTCGGGCGAGCCGCGGCAGGTGTCGGGCCGCATCCGGTTCGCCGTGTCGGCGGGCCTCACGGTCGTGGTGATCGCCGCGGCGGCGCTCTCGCTGTGGCGATTCGTCGCCGATGCACGCACGGGTGCCGCGGGCGACCCGCTCGCCGTGATCGCGCCGGCTGCGGGACTCTGCGCGCTGGCCGTGCTGGCGGTGCTCGCGTTCGGGCCGGCGTCGCGGGGCATCGAGCAGGTCGTCGACCGTTCCGCCGGGGTCTCGGCGCTGCCGATGCGACTGGTCGCCCGGCATGCGGCGGTGTTCGCCGCGCCTGTCGCTCTGCTCACGCTCGCGGTCGCCGTCACCACGTTCGCCGGCGGCTACCAGGGCACCTGGCAGGCGTATCTCTCCGGCTCGTCGCGAATCGTCGTGGGCGCGGATGCCCGCCTCGACCTCGACACGGCCCAGTTCGCGGCTGACCGTGCCGCGCCCCTCGCCGCCGTGCAGAAGACCGCGGGGGTGCGCAGCGCGGTTCCGGCCGCGACGATCGAGGGCGGCATCGGGCCGCTCGTGCTCGACGTCGTCGCCACCTCCGCCGCGAAGCTTTCCGGTCTCGACCCGCCGCCGCCGACGATGTTCGACACCGCGGCCGCGGTGGACGCGCTCGAGCAGGGAAGCCGACCGGGTGCCGACGGGAACCGCCCCACCGGGAGCCGCTCCACCCAGAGCCGGGCGAACGGCATCCGGATGTCTCGCACGGCTCGCACCCTCACCCTGCGTGTGTCTGCTGTCGGCACCGTCGCCTCTAGCGGGCGCTTCACCGCGTGGCTGACCAGCACGACGGGTGAGGCGGTTCCCGTGCTGAGCTCCGCGTTCAGCGTGCGCGAAGGCGACGCGGGTTCGGCATCCGCAGCGGCCGATCCCTCGAGAGGACCGCAATCCGTCACCGTGCGCATCCCCGCCGGCGGGCCGTGGACACTCTCTGCTCTCGATGCGTCGGTCGACCTCCCGGCGCCGTCCGACGGCCTCGGCGGAAGCCCGCTGACGAGCGCGAAGGTGACCGTCGACTCGCTCTCGGCGGGCGGCAGCGATGTCGAGCCGCCGAGCGCCGGTTGGACGACGCTGGACGGTGTCTTCGATGTGCCCGCGGGCACGTCGATCGAGGCCAAGGATGCCGGCATCGGCTTCTCGGCGCACATCCTCGGTTCGACCGACGCGAGCTTCACGGTGCGTCTCGCCCCGGCCGGCGGGGCGTCCATCGTGCCCATTGTGCTCAGCGCGGCCACCGCCGCCCGGACCGGCCTGCATGTCGGAAGCACCACGACGATCGATCTGCCCGAGGGACCGATGCCGGTGCGGGTCGCGGCGATCCAGCCGCACATCCCGGGTACCGAGAGCACGACGGCCGCGCTCGTCGACCTGCCGCAGCTGACCTCGGCGATGCTCCGCATCGACCAGGACCTGCCGGCGGTCGACACCGTGTTCCTGGGCCTCGACCCCGATGACGTGCCCGGTCATGTCTCCGGCGACCATTCCGGGCACGAGATCGCGACTGCGGCGGCCCGCGCGGCCGGCGACGGAGCGCGGGCCGTGACGCCCGGCACCGCGCTGGCGACGCGCTTCAACGCGCCGGTGGTCACCGCGCTGAGTCTGGGCTCCTATGGATGCTGCGCACTGGCGGCCATCGCGCTCGCCGCCTGCCTCGCCGCGCTCTGGCGCCGTCGCAGCGGTGAGACGGTCATCCTGCGCGCCGTCGGATTCGCGCCGCGCCAGCAGGCCACCGGGAGGGGTGCGGAAGCCGGGCTCGCCGCGGCGTACGCGTTCCTCTGCGGGCTCGTGGCAGGCATCCTGATCGCCCTCATCACCGGCAACACGCTGGCGCAGAGCTCGGTGCCCGCGGCTCCGCCGTCGCTGCCGGTGCACGGTGAGTTCGACCTGGTCTGGCTCGGTGCGTGCCTGCTCGCCCTGCTCGTGGTGCTCGCGCTGATCGTGCTGCGCTACGCCGCGGTGGTACGTCGCGACGCAGTGCACGCCGTTCCGGGAAGGACGACGACATGAGCGCCCGCACCGAACCGGGGCTGGGGCCGGGCACCCTTCTGGTGCGATCGATGCGCGCGTTCCGTGGCGGACTGATCGCGCTCGCCGTGGTCGTGGTGCTGGCGACCGCCGGCGTGGTCGCGTGGCCGGCCGTCACGGCATCCCTGGTATCCGCGGACGCTCAGCATCGGCTCGAGACGGCTCCCGTCGGCGATACCTCGATGACGGGCACCGTTCCGGTGTCGTGGATGTTCGGGGACCCGGAGCAGGCCGTGTCGACGATGTGGAACGCCATGCCGTCCGCGCTCGAACAGGGGAAGCGGAGGATGCAGCCGGCGCTTCGCCGCGTCGCCACGGCCGGGCGGTTCGTGGGACGCTCCGACGGCACCGGCCAGAGCCCGAGCGTGACCGGGATTCCCGCGCTTGCCGTGAAGACCGACCCGCCGCGCAGCTCGCTCGGCTTCTCCGTCGAGGCCGACGGCGGCCTGCACTCCGACGCGAAGCTCGACGCCGGGCGCTGGCCGAGCGGCGGCTATTCGGCCGGCACGCTCGAGGTGGTGATGAGCACCGCCGCTGCCCGCAGCCTTCACTGGAAGGTCGGAACCGATCGTGTGCTCGCGCTCAAGCGCGACGAGGTCGACGCGTCTCCGCTGCGCGGATCCCTCGGCGAGCAGCCCGAACTCAAGCTCCGCCTGACCGGCACGGTGTCGCCGCGCGACGCGAGCACGGAGTTCTGGCGGTTCGACCCGGCGCGGCCGAAGCTCGGCGTCGGCATCTCGTCCGACCCGAACTCACGCACGACGCTCTACCACGGTGTGGTCTGGACATCGCCGGATGCCTGGCCGCACGTGGCCACAGCGCTCGGCTCCCCCTACATGTCGGTCTGGTTCGGCCTGCGAGACGAGATCGACGTGACCGACCTCCCCGGCATCGCCGCCGGCGTCACAGCGTTCGTCGCCACGCCATTGAGCATCAATGCCGGCACTGCGTCGGTGGATCTGCGGCTCAGCACACAGTTCACCGACCTTGTGCAGTCGATCCTGCGGCGCATCGGCTCCGTGCCGACGCTGCTCGCGATCGCGGCGGTCGGGCCCCTCGGCGCGGCCATCGCGGTGCTCTTCGCCGGCGCCCGGTTGATGGCCCTGCGGCGGTCGCGCTCGCTGGAGCTGATGCGTGCCCGCGGCGGCTCCGAGCTCCGGGTGCGCGGCGGCATGGCGCTGGAGGCCGCGATCGTCACAGTGCCGGCGGCGATCGTCGGTGGGGCTGTCGCGATGACGCTGACGGGGGCGGGAGCATCCGCTCTGCTGCTCATCACCGCGTGCGCGGTGCTGCCGCCGCTCGCGGTGGCGGCGACAGCCCAGGCCGAGGCGAAGGGCCGCACGCACCGCCGTCCCGTGCTCTCATGGACCGTAGAACTGCTCGTGCTGCTCGTCGCCGCAGCAGCCGCAGTCCTGCTCGTGCAGAGGGGCGCGGCACCCCCGGCGGAGCCGCTCAGCATCGACCCGCTCCTGGCGGCGACGCCTCTGCTCATCGTGTTCGCGGTGTGCATCGTCGTTCTTCGCGTCTATCCGCTCCTCCTGAGCGCGATCGGCCGCGTCACCCGCGCGCTGCGCGGCGCCGTCGCCCAGGTGGGCTTGGCCACGGCGAGTCGTGGTCGCTCCGGGCGGCTGTGGCCGCTGTTCGCCATGCTCACCGGCGTCGCGGTGGCGGTGTTCGCCGGCAACACACTGGTGACGGTCTTGTCCGGTGCCGACCAGGATGCCCTGGCCCGCGTCGGCGCGAACGTCACGGTCAGCGGCTCCCTCACTCCGGCACAGCTGCAGCGTGTGCGGGACGTGTCGGGTGTCGAGCGTGTCGCGGCCCTGCGCGCGGTCGGATACGGAACGGCCGACAGCGGCGAGAACGCGGCGACGTACCTCGTCGATCTGCACACCGTGAACGCCGTGCAGGCGCAAGTCCCGGCGAACCGACGGCTGATCCCCGACACCGTGCCGTCGACGAGCGGGGCGTCGAGTGCGTCGGCGGTGGCGCGCGCCGTGATCGGCGGCTTCTCCTCTTCGTCCCACCCGACCGAGTTCTCGTTCACCGACGAAAGCGGGGAGAACGAGATCCGGGTGCCGGTGCGCGTCGTCGCGCACGACTCCCCGAACGCGGCGCCGTTCCTCAGCGACCAGGCGTGGGCGCTGCTGGACCGATCTGCGGTGCCGGCCGGCGTGCGCACGCAGGGACACGTCGCGGCACTGCTGATCTCCACGTCAGACGGCGTGGACGTCGCGGCGGTGGCGAAGCGGGTGAACGCGGTGGTGGGATCCGATGCCACTGTGGATTCCACCGCTGCGGCGCAGGAACGTCAGCGGGGTGGGCCGCTGCTGCCGGGCATCCAGAACCTGATGCTCGCCGGAGCGGTGCTGTCGGTGCTGATGGCGGTCGCGGCGCTGCTGCTCACGCTGGCTATGGGCCGCGCTGCCCGCACGCGGCTGCTCGGCGTGCTGCGCACCCTCGGCTTCGATCGGGGCCAGTCGGCCGCGCTCGTCGCCTGGGAGGTCACGCCGCTCACGGCGACCGCCATCGTGGCCGGCGCGGCCACCGGCATCGGGCTGAGCGCGCTCGTGCTGGCGGCGCTCGATCTGCGGCCGGTCACGGGCGCACTGGCACGGCCGGAGTTCGCGGTGTCGTGGTGGATGGTCGGACTCGTCGTCGCGGTGTTCGCCGTGGGCGCCGCGATCGCGGTGGCCGTGGCAGTGGTGCACGCCCGGCGTGCGGACACGGCGCAGACACTCCGAGCGGAGGAGGAAGCATGAGTACGGTGACACACCCTGGCCGGGACGAACGGATGCCTGCTGCGCGAGCCGAAGCGGCCATCCGCTGCACCGATCTGGTGCGCATCTACTCCGGCGACGGGGTCGAGGTGCAGGCGCTGCAGGGACTGAACCTGCAGGTGGACGCCGGCGAACTGGTCGCGATCGTCGGCGCATCCGGGTCGGGCAAGTCGACGCTGCTCGGCATCCTCTCCGGCCTCGACAAGCAGACCGCCGGCCGTGCAGTGGTGGCCGGACGCGAGCTCGTCACAATGACCCGTGCTCAGCGGCTCGAGTACCGGCGTCGCGTAGTCGGGTTCATCTGGCAGCAGACCGAGCGCAACCTGCTTCCCTACCTGACGGCCAGGCAGAACGTCGCCATGGCGATGGGGCTGGCGGGCACGCCGGACCGGGAGCGACGGTCGGCCGAACTGCTCGACCTGCTGGAGATCGGGCGCAAGGCCGATCGACGTCCGTCCGAGCTCTCCGGGGGCGAGCAGCAGCGTGTGGCGATCGCGGTGAGCCTGGCGAACGACCCGCTGGTGCTGCTGGCCGATGAGCCGACCGGTGAGCTGGACGACGCCACGAGCGTCGAGGTGCTCGAGGTGATGCGGCGCGTGAATCGCGAGCTGGGCGTCACGACGCTGATCGTCACCCACGACCCGACGGTCGCGGAGCACGTGCGCCGCACGGTGCTCATCCGCGACGGACGCACCTCGACGGAGGTGTTCCGCAGCCACGGCGAGGGCGGCGAGCATGCCACCGCAGAAGAGTTCACCGTCATCGATCGGTCGGGTCGCCTGCAGTTGCCGGCGGAGTACGTCTCGCGGCTCGAACTGCGCGACCGGGTGCGGCTGGAACTGGAGCCGACGTATGTTCGCGTGTCTTCGGCGCAGCGGGCGGCGCCGGAGTCCGCCGCCGGCGGGCGTCACGCGGCGACTGCTCCCGCCGAGCTCTCTGAGCGAGCGGAGCGAGTCGAAGGGCCCGAGGGGGTGTCGGATCGTTCTGTGCTCCCTGAGCGGGCGGAGCGAGTCGAAGGGCCCGCCAGGCAGGGAGAGGAGCAGCCGTGAATACGCAAGCACAGGCATCCGCAGAGCCGATACTGCGCGCGCAGGCTCTCACCCGCGTGTTCGGCGAGGGCGTGACGCGCGTCGAGGCGTGCGCCGGAGTCGATCTCGAGCTGCGGCAGGGGGAGCTGCTCGTGATCAAGGGTCGGTCGGGGTCGGGCAAGACCACTCTGCTCAACATGCTCGCGGCCGTCGACCGGCCGACCGGTGGATCGGTGACGCTCGGCGACGTCGAGCTGAGCAGTGCGCCCGAGGAGGAGCTGGTGCGGGTGCGCCGCGACCGCATCGGCTTCGTGTTCCAGGGGTTCGGGCTCATTCCCGTGCTCTCAGCGGCTGAGAACGTCGAGCTGCCGCTGCGCCTGCAACGGATGCCCGCAGCCGAGCGCGAGGACCGCGTCGCCCGCCTGCTGGCCGACGTCGGGCTCGCCGAGCATGCGGGGCAGCGCCCGCCGGAGATGTCGGGCGGCCAACAGCAACGGGTGGGCATCGCCCGTGCGCTCGCCACCGATCCCGACGTGCTGTTCGCCGACGAGCCGACCGGTCAGCTCGACAGCATGACCGCGGCCGTGATCATGGACCTGCTCGTCGAACTCGTGCGCAAGCGCGGCATGGCGGCTGTGGTCACGACGCACGACCCCGCGATGGCCGAGCGGGCCAGTCTCGTGCTGGAGCTGCACGACGGCCGCGTGGTGTCGCGGCACGCGGGCGCCGCAGTCGGCTGATGCGCCGCGCCGGCGGGCTGCCGCCCGTTCGTCCAGCTGGCCAGCTCACGCCGGTCCGCCGGCGCTCGCCCACGCCCGTCCGTCCGCTCAGCTGGCGCTCGCCCGCTCAGCTGGCGTCCGCCCGCTCAACTGGCGTCCGCCCGCCCAGCTGGCGTCCGCCCGCCCAGCTGGCCAGCTGGCGCCCGTCCGCCCAGCTGGCGCGCGCCCGCTCAACTGGCGTCCGCCCGCCCAGCCGGCGCTCACCCACGTCCGTCCGCCGCACCACGCCCCGCCACTATTTCAGGACGGGTGAGGCCAGACGTCCTATATATGGATCTGATCCGATATGTCCTGAAATAGTGTCGAACGGGTCGCCTCCTCAGGCGGCGAACGGGTTGCCTCCTCAGGCGGCGAACGTTCGGCGGTAGTCGCTCGGGCTCACGCCGGTCGCCCGGCGGAAGTGCGTGCGCAGATTCGCCGCGGTGCCGAGCCCGCACAGCTCGGCGACCCGGTCGACGCCGAGGTCGGTCGTCTCCAGCAGCTCCCGCGCGCGATCGATCCGCGCCGCGTTCAGCCACTTGAGTGGTGTCGTACCCGTCTCCGCGACGAAGGTGCGCGCGAACGTGCGGGCGGATGCCTTCGCGTGCCTCGCGAGGTCGCCCACGGCAAGCGGGCGGTCCAGCCGGCTGAGCGCCCACGCGCGCGTCGCGGCCAGCCCGGCTGAACGTGGCTCGGGCGTCGCCGGCCGCTCGATGTACTGCGCCTGCCCGCCGTCGCGGTGCGGCGCCGCCACGATGTCCCTGGCTACCGCGTTCGCGACGGCCGATCCGTGGTCGACCCGCAGGATGTGCAGACACACGTCGATGCCGCTGGCCACGCCCGCCGACGTGATCACCTCCCCCTCGTCCACGAACAGCACGTCCGGGTCGACGGTGACGAGCGGGTGCTGCTCGGCCAGGGCGTCCGTGTACTGCCAGTGCGTCGTGGCGCGGCGCCCGTCGAGCAGCCCGGCTTCGGCCAGGGCGAAGGCGCCGGTGCAGATCGAGACCATGCGTGCCCCGCGCCGGTGCGCCTCACGGAGCGCCTCGGCCACGTCGCGCGGGATGCCGGCCGTGGCGTCGCGGAACGCCGGCACGATCACGGTGTCGGCCGCCACGACGGCGTCGAGCCCGCGCGTCGCGTTCACGGACCACCCGGCCGTCGTGTCGATCGGGCCGGGCCGACGGCCGCAGAGCACCACCTCGTAGGGCAGGTCGTGACGGTCGAAGATCTGGAACGGCATCCCGATCTCCATGGGCAGCGCCCTCGCGAGCGCGAGCACCGCGACCCGGTGGCGGTGCTCGGTCGGCACCGTACTCGGGCCAGTGCGCCGCCCTTTCCGTTCCCGATTCAGGCAGTCCCGATCGGAGCGACTCGCAGCCCCGTGACTTGTCGGCGCAGACGAGCCCGACGCGGCCCTCGCGGCCTGAGTTATGAACGGGGACTGCGCCGCACCGGCGCCCGCGTCGCAAGACATCATGGCAGAAATCTATCGCAGATGGGCATTCATGCCACTCGTGCGCAGGGTTCGGGGCGAACAGAGTGGCACCATGACCCTCACCACGCCCCGAGCGGATGCCGCACCGCACCTGCGTGTCGCCCGTCGCCTCGCCCCCGCACAGGCGCTCTACATCTTCGGCGGCTCGGTCGACCTCACGCTCACCGGCATCGTCGGCGCGCGCCTGGCCCCGTCCACCGCTCTCGCGACGCTGCCGTTCAGCCTGATCCCGATCGCGTCGGTCGCGTCGACCTTTCTGCTCTCGCGTCTGATCGGCCGGTTCGGCTACCGCAGCGTGTTCACGGCCTCGGCCTGCGCGGCGGTCGTCGCCGGGCTCGTCTCGGCGCTCGCGGTGCAACTCGACGTGTTCTGGATGTTCTGCGTCGGCACGGCGCTCGTCGGCGTCTACTCCGCCGGCGCCGGCTACTACCGCTACGCGGCGGCGGATGCCTCGGGCAGCCAGCGCGCCCGTGCCGTCACCACGGTGCTCGCCGGCGGGCTCATCGCGGCGGTGCTCGGCCCGTTCCTCGCGACCTGGGTCGGTGGCCTTCTCCCGGTCGTCTACGTGGCGAGCTACCTGCTGGTGGCGCTGTTCGGTGGGCTGGCGGTCGCGTGGAACGCGGCGCTCCCGCGGGAACTGGGCCGTCAGGCCGCACGTAACCCCGAGTCCGAGCTCGGTGGGCGAGTCCAGCGAGTCGATGTGTCCCGACGAGGTGATGCCGCCTTCGAGCTCCCGGAGCGCGCGCAGCGAGTCGAAGGGTCGAGGCGCAACGTCCCCGCAGGCATCCCCGCAGGCATCCCGGCGACTTCGCCTCGAACGCGCCGCACGCTCTGGCGCCAGCCGGTGCTCATCGCCGGTGTCGCCGCCACCTCCTTCGCCGCTGTCTCGATGACGTCGATGATGACAGCCGGGCCGATCGCGGGTATGGCGATGGGACACAGCGAAGCGGATGCCGCGTTCGCCGTGCAGCTGCACATGATCGGCATGTTCGCGCCGGGCTTCGTGATCGCACGCGTGATCGGACGGCTGGGAGAGCGCACGGTCACCATCGCCGGCGCGATGCTCATCGTCCTGGCGGGCGCCGCGGCAGCCTGCAGCACGGCGCAGTGGGCGTTCCTCACCGCGATGTGCGCCGTCGGCGTCGGATGGAACCTCGCCTACAGCGGCGGGAGCGCCCTGATCACCGACGCGTACCGGCCCTCCGAGCGCGGCCGGGTGCAGCCGATCGCCGAGGTGATCACGAACGGGTTCCAGGTCGTCGGCTCGCTGAGTGCGGGCATCCTCGCCACGGTGCCCGGCTGGCGCATGCTCGGGCTCGCCCTGATCGTGCTGTCCGTCGCGGTATCGATCGGCATCGCCGCCGTCCGCCGGGCTGCGGCATGAGGGCGTGCGCCGCCGGGCGGCGGCATGAGGGCGTGCGTCGCCGCACACGGCCGGCCGCGCGACAAGATCCTGCGTGATCGGCGTCGGCAGCGCTCGCTTCATTGCGCCGCACGCGGCTCGGGCAGTGCCTTGGCGCGGCGCGATGAGAATAGTCTCGACTGCATGGCGCAGGACGACGGCATCCGCAGCGGCAGCCCCCGAACCCCCGACGACGACCTCGCGCAGCAGGCGATCCAGCTCGTGCGCGCGTGGTTGCAGGCGTCGGCGTCGCGGGATGCCATCCCCGAGGCATCCAAACGCGATCCTGCGGCCGAGCGGCTGGCCGGTCTGCTCCGCGATCCGAAGGGGCTCGACTTCGCGGTGGGATTCGTCGACGGCGTCGCGCGCCCGCAAGACGTGTACGTGGCGGCGAAGAGCCTGCACGAGCTGGCGCGCTCGATTCCGCGCTTCCTGCCCTGGTACGAGCGCGTCGCGATCTCGGTCGGGGGGCTGATCGGCCCGGCGATCCCGTGGATCGTCATCCCGATCGCGCGCCGCGTGCTGCGTTCCATGGTCGGCCACCTCATCATCGACGCGTCCCCGGCGCGGCTGGGCGGCGCGATCGCGCACCTTCGCGACGGGATCGCGGTGCCGGGCGGGGCATCCGGCGGTCGCATCAGGCTCAACCTCAATCTGCTCGGTGAGGCCGTGCTCGGCGAGAACGAGGCGGACGCCCGCCTCGCCGGCACCCGCGAGCTGCTGGAGCGCGACGACGTCGACTACGTGTCGATCAAGGTCTCGAGCGTGGCTAGCCAGCTGTCGATGTGGGCGTTCGACGAGTCCGTCGCGCGGGTCGTGCAGCGGCTGCTCCCGCTCTACCTGTATGCGGCGTCGTCGCCGACACCGAAGTTCATCAACCTCGACATGGAGGAGTACCACGACCTCGACCTGACGATCGCGGTGTTCAAGCGCCTGCTGAGCGACAAGCGGCTGCTCGGCCTCGAGGCCGGCATCGTGCTGCAGGCCTACCTGCCCGACGCGCTGGATGCCCTCCAAGACCTCACAGAGTGGGCCCAGAACCGCAGGGCCGCCGGCGGCGCTCCCATCAAGGTGCGCATCGTCAAAGGCGCCAACCTGCCGATGGAGCGCGTGGATGCCGCGGTGCACGGCTGGCCGCTCGCCACCTACGACGGCAAAGTGCACACCGACGCCAACTACAAGCGGGTGCTCGACTGGGCGCTCACGGTGGAGCACACGCACGCCGTGAAGATCGGCGTCGCCGGGCACAACCTGTTCGACGTCGCGCACGCGTGGCTGCTTGCGCGCAGCCGTGGCGTGGACGACCGCATCGACTTCGAAATGCTGCTGGGCATGGCGGCACAGCAAGCGGATGCCGTCGCCCAGACCGTGGGCGGGCTCCTGTTGTACGCGCCCGTCGTGCATCCCAAGCAGTTCGACGTGGCCATCTCCTACCTCATGCGCCGGCTACAGGAGAACGCCGCCGACGAGGACTTCCTCTCCGCCGCGTTCGAGCTCGCGGAGCAGCCCGACCTGTTCGAACGCGAGAAGGCGCGATTCCTCGCTTCGGTCGCCGAATTCGAGGCGGATGCCGGTCCCCGCGGCCTCGCGCCGCTCCCGAACCGAAGACAGGACCGTGCCCGCGAGTGGGTCGAGACCGATCCGACGACGCTGTTCCATCCGCGGCCGGCGCCGGTCGACCCGGCGGCCGAGGCCGAGCAGGAGGGCCTGACCTCGGTCGTGCTAGGACTCGAGCGCGGCCATCGGCACAACGCGCTCTTTCCCACGACGGGAGTCGTGCTCGATCCCGAGGTGGCGCCCTTTTCCGAGGGCGACACCCTTCTCCCTGAGCGAGGCGATGCCGGCACCCTGCTCCCTGAGCGAGCCGATGGCGAGTGGGAGGCGGCCGCGGTCGTCGACCCTTCGACTCGCTTCGGTCGCTCGGGGGCCGCGGGGGAGGGCGCCACCGACGAGACGTTCCGCAACGAGTCCGACACCGACCCGTCGCTTCCGCCGAACCGGGTCTGGGGGCGCCGCATTCTGGCATCCGTGCCGTCATCCACGCTCGGCGAAGAGACGATCGCCGCTGCGCGCGTCGACGACGAACGGATGCTCGACCAGCTCCTGACGACCGTGCAGGCCACCGGAACGCACTGGGGCTCCATTCCCGGGAGTGCGCGCGCCGCGGCTCTCGATCGGGTCGGCTTGGCGCTCTCCGCCAACCGTGACCGGCTGATCGAGGTGATGGCGTCCGAGACCGGGAAGACGATCGCGGAGGCCGATCCGGAGGTCAGCGAGGCGGTCGACTTCGCGCACTACTACGCGGCGCGCGCCCGCGAGCTGGACACCGTGCAGGGCGCCACGTTCGTGCCGTCGAAGCTCACCGTGGCGGCGCCGCCGTGGAACTTCCCCGTCTCGATTCCCGCGGGCAGCGTGCTCGGTCCGCTCGCCGCGGGCAGCGGTGTGGTGCTGAAGCCGGCGCCGCAGGCCAGGCGCTGCGCGGCCGTGCTCGCGGAGTGCCTCTGGGAGGCGGGGATCCCGCGCGATCTGATGGCGCTGGCCGACGTGGAGGAGGGGCCGCTCGGGCAGGCGCTCATCGCGGATCCGCGCGTCGATCGTGTGATTCTCACCGGCGCGTACGACACGGCGAAGCTGTTCACGAGCTGGCGGCCCGACCTGCCGTTGCTCGCGGAGACGAGCGGCAAGAACGCCATCATCGTCACACCGAGTGCCGACGTCGACCTCGCCGTCGCCGACATCGTGAAGAGCGCGTTCGGCAACGTCGGGCAGAAGTGCTCCGCGGCGAGCCTGGTCATCCTGGTGGGGTCGATGGGCACGTCGCGCCGGTTCCTCGACCAGCTCGCCGACGCCGCGGAGAGCATCTACGTCGGCTGGCCCGAGCAGCCGGTGAGCTGGATGGGACCGCTCGTCGAGCCGGCGGAGGGCAAGCTCCTCTCCGCGCTCACCGAGCTCGCTCCCGGCGAGGAGTGGCTGGTGGCCCCGCGCAGGCTGGACGATTCCGGGCGGCTCTGGTCCCCGGGCATCCGCTCCGGCGTGCAGCCGGGCTCGTACTTCCACCAGACGGAGTTCTTCGGGCCTGTGCTCGGTGTCATGCACGCGCGCACGCTCGAGCAGGCGGTGGAGTGGCAGAACGGAGTGGACTACGGGCTGACGGCGGGCATCCATTCGCTGGATTCCGACGAGATCGAGTACTGGCTGGCGAGCGTCGAGGCGGGCAACCTGTACGTGAACCGCGGCATCACGGGCGCGATCGTGCAGCGGCAGCCGTTCGGCGGGTGGAAACGGTCGTCGGTGGGCGCCGGACACAAGGCGGGCGGGCCGAACTACCTGTTCGGGCTCGGGTCGTGGGCTCCGGATGCCGGTGCGTCCAGCAAGAGCCTCCACCTGCGTGGTCTGGACTCCCGCGTCTCGCGGCTGATCGAGTCGGGCCAGCCGTCGATGAGCTATGAGGAGTTCGACCTGGTGCGCCGTTCCGCGCTCAGCGACGCGATCGCGTGGGCGAGCGAGTTCGGGGTGGTGCACGACGATGCGAATCTCGGCGTGGAGCGCAACCTGTTCCGGTATCGACCGACGAAGGTGAGCATCCGGCTCGCCGAGGGCGCTGGGCTTCCGGCGCTCCTTCGCGTGCTCGCCGCCGCAGCACTGGTGCGCGGACGTTTCGACGTGAGCACGCCTACCCAGCTTCCGCGACCGCTGCGCGAGGCGCTCGCCGAGGTGGCCGCGGACGACGTCGTCGAGTCGGATGCCGGCTGGTTGCAGCGCGTGGCGACCTCCGGTGCCGCAGTGGATCCGGATGGCGAGGCGTCCGACCGCATCCGCCTCATCGGCGGCGACCCCGTGTCGCTCGCCCGGGCGCTCGGCGATCGCATCGACGTGGCCGTGTACTCGGGTCCTGTGACCGCCTCGGGCCGGGTCGAGCTGCTCCCGTTCGTGCGCGAGCAGGCGATCTCGATCACGAATCACCGCTTCGGCAGCCCCACCCGCCTCACCGACGACGTGATCTGAGCGCCGTCGCCTCTTCCCGGCCCGTGCTCGGCTCCGCGACGGCACTCACTCGGTTGGAACGGGCACTCAGGAATCGCTGCGAAACTGGCACGTGCCGCAAGAGCGGCTGACCGTTCCCTGGCAATGGGTCGGTGGCGACCCCGGTCGATACGTACGCACACAACGGGCGCAAGAGTGGGTCAACTGACCAACTAGTGGCGGGCATCCCAGACGGGCTCGATCGACCGAGATCCGCGTCAGCATGCGGCAGAACGCGGATGCCTGCGAGCGGCCGGCTGAGGCAGCCTCCTGTTCTCGAGGGTGTTCAGGGGTGCCCGAAATAGCGCCTGATCGGGAGTGGAGAACCTGAACGACCGCTGGCAAGCATTCGCGGCGATTGACCTACGGTGGACGGCGGCCGGCTGAGACCGGCTTTTCTTTTGCCCCCGAACGTTCGTGGGCGGTCGTACGTACGTGCGGACTGTCCCAGCAGGTCATTACTCATGCGCTTACCCTTCTCGACGTACGACAAGTCCCCGAACCCCGAAGCCCGAACCACCGAAGCCCGAGCCACCGAACCCCGAGCCACCGAACCCCGGACCCCGGGGATCCCGCGCGTGCACGGTGGTCACGCCCTCGCCGCCCAACGCCGTCGCCGCACGGGCCATCACCTGACGCTGGCCATCGCCGGCACCTCGTTCGGACTCATCGCGAGCCTGACGACCGCTCTTCCGTCCTACGCGGCGCACGCAGAGCCCCATCGGGCGGCGACAACGAACGTGTCGTCGAGCAAGCACGTGTCCGGCACCGAGTCCACGGTGCAAGCGCAGCGCGCGGCTCTGCACACCGCGATCCTGGCCGCCGCCTCTCACGGTGACGTCCAGAACCTGGATGTCTCGGCGAACGTCGCGACGCCCGCCGTCACCGCGGACACGTTCGCGACCGTGGACGTGCGAGCCATCCTGCAGCAGAAGTACGGCGTCACAGCGGCGATGGCGAGCCTGCTCGTCCCCAGCGACAACCCGAACGCACGCGCGGCGATCGTTTCCACGGCGCTGACCTATCTCGGCACGCCCTACGTTCTGGGCGGTGCTTCGCACAGCGGCATCGACTGCTCAGGGCTCACGATGGTGGCCTACGCGGCCGCGGGCATCAGCCTCGCGCATTACGTTCCCGCCCAGGATGCCGTCGGCACGCAGATCTCCGCGTCCGCCGCCCAGCCGGGCGACCTGGTCGTGTTCGACAGCGAAGAGCACATCGGCCTCTACATGGGCAATGGCATGGTGCTGCATGCGCCGACCGAAGGTCGCGATGTCGAGCTCGACCCCCTGACGGATTGGTCGGGCGAGGGCTACCACTTCACCCGCATCGTCTGAGGCGGTCGACGCGGCCTCTATCCGCTGTGGCGTGCAACGTTGGCGGCGCAACCGCCGGCGCGCACGCGTGCAGTCCCCGTTGTACAGCGGGCGATGGGTTTTGGCCCACGAGCTCGTCGCGAATGCGTAATTCGCGTCAATTGCGAGGTCGGTGCGAAGCAGCAGGCTCGGCGGCGATTCGGCGTCCGTGGAGACATAAACCACGAACCTCCGAGCGCTCTCAGTTGCGGAAAGTGATCATTCCGTTATCGTGGAACTCGGTCGGCTCAGCCGTCCGCATTTTGGGGGACACGGTAGTCCATTGCCCGTACCCCGTGTGCGGAGTAGTCAGGCTGGGAGCACATGGGTCGGAGAGCAGCGGTCGCGGCATCGGTCCGCGGCACGGCGTCGAACGCCGATCGCGTGCCCGACTCCTCCGGCGATGAAGCCCTCGACGCTTTCGCGAGTCTCTTCTCCGAGGATGCCCCCACACCCTCTCCCGAGTCCGCCGCGCCTCAGCCCGCCTCGTCTCGGCGTGCCGCCGCGCCCGTCTCGTCTCAGCGTGCCGCCGCCCCGGGCCCCGCGGCCCCCGCGAGCACTCGCGCGCCAGCTCCTGTGGTGGACAGTGCTACCCCGGTCCTGCCTGCGGCCGCGGCCCTGCCGGCGCCCGCGGCCCCGCCGGCAATTCCGACCTCCGGGCCTGCGCCCGCACCACTCTCGCGCCGCGCCGCCCGCGAACGCGAACGAGAACGCACCTCCGGTGAAGCGCAGCCGCACCGCGATGCCTCGGCCCCGGCTTCGGCTTCGGCTTCGGGGCCGTATCCGTCTCGGCGCGCGTTGCGCGAGGCGGCGCACACCCGCGGCGAAGCATTCACGGCAGAGCGCCCGTCGACCGCTGGGCCTTCGCCCGACGCTGCGCTTTCGCCCGACGCCGCGCTTCGGACGGGGTCGAGGCTCTCGCCCGAGTCGGCATCGACACCTCAGCCGGCTGCTCCGCGGGCCCCGAGCGCTGTGCAGGCTCCGAGTGGAGCGCCCACGCCGCCGAGCGTTGCGCCCGCTCCACAGAATGCTGAGCCTGTCCGGCCGAGCGTCGGACGGGCCGACGGCGCCACCGCCTTCAGTCGGCGCGCAGAGCAGCCGGCCGAGCCCCGCGCATCCGCTCACCCCCGCACACACCGGGCGCCGAAGTCTCGCCGTCCGGCGCTCATCGCGGGGAGCGCCGCCGTTGCCCTCATCCCCGGACTCATGTTCGCCGCGCCGGCGAACGCCGCCGAGCCGCTCACTCCGCAGCAGCTCAAGGACACGATCGCCAGCAACTCGAAGATCCTCGCGCAGAAGCTCACGGTTTCTTCCTCGGTCGCCGGCAACAGCGTGCAGACCGAGAACTACGCCGCGGGCGCGCTCGCGGGCATCGTCGCCGCGGAGTCCGGTCCGGACGGCGCCAACGTCGCGCTGGCACTCGCGGCGGCCTTCAAGAACGGGGGTGCTCGCGAGCGGATCGTCGAGAAGGCGCTGACCTACCTGGGCGACCCGTATGAGCTCGGCGGTGCATCCCACTCCGGCATCGATTGCTCGGGCCTCACCATGGTCGCGTACGCGACCGCGGGGGTGTCACTCGTGCACTACGTGCCGTCGCAAGACGCGGTCGCCACCCCTATCGGCGAAGCCGACGCCCAGCCCGGCGACCTCGTGTTCTTCAACGACGACGAGCACGTCGCGCTCTACCTCGGCGCGGGCATGATCATCGAGGCTCCGGACTACGGCATCCCCGTGCGCATCGTGTCACTCGATACCTGGTCTGGCATCGGCTATCACTTCGGTCGGATTCTCAACGACTGAGCCGAGCGACTGAGGCACGCGACTCAGCCGCGCCACCGAGGCACGCGACTCAACCGTGCCACTGAGGCACGCGACTCAACCGTGCCACCGAGGCACGCGACCGAGGCAAACACTGAGCCGTGCAACCGAGTCGGCGGTCGAGCGCGGCGCCTGAGCTACGCCGTCGCCGACCCGACCGGCCACTCCACCACGACCGTCAGTCCGCCCGTGGGGCTCGGCGAGAAGCGGATGTCGCCGCGCGAGGCATCCACCAGCGCCGCTACGATCGCCAGGCCCAGCCCGCTGCCGGTCGTCGTGTTGCGTGCGGCGTCGACGCGCGTGAAGCGGTCCAGCGCGATCGGCACGAAGTCCGCCGGCATACCCGGTCCGTCGTCGACGATGGTGAGCCTCACGGTGTCGCCGGAGCGATCCAGCCGCGCCGTTATCGTTCCGGCGCCCTTGGCGACGCCGATCGCCGTGATCGAGTTCGAGATGAGGTTGTCGACCACCCGGCCGAACTCCTGCGCGGAGAGCGCGATGGTGTCGGCGGCGGGCACGTCGGCCGCGACGTCGAAGTCGATCACGCACTGGATGCCGCGCATCGCCGACGCCTGCCGCATGCGGTCGATCGCCGCCGCGATCTCGCCCTCGAGCTCGGCCCACGTCGCGGATCCGCGGTGGCCGTGCGCATCGATGCGGGAGAGCTCCAGAAGATTCGTGGCCAGCGTCGACAGTCGCAGCACCGTCTGCTGGGCCTGCCGCACGTCCGCGAGCAGAGCGCCGGCGTCGCCGGCATCCAGCTCCGCGAGCTCGAGCTCGCCTCGCAGCACGGCCAGCGGCGTGCGCAACTCGTGGCTGGCATCCGACACCAGCTGCTTCTCGCGGTCGGCGGATGCCCGCAGCGCGTCGATCAGACCGTTCAACGTCACGGCCAGCGCGGCCAGCTCGTCGCGCACGGGCGGCACCTCGAGCAGCTCACCGGCCGGACCGACGTCGGAACCCGCCACGCCGTAACCCATCGCAGCGGAGGCCCTGCCCGACGCCCGAGCACCGGGCGGATCGCCGCGTCGCATCGAGTTCGCCTCGGCGCGCGACTGGCGCCGGGCGAGCTCGTCGGCCTGCCGGCGCATCACGTTCACCGGCCGCAGCGCCGTGCGAGCCAGGATGAACGACGCCAGCGTGAAGCAGGCCACGAGCACGGCGGCCCCGATGATCAGCGCCACGCTGAGCCGGGTGAGCACGAGCGCGTTGGCGTCTTCGTTGCGAGCACTCACGACGTGGAACGTGCCCGCCGAGGTCGCCACGGGCGAGGCGCGCACGATGTAGCGCCGGCCGTCGGAGGTGACCTCCGTGATCGCCTCGACGCCCGTGAAATCCACGCGGCCGTCGGGACGCAACGATTTCGGCAGGCTCGACATGCGCACGTCGCCGGAGGGGGAGACTATCGCCACGTACTGGCCCTCGCCGGGCGCGGCGTCGATGTCGGTCGGATGATTGCGCAGCTGCTGCTCGAACGGTTCCGCGTCGTGCCGCAGAAGCGTCACCGTCGCGTCATCGAGGATGGCGCTCACGCCGAGCCGGATGCCGATCACCGCGATCACGCCGATCAGAACGGCGACCACGAAACTGCCCACCGTGATGCGGGCCGTGATGGAGAGGCGGCCGGAGATGGAGCGCAGCCAGTTCACCGGCCCGGTTCGGCCGACAGGGTGTGCTCAGGCGCATCGAGCGTCTCGAGCCGATACCCCAGGCCGCGCACGGTGGCGATGCGGATGCCCGTGGTCGACGCGTCCAGCTTGCGCCGCACGTATGAGACGTACTGGTCGAGCACGTTCTGGTCGATGTGCTCGTGGCCTCCCCAGATCTCGTCGAGGATGTCGTTGCGCGTCACCATGTCGCCGGCGTGCGTCGCCAGCAGGCGCACGAGCGAGAACTCGCGCGGGCTGAACGCCACCTGCTTGCCGTTCACGCTCGCCTTGTGCTCGAGCGAGTCGATCGTGAGGTTGCCGACGCGCAGGGTCGGCTTGGCCGAGGCATCGCGTCGAAGCAGCGCGCGCAGCCGCGCGGCGAGCTCCGCGAACGCGAACGGCTTCGTCAGGTAGTCGTCGGCACCGGAATCGAGCCCGAAGACCCGGTCCTCGACCGCGTCGCGCGCGGTGAGCAGCAGGATCGGCATGGTGCGTCCGGACTCGCGCACCCGCCGGCACAGCTCGAATCCGCTCATTCCCGGCAGCATCACGTCGACCGCGAGTGCGTCGATGGTGTTGTCGCGCAGGGTGATCAGGGCATCCACGCCGTTGTCCACGGCGATCACGTCGTACCCCTCGGCGATCAGGCCGCGTCGCAGCAGCCGGGCCATGTCGGGGTCGTCCTCCACCACCAGAAGGTGTGCGGTCACTTCGTCCACGGCCCCATCGTCACAGAATCCGCTGAGCAGGTCGAGAGCGTCTCCTATGGATCCGTTCAGGCAGGCGGTCGTACGGCACGGTCAATCCGCATCCCGGTGCACGAGCCACGACAGCACGATCGCGCTGCGCGTGTGGTCGACGCTGGGCGCGACGCGCACGCGTTCGAGGGCGGCCTCGAGGCTCGGGATGTCGCGGGAGCGAATGCGGAGCATCGCGTCGGCGCTTCCCGAGACGGTGCACGCCTCGGCCACCTCGGGCACGGCGGAAAGGATGCGCTGCAACTCGCTCGGCGCGACGGTGCCCCGGCAGAACAGCTCGACGTACGCCTCGGTGCTCATGCCGTCGATCGTCGGATCGACGTTCACCGTGAACGAGCGGATCACGCCGTCGGCGACGAGCCGGTCGATGCGACGCTTCACCGCCGAGGCGGACAGTCCGACACGCGAGCCGATGTCACCGTAGGAGGCGCGGGAGTTCTCACGCAGGAGGTCGATGATGCTGCGATCCAGGTTGTCCACGCGGTCATTCTAGGTGGAAACATTGCGTGAGTGCGACCATTTGCGCACGAATCATGCGGTCTGTGGCAGACACCACGCAAGATCCCGATGCGAGACTGGAAAGCATGACGGCTATCGACTCCACTGACGCACGCCTTCGCTCGGCAACGGCGGAACGGGCATCCGATTCCGCAGCGATGAGCGCGACGGATGCTTCGGTGCAGGCGGATGCCGCGCCTCACCGTGCGCCGTCTCACCGCACCTATCTGATGTGCCGGCCCGAACACTTCACGGTGTCGTACCGGATCAACCCGTGGATGCACCCGCAGGATCCGACGGATACAAACCTCGCGGTGCGGCAGTGGAACACGTTGTACGAGACCTTCGTGGGGCTCGGCCACGACGTGCACCTGATCGACCCTATCGCCGGCCTCCCCGACATGGTCTATACCGCGAACGGGGGCTTCGCTATCGACGGCGTCGCGTACGGCGCACTCTTCACCTACCCGCAGCGCGCACCGGAGGGGCCGGCGTTCATGCGCTGGTTCGCCGAGCACGACTTCCGCGTCGTAGAGCCGGAGCGCGTGAACGAGGGCGAGGGCGACATCCTGCTGGTCGGCTCACGCATTCTGGCCGGCACCGGTTTTCGCAGCAGCATCGAGAGCCACGACGAGCTGCGTCGCGTCTTCGACCGCGAGGTCGTGAGCCTCACACTGGTCGACCCGCGCTTTTACCACCTCGACACCGCGCTGGCCGTGCTCGACCCGCTGAAGGACGACGAGCACGCGAACATCGCGTACGTGCCCGCCGCGTTCGACGAGAAGAGCCGCCGCACGCTCGAGCGGCTCTACCCCGACGCGATCATCGTGAGCGAAGAGGATGCGGGCATCCTGGGGCTCAATTCCATCTCAGACGGTTACAACATCGTCATCGCCAAGCGCGCTGTCGGGTTCGAGAAGCAGCTGCGCGAGCGCGGCTACAACCCGATCGGCGTCGACCTGTCCGAACTTCTCCTGGGAGGAGGCGGCGTGAAATGCTGCACTCTGGAACTTCGCCGCTGACATCGGGCGCACTCGACGGGACCGCCGCCGGGGTGCCGGCCGAGGCATCCGCGGGCGAGCCCAACGCCCCGGGACTGCTACGACTCGAAGACGAGCACGCTGCGCATAACTACGCACCGCTGCCGGTCGTGATCGCCTCGGGCGAGGGCGCCTGGGTGACGGACGTCGACGGCGCGCGCTACCTGGACTGCCTCGCCGCGTACTCTGCGGTGAACTTCGGCCATTCGAACCCGCGACTCGTGGCGGCCGCGAAGGCGCAGCTGGATCGCATCACGCTGACCAGCCGGGCGTTCCACCACGATCTGCTCGGGCCGTTCGTCACCGAACTGGCGGAGTTGTGCGGCAAGGAGATGGTGCTGCCCATGAACACGGGCGCCGAGGCGGTGGAAACCGGCATCAAGGTCGCACGCGCATGGGGTTACCGAGTGAAGGGCGTGGCGCCCGACGAGGCGAACATCGTCGTCTTCCACGGCAACTTCCACGGCCGCACGACCACCATCGTGGGGTTCAGCGACGACCCGGATGCGCGCGACGGCTTCGGTCCGTTCACGCCGGGCTTCCGTTCGGTTGCCTACGGCGACGCCGCGGCCGTGGCGGAGGCCATCGACGAGAACACTGTGGCCGTGCTCGTCGAGCCGATCCAGGGCGAGGCCGGCGTGATCGTGCCGCCGGACGACTTCCTGCCGGAGGTGCGCCAGCTCTGCACCGAGAACGACGTGCTGCTCGTCGCCGACGAGGTGCAGTCCGGGCTGGGCCGCGTCGGCGAGACGTTCGCCTGCTCGCTGTGGGGTGTGGTGCCCGATGTGTACCTGCTCGGCAAGGCGCTCGGCGGCGGCATCATGCCCGTCTCGGCTGTGGTCGCGGACCGCGACATCCTCGAGGTGATCCGCCCGGGCGAGCACGGCTCCACCTTCGGCGGCAATCCGCTGGCCTGCGCCGTCGGGCTCGAAGTGATCCGGATGCTCGCCACCGGCGACCCGCAGCGTCGCGCTCGCGAGCTGGGCGAGCGCCTGCGCGGCGCGCTCGAACGGCTGATCGGACGGGGCGTCACCGCCGTGCGCGGTGCCGGACTGTGGGCGGGCGTCGACGTCGACCCCGCGATCGGTACGGGACGGGAGCTCTCCGAGCGGCTGATGCGCCGCGGCATCCTGGTGAAGGACACGCACGGCGTGACGATCCGCTTCGCACCGCCGCTCGTGGTGGAGCCCGCCGACCTCGACTGGGCGGTCACCGAGCTCGCGGCCGCGCTCGCCGAGTAACGCGCCCTGCGCCCCTGCCCTCGCTCAGTGAGCACAGTGTCAGCTCAGAAATCCACGAGGCGCACGCCCAACCACTCGGCGAGGTCGGCGATCTCGGCCCGCACCATCTCGTCCTCTTCGGGCTCGAACGGGATGAGCTGGTGTACGGCGTTCACCCGCAGCACGGCGTTCTCCCTGTCGACCGCGGCATCCAGCAGCCCCATGAACATGTCGCCGATCAGGATCGGGTGCGCGAAGAACCCGTACTTGCGCTGCGCCTTCGGCTTGAACTGCTCGAGCACGTACTCGAAGTCGAAGATCTCGCGCAACCGCGGCCGATCGAAGAGCGCGCCGTCGTACGGATTCAGGATGGCGACCCGTCCGTCGCTCTCGTCGTCGAGCGCCGCGATCGCCTGCGGGTCGACGCGGAACTTCCAGCTCGACCCTTCGACACTCGCCGGCTCGCCGGCCTGGCCGACGGGCGTCCAGGGCGACTTCTGCTTCGCGATTCCGGCCGCCTGCAGCCGGCGCTCGGCGAGCATGACGGATGCCTCGTCTTCCGTATATTCCGGAACGTCCTGCGGGTAGACCCGCTCGGCGAGATCCCAGATGCGGTGGCGGCCCGCCCGCCCGACGATCGCGACCTCCCCCTGATGCGCGAGGAAGTCGAGCATGTGCGGAACCTGATTGGGTCCGTACCAGCCGCCGTCGTTGTTGCGCGCGACCTCGGCGGTGTCCGGGATCTGCGCGGCGAGCAGCGGGCCTTCCGCGCGGAGGCGGGCGAGGACATCCGCGCGGAACTTCGTGTTCGCCTCCAGCCACTGCCTGCTGCTCGCGCGCTTCGGCCACGTGCGCATCGAGGGCATCAGGAGGGGAAGCATGCTCATCGGGCGAAAAGTGCCGTCGAGCTCGAACATGGCCCGGTCGAGCTCGACGGCCTTCGTCAGCTGGCCCGGCTCGTACGACCAGCCGATGCGGGACCACAACGTGGTGTGCTGGCACGGGGCGATCACCGCGGTCGGGTCGATCTTGATGGCCAGCAGCTGCTCCGCCACCTCGACGACATCGCTCGGCCGCTCGGCGTCGAGCAGCTGGGCGCGCACCGCGATGCGCCGCGCCTCGTCGCGGGTGAGGGCGTGAACCACGTGACCGAGGCTAGTCGCGAGCACTGACAGGCTGCGCTTGTTCAGGGATGAGGGCAACAATGGGCGCATGGCCAACGACGTCGACGCTCTGGTTTCGCAACTGACACTCGAAGAGAAGGCCGCGCTCGTCACGGGCGACGGATTCTGGCACACGCGTGCGATCGAGCGGCTGGGCATCCCGGCCATCACGCTCGCCGACGGGCCGCACGGTGTGCGGCGGCAGCCGCCAGAGCAGGAGAACGGCATCGGCGGCAGCTACCCGGCCACCTGCTTCCCGCCCGCGGTCGGGCTGGCATCCACGTGGGACGCCGACCTCGTCACCCGCGTCGGCGAGGCGCTCGGCGAGGAGTCCAACGCGCTCGACGTGCAGGTGCTGCTCGGTCCGGGCATCAACATCAAGCGCTCCCCGCTGTGCGGCCGCAACTTCGAGTACTTCTCCGAGGACCCGCTGATCGCCGGCTCGCTCGGTGCGGCGCTGATCCGCGGCATCCAGTCGCAGGGTGTTGGAACGTCGCTCAAGCACTACGCCGCCAACAGCCAGGAGACCGATCGCTTCCGGGTGAGCGCCGAGCTGGACGAGCGCACGCTCCGCGAGATCTACCTCGCCGGCTTCGAACGCGCGGTGAAGGATGCCTCACCCGCCACGGTCATGGCCGCCTACAACAAGATCAACGGCGTGTACGCCACCGAAGACCACTGGCTGCTCACCGAGGTGCTGCGCGACGAGTGGGGCTTCGACGGCGTCGTCGTCTCCGACTGGGGTGCGGTGAACGACCGGGATGCCGGAGTCGCCGCGGGCCTCGACCTCGAGATGCCCGAGTCGCAGGCAGGCCCGGAGGCGATCGTCGCCGCGGTGCGCTCCGGGTCCCTGGACGAGACGGCTCTGGATGCCGCGGTCCGCAACGTGCTGAGGCTCGTCTTCGATCACGCCCACCTCGTCGCCGACGGCTCGCACGCGCTCAAGGTGCCCGACGACATGGTCAATGCCCACCACGAGCTCGCGAAGGAGGCCGCGTCGCGAGCGGCGGTGCTGCTGAAGAACGAGGACGACATCCTGCCGCTGAACGCCGGGTCGCGCATCGCGGTGATCGGCGAGTTCGCGCGGAACCCCCGGTACCAGGGCGCGGGCAGCTCGCAGATCGAGCCGACCCGACTCGACGACGCGCTCACCGGCATCCGGTCCATGGCGGCGGGAGTCACGTTCGCCCGGGGCTTCACGCTCGACGGGAGCGCAGATGCTGCCGAGCTGGCGCACGAGGCGGTGGCCGTGGCATCCGACGCGGAGGTCGTCGTCGTGTTCCTCGGGCTCCCGTCGGCGGCCGAGTCGGAGGGATACGACCGCGAGCGCATCGATTTGCCGGCGAACCAGGTCGCACTGCTGGCGCAGGTCGCACAGGCGAACCCGAACGTCGTGGTGGTGCTGTCGAACGGCTCGGCAGTGCGCATCTCGGACTGGGAGGGCGGCGCCCGCGCCATTCTCGAAGGCTGGTTGCTCGGCCAGGCGGGCGGTGCGGCGATCGCGGACATCCTGTTCGGCGTCACGAACCCGTCGGGCCGGCTCGCCGAGACGATCCCGGTGAAGCTCGAGGACAACTCCGCGTTCCTCGACTACCCGGCACGCGGCGGCCGCCTCGAGTACGGCGATGGCGTGTTCGTCGGCTACCGCTGGTACGACGCGCGCGAGCTGCCGGTCGACTACCCGTTCGGGCACGGCCTGTCGTACACGACGTTCGAGTACTCGGGCCTGTCGATGAGCGTGGATTCGGAGGATGCCGACCTCGCCGTCCACGTGTCCGTCACCGTCACGAACACCGGCTCGGTGACCGGGCGTGAGGTGGTGCAGGTGTACGTGGCCGCGCCGAGCGAGCACGTGCGCCGGCCCGCGAAGGAGCTGCGCGGCTTTCGTGTTGTCACGCTCGAGCCGGGGGAGAGCCAGGAGGTCGACCTCACGCTCGCCTATCGCGACTTCGCCTACTTCCACCCGACGCTGAAGCGGTGGCACGTGGAGAGCGGGCCGGTGGAGATCCTGGTCGGGGCGAGCTCGCGGGACATCCGCGAGACGGGCAGCGTGGAGTTGCGGGTGCACGAGGCCGTGGCGCCGCTCGACCGCCAGTCGTCGCTGGCGGAGTGGCTGAGGCATCCGGCCGGCAAGCAAGTGATCGCCGGGCTGGTGCAGCAGGCGGCCGCCGACAACCCGGAGGCCGCGGCCCTGTTCGAGAGCGAGGAGATGATCGCGATGATGGGCTCGATGCCGCTGCGCAGAATCGGCCGCTTCCCGGGCATCGGGCTCACCGACGACATGGTCGACGGCTTGATCGCGCAGGCGAACGCGGCGGGCTAGACCGCCGGCCGGTCGTCGGCCCCCAAAACCGCCGTCCCGGTTCGAAGTCAAAAAGTGCGAAATGAATGACGCGCCTCTGCATTATTTGACTTCGAAACGGCACTTCGACCGGAGTGCCGCTCGTGATCCGGGCGACTCGGCCGACCTGACGGCTCCATCGGCGGCGGCTCAGGTCAGACGTTCGCGGAGAGCCCGGTGAAGCACCCCGATGAACACCGTCGGGTCGCGCAAGTCGTCGTCCGTCAC
Organism: Humibacter albus DSM 18994; assembly: GCF_000421825.1. Classification (GTDB taxonomy): domain Bacteria; phylum Actinomycetota; class Actinomycetes; order Actinomycetales; family Microbacteriaceae; genus Humibacter; species Humibacter albus. The sequence goes on from NZ_ATXT01000013.1 coordinate 73,273, forward strand.
GCGGATCACCCGCCAGCCTGCGTCTTCGAGCAGTGTGATGCGACGAAGATCCGACCGCCATCGACGTTTACTCTGGCGATGCCCGTCGCCCTCGTATTCGATAGCGATCTTGGCTTTCGGGTAGCTGAGATCGGGATGCAACGACAAGCCGCCTGCCACCGTCACGGCATACCCGATGACGGGCTCGGGCAGCCTCGCGGCCAAGATCACCAGGCGCAACTGCGATTCGCGCGGAGAATCGACGCCGGTGCGGATCCGGAGAAGCGCCCACCGGATCGCCACGGCCCCCGGTTGACGACCAAATCGTTCGCCCGCAACCGCGAGCTCCTGTCGTGTGTTGAGCGGGGGTGTTCTCCTGTTGCCCGGAAGTCTCCGGCCAGAGATGAGATAGTCGCCGGCCGCGACCAGATCTTCTCGAGAGAGCACCGCCGCGATCTGGCACCACGTTTCCGCCGGTGAGGTGACGAGCACCTCGCCGACCGCATACGGCGTCGCGCTTCGCATCACGTGCCCGATGACTCCCCGTGTGCGCGGGCGGGTTCCGCCCACCGTCGCGACGTGGATCACCGTCGAGCGCTCGAGCTCGAGCGGGAGCGGGATGCCCAGCAACTGCGCGGCTGTCGGGCCGCAGAACAGTTGATCACTGCGCAAGCGGGGTGCATACATCCGCACTCGGTCGAAGGCATCGTCAAAGCGGAGGCCGACGCTGCGCACCCCGTGGTACGGCGCATCCAGGGCGGAAGAGCGCAGCTCGCCCGGCGAGAGTTCGTGGAAGTCACGTTCCGAGACATGGAACGACGTCCCGCGCAGGGTGGGCGGAATTCGGGTGCGTCGCGGCATGCGAAGAGTGTGGCGTCTCGGGATGCCATCCCGCTCGGCCTCTCCACAGGCCGGCCTCTCGGGCGCCTGCGCTTCGACGCCGTGAGCCATCGACGCCTTCGGGTGATCGATCGGCTGTCGATCGGCTGAAAGTCAAAGAATGCACGATACCGTCCCACAATTCGCGATTTTTGACCGCGAAACGGCATCTCGACCTTGGCCGGGGGGCGACCTGGAAGTGGCGGCTGACCGAAGCGAGCCGGACGCGGGTTCGACGACAAAGGGGTGGCTCGACGCGAAGCGGGTGAAGTGAGGCGAACAGGGGGCGATGGTGCCTGCGGCATCCGTCGCGGACGGGTTTAGCCTGTGGGCATGAGTGCGGACGCGGGGGCGCCGACCGACACGACGCGTGACAAGCACGAGAAGACCTTCCTGGGGCAGCCCAGGTCGCTCGCCAACATCTTCGGGGTGGAGATGTGGGAGCGGTTCTCCTTCTACGGCATGCAGGGCATCCTGCTGCTCTATCTCTATTTCTCGGTGGCCGACGGCGGTCTCGCGATGCCGAAACCCATGGCATCCGGGATCGTGGGCGCGTACGGCGGTGCCGTCTACCTCTCCACCATCCTGGGCGCGTGGGTCGCCGATCGTCTCGCGGGCTCGGAACGCGTGCTGTTCTACAGCGCGATCGTCATCATGTGCGGTCACCTGTCGCTGGCGATCCTGCCCGGCTACGCGGGCCTCGGAGTGGGGCTCATCCTCATCGCGGTGGGCTCGGGCGGGCTGAAGGCCAACGCCACGACGGTCGTCGGCACGCTCTATTCCGACGACGACCCGCGACGGGATGCCGGTTTCTCCGTCTTCTATCTGGGCATCAACCTCGGCGCGTTCTTCGGTCCGCTCCTGACCGGACTGCTGCAGTCGACGATCGGCTTCCACTACGGATTCGGGCTCGCCGCACTCGGCATGGCCATCGGCCTGGTGCAGTACTCGTTCGGCCGCAAGCGGCTGCCGAAGGAAGCCGGCATCGTGCCGAACCCGCTGCCGCGTTCGCGCTACGGGCTCTGGGTCGGGATCGCCTGCGCTGGCGTCGTCGTGATCGTGGCGCTCGTGCTGGTCGGCGTCATCAGCGCGACCAACCTGTCCCTGGTCGTCATCATCGTGACCATCGCTGCGGCCGTCGCGTACTTCGCGGTCATCCTGAGCAGCAGGCTGACGGATGTCGAGCGCAGCCGAGTCTTCGCGTTCATCCCGTTGTTCATCGCGAGCGCGGCGTTCTGGTCCCTCTATCAGCAGCAGTTCACCGTGGTGACGATCTATTCGGACGAGCGCCTCGATCGCGACCTGTTCGGCTGGGAGTTCCCGATCTCGTGGGTGCAGTCGATCAACCCGATCTTCATCATCATCCTGAGCGGTGTGTTCGCTGCCATCTGGACGAAGATGGGCGAGCGGCAGCCGTCCACCCCGATGAAGTTCGCGCTCGGCACGGCCGTGATGGGCGTCGCGTTCCTGTTGTTCCTGCCGTTCGCCGGCGGGGGCGCGAACAGCACTCCCCTGCTGGCGATGGTGGGCATCCTTTTCGTCTTCACCATCGCGGAACTGCTGCTGTCACCCGTGGGACTCTCGGTGTCGACCAAGCTGGCGCCGGCACGGTTCCACGCGCAGATGGTGGCGCTGTTCTTCCTCTCGGTCGCCCTCGGCACCGCGTTGAGCGGGCAGCTCGCCGAGCTCTACTCGACGAAGACGGAGGGCGTCTATTTCGGTGTGCTGGGAGCGATCGCCATCGCGATCGGCATCGTGCTCGGGGCGATGACTCCGTGGCTGCGGCGGATCATGCGCGGAGTGCGTTAGGCGGCGCCGTCGACGCCCACCGGCATGCCCTCGCTCGCCGACAACGTTCGCAGCGCGTACTGATCGCCGCGCCCGGTGGATGGACGGGCGCCGAGCGAAGCGCCGCCGGGCAGCCGGCTAGAGCCTGGTGAGGAACCAGATGGAGACGCCGGTACCGACCGCGAGCGCGACACCGCCGGTGACGATGCCGACCAATGCGAAGGTGCGCGGACGACCGCCGAGGTAACCGACGATCCCGAGGCCTATTGCGACGAACGCGGGCAACCAGGCCGCGAGGCTGAGCCCCGGGATGATGGCGAACACGACGGCGACGATGCCGATGATCATGGCGATCAGGCCGAACTTCGCGCGCGGGTTGCCGACCGGCTGCCCTGGGGCGGAGTTGCCGAGCGCCCAGCGGATGCTCGCCGCGTCCGGCGCCGGCGATTGTCCCTGTCCCTGCGTCTGTCCCTGGGTCTGGGCCGGCGCCCCGCCTTGCCCGAACGGCATCGTGTAGCCGACGGGCGGAGCGGGAGTGGACTGCGGTGCCTCAGGCGTGGCGGACGGCGCTGCCTGCGGTGTCGCGTACGGCGCACCGTATCCGGGCGCGGCGTACGGTGCCGCAGGGGCGGCATAGAAGGGCTGGGGCGGGTCGTACGAGGTCGACCGTGTGGCATCAGGAGCCGACTGTTCGGCGACCGCGGGTTGCGGCGCCCCGTACGGGGCCTGCGACGACGAAGAGACGGGCGGCGCACCGATGACCTGGGCGCCATCGCTCGCCGCGGCCCTGCCGCCGTATGCCGGATCGGAGGCGCTGGGCAACGGCGAGGTGCTTGCGGGACGCATGATGGTGGCATCCTCGATGTCCGATGCCGACGACGGCACCGACACGGACGCGTCGAACGCGGCAGGGCTCTCGTGGTGCACGACGCGCGAGATGCCGGTCCACTCGGTTCCCGACCAGTAGAGCTCTTCCGCGTCGTTCCACGGGTTCGGGTACCAGCCCGCGGGGATCTCTGCCGTCATGCGAGGAATCCTAACGTCTGTCGTGCCCCGCAGAGGGGACAGGAACGTTCGGAGCCCGCGCCACCGGACGAACGCGAAGCCGAGCGCTGTACGTTGGTGAGTCCGTGGACGATCCGTCGACGCCGCATCTGCTGCTTCGCCGTCGGACGTGGCATGCAGAGCGAGGACACCATGAAGATTTCCGTGATCGGATGCGGCTACCTCGGAGCCGTGCACGCCTCGGCGATGGCGAAGCTCGGGCACGACGTGGTCGGCATCGATGTCGACGGGGCGAAGGTCGCGCGGCTCTCGGCCGGAGAACCGCCGTTCTTCGAGCCCGGGCTCGCCGAACTGCTGACCGCCTCGATCGCGTCCGGGCGTCTTAGGTTCACGACCGACCCGGCCGCCGCCGCAGCCGCCGAGGTGCACTTCGTCGCCGTCGGCACACCGCAGACCCGTGACGGCCATGCCGCAGACCTGCGCTACGTGAACGCCGCGATCGACTCGCTCTTCCCGCATCTGAGCCCGGGCGACACCGTCGTGGGCAAGAGCACCGTCCCCGTCGGCACGGCCGCGCAGCTCGCGGAGCGGGTGCGCACCACCGGTGCCCGCCTGGCATGGAACCCGGAGTTCCTGCGCGAGGGCTACGCCGTTCACGACACCATCGAGCCCGACCGGCTGGTGTACGGCGTCGAGAACGGCGACGAGGCATCCGTCGCGGTGCTCGACACCGTCTTCGCCCACGCGCTCGAGCTCGGCACGCCCCGCATCGTCACCGACTTCGCCACGGCCGAGCTCGTGAAGGTGTCGGCGAACGCGTTCCTCGCGACCAAGATCTCGTTCATCAACGCCATGTCCGAGATCGCGGAGGCCGCCGGCGCCGACGTGACGCAGCTCGCGGATGCCATCGGTCACGACGCGCGCATCGGCCGCCGCTTCCTGAGTGCCGGCGTCGGTTTCGGCGGCGGGTGCCTGCCCAAAGACATCCGCGCCTTCACCGCCCGTGCCGAGGAACTCGGCCGTGGCGAGTCGGTCGCGTTCCTCAAGGAGGTCGACGCGATCAACCTGCGCCGCCGTCAGCACGTCGTCGAGCTCGCGGTGGACGAGCTCGGCGGATCGGTCGTGGGGCGCAAGATCGCCGTGCTCGGCGTCACATTCAAACCGCACTCCGACGACGTGCGCGACTCCCCGGCGCTCGACGTGGCCGTGTCGCTCAAGGGACTCGGTGCGAACGTGGTGGCGACCGACCCGAAGGGGATCGAGAACGCGAGGGCACGGCATCCGCAGCTCGACTACGTGGAGAACCTCGAGGATGCTCTGCGCGGAGCCGATCTCGTGATCCTCGTCACCGAGTGGCCCGAGTACACCGGTCTCGACCCGGCGGCGACGTGGGAGTCGGTGGCGGGCGCCGTGATCATCGATGGGCGCAACGCGCTCGATCCCGACGCGTGGACGGCCGCCGGGTGGCGTTACCGCGGCATGGGGCGTCGCTGACTGGAGGCAGGGCCGTCGGTGCTCTGAGACGGCGTGCGCGTGACAGCACGTGACGAATGGTCGGATGTCTTCGCGTGCAGTCAATAGGCTGGTGCGATGTTCACCGATCTGCCCGAACACGAGCTTGTTCAGTACACCAGCGACCAGCGCGACCCCGACGACTTCGACGAGTTCTGGGCCAAGACGCTCGACGACGCCCGCTCCTTTCCCCTCGACGTCGTTCTGGCGCCCGTCGAGACCGGCCTGACCACGATCGACACCTTCGATGTGACGTTCCCGGGCTTCCACGGCCAGCCGATCAAGGCATGGCTGCGCCTGCCGGCCGGTGCGAGTGGCCCGCTGCCCACTGTGGTGCAATACCAGGGCTACGGCGGCGGCCGCGGACACGTTCTCGAGAACCTGATGTGGGCATCCGCGGGCTATGCGCACCTGTTCATGGACATCCGCGGCCAGGGTTCGGGCTGGGGTCTCGGTGACACGGCCGACCCCGAAGGCAGCGGTCCCGCGTTCCCCGGCGTCATGACCCGCGGCATCGAGAGCCCCGACACCTACTACTACCGTCGCGTGTTCACGGATGCCGTGCGTGCGGTCGAGGCCGCTCGCTCGCTCGACATCGTCGACTCCGGCCGCGTGATCGTGACGGGAGGCAGCCAGGGCGGCGGCATCACCCTCGCGGTGGCCGGCCTCGTGCCCGACCTTGCCGGGGCGTTCGCGCGCGTGCCGTTCCTCTGCGACTTCCCGCGGGCATCCGTCATCACCGACGCACACCCCTACAAAGAGATCGGCAGCTACCTGGCCGTGCACCGCGACCGCGTCGCGGCAGTGCACAACGTGCTGAGCTATTTCGACGGGGTCAACTTCTCCAAGCGCGCCAAGGCTCCGCTGTGGGTGTCGGCCGCGCTGATGGATGCCACCTGCCCGCCTTCCACGGTCTTCGCCGCGTTCAACGCCTACGCCGGCGCCTCGAAGGAGATCAAGGTCTGGCCCTACAACGGCCACGAGGGCGGCGGTCTCGAAGACGAGCTGTGGTTCCTGCAGGTGGTGCGCGGGCTGCTCTGACCGCGGCGGTGTCGGCACCGACGCTACGGTTCTGGCACCGGCGCTACGGTTCTGGTGCCGGCGTCGGCGTCAACCTCTCAGCCCCTTCAGCCGGGCCGAACGATCCGTCAGCGGATCCCTCAGCGGCTCGGGTACGTTTCACGGCGATGGACACGTACACGTTTCTCGGGCTGCCGCTGCACATCCTGCTCGTGCACGCGGTGGTGGTGCTCGTGCCGCTGACTGCCCTCGCCGTCGTGCTGCACGGGCTGTGGCCGGCAGCCGCGCGCCGACTCGGGATCGTGACACCGCTCGCCGCGCTCGTCGTTCTCGTGCTGACGCCGATCACCGTGAACGCAGGCCAGGCGCTGGAGACCGAGGTCCCGGTGACGGCCGCGGTGCAGCAGCACGCGGATCTCGGGAACACTCTGCTCGGCTGGGTGATCCCGCTCTTCATCGTGGCGGTGGCCGTGTGGTGCTGGACGCGGTTCGCCGAGCACGCACTCGCCGCACGCATGACGCCGACCGCCGTGCTGGGCATCCGGCTGCTGATCGGGATCGCGGCGATCGTCGTCGCCGTGGGATCGGTGATCGACGTCGTCCTGATCGGGGATGCCGGTGCTCGCGCCGTGTGGGGGCACCTCGGTCTCGGCGGTTGAGCGAGCCGCCCCTGGTCGGCGAGCGGGTCGCCCTCCGGCGTCGGCGCGGGCAGCCCCCGTCGGTGCCGAGCGAGTCTCGCGGTGCCGCTACTTCTTCGCCGCGGGTGCCTTCTTCGCGGGGGCGACCTTCGCGGTGGCGGTCTTCGGGGACGCGGTCGAGCGCGAACGCGAGGCCGACGGGCGGGCGGGTGAGGCATCCGCTGCCTGTGTCGCTGCGCGGTGCACCGGCTGCAGACGCGCGAGCTGCGTGACGTGCGACGGATTCAGCTCCTCGAGCGAGGAGACGCCGAGCAGGCGCATGGTGCGCACCAGCTGGGTGGAGAGGATCTCGATGGTCTTGTCGACACCCTCGCGACCGCCGGCCATCAGACCGTACAGGTAGGCCCGGCCGATCAGCGTGAACTTCGCGCCGAGCGCGATGGAGGCCACGATGTCGGCGCCGTTCATGATGCCGGTGTCGACCATGACCGTGGCGTCCTTGCCGACCTCGCGCACGACATCCGGAAGCAGCCAGAACGGCACCGGTGCCCGGTCGAGCTGGCGGCCGCCGTGGTTGGAGAGCACGATGCCGTCGACGCCGAGATCGATGAGGCGCTTGGAGTCCTCGACGTTCTGCACGCCCTTGATGATGATCTTGCCCGGCCACATGCTCCGAATGGTCGCGAGATCGTCGTAGCTGATGGTCGGGTCCATGGCCGCGTCGAGCAGGTCGCCGACGGTGCCCCCGGTCGAGGAGAGCGACGCGAACTCGAGCGGCGGGGTCGTGAGAAAGTCGATCCACCACCACGGGCGCGGGATGGCGTTGATGATGGTGTTGAGCGTGAGCTGAGGCGGGATGGAGAAGCCGTTGCGCTTGTCGCGAAGACGCGCTCCGGCGATGGGGGTGTCCACGGTGAACATGAGCGTGTCGAATCCGGCGTCGGCGGCGCGGCGGGCCAACCCGTACGAGATCTCGCGGTCGCGCATCACGTAGAGCTGGAACCAGTTGCGGCCGTTCGGGTTCGCCGCCTTGACGCCCTCGATCGACGTGGTGCCGAGCGTGGAGAGCGTGAACGGGATGCCCGCCGCTGCCGCCGCGCTCGCTCCCGCGACCTCGCCCTCGGTCTGCATCAGCCGCGTGAACCCGGTGGGAGCGATGCCGAACGGCAACGCTGACGGCCCGCCCAAGATCTCGACCGACGTGTCGACGTCGACCGCCGGCTTGAGGATCCCGGGATGGAACTCCACGTCCTCGAACGCCTGCCGGGCGCGCGAGAGGCTGATCTCGCCCTCGGCGGATCCATCGGTGTAGTCGAACGCCGCCTTCGGTGTGCGACGCTTCGCGATCGCGCGAAGATCGCCGATGGTGAGCGCCTTGTCGAGCCGGCGCTTCTTCGCGTTCAGCTGCGGCTTCTTGAACTGCATCAGCGTGGCGAGTTCGCGCACGTTCGGGAGCTGTCGCTCGACCATGTGTTCCTCCTGGGTTCGTGGTGCGGTCTGGGGCGGTGGTGCGGTCTGCGGTGGTGATGTCTGGGTTCGCGGTGTCTGAGATGCCGGTGGTCTCGGGGTTCGTGGTGCGTTCGGCGGTGGGTGGCGGGTTGTCACGGTTCATCATTCAGGCTGCGAGCCGCGGGTCCGCCGGTGTGCCCGCGTCATGGTGCGCTTCCCGGATCAGCGGCGCCGTCGCGTCCTGAGTTGGGAACCGATGGCGCAGGTGCCGCCACGGCGGCGGTGCGGGACTCGGCGTGATAGCCGGCGACGTGCGCGTGCACGCGAGCGGCGGCATCCGTGTCGTTTCCTGCCTCGATCGCGCGCACGATGCCGCGGTGCTCGGCGCGCAGCCGAGCGGAGGTCGCCGCCCATGACGAGAGGTTCGGCACGGCCTGCAGCACGTAGCCCTCGATCGAGTCGCGCAGCCCCGCCATGGTCGCCGCGAGCACGGTGTTTCCGGACGCCTCCGCGAGCGCCACGTGGAACCTCGTGTCCAGCGCGAGGAACTCGGCGGGCGAGAGGTCTAGGGCGTCCATCGCGTCGAGCAGAGCGGATGCCTGCCCGAGGTCGGGCGCGTCGCCCGCCTTGCGCCCGTGGGCGCGGGCGAGGTGAGCCGCGATCGCCGGCTCCACCACCAGGCGCGCCTCGACGACATCGGCCACCGGGAACCCCTGCGCGGCGACGTGCAGCCGCATGACCTCGCTCAGGCCGCCGGCCGGCGAGGCGACGATGATCGCGCCGGCCTTCGGACCGCTGCCGGTAGCGGTGCGCACGAGCCCGAGCACCTCGAGCACGCGGATCGCCTCACGCACCGACGAGCGCGCCACGCCCAGATCGGCGGCGAGCGTGCGCTCGGGAGCAAGGTGCTCGCCGGGCCTGAGGTCGCCGCTGAGGAGTTGCGACTCGATGTGCTCGAGCGCGACGCGCCACGCGCGCGAGGGCGCGGCGGAGGCGTCGCCGCTCTCAGCCGTCGTCTGTGGTCCGACCACAATGCCCGTCACAGTCCACGAGGCTAACACGTGTGGTCGGACCACTGCGGCGGGAGGATTCCTGCGAGCGCGAAAACAGCAGAGACCCCGCTCCGGTGACACGGCGCCCGTCCCGGAAACAGCGCTGGCCACGCTCTCTCGTCGAGAACAGCACAAGCGCTGCTGTTCTCGGCGACATCTGCTGTTTCGGCGGCCGGTTCGAGATGACTTCGACCCGGCATAGCGCGCGGCGCAGAGCCTGGCGGCTACGAGCGCAACACGACGTTGAGCGGCGGCTCGCCCGCGAGCATCCGCTCGATCTGCCGACGAAGCAGCCGCGCCATGCGCGGCATCATCGCCGTCGATGCGCCGCCGATGTGCGGCGAGATGAGCACGTTCGGCAGTGTGAAGAGCGGATGCCCCTGCGGCAGCGGCTCGGGATCGCTCACGTCGAGCGCGAACCGCAGCCGGCCGGCCCTGGCGTGCTTCAGCACGGCATCCGTGTCGGCGACTGCGCCACGGGCGATGTTCACGACGAGCGCGCCGTCGGGAAGCGCGGAGAGGAAGGCGTCGTCGACGAGGTGACGCGTGGCATCCGTGAGCGGTGTTCCGATCACGACGATCTCGGCGTCGGGCAGCAGCGCGGGCAGTTCGTCGATACCGTGCACGTGCACGTTGCCCTCGTCGCGGGCGCGGGTGGCGACCCGCGTGACCTCCACCTCGAACGCGGCGAGGCGCTCGTCGATCGCTTTGCCGACGCCGCCGTACCCGATGAGCAGAACGCGGCGGTCGGCCACGCTGGGCCGGCGCTCCGGCGCCCACTCGCCGCGCTCGGCGGCGCGCACGAACTCGGGGATGCCGCGCTGCGACGCCAGGATCAGCGCGAGCGTGAGCTCAGCGGTGGATGTCTCGTGCACGCTGGCCGCGTTGGCGTAGGTGATGCCCGTGGGGATGATGGCATCGACCCCGTCGTATCCGATCGACTGGCTCTGCACGAGGCGGCTCTTCACCTGGCCGAGCGCGCCGAGCACCCCGATCCCGCCCATGTACGGCGGCACGACGATGTCGAACTCGTCACGCGGCGGCGCGGACTTCAGGTCCCACGTGACGAACTCCACGCCCTCGGGCGCAGCGCCGGGCAGCGCGTTGTAGGCGTCGAGAAGAGCGGTTCCGGGGAGGCTGACGACGATGCTCACGCGATCGAGCCTATTCGGATGCCCGCACCCGCTCCGCGCCGTCGGTCACGCCAGTGCGTTGACGCGCGCGGCGAATCGCTCGAGTGACGCGGCCCATCCGGGCTCTTCCGGCCGGTTGAGGTGGCCGTGCGTGGTGCCCGGCTCGGTCGAGACGTCGATGTGGACGCCGGCAGCGCGCAGGGATGCCGCGAACGCCTCACCGGAGACCCGCAGCTCGTCCGTCTCGTCGTTGATCATGATCGTCGGCGGGAACCCTGTGAGCTGCTCGGCGGCGGCGAGCCCGGGAACGGCGTAGACCGGCGCGTCCGGGGAGGGCGCGGCATCCAGCGGTTCGCCAAGGTAGTTCTGGTACATCTGCGCGACGGCGCGGGGGCCGAACGTGTCGGCCTCGGGGCGGGCGTCGAGCGCAGCGCGGAGGGCGGCGTCCGGTGACGGCTGCACGGCGAGCAGGGTGGGATAGGCGAGCACGGCGAGGGCCGGAGCGTCTCCTTCGTGCGAGAGCCGCAAGGCCGCACCGGTCGCGATGTTGCCGCCGGCGCTGGCGCCGCCGATCGCCCACGGACCCGACGCGAGCGAGGAGTCCCGGGCCCAGCGGAACGCGAAGACGGCCTCGTCTACGGGCACCGGGTAGTGCACGCCTTCCGGCACGGCTTCGCGTCCGAGCAGTTCGGCGCGCTCCGGTGGCGTGGGCGCCAGTCGGTAGTCGAGCGAGGCGACCGTAACGCCGCGTGCCGCGAAGCCGCGCGCCACGCTGTCGCCCTCTGGCATGTCGATGTCGCCCGCGGCGAAACCTCCGCCGTGCAGCCAGAGAAGGCCGGGGCCGGTCGGCGCTGACGGGCGGTATATCCGGATCCGGAGCGAGCCGTGGGGTCCGTCGAGGAGCTGGTCGTCGACGGCGATGTCGGGGGCGTGGGTGCTCATGACACTCCATCCTGCCCGCCGTTGGCGTTCCGTGCTTCGTTCAGGCAGCCGGCGCCGGCCCCGTCGAGCCGCGTGCGACCACCAGCGGTCCGAACGACAGATTGTACGCGGGCGTTCGGCCGTTCAGCAGCGCCCAGACGCGCTCCCAGGCTTGCGCACCGAGCTCTTCGACCGGCACGGCCGCCGTGGTCAGCGGCGGAGTCGTGTAGCGCGCGAACGGGATGTCATCGAATCCGGTGATCGAGACATCCTGCGGCACGCGAACGCCTTGCTCGGTGAGCGCGTTGAGCAGTCCCATCGCGGCCAGGTCGTTGAAGGCGATGGCGGCGGTGGCCCCGGTGCCGACCACGCTCTGCGCCGCACTGTACCCGTCTTCGAACCCGACCCCGCCCGGCACGACGTCGATACGCACGTCGTCGTGCGTTGCCCCGAACTCGTGGATGGCTGCGAGCCGATTACGGTTCGAGGCCGCGTTCTCGCTGCCCTCGAGATAGACGAGGTGCCGGTGTCCCAGGTCATAGACATGCTGGAGCATCTGGGTCAGCCCGGACCTGTAGTCCGCGAAGACCGATGGCACATCCGCCCGCCCCGGATCGCGGTTGATCACGACGACGGGCGCGAGCAGCGGCAGGATCTCGTCCAGCTCTTCCGCCGGCATGCGCGGAGCGCAGAGCACGATGCCGTCGCAGCGTCGACGCGCCTCGATCGCAAGCTCGCGCTCGTCGGCCGCCCTCTCGTGGGAATCGGCGACGAGCACGTGATAGCCCTTCTCGGATGCTCCGTCGCTGAGGCCGCGCAGCGCGCCTTGGAACGTGGGGTTGCCCAGGTCGGGCACGACCACTGCCAGCGTCTGGGTCTTGCCGAGCACCAGGCTGCGGGCGAGCGGGCTGGCCGAGTAGCCGAGAGCGAGTGCCGCCTCTCGCACGCGTTCCGCGAGTGCCGCGTCGACGGTCGTGCTGCCGTTCATCACGCGGGACACCGTGGAGAGCGAGACTTCAGCGCGCGCGGCCACGTCGGCGATCGTCGGAGTGCGGCGATCCACGCCGGTCTTGGCCTTGCCCACGTGACCCCCTAGTCCCGGCTGTCGTCGACGCTCGAATACGTTGCAAACACTATCGTGTATGGTGAGAGAAAGCGTTTTCTCAACCCTACAGCACGACGGCTCTCCAGGGCCGATCGTCGAGACCACAGGAGGCGAACGTGGTGCAACGACGCCGCTACGCGATCGTCGGAACCGGCTCGAGGGCGGGCATGTACATCGGGGCGATCACCGGCGACCACGCCGATGTCGCCGAACTGGTGGCGACCGTCGACGTGAACCCGGGACGTCTGGACTATTACGACGAAGTGATCGGTGAGCGTGCGCATCCTGTGCACTACGCGCCGGACGACCTCGAGAAGGCGATCGAGCGCGAGCGTGTCGACCGGGTGATCGTCACCTCACCGGACTTCACGCATGCGCGCTATGTCGCCAGGGCCCTGCGCGCAGGCGCAGACGTCGTCGTGGAGAAGCCCCTCACGGTGAACGAGGAGGGCAGCCGCGAGATCGCGGAGGCGGTGCGCGAGACGGGCCGCAGCGTCGTGATGACCTTCAATTACCGGTACTCGCCCCGCAACAGCGCGTTCAAACGGGTGATCGCATCCGGTGCGATCGGAAAGCCGCTCTCCGTGCACTTCGAGTGGCTGCTCGATACGGCGCACGGCGCCGACTACTTCCGCCGCTGGCACCGCGACAAGGCGAACTCGGGCGGTCTGCTCGTGCACAAGGCATCCCACCACTTCGACCTCGTGAACTGGTGGCTCGGCGACGTGCCTCGCCGCGTATTCGCCTCGGGCGGCCTGCGCTTCTACGGCCCCGACAACGCCCGCCGCGACGGCAGGGTCGCCGGCTATGAGCGAGGCACCAGCGACGACGTCGCCGATCCGTTCGCGCTCGACCTGCGCCACGACGAGAAGCTGAAGCGGCTCTACTACGACAACGAGTCCTACGACGGCTACCGGCGCGACCAGAGCGTCTTCGCGCCCGGCATCACCATCGAAGACAACCTCTCGCTGGTCGTCGATTACGCCGGCGGTGCGAGCATGAGCTATTCCCTCAACGCCCACTCGCCGTGGGAGGGCTACCGCATCGCGGTCAACGGCACGCAGGGGCGGGTTGAGCTCGACGTGATCGAGCGCGGTGAAGTGCGGCTGAACGCCGACGGGCACACCATCGTCGACCCGTCGGCGGTCGCCGACACGACGGCCGCCGCAGGCCTGCGTTCGCAAGGGGAGCGCATTCTGCTGCAGCGGCACTGGGAGCCGGCGCAGGAGGTCGAGATCCCGCAGGGGGAGGGCAGCCACGGCGGCGGCGACGCCATTCTGCTGCGCGACGTGTTCGTCGGAGCGCACGACGACCCGCTGGGACGTGCTGCCGATTACGTGGACGGGGTGCGGGCGATCGCGGTCGGCATCTCGGGCAATCGCTCGCTGCAGACGGGGCTTCCGGTGAAGGTCGAGGACCTCGACCTCGGGATCGATGTCGAGCGCGCGGTCCCCGGCGCCGCAACCGTGCCTGCCGCCGAAGTCCCTGCTGGCGAAGCGGCCCCTGCCGAAGCCGGCGGAGCGATCCCTGCCGACGAGGGAGCGCGCGCGTGAGCCGCATTCTCGTCACCGGCAGCTCCGGGCGCCTCGGCCGCAGCGTCGTGGCCGTGCTCGGGCAGCGGGGCCACGAGGTCATCGAGGTCGACCTCACGGTGCCGAACGCCGAGTCGGCGGGCGCCGGGACGAGCGCGCAGCAGATCGCGGCGGACCTGACCGACGCGACGCAGGCATCCGCTGTTCTCGAACAGACGAAGCCGGATGCCGTCATCCATCTCGCCGCCATTGCCGTGCCGTTCAGCGCGCCCGAGCAGCACATTCTGCGCACGAACGCCTCGCTCGCGTACAACGTGATGCAGGCCGCCGTGGACGCCGGCGTGCGCAAGATCGTGACCGCGTCGTCTCCGACGGTGTTCGGTTACGGGGCGCCGGAGGGTTGGCTTCCCGAAAGGCTGCCGCTCGATGAGGATGTCGCGCCGCGCCCGTGGAACGCCTACGCGCTTTCGAAGCTGGTCGCCGAGCGCACCGCGCAGATGTTCGCGGCGCAGTGCGGCGACCGGGTGCGGCTTGCGGCGTTCCGGCCGTGCTACGTGATCGCGCCGGAGGAGTGGGAGGGGGCACCGACGCAGCAGGGGCACACCATCCTCGAGCGCCTGGACGACCCGGCGCTCTCGGCTCCCGCGTTGTTCAACTATGTCGACGCCCGCGACGTGGGCGTGTTCCTCGACACGCTGCTCGCCGGGATCGGCGACATTCCGAACGCGCAGACCTTCATGGTCGGTGCCGCCGACGCGCTCGCCCGCCGTCCGCTCGCGGAACTGTTGCCGCAGTTCATCCCCGGCACCGAGTCGCTCGCCGCCGGTCTGACCGGTACGCAGCCGGCGTTCTCGATCGAGAAGGCGCGTCGCCTGCTCGGCTGGGAGCCCGAGCACGACTGGCGCAGCGTGCTCTCCGAAGTCTCCACACACACGCTGGCCGGAGGTGCCTGATGCGTTTCGACGGTGTCCTTTTCTTTCCCGTGACGGCCTTCGCGGCCGATGGTTCGGTGGATGTCGCACGCACCGCCGAGCACGTCGCCTCGCGCCTGCCTTACGGCCCGGGCGGCGTGTTCCCCGCCTGCGGGACCGGTGAGTTCCACGCGCTGAGCGCCGCTGAGGCCGGCGAGGTCGTGGGCGCCGCGGTCGGTGCGGTCGGCGGCAGCGTGCCCGTGGTCGCCGGTGCGGGCGGACCGCTCGGGCATGCGATCGAGTGCGCGAAGCGCGCCGAAGACGCCGGCGCCGACGCGCTGCTCGTGCTGCCCCCGTACCTGGTGGCGGGACCGATGTCGGGAACGGTCGCGTACGTCGAGGCGCTGCTGCAGGCATCCTCGCTGCCGGTCATCGTGTACCACCGCGGATCGGCGAAACTCGACGAGGCGGCCGCGGCGCGGCTCGCCTCCGACTCGCGCGTGCTCGGCTTCAAGGACGGCGTGGGAGACCTCGGGGTGGCGCAGCAGCTCGTGCGCACTGTGGCGGCGACGGGTCGCGACGACTTCGCGTTCTTCAACGGTCTTCCCACCGCGGAGTTGACGCAGCAGGCGTACCGCGCGATCGGCGTTCCGCTCTACTCGTCTGCGGCGTTCGCCATGGCGCCGCGCGTCGCGAAAGCCTTCTACGAGGCGTACGCGAGCGGTGACGATGCACGCCGTCTCGAGATTCTGGACGCCTTCTACCTTCCTCTCGTGCGCCTACGCGACGAGGTGCCCGGCTTCGCGGTCTCGCTCGTGAAGGCCGGCGTGCGCCTCGGCTGCCAGGGTGTGGACGGCTTCGAGGTCGGCGGTGTTCGGCCTCCGCTCATCGACCCCGACGAGCGGCAGCTCGCCGAGCTCCGTCGCATTCTGGCCATCGGCGACGAGCTGGTCGGCGCGGCCTGATGGCGGGCCTCGGGCGCATCACCGCGCTGCGCACGCGGCTGATCGACGTACCGCTGGCGAGGCCGTGGGGCCTGGATGTCACGCAGTGGCACGTCATCGAGGTGCTCGTGGAGACCTCCAGCGGAGTGACCGGCCACGGCCTGAGCTGGACGCCGTCGATCGGGGCGCGCTCCGTGCAGGCGATGCTCGAGAACGACATTCGTGAATTCGTGCTCGGCCGCGAGGCGGATGCCCGCGAGCTGTGGACACCGCTCTGGGAGCACCTGAACGAGGCGGGCTCCGGCGGCATCACGACCATCGCGATGGCGGGTCTTGACCTGGCGCTGTGGGATGCCGCGGGCCGGGCCGCAGACGAGACGCTCGCCGACCAGCTCGGCCGGGTGCGGACATCCGTCGGGGTCTACGGCAGTGGTGTCAACCGGCACTACTCGCTCGATGAGCTCGTCGCGCAGGCGCGGCGGTGGTCGGACGTCGGCTATCCGATGGTGAAGATCAAGGTCGGCGGACGGGAGCTGAAAGAAGATGTCGACCGCGTCGCCGCCGTGCGAGACGCGATCGGTCCGCACGTCGAGCTCGCCATCGACGCGAACCAGCTCTGGTCGCTCGACGAAGCCGAGCGCGCGATCGGCGAGCTGAGCCGCTTCTCGTTGCGCTGGATCGAGGAGCCGCTGCGTGCCGATGACCTGCTCGGCTGTGCCGCGCTGCGGTCGCGCATCGACGTGCCGGTCGCGCTCGGTGAGAACCTGCACACCGTCCACCGGTTCCGGGAGGCGATCGAGGGCGGTGCAGCCGATATCGTGCAGCCGAACGTCGTGCGGGTCGGCGGCATCACGCCGTTCCTCGGCATCGCCGACGTCGCCGACGCCGCCGGCGTGGAGCTCCATCCCCACCTGCTGCCCGAACTGTCGGGGCAGCTCGCGCTCGCGCTGAAGCGGCAGACGATGGTCGAGGAGGTCGAAGATGCCGGATTCGACAGGCTGGGAATGCTCGCCGAACCGTCGCCGATCTCGATCGCCGGCACCGAGCTGACCATCACCGGCCGCCCCGGAATCGGGATCGTGCTGCAAGACTCGGTACAGGACGCAATCGCAAAGGATCCGACACAATGATGAACTCCTCCGAACAGGACGTCGACCGCGCAGCGAAGGCGGCCGCCGGCGCGGCCGCAGAGACGGCATCGGCTCCCGCCGCCACACGGGCGCGCTGGCTGCGCGCGGTCGCCGATGAGCTTGACGCGCACCGCGACGAGCTGGTCGCGATCGCCGATGAGGAGACTCACCTCGGCGAGGGCCGTCTCACGGGCGAGGTCGGCCGCACCACGGGCCAGCTGCGGCTCTTCGCCGATGCGATCGAAGAGGGCTCGTACGCCGAGGCGATCATCGACCACGCCGCGCCCGAGGCGACTCCGCCTCGGCCGGACCTTCGCCGCGTTCTGCGTTCGATCGGGCCCGTCGCCGTGTTCTCGGCCTCCAACTTCCCGTTCGCGTTCTCGGTCGCCGGCGGCGACACTGCCTCGGCACTCGCCGTCGGCTCGCCCGTGGTCGTCAAGGCGCACTCCGCGCACGAACAGCTCTCCGCCCGCACCGCCGAGCTCGTGAGTGACGCTCTGCGCGAGGCGGGGGCACCGGAGGGCATCTTCGGCATCGTGTACGGGCGGCAGGCCGGCCAGCAACTGGTGCAGCACCCCGCGATCAAGGCGGCGGGCTTCACCGGATCGGTGGCCGGCGGCCGGGCACTCTACGACCTCGCCTCTGGCCGTCCCGATCCCATCCCGTTCTACGGCGAACTCGGCAGCGTGAACCCCGTGGTCGTCACGCGCGCCGCGGCGGAAGAACGCGGCGACGAGCTGGCAGCCGGTCTCGTCGGCTCGTTCACCCTCGGCGTCGGGCAGTACTGCACCAAGCCGGGCCTGGTGTTCGTGCCTTCCGGCAGCGGATTCGAGGATGCCGTCGCGCAGCGCGCCAACGGAGCCTCCGGAGGCCGCATGCTCACCGACGGCATCGCGTCCGCGTTCGGAGCAGGCCTGGGCGCACTCGCCGAAGCCGGCGGCGTCGAGGTGCTCAGCGGTCGCGCGGAGCAGGACGGCGCGGGCGACGAGCACACGCCCGTGCTGCTGGCCGTCGACGCGGCGGTCGCGGCGGAGCATCCCGAGGTCTACTTCGAGGAGTGCTTCGGTCCCGTCACGCTGCTGCTGCGCTATGGCAGCGACGAGGAGCTCGTCACCGCGCTGCAGCAGGTGCCTGGCAGTCTGACCGGCACCGTGCACGCGCAGCCGCAAGACGACATCAACGGCCTGGTGGGCGTGCTCTCCGATCGGGTCGGGCGACTGCTGTTCGCCGGCTGGCCGACCGGCGTGGCCGTGACCTGGTCGCAGCAGCACGGCGGACCGTGGCCGGCCACCACATCGGCGCACACCTCCGTGGGCGTGACGGCGATGCGCCGGTTCCAGCGGCCGATCGCTTTTCAGGATGCCCCGGCCGAGGTGCTGCCCGCCGAGTTGCGCGAGGAGAACCCGCTGGGCATCCCGCGTCGCGTCGACGGCGTGCTGCAGGTGGCGTAGCGGTAGCACGATCGGGTGGGTGGTTCGCGCAGGCGCGAACCACCGCCAACCTCAGCGCTGCAGCGTGACGGGCCGGGCGACGCCGTTCACGAGCGCCGTCGGCCAGCGCTCGTCGACAGTGAGCGGCTCGATCAGCCGCGCCTGCTCCGTTCCGGTGACGAGCACGGTGTCCTCGACCTTCGCGCCGGGCGACCACGGGTTCCACGTGAACGCCTGGCCCAGTCGCACGATGTCCGTCGTCGACGGTACGGCGCGCGGGTCGCGGCCCGCGTACCCCGCCGCCCCGCCCTGATGATGCCGGCGCCACTGATCCGGCGCGAAGCCGTGGGTCGCGTAGGCGGAGGCGAAGGCATCCAGAACGGAGCGCAGTTCGGCACCGGGCCGAGTGGCCTCGAAAACGTCGGACTCGACCTGAAGGATGCGCCGCTCGGCATCCGCTTCGCCCTCGGTGAGAGCGCCGAACGACACCCACCGGCTCAGATTGGCGATCATGCCGTCGCGGCGCGCACACGCCACGACCAGTGCGCGGCGACCGAGCGGGGCATCCGTCGGCAGCGGATGGGGCAGGGCGGATCGCGACTCTCCGGAGACCATCAGCACGAGCGGATCCGCCCCTGCCGCGACCAGGCGGCCGGCCAGCTCCGCGGCGACGCGCCGCTCCGTCCAACTCGGTTCCGCTGCCAGCAGGGTGTTTGTGACGATGTGCGCCGCGTCGGAGCACAGGGTGCGGAACCGAGCCAGCTCACCCGGCAGCAGCTCCGCGCGGGCGGCTCGCAGCCTGTCGTCGAGGCGGCTCTCGTGCACCGCGCCCAACCCTTCCGCCGGTGGCAGCGGCTCGTACCACGGGCGCTCCCGCAGTACGACGCCGGCAGGCAGCTCCTCGGCGACCAGCCGGGCGGACTCGTTCGAGGTGACGAGCACCTCCTCCGCGTCCTGGCTCACGTGTACCGCCACGATCGGGTCGGCCGCGAGGCTCACGTTCGGCCGCCCGCCGTCCAGGTACCAGGCGACTGCCGCAGCACTCGTGAGCAGAACGGATGCCTCGCCCGTCTCATCCAGGATCTCCCGCACCCGCGCGCGCTTGACTGCGCGGTCGTGGACTCGCTGCTCGTCGGCGGTTCCGACGGGCGTTGCGGGGTCGACGGGCGTTGCGGGGCCGGCGGGCGTTGCGGGGTCGGCGGGCAGTGTGGTCGCCTCCGCGCCGAGCTGGGTGTGGGTCATGTGGTGCTCGTTTCGATGGGACGCCAGTGATCAGGAGGCGTCGGCTGTGGCGGCGGCAGCGCGGTCGGTGGTGGCGGGGCCGGCACCGGTGGCCAGCCCGGCCAGGGCCGAGGCGGCGGCGGTGGCATCGGCCGGCTCGAGGCATCCATCGATCACGGCGGCGCGGAAGCGCCGGGTCAAGCCCTGCTCGGGCACCGCGGTCGGCGTATCCCAGGCGATCGCAGACCCGATGCCGGGATAGTCGCGTACGCGCACGAACCAGGGGTCGCGCGCCGTCTCGGCGTCGGCGGGCGTCAGCACGATGGATGCCTCGCCCCGGTGCTCGGGATCGGCGTCGAAACGTGCCGCCCAGGCCAGCCACGGAGCGACCGAGCCGTTGACGGCGTCTTCGCCGGAGGCATCCGTCGTGAAGACGCGAACGTCGGAGCACGTCGGGAACCGCCAGAAGAATCCGCCGTAGCCGGCGTGATCGCGGCCCTTGCTGCCGGGGCTGCCGAGCAGAAGTCCGTCGGATGCGGGAACCAGTCGCGTCTCGAACTCGAGCAGCCAGGCCGAGGAGGGGCCGTCGT
Source organism: Humibacter albus DSM 18994 (assembly GCF_000421825.1). Lineage (GTDB taxonomy): Bacteria > Actinomycetota > Actinomycetes > Actinomycetales > Microbacteriaceae > Humibacter > Humibacter albus. Next base: position 93,512 of record NZ_ATXT01000013.1, read on the forward strand.
CGTCGGTGTTCTTCAGCGGCAGAGCGAACGGGGCCCAGCGCAGACGACGCCTCTCGTTGAGCACGAGTGCACCGTCGGGCCCGCGCCAGGCGAGCTCGTGCTCGACGCCGTCGGCCAGCTCTCGGGTAGCCGTCACGTCGGTCGTGCCGTGGTCGTCGAGTCGCTGGTATCCCTCGCCGCGCACATAGGTGCGGCCGCCCCAGAAATTGATGCCGCCGGCATCCTGCACGGCGAACCCGATCCCCGTGTGCCAGTCGTGGTCGGCGGGATGCGTGGCGGTCACCGTCACGCCGCCGAGTGTGCGTACCGGATGCAGGTACGGATGCGGGCTGGAGAAGGGGATGGTGCCGACCCCGTCCACCTCTTGCGCGACGACGATGTCACGAACGGAGCCTGTCGCGATCACACCGTCGCGCCCGTCGTGCGCCCAGGGAAGTCCTGATTCCGTGAAGGTCGAGCCGGTCTGCGCTGCGCGGAGCACGGCATCCTCGATGCCCTCCACGACCGGGTAGGCGTCGTCGCCTTCGTCGTGCCAGGTCACCGCGGACGGGTCGATCTTCATCGGCTCCGGGGCGAGTCTGATCGCCTCGACGACCCGCACGAAGGCGCCCGTGGACTCGAGCGGCACGATGAGCGGAACGCCGTCACGGCGATGGGCCAGTAGATTCTCCAGAAGATCCACCCGGCCGAAGCTGGTCGTCTCGTCGGCGATGGTGACGGCATCCGTCTGATACGAGAACGACGCGGATGCCCGTTCTCCGGTGATGACGACGCTCGCGCCCTTGTTCGGCTCGTCGTGCAGCTGCGGCGGAGCGCACAGCGTGAGCGCACAGGTGACGGTGGGCAAGCCGTCACCGGTGATGCGGATCACGGAGGTGTCGTCGGCGTCGATAGCGTTGACGCGGTAGAGATCGGTCTCGACGTGCGCCACCGAGTCGGCCGTGTCGTAGCCCGCGATGCGCAGCGCGGTGGCCACCGCGTGCGCGAGCGGGTTCGTGGCCACGCCGTCGACGACCCAGCGGCCGTCGAGCGAGCGCCGCCCGGCCCAGCGGGCGCGTTTCCAGTACGAGAGCCGGCGGCTCCAGAGGCCTGTCGCGCTCACGGCGAGTGCACGGCCGAGCCCGAGGCGGTCGTCGGCGAGGGCCGGGGTGGCCTCGGATCCGAGGCTCTGGAAGCCGACCTGCACGACACGGCCGGTCTCGCGCTGCACGACAAGGAGGCGCTCGAACTCGTCTGCGGTGGGCACGGGAGGCTTCTCGAGCAGCACATCGGCTCCCGCACGCATCGCCTGCTCGCACAGCGTCGCATGGGTGTCGAGCGGCGTGGCGACGATCACGACGTCGGCCGGGTGCGCGGCGAGGGCTTGCTCCAGAGTTGCGTGCAGAGGGATGCCGTCACGCTCGTTCTCCGCGATCGCCGGATCGACCAGCGCCACGATCTCCACTCGTCCCGCCGCCGCGAGGCGCTGGGCGTTCGCGAGGTGGATGCGTCCGTAGCCACCGATTCCGGTGACGATCAGGCGTGGGCGGGATGGAGACAAGATCATCACCTGGCTTTTCGGTTCGGGAACGGCATCGTTCGACGGCTGCTCTCGGGGCGCGACCTCCGCTCCGGCGAGCAGCCGAGTTCTATTATGCCGGAAAGCGTTTTCTCGACCAAGACTATACGAAGGTCGATGAGCGGACGTTGCGACGCGGACCGCCGCGTCGCGCGGCCGCGCTCCCTGTGCCTTCTGCGCCGGCTGCGCCTTGTGCACCGGCTACGCCTTCTGCGCCGCCGCCTCGTCGCCCTCCATCTCTGTGATGGCCAGCGTGCGGCTCGGGTGACGGAACGTCACGCGCAAGCGTCGCTCGGTGATGGCCAGGCGCATCCCGCGGTACCGGGTCATGTAGTAGACGCCGACAGCGGCGGCCGCGATGCCGGATGCCCCGCCCACCACGAGAGCCCACCGCGGCCCGAACGCGTCGGCCACCCACCCGACGATCGGGGCGCCGATGGGCGTGCCGCCCATGAAGATGGCCATGTAGATGGCCATCACCCTGCCGCGCACCGCCGGATCAGTGGAGAGCTGCACCACGCCGTTCGCCGTGGTGTTGAACGTCTGGGATGCCACGCCCACGACCGCGAGCGTCGCTCCGAAGACCCAGTAGCTCGGTGCCGCCGCCGCCCCGATGCTGCCGATCGCGAAGATGACCGCGGCCACCGAGAGGAGCGTCGCCCGCGGGGTCTCGCGCCGCGCCGCGAGCAGGGCGCCCACGACGGATCCGACCGCCATGACGGAGGACAGGATGCCGTACTCGCCGGCTCCCTTGTGGAATACGGTGCTCGCCATGCTCGCCACGAAGATGGGGAAGTTCAGACCGAACGTGCCGATCAGGAAGACCATGATGAAGATCGTGATCAGGTCGGGACGGTGCCGCACGTAGCGGAACCCCTCGACGAGGTTGCCGCGCGCCCTCGGTGGATGCTTCATCACGTGCAGCTGTTCACGGTGCATGAAGTTCAACGAGATGAGCACCGCCGCGAAGCTGATCGCGTTGATGAGGAAGACCCAGCCCGCGCCGACCGCCGCCGTGAGCAAGCCCGCGACCGCCGGGCCGATCAGCCGGGCCGCGTTGAACGACGCCGAGTTCAGTGCGACCGCGTTCCCGAGCATCTTGGTGCCGACGAGGTCGCCGACGAACGTCTGTCGGGCCGGCGAGTCGAAGGCGGCGACCACGCCGAGCAGCAGGGCGAACAGATACACGTGCCAGAGCTGCACCAGACCGGTCACCGTGAGGATGCCGAGACCGAGTCCGAGCAGTCCCATCGCTCCCTGCGTGGCCATCAGAAGCTTGCGCCGATCGAAGTGGTCCGCCGCGAGACCGGTGATCGGCAGCAGCAGGAGCTGTGGGCCGAACTGCAGCGCCATCACGATGCCCACGGCGAACGCGTCGTTGTGGGTGAGCTGGGTCAGCACGATCCAGTCCTGGGCCGTGCGTTGCATCCAGGTTCCGACGTTCGAGATGAGAGCGCCGGCGAACCAGATGCGGTAGTTCGTCGAGCTCAGAGAGCGGAACATCGCGTTCATGAATCGGCCAGCTCGCGGATCACATCGGATGCCTGTGCCAGCAACGCGCGCGTCTCGGTCGGCAGCTTCGCAATGCGGCGGTCGAGCCAGGCGTCTCGGCGACGCCGGGTCTCGCGCACGAGCTCGCGGCCGGCATCCGTGGGCACGAAGAGCACCTTGCGCCCGTCGTCCGCCGAGCCCTGCCGCACGACGTATCCCGCCGCCTCGAGCTTGTTCACGGTGCGGTTCATCGACGGGGGAGTCACGCGCTCGTAGGCGCTGAGCGCACCGAGCGTCTGCGCTCCCTCACGGCAGACGAACGCGAGCACGCTGTACTGGCCGTCGCTGAGATCGCCGTCGGGCTTCTCCGCACGCAGACGGCGGGCCAGCCGTGCCGAGGCGATGCGCAGGCTCGTCGACAGCTCGTGCGTGGTCACGCGCTTGGGGCGCCCGGTATTCGACTGCGTCGTCTCCTTGGCCGCTGGTGCGCCGCCGTCGCGCACGTCGCCTCGCGTATCGGCGTCGTCGGCGGGCGTCGGGATCGGGGATGCGGAGACGGATGCCGAAGATGCCATGGTCTTTAGCATAACAAATTAGCCTCGCTAATTAGTTCCGGCGACTGCGATGTGGAACAGGCGATGGCCGCCGCCGCGTGCGAGAATCGGCGCGTGCCGAGCTTCGACGATGAACAGGGCGTGCGGGTCACCTACTACGTGTGGCGGGTGGAGCATCCGCGCGCCGTCATCCACCTCGTGCACGGGCTCGGCGAGTACGCCGCGCGGTACGAGCCGCTCGTGACGGTGCTGAACGAGTCCGGCTATTCCGTCTACGCGGCCGATCAGCGCGGTCACGGGCAGACCGGGCTCGAGCAGTGGGACGGCGACCACGCGAAGCTCGGTCGGCTGGGACCGGGCGGGCTGCGGGGTGCCGTGGAAGACATCCGGATGCTTACGCGCACCATTCGGGACGAGAACCCCGGTGTCCCCGTGGTGCTGCTGGGGCACAGCTGGGGGTCGCTGATGGCGCAGATGCTCGTCAACGAGCACTCCGACGAGGTCGACGCACTCGTGCTCACGGGCACCGCCTACCGCACGCCGCGGCACATGGAGGCGGGCGATCTGAACAAGCACCACAAACACCTCGGCAACACCGGATACGAGTGGCTCAGCCGCGACGAGCGAGTCGCCGCCGAGTTCGCCGCCGATCCGCTCACGTTCGACGCCAAGGTGCTGAAGCTGTTCGGGGTCGCCGACGGGCTGCGGCTGTACGGGCGGCCGGCGCGGGGCATCCGTCCGCTGCCGCTGCTGGTCATGATCGGCGAGGAGGACTCGCTCGGCGGTGCGACGAGCGCGCGGATGCTCGTGCAGGCCTACCGCGCGCGCTCCGGCTTCACCGACACCACCTTGCGCATCTATCCGGGCGCGAGGCACGAGGTGTTCAACGAGACGAACCGCGACGAGGTGATCGGCGACCTCGTGCGGTGGCTGGACGCCCGGTTCCCGCACCTCGTGTAGCGGCCGGCGCGGGCGGCGGCGGCGGTCGCCTGCGGTGCCCTGCGCCGTGTCGCTGAGACATCCCATTCGGGCCGAGACATAGCTCCTCGCGGTACGTCTCGGCCCGAATGGCATGTTTCAGCGGTGCTCCGCGTCCCGGGGCCGAAGCGCGACCTCCGCCGGAGCTCAGCGGGCGCCCGCCATAGGCTGGTGCCATGCACGGTGAGTACAAGGTTCCCGGCGGCAAACTCGTCGTCGTCGATTTCGACGTGGTGAACGGCGCGATCGCGAATTTCCATCTCGCAGGCGATTTCTTCCTCGAACCCGACGCCGCGCTGGAGGCCATCGACGCCGCCGTGACCGGCCTGAGTGCCGAGTCCGATTCGGCTGCCATCGCCGAAGCGGTGCGCCGTGCGCTCCCTGCGGATGCCGCCCTGCTCGGCTTCTCGCCGGAGGCGGTCGCCGTCGCCGTGCGCCGCTCCCTGTCGAACGCCTCCACCTGGCGCGACTACGACTGGCAGATCGTGCACGCCAAGGCGGTACCGCCCCGGTTGCACCTGGCTCTCGATGAGGTGCTCAGCAACTCCCTGGCGGCCGGACGTCGCGGTCCGACGCTCCGCATCTGGGAATGGGACGAGTCCGCCGTCGTCATCGGCAGCTTCCAGTCGGTCAAGAACGAAGTGGACCCGGACGGCGCCCGTGAGCACGGCTTCGACGTGGTGCGCCGCATCACCGGTGGCGGCGCCATGATGATGGAGAAGGGCAACGTCGTCACCTACTCGCTCTATGTGCCGGCCGAACTCGTCTCGGGCATGAGCTTCGCCGACAGCTACGCCTACCTCGACGACTGGGCCCTCGTCGCCCTGCGCTCTCTCGGAGTGGATGCCACGTACAAGCCCCTTAACGACATCGCGAGCCCGCAGGGCAAGATCGGCGGCGCCGCGCAGAAGCGCTTCAAGAACGGGGCGGTGCTGCATCACGTCACGATGAGCTACGACATGGACGGCGAGAAGATGACGCAGGTGCTGCGCATCGGCCGCGAGAAGATCAGCGACAAGGGCATCACCTCGGCGGCCAAGCGCGTGGACCCGCTGAAGGCGCAGAGCGGCAAGACCCGTGCCGAGATCATCGCTTCGATGAAGCAGACCTTCACCGAGCTCTACGGCGCGACCCCTGGCGACATCAGCGACGAGGAGTACGCCGAGGCCGAGCGTCTGGTGGCCGAGAAGTTCGCGACCGACGACTGGCTCTACCGCGTGCCCTGAGCGCCGCGACGCGCATCCTCGCTCTCAGCCATCGCTCCGCCTGAAGAATGGCCGAGCCAGCCCCGAATCATCGGGCAACCCGGTTGTTCACGCGAATTCCGGGGAGGCCGGATGACAAAGGGGTGGCTCGACGACGATGGGGTGGCGGCGGGCCGCCGCCCGAGCCTTCAGGAAGCGGCGGTGTCGTTCTCGTTCAGCCAGGCGAACGACTGCGCGATGCCGTCGAACACGTCACCCTTGTAGGCGTCGAACTCGATCACACGCAATGCCTGCGGCGCCGCCCGAAGAATCGCCTGCACATCGATGTCGCCCTGTCCGGCCGGCGTCTGGTTCTCGAAGGCCGCCTTCAGCGCTTCCGGCACGACGAGCGCGCTCTCGCTGCTGGGCAGCACGGTGGCGATGTCTCCGGTGATCCGGCCGTCCTTGACGTGGATGGCCGCGTCGCGATCGCCGAGAGAGCGGAGCACGGCCGGGGTGTCGGCGCCGCCGACGGTGGCCCAGAACGTGTCCACCTCCAACTTGACGCCCGGCTCGAGCTGTTCGACGAACAGCTCGTAGATCGGGCGGCCGTCGACCTTCTTCGTGAACTCCCACTGGTGGTTGTGGTAGCCGAACTGCAGGCCACGGTTCGCCGCCTGCTCGGCGAGAGCGTTGACGGCCTCGGCGAGGCGACGCGCGTCATCCGCGGTCTGCCAGCGGTCGGTGGGGATGAACGGGTCGATCACCGTGGTCATGCCGAGCTCGGCGGCGGCATCGAAGATGACCGCCGGGTCGTCGGCGTCGATGACGGGTGCGTGGCCGGACGGCGCGGTGATGCCGGACGCGGCGAACGCACGCGCGAACTCGGCGGTGCGCAGATGGAATGCGTAGGGCTCGACCTGGGTCAGGCCGATCTCGGCCACGCGCGCAACGGCGGCGTCGAGATTCTCGTCGATGGCATCGCGTACGGAGTAGAGCTGAACGGACGGAGTGGACATGAGGATGCTCCTTGCGTGGGTCGTGTCGAGTGGGTCGTGTCAGTCGGTGACGGTGAACTCGGTGTGGGCCGCAGCGTGCGCATCGGCTCCGACCCACACGTCGAACGTGCTCGCGTCGAGCATCCAGTCGCGCGTCGCCGCGCTCCAGTAGCGGCGCTGGTCGGGGCCGAGCTCGATGTCGACGGTGGTCGTCGCTCCAGCGCCGATGGTCACCTGCCGGAAGCCCTTCAGCTGCCGAAGCGGACGCGACGAGGTTCCGAACCGCTGGTGGAGGTAGAGCTGCACCGTCTCGACGCCGTCCCGGGCGCCGGTGTTGGTCACGTCGACGGACACCGTCACGGTGCCGTCGCGGCCGATGCGCTCGGCATCCACCCGGGGCTCGCCGTAGCTGAAGCTCGTGTAGGTGAGTCCATGACCGAATGGGAACAGCGGTGTGCTCTCCTCGTTCCAGTAGCGGTGCACCTGGTCCTGCGGTGCGTGCGAGCGCGTGACGGCGTGGTGCAGGGGCACCTGGCCGACGGAGCGCGGCCAGGTGAACGGCAGCCTGCCGGACGGCGCCGCTGCACCGAAGAGGAGGTTCGCGACGGCCTCACCGCCGCGTGTTCCCGGGTACCAGACCTCGAGGATCGCCGGCGCGTGCGAGGCGGCCCAGCGCAGATCGAGCGGGCGCCCGCTCATCAGCACGAGCACGACCGGGGTCCCGGTCGCGGCGACGGATTCGAGGAGCGTCTGCTGGTCGCCGGGCAGTGAGAGGTCGGAGCGCGACGCGTTCTCGCCGATCATGTCCTGCTGCTCACCGAGCACGAGGATCGCGACGTCGGCAGCGGAGGCGGCGTTCACCGCGGCTTCCAGAGCGGCCTCCGCGTCGAAGTCCGGCGCCGAGGTCGGACTCGTGTCGCCCCACATGTCGAACATCGACGGGAACGTGCGCTTCGGATACGCCACGCCCTGCTCGTGCACGACCTGTGCCCGGTCTCCGACGAACGCGCGGATGCCGTCCAGCACGGTGACGGTCTCGTCGAGATCGTGGTCGAAGACCCACGGGCCGATGGTGTCGCGCTTCGAGTCGGCGAGCGGGCCGATCACCGCGACCGTGCCGAGCGCGTCGGCGTCCAGCGGCAGCACCGAACCGTCGTTGTGCAGCAGTACGGCGGAACGCTCCGCGGCGCGTCGTGCGGTCTCGCGGTGCGCGGGGTCGGCGAGCACGGCCTCGGATGCCGCGGCATCCACGTAGGGATCGTCGAACAGGCCCAGCTTCTCCTTGATCTCGAGCACGCGGCGCACCGCGTCGTCGAGCCGGGCCGTGTCGACCAGCCCGTTCTCCACGGCCGCGACGAGGTTCTCGAATGCGGGCTGCGCGATCGCCATCTCCATGTCCACGCCCGCGTTGAGCGCACGCACCGCCGCGTCGGCGGCGTCGGACGCGAAGTGATGGGTCTCGAGGTCTTTGGCCGCGTTGGCGTCGGTCACGACGAAACCGTCGAAGCCGAGCGCGTCGCGGAGCACCTCGGTCAGCAGCCAGTGGTTGCCGCTGGCGGGCACGCCGTTGAGATCCATGTATGCCGACATGATGTTGCCCGCCCCGGCATCGATCGCCGCCGCGAAGGGCGGCAGGTAGGTGTTCCAGAACTCCTGGTCGGAGAGGTCGACCTCGTCGTAGTCGCGGCCGCCGAGGGCGGCACCGTAACCCGCGAAGTGCTTGGGGCCCGCGACCAGATGGCCCGGCGCACCGACGTGGTCGCCTTGAAAGCCGCGCACCTGCGCGGCAGCCACGACCGAGCCGAGGAACGGGTCCTCGCCGGCGCCCTCGATCATGCGACCCCAGCGCGGGTCGCGGGCGATGTCGACCATGGGGGCGAACGCCCAGTGGATGCCCACGGCGCGTGCCTCCCGCGCGGCGACGGCCTGCGCCTCCTCGATGGTGCCGGCATCCCAGCTGGCGGCCAGCGCGATCGGCACCGGGAAGATGGTGCGCAGGCCGTGGATCACGTCGAAGCCGAACAGCACGGGAATGCCGTGCCGGTTGCCCTCGATCGCCAGCTTCTGCAGGCGGTTGTTCTCCGCCGGGTCGGTCACGAACAGGAGCGAGCCCACGGCACCACGGGCGAGGGCGTCTTCGACTGCGCGCGGTTGCTGCGCGATCTCGGACTCCTCGCCGGCCAGAGCAGCCGGGATGCCGAAGTAGAAATACTGGATCAGCTGTCCGACCTTCTCCGGCACTGTCAGTTGCGCCAGGAGTTCCGTCACGCGGGCGGAGGTCGCGGGTGAGGTGTTCATGCGGGTTCCTTCCTGGAATTCGTCGTGCTGTCCGCGGATCGCCGTGTTGCGGACGGGACGTCCGCCTCTGCGGCCGATGCGGGTGACGATCTCGGAGCGGGCTCGATCAGATCGAAGAAGGCCTCCAGCGTGGTAGCCATGTCGACCTTCGGGTCGAGCAGCCATTGCAGCTGCAGACCGTCGGCGACGGCTTGCACGAGCCGGCTGAGGGCATCCGGATCGAGGCGGTCGTCGATGCGGCCCGCCTCTTGCTCGGCGCGCAGGGCTTGCGCGAACGTGTCGCGAAGGCCAGAGCTGCGCTCGGCGAAGAACGCGTGCGCGGGATGCCCCGGGTCGGCTGCGTCGACCGCCACCCGGGAGAACAGCTCGACCACGCCCGGCACCTGCGCGTTGTGGCGCACGATGCGCAGCATGGCGTCGCGGGCCGCGTTGAACGACGGGGGAGTCTCGTCGTCGCGAGGGGGCCGCAGCACGCCGTCGTCGAGCATCTGCAGATCATGCTCGTCGCGCGTGCGCAGGATGGCCGTGAACAGCTCTTCTTTGCTGTCGAAGTAGTGAAGGAGGCCGGCCTGGCTCAGGCCGACGGCGTCGGCGAGGTCTCGCACCGAGGGTCCGTGATAGCCGGACTCGGCGACGACGTCGAGCGCCTTGGAGAGGATCTCCTCCCGCTTGGCCACCCCTTTGGCATAGGACCCGCGCGTGCGCATATCCCAGAAGCGTAGCCCCAAAGCCGAATCGTGTTTGCGTTTCGCGTTTGCGGGTCACCCCGTTCCTGTGAAGATACCTAGACGTTCGTGTACAGTGTCCGCGTGGGTTGGTGGGTGCTCGGCGGGATCGTCGCTGTCGGCGTGCTGCTCTGGGGTGCCCACAGGCTCGGCTGGATCGATCTCAGTGACAAGAGCCGCGCATCCCCGGAGGGCGGCTCGCGCGGTGGCGGAAGTGTGCTCATGATCGGCGACGAAGTGTTCGCGCCGGCCAAGTACGAGGCGCAGCTCGAACTCGACAAGCAGGCCAGGCTGCCGATCCCGGCTCCGATCCCCGGTGATGGAGACAAGGGCATCTTCGGGGACGGGCCGGTGCGCATCCATCTGGACGCCTCCGGCAAGCCACAGCCGGTCGACGCATCCTCGCCGGTCGACGCGTCTCGCCGTGGCACGTCGCCGCGCCCGGAGGTCCGCCGGCGCGACGGGACGCTATGAGGCGTGACTAGTTTGCAGACACGGCGATGGGGTACGACGCAACGATGACAGCGATGCTCGGCCGACGTTAGTGCGACCGCTTCTCAGGCCGGCGTTCCCTGCGGGTTCTGAAAGTCGGGATGCCGCTGCAGCCATCCCCGCACATACGGACACAGCGCCACCACCCGCAGGTTCGCCGTGCGCGCGTCGTTCAGTGCCGCTTCGACCAACGTTCCCGCGAGACCCTCGCCCTGGTGCCCTTCGTCGACCTCGGTGTGTGTGAACACGATGTGATCGTCGAACCGGTTGTAGTACGCGGCACCCACGACGGCGCCGTCGATCTCGATGACGTAGCGGGAAGCATCCGATTCGTCTCGTACCTGTGCGCTCATGGCCTCAACATAGACCGCCTGTTCCTCAGGGCAGGCGAGGCGGATCGGCGTCGCCGCGGACCGGTCGCATCGGGCCGGACTCCTCGGAGCGGTCAGAATGGACGCATGTCCGACTCCTCCACCGCCGAATCGCCCGAGTTCGGTGACAGCCCGGTCGCCGGGGCCGGAGCGGAGGCGGATGCGCCGCGCGAGCTCCCCGCGTCGCACCCCGGGGAAGCGCAGGCGGCACCCGGAGCGCCGCGCCTCGACTGGTCGCCGGAGGGCCCCGACACCGTTTTCCGGGCCGACAACATGACAGTGTTGCCATCGCTTCCCGACGCGGCGTTCACCCTTGTCTACCTCGACCCGCCGTTCAACACCGGACGGAGACAGGAGCGCCGCACCGTGACGGCCGTGCGCAGCGACGAGGGCGGGTCGGCCGCGGGGTTCCAAGGGCGCAGCTACCGACGCATCCGCGGCGATCTGCTGCACTACGACGACCGGTTCGACGACTACTGGGAGTTCCTCGAGCCGCGGCTCGCCGAGGCGTGGCGCCTGCTGGCCGACGACGGCACCCTCTACCTGCACCTGGACTACCGCGAGGCGCACTACGCCAAGGTGCTGCTCGATGCGCTCTTCGGCCGGGACTCGTTCCTCAACGAGATCATCTGGGCCTACGACTACGGCGGCAAGGCGAAGCATCGCTGGCCGGCGAAGCACGACACGATCCTCGTCTACGTGAAGAATCCGCGCGGCTATCACTTCGACTCGACCGCCGTCGACCGAGAGCCCTACATGGCGCCGGGGCTGGTCACGCCCGAGAAGGCGTCGCGCGGCAAGCTGCCGACCGACGTGTGGTGGCACACCATCGTGGCGACCGCTGGACGCGAGAAGACCGGGTATCCGACTCAGAAACCGGAGGGGATTCTGCGGCGCATGGTGCAGGCATCCACCCGCGAGGGCGACTGGGTGCTCGACTTCTTCGCCGGCAGCGGTACGACGGGAGCGGTCGCCGCGGCACTGGGCCGCCGGTTCGTGCTCGTGGACAGCAACCCGGATGCCATCGGCGTGATGCGCAGACGGTTCGCGCGCATGCCGTCTGTCGCCTTCCGCTGAGCGCCCCACCTTCCCTGAACGATGCAGGCCTGGCGAGAACTGCCACGACTGCGCTGTCGCGAATTGCGCGACCGGTCGGCAGAACCCGCATCGTGCGGCAGCGGAAGCGGCACTTGATGGGTTTGCGTCGGCGCCGTGTAGCGCGGAACGCTCGCGTCAGCTCGAGCCGCGCACGATCAGGCGCGTCTCGAGGATGGTCGCGTGATCGACAGGCCCGCCCTCGACCATGGTCACGAGCTTCTCGGCCATGGTGGCGCCGAGCTCTGTCATCGACTGGTGCATCGTGGTGAGCGCGGGCGCTGCGGCCGAGCCGAGCGCGTCGTCGTCGTAGCCGACGACGGCGATGTCGTTCGGGATGCTCAGACCGTGTTCCGCGATGACCGCGTACGCTCCGAGCGCCATTTGGTCGTTCGCGGCGAAGACCGCGTCGATCGGCAGCTTGCGCGCCAGCAGACGCCGCATCGCCATGGCTCCGGATGCCGGCGAGAAGTCGCCCCACTCCACGAGCGAGGTGTCGAGCCCTGCCTCCGTCATGGCCCGGCGCCAGCCGAGCTCGCGGTCGAACCCGGCGGGCATGTCGGCCGGGCCTGCGATGGTCGCGATGTGCGTGCGACCTCGCTCGATCAGGTGCTGGGTGGCCGTGAGCGATCCGGCGATGTTGTCGACGTCGACGTAGTAGCTGTCATGGTCGTCGTGCAGCGGTCGGCCGCCGAACACGATGGGCACGGTGTGGCCGAGTCGGGCGTAGGAGTGGTCGCCGGAGTGGTGCGACACCACGAGCGCGCCGTCGACGTTGCCGCCGGTGAGGAACCGCCTCGTCTTGTCGGGGTTCGCCTCGGAGGCGACCACGATGCCCAGTGTGTAGTCCGTCGTCGCCAGGTGCATGGCCACGCCCTGGATGATGAGCGCGAAGAACGGATCGGTGAACACGCGTGAGGTGGACTCGGGGATCACCAGTGCGATGGACTCGGTGCGCCGGCTCGCCAGCGATCGCGCGGCCCGGTTGGGCACGTAGTTCAGCTCCGCGATCGCCCGGTTGACCGCGGCGATCAGGTCGGGCTTCACCTTGGGCGAGCCGTTGACGACGCGGGACACGGTGGCGCGCGAGACGCCGGCCCGTGCGGCCACCATCTCTAGCGTCGGCGCCTGTGCCGCGGCTTTCACGCCCATGGACTGTCCCTCTCCGACTGCGAACTTATCGCTATTCGCGGTCGCCTGGCGACTCGGGCCGGCACGGACCCGCGGCTACGGCGTCGCGACCTTGCCACCGCCGAGGTGGCGGCCATGATGGCCGCGTTCGCCCGACGTATCGTCATGGTCCTGGGTCGACGGATGCCCGTGTTGCGCATCCGCGTGCCTCCCGTGCTCGACGGGCGGCTCCGCACCCGTCGTCGTCTCGTCGTCATCGTCGTCGGCGGCGACGCGCGGGAGCGTCAGCGCACCCGTCTCCTCGGCAGCGGACACGGCCCGCATGGCCTCGTCGTCCGCGGCTTCCTGCAGCGCCGACTTCGCCCGCAGCGGTGGAGTCTTGAAGAACAGCGTGAGCACGAACGCGAGCAGCACCACGAACATCGCCACCCAGTACACGGTGACCGCGGACGAGTTGAAGCCCACCAGGAACGGCTTGGCCAGACGCTCGTCGGCGCTCTTCAGGAACGAGGTGTCGTTGATGGTGCTCGAGTCGACCTTCGTCGAGCCGCCCGACTTCGTCAGCTGCTTCTGGATGGTCGGCACCAGCGTGTCGACGAAGTCGCTGCGCTCGCTCGCCTTCGAGAAGTCGAGCGTGACCGTGCCGTCGGCGGAGACCCGGGCGACGGGGACAGCCTTCTCGATGCCGGCGGTCGCCGCCTTGAGCGCGGCCTTCTCGCCTGCGGCGGCACCCGCCTCGCCCGCCGACGCCTTGGCCGCAGCGGCTTCGTTCTGCGGGATGAGTCCGGCGTCGACCTGCTTCTGCACGGCCGCGATCGCGGCGTCCTTGCCCTTGGTGCTGCCCTCGGCCTTGGCCGAGTCGACCTTGGTCTGCAGCTGATTCGTCGTGTTCTTCGTCACGTTGTCGACGATCGGGTCGTAGACGGTCTTCATGATCGCCTTGTTCTCCGGCGCGTCCGCCACCGCAGGATCGAAGGCGGCGTTCAGCGCGGCTGTCAGCGTCGGCTTGTCGCTCAGCGACGACTGGATGTTCGTGGGCATCACAGCGAACAACAGTGAGATGAGCACGGCGGTGCCGAGCGTTCCACCGATCTGCCGGAAGAACGTGGAGGCGCTCGTGGCGACCCCCATGTCGCGCAGCGTGACCGCGTTCTGGCTCGCGATGGTGAGCGTCTGCATCATCTGGCCGAGACCGAGACCGATGAGAAGCATCGCGCACGCGATGATCCAGTACGACGTGTCGTACTTCACGAACGTCAGCCAGAAGAATCCGCCCGCGAGCAGCAGGGTGCCGAGAATCGGGAACTGCCGATAGTGGCCGGTGCGGGCGATGATCTGCCCGCTCGCGATCGAGGCGATCATCAGACCGAGGATCATCGGCAGCAGCTGAAGACCGCTCTCGGTCGGGGTCGAACCGAGCACGAGCTGAAGGTAGAGCGGGATGGTCAGCATGGCCCCGAACATCCCGAAACCGACGAGCACGCCGATGATCGTCGCCATCGAGAACGTGTTCGAGCGGAACAGCTTGAGCGGGATGAGCGCGTCATCTTTCATCAGCATCTCGACGATGATGAAGCCGAGCACGCCGACGGCGCCGATCACGTAGCAGAGGATCGAGGCGACGCTGCCCCAGCCCCAGTCGCGGCCCTGCTCCGCCACGAGCAGCAGCGGCACGAGGGCGACGATCACGCCGACGGCACCCCACCAGTCGATGCGCACGGAGTGGTGGTTGTGGTGCGGGATGTGCAGGAAGGCCAGCACGATGAACAGGGCGATGATGCCGATCGGCACGTTGATCAGGAACACCCAGCGCCAGCCGGCGATCCAGAGGATCTGGTTCGCTCCGGCGAACAGGCCGCCGATCAGCGGGCCCGCGACGCTCGAAATGCCGAAGACGGCCAGGAAGTAGCCCTGATACTTGGCGCGCTCGCGCGGAGCGAGGATGTCGCCCATGATGGCCAACGGCATCGACATCAGGCCGCCGGCACCGAGGCCCTGCACGGCGCGGAAGAACGCGAGCTCGATCATCGAGGTCGAGAACGACGACAGGATCGACCCGATCACGAAGATGACGATCGCGAGAATGAACAGCGGTCGCCGTCCGAAGATGTCGGACAGCTTGCCGTAGATGGGCGTGGCGATCGTGGAGACGATCAGGTAGGCGGTGGTCACCCAGGCCTGCAGGCTGAGGCCGTGCAGGTCATCGCCGATCGTGCGGATGGCGGTCCCGACGACGGTCTGATCGAGTGCGGAGAGGAACATGCCCGCCATCAGACCGAAGATCACGAACATGATCTGGCGATGGGACATGATCGGCGCGGGAGTCGCGGGCGCCTGCGCGGGAGTGGCGGCTTGTGACATAGGTCCCCGGGGTTCTAGTGGAAGTGCGTGTGATGGGCCGAACGGCGAGAAGAGCGCAACGAATCGAGTCCGCTGACGTCGGCCCCATTGAGAAAGTTGCGGTGAGTGCACAAATTTACACCGCGGGACCGACATCGGAACAACCGAGCCGAGCCGGATCGATGTGAGCACGTACAGGTTCCGGTGTTCCCGCGGCGCCCCCTTACGAGGTACACCGAGAATTCCAAGCGTGATGACGTAGGTTCTGCACGGTCATGTTCCAGTCCCACGCCACACCGCCCCGCGCCCGTTCCCTTCGTCGCGCCGCCGACGAGCCCGTCGATGGGGCTGTTCCGCCCGTGCACGAAGGCGGGCTGACCCGCCGCGCGGCCCTCGGCGGCTTCGTCGCCACGTCCGCCCTTCTGCTGGCGGGATGCTCCGCCGACCTGGCGAAGACCGCCTCGCGTTCGAGCGGAACGGCGACGGCGGCGCGGGCGCGAGTGGCGTCGGTGTCGCCGGCACAGGCATCCGTGGCGGGCCAGCCCGTCACCATCACGGGGACCGGTCTGCAGCACGTGAAGACGGTGTCGTTCGGAGACACAGCGGTCGAGGCCAAGCGGGTCTCGGCGGACAAGATCGTGGCGACGGCTCCGGCTTCCACGAACTATCAGCCGGCGGTGGTGAGCGTCAGCGTTCTCTCGGGTGGCGGCCAGGTGCTCGCGACGAAGCCGGACGCCCTGCAGTACGTCGCGACTGCTGGCGTCGGCGCCCAGATGCAGTACGCACTCGCCCACTGGCAGAACTACAACACGGCGCAGTACGGAGATCTGAACCCGGTGGGCGGTGACTGCGCCAATTTCGTCAGCCAGACCCTCATCGCACGCGGCTGGACCATGAACGACGAGTGGTACAACCACGACGCGGCGGCGGACTGGAGCTCGGCGTGGGGCTACGTGCCGTCGTTCGACGAGTATCTGTCCGACAACGCGGCGGCGCTCGGGCTCGAGAAGGTGAGCTTCGACCAGGCGGACCGATCGAAGGTGGCGCTCGGCGACATCGCCATCTTCTACTGGGGCGATGACACCTCGCCCGACCACACGCAGGTCGTGGACCGGATCGACGTCGTCGATGGTGCGTACAAGATCCTGATGGCCAGCCACAACGACGACTACGAGTACCGCGACCTCGACACGACGATCACGACGCAGCATCCGGGTTCGACCGGACACTTCTGGCACCTCACGAGGTAGGACGCGCGGCGATTCACGGGCGATGCCGCGGCGAGTTCACGGGCGGCGGCGCTGAGAGCGCCGGCCATCACAGCCACGGGCCGCTCGAACAGTGTTGCCCCGAACGGGGGCCGCTGAGCGGGCTTCTCAGGTCTCGGCGGACTCTACGCTGGTGGGCGTGGCATCCCATCGCGCCAGAGTCGGCGCACTCGTCGCGGCTCTGACCGCAGGGGTGCTCGTGCTCGGCTCGGGGGCCTGGGCGCTGGGTGCCGCCGTGTTTCCGCACGAGGACGCAGCCTCGGCCCGGTCGGGAATCGCCGTCAGGCCGTCACCGACGGCTTCGCCGGCGCCCGTGGCCGTCGCCGTGCAGACGCCGTCGCCCACGCCGACGCCCACGTTCGACAAGGCGGCGAACTCGATCGACGACCCGCGCAGTATCTGGGTCGTCGTCAACAAGTCGCGAGCGCTGAATCCCGTCGACTACGTTCCGCCGGATCTCGTGCAGCCGCCCGTGCCGAACATCAACGGGCAGCCGGTGCGCCAGATCGTCTCCGGCCCTCTCGCCACCATGTTCGCCGCGGCGAAGTCCGAGGCGGGGTTGAGCCTTACGCTGCAGAGCGGCTACCGCTCCTATCAGACGCAGGTCTCCGTCTACGACCAAGACGTGGCGGCCAACGGTCAGGCGTATGCCGACACCGACACCGCGCGACCCGGGCACAGCGAACACCAGACCGGTCTCTCCGTCGACATCAGCGCGGCATCCGGCGAGTGCACGCTGAATGCCTGTTTCGGCCAGACTGCGGAGGGCCGGTGGCTTGCCGCCAACGCCTGGCGCTTCGGCTTTCTGCTGCGCTACCCCTCCGACAAGGTGCCGGTGACGGGCTTCACGTACGAGCCCTGGCATTTCCGCTACATCGGGCTGCCGCTGGCCACCGAACTGCACGACACGGGGGTCACCACGCTCGAGGAGTACTTCGGCGTTCCCGGCGGCGAGACGTATCCGGGCTGAAGTCGTAGCGAACCGGGGGCCGAAGCTGCGCGAGCGTCGACCTGAGGAGCGACTGAATATCACACCGAGCGCGGGCGTGGCCGGGGTGAGGCACAGCATCCGTCGTTAGCGTCTTAACCCATGGCGGGGCGAGCAGGCAAGAGCGGGCGGATGAAGCGCGGGTGGTGGGCGGCGGCCGTCTTGTCGGTCTCGACAGCACTCGTGCTGACCGGATGCTCCGCCGGCGAACCCGCGCTGCCCGCGCCGATCCAGAAGCAGCTGAGCTACGCGATGAAGCACTGGAACCATTACAACACCAAGATCTATGGCGACCTGAACCCGGTGGGCGGCGACTGCGCCAACTTCGTGAGCCAGACGCTCATCGCGCGCGGCTGGAAGATGAACGACACCTGGTACAACCACGATGCGGCGGCATCCTGGAGCCCGGCCTGGGGCTACGTGCCGGCCATGAACGACTACTTCACGGCGAACGCGAAGAGCCTCGGGCTCACCGAATATCCGTTGAACAAGCGGTCGAAGATCGCCGTCGGCGACATCGTGATGTTCGACTGGGATGACGACGGTTCCTTCGATCATGTCGAGATCGTCAGCAAGGTGGTCGACACCACGGTGGACGGCAAGAAGCACGTCGACATCAAGATGGCCGGGCACAACAAGGACACCAAGTACCGGGACCTCGACTACGTGCTCGACAAGGAGTACGACAACGCCACCGGACACTTCTGGCACATCTCGCTGCCCGCCACCTCGACGGCGACGCCCACGAGCTGATCCGGGCGCGGCGCCGCATGCCGCGCGGCCGCCCGTCGCGGCGCCACCCGTCCCTGTCGGACGTGTCGTCGGTCGTGACTGGGGGCAGAACCATGTTCATAACTCAGGACCGGACCGTGAGGCGCACGCGGCATCGCCGAAAGCGACGCGGAACTGCGGCTTCAGCCCGAATTATGGACGGCGGCGAGCGGATTCCTTGACGTGACACCACGATGGTGTCATAGTGGTGTCATGCAACTCACGACGTATGTCGACGACCTTCAGCGTCAACTCGCCACCGCCGCGTCAGCGGGCGGCGAGCAAGCGCGCGACCTCGCACAGCGGCTGACGGCTTCATTGGATGCCGCCGCGCGCCTCGTGCTGCTCAACGCGCTGTCCGACGCGGCCGGCGAGATCACCACCGAGCTCGCCCCAGGGTCGGTCGACGTGCGCCTGCGGGGACATGAGCCGGAGTTCGTCGTCACGGCGCCGGCACTGGTGGCGGAGGATGGCGGAGACGGGCCGACGGAGTCTGTCGTGTCCGCCTCCGCTCCCTCTGCCGCCATCGACGGCGACGACCGGGCCACCACCCGCACCACCCTCCGACTGCCCGACGAGCTCAAAGCACGGGTCGAGCATGCCGCCGCGCACGACGGCGTCTCCGTGAACACCTGGCTCGTCCGTGCCGTCGCCGCGGCGCTCGAACCTCCCAAGTCCAGGCGCGCGTCCCGTGAGGCGCGCAACGACAGGCTCACCGGCTGGGTCCGCTGAGGACCAGCCGCTTCCGCAGTCCAGTTCACCGCGACTCGAGCCGAGCCGCAGAACACGCAGGCCGGGCGGCGCTGAGCGCACCGGCATCCATACCGTCCGACCGGACGGGCACCCACCCATCGAGGAGTCATCATGCCTGTTTTCGCGACCCCGGAACCCATCACTCTCGACCTCGACCTCGCCGTCGGACGGGTGCACATCGTGGCCTCGGAGCGCGACGAAGCCACGGTCAGCGTGGCGCCGGGTGACTCCGATCGCCCGGGCGATCTCCGCGCCGCGCGCGACGTGCGCGTGGACTTCGCGGCCGGCGTGCTCTCGTTGGTGGCCACCAAGACCTGGCGGTTCATCGGGCCCGGCGATCACCAGATCGACGTCGAGATCTCGCTGCCTTCGGGCAGCGACCTGCGCGGCAAGATCTCCGCCGGAAGCCTCACCGTGGACGGCAGGATCGGCGGGTGCTCGTTCCGGGTCGGTGCCGGCGACATCCGCTTGGATGCCACGGGACGGCTCGCCCTGTACACCGGCGCCGGCTCGATCACGGTGGGCCATGCCGTGGGGGAGGCGACCATCGGCACCGGTGCGGGATCCATTCGCGTCGGCACGCTCGACGGCGACGCCGAGATCAAGAACGTCACGGGTTCCACGACGCTCGGAACCGTGACCGGAAGCCTCACCGTCAAAGGCGGCCACGGCGACATCGTGATCGACCGCGTTGTAGACCGTGCCGACGTGCGAAGCGGATACGCAGGCATCCGCATCGATCGCGTCGAGGGTGGTGAGGTGCACCTGGAGAACGGCTACGGCCCCATCGAGATCGGCGTTCCCGAGGGCGTCGCGGCCTGGCTCGACGTGTCGTCGCAGCACGGCCCGGTGACCAATGAGCTCGACGCCGTCGCCTCGCCCGCCGACACCGACCGCACCGCGCAGATCATCGCGCACAACAACTGGGGGTCGATCGTGATCCGACGCCCACTGACCTGAGTCGGACCGCCACCCAGGTCGTCACACAGATCGCCGCCACTCGGGCGATTCCCCACCCACGGTGCGATCGCCCGCGGCAGGGCGATGTTCGTCGCGCCCGCAATCAAGGAGATTCTCATGACCACGTCACAACCATCGCCGGATGCCGTCGCCCCGTCCACGCGGCAGCTCGCTCCGCCAAGCCCCGCGATCCGGGTTCGCAGCATCACCAAGTCGTTCAAGGATGTCCAGGTGCTCCGCGGCGTCGACTTCGACGTCGCCCGTGGCAGCATCTTCGCGCTGCTCGGCTCCAACGGGGCGGGCAAGACGACGCTCGTCAAGATCCTCGCCACGCTGCTGAAGCCCGACGCCGGAAGCGCGAGCGTTGACGGGTTCGACGTGACTCGGCAGGCGGCGAAGGCGCGGGCATCCATCAGCCTGACCGGCCAGTTCGCCGCGGTCGACGAACTGTTGAGCGGGCGCGAGAACCTGATGCTCGTGGCACGGCTACGGCATGTCGCGCACCCCGCCGCCGTGGCGGATGAGCTGCTCGCGCGGTTCTCGCTGGCGGAGGCGAGCGGCCGCAGGGCCTCGACGTATTCCGGCGGGATGCGGCGGCGGCTCGACATCGCGATGAGCCTCATCGGCGAACCGCCCGTGATCTTCCTGGATGAGCCGACCACAGGGCTCGACCCGCAGGCGCGCATCGACGTGTGGAACGCCATTGACGGACTCGCCGCGGGCGGCACGACCGTGCTGCTCACCACGCAGTATCTCGACGAAGCGGAGCGCCTGGCAGATCGGATCGCGATCCTGCATCAGGGCCGCATCCTCGTGAACGGCACGCTCGCCGAGCTCAAGGGCCTGCTGCCGCCGGCGAAGGTCGAGTACGTCGAGAAACAGCCGACGCTCGAGGACGTGTTCCTCGCGCTGACCGGCCAGGCCGCCGCCGAAGACGCGGCCGTTGACCACGCAGACAACGCCGCCGAGGCGCATGAGCGCCGGAATGACTGAGGAGACCACCATGACCACCCACTTCATCGGCGATACGGCCACATTGACCGGTCGTTCGCTCAAGCACGTCACGCGCAGCCTCGACACCATCATCACGACGTGCGTCATGCCGATCGCGTTCCTGCTGCTCTTCGTCTACGTCTTCGGCGGGGCCATCGAGACGGGAACGGATGTCTCCTACATCGACTATCTGCTGCCCGGCATCCTGCTCATCACCATCGCCACCGGAATCTCGTACACCGCCTACCGACTGTTCCAAGACATGCAGGGCGGCATCGTCGAGCGGTTCCAGTCGATGCCGATCGCCCGCTCGTCCACACTCTGGGCGCACGTGCTCACCTCGCTCGTCGCCAACGCGCTCTCGCTGGTGGTCGTGGTGGGCGTCGCTTTCGCTATGGGGTTCCGGTCGGGCGCGAACGTGCTCGACTGGCTGGGGGTGGCGGGCATCCTGCTGCTGTTCACGCTGGCGCTCACCTGGATCGCGGTGATTCCGGGGCTCGTGGCCAAATCGCCGGACGGTGCGAGCGCGTTCTCGTACCCGCTGATCTTCCTGCCGTTCATCAGCTCGGCGTTCGTACCCACGGCATCCATGCCAGGGCCTGTGGCGTGGTTCGCGCAGTACCAGCCGGTGACGCCGATCGTGAACTCGGTCCGCGCGCTGCTCACGGGGCAGCCCGTGGGTGGCGACATCTGGATCGCGCTTGCCTGGCTCATGGGTGTTCTGGTCGTGGCGTACGCGGTGGCCCAGGTGATCTATCGCCGCAAGGTTTCGTAGCGTGTTGTGCTCCCTGAGCGAGCGAAGCGAGTCGAAGGGCGCGGTGCTCCCTGTGCTCCCTGTGCTCCCTGTGCTCCCTGAGCGAGCGGGGCGAGTCGAAGGGCGCTGCTTCACGCCGTAGCGTCGCCGCGGAACGGGCCCCTTCGACTCGCTTCGCTCGCTCAGGGAGCAGGGGTGTCTCGCGCTCGCTCAGGGAGCAGGGCTGCATTCGCGCTCGCTCGGGGCGCAGTAGCGGCCCCCTCTCACGGCGCGGATTCGGAGTCATCGCGCTCGGCTGCCTGCGCCATCGTTCCGGCGGCTGCCCGCTGTCGACGAGACCAACCGGCGAGGTCGGCGATACGACCCGCCACCAGCGCCTCCTTCTTGGTGTGCGACCAACCGTGCAGCCGCCGCTCAAGTGAATAGGCGTCGGCGATATGTCCGGTCTCCTCGGACCACACGAGTCGCACCGGCAGCCTTTCGCGCGTGTAGGCGCTGCCGCCGAGCTCATGCTCGAGAAGCCTCCGTTCAAGGTCGGTCGTGCTTCCCGTGTAGTAGGTCCCATCCGAGCATTCGAGAATGTAGACGAAAGGCATGCCGATAGCATCCACGGCCGAAGTGCAGCGCCTCCTGGTGTTCCTGGGCGAATGTGGAGTGGTTGTCACCCGGACCGTGTGGACGGAGAGTTGGCGGCGGCCCTTCGACTCGTTTCGCTCGCTCAGGGGTGGTGCTTCCGGGCGGCGTGCCCTTCGACTCGCTTCGCTCGCTCAGGGAGCAGGGAGCAGGGAGCAGGGAGCAGGACTGTAGCGGCCCTTCGACTCGCTTCGCTCGCTCAGGGAGCAGGGAGCAGGGAGCACTAGCGCAGGGCGGCGTCGACGATCTTCTTCGCCTCGGACTGCACCTGCTTCAGGTGGTCCGGGCCGAGGAACGACTCGGCGTAGATCTTGTACACGTCCTCCGTGCCGCTGGGGCGGGCCGCGAACCAGGCGCTGTCGGTCACGACCTTGACACCGCCGATGGGTGCGTCGTTGCCCGGCGCCTTCGACAGCTTCGCGGTGATGCGCTGGCCGGCGAGCTCCGTGGCTTCGATGGAGTCGCCGTCGAGCTTGCCGAGGCGAGCCTTCTGCTCTTTGGAGGCCGCGGCATCCACTCGCTGATACACCGGGTCACCGAACTGTTCGGTGAGCTCGGCGTAGAGCTGCGATGGGCTCTTGCCGCTGACGGCGATGATCTCGCTGGCCAGCAGGGCGAGCAGGATGCCATCTTTGTCGGTCGTCCATGCCGTGCCGTCGAGGCGGAGGAACGAAGCTCCTGCGCTCTCCTCGCCGCCGAAGCCGACGGAGCCGTCGACGAGGCCGGGCACGAACCACTTGAATCCGACCGGCACCTCCCACAGGCGGCGGCCCAGTGACTCCGCAACGCGATCGATGATCGACGAGGAGACGAGGGTCTTGCCGACGGCGGCATCCTCCCGCCACTGGGGTCGGTGCGTGTAGAGGTACTGGATGGCGACGGCCAGGTAGTGGTTCGGGTTCATCAGGCCGCCATCGGGCGTCACGATGCCGTGCCGGTCGGAGTCGGCGTCGTTGCCGGTGAGCACATCGAAGTCGTCCTTGTGCTTCAGAACGGATGCCATGGCCGACGGTGACGACGGATCCATACGGATCTTGCCGTCCCAGTCGAGCGTCATGAAGCCCCACTGCGGATCGATCGTCGGGTTCACCACCGTGAGGTCGAGGCCGTACGTCTCGCCGATCAGCGCCCAGTAGTGCGCGCTCGCGCCACCCAGCGGATCCGCGCCGATGCGCACGCCCGCGCGCTTGATGGCATCCACGTCGATGATGTTGCGTAGGTCGTCGACGTAGTTGC
The DNA here is from genome assembly GCF_000421825.1 of Humibacter albus DSM 18994. Classification (GTDB taxonomy): domain Bacteria; phylum Actinomycetota; class Actinomycetes; order Actinomycetales; family Microbacteriaceae; genus Humibacter; species Humibacter albus. The sequence goes on from NZ_ATXT01000013.1 coordinate 117,083, forward strand.
CGCGGAAGTCGTACGTGCCGACGCCGCTCGGCTCGGCTCGGTTCACGTCGCGCAGCCCGTTCCCGATGATCTCGTTGGCGCGATTCGCGATCCAGCCCGTGGCATCCGAGTCGGCCGGACCGCCGTGCGGCGGGTTGTACTTGAAGCCGCCGTCGCGCGGCGGGTTGTGGCTCGGAGTGACGACGATGCCGTCGGCCTGCGGCCCGCCCGGATGCTCACGGTTGTACTTGATGATGGCGTGGCTGACGGCGGGCGTCGGCGTGAAGTCGTCGTACTCATCCATCAGCACGTCGACGCCGTTCGCGACGAGTACCTCGAGCGCCGTGGTCTGAGCCGGCATGCTCAGCGCGTGCGTGTCAGCGCCGATGAACAGCGGGCCCGTGGTGCCCTGGCCCTGGCGGTATTCGACGATCGCCTGCGTGACCGCCGCGATGTGGTCGTCGTTGAAGGCGGCGTCGAACGCGCTCCCGCGGTGGCCGCTGGTGCCGAAGACGACGCGCTGTTCCGGCACGTCAGGCTCCGGATGCAGGTCGTAGTAGGCCCGCACCAGGGCCTCCACGTCGATCAGGTCTTCGGGGGTGGCTGGCGTGCCTGCGCGATCCGACATGCGCTCCAGTCTCGCACCAGCGCGCCCCTGCGTCTGCCCCGGGACGCGCCTTGTCGTGTGCCGCACGGCTCGGGCCGCGCCTTCGCCGTCGAGACATACCGAATCGGCCGAGACAGCCTTCGTGGCGGTATGTCTCGGCCGAATGGGTATGTGTGACGAGCAGAAGCGCTTCCCAGGCGGAGGCGGTAACTCGCGCGTGGGCGGGCGTCGGCCGCCACTAGGATTTCGGCATGTCGGATGCCAGCACCCAGACCGAAGAGACCTACAGCTTTCTGGGGCCGTCCGGCACGTTCACCGAGGCCGCGCTCGCGCAGGTGCCGCAGGCACGGGGCAAGACGTGGCGGCCCGTCAACAACGTCGGTGAAGCGCTCGACGACGTCGTGAGCGGCCGCAGCGTCGCCGCCATGATCGCCATTGAGAACTCGATCGAGGGCGGCGTCTCAGCCACGCAGGACGCGCTCGCGATTATGCCCGGGCTGCGCATCGTGGGCGAGTACCTGGTGCCGGTGGGCTTCGTGCTGGTGGCGAGGCCGGGAACGACGCTGGCCGATGTGAAGACGGTGACGGGGCATCCGGTCGCGTATGCGCAGTGCACGGCATGGCTCGGCGCGCAGCTGCCTTCGCACGACTACGTGCCGGCCTCGAGCAACGTCACCGCGGCCACTGATCTGCTGCAGACGGATGCCTCCGGTCGCCCGCTCAGCCCGGCCGACGCCGCCATCGCTCCGCCCACGATCGTCGGCCACTACGACCTGACGGTGCTGGCAGAGAACATCATCGACAACCCGAATGCGGTCACGCGGTTCGCGCTCGTGAGCCGCACTCGGAGCATCCCGGCGCCCACGGGTGCCGACAAGACGAGCCTCATCATCGAGCTGCCCGCGGAGCGGGCAGGCACGCTCGTCGAGATGCTGGAGCAGTTCTCAACCCGCGGCGTGAACCTGAGCCTCATCGAGTCCCGGCCGATCGGCGACGAGTTCGGGCGGTACCGATTCATCATCGATGCGGATGGGCACGTGCACGACGAACGCGTGGCGGATGCCCTGCTCGGCTTGTTCAGGTTCAGCCCGAACATCCTGTTTCTGGGCTCGTATCCCCGTGCCGACCGCGTGCCGGTGGACTTCGACGCCCGCTACGCCGACGACGTGTTCATCGAGGCGCGCGACTGGCTGCGCGGCCTGATCGGCGGCGAACCGGAGGCGTAGGGCCGCCCGGAACTGAGCGCGTTGGCGCGCGGGTTGGCGCTGTCGTCTGCACCAGTGTTGCTCGGGCGCAGCCGACCCCGAGAAACCCGCCGGCGCGTGAACGGACGGTTCCGTTGATGTCGGAGTGGCCGGGCGGGCGCCGTCGGAGTCGGAGCCCTGAGCCGGCTTCCGCCCGAACCGGAAGCGGGCCGGTGGTGGACTGCACGGCCGGCGCACCCCATACCCTGGAGCAATGGATGCGCGCTTCCGCTTCTCGTCCCGCACCGCCGACATCGACCGTGAGCTCGTGCACCGCTGGCTGAGCACGGAGTCGTACTGGGCGACGGGCCGTCCGCGTGCGACGCAGGAGACGGCGATCGACGGCTCGCGCAACTATGGCGTGTTCGACGCGGAGACGGGGGCCCAGGTCGCGTACGCCAGGGTTGTGACCGACGGCGCCACCTTCGCCTGGCTGTGCGACGTGTTCGTCGATCCGGCGGAGCGCGGCAAGGGGCTCGGCGTCGGGTTGATCGACGGTGTGGTCGCCGATCTCGAGCCGTTCGGGCTCAAACGCATCCTGCTCGCCACCGGTGACGCCCACGGCCTGTACGCCAGGTTCGGGTTCGGACCGCTCGACGACCCCTCCAAGTTGATGGCCCGCGCGGGGGCCTGACCCGCGCCTACGCGGGGTGCGGCACGCGCACGACGAGGGCGCCGGCATCCGCCCAGAAGTGCGCGGCAGCGACCTCCCCGAAGCCGTCGCCGTCGAGCTCGACCTGTTCGACGTGGTCGAGCTCGACCCGCACGGAGGGCCCGCGCAGGTAGGTCAGCGTGGTCGCCTTATCGGAATTCGTGTACCGGATGATCCGCCGCCCGAACGCGCTGCGCCGCAGCACGCGGTTCTCCCAGGTGACCTTGCGCCAGATGAGCAGCCAGCCGAACACCGTGCGCGGCTGCAGCAGCGCGATGTCGAGCTCGCCGTCGTCGAGCGAGGCATCCGGCATGAGTTCCATGTTTCCGGGCAGCACGCCGCAGTTGCCGGCGAGGATCGTGCTCACATGCGCCGAGTGCGGCGGATGCCCCGGCAACGTGTAGTGGATGTGCAGCTTCTTCGTGCCGATCGAGCGCAGCCCACCGTCGATGTAGGCGAGCCACCCGACGCGCTTCTTCAGCTGCGGGCTGGTGTTCGCGATCATGGCAGCATCGATGCCGAGGCCCGCCATCACGAGGAACACGTGCTCGCTGGATGCCCCGTTCTCGCGGGTGAGCTCCGCCACTCCCACATCGATCTGCTTGTCGACACCCGAGAAGGCGGTACGAACGGATGCCGGCAGGTCCGTCAGTGGGAGCCCGAGATTGCGCGCGAGCAGGTTGCCCGTGCCGAGCGGGATGATGCCGAGCGGAACTCCGCTGCCGCGCAGCCCGGCTGCCACTGCGCGGATCGTCCCGTCACCGCCGGCCGCCAGCACGAGATCGGCGCCGTCTTCGACGGCCCGGCGGGCGAGGCCGTGGCCGGCGTCGTCGACCGTGGTCTCCAGCCAGAGGGGGGAGTCCCAGGGGGCGGCCTCGGCGGTGAGCGGCTCCGTGGTGAGCGACTCGGCGGTCAGCGACTCGGCGATGGGGGATCCGGCGAGACCGGCTTGGGCCGTGGCGCTCCCGGCGTCCTCGACCACGGCGGTAGGCGCTCCGGCGGAGCCGCTCGTCGACGCATTGACAGCTGCGACTGCCGCCTCCACCGCCACACGCAACTCGCGCGATTCCGCCTTGAGGGGGTTGTAGACGACGGCGACCAAGCGACGTGGTGCGTCGCCTGCCGGCTCGATCGAATCGGTCACGGGCCCACGCTACCGACCGTCGCCCGGGAAGCGGGAGGGGCGCCCGCCGCAACGGCAGAAGAGCACACCTTCCCGTTTCGAACTGAAGTGCCAGGAATTCGAACTGAAGTACCAGGAACAACGGAAACCGCCGGCCCGGGACGCGAGACCGGGGTTCGCGGCGCGGCTCCGCGCAGCGGAGTTCGCCGCAACAAGGTTCGCCGCAGCGGGGATCCGCGCAGCAGGGGTCCGCGCAGCGTGGTTCGCGCAACTAAATCAGGCTGAGGCGAATCAGGCGTCGTATATATCGATCTGGTCTGACATGGCCTGAAATAGTGACGGAAGGTCGTGGTCTGCGCGAGCGGGCTCCCGCAGACCACCCCTCAATCGCCCATATCGCGGCATTGCCGCTCAGGTGCTCAATCGGCGTGGTCTGCGCGAGCGAGCTCCCGCAGACCACCCCTCAATCGCCCATAGACTTGAGCGGTGATCGATCCCGTCCTTCTGCGCGAAAACCCCGACCTCATCAGGCGTTCGCAGGAGGCTCGCGGGGACTCTCCCGATCTCGTCGACGACGCGCTGAACGCGGACTCCGAGCGTCGTGCGGCGATCACCGAGTTCGAGTCCCTGCGCGCCGAGCAGAACGCCTTCGGCAAGCGCGTGGCATCCGCTCCCCAGGAGGAGAAGAAGGAGCTCGTCGCGCAGGTGCAGCAGCTTGCGGCGAAGGTCAAGCAGGCGCAGGCGCAGGCATCCGCTGCCGAAGAGCGGTTCGAGACGGCTGTGCGCAGCATCGGCAATGTCATCATCGAGGGCGTCCCTGCCGGCGGGGAGGACGACTTCGTCACGCTGCGCGAGGTGGGCCGGATTCCGAGCTTCGACTTCGAGCCGCTCGATCACCTCGAGCTCGGAGAGAGGCTCGACGCCATCGACATGGCCCGCGGCGCCAAGGTGAGCGGTGCCCGCTTCTACTTTCTGAAGGGCGTCGGCGCCCGGCTCGAGATCGGGCTGATGAACTACGCGCTCGCCGTGGCGCTCGAGAACGGCTTCACGCCGCTCATCACGCCCACGCTGGTAAAGCCCGAGATCATGCAGGGCACCGGATTCCTCGGCGCCCACGCCGACGAGATCTACCACCTCGGCACCGACGACCTCTACCTCACCGGCACCAGCGAGGTAGCGCTCGCCGGGTACCACTCCGATGAGATCCTCGACCTCGAGCCCGGCCCACTGCGCTACGCCGGCTGGTCCACCTGCTTCCGGCGCGAGGCCGGCAGCGGTGGCAAGGACACGCGCGGCATCATCAGGGTGCACCAGTTCAACAAGCTCGAGATGTTCGTCTACACACGCCCCGAGGATGCCGAGACCGAGCACCTGCGCCTCCTCGCGTTGCAGGAGCAGATGCTGCAGTCGCTCGGCCTGGCGTACCGCGTGATCGACACCGCTGCCGGCGACCTCGGGTCCAGCGCCGCGCGCAAGTACGACGTGGAGGCCTGGGTGCCGACCCAGGGCCGCTATCGCGAGCTCACCTCCACCTCGAACTGCACCACGTTCCAGGCCCGCCGCCTGCAGACGCGCTACCGCACCGAGAACGGCAAGACCACGCCGGTCGCCACGCTGAACGGCACGCTGGCCACCACGCGCTGGCTCGTCGCGCTGCTCGAGACCCACCAGCGCGCCGACGGATCCGTGACCGTCCCCGAGGTGCTCCGGCCCTACCTCGGCGGACTCGAGGTGCTGCAGCCGGTCGTCAAGTGAGTCGCCGAGTGGCGGCATCCGATCGTCTGCTGATCGCCCTCGACGTCGACGGCACGCTGATGCGCGAGGACGAGACGATCGGCGACGCGGTCAAGGATGCCGTCGCACGCGTCATCGAGGCCGGTCACGAGGTCACGCTGGCCACCGGTCGCAGTTGGGAGACCGCCGCCGACCTGCTGCCCCTGTTCGGGATGCGGCCGCGGTTCGTCGTGTGCTCGAACGGCGCCGTCATCATGCAGCGCAAGAAGGGCGAGTACACGCGCGCGTTCGTGGAGACGTTCGATGCGCGGCCCGTGTTGGAGAAGGTGCGTCCGTTCCTGCCCCAGGGCAGCTTCATGGTGGAGGACGCCGACGGCAGCAGGCACTACACCGAGGGCATGGACGACTCCGGGTGGCGTCTCGGCGACGACGATCCCGTGTCGTTCGAGGAGCTGGGGCTGGTTCCCGCCAGCCGAGTGGTGGTGATCTCGCCGTCGCACGACACCCAGGAGTTCCTCGAGATCGTCGAGAGCATGGGTCTGCACCAGGTCACGTACTCGGTCGGTTGGGCCGCCTGGCTCGACATCTCGCCGCAAGGCGTGTCGAAGGGGTCGGCGCTGGAGCGGGTGCGGTCGTGGCTCGGCCTTCCGACGCAGAATCTGCTCGCCGTCGGCGACGGACGCAACGACGTGGAGATGTTCGAGCTGGCGCGTTCCGGCGGCGGCCGCGCCGTCGCCATGGGCCAGGCACCGGATGCCGTGAAGGATGCCGCGGGCGAGGTCACGGGGACCGTCACCGACGACGGACTGGCGGACGTGCTGAACGAGGTGGCCGGCCGCCGGGCGGTATAGGCCGGCTCCTCTGGATGCCTCGTAACCGATTTGTTACCCTCGATGCTTGGATGCTCGTGCTGAGGTCTGGCATCCAGATCCACGTCTCCAGAGGCCCGAACCCGGGCCGCGCCCCCAACCCCTGCGGTGATCGACGGATGCCGCGCCCCTGAACACATGACCGACTATCCCACCCGACGCGCCGCCCGCGAGGCGGAGGCCGCGCAGCAGCGCGCCTCGGCGCGAGGCAAGCACGGTGCGGCGGCCGCCTCGCCGGGTGCGTGGGCCCGGTCTCAGGGCGCCGAGCGATCCTCGCAATACGCCGATATGGCGGGCGACTCATCACAGGCATCGGCGACACCGCTGCCCGGGCGCACAGAGTCCCCGCGGGCGGCGGCCTCGGCGGCTGCGCCGCTCGCGGGAACGGCGGCATCGGCATCCGTTCGTCCGAAGCGGAGGCACGTCAAGCGGTGGCGTAGCCCCGGGCGCATCACGATCGCGGCCGCGGCCTCGGTGTTCCTCGCGGGAAGCGCGATGGTCGCGATGCCCGCCAACGCCGCGACGACGCCGACCGCAGTGATCTACTCGAACCAGTTGATCGCGCAGACCGCGTCGTTGCACACGCAGTCATTGCACGTCTCCGCCTCGGTCAGCGAAGGAAAGGTCGAGACGCAGAAGTTCGATTCGGCGGGGTTCACACGCCCTGACGGATCGTCGGCCATCACGGTCGGCGGCACCACCAACGCCGACTGGGCCGCGCTCGTGCTCCAAGACGGCGGTTTCCCGGTGACGGCGAACAACCTCACCGTGATGCTGCAATGGATGGACTCCGAGAACGACCCGAGCAGCTGGTGGCTCCGCAACAACCCACTGAACAACGGTCTCGGTTCGGGCGGTGGCTCCGGGTTCGGCAGCTACGACAGCCTGACGACCGCGGCGCACTACGTCGCCGTGCAGCTGCGGCGCGACATCTTCTCCGGCATCGCGGCGGCGTTCGATTCGAACGCGGCCGTGTCGGTCAGCGTGCAGGCGATCATCAACTCGCCCTGGGCCGGCGGCCACTACAACTACGGGGCGATCTGGCACGGCGTCGACGTGCCGGTCGTCGCGGCACCGGCCGAGGACTGGTAGCTCGCCTTTGGCGGATGCGGCGAGCGGATGTCTGCACACCGTGCTTCGGACCCGTTCCGTCAGAGCATTCAAGTTGGTGCGCGGCTCCCGGTAGAATCGGCCGCTGGAGGGCTGTCCGAGCGGCCGATGGAGCTGGTCTTGAAAACCAGTGGGCAGAAATGTCTCGTGGGTTCGAATCCCACGCCCTCCGCTTGAGTTTGCTCGGATCCTCCTCGAGGCACTCGACGAACCCTGACCCTGACCCTGACGATCGGGGTCCCGGAGATCGCGGGCCCATCTGGGATATCGCCTCGCCATAAGAGAAGCCTGAGACGCTGAACCGGAGCAGCCGGTTCAGCCAGGGCGCCTCACCCTACGTTGAGGTGCTTGCAGGGATCGTCTGCGATACGCACGTTGGTCAGCTATCAACGGCGGCCCCGCGTCGCGTGTGCGGCGCCGACGACGACTACGATCCCGGCGAGGAGCGTGATTGCGCTGGCGACTTGGAGCGCGGTGTCGGCGCTGGTGACGAAGGCGCGCACGATCTCATCGTGTCGCGCTGGAGCCATGGCCAGGGCCTGAGCGACGGTGTGCGGCGCCGGACCTGTCGCGCCCAGAGCAGGGAGCCGGTCGGCAAACCCCGCAGCCAGAACGGTGCCGATCACGGCGACGCCGAGTGCGCTGCCCAACTCGCGGGTGGCCGACTGCAGTCCCCCCGCGATTCCCGCGCGCTCGGGTGGCAGCGCTTGTGCGATCTCGGCTGTCAGACAGGGGCCGGCAAGCATGATCCCAATTCCAACCACCACCAGGAAGATGGCGTAGACAGCGTAGGGCGCGCCGCTAGAAAGAGACAGCCCGAACAGCCCGATCGCGGTCGCGAGGAACGCCACCGAGAGCGTGGCCGGCATCCCGAACCGCTTCACGAGACCAGGGACATAGCGCGTCCCGAATACCAACGGGAGCGTCAGCGGCAGGATGCCCAGTCCCGCCCCGAGCACCGAGAAGCCACGACCATACTGCAGCAGCGACGCGTTGACGTAAAAGAGGCCGAAGTTGCCGAAGAAGGCGACGAGCATGCCGAGGCTCGCGCTCGAGAGCGTCAGATCGAGAAAGAGCCGCGGGTCGAGCATCGGCTCGCGCGACCGCAGCTCGACAACCGCCCAGATAGTGCCAAGGATCACGCTCAGCGCGAACGTGCCGATGACGATCGGGCTGTCCCATCCCTGCTCCGGGCCCTCGATGATCCCGGCGAGAAGTGCCACGATCATCCCGACGAACACGACGGCACCCCCAAGATCGAGGGAGCGTTGGTGCCTGGCCATCCGGGGAACCGCGAAGAGCGCCCATGTGGCGCAGACGACGGCGAGCCCCGCGACGGCCCAGAAAAGGAGTTGCCAGCTGCCGACGGCGAGGAGCGCTCCGCCGCCGACGTTGCCCAGGACGCCACCGATTCCGGAGGCCGCCGCCCACGTGGCAAGGGCGGCCGTGCGACGCTGCGGCGCAGTGGCGTGGATGAGAACGGCGACGCAGTTGGGCAGCACGAGCGCGGCACCGAGCCCTGACAGAGCCCGCCCGCCAAGCATGATGGTCACGCCGGGTGCAAGCGCGGAGATGGCGGCCCCACCGGCGAGCATGCCCACACCGGCAAGGAGGGCGCCCTTTCGACCGAGTCGATCTCCCACAGCTCCGCATGGAATGACCAGGCAGGCGAAAACGATCACGTAGGCGTCGACGATCCACAGCAAGTCGGCCGAACTCGGGCGCAGTGCGCTCGCCGCGAGCTTTGGAACGGCGAGGTTGATCGCCGCCACGAACCCGACCACTAGGGCGGTGCAGGCGCACATGCATGCCAACACCAGTCGCTCGCGTTGGAGGCTAGGCGCCGCCATTTCCATATTTCGAGTCATCATGTATCGAAATATAGAAGATTACGATACTTAGTGTCCAGTTATGCTGGACGCATGGTGGAAGAACGAGTCCCGGCAGGGCGTCCGAGAAGCGAGCAAGCGCGCCTTGCCGTCCTGCACGCGGTTGACGACCTCCTACTGGAGATCGGTTACGGCGAGATGACGATGAAGAACATCGCAGAGCGCGCCGGGGTCTCGCGCATGACCGTGTACCGTTGGTGGGCGACCAAAGCCGAGATCCTGTTCGAGGCCAGCGCGGCGGACGCAGCTCAAGAACTCGCAATCGCGAAGACCGGCGTTGCGGCGACGGACGTTCGGTCCTACCTCGAGGCGCTCGCGCGTTTCCTCACCTGCTCCGCCGCCGGAGCGGCGTATCGCGCACTGCTGGGCGAGGCGCAGCACGACAAGGCGGTCGCCACGCTCCTGGCCGAGACCGACGTGATCGGCGACAGCGCGCGCCGCGCGCTGGAGGACGTAGTACCCGAACTCGATGAGGCCACCCTCGCGCTACTCGTGGGGCCGATCGTCTACGTCGCTCTCAGTGCACGTGGTCGCGCACCGGCGCTCGTCGCCCAGCACGCTCCGCGCTTCCTGCGCACAATCGGCATAGCCCCCAGCGACTGACCGCGCACCGATCCACTCGCAGATCGGCAACTGCTGCGACTCAGTGGACCTTGACCCGCTCTCTGTCGCTGGCCGCGCTCCAGCGGGTGCAGCCCGCCTCGAAGCGTCGGAATCCGGATGTACCCAGGCCCTGTCGCAGTCTGGACGCCTTGGGGTGAATCATGCGCAGGAGGATCGAATGGCCTCGGTCGAGCAGGCGGTCTCCCCGTGGGGCAGCTTCGCGGTGGTCCATGCCTCTACTAGCCGCCCTCGCGGCTCATCCCGCCCCTTCACTCGATTCGACACGGCTCGCCTTGCCACGCGGTCGCACGAACAACAGCAGCAACCCCGAGACCGCGAGACACGCTCCCAGAAAGAGGAATGCGGCGTCCGACTTCGTGCCGCCGCCGAGCCATCCGACGATGACGGGTCCGACGAAGCCTCCGAGGCCCCCGATGGCGTTGATCGCACCCATGCCGGTGCCGGCGATGTTCCGCGGCACGACTTCGGGGATGAGCGCGAAGTAGGGGCCGTACGGCGCATAAAGGAGCCCGGTGGCGACGATCAAGAGTATGAACGCCGGAAGAAAGTTCCCGAGCCCTACTCGGAACGAGAAGTAGAACACGACGGCTCCGGCCAGAAGGCATCCGAGCACGAGCCATCGTCGCTGGTGCGTGCGGTCGGAGATCCACGACGCGACGATCATCAGCACGGTGGCGAAGGCATACGGAATCGCGGTGAGCACGCCGGTGATCCCGATGGCGGAGCCGGACAGCGACTTGATGATCGACGGCAACCAGAACACGACCCCGTAGACACCGACGCTCCACAGGCCGTACTGCACCGCCAAAAGGATGACTCGGGGAGCCTTGAGCGCGGCGAATTGCCCTGCCGGCGTGTCGCCTTGCCGCTCGCCGTCGAGGCGTTGTTGCAAGAGGTCGCTTTCGCGCGTCCCCAGCCATCGGGCGTCGGATGGCCGGTCATCGACGAGGAAACGAAAGACGAAGGCCCAGACGATCGCAGGCAGACCTTCGATGATGAACATCCAACGCCAGTTGGTCAGCTGGATGATGTAACCCGAGAGCACAGACATCCATAACAGGGTGACGGGGTGTCCGAGGATCATGAACGAGTTGGCTCGGCCACGCTCCGCGTCGCTGAACCAGTGCATCACGAACACCAGCAAGGAGGGGATGACCGTCGCCTCGACGACGCCGAGCAAGAACCGAACGATCAGCAGCAGACCGTAGGTGGGCACGACGCCCTGAGCCGCGGCGAACAGTCCCCAGAGGATGAGCGACCAGAAGAGCAACCGTTTCGCGCTGCGCTTCTCGGCGAAAGCTGCCGCCGGAACCTGAAAGAAGAAGTATCCGAGAAAGAACAGTCCGCCCAGCAGACCAGCCTGGAAGCTGGTCATCTGCAGGTCGTGCTGGAGGCCGCCCGCCGCTCCGATCGAATAGTTGCCCCGATCGAGGTAGGCGAAGCTGTAGGTGACGAAGATGACCGGTATCAACCGCCGCCACCGCTGCGAGGTGGTGAAGGATGCCGCCTCTCCGGTCAGCGCGCTGGAGCCTCGGTTCGATGTCACGGCTCAATCCACCTCCTGACGTGGAGTGCCAGTCGTTTCCAGATCCACACCGGTCCGTGTGGCGGTCGCGCGGCGAGTGGATGCCCGGGCGCAGCACTCCGACTCGGCTTACGCAAGCACCGCGAGCAGTCGGCCTGAAGCGGTTGCGAAGCCGCACAAGTCGGAGTACGCGGCCGTGCTGACGAGCGAAGATATGACGAGCGAAGACATGTCGACGACGCGCGAGGCAACGCGTCCTACTCCGACCACGCCTCCCGACCCACTCGCACGGTCTCACCTGTCGTGGCGGCACGCGTGATGGCGAGACCGAGCAGCTGGTCGTGTGCGGCCTCGGCGAGCGGGTAGGGTTCCGGCCCGTCTCCGACCGCCCATCGACCCGTGTCACGCAGCAGCTCGGCCATCGCCAGCTCCTCGTCGGAGAGCCGCGCCAGCGGATACGGATTGCGGTACAGCACGGAGCCCTCGTAGGAGATCTGATCGAGTGTCGGGATCTCGAAGTCACGGTGCAGTCCGAGCTGACGTCGCTCGAACGCCGAGGTGACGACCGTCGTGTCGTCGACGAGCCGGGTGAGCGAGTCGTCCACGATCTCGCCACGACTGCCGCGCACGACGACCTGGCTGGCGCGGAGCGGGTTTCGGGTCTGCCCGTCGGTGAAGTCGTAGCGACCGATGGCATCCCCGAAGTCGATCGTCGCCACCGTCGTTCGGGTGGGATGCTCCTGGCCGTCCCCCGTCCATCCTGCCCGGCTGAACGGCGACACGAGTGGTGCGGTGTGCGTTCGAGCGTCGACTACGGCGCCCACCCGTCCCATGCCGAGGAGGGTACGGATGATCGCCACGGCGTGGTACGTCTGGGTCATCGACACCAGAGCGGATGTCGGGGTTCCGATCAGGCCGGCACCGACCGCGCTCGCCCGCGCGGCGGTCATCGGATGCCGTGGGTACTGCTCCGCCACCTGCACGAGCCGGGACGATCCGACGTCGTTCCACAGCGCTCGCAACGAGCCGGCATCCGGCGCGGGCGGCGTCTCGGCGAGCACCCGGGTGTCGCGGTCCACCAGCTCGCGAAGCAGCTGCGGCGTGGCGTCGTGACCGACCGCTGTCAACACGAAGGAGGGCCCGGATGCCAGCAACTCGTCGAGATCTCGCACCACGGGCACCGCGATCGATCGTCGATCTCGTTCGTTCAGCGGGTGGTGCGGCAACACGGCCGAGACCTCGAAGACGTCATCAAGTGCCGCGGCGACGGCGAAGAACAGCCGAGCACGGTATCCGGTACCGATCACGGCAAAGCGAATGGGAGTCGTCATCATCAGTCATTGTCCTGTGCAGCTTGATGCTGCAGCAATGAATGCGGCGACAGTGTTCCGGTGGTCATGTGCCTTCCAGGCCAGGACGATGCGGCTGGGGCCCGCATCCTCGATTGGAACGCAGGCGATCCCGGGCGGGGCCGGCGCCACGAGCGAGCGGGGGAGGACCGCCACCACGCGGCCGATTCGCACCAGAGGGATCAATTGGGCGACGTCCGTGATCTCGGGCCCTGCAGCGTGAGCGGCCGGAACGCCGACCCAACGCGGGAGTGTCTCATCGGAGAGATCGCCCAGGTGCAAATGGGCGCGTCCTGCCAGTCGATGGCTCTCCGGAAGGATCGCGACGCGGTCCTCGACGTGCAGCGTTCTCGTGGCGAGCCCGGTGAGGTCGTCGAACGGGGCATAGAGGAGCCCGATGTCCGCCTGCCCATCTCGGAGCATCCGGCTCCGGTCGGTTCCTCCCGAGAATACGACTTCGACCCGCCTGGCTTGCGGCTGCTCGGCATAGGCGGCCAGGATTCCTGACAGGAGTCCCGCGTCGCCGCCGGGCTTGATTACGAGCCGGAGGCTGTCGTATTCGCTCCCCTGGCGGGCCTTGCGAACCGCCGCATCCATGGCATTCAAGGCATGCCGGCCGTGTTCGAGGAGCATTTCACCCGCCGTGGTGAGCGCCACGCTGCGGCTCGTGCGAACGAACAGATCCACTCCAAGGCGTTCTTCTACGCGCTGGATCGTTTTGGACAGTGCCGGCTGTGCGATGCGAAGCAGGGCCGCCGCGCGACCGAAATGCAACTGTTCGGCGACCGCCACGAAGTAGCGCAATTCTCGGACCTCCAACGCTTCCATTCCCTCAGGATATCGATCGTGGCGCGACCTGTATTGGACGAACGCATCGTCTCAGCAGTGGGATGGGTTCATGATCAATCACACAATGCTCGTCTCGTTCGCGGATCCGATCGCGGACGAGGATCTCGATCGATACATCTCCGATATCGGAGAGGCGATGACGGACACCGGCGTCGTCCGCACGTTCCAGGCCCAGCGGCACATCCCGATCGCCGGCGAAGACGCGATTCCGGCCTTCATCGCCACAGTTGTGTTGCAGCTCGGTGTCAACGATGAAGCGGACCTCGCGGCACTTTTCGCCGCCCCACGAGCCGGTGAGGTGATCCATAAATGGCAGGCTCTCCACCCCTACGAGGTGGCCTGGGTCAACCACGAGGCGATGGCATGAGCGGCTTCGCCGGAAAGGCAGCTCTGGTCACGGGCGCCGGGCGCGGGATCGGCCGCGCCATCGCGTGCGGTCTTGCCCGTCTCGATGCGGACGTTGCCGTTCTGGATCTCGATCAGGCTGCGGCCGAGCAGACCGCCGCCGCCATCAGAGAATCCGGCGGCAACGCCATCGGTGTTCACGTGGACGTCGCAGACGAGCAGTCAGTAGCGATAGCGGTGGCGGCAGTGGCGAAAGCCTTCGAGCGTCTAGACGTCGCCGTCAACAACGCAGGAATACCGTCCACGGGGGAAGACCTGGCCGAGATGTCGGCCCAATCGTGGGAGCACGTGCTACGGGTCAACCTCACCGGCACGTTCCTCTCGCTTAAGCACGAGATCCCCGAACTGCTTCGAGCAGGCGGAGGCGCGATCGTCAACATCGCGTCCAACGGCGGCCTCCGAGCAATCCCGCAGGCGCCGGCCTACGTCGCCAGCAAGCACGGCGTAGTCGGGCTGACCAAGGTTGCGGCCGTCGACTACGCACGGCGCGGCATCCGTGTGAATGCGGTGGCGCCGGCGATCACCCGTACTGCCATGTTCGACCGCGTCGCAGGCGACACTGACATGGCCGCTCGACAGGAGGCGATCACGCCGCTCGGGCGCTTGGCGACACCCGAGGAGGTCGCCGCCGTGGCGATCTGGCTTTGCTCGGCCGATGCCTCGTACATCACCGGCACGACGGTATCCGTAGATGGCGGGCGTCAGGCATGAACACCGTCGAATCCACGCAAGGGAGAACAATGACCACGTCCCGGATCATCGCCGTCGAGGAACACGTTGCGACCGAAACGTATCTCACGAGCGCGCATCGGCTCGAAGCGGTCATCGAGGAGCGTATTGAGGTCGGCCTCACCCGCACGGTGGAAGGTCGAGATCCGTTGCGTACAGCACTGACAGACATCGAGGGCCGGCTTGCTTCGATGGATGCCATTGGTCAGACGATGGCGGTGCTCAGCATCAACCCGCCCGGCGTTCAGCCCTACACCGCAGCGGACGCCGCACACCTCGCCAAGAGCGTGAACGACGAGCTCGCCGAGATCGTCGGTCGGAATCCGACCCGATTCGGTGCGCTCGGAACTCTCCCGACGCAAGCTCCCGCCGCGGCCGCGGAGGAACTCGAACGGCTCATGGGGCCACTCGGATTGAACGGGGTCATGATCAACTCGCACACTCGAGGCCACTACCTCGATGAGCCGCAGTTCGAGCCCATCCTCGCCGCCGCCGAGGCGCACGTGGCTCCGATCTATCTGCACCCGAGGTTCCCCGGTGTGCTCGGGCCCTACGATGCCCACGGACTCCAAGGGGCGATCTGGGGATATCAGGCCGAAGCCGGGTTGCACGCCATGCGGCTCATCTTCAGCGGAGTGTTCGATCGGCATCCGGGACTGACGATCGTCCTCGGGCATCTAGGTGAAGGGATCCCGTATTGGCTGAAGCGCGTCGACAACCGGCACGCGTTCGCTACTCGCGTCCCGGGGGCAGCGGGCGAGATGCCGAGGCTGGAATTGACGCCGAGTGAATACTTTCGCCGCAATTTCGCGATCACCACCAGTGGGATGGGCGATCCGGCGGTGCTCGACCTCGCTTTGGATGCGGTCGGCGAGGACAACATCATGTTCGCCATCGACGCGCCCTACGAAGATTCCGCCCGCGCCATCGGCTTTCTCCGCACGGCGCCTCTGACGGATGCCCAACGCGTCAAGGTCAGTCATGGCACCGCGGAACGTGTCTTCAACCTGCGCTGATCGTCGCCGCGGGCGGTCATGAACCGGTGACGTCAGTGACAGGGCTCGCGGTCTCGCCCACGTTGCCTTCAGAGTTGGCGCCCCGTCCCTGGCAGACTCGACGGGACCTCGAAAGGATGAACCCAGCATGCGTGCAATCGTCGTCACCGAGTTCGGTGGTCCGGACGTCTTGAGCTTGACGGAGGTTGAGACGCCGCGGCCGGCTCACGGGGAGGTGACCATCGATGTCGAGGCGGCGGCCGTCGGGCGCATTGATGTGCTCTTTCGCCGAGACGGCCTGAACGGTCTTCTCACTGCACCGTTCGTGCCCGGCATCGAGGTGGCGGGCCGCGTGCGTGAACTCGGAGACAGCGTCACTGGTCTCACGCCGGGGCAACGCGTCGTCACGCTGAGCAACCCCGGCACGGGTGGCTACGCGCAGGTCGCGAAGGTGCCCGCCAGCCTGGTCATCCCACTGGATGGAATCCCGGGCGCTACGGTGCCCTCCGACATCGCAGTAGCGAACGTGCCCAACGTCGTCACCGCGATTGCGGTGCTCGAGGATGCCGCGCGGATGCAGCCTGGTGACGATGCGCTCGTCCTCGGTGCCAGCGGTGGGCTCGGCGGCGCCTTTCCGATGGTTGCGCAGTCGCTCGGCGCGGGCTCGGTGATCGGCGTCGTCGGCAGTGCCACCAGCGTTCCTGCTGCTCAAGCACGTGGGTTCGACGAGGTGCTCACCGCCGATCAGGTGGCCGGCAGCAATGCCCGGTTCCAGGTCATCATCGATCCGGTAGGCGGCCCTATCAGGGAGCGAGCCCTTAGTCTTCTTCGACCGCTCGGTCGCATGGTAGTCGTCGGCAACGCTTCCGGCGCCGAACAGTTGCTCATCGGCACCAATGACCTCTGGATCGGCAACGCGGGTGTGGTCGGCTTGAACATCGCAGGTCTTCTGGCTGCCGAGCCGGAACGCATCCCGGGCCTCGCCGCCCGAGCGCTCGATGTCCTGTCGAACGAGGATGCGCGCCTGCCGGTCGAGGTTCTGCCTCTCGCAGAAGCGGCTGAGGCGCATCGTCGGCTGGAGTCGCGATCAGTGGCCGGGCGCGTCGTTCTCGCGCCGTAGACCGTAGACCGCGCGGCACTCGTACCCACGCCTTAAGCGGCACCATCGATATCCGCCACCGACGCAGCCCGGCCCATCGGCGCGCAGCAAACCAACACACCACAGGAGGCACACCATCCGACGTCATGGCATCACCTACGACACTGGCTTCGACCCCTCGGGCGAGCTGTCCCGCCTTGCCTTCGAGGAGGCCGACGCACGCAGGGACATCGCGATCATCAAGAACGAACTGCATTGCGACGCGATCCGGGTGACCGGAAGCATCCCCGATCGCGTGAACCTTGCAGCGCGCGCGGCGTCGGAAGCGGGTCTGGATGTCTGGTACTCGCCCTTTCCGTGCGAACTGGAGCCCGATGCGCTGCACGATCACCTCGTCGACAGCGCGAGGCGAGCAGAGCAACTGCGGAAGGCGACGAAGGATGCCGAAGTGGTGTTCGTCGCCGGTTGCGAGGTCAGCCTGTTCAATCGAGGCTTCCTTGCCGGCGACGACTTGTCGAGCCGGCTGGAGACGCTGAAGAACCTGGCCGACAGCGGTGACCCTGCCACGTTCGGTGCGCTCCTGGGCAACCTCAACGCATCCCTCGGCGCGACCGTTGCAGCTGTACGTGCCGAGTTCGCCGGTCGGATCTCTTACGCATCAGGTCCCTGGGAGTTCATCGACTGGGCTCCGTTCGACATCATCGGCGTCGACGCGTATCGCACGGCGGAGAACGCGTCACACTTCCGCGAAGAGCTGCGATCGCTTCGAGTCCATGGCAAGCCCATAGCGGCGACTGAGTTCGGCTGCTGCACGTACCGGGGCGCAGCGGCAGCCGGAGGTGAAGGCTGGCTGGTGCTGGACGAGTCCGGCGACCATTCCCGCGTTCGTCGCGGAACCGTGCGTGACGAAGAGGAGCAGGCGCAGTACTTCACTGAAGTGCTCGAAGCATTCGAGCAGGAAGAGCTCGACTCCGCGTTCTGGTTCACCTACGCCGGATGGGAGCTACCACACCGACCGCAGGAGGAGGAGCGTGACCTCGACGTCGCCTCCTACGGAGCGCAAGCCGTTCTGGAGGATGGAACGCTCAGCCCGAAGAAGGTCTTCCACGCGATCGCGACGGCGTACGGAGCTCGGGCCGCAGGCTGACGCCCGACGTCGGCCATCGCGCAGAAGGCGTTGTTCTCCTCCTATTGATGATCGCGCTGTGTCACCGGGATGCGCGTTCCAGGCTCGAGTGCCGGGGGATATCGTCGACCGGACGGTCAGGAGTGCTCGACGGAGCCGCCTCCGACGAGGAGATCCACCGCAACGGCGAGCCGCTCGTTATAGCGCTCTCGCGTATTCGTCTGATATTTGATGCCGATGGAAGCGCTGATGAGCGTCCGTGTACGTTCGACAGCGTCACCGGGATGCGCTGCCTCTACCGCCGCTGTGACCAGCTCTTCGAATCGCCTCGGCGCGGTGTCCAGCAGTGAGCCGAGCAGAGCCGGATCGAAGCCGCCGTCAGCCTCGCCGTGTGTGAGCGGTCCGATATAGGAGCCGGCCCACCGATCGAAGGCTGCGACCAACCGGGCGTTCGGAGGCTGATCCTCGTCCGCGAGGATCAGCGCGATGCACGCCAGGTCGCGATCGAGTGCCCGCGAGACGGCTTCGCGGAAGAGCACGGGCTTGGAATCGAAGAGGAAGTAGAGGCCGGGACGCGAAATGTGAGCGGCTCGCGCGACATCCTCCATCGACGTCTTCCGGTATCCGATTCGGGAGAACGTCTCCATCGCCGATTCGAGAACCGCGTCACGTCGGCTGTACTCGCTCTCATCCCGCCGCGGTCGTCCAGCCATGCGGTCAGTCTATCGAGGTCTAGATGAACTGTACATAGCAAGACAAGTACGTATAGTTGTCGTCATGACTACTCTGCGGAGCCTGATCACCACACCCTTCACGGCTGCGGACACCACCGACGATGTCCTTCGCGGTGTCGATCTCCGCGGCGTGCGTGTCGTCGTCACCGGCGCATCCTCGGGCCTGGGCAAGGAGACCGCTCGTGCTCTCGCGCTTTCGGGCGCCGAGGTGACGATGGCGGTGCGGAACGAATCCGCCGGACTCGCTGCGGTGGACGAGCTGACGCGGGCCGGAGCCCAGGCTCCGCCGCGGGTGGCGCTCCTCGATCTCGCAGACCGATCGTCGGTGGCTCGATTCGTCGATGAGTGGGAGGGAACACTGCATCTGCTCGTCAACAATGCCGGAGTGATCACCCGTGGACTCGAACGGAATCGAGACGGACTGGAACTGCAGTTCGCGACGAACCATCTCGGTCACTTCGCCCTCGCGACCGGCCTCCGTAGGGCGCTTGCGGCCGGTGCTTCGGAGCGCGGCGGCGCGCGCATCGTGTCGCTCAGCTCGACCGCGCACATGCGCGCGGGGATCGACTTCGAGGATCTCCAGTTCGAGCGGCGGAGGTATGACCCGCAGATCGCGTACGCGCAGGCGAAGACCGCGAATTCCCTGCTCTCCGTCGAGGCGACCCGCCGCTGGGCATCGGATGGAATCGTGGCGAACACGGTCAATCCCGGGGGCGTGGCCACGGGGCTGCAGCGCAACTTCAGCCCGCGGCAGAAAGCCTCGCTCGACGCGGCGGAGGCGGCGGGGGTGTTCGCATACAAGACCGTCGAGCAAGGCGCGGCCACGACCATTGTCGCCGCGGTACGACCGGAGTTCGCTCACACCGGTGGCCACTATCTGGATGACGCGCAAGAGGCGTACATGGTTCCCGATGACGCCACCCTCGCGGATCATCCGCACGGCGTCAAAGAATGGGCCCTGGACCCGGAAGCCGCCGAGCGACTCTGGAAGGTGTCACGCCGGCTGGTCTTCGACTGACGGAACGCGTTCGGCGGTCCCGAAGCGGGGTGCGACCGAAGTGCGGCGTCGGTCGAGAAGACGCTCGATTCGGCCTCAGATCGATCCTCGGTCCCTTGGGGGGTCGATCGGCTCGAGTGCGGCGCCGAGCTCGGCCGCGCTGCGTCCTGTATGAAGGCGAAGAACATCGATGATGAGGTCGTCCAGTGGCGGCCAGCGGATCGCGCCATGTTCGTTATAGAGACTGACGACGCCGTGCAGTGCCGTCCACAGCATGATGGCAGCGAACCATTCGCGTGCGGGGCCGGCCGGAGCGACAGCGGCGAGTGAATTCGACACGGTGCCCAGGAGTTCCTCGCCGACGCCGGTCATCGACAACGGGGCGACTGCCGCCGGCATGCCGCCGCCGACGATCGTCCGGTACTCACCGGGATGTTGGACGCCCCACCGAACATACGCGCCGCATCGTGCCACGAGGTCGTGGAGTGCATCCGGTGCGTCCTCAGCGGCCCGGCGCATCGCACTGGCGAGTTCGGCGAAACGCAGCTGCAGCACGTGCGTAACCAGTGAGTCCAGATCGGGAAAATGGCTGTAGATGCTCGCGGGAGCGACGCCGACCTCGCGAGCCAGCCTGCGCAGTGTAAGGGTCTCCGGCCGGTCCATGGTCGCGAGAAGCCGAGCGGCCGCCTCGACGAGTTGGTCGCGAAGCACTGTTCCCTGTCCACGAGGATTGCGCCGCCGCTGAGGGCTGCTCGTTGTGCTCTCCGTCATGACTCTCTCCTGCCAACAGTCGTTCACTTTAGTGGCCAGCCGTATCGGACGCGAGATCTATCCGACTTGACAAGAGTCGCCAACAAGTGTTCACATAAATGCCCAACACCTGTTCAGTGAAAGGCAGTCCATGCGCATCGCAGTCCTCGGAGCAACCGGCAAGGTCGGTCGTCTCATCGTCGATCAGGCTCTCGTTCGCGGCCACTCGGTCATCGCTCTCGTTCGAGACCCTGACGCCTACAGGCAGACGGCGGATGACCGGGTCGAGATTCGTCGGGCAGACGTGAGTCGTCCCGATTCGTTCCCCGGCCTGCGGGACGTCGATGTGGTCGTCTCAGCACTCGGTATCAGCAAGGGCGACGGGCCGGGAGCCCTCGTCGCTGGTGCCGAGGCGCTCACGCGGCAGAACGTCCGCGTGCTCTGGCTCGGAGCTCTCGGGTCCGGGGTGTCGTCCGGCGCCGGCGGCGGGATGTACCAGCTCATCATGAAGCTGTTCGTCGGCGCGGAGCTGGTCGAGAAGGCGCGTGCCGACGAGATCGCACTCCGCGCTGGTGCAACGGTGTTCCACGCGCCGGACCTCAGGGTCGGCGGGGTCCGAGCCGCGCGCAGCAACGTTCCGCTCGGTTCGTTCCGAAAGCCGGTGCTGCCACCGCATGTCTCGCGTGCGACTCTTGCTGCTCTCATGCTCGACGAGGCCGACCGTCCCGCACGTCCCGGCGAGATTCTCGTCCCTATGGTGGCTCGCTGATGCGCTCATACATTGCACTCGAGGAGGCTGTCTCATTCTCCGGACTCGATGCCCGGCGCTCGCCATTCCTGATGCCGAAAAACATCGAACCCGGGTTCGCGGCAGACATGACGGAGCGCTTGCCCGACATCGACACGCTCCGGCTCGCCGAAATGGATGCGCACAACATCGCCGTCCAGGTCCTGTCGCTCACGGTGCCGGGCATCGAAGCGGAACCGGATGCCACGCGGGCGGTCGAAAACGCTCGATACGTCAACGATGCACTCGCCTCGATCGTCCACGGGCATCCCGGCAGGTTCGCGGCCTTCGCGGCGCTTCCGCTGCAGGACCCGGAGGCCGCCGTCGCCGAGCTCCGCCGAGCCGTGCGGGAACTCGGTCTCGTCGGCGCCTTGGTGAATGACCACATTCAGGGCCGGTACCTCGACGAGCCGGAATTCGACGGTGTCTGGTCGGCACTGGAAGACCTCGGCGTGCCGCTCTATCTGCACCCCGGCATGCCGCCCGCTGACCGGTGGCGACTGCTCGAAGGGCACCCGGAGATGGACGGTGCACTGTGGAGTTGGCAGGCCACGACCGGTGGGCACGCTCTCCGGATCATCCTGTCAGGGGTGTTCGATCGCCACCCGGGCGCGCGCATGGTTCTCGGGCATGGTGGGGAGTTCCTTCCGTTCCAGCTTTCGCGGTTCGACTCGCGCTACGCCACCATCGTCACTCCCTCTCCGCTACGCCGGCGCCCCTCCGAGTACTTCGGACGGAACGTTCTCGTCACCACGAGCGGAATACTTGCGGCGTCGGTGATCGAGGCGCTCGTCGATGTCATGGGTGCCGACAGTGTGCTCTTCGCGGGCGACTACCCGTACGAGCGCACGTCAGACGCTGTGGGCGCGCTCGAGCGGGCGGACTTATCGGACGAAGTCAAGGACCGTGTCGCGTTCGGAAATGCTCGCGCGTTGCTCCGACTCTGATCACGAGATCTCGGCGGCGACCGAGCTTGAGGCGCCGGTCGGACGTCGAGAGAGGGCGCTTGAGCTCGCCTTCCGGGATCCGCGCACCGATTCGTCGCCTGACACGGCCTCTTCACCCCAGCGCGTCGTCGAGCACCTGCAGGATGTGCCGGTAGTCCTGCCCGGTCGCGCGGGTCATGCCGAGCTCGCAGGTGCGGTTGAGAGAGGCGTGCGCGGCGGATGCCGCGTCGGCGACCTCGCGGGCCTCCGCTGCCGTCGCCGACGCCGTCAGCTCGGGATGCAGCATCCCTCGGTCTCCGGCGAAGGCGCAGCAACCCCAGTCGTTGGGAACCACGACGATCTCGGCGGCGGCCTCGGCGACGCGCTGCAGCGCCGGGTTGATGCCGAGGTGCGTCGACGAGCATGTCGGATGCAGTGTCAGGGAAGGAATGCGATCGATCTCGGGCAGGAGAGGCAGCACGTTCTCGTCGACGAAGGCCACGGCATCCACGATGCGAAGCCCGCCGTCGGCCGCGGCATCAACGAGGATGCGCAGTCCTTCCGTGCACGACGACGCGTCGCACACCACGGGCAGGCGTCCGCCGTCGGACGCGCGCAGCAGGGAGGCGACGACCTTCTTCTTCATGACCTCGTAGCCGTCCGTGAGGCCCTTCGACTTCCACGGTGTTCCACAGCACAGAGACGGGATGTCGTCAGGTGTCGAGACCGGGATGCCCGCCCGCTCGCACAGCCGGAGGAACGACTCGGAGACGCTGCCGTCGACACCGCCGAACATGGTGGTCGTGCAGCTCGAGAAGTAGACCGCGACCGGCTCCGGCGAATGGATGACCGCACGCCGCTTGCCTCCGCCGGGCAGGTCCGCCGAGTACAGGGGAACGGTGTCGGAGCCCAGCACGGTGCGTGCTGCTTTGGTCGCCAGCGTGGCGGCCGGCGGTGCCAGATGGGCGGCGCTCAGCGCGACGCCGCCCGCCGTGCTCGTGGTACCCCACGCGCTGGCTGCGGCCCTCCAGCCCGCCTGGCTCAGCGTGCCCTGTCGCTCGGCGCGCAGGCGACGCACGAGGTCTCCGGTGTTGATCTGCACCGGGCAGGTGGTCTGACACATGCCGTCGACGGCGCAGGTTTGCACGCCGTCGTAGTCGTATTCCTTCTCGAGTATGTTAACGAGTTCGGTATCGCCCGCCTGTCGTGCTCGCTCGGTCTCGCGCCGCAGCACGATGCGCTGTCGGGGCGTGAGGGTGATGTCCTTGCTCGGGCAGACCGGCTCGCAGTAGCCGCACTCCACGCAGCGGTCGACTTCTTCTTCGACAGTGGGTGTCAGCTTCAGGTTCGACAGCGGGCCGTCGGGGTCTTCGTTCATCAGCACGCCGCGTCCGAGGATGTTGTGCGGATCGGCGAGACGCTTCACCTCCCGCATCACCTCGTAGAGCTCATCGCCGAACTGCCGGCGCACATACGGCGCCATGATGCGACCCGTGCCGTGTTCGGCCTTCAGCGTGCCGTCGTGCGCCAGCACGAGATCGACCATGTCCTCGGTGAACGCCGCAGTGCGGCCGCGCGCGTCGGGGTCGTCGAAGCGCTCGGTCACCATGAAGTGGATGTTGCCGTCCTTCGCGTGCCCGAAGATGACGCTGTCTTCGTAGCCGTGCTTGTCGAACAGGGCGATCAGACCCTCGCACGCCTCGCGGAGGCGCTCGACCGGCACCGCGACATCCTCGAGCAGCGCGGTCGTGCCGGAGGGCCGGTTTCCGGCCACCGTGGCGTAGAGGTCTTTGCGGATGTGCCACAGCGCCGCCCGGCGAGCAGGATCCTGCGTGAGCGGCGACGAATGGTCGAGCGTCAGCCCCGCGCACAGGGCATCCCAGTTCTCCAGACGCGCCTGCAGCTCGTCGGCCGTCGACTCCTGGTACTCCACGAGCAGGGCCGCGTGCTCGTGGACGTCGAGCGAGAGCAGCTCCTGGTCCGCGCCGGGTTCACGCTGGGCCACGCGGAGCGAGGTGGCATCGAGCAGCTCGATCGTGGCGAGTCCGGACGCGACCAGCGCGGGGAGCGCGCCGGTGGCATCGCGCAGGGTGGGGAAGTAGAGCATGCCCGTCGCGGCATGCGTCTTCACGGGGAGTGTGTCGAGCACGGCGTCGGCGACGAACGCGAGGGTGCCCTCGGACCCGACGACGAGGTGCAACAAGATGTCGACGGGGCGATCATGGTCCACGAACGAGTTCAGGCCGTAGCCCATCGTGTTCTTGATCGAGTACTGCCGGCGGATCGTCTGCACGGAATCGGCGTCGCCGCGCACGCGGTCGCGGAGCTGCACCAGCCCCTCCCAGAGCTCTGGATGGATCGCGTGGAGCTGCTCATCGGCATCCGGCGCTGCCGTGTCGAGCACGGAGCCGTCGGCGAGAACGAGCACGGCCGAGCGGATCGTGTTGTAGGTGTTGAATCGCGTGCCGCAGGCCATGCCGCTGGAGTTGTCGGCGATGACGCCGCCCAAGGTGCAGGCCACCTCGCTCGCGGGATCGGGCCCGAGCTTGCGTCCGTGCCGCAGCAGCCGCGCGTTCACCTGGCGCACCGTCGCGCCAGGCTGTACGCGCACGGCGTCGCCATCGTCGAGGAGCTCGATGCGGCGGAAGTGGCGGCGTGTGTCGAGCAGCAGGCCGTCGGTGGAGGCCTGCCCCGACAGGCTCGTGCCACCGGACCGGAACGAGACCGGCAGCTTCTCCTTGTGCGCGAGACGGAGGATCCCCGCCAGGTGGTCCGTATCGCGCACACGTACGACGCCGGTGGGCGTCATCAGGTAGTGGGAAGCGTCGTGCGCCAGTGCCAGCCGGTCGGTCGCACGGGTGCGCAGGCTGCCGGGCGCGAGCGATTCCAGACGATCGGCGATGCCTTGGCCCAGACGCGCGCCGATGAGAGGCGACGGTGCGGTGGTGGGCATGGGCACTCCTTAGTCCGGTGGTGAACGGTCGCGGCCCGGCGAGAGGCGTCATGCGAATCGTGTCACAGGATGCCGCCGCTCGCCGCGGGCGAGTCCGTCTGGCGATGCCGTGCTCCGCTTCGCACGTGCGCGCATCGCCGGACTGAAACGACATTCATTATAGAATGGATATACACACCTACCGATGAGGGGTACGACGACGTCCATGAACGATCGAATCTCCTTTGGTGCCGTCACCGTCGGCACCTCGTCCCTGGGCGGCCGGACGGACCGCGGCCCGGCCGAAGAGGTGGCAACGGCCAAGGCGGTGCTGGGCGGCCCGTTCGCGCTCGTCGACACGTCGAACGCGTACGCCGCAGGGAGGTCGGAGGAGATCCTCGGCCGTGCGCGAGCCGAGCTCGGCGACGCCGCGACCGCGCACATCATGACGAAGGTCGACAGCGATCCCGAGACGGGCGTGCTGGATCGCGATCGCGTGCTTCGCTCGTTCGACGAGAGCATGGCGAGGCTGGGGGTGGACGGCGTCGGCATCCTTCACCTGCACGACCCGTACACGATCACGGTCTCTGAGGCGCTGGCGCCGGGCGGTGCGATCGAGGGGATGCTCGAACTCCGCGACTCCGGAGCGGTCGCCGCGATCGGCATCGCCGCCGGTCCGATTCCGTTGATGCGGTCGTACGTGCAGACGGGTGTGTTCGACGCACTGCTCACGCACAACAGGTACACGCTCGTCGATCGCAGCGCGGTCCCCCTGCTCGAGGAAGCGCGACGACGAGGGATGACGACGTTCAACGCCGCACCTTTCGGCGGCGGGATCCTCGCCACGGGCGCGCGCAGCGGCGCGACATACGCCTACCGTCCAGCCTCCACCACACTCGTCGACTGGGTCGCCGGAGTGGAGCGCGCCTGTTCCGAGCTCGGCGTCTCGCTCCGCGCGGCCGCTCTGCACTTCTCGATGCGTTCCCCGCTGGTGGACTCCACAGTCGTCGGCATTTCGTCGGCGCAGCGCCTCCGCGAACTCGAGGAACTGACCGCGACGGAGATACCGGATCGGCTCTGGGCATCCATCGACGCGTGCGGGCCGGCACCGAGTACGGACGAGGACGAGGACGAGTGAGCGTGGAAGAGTACGTCGAGAGCATGGATCCCGGCCGGGGTCGCCGTGCGCCGCGGGCGGATGCGCCCACCGCCGCGGCGACGCTCAGCCTCAACGGCGAGTGGCGCTTTCGGCTCTCAGCGACGGCCGCGGGGACCGGCTCGGGCTTCACGCGGGACGACTTCGACGACTCGGGGTGGGATCGCCTGCGCGTTCCGTCGCACTGGGTGCTGGAGTCTTTCACCCCGCTCGCGGGAGGGCCGGCTCGGTCGATGCGCGGCACGGCGGAAGGGCCGCTCTACACGAACACGGCGTTCCCGATCCCGCTCGATCCGCCGCAGGTGAGCACCGAGAACCCGACGGGGGACTACCGCCTGGTGTTCGAGGCGCCGCAGGACTGGCACGGGGCCGTGCTGCGATTCCAGGGCGTCGACTCGTGCGCCAAGGTGTGGCTGAACGGGCAGGAGCTCGGCTGGTCCACCGGAAGTCGGTTGCCGTTCGAGTTCGACGTCCGGCTGCGCCCCGGGCCCAACGTGCTCGCGGTGCGAGTGCACCGATGGTCGGCGGGCACGTATCTCGAGGACCAGGACATGTGGTGGCTCCCCGGCATCTTCCGCGACGTCGAGCTTATCGAACGACCGGTGGGCGCGATCGACGATCACTTCGTGCAAGCCGACTACGACCCGCAGACCGGACTCGGCACGCTGCGAGTGGATGCTTCGGCGCCGGCGGTCGTCGACCTCCCCGAGCTGGGCATCCGCATGGCCACGGGCGAGAGCGTGACAGTGCCGGTCGAGCCGTGGAGCGCGGAGGTGCCGCGCCTCTATCGCGGCGAGCTGCGGACGGACGGCGAGCGCGTCCCGCTCGCGATCGGATTCCGTCGCGTCGAGATCAGGGACGGCGTCTTCGTCGTCAACGGCGCGCCCGTGAAGTTCCGCGGCGTGAACCGCCACGAGCATCATCCCAAGACCGGCAGAACGCTCGATCGTGACACGATGATCCGCGACATCGTCATGATGAAGCGCGCGAACATCGACGCCGTGCGCACCAGCCACTACCCGCCGCACCCGGAGTTCCTCCGACTCTGCGACGAATACGGGCTCTGGGTCGTCGAGGAGTGCGACATCGAGACTCACGGCTTCGTGTTCACGGCGCCGGAGGCGAACCCGCCTGCCGATCCTCGGTGGCGGGGAGCATTGCTCGACCGGGTGCAGCGCATGGTGGAACGGGACAAGAACCATCCGAGCATCGTGGTCTGGTCGCTGGCGAACGAAAGCGGCTCGGGGGAGTCCTTCGACGTGCTCGAGCAGTGGGTGCGCGAGCGAGACCCGAGCAGGCCGCTGCTCTACGAGCGCGATCCCACGTATCGCAACTCCGACTTCTACGCTGTGATGTACCCGTCGCTCGACGACCTCGAGCGCATCGGCCGCCGCGACGAGGACGCACCCGACGGCGTCGGCTCCGAAGACGACGCGCGGCGGCGGTCCCTGCCGTTCCTGCTCATCGAGTACGCGCACGCCATGGGCAACGGCCCCGGGTCGCTGTCGGACTACTGGAACATCATCGCCGCCCACGATCGCCTCTGCGGCGGCTTCGTGTGGGAGTGGATCGACCACGGGTTCACCGCGATGACGGCCGACGGCATCCCCTTCATCATGCACGGCGAGGATGTCGACCACGAGCCGTGCGGCGGACGCTTCAGCCTGCACGGCCTCGTCTTCAGCGAACGTACGCCCACGCCGGCGCTCACCCAGCTCGCGAAGGCATACGAGCCGGTGCGGATCGAGATCGCGGACGCTGTGATCGTCGAGAACGCCCGGCACTGTGCCGACACGTCGGACCTCGCCTTCCGCTGGCGCGTCGAGCGCGAGGGCGTTCTCACCGACGAGGGCGATCTCGTCGTGCCAGCGCTCGCGCCGGGCTCGAGCGCGCACGTGCCGCTGCCGCAGGTGGAGGCGGATGCCGAACTCGAGACCGTGGTCACGGTGATGGCTGCGCTCGCCGCAGGTTCCTCCCACGCGTTGTGGGCCGAGCCGGGGCACGTCGTCGCCTGGGCGCAGCGCGTGCTCCCCGCGACGGACCCGCGGATGCCACGGTGGCCCCCGGTCCCGGCCGCCGCGTCGGCTCTCCCGCCGCACCGGCTGACCACCGGAGCCGAGCTGCGCGTGGGCGACGCCGTTTTCGACGCACGCACCGGTCGCCTGCGCCGCTGGAGTGGCCTGGACCTCGACGGCCCGTGGCTCGATCTGCACCGCGCCCCGACCGAGAACGACCGCGGGCAGGGCGACCTCAATGACATCGCCTCGGTCTGGCACGACACGGGGATCGATCGCATGCTGCATCGCACGGACGCCGTCGAGCACGGCGATGGCTGGCTGCTCGCCCGAGGTCGCACCGCTCCTGCGTCGCATCCGCACGGTGTCGAGTGGTCGATGCTGTGGACGGCGGACGGTGACGGGCTCGCGCTGGCGGTCGAGGCATCCTTCGTCGGACCGTGGAGCGACACCCCGTACAAGCACAGGGACATTTGGGTTCCCCGGCTGGGGTTGCTGTTCTCGCTTCCGGGCGGGTACGAGAGAGTCGAGTGGTACGGGCGCGGGCCCGGCGAGACCTATGCGGACTCCTTCGAGGGAGCACCCATCGGGCGCTACAGCGCTGATATCGACGAGTTGCAAGTGCCGTATCCGGTACCGCAGGAGAACGGCAACCATGTGCAGACACGGGAACTCGTGCTGCGCGGCGCGGGGCTTCCGGACGTTCACGTGGACGGCCTGCCGCTCTTCGACTTCACCGCGCGGCGCTGGACCTCGCTCGACTTGCAACGGGCCGTCAAGCCGTACGAGCTGCGGGACAGCGGTCGTGTGTGGCTCAACGTCGACCACGGACAACAGGGGCTCGGTTCGGCGTCCGTGGGACCTGCGCTGCCTGAGCGTTACCGCATCCGGCGGGAGCGGACACAGTGGAGCGTGCGGCTTCGGGCGACCGCGGGCATCGGGGTGCCCGATGCCCGGATCCCGTCACTATTTCAGGGCATCTGAGGTCAGGCGTCGGATATGTCGATGTGGCGCGGTATGACCTGAAATAGTGTCTGACCGAATAGTGTTCGGTCGCTCGGCCGCGATCCTCAGCGGGGCGTCACTCCTGCGGGGCTCTCGGCGTCGTGGACGTCCACGTCCCCTCACCCAGCGCCCGTAGCCGGAGCAGGAAGTCGACATCGCCGACCTGGCCGCCTTTGAGCACGAGTTCGAGTCCGTCGATATCGGGGTCGCTGGAGTGCGCGTTCAGCACCACGACGTTCTCCCACGGGTTCGCGGCGATCGAGAGCGAGTCGACGCCGAGCAGCCTCGTGACCCGGCTCGAGGTGTCGCCGCCGCAGACCACGATGCGACGGGATGTCCCGGTGCGAGCTGAAGCCGACGCCAACTCCGCGGCGCGCGCCGCGATGCCCTCCAGCGTGACCGCGTCGTCGGGCGCGGGCTCCGCCGCGGCAGCCTCGTTGGTCGCTGCGCCGCCGGGCGCTGTCGCACTTCGCACTGTCGCGCCCTGTGCCGCGACACTGAGCCCGTCGGAGGCCAGCACGACGCTGCGCCCCGCCTCGAGTGAGGCCATGACCTCGGCGACCACCGCCGGATCTGGCCTCGTCGGCAGAGGCAGCACGAGCCAGCCGGCATCGGCTGCGGCCTGAATCTGGCGCCGGGTCTGTGCCGAGCGGCTCCCCGAGAGCACGAGGATCGGCCCGCTGCGGTCAGTCGACTCGGGCAATGGTTCGCCGTCGCCGGGAGCCGCCGCTGCGATGGCGTGGCTGAGCCCGCCCGATCCCAGCGCGAAGAGCGGTTCGGGAAGCGAGAGGACTGCCTCGCCGATCATCGTCAGTTGGTCGTCGCTAAACGCGTCGAGGACAACCGCTGCGCCATTCGATTCGCGGATTCGGTCGGCGATCGCCGCCGCCGACGAATATTCGGTGAACGGGATGCTCGTCACGGGCAGTGTCGTCTGCCTGCCCAGGTGCAGCGCGAGATCCGACTCGTCCATCGGAGTCGACGGATGCGTCGACATCGTCGGCTGCCTGTCGAGTCGATACACGGTGCCGTTCTCAGCCGCGAAGTGGTGACCGAACACGGTGTACCGGCCGAAGTCGGGCTGCGCGAAGAGAACGGGTACGGGCGCGTGCGCGCCCTGCACCGCGCGCAGGCCGAGCTCGATCACACGGCCGAGGCTGCCGACGGTCTGCGACGAGTCGGCTGTGGAGCACGCCTTGTATTGCAGTACATGCGGGCGCAGTGTGGTGAGCGTCTCGAAGACGGGTGCCAGCTCGTCATCGAGTTCCTCGGTCCGTAACGAGCGGGCGATGCCGGCGATGCCGACCGCGTCGCTGCCGGCTGCCGCCTCTTCGAGAAGGGAGAGTGAGGGCACGCCGACAAACAAACGCGCCTTCCAGCCACGACGGGAGAACTGGAGCAGGGCGTCGACGCTGCCGGTGAAGTCGTCACCATAGAACGCGACCCGCGGCCGCGCCGGTGCAGGCTGCACGACCCGGCTGTGTGGGATCTCGGACCTCGCCTCCGACTCCGCTGTGCCCGGACTAGACACGCACCGGCCCGAACAGCTCGGTGGCACGACGCAAAGGCTCCGAGTTCTGCACCGCGGTGAGCGCATCCTCTCCGCGTGCGGCGGACGCCCAGGCCTCTCGCATGCTGGCGACTCCGGCCGCCGCGCCGTCCGGATGCCCGTGGATGCCTCCGCCCGCGAGCACGAGCAGGTCGGTCGTGCCGACCGCGTCGAGCGTCGCATGCGCGAGTCCGGCCCACTGCCCCGACGACAGCACCGGAACGGTGGAGGTCAAGCCGAGCAGCGGCTCACGCACGGCGGCGATGGAGTCGAGCACTTGGGCATCCGTCTCGTAGAACTTGTTGCTGATCCCGTTCGTGTGCAGATGGTCGGCGCCGCACAGGCGGACGAGCTTCTGCCACGCCCGGAACCCTATCCCGACTTGCTCCGAGCGGCTGATCGCGCCGAACATCGCCCGATGCCCGTGGATCGGAACGGAGGAGCGTCGGCGCAGGTAGTCGAGACCGGCCAGGCCGATCATGTTGATGCACGCCATGACGCACGTGCCGCCGGCGTTCACCACCAGGTCGTGGTTCGCCTCGAGACGGTCGATGTCGTCGGTGATGTTGAAGGCGTACATCGGCTTGACGCCGGTGCGGTCCGCGTGGCGTTCCAGCACCGGCATCACCGCCTTCACGCGTTCGACCAGCGGGGCGCCCTTGCCGTTGCCCTGCAACTCGTCGTCCTTGATGAAGTCGATGCCCGCGGAGGCGAGCTCGTCGACGACCTCGGCGATCTCTGCGGGGGACAGCCCGATGCTCGGCTTGATGATCGTGCCCAAGAGCACGCCCGAAGGACGGCCTGCGAGACGCCGCGTGCCCTCGACACCGAATTGCGGTCCGGCATACCGTGCGGCGAACTCCGCAGGCAGATCGAGGTCGATGAGTTTGACGGCAGCGAGCTCCTTGACCTCGAACAGGTTGCCGGCGACGGCGGCGAGGAGGTTCGGGATCGACGGTCCGAAATTGTCGAGCGGAAAGCGTATCCGCACGCGTGCTCGCCGCCTCGCGTCCGGGTCTCCGACGGCACCGGGCAGTGGTGAGGCGCCCGTGAGGGGAATCTCCTCCAGCGAGGCGACTTGGGCGGCGAAGCGCGCCCGCACGTCGTCCGTCTCGCGCTCGACGCGCACGAAGGTGCCGGTGGACTGCTCCCCGGCGAGCACTTCGGCCGCCTTCCGGAGCGGAACAGAGGTCTCGATGATGTACGTCGCCGTGACGGATCGGTCGCTCATCGCCGTCACCACACCAGGGGGAGCCACACGGACATCTCCGACGCACCCCGATTGCCCCACGCGAAGTACGGCACCAACCGGGTGTCGACGGTGTCGAGCGCGTCGTCGGAGAGGTCTTCGTAGAGCGTGTCGGTGCCACCGGCCGGCAGCACCGCCAGCGTGACGGGGATGACCTGCATCGCGTGTCCGTCGACCTCCCCGGCCTGCGGGGTCAGCGTGGTTCCGCGGCGGAGGGCGACGCGCTCCAGCGGAAGGCCGTCGGGCAGGTCGCTGCTCTCCAGGCAGTAGACGACGGGGCCGCGCTGTACCGCGACCTGGTTCGTCACCTCTTCGGCAAGCCGGTTCGCGCGCACGACGCGCGAGGACATCGGAAGCGTCAGAGTGATCGTGTCGCCCGTGCGCCACGCGCGATCGATCCGCACGTA
Source organism: Humibacter albus DSM 18994 (assembly GCF_000421825.1). Classification (GTDB taxonomy): domain Bacteria; phylum Actinomycetota; class Actinomycetes; order Actinomycetales; family Microbacteriaceae; genus Humibacter; species Humibacter albus. The sequence goes on from NZ_ATXT01000013.1 coordinate 149,498, forward strand.
CGCGCCCGGCGCCGGGGCATCCATCGTCTCGTCGTTCACGAGAAGGGATGCGCCGCGCGTCCACCCCGGAACGCGGAGCCTGACCGGCATCCCGTCTTCGACGGCCTCCTCGACGGTGAACCGCACGACCTCGCCCCACGGGTACTCGGTGTCTTCGCGGAGCGCGAGCGATCGAGCGCCGTCGGAGACCCGGATGTCACTTCCGCCGTAGAGATGCACGTACAGCTCTCCGTCGGCGACGGATGCCGCGCGCTCGTGGAACCGAGCGAGCGTTCGTGCCGTGTTCGGCGGGCAGCAGAAGCAGCTCAAGTAGCGCTCCCGGAGCCGTTCGTCGGACGGCGGCGGCACCGGGACGGGGTCCAGCGCTGTATCGCCGGGGCGACGGAGCGGGTAGGGGAGATCCCTCACCTGCCGGAGCGGGTTCGTGTAGAAGTACTCGGTTCCGCTGAGGTCGATCCCGGCCAGGAGTGAGTTGTAGGCGATGGTCTCGATGACATCGGTGTATCGGGCGTCGCCTGTGAGCGACAGCATCCGCTCGCTCCACAGGATCATTCCGATGTTCGCACAGGACTCGCTGTGCGCCGTGGTGTTCGGCAACTGATACGCCCGGCCGTAGGCCTGGTGCACCCGGCTGATCTCGGACTGCCACGGGTCGCCGTCGGGCGATGCGCCGTCGTAGAGGGCGCCGCATCCTCCGGTGAGGTAGAGCTTCGTGTCGACGACGTCGTTCCACAGTCCTTCCAGCACAGCGCGCAACTCGTGGTCGTCATTCTCCGTGGCGAGATCGGCGAGTCCGGCGTAGAGGTAGTTCGCGCGTACGGCGTGGCCGGCCGCGACCGTCTGCTCGCGAACCGGAAGACGATCCTGGTTGTCGTCGCCGCCGTCGAAGTCGTCGCGCACGCGCACGAACGCCTCGGCGAGACGGAGATACCGCGTCTCGCGCGTCACGCGGTACAGATCCATGACGGCCATGTAGTGCGACGGGCAGATCGCGCTCTTTGCGAGTTCGAGCGGCTTGTCTCTTGCCAGGCCTTCGAGGAAGCCGGCCGCCTTGCGGGCCACGTCGAGGAGAGTGGTACTGCCCGTCACCTCGAAGTGGCGCACACCGGTAGTGATGAGGTGGCCGAGGTTGTACGTCTCGAACGCGAACCGGTCGGACAGCTCGACCACGTCGCCGTGTGCTTGCGCGGAGATCAGGGTCGGCGTGTGAATGTAGCCGTCATCGCGCTGCACCGAGGCGATCAGTTGCACGAGTTCTTCCACAGTCTCGGTCAGCCACGGCTGGGACGCGACCTCCAGCTGTGAGATCGCGGCCTCGAGCCACTTGTAGAGATCGCCGTCCATGAACGGCGGCCCCTGGTGCTCGCCCGCCTGAAGGCCGGCCGCGATGCGGAAGTTCTGCAGGCCCGGGCTGACCGCCGGGTCGCTCAGCGACTCCCACATGGTCGGCACCGTGGACTCGAACGTGCGCTCTTGCACGTCGTGCCAGAATCCTCGGCCCCAACGAACCTGGTCGGCATGAAGGGGTCGAAGCGGCTCGCTGGTAGGCGCGGTCGTCGTCGACATGTGTTCCTCTCGCGTGTGCCGTCATCTTCCCTCAGGCTTGCGTGCCGGGTGGGAGGGCAGCCTCTTTTCGCAGTGCTCCGAGCGCGCTCCACCTGTTCGGCGCGGCGGTTCGCGGGCCCGTGGACTCAGGCTAAGAGTCGGTGAAAAAATTCGCAACCATGCATGAATTTGCAGATGGAACGTATCAAAGCGTGCGTGGATGCATAGAATTTCAGGGCTGATTGTTGACACACCTCGCGTTGACGCCTAGTCTCACTCCCGTAGGTTCCGCATGCCCCCGCATCCACATCGTCAAGGAGGACGTCATGATCACCCGCCGAAGCCGCCGAACTCTTGTGGCGGTGTCCCTGGCCGCAGTGACGGCCGTCACTCTCGCCGCGTGCTCCAGTGGCTCGGGAGCGTCGTCTGGCAACGCAGCATCTGGGAAGGACCCGAAGGCCTTCACTGTGCTGACCGCCAATGAGAATCCGACTTTGACGGCCGAGCTCAAGGAGCTGGCCTCCGGCGCGTGCTCCGCTGAGAACAAGGCACTGCCGCTGAAGAGCCAGACCGTCGCTCAGGCGGATGTCGTGCAGAAGGTCACGCTTCTCGCCAGCCAGAACGCATTGCCCGTGCACTTCATCGCTGGAACAGCGATGGTGACTCCGAGCGGCGACCTCGGCAAGAACGGCTTGGTGCTCAACTACGAGAAGGAACTTAAGAAGCTCGGCGTGTGGGACGACATCCTTCCCGGCGCCGCGTCGACCGTCACCTCGGTCTACGGACAGATGGTCTCGCTGCCCTACCAGTACAACATCGAGGGGATCTGGTTCAACAAGAAGATCTTCGACAAGCTCGGGCTGTCGGAGCCGACCACGTTCGATGAGTTGATGGCCGACGCGGGCAAGATCAAGGATGCCGGCTACACGCCGTTCGCCACAGACGGCAAGGATGCATGGCCGGTCACTCGTCTCATCGGTGACTACATCTTCCGGAGCATGGGACCGGACGCGATGAAGGACGTCCAGGACGGCAAGGCGAAGCTGACGGACGCCAAGTACGTCAAGGCCGCCGCCGCCGTCCAGCAGATGGCGCAGGACGGTTACTTCGGTCAGGGCTTCGTCTCCACCGACGCCGCAACCGCGACGAACGCCTTCCTCACGGGCAAGGCCGCGATGATGTACGACGGCTCCTGGCTGCTGAGCAACATCAACGACAAGTCGCAGGACATCATCGGCTCCGACAACGTGGGCTTGATGCCGTTCCCGGCCGTTGCCGGCGGCAAGGGCAGTATCGACCAGTGGCCCGCGAACGCGGGAGCGGCGATGGCGATGAACCCGAAGGACTACGGACCCAAGGTCGGCCAGTGGCTGAAGTGCATCGCGAACAACTACGGTGCGCTGGCGCTTAAGAAGGATGGCGTGGTGTCGGGCTTCAAGATCAACAAGACCGTGACCAACGTGGACGGGCCGACGAAGATGGTGCAGAAGAAGGTCTCCGACATCAAGCAGACCGTGCTCTGGTTCGAGGCGCTGATGGATGCGAAGTCCACGTCGCTCGCTCAGTCGAACGTCTCACTGCTCACCACCGGACAGATGACGCCCAAGACGTACATGTCGCAGCTGCAGGCCGGCATCGACGCCAACAAGTAAACCTGCTACGAACTCGGCGCCAGGCGGCTCGGATCTTTCCGGTGAAGATCCGAGCCGGTTGGTGTGAGGAGGATCTTCATGAAACGTGTCTTCGGTGATCGCAAGACGATACTGATCCTTCTGGGGCCGACCCTGGTCATCTACGTGCTCCTGAAGATCGTCCCGGTGATGTGGTCGCTGGGCCTCTCGTTCTTCGACGGCAACTCGTTGAGCGGCTTCACCTTCACCGGATTCGCCAACTTCGGTCGGTTCTTCACTGATCCGATCGCCATCCAGTCCCTGTGGGTCAGCATCATCTTCGCGCTGCTCGCGACCGGGGGGCAGATCATCCTCGGGTACCTGCTCGCGCTCCTCTATGTGTTCGTGCTGCGCAAGGGCTCCGCGTTCATTCGCACGGCAGTCTTCTTCCCGATGGTGCTGCCGACCGTGGCGGTCGCGCTGTTGTTCCGCAACCTCGTCTCGGTCGGCCAGAACCAGGGTCCGATCAACGACATCATCAACCTCTTCGGCGGCAAGAGCGTCGAGTTCCTGGCCTCGAGTGTGGGCACGATGGCCGTGGCTCTCGTCATGACGTACTGGAGCTCGATGGGCTTCTATGCCGTGCTCCTGTACACGGGACTTCTCGACATCCCGGACGAGGTGATCGAGTCGGCGCGGCTGGACGGAGCGAATGGTCTGCGCCTCGTGCGGCACATCGTGGTGCCGCTGTCGATGCCGATCCTTATCTCGTCGATCATCTTCAGTTTCAACTCCACCCTCAAGGTGTTCGACAGTCTGCTGGCGCTGAACAACGGGGGGCCGGGCACGTCGACCACGCCGCTCACGCTGTACATGTTCCAGACCGCGTTCAACTACTCCGACTATGGCTACGCGAGCACGATCGCGTTGATGCTGACGATCCTCTGTCTGCTCTTCACCCTCGCGATCTTCCGATCGTCGAGCCGGAAAGCCGAGGCCTGAGATGACCACGATGAAAACGATGGCCGAACCGATCCTCACGTCGACCCCGTCGGGAAGGGCCCGGTCGCGTCGCGCGCTCCGGATCGTCCGCCGCATCCCGGTATGGATCATCGTCGCAGTCCTGCTGATCGTCGTTCTCTATCCGCAGTTCTGGATGATCATGGGCTCGTTCAAGACGCAGACCGAGTTCCTCTCCAACCCGACCTGGTCTCTGCCGCAGCACTGGGATCTCAGCAACTACATCGATGCGCTCACTCGCGGCAACGTGGCGGTGAACTACCGCAACAGCATCCTCGTCACGATTCCGGCGGTCTGCCTGATCGTGCTGTTCGGGGTAGCGGCAGGGTATGCGCTGGAAGTGATGATCTGGCGAGGCCGCAACTCGGTCCTGCTGTTGATTCTCGCCGGAATCATGGTGCCGGGCCAGATGATCCTCGTGCCGCTCTTCACCTTCTATTTCAAGATCGGCATCACCGACAGCCTGTGGCCGATGATCATCACGTACACCGTCGACGGGCTGCCGTTGGCGACGTTTCTGATGGCGGCCTACTTCCGCTCCGTGCCACGAGAGGTCTTCGAGGCCTCGACGATGGACGGCGCCGGCGCACTGAGATCGTTTTTCACGATCGGTCTGCCGCTCATGCGCAATGCGATACTGACGATCGCGCTGGTCGAATTCTTCAGCGTGTGGAACGACTTGCTCGTGGCACTCACGTTCACGACCGATCCCTCGTTGGCGACGATCCAAGTCGGTCTTCTCAGCCTGAACGACCAGTATGGTTCCACGCAGTACGGGCCGCTGTTCGCGGCGGTGAGCATCAACATCGTCGCGCTGCTGATCGTGTTCGTATTCCTGAACAAGAAGATCATGTCCGGCCTCGCGGCCGGTTCGCTGAAGGGATAGGGATCATGACGAGAGTGGCGTTTCTGCACACCGGTGCCGTGGTCATCCAGCCGGTGATGGAGCTCGCGCGGGAGTACCTTCCCGATGTGACGGCGATCAACTATCTGGACGATCGCATCGTGGCGGATCTCGGCGACGAGGGCACCGCTTCCTCGGTGCCGGTCCGAGTCGCCGACCTCGTCGGCGCGGCCGAGACGGCCGGCGCGGATGTCGTGATGCTGACCTGCTCATCCATCTCGGAGCTGGCGGATCCGGTGTCGAAGGAGTTGGGCATCCCGGTGCTCCGCATCGACGAGGCGATGGCGGACGAGGCCGTCGCACGGGGAGAACGCATCGTCGTGCTCGCGACCCTGCCGACGACGTGTGCGCCGACGACGCGGTTGATCCAGGAGCGTGCGGCGCTCGCCGGTGTGGATCCCGTCGTCGCCAGTGAGGTGATCGAGGGTGCGTTCGAGGCCGTGTCGCACGGCGATCGGGGGAGGCACGACCGACTGGTGGCGGCGGCGATCGAACGCGTGGCTGCCGACGCGGACGTGATCGTGCTGGCGCAGGCATCCATGGCCAGCGCGGCCGAGGCCGCCCGGGTGGACGTGCCGGTGCTCACGAGCCTGGTTCCGGGCATCCGTCGCCTGCGGGAGGCCGTCGACGCCCTGTGATCGACTCCGTCGGGTGACCGAGGGCCGGACCTGAAGGTGATGTGTCGGCGGCCAGGCCGCGGGCATCCTCGGCGTCAGGACTCTGCGAGAGCCTCGGCGGTCTGCAGGTCGGTGACCAGCGTGTTGACCCAGTTGCCCGCGAGCGCGCCCCGGATGGCCTCATGCTTGCGTCGGCCGCCGGCGATTCCGACCCGGCGGGGGACGCGGCGGAGGTCGTCGACCGGGATCGCGATGATGCGATCGTCGGCGGGGCCCGTGACGGCCGTTCCGTCGGAGCGGAAGATGCGGTGGCAGATGTCGCCCACCGCGCCGTCGGCGATGAGCCGTTCGCGGTCGGGCGTGGCGAAGGCGTTGCCGCTCACGGCGAGGATGTCGGACGGCTCGATGCTGCCGATCCCCATGACGGCCATGGTGAGTTCGCGCCAGTGGCGGGACACCTCCTGCATGGAGGGATCGGCGAGCAGGCTGTCACGGATCTCCGGCCCTGCCACGATGCCCGGGGCCTGCACGTAGACGGCCTCGGCGCCGAGGATGCGCGCGAGTTCGGCCAGCAGCCGGTGGGAGTGGTTCTGCACGTCGGGCGAGCCGATTCCGCCGAGCAGCTGCACGACCTCGGTCGCACCGCGGGTCGTGAACGGGCGCATCCGATCCGTCATCGCCAGCAGGGTCTGGCTCCACGACGAGACGCCGATGCGGTCCGCGCCGCTCAGCGTCGCTTCGAGATAGGCCGCGGCGCCCGCTCCGATCGCGCCGATCCGTTCGGCGTCGTCCGCCTCGGGGTCGCAATCCACGACGACAGCCTCGGCGAGACCGTAGCGCTCCTCGAGCGCCTCCTCGAGCTCCGAGTAGACGCCGGGGGCGACGGTGACCGTGGTGCGCACGATGCCGACGTTCGCGGCGCGTTTCAGAAGTCGGGATACCTTCGCCTGCGAGATGTTCAGCGCCTGAGCGATGTCCGCCTGACGAACGCCGCGCTCATGGTACATGCGTGCCACCTTCGTGAGCAGGCGCACCTGTCCGTCATGCTGACGGCTGTTGTGTGTGGTGGACATGTGTGCTCCGATCGGTGGTGTCATCGACCACGGGCGTTGGATCGCGATTCGCCATCGCAACGATATTCCGTGCGTCGGCGGAAGGATACGTCTACTCGGTGATCGTGTCGGCGGGCCTCGCGACGGACCTGTGGTGTTCCCCAGGCGCCAGCGGTTCCGGATCGTGTTCCGCCAGGTCGAGAATCGCTTCCACACCGACCGGCACGGTCACGTCGACCTCGAATGTCTGGTCGTTCAGCCGCCACGCGATCGCGATCTCGCCGTACGGTGAGAGATGGCGTGCGGAGGCCGACGTGAGGCCGCCGCCGGGTCGCGGGGCGAACCGCACCTGACGGTAGCCGGGCGCCGCCGGCGCCAGGCCCGCCACGGTGCGGTGCATCCAGTCCGCGATCGCACCGAGCGCGTAATGGTTGAACGAGGTCATCGTGCCCGGGTTGACGCTGCCATCGGGAAGCAGCGAGTCCCAGCGCTCCCAGACCGTCGTCGCTCCCATGTCGATCTGGTAGAGCCACGAGGGGCAACCGCGCTCGAGGAGCAGGTCGTACGCCGCGTCGAGATGGCCGGTCTCGGTGAGGGCGTCCGCCACGAGCGGCGTACCGACGAACCCTGTCGCGATGTGGTTGCCCGACTCGCGCACGAGCTCGGCAAGCCGGTCGCCGGCGACAGCCCTCCGGGCGTCGTCCGGGATCAGGTCGAACCGGAGCGCGAGCGCATACGCGGTCTGCGCATCGCTCGCGGCCGTGCCGTCGGGGCGAAGGTATTCCGTGGCGAACGCGGAGGCGACATCCCGAGCCAGCGCCGAGTAGCGCAAGGAGAGATCGTCGTCGCCGAGCAGCTCCGCCATGCCGGCGACCACCGCGGCCGACCGCGCGAAGTACGCGGTGGCGACCAGGTGGCGATCGGTGCGGGCATCGGCGGGATCCTGCGGTGGCGCGGCGGGATCCAGCCAGTCGCCGAGCTGGAAGTCGGTATTCCAGAGGTGCGAGTCGCCGGCACGGCGGTCCATCAGGTCCACCCAGGCGCGCGCGCTCTCGAACTGGTCTCGGAGAATCCCGAGGTCGCCGAACCGCTCGTAGAGCGTCCACGGCAGCAGCGTCGCCACGTCGCCCCAGGCGGCCCCCGGCCGGATCGGCGTCCACATGTGGTGGGCGGGAATCACCGGAACATACCAGGGGACCGTGCCGTCGGGCAGCTGCTCGACGGAGACGTCGCGCAGCCAGCCCGACAGCATCCCCGAGACATCGAAGAGGTAGGAGGCGGTGGGACCGAAGACCTGGATGTCACCCGTCCAGCCGACGCGCTCGTCGCGCTGCGGACAATCCGTGGGAATGTCGACGAAGTTCCCGCGCATGCCCCACACCACGTTCTCGTGCAGCCGGTTCAGGAGCGGATCGGAGCTCTCGAACCAGCCGGTGCGCTCGAGATCGGTGTGATGGACCCGGGCGACCACGTCGCCGGCCGTCGCGGCAGCGTCGAGGTCGCCAGGCCAGCCGATGACCTCGACGTAGCGAAAACCGTGGAACGTGAATCGGGGCTCCCAGGTCTCTCCGCCTTCGCTGCCGGCGAGCGTGTAGCTGTCGGTCGAGCGCGCACCCCGGAGCGGGCGCGTGTAGAGCTCACCGTCCTGCAGGACCTCGGCCGTGCGCAGCGACACCGTCGTTCCGCGCTCGCCGCGCACCGTGATGCGCACGTGGCCCACGAGATTCTGGCCGAAGTCGAGGATGCGCGACCCCGACGCTCCCGTGAGCACGGCGATCGGCAGCACCTCCTGGGTGCAGCGCACCGGCGGCCCCGTCGGCGCCACCAGCGTCTCGGCCGACCGATGCCGCTCGGCGACGCCCTGCCACGTGCTGTCGTCGAAGCCGGGCTCCGACCATCCCCGCTGTTCCTCGCGTGCGTCGTAGTCCTCGCCGTCGTAGATTCCGGTTCGGATGATCGGGCTCGGCGCCGCGCGCCACGATGCGTCCGTCGCGATGGTCTCGCGGCGGCCGTCCGCGTACGTCAGCTCCAGCTGGCCGAGGAACGACAGATCGTTCCCGAAGACGTTCCGGAATCCGCCCCGCCAGCCCAGCCTGCCGCGATACCAGCCGTCGCCCAGCCAGGCGCCGATCGCGTTCGCACCCTCGACGACGAGGCCGGAGACGTCATAGGTGTAGTAGCGCAGACGGTCGCGGTACACGGTCCAGCCGGGCGACAGGGCGTCGTCTCCCACTCGCGCACCGTTCAGCTCCGCCTCGTACAACCCGTGAGCGGACGCGTACAGCCGCGCCTTCACCGGGCGCTCGGTCGCGAAGAACGTGCGACGTACGAGCGAGGGGCGACGGTCATCCGACTCTGGATCCTCGTTCCAGTACGCGCCGACAGGTCGCGCGACCCAGTCGGACGGCTCGAGCAACCCGGCCTCGAGCACGACGGGCTCGGAGGCGGCGGACCACTCGCCGTCGGCGCCGCGCACCGAGACCGTGACCGCGGCCGATTCGCGCGAGGCGAGGTCGGCATCCGGCCACGGAACGAGCACCTGGTCGGCGGATGCCACGACGAACGTGTGCGGAGCACCGTCGTTCCGCGTGATCTCGAGGCGGTACGTGGTCTGTCTCCAACCCGTAGGTGCCGTCTGCACGGACCATGAGATGCGGGGAGCGCGCTCGCCGATGCCGAACGGTCGACGATGATGCTCGATTCGCGGGGTGCCGACGATGAGGCTCATACGTCAATCCTAATGTTCTTGCGCCCCAGAATGAATATGCATATTGTGATCGCATGATCATCGGCGTCACGGGAAGCCAGGGAAAACTCGGCAGGGCGACCGTGGCCCGGCTGCGCGCCGACGGTCACAACGTCATCGGATTCGACCTCGCGGGCGCGGTCGACTCGCACTTCACGAGGGTCGACCTCACCGATTACGGCCAGACGCTCGACGCGATGCTCTCGGTGACGGCTCGCCATGGCGGCCTCGATGCGCTGGTGCACCTCGCGGCTATCCCGGTGAACGGCGTCGTTCCCGACGCGGAGACGTTCCGGAACAACGTGACCGTCACCTTCGACGTGCTCTTCGCCGCGCACCGCGCGGGGATCGCACGCATCGTGACGGCATCCAGTATCACGGCCATGGGGTTCCCGTTCGACGAGGCCCCGCCCTTCCTTCCCCTCGACGAGAGCTTCACGAGCGCGAACAACACCTACGGGCTCGGCAAGGTGGCCGAAGAGGCGATCGCCGCACAGATGGTGCGCTGGGGCCAGGACGTCTCCATCACGGCCCTGCGCTTCACCAACGTGGTCGCCGAGGACGAGTATGCGACGTTCGAGCGGGCGGCGGAGCCCGGCTACAGGCGCGACCTGATCGGATCGTGGATCGACGCCCGCGACGGCGCCGCTGCGGTGGCGCTGGCACTCGAGAAGGCGCGGCCGGGATTCGCGATCTACAACGTCGCCGCGCCTGATTCGGGATGCGCCGTGCCGTCCCGCGAGCTCGCCGCTCGGTGGTTCCCGGACACCCCCGTGGCAGACGACCTAGGCGAGTTCGAGTCGCTGATGTCGACCCGCAAGATCAGAGCGCTCGGCTTCGCGGCTGAACACGACTGGCGGCCTCGGGGCTGAGCCTGGCCGTCCGCGGGCGTCCTCCGCTGATCGACGGGCTCAACCGGCGCTGCCGGTCCGGCGCAGCCTCACCGCCATGTGCTGCCGACCAGGCAGGTCGACGCGCACGTTGCCGCGATGGATGCCCGGCACGCGCTCGACCGTCATGCCCCAGGTGTCGATCACGTGGATCTCCCAGTCGCCCTCCGGCAGCGTCAGGTTGCGGAAGCGCGGGCGGTTGAAGCCGAAGTAGCCGATACGGATGCCGTCCGCTCCGCCCCACGGGACATCCCAGTCGAGCGCCAGCGGCTCCAGTACGCCCTCGGGCGTCTCGGCGAGGACGGACTCGAGGAACGCGATGCGGTCGGGTGACGCGCCGTGCAGCACCCCGCCCTTCGCCCACCACAGCACCTCGAGGTCGGACCCGGCGACCGCCGCAAGGCTCGTCGAGCCGCCGAGGCGATCGGGCAGATACGTCTCGCCGTGGCCCACGTAGCCTCCGCGCACCGCGCCCTCCCAGAAGCGACGCACCAGCTCCTCCGCGGTGATGTTGCCCCAGCCCTGGTCGATATCGCCCTCGTAGGCGCACTCGTCGATGATGATCGGCTTGCCCCAGCGTTCGCGCCAGTCGTCGGTGTTCTCCGCGGTTCGGTAGGTGTCCATGCGCTGGATGCTTACGTGCGTGATCCACGGGCGGGAGTAGTCGTACGGCTCGCGGCAGTTATGGATGGAGAGCAGGTGGTCGAAGGCATCCTCGGATGACACGATGCCGGCCAGATGCTCCCAGTCCGTCTCGTCCTTCGCCCACATCAGGTCGTACTCGTTCGCCATCGACCACCAGACGTTGGCGAAGGCGGACAGCCGTCGCACGACGTACCGCAGGTAGCGATCGTCGACCCCGGGACCGAGCTCGGAGAAGCCCCACCGGTCGTATGGATGGAAGAGGATCAGGTCGGCCTGCACATTCAGCTCGGCCAGCTGCCGGATGCGCCGCTCGAGACGCCGGAAGTGGCCGGTGTCGAACCGCTCGAGGTCGAATCCCGTCTCGAGCGAGCCCGGGAACGGGAAGTCGGCCGGCTCGTTGGAGTTGTAGAGATACGACTTGGGGAAGACGCACATGCGGATCTTGCGGAACGGTGCATCGGCGAGCGTGCGGAGCGTCTGTTCCTGCAGCTCATCCGGCTGGTGCGTCCAGGCGTACGCCGTTGTGCCGAGGGGTCGGTGCCTGGTGCCGTCGGCGTGACGGAAGTGGAACCCGTCGACGCGCACCGGTCCGTGGAAGCCCTCGCTCGGACCAGTGACGCTCGCCGTCCCGGCGACGCCGTCGAGCGAGCGTGCGGTGGAGCGGATGACGAAAGCCCAGTCGCCCTCCGCGTCGGCGAGCGCGCGCACGAGGTAGACGCCGTCGCCGTCGTAGAACCCGCCGACGCGTGCCTCCGACCCATCCGGGCGGGTGAACACCGCGTGCAGGTCGACATCGAGGAACGGGTTGCCGTGTGACGGCCCCTGAAGGCGCACCTCGATCACGTCCCACATCGGCACGGGGACGGGTCCGACGAGCCGCGCCGAGCCCGAGCGGATGTCATCGCCCTCGTAGTCAGGGTTCGGCGCGACAGCCTGCGGGTACGGAGCACGCGTCACCGGCGGTCCGACCTCCGCGAGCTCTCGCCACAGCGACTCGCGCGACGCCGGGTCGAGCGTCGGCACAAGAGCGATGAACACCCCGAGCTTCTCGCCGAGAAAGCGCGCGCTGGCAGGCGAGTCCGTGACGTCGGGCAGGTGCCGCTCGAGAACGGCTCGCGCATCGGCGTCGGCGAGTGCGTCGCCCAGGGTGGAACGGCGGTCGAACATCGTGATCTCCTCTGATCAGGGCGTGCTTCCTGCAGACCGCCCTACGCATCGGTGGCCGCGCCCGGCATGGCAGTGGTGCCCGGCGCCGACGGGAGCACCGACCAGCCGCCGGCGGGCACGGTGACCGTGGACCAGCCGTTCGTCGTCCATACCTCCACGGTCCGCTCGCGGCGGTCGAGATTGGCGACGAGCACTGTCTGCTCCCCGCCGACGGCCCAGACGAGGCCGTCGGGACTGTCTCCCGTCTGCAGAGGCGCGCCCGACAGCGAAGCGAGCATCCGCAGTGCGGCGGCCACCGGACGCTCCTCGCCGAATGCCGTGCGTATGCCGCGAGCACCCCACTCCTCGAAGTACGTCAGGGTGGCGACGCCCGGGACGGCCAGGGCGGCGGCGCTCGCGATGGTCCAGGCGGCCAGCTCGCGGGCATCCTGCCGCGGATCGGTGAGGTCGAGAAGCTCGGGCCCGTACCCCTCGGCGAGGTCGTCGCCGACCGGACGGGGAGGAGGCGTGGTGGCCACGTCGTTGAAGTGCGGCCGCAGCGTGATCGGGCCGATGTGCACGGGCGTGCCGTTCGACTCGGCGACGGCCTGCCGCGCGACGAGGCGCTGCATGGCGAGGGACTCGATCAGCTGCTCGGTGCGCAGGGAGTGGAAGAGGGGCGTGACGCTGAACACGATGCCGTCGAGGTCGGTGGGAAGCCGGTGGCGCTCGCGGTTCAGCTCGGTGAAGTGCGAGCGGGCGCCGCCGACGACGGGCACGGGCACTCCCGCGCTCGCCATGGCGTCGCGCAGCCGCGCGATCGCGGCCTCGTCCGACACGTGACGCGCGTCGCCGGACGGCTGGAACGCCGTGACCCTGGCCACGCTGTGGCGGCGTAGCGCCGTGACGGCATCGGCCAGTGCGTCGCGGGGCTGCGCATCCACGGCGATCCCCTCGGGCGCGTCTGCATCGGGCGCGTCCGTGTCGGCGGCGTCCGTGTCGGGGCCGTCGGTGAGCACGATGCGCACGTCGAGTGGGAGGCCCGCGACGGCGGCACGCTCGAGAGCGGCGGGCCAGTTCGCGGATGCCAGGTCGAGCTCGACCAGCACCGCGGAGCCGACCGGCTGAGGCGGAGGCGCCTGAGCAGGTGTGGGTGCGGTCGCCGCGCCGACGGCGATGTCGGGGAACGTGCCGTCGACCGCGAGCACGATCGTCGTGTCCTCGCCGCGCGCTCGGCGGGAGCCGTCGGCGACGGCCAGCAACTCCACTCGCTGGCGCACGCGTTCCCCCGCCGCGAGGCGATACGGGAACGGCAGGGCGAGCGGCCGGTTGTACGTCTTGTACGAGGCATCGGTCCAGTTGCGCTGGTCTTCCATCTCGAACACGTCGCCGGCGAACCGCACGTCGGTCTCGATACCGTCGTCGCTCCACGACAGCCCGGCGATGTCGAGCACCGGCTGGTGCGGGCTGATCGCGACGGGGAACGCCGTCGTCTCCGACGTTCCGTCGCTGTGCCGCACCCGCAGCAGGCGTCCGGCGGTCTGCGGCCGGTGCAGCGCGACGAGTCCGACACGGTTGGTCCAGTACTCGGTGTCGGAGACGAGGTCGAGGGAGACGACGAGACGCGATCCGGATGCCTCGGCCCGCACGGTGCCGTGCAACCGAGCACCGTAGCCCTCGGTGTGCACGGCGAGGGTCAGCGCGGCGCCCGCGCGCTCCACGCCGTCGACCGCGAGTGTGGGCGTATTCCAGTCGCGGTCGCGTGCGACTGCCCGGATGCTGCGCAGCACTCGACCGCCGTCGAAGCGCACCTCGGCGAGCTCGTCGTCGCGTAGCTCGAGCGACCAGGCGCCGCTGCGCCACGTCGTCGACTGCTCGTGCCAGCTCATCTCAGATCGTCGTCATCCCGCCGTCGACGGCGAAGAGGGATCCAGTGGCGAACGCGCCGTCGTCGGAGGCCAGGAACACCATGATGCCTTCGACGTCGCGCGGCGACCCTGCGCGGCCGAGCGGGATGCGTCCGATGATGGCGGCGCGCGCCTCCGGGTCGGTGGTGATCGTGGTGACCAGCGACGTCTCGGTGTAGGCGGGCACGACGGTGTTCACGCGCACGTTGTCCTTCGCGTACGCCGCCGCGACGGTTCTGGCGAGGCCGTGGATGCCCGCCTTGGTCGCGCTGTACGCGGTGAAGTCGGCGCCTTCCCCGTTCAGCCCGGTCGGGCTGCCGGTCAGGATGATCGACCCGCCGCCGCGCGGCACCATCGAGCGCACCGCGTGCTTGACCGTGAGGAAGGTGCCGGTGAGATTGATGTCCACGGTGCGTCGCCAGACGTCGAGGTCGAGGTCCGCGGCCTTGGCGTCCTGGCCGAAGAGCTGCACGCCCGCGTTCGCCACGACGACGTCGGGCGTCCAGCCGTCGGTCTCGGCCGAGGCGAAGGCGGCGGCGACGGACGCCTCGTCGGAGATGTCCATCATCTCCGCCCGAGCCCGGTCGGCACCGATCGCCGTGGCGGCCGCTCGTGCGGCATCTGCGTCGCGGTCCGCGATGATGACCCTGGCACCCTCCGCGGCGAAGCGCGAGGCGACCGCGTAGCCGATGCCCGTGGCGGAGCCAGTGACCAGCGCGGTCTTGCCGTCGAGTGTCGTCATGTCGGTGCTCAGCGCTCGATGCTGTCGAGGTGCAGCATCCTGGCCAGGTTCTTGTCCAATTCGTCGTCGCGGAAGATCTTCTTCCAGTCGTCCTTGACGATGCTCTCGCGTCCGTACTCCATCGCGATGTGGCAGGCATCGCTGAACGGGTTGTCGCCGCGAAGTCCGTTGGCCAGTGCGACCTGCGTGTGGCCGTAGAGGATGCTCCTGGCGGCATCCTCCGGCACGCCCATGGTGTTCACGGCCTCCGACAGCGCCTCGTTCAGCAGCGCGCCGATCATGCACGCGACAGTTTCGACGAGCGTCGGCTCGAGCTGGGCGAGCTGCTTGATCGTGACGTAGTGCACGTCAATGACCGGCGCGTAGATGGCGCGCACCGTGGCATCCAGGATCGCTTTCTTCTGAGGGTCATCCGACTCGATGGCGGCGATGGAGTCCTGCGGCGCGGCGATGCCGCCGAACGTGTCCGCGTACTCCTCCGGTGTGGTACGCCGCAGGAAGATCGACGGGTGGCACGGGTGGGCGACCGCCCGGATGACGTCGTCGCGGTCGGTCAGCAGTCCGGCGTAAGCGGCGGCGGGGTCGAGTGTCAGCGCGATCGAGCCTGGCTTCATCTGCGGCACCAGCTCGGCCGTGACGGCCTGCAGCGCCAGGTCAGGGACGGCGAACACGACGATGTCGGCGTCGGAGACGGCCGCGCGGGCATCCGTCAGCTCACGACCCGCGTCGAGGGTGCGCTGCCGGCCGGCCGGCGAGTTCTCGACGTAGGCCACCCGGTGATCGGTGGCGGCCAGGTTGTTCGAAACCCGCATGCCCATCTTGCCGCCGGCGCCGATGACGGCGACGGTCAGGCTGTCGGTGATGGTGGTCATGGTGTGCTCCTCAGATAGTCGAGGCTGGCACGAGTCCAGTCCCGTTCGGTCCGGATCGTCGTGTCGGCATCGCCCTGCCAGGAGAGCCAATGCTCGACGATTTCGTCGATCCCTCGTTCGCGCGGGCGCACGGTGCGCAGCAGATGCGGGTAGTCGTGGAGGCCGGTGCCGAGCTCGGCACCGCCGTAGGTGAAGCCCACCCATCCGGGCTGACGGGCGAACGCGAAGTCCTTGACGTGAATGTTCGTCACGTGCGGCGCGGTCGCCTCGACGCAGTCGTGCGGCAGCTCGAGACGCGCGACCACATTGGCGGGGTCGAGGCACACCCCCAGCGCGGGGCTTGCGACATGTCCGATCAGGGCGAGAAGGTCGCTCGTGGCCAGCTGCTCATAGGTTTCCAGGGCGAAGGCGACGCCGCTTGCCTCGTAGCGCGGCATCCAGGCGCGCAGGATGTCTGCTGCTCCGGGCAGCGCGGGCCGGAACACGTCGTTGTACGGCATGCCGCGCACGAGGCGTGCGTCGAATGCTTCGGCGAGATCCAGGTATCGCCCGAGTCGCTCGGGCTCCAGGCCCTTGGTGCCGAGCTGCACCGTGAGACCGAGCTCGCGCGCCGCCCGTGCAGCGTCGGCGACGGCGCCATCGCTCATCGTCTCGAGCGGGCCGTAGTCGCAGATCTGGAAGAGGTCGACGCCAAGCTCTTTGGTCGCCTCGAACGCGCCGATCAGCGAGAGTGGGCTCGTCGCACGGTCGGAGTGCTGCCAGAAGAAGGCGTACGTTCCGAGGCCGATCACGCGCGCGCCCCCGTGCGTTCACGGACGACTGCGTCCGCCTCATCGATCACCTGCACCAGCGCCTCCACGTCGTGTGCGAACCTTCCGAGGAAGAGCCCGTCGACCGCATCGCCGAGTCCGGTCAGGAGGCCAGGACCGGCCGAACCGCCGTAGATGACGGCGGATCCCTGTCGCTCGCTCAACATGTCGAGAGCACCCCGGAGGCCGCTGCACACCGCCGTGATGTGCGCGAGCGGAGCCGGCGACGCCGTGCCGATCGCCCACACCGGCTCGTAGGCGACGATCATCGGGCCGTCCGGCGCATTTGCGAGCGCCGCGGCCAGCTGGCCCACCGACTGCCGCATCGCTTCGTCGGTGCCGACCTCGTCGGTCTCGCCCACGCAGAGCAGCGGCGTGAGTCCGTTTCTCAGCGCGGCGGATGTCTTCCCCGCGACGACCCCGTCGGTCTCGGCGAACATCCGGCGACGTTCCGCGTGCCCGATCTCGACGACGGAGACGCCGACCTCGGCGAGTTCTGCGGCTGACACCTCGCCCGTGAAGGCACCGGAGTCGGTCGCAGCGACGTCTTGGGCGCCCACGAGGACGGGCGTGCCGGCGAACGCCTCGACTGCGGGAAGAACCTGCAGATACGTTGGGATGACGATCAGGCGCACGGCGCCGGAGGCGATCGCCTCATGCTCGTGCACGGCGTCGGCGACCCGGGCGAACCACGCGGTCGCCTCCTCGTGCCCGAAATACATCTTCAGGCTGACGCCAAGGGTGACGAGCGGTCTCAGCACGATCCCGTCGTCTCGTATTCGCCGATCACCGCGACCTTGGCCGCGGACGCCGAGCCCGGATCGAAGCGGTAGTCGAGCCACTCCCGCACGAGTCGTCGCGCGAGCTCGATGCCGATCACGCGCTGGCCCATGGTGAGCACCTGCGCGTTGTTGGAGAGCACGCCGCGCTCCACCGAGAAGCTGTCGTGTGCCGTGACGGCGCGGATGCCGGGGACCTTGTTGGCCGCGATCGCAACGCCGAGCCCCGTGCCGCACAACAAGAGGGCGCGATCCGCCTCGCCGCGCGCGACCCGCTCGGCGGCCTCGATCGCCACCCGTGGGTACGGGGTGTGCCCGTCGGCTTTCACCCCCACGTCGACGACGGACGTCACGCCCGGGTTCGCTTCGAGATCCGCTTTGAGGATCTCCTTGTAGTCGAATCCGGCATCATCGCTCCCGATGACGATCCGAAGCGGTTCAGCCATGGTGATTCCCTTCATCGGATGACTCCAGCACCCCCGCGACGGCGCTGACGATCAGTGCGAACGAGTGCGCACCCGGATCGGGAACGCCGAGGCTCTTCTCGCCGTGCGGCCGGGCTCGGCCCTTGCGCGGAAGCAGGTCAGCGGTCGACGCCGCGGCGGTGGTCGCGACCTCGGCGGCGGACCGCCACGCGGCTGCCAGTGTGTGGCCTTCGTCGACGGCGCTCGTCAGTTCTGCGCTGAACGGCTCGAGGGCGTCCACCATCGTCTTGTCGCCGAGCGCGGCCTTGCCGTACGACATGACGCCGGCGGTTGCGGCGGCGACGCCGGCGGCGACGTCACGGGGGCAGGGGAGTCTCGTGTCGCCCAGCGCCACGGCGAGGCGCGCGAGCATGACGCCCCACAGCGCTCCCGAGGTGCCTCCGGCCTTGTCCGACCAAGCGTCGGCAGCCTGCTCCAGCACGGTGCCCGCGCCTGCGCCCGACGCTGCGCTCGCAGCCCCCGCTGCGAGCGCAGCGTGCGCCCCCCGTTGCATGCCGATGCCGTGGTCGCCGTCACCGGCGATGGCGTCGAGCCGGCCGAGCTCGTCGACATGGGCGTCCACCGTGGTCGCGATCGCGTCGAGTGCGGCGCGCACGGTGACGGCCGCCGCCCTCGACAACTCGTCCGCGATGGCAGGCTCGGTGGTCGTCGTCGCCGCGACCGTGGTCGCGGGCTGCTCCTCGGGCTGGTCGTCGGCGGTCGGTGCGACGGAAGCCGGCGCGGCCGCCGCTCGGATGCTCGCGCCCTTGCGATAGGCGGGCGCGTCGGCGGGGCTGTCCCAGAGTCGTGCCAGCTCGTCGTCCGGCCAGAAGAGCGTCAGCGAGCAGCCGGCCATGTCGAAGCTCGTGCAGTACTCGCCCACGTGTGGATCGTCGATCCCGAACCCGGCTTCCCGGAGCAACTCGTCGATGCGACGGTAGACGACGAAGAGCTCCTCGTATTTCAGGGAGCCGAGGCCGTTCAGGATCGGGACGACGGTCGATCCGCGCCCGACGGCATCCGGAAGCTCCTGCAGGAGATGCGTGACGAGCAGCCCGGCGAGCTCGTCGGCCGAGGGCATGGGCGCCTCGGCGATGCCCGGCTCGCCATGAATACCGAGCCCGACCGCCATGCGGCCCTCAGGCACGTCGAACAGTGGGGTGTCGGCGCCGGGCAGCGCGCAGCCCGAGAAGGCGACACCGACGGAGCGCGTCCGCGCGTTGGCACGCCGCGCGAGGTGAGCGACGACATCCAGGTCGTGACCGGTCCCGGCTGCCGCTGCCGCGATGCGGAAGACGACGAGGTCGCCGGCGATCCCGCGGCGCTGGTGCTCCGACCCGCGCGGCGCGCTCATCACGTCGTCGGTGACGGTCACGGTCTCGCATCGGATGCCCTGGGTTCGAAGCTGCTCCTGCGCCGCGCCGAAATTGAGCACGTCGCCGGCGTAGTTGCCGTAGGTGAGGAGCACCCCGCCTCCGTTCTCGGCGGCCTTCGCCACCGAGAGGACCTGCTGAGTGGAGGGAGAGGCGAACAGGTTGCCCATCGCCGCGCCGTGGGCGAGGCCCGTGCCGACGAGTCCGGCGAACGCCGGATAGTGTCCGGACCCGCCGCCGATGACCACGGCGACCTCGCCGGTGGGAGAGGCCGAGTTGCGCACCACGCCGCCGGCGACGGCGCGCACGTGGCGGCCGTTGGCCGCCACGAATCCCGCTGTCGCCTCGTCGGCGAAGTCTGCGGGATCGTTCCACAGTCGGGTCATTCCGTGCTCTTTCGATTCAATGTGACGTCGACATCCGTCACGGAGAGTTTGACAAACCGGTTGACCAATTTCAAGTCCAGAAAGTTCGCGGTAGGTTGTCTGCATGCCCGCGTATCCGGAGGACCGTTCGGTCGACATCAGCGCGGCGCTCGGCGCACTGCCGAGCGGAACGCCGGTCTCGGAAGTGGCGCGGCGCCTGCTCGACCTGTTCACGAGCGGCGACCTGGAGCCGGGCACCCGGCTGCCGCCCGAGCGCCAGTTGGCCGCCACTCTCGAGGTGGGCCGGTCGGCGGTGCGCGAGGCGCTCGCCGCGTTGGAAATCCTCGGAATCGTCGACGTGCGTCCCGGCTCGGGCACCTACCTGCGCGGAACGGCGAGCGAGCTTCTACCGCAGACGCTGCGCTGGGGGCTGCTCATCGGTCAGCGGAACACGCAGGAGCTTCTGGAGATCCGTTCCGGGCTCGAGATCTACATCGCGCGCCTCGCTGCGCTGCGCGACGACAGCGCCGGGCAGTCGCGCCTGGATCGCGCGCTCGAACGCATGCGCGACTCGCTCGGAAACCTGCGGGTCTTCGCGAAGGCGGACAGCGAGTTCCACGACGCGCTGGCATCCATCAGCGGCAACGAACTGCTCTCCGACCTCTTGAACGTGGTGCGTTCCCTGCTGCAGGTCTACGCGGACCGGGCGGTGCAATCGGCCGATGCCGCCGAGACAGCATTCGCTCAGCACGAGGCGATCAGCGCGGCGGTGCGAGCCTGCGACTCCGATGCGGCGGCGTCGGCGATGGCCGTGCACATGGCGACGGCGTCGGCACGCATCTCCGGTACGGAGTCCGGCGTTTTCGAGTGACGCCCTGGCACCGCAACATCCGAAAAGCCAGGGTCAACCCCACGTGTCATGATCATTGACGTGGGCTATCTCGTGTACGACAACGCTACGCAGTATGCGTTCGATGACCGCACCCTCGCGCATCTGAAAATCGCCATCACCAGCAAACTCCGGATGCAAGAGAGCTTCCTGCTGAGCTGGCTGGTACCTGCCGAGGAAGGCAGCGGCAGGGTCAGCATTTGGATCAGTGCCGCGATTCCGCTCCAGTTCCTCTACTCAGAGTCGAAACCGCCGCCCTTGAACAGGAGATGGTTGGACGCGTTGGCGCGTTCCTCGCACGGCACGCGCGGGATGATCGTGATGAGTGAGAGCGATGCGGAAGCGATCGCCGCGACCGAGCCGACGGATCCGAAGGCGAACTCGCAGATGCAGAAAGTGGTGAACACCGTCACCAGCCCGCTGCCCACCCAGGGATGACGGTGACGCGGCGTCACCCCTTCGCGTCGTCATGCACGAGTTCGGTTTGGATCTGTTCGAGCGAGCGGCCCTTCGTCTCCGGCACCCGGAACAGGAAGAACAGGAACGCGGCGACACCGATGGCGGTGTAGAGGAAGAACGTCCCCTGCCTGGTGATCAGGCCGTTCAGCGTGAGGAACGTTCCGGCGACGATGAAGTTCGCCGCCCAGTTCGTCATGGTCGACACCGACATGGCCTTGCTTCTCACGCCGCTCGGGAAGATTTCGGAGATCATCAGCCAGAAGACGGGTCCGAGTCCGATTGCGAACGACGCCATGAAGAGGAGCAGGCCGATGAGGGCAACATAGCCGGCGGAGTGCTGCAACGCCGGAACCGTGAAGTAGACGCCGAGCACGGCCAGGGCGACGGTCAGGCCCACGGTGCCGATGAGGAGCAGAGTGCGCCGCCCCACCTTGTCGAGCAGCATCACGGCGACGATCGTGAAGACCACGTTCGTGATGCCGACCGAGACGGTCTGAGCGAGCGAGCTGCTCGTATTGAGTCCGGTGTCCGACAGGATCGTCGGCGCGTAGTAGATAACCGTGTTGACCCCGACGAACTGCTGCGCCACCGCGAGGGCGAGGCCGATGACGATCAGGGGTCGGATCTTCGGTGAGAACAGGTCTTTGACCTTGCTGCCGGCTTCGTTCTCGTTCGCCTTGCGGATGTCGTCCAGCTCGGCGTCGACATCCGCCTCCTCATCGCTCTCCCGCAGTTCGACCAGGACCTTGCGTGCGTCGTCCTCGCGGCCGACCTGGGCGAGCCAGCGCGGTGTGTGCGGAACGGTGAGCATCCCGGTGGCGAGCGCGGCGCCCGGCAGGGCAGCGATGCCGAGCATCCAGCGCCAGGTGCCGGGAACATCCTGGAACGCGAAGTTCACCAGGTAGGCGATGAGGATGCCGGTGGTGACGGCGAGCTGGTTGAAGGACACGAGGCCGCCACGCACGCGCGGCGGCGCCACCTCGGAGATGTACAGCGGGGAGACGAACGACGCGGTGCCCACCGCGATGCCGAGCACCAGCCGGAAGCCGATGAGCATGGGGACCGAGACCGAGAGCGCGCAGCCGATAGCAGCGAAGAAGTACACGCATCCCGAGCCGACCTTCGTCCACTTGCGACTGATCTTGTCGGCGAGGAAGCCGGAGATGAGCGCTCCGATGATGGCCCCGAGCAGCAGAACGGAGACGATCCACTCCTGCTCGGTGGAGTTGGCGTGCAGGTCCTTCTTGATGAAGAGGAGCGCACCCGAGATGACCCCGGTGTCGTATCCGAAGAGGAGCCCGCCGATCGCGGCGATCACGGCTGCCCTGATCAAGAGCCCGTTCGCGCTGGCGCGTACGTCTGAAATGAATCCGGCCATGCTCCGCAGACAACGCCGGTGGACGGATGCGTTCTAGGGCTTGACGGTCGCCGGTGGATCGCTCCCGCGCGCCCGCGAGAGGGTGGAAACCGCTCCCGGGAGGGTGGAAACCGCTCCCGGGAGGGCGGAAACGGTGTCAACCCCTCCACGAAGCGCCGCGGAACGGCCACGGTGACGAGAATGGAGATCTATCAGGAGGAGATCGACATGCCCTCGAGCGGCAGACGTACGAAGAGTTGGCTCGACTACCGGTCACACCTGCGGCTCCTCGTCATGCTCGCCGTCGCCGTGCTCGTCGGTGTCGTTGCGGCACTCCTGGATGCGCAGGCCGACGCCCCCGTGCTGGGCTGGGACGTCGCGTGCATCGTCTACGTGCTCTGGATCTGGCTGTCGGTGCGCCGCCTCGACGACGAGGGCACTCGCCGGCATGCGACGCGGGAGGATCCGTCGCGGGCCTCGGCGGACGTGCTGCTGATCGTCGCGAGCATCGCGAGTCTCGGGGCCATCGCCATCGGCCTGATCGGCGCCCACGACGGGAATCCGCTGATCAAGACGCTGTCGCCGGCGCTGGCGGTCGTGAGCGTTGGACTGTCGTGGCTGCTGATCCACACTCTCTTCACGCTGCGCTATGCGCGGTTGTACTATACGAAGCCCGACGGCGGCGTCGACTTCAACATGGAGGAATCGCCGCACTACCTCGACTTCGCCTATCTCGCGTTCACCATCGGGATGACGTTTCAGGTGTCCGACACCAACGTGTCGTCGCGCGAGATCCGCTCCGCGATCATTCGGCACATGCTGCTCTCCTACCTGTTCGGCTCCGTCATCCTGGCGACGACGGTGAACCTGGTCGCGGGGTTGTCGACGTCATGATCCCCACGATCTCCGCAGTGGACGGCGCACTCGGCCTCGTCCAAGACGGGTACCTCTTCGGCATCAGACGCTTCGAGCGGCTGCACACGGATGCCTTCCGCACCCGCCTGCTCGGACATCCGACCGTCGTCGCTCGCGGCGCGCATGCCGCGCGCTTCTTCTACGAGAACGGCCGGTTCGCACGAGTCGGCGCGATTCCGGCATCCGTCTCCCACCTGCTTCAGGACGAGGGGAGTGTGCAGACGCTGGAGGGCGACGCCCATCGCACGCGCAAGCGGCTGTTCGTGGAGACAATGGGCGTTCAGGGGCGCGAGCGCCTGCTCGCGACGTTCGACGAGGAGTGGGAGCGCGCGAGCGTGCGCTGGGCGCGCGCCGAGGCGCCCGTCGTGTTGCACGACGAGTTCGTGCACCTGCTGGCGCTGGCCGCGCTTCGGTGGTCGGGCATCCCCGACGACCTGTGGTTGCCCCGGTTCCCCGAGCTCCGCGACTCGCTGGCCGGCATGGTCGACCATGCTGCCTCCTTCGGACCCGTCAACTGGGGTGAGCGGTCGCGGCGTCGTCGCGTCGAGGATTGGGCCGTCGGAGTGGTCGAACGCGTGCGCTCGGGCGCCGTCACAGCAGCGGAGGCGAGCCCGCTGGCGCGGATCGCGGCCCACGAGGATGGCGAGGGCATCCGCTTGCCGCACACCATCGCCGCCGTCGAGTTGCTGAACCTCCTGCGTCCGATCGTGGCCGTCGCCCGCTTTCTCGAGTTCGCCGCCGTGGCGTTGTACCGGCATCCGGAGCACGCCGATGCGTTCCGCCGCAACCACGACGAAGACCTGCCCGGCTTCGCGCAGGAGGTCCGTCGGTTCTACCCCTTCTTCCCGCTCATCGCCGGCCGCGCGACCCGGCGGCTCACCTGGAACGGCGCTGAGTTCGAGGCCGGCGACCGCATGGTGCTCGATCTCTACGGCACCGACCACGATCCACGGCTGTGGCCGAGCCCGCGCCGGTTCGATCCCGGCCGCTTCCGGCATCCGCTCTCCGATCGCAACGCCCTGGTGGCGCAGGGCGGCGGGGAATACGCCGACGGCCACCGCTGTCCGGGGGAGCCGGCCACGCAGGACCTGATCGAGCACACTCTTCGTCGGCTTGTGCGCCTCGACTACTCGATGCCGCCGCAAGACCTGCGGATCAGCCTGCGGAAGATGCCGGCGAAGGTCGCCGACGGCGTGCTCATCACCGACGTGAAGACGGCCTGACCGCCGGATGCCGTCAGTGGGCTCTGATCCCCTCGGCACCCCAGTTCGGCCGGCAACTCTCCTCGGCGGTGGGCTCGCTCGCCCCGCTGTCGAACCGGTAGCGAGCGAACCATCCGTCGTGCGTCTGCCGCGACTGCGCCAGGTGGTAGGTGACCACCGAGGCTCCCAGCGGTGTGGACACCGGCAGGTGCAGGTCGTCTTCGACGCGGCCGTCGACCAGCCGACGGGACTCCGCTCGACCCGCGAGCGGCCCGTCGGCGAACTGCGCGGTGTAGTCGGTCACCCCGCCACGGCCTCGCTCACCGCGGTCGGGCCGTCGTAGTCGCGGTCCGGGATGCCTCGCAGCGCGTCGAGCACGTTGTCATCGGCTCCCGACTCCTGCGCGCGTGACACGATCTCGTCCTTGGACGCCGGATAGTCGATACGGCCCAGGAACTTCTGCACCTGGATCGGATTCGGGGTGTCGTTCATCTTCCATTCCTTTCTTCATGGGGCCGGCCTTCAGCCGGCTGGGCTCTCTTGTCTCCGGTTGGTCGCGGGCGACGGCAGCCGCCTCCACCTCGCGGTCGGGCAGCGTCGTGGGCAGCTCGAGATGCACAGCACCGCTGGGCAGGATGCCTGCGCCACCGAAGCGCTCCATCACACGCCACTGCGCCAGCACGTCCTCTCCGACGTGCACGGCGGGGAGGTCGCGCCAGAAGGTGAAGCCGCCGACGGCGAGCAGTGAGGAGCGGCGGTAGAGCACGCAACCGCCGACCCACGCGACCTTGTAGGCGCGCCATTCGCCGGCATCCAGGCCCTGACCGGCGGCGAGGTGGGCGAGGTTCGCGGCGTTGTGCAGGCGATGCCGGTCGAACGCCGTGGACTGGCTGTCCAGGCGTTCCGGCTTCACCTCGCCGAGCCACGGCTCGTAGACCGATTCCTCGTCTGGTCGGTGGTCGCCGAGGTAGGACAGGCCCTGCACGGCCATTCCGACGAAGCCGCAGTCGAGGCGGTCGAGTGCGACACCCATGCGCTGCATGCTCCCGGGCTCGAGCCAGACGTCGTCGTCGAGGTACAGCACCTGGTCGTGACCGGCCTGCTCGAGCAGGAACTGCCGCTGCTCGGCCATGCCGCGCGGCGGGACGTGCCGGAGCACGCGGGCGCGGCGACCCTGTGCCCGCAGCACGCGCAGCATGGCGGCGACGCTCGGGTCTTCGGCCACGGGCGCATCGGACTGGTCGCTCACCACGACGTCGAACGCGGGGTCGTCCTGCCCCGCCAGGCCGGCCAGGGTGACGGCGAGAGCAGAGGGGCGATCACGGGTCGGAATGAGCACATCCACGCGTGCGGCGGGCGTCGCGGCGGGCTTCGCCCAGTCGGCGGCGGTGCGCCGGCTCATCGTGTTCATGCCACACCAGTCCGGATGCGCTCCACGATCCCGGAGGTGGAGTGGTCGGGAACATAGTCGGTGAGCACGATCTCGCCGCCGTAGGCCTCCACTGCGGCCGCCTCCTCGAGCATCTCCGCCGTGTAATCGCCGCCCTTCACATAGACGTCGGGACGCAACGCGCCGATCAGTCCGATCGGCGTCGGGTCGGTGAACACTGTCACGTAATCGACGCACTCCAGCGCCGCAAGCACGTCCGCCCGGTCACGGGACGAGTTGACGGGTCGGTCGGGGCCCTTCAGCCTGCGTACGGTCTCGTCGTCGTTCACGGCGACGATGAGCACGTCGCCGAGGTCCTTGGCCTGGCGCAGATACGTGGTGTGTCCGCGGTGAAGCACGTCGAAGCATCCGTTCGTGAAGACGACGCGGTCTCCCCGTGCGCGGTGCTGCTGCACGCGCTGCTGCAGCTCGCCCGCCGAGAGCGTCGTGCCGTGGACCCCGTCGACGCGTGCCACGAGGTCGTCGAGGGAGCACACCGCGGTTCCGGGCCGGTGCACCACGATGTCCGCAGCGACCTGGGCGGCGTCCATCGCGTCGGGGAGCGAGGCGCCCGACGCCCGGGCGGCGGTCAGAACGGCCACGAACGTGTCGCCCGCCCCGCTCGCGTTCTTCTCCGCGACGCGGTGCGCGTGCGTGCGGTGCCCCTGCGGGCCCGGCCGCTGCGGTCCCAGAAGGAGCGCGCCGTCGTGGTCCAGCGTCACGATGAGCGAGCTCGCCCCCGTGCGCTCCAGCAGGTCGGTCGAGCGTTGAGTGAATACCGCGGCACGGTCGTCGGCGTCGCCGTCCAGCGGGTCGATCCCGAGCGCGGCGGCGGCCTCCGAGGCGTTGGGCGTGACGATGTCGGGCCGGATGCCACGCCATCGCGTCGCGTCGTGCGCGTCCACGACCACGAGTGGCGCGGCGGGACGAAGGCGTTCCGCCGCGATGGCCATGGTGGACGAGCCGTAGTCGCCGATCAGCACGGCGTCGGCCTCGATCCCGTCGGCTCTCTCGATCAGCCGGTCGACGGCGTCCGCGGGCGCGGGAGTGGGCGCGTCGTCGAGTCGCAGCAGAACCTGCTCACCGCAGACCACACGGTGTTTGACCGGTGTCGGCACGGCGTCACTCTCGACGATTCCCTGCGTGCCGACACCGGCGTCCTTCAGGCAGCGCAGCAAGGTCTGCCCCGCACGGTCCGTTCCCACGATGCCGAAGCAGACGGTGCGTGCGCCGAGCGCGGCCAGGTTCACCGCCGCGTTGGCGGCGCCCCCGGGTGCCTCCCGCCGCGTGCGCACCTCGACCACGGGTGCCGGAGCTTCCCTGGCGAGCCTGCTCGCCTCGCCGTACGACCAGACGTCGAGCAGAAGATCTCCGAACACCGCGATCGTCGGCTTGCGCTCGCCGATGCCGCGCACCACCCGCGCTGCCGCCTCGCTCACCGCAGGTCCCCTTCCAAGTGCACGACCTTCACGTGGCTCATCTCGTCGAGCAGTTCGGGACCGTAGCCGAACCCGTCGCCGCTGAAGCCGCGGGGCTGCGCGGAGCCGCCGGGGGCGCCGCCGAAGACGCCGTTCACCTTCACGGTGCCCACGTTCATGCGGTCCACGGCGGCCAGCGCGTGCGGAAGCGAGTGCGTGAGCACGGTGCACGCGAGCCCGTAACGGTCAGCGGATGCCGCGCCCAGCGCATCCTCGAAGCTCGCGCAGACCTGCACGGGTACGACGGGGCCGAAGGTCTCCTCTCGCATCACCTCCATGTCGTTCGTGCACGCGACGAGCACCGTCGCGGGATAGTACGTGCCGGCTCCCGACGGGATGGTCCCGCCGGTCAGCGCACGGGCTCCGCGCTCCAGCGCGTCTTCCACGTGCTCGTGCACGACTTCCCGCAGCCGTTCGTCCACGAGCGGAGCGAGCGAGACCGGCGCACTCTCGTGCGGTGCGTTGAGCGCGTTCGCGCGCGCGACGAGACCGGAGAGGAAGGCGTCGGCGAGCCGTTCGCACACGTAGACGCGCTCGACCGAGGTGCACAGCTGGCCGGAGTTCGTGAACCCCCCGACGGCCGCCTGTTCGGCGGCCCATTCCGCGTCGACGTCGTCGTCGATGATGAGGGCGTCGTTCCCGCCGTTCTCGCGGATGAAGTGCACGCCGTTCTCGGCGACGATGCCGGCGATCTCGCGACCGGTGGCGGTGGATCCGACGTGCGCGACGACATCCACCCCGGCGCACCCGACCAGGTCGGCGCCCACCTGCGGCCCGCCGATCACGGTGTGGAAGACGCCATCGGGAAGCACATCGGCGAAGGCGCGGCCCAGCATCGCGCCGGTGGCGGGGCACCTTTCGCTCGGCTTGTGCAGCACGGTGTTCCCCATCACGAGGGCGGCACCGAGCAGACCACAGGCGACTGCGACGGGATCGTTCCACGGTGTGACGGCCACGACGACCCCGCGCGGCTCCCGCCGGCCGAGGTCCAGCGAACTCGACGGGCCGTTGAGGCTCACGCCTCGATGCACCGGAGCCTGTTGCGCGTACTGCTCCAGCGTGTCGATGCCGGCCATGACGCCGGCGAGTGCCTCGGGCGTCGGGCGGCCGGTCTCGCGATGGTTCAGCTCCGCGATGTCTCGCGCGCGATCGCGCAACACTCGGGCGACGCGCTGCACGAGAGCTGCACGTTCGGCGATCGGCACGTCATGCCACGACCTCTTCGTCGCCATGGCCCTCGCGACGGCCTCGTCGACCTGGGCGACGTTCGTGACTGGTACCGGGCGAAGCGGGGCACCGTCGTGCGGGTCCACGATCCTGATCTCGCCGCTCACCTCGGGCTCTGCGACCCAGAGCATCGGTTCTGCCATGTTCGGCCTCCTCTCGCCTCGTCGTCTACGCCGCGTTGTTCTCGCTTTTCGCGTTCCGTCGCAGCGCCGGCTCCTGTTGCCCGTACCCAGTCGCGGGCGCGGCTACACGCGACTGACCGCAGAAATCCCGTGGGAGCGCATCCGTTTCCGCGCTCGCCCCGCAGGGAACAGGAACAGGCAAGGTCGCGAGACCGTGCGCGCGAGACACAACGACGCGCGCTGAGCCGGAAGGAGCTGCCCGAGATGCCGATCGACGCGCCAGGAGACAGCATCGCGGGCGTGCGGGAGAGGCTGCCGTTCCCGCATGTCGAGCGCATCGCCGTTCTTCGCGGAGGCGGTCTCGGCGACCTCGTCTTCGCGCTGCCCGCTCTGCACGCGTTGCACGAGACGTACCCGCAAAGCGAGATCACCCTGCTGGGCGCGCCGACGCACGCGGAGCTGCTGCGAGGCCGTCCTGGTCCGCCCGATGAGGTCGTCGTCGTTCCCCCGCACGAAGGGGTGCGGCCCGGAGCCGTCGACGAGCGCGCGACCGAATCGTTCTTCGCCGACATGCGAGCGCGCCGTTTCGACCTCGCCATTCAGCTGCACGGCGGCGGGCTGCACTCGAACCCCTTCCTTCTCCGGCTCGATGCGCGCCACACCATCGGCACGCGAACACCGGATGCCGTGGGTCTCGAACGCACGATCCCGTACGTCTACTACCAGAACGAGTTCGCCCGCGGGCTCGAGGTGGTCGCGCTGGCCGGCGCCCGGCCTGCCGCGTCGGGTCTGGAACCGGTGCTGGAGCGTGCGCAGGGCAGCGGCGAGGATGCCGTCCCTGCGCGGCCCTGCCGCGAACGCGACGAGGTGTTGGCTGTCGTGCATCCCGGCGCGACCGACCCTCGGCGCCGTTGGCCGGTCGGCGATTTCGCACGCGTGGCAGGAGGGCTGAGCCGCGCCGGGTGCACGGTGGTGCTCGTGGGCGACGCGGGCGAGCGCCGCCTGTGCGACGAGATCGTGCGGAGGGCGCGAAAGGAGCAGGGCACCGGGAGGATCACCTCCGTCGCCGGGCTTCTCGGCCTCCGCGAGCTCCTCGACCTGCTCGCCGACGCCGACGTCGTCGTCGCGAACGACAGCGGGCCGCGCCACCTGGCGCAGGCCATGGGCACGGCGACGGTCGGTGTCTTCTGGATCGGCAACCTCATCAATGCCGGACCGCTCACCCGTGAGCGGCATCGCGTGCACCTGGGCTGGACGACGCGCTGCCCCGTATGCGACGTCGACTGCACCCAGAGCGCGCCGCGCTGCGAGCACGACGTGTCGTTCGTGGCGGACGTGCCCTGGAGGGGCGTGCTGGAGAGCGCGCTCGACCTTCTCGCGGGGCGCTGATCGCTCGGCCCGATGGCTCAGGCCGAGCGACCAGCGTCTGCGGACGCCCTCAGGTCAGGGCGGAGTCCGCCTCGTCTCAGGGCCAGGATTCCTCGTACTCCTGGCACACGACGAGTTCCCGCACCTCGCATCCCTGAGGCTGGTCGAGCGCGAAGAGTACGGCCCGGGCGACGTCATCCGGCCGGTTCAGCTTGGCATCCGCCGGTGGCTTGTAGGAGTCCGGACGGTCGTCGAAGAAGTGCGTATCCATCCCGCCCGGAATGAGCGTCGTGACGCCGACCCTTCCGCGCGTCTCGGCCGCGAGCGCCCGCGAGAAGCCGAGAACGCCGAACTTGGCGGCGCAGTACGCGGTGGCTCCTTCCGCGACGCGCAACGCGAGGGTCGACGCCACCGTGATGACGTGCCCGTGGCTGCGCTCCAGCGCGGGAAGCGCGGCGCGAACGACGCCGACGGTGCCGAGCAGGTTCACGTCGATGACGCGCTCCCACTCCTCGGCCGGCACCTCGCTCAGGTAGCCGCACCGGTCGATGCCGGCAGCAGTGATCACGCCATCGACATCTCCGCCCTCGTTCGCTCGGGCAACGGCGCGTTCCACGGCCTCCCGGTCCGTGACATCCACGTTCTCCCGGCGATCGCCCTCGGCGTCGTTCGGGGCGGATGCATTCGCCCGGTCGAACACGATCGGCTCGTCTCCGTTCTCCCGCAGCATCTCGGCAACGGCGCGTCCGAGCCCGGACGCGCCACCGGTGACGATGATCCTTCTTCCTGTCATCGGATCGTGCTCCTCTCCATTGCGATCAATTCGGCCGCCCATTCCGACGTGTCGGTTGGTGCGGTGGCTGTGAATCCCTCGTCGGCGATGGAAGGCCGGCCGGTTCGGCCCTCGGCGAGCGAGCCCACCCCGCCGGCGGCGAGGAAGCGCGTAGCGGCTTCCGCGGCCGCGGTGACGGCCTCTCGAAGCGGCCGACCGGATGCCAGGGCGACGGTCAAGGCGGACGAGAACCGGTCGCCGGCGCCACAGGGATCGACGCTCTTCACCGGGGTCACCCGGTGAAGAGCGGGTTGCTCGCTCGAGACGTCGGCGACGATGACCCCGGCCTCGCCCATGGTCACGGCGACAGCGCACGCCCATTCATCGCGGAGCAGCCGCGCGGCGCTCGCCGCTGCCGCGTCACCGCGGTCGCCGATGCCGGCCGCTCGGGCGGCCTCCACGACGTTCGGCGTGGCCACGGCCACTCCGAGTACGGGGCGGCCGCCGCGCGGATGCGGGTCCCAGACCACGGGAACGTCGCCGCCGCGCCGGCCGATCTCCCGGCGCACCGCCGCATCATCGGCGAGCCCGCGACCGTAGTCGGCCACGATGATCGCGTCCGCGGCGCTGATCGCGTGCAGCATCTCCGGCGTCGAGACGGGAGGCGCGGCTTCGCCGCAGCCCTCGTCGATGCGCGCGACGGGATGCCCGGTCGCGATCAGGCGGGTCTTCACGGGAGTGGGGGAGGGAGAAGGCGACGTGATCAGCGTGACGTCTCGCAGGCACCCGCGCACGCGTTCCGCTGCCGCATCACCACCGAGCGTCGTGACGAGCTCGACGTCGTGGCCGTCGGCCAGCAGCATCGACGCGACGAGCCCCGCCCCGCCCGCCCGCCTGATCACGGTGTGCACATCGATGATCGGTGCGGGCGCGTCGGCGAGCAGGCGCTCCGCCGTGCCGATCACGTCCACGTCGAGCAGCGTGTCGCCGACGACGGTGACTCTCACGGCGCCGTGCCCCAGAGCCGATCGATGGCGGAGTCGAAGACGCGGCACAGAGCGTGGATTGCCACCAGTTCGCACTCCTGCACGTGCGCGGATGCCCCGTCGACGGTGATCACGTCGTCGACGGCAGCTGCGAGCGGGTTGGGCAGCGGGCCCGTCATGGCCCACACGAGGGCGCCGCACCAGTGCGCGGCCGCCGCCGCCGAGATGAGGTTCTCGCTCGCGCCGCTGGTCGAGAGCAGCAGCACGATGTCGCCGGGGCGGGCGTGCGCCCGCACCTGGCGTGCGAAGACCTCGTCGAAGCCGTAGTCGTTCCCGATGGCGGTGAGGCTGGAGGTCTCGGCACTCAGGGCCAGCGCGGAGAAGGCGGGTCGATCATCCTGGAACCGGCCGACGAGTTCGGCCGTGAGGTGTTGCGCCTCGGCGGCGGAGCCCCCGTTGCCGGCGACCAGGAGCCGAGCGCCCCCGTGCAGTCGGCCGGCGAGCAGTTCGCCCCACTCACCGAGGTGCGCGGCCTGTCGGCGGAGTGCGGTCAGCGACGGTCCCAGCGTGTCGATGTGGTCGCTCGCCAGGCTCGGCACCTGCCGCGTCGGCGTCTCGATGCTCGTCATCGTGATGCACCTCCCCAGGCGGGTTCGGCGACCGAAGCGGGTGCGCCGGCATCCACCAGCTGCTCGTAGACGCGTGCCGTGTCGCGGGCGACGCGTGTCCAGGTGTAGTTCTCCCGCACTCTCGCTCGGCCGGCACGGGAGAGTTCCGCGCTCAACGCGGTGTCCGTGAGCACCTTCGTGAGTGCCGCCGCCGTCGCATCCGCGTCGAAAGGCGGGACCAGAAGCCCTGTCACCCCGTCGACCACGGTGTCTTGCAGGCCGCCGACGGCGGCCGCCACGACCGGCACTCCGCACGCCATGGCCTCGAGCGGAACGATGCCGAACGGCTCGTACCACGGGGTGCACACGACGGCGTCGGCCGAGCGATACCACCGCGGCAGGGCCGCCTGATCGATCTGACCGGTGAAACGAACGCGATCGGCGACGCCCGCCGCCGCGGCGCTGTCGGCCAACCGTGAGATCTCCGGGTCGTCCAGAGCGCCGGCAGTCTCGGCCGCACCTCCCGAGCTGCCCAGAACGACGAGCTCGGCATCCATGCCGTCGCGATCCAGCCGCGCGAGCGCGTCGATCACGATGTCGACGCCCTTGCGCGGCACCAGGCGCCCCACGCTCAAGAGCCGGTACCGAGCGCTGCGAGCAGCGCTGCCGCCTCGCGCGCTGAAGGCGGCGGGGTCGACTCCGCACGGGACCACGTGCACCTTGCCCTCGGCGATCCCCTGGTCGCTCAGCTCGCGGACCTCGTCCTGGGAGGTGGCCACGATGGCGGCCACCCGGCTCCCTACGTGCGGTTCGAGCCACTGTCGCGCGATCGGCGAGGTGTCGGCCGCGCCCTGGAACCGGCGCTTGACGACGCCGAGGGCGTGGAACGTGTGCACCGTCGGAACGTGCGCGAGCGGCATGCTCTCGACCGCGCCGAGGGCAGCGAGTCCCGACATCCAGAAATGGCTGTGCACGACGTCGGGGACACCTCTGCGAGCCCAGTCATCGGCGATGCCGTCGGCGAGCTGTGGGATGTAGGGCAGCAGTTCGTCTTTCGGCACGCGCATGGCGGGCCCCGCGTCGACGTTGACGACCTCGACCCCGGCACCGAACGCGACCCGGTGCGGAAGGGCGGCCGCGTCGCGTCGCGTGTAGACGGTCACGTCGTGACCCTGCGCGGCGAGCGCGGTGCTGAGTGCCGCGACGTGCACGTTCTGTCCGCCGGCATCGACGCTCCCGACGGCCGCCAGGGGACTGGCGTGTTCGGAAACCATGGCGATTCTCACGATGGG
The DNA here is from genome assembly GCF_000421825.1 of Humibacter albus DSM 18994. Lineage (GTDB taxonomy): Bacteria > Actinomycetota > Actinomycetes > Actinomycetales > Microbacteriaceae > Humibacter > Humibacter albus. The sequence continues at coordinate 183,088 of NZ_ATXT01000013.1, forward strand.
GCTCCTTTCGTTGCTTCAGATGGCGTGTGCCGCGGGTGCGGCGGTCGGCGTGGGCCTCGGCCGACGCGCGCGGTGTCGCGATCGCCAGTCGGCGACGGCGTCCTCGAGCACGGTGTCCCACCGGCTCAGGAAGGCAGGCAGCGAGTAGGCCTGCATGACGTGATCGCGTGCGGCGAGCCCGAGCTCCCGTGCGTGGTCCGGGTCAGCGATGAGGCGGGCGGCGGCCGCTCTCAGTTCGTCGAGGTCGGTCGAGACGACGCCGGTGCCCGGCGGCACGGCGCGCACCGCTTCAGTGGTCGCGAGGGCCAGCACGGGCATCCCGAGGAACATGGCCTCCAGCAGCGAGAGGCCGAGCGACGTCCACCGCACCGGATGCAGGTACGCGCGTCTCCGCGCCAGCTGCGCATGCAGCTTCTCGGTCGGCAGGTCGCCGCAGGGGACGACACCCGGGTCGTCGACAGCGCTCGGAAGCTCGTCGGTGCCCATGCCGAAGACGTGCACATCGGCGGTGCGGGTGAACGACGACAGCAGGTCCGTGCCGGTGACACGAGCCCGCCGCACCGGCTCATTGATCACGGCGGCGAGCGCCTCGAGCTCGCCCGTGTAGCGCAGCCCGGGGTCGACGATGCCGTGTTCGATCACCGTGGTCGGCGCCTCGCCGTTGTCCCAGAACAGCTCATTGAAGTGGGTCACGTGCACGATCGGAATATCGCGCTGCGAGGCCAGGGGATGCAGGCTGGTCGCGGCGTGCTCGCGCGGTGTGTTGTGCTCGAGGAAGAGCGCGGGCAGGTCTCGGCCCGGCACGCTTCTCAACATCCTTTCGGTCTCGGCGATCTCCTCCGGGCGTTGCAGAATCACGACATCGGGCTGCTCGTCGCGCAGGGCACCCGGTGAGACCTCGCGCGCGTTCGCCGGCCAGGAGCGCCCGCCGCGGCCAAGGCCCCAGCCGTCGCGTTCCGCGGTCGTGGGAAGCAGGTACTCGTGCGGTCCCCTCACGAACGAGTCCATCCACCCGCCGTGCACATGCCAGATCAGAATCTTCATGTCTCCACCGCCCTGAGCACAGGAGGCGCCTGCCGATCCGCGGGAAGGGCGGCACGCAACCCGGGCGAGAGCCTCAAGCACGCGTCGATCACCTCGGCCGGTGAGACGTTGGCCAAGCATGGATGCCCGGGCAGCGGACACACGCGGGCCCGCGTTCCCGCACACGCGGCGTCCTGGTCGCCCAGCACCACGTGCGGCACGCCGAACGGCTGCCACTTCACAGCGGGAACGACCGGCGAGAACAGACTGACGACTGGGGTCCCCACCGCCGCGGCGAGGTGGGCCGGTCCGGTGTTGCCGCTGACGAGCACCTCGGCGCCGGCGAGCACGCCGGCCAGCCGCGCCAGCGAGAGCCGTCCGCCCAGGTCGGTCGCGCCGCGACGGGCCACGACGTGTGTCAGCGCGCGCTCGGCGGCGTTGCCCGTGACCACGACGTCGATCCCCAGAGCGGCCAGACCGTCCGCGACGCCGGCATATCCACCGGGGGTCCACTGCCGGGCGGGAGCGGAGGCGCCCGGATGCAGCACGACGTACGGCTGCCCAAGGTCGCTGGGCTTGATCGTGTGCGTCACGGCAAGGCGTCCGTCGTCGGAGCCGGGCAGCGGATACCCGCACGCCGCCGCGATGCGCAGCGCGCGTTCCGGCTCGGGGATCTCCTCCGGCAGATCGTCGCCGGGGCAGAGGCGAACGTCGAGCAGGCTGCCCGCGTGGTCGATCGAGGCGCCGCCGATGAACGGAACGCCGGCGAGGCGCAGAAGCATCGCGAGCGGCAGCGGCGACTGGTGGAACGACGTCAGGATGACGGCACGGTCGAACTGCTCCTTCGCGATGGTGCGCACCAGCCAGCGGACGGTCTCGTTCGTCAGCGGCGGGTCATCCGGAGTGATCCACGGGCAGTCCCAGATCAGCAGCCGATCGACGCCGGGCAGAAGGCGGGCCGCGGCGGCGCCACCCGGAGAGCAGAGCATCGTCACCTCGGTACCGCCGTGCGCGATGGCCCGCACCGCCGGCCCGGCCAGCAGCACGTCGCCCATGCTGTCGAGCCGGGCGACGAGAACACGGTTCGGTGCGCCGCGGCTCATGGCGCCACTCCCGTCGGGATGGCCGGCAGGCGGGTGCCGGTGAAAGCCTGGTGCACGGCGTCGGCGAGATCGCATGCCACCCGCGGCGCCGTCGCGATCTCCTCCTCGCGCGTGACCGGCGTGGGCACGAGCACGGACGCCGCGCCCGCCGCGGCAGCGGCATCCATGTCGGCACCGATGTCGCCGATCACGACCGTGTCGCATGCCGCGACTCCCAGAGCGGCGGCCGCGGCGAAGATGAGGCCCGGTCGCGGCTTGCGGCACATGCACCCGGCGTCGGGCCGGTGCGGGCATAGTGCCCACACGTCGAAGGGTCCGATCTCGCGGTCGATCGCGTCGTCGACCGCCCGCAGCTGCTCGGGTGTGATGAGCCCGCGACCGACTCCCGACTGATTCGTCACGACGCCGACGGGCACTCCCGCCTCGCGGAGCATCCGCACGGTGGCGACAACGGTCGGCAGGGGCGTCACCCGACCGGGGTCGGTGTTGTACGGCATGTCGGCCACCAGCGTGCCGTCCCGGTCGAAGAGCACGGCACGCGGGCCGGCACCCGGGCCGGTTCCCCTGCCGGCGCCTCCGAGAGCGGACGCGAATTCAGTCATGGAGAAGTAGTGCCCGCCCCGCACGGGATGCAAACGCGTTCTCACCACTTCTTCTCGAACCGTTCGATTCATCCTCGATCCGAGTGCCCGCCTCCCAGCGAGGTCGGTGCCATCCCCTCGCCGATTTGGCAAGCGGTGTCGTCGTGCATGGCGCCGCCACAGAGTGGAGCCATGAGTCCCGAGCCATCCATGACGCACGACAGGCCGCTGCTTCTGGCACTCCGCGCCCTCAAGCTCGGCGATCTCCTCGTCGCCGTTCCCGCTCTGAAAGGGTTGGCGCGCACGTTCGGCGATCACGAGCTGCTGCTCGCCGCCCCGGCCTGGCTCGATCCGATCGCGCGGCTCGTCCCCGGGCTCGGAGGTCTTCTTCCCACCAGCGGGCTCGACGAGCCGCTCTCGATCGACGCCGGAGTCGTCGACATCGCCGCGAACCTGCACGGCAACGGGCCGGAGAGCCGCGCGCGGATCTCGGCGCTCGACGCCCGCCTCGTGATCCAGCACGCCGCAGAACACCGCTCCGATCCCCGGGAACCGTGCTGGCTCGACGGCATCCAGGAGCGCCGGCGCTGGGTGCGACTGGTCAACGCGTTCGGGGCGGATGCCCGTGAGAACGATGTCGCGATCCTCACCCCCCGAACGTCCCCGCCTCTCGCCGGCGCCGTGGTCGTGCACGTCGGCGCGTTCTACGGTTCGCGGCAGTGGCCTGTCGAGCGCTTCGCCGAGGTCGCCGCCACGCTCGCCGGAGAGGGAGAACGGGTCGTGGTGACGGGGAGCGAGGCGGATCGTGGACGCGCGATGGGCGTCGTGGAGCAGGCCGGACTGCCGTCCTCCGCGCTGTACGCCGGTGCGCTCGGCCTGGACGAGCTCGCGGCGCTCGTCTCCGCGGCCCGGCTCGTGATCAGCGCAGACACGGGGGTCGCGCACCTGGCATCCGCGTACCGACGTCCGTCGGTGATCGTCTTCGGGCCGGCCCCCGTCGAAGAGTGGGGTCCCCCTCCGGGCCCGCACATCGCGCTCACCGACGCCGCGCTCCGCCACGGAGACGCCTTCGCCGACGCGCCGGATCCGGCGCTGCTGGCCGTTACCGCACATGACGTGCTGGATGCGTCGCGGGGCCTGCTGGCGGCATCCGAAAGCATCGCGATGTCGGTGCCGTCGCGTTCGGCCACCCGATGATCACGCGGCGACCGGCTGTTCGCGCAGCAACTCCCGCAGTCGCGCCAGCGTGGAGACGAGGAGCCGGGAGACCTGCATCTGCGTGACGCCGATCTCGCGGGCGATCTCCGACTGCGTGCGCTCTTCGTAGAACCGGCGGAAGATGATGAGGCGCTCGCGCGGCGCGAGTGCACGGCACGCCGCACGCAATGCCTGCACGCGTTCGGCCTGCTCGAGCGTGCCGTCCGACGACGGCAGCATGTCGGCGAAGGTGCCGCGCTCGCCCTCGGTCGCGAGCGGCGCATCCAGAGACACCGGATGCATGGCGCCGCCGCAATCGACCGCTTCCTCCACGCGTCTCTCGCTCTGGCCGAGGCAGCCGGCCAGCTCCGCCGAGGTGGGCTCTCTCCCCAGCTGCTGCGCCAGGCGCGGCGATTCTTTCGCGACCGCCGATCGAAGCTCCTGCAACGAACGGGGCGGCCGCACGAACCACGAGTCGTCGCGGAAGTGGCGTTTGATCTCCCCGGCGATCGTGGGCACGGCGAACGATGCGAACTCCTCCGTGCGTTCCGGGTCGAAGCGGGCCACCGCCTTGACCAGCCCGACGTAGGCGACCTGGCGGAGGTCGTCGGCATCCTGCCGTCGGCCGAGGTACCGGTGCGCGATCGCGTCGGCGAGCGAGAGGTGATCGAGCACGAGTGACCGGCGAGTCTCTTTGAGGCGGTCGGAGTCCTGCCGATGCATGCGCCGGAATCGCTCACTCGGGCGAGGACGGATGACATCGCTCGCCGCGGTCAGCTGCGGAAGGACTGTTCGGCTGGAACGTCGAGGCGGCATGGCTTTTCTCATTTCGTTCTGCGTGGCATCACGCGTGTGCCACGCCGATGGGGGAGCCGGAAGTACCGGCAGTTCGACGCAAACACCGAGCAGGTGTGGAAAGAAGTGGTTGCCAAGGAGAAGAAGCAGGAGTAGCAGTACGCGTCCCGAGTGGCACGGGCGCGCTCAGCGGTTCGAACGCCCGTCGCGCAATCCGAGCAGGCACGGAGCTGTCAACCCCTGCACCTCGAGAACCGCCGCGCGCAACATCGCTGACGAATCGCAACACACTCTCGGCCGACCCGGCCCGCGAGGAAGTGGAGACCATGACCACCGTCAGCGAAATCATGAGCAGCGATGTCGCCTGCATTGCGGAGTCCGACACGCTCGAGAAGGCGGCCCGTGTCATGGCCGATCTGAGCGTGGGCGCGGTGCCGATCTGCGACGACCAGGGCAATCCGGTCGGTATCGTCACCGATCGGGACATCGTCGTCAGCTGCATCGCGACCGGAGGGGACCCCACGACGACCACGGCGGAGGGCTTCGTCGGAGACCTCGTCTCGGTCGCCGCCCAGGACGACATCGAGGACGCGCTCGAAGAGATGCAGGAGAACCAGGTGCGTCGAGTACTGGTTTTCGACGGCGGCGCCTTCGCAGGCATCCTCAGCCAGGCGGATGTCGCGCTCGCCGCGACGTCGGAGGACACGGGCCGCACCGTCGCCGCGGTCTCGATGTCGTGACGTGATGGCTCGAGAAAACGCCCGGCGCGATCCGACGATGGTGCGAAACCAACCTGCCCTACGCACCTCGTCGGGTCGCGTCTGGTTGATCACCGGCGCGATCCTCGGGGCGATCTGCGCGGCGGTGCTGCTATTGCAGTTGCGGAACAGCGTTACCCTCGCGGTTCTCGGCGCCGTGGTCGTCGCGGTGCTCTACGTGGGGATCGTGCTCGTGCGCATCTTTCTGCCGCAGCCGCCGCGGCTCGTCGTGATCGCGTGCTTCTTCGCCGCGATTCCGGTGTGGACCATCATCTGGCTCATCGTGATCATCGCGCACCTGGCCTGAACGGCTGCAGAGCCTCGTGTACATCCGTCGCGCCCTGGAACGACCGATCGGGCAGGGCGCCGAACCGCTGGGCGGCCTCGGCGCAGCCACGGCGACGGGCCTCGCGCAGGAGGTCGTCTCTCGTCGCGGGATACTCCATCTCCACCAGCAGTGAATCCATCTCGGACATCGTCGGCTCCTCCATCAACACCATGGCGTTGATTCTGCGATGAGCGAGTCAGAAGCAACGAGCGGTTGACACCGTGCGAGACGCTGTGCGAGTGCCGTCCGACAGCGGCCCAGCGGTCAGATCGTGGCGACCGACCCGCCGTCGACTCGGTAGTTCGAGCCCACGACGAACGACGCCGCATCGGAGCAGAGGAACGCGATGACGGATGCCACCTCGTCGGGTTCTCCGCGTCGGTTCAGTTCCAGGAACGGCCGCTCCTCGCGCAGGAACGACGCGATGGCATCCTCGATGCTCGTTCCGAGCTTCTCGGCGCGATGCTGCATCATCGCGTCGGTCATGGGCGTGTGGATGAAGGCGGGCGACACCGCGTTCACCAGGAGGCCCTCTGTGGCGTACGCCCTCGACAGGCCCTTCGACAGGGCGAGGACACCGGCCTTGGCTGCGCAGTACGGCAGCTCGTTCGCGTACGGCTGCACGGCATCCTCCGAGCAGAGGAAGACGAGGCGCCCCCAGCCGCGGCGAAGGTCGGGCAGGAACTCGCGGGCCACTCGCACGGCACCGAGCAGATCGGTCTCGATCGTCTCGCGCCAGCCCTGATCGTCGATCTCGTCGAAAGAGCCCTGCGCCCCGGTGACACCGGCGGCGTGCACGACGATGTCGACGGGTCCGACGGCGTCCGCCGTCTGCTCGTGCAGTCGTGCGAGCGAACTCGTGTCGGTGACGTCGGCGGCGAACGCGTGCACGCTGCCGCTCGGGCCCGCCAGGCGGCGGGCCGCCTCGTCGAGGCGCTCCTGATCGAGGTCGGTGATGACCACGGTCGCGCCCTCGGCCAGGAGCGCCTTGGCGGTGGACCAGCCGATGCCGGAGTCGGCGCCGGTGATGAGTGCTCTCTTTCCCCTGATTCCCAGTTCCATGCGTTTCAGACAACGATGGCTCAGCGACGGACGCCAGCCGTTGCGCTGCAGCGCGTTGTGTGTTGTGCGTCGAGCTTCGTGCCCGCCCGGGCATCTGCACAACGCAACGCGGCCGGCGCAACCCCTTGTGGGCGCGCGGGCACCGGCGTTGCGTCGGTGACATGGTTGATACGCAATACATCTTCGACAACCCGGTCACCCGGTACCCCAAGGTCTCGCCGCCGCCCGAGGAGGTGCCGGAGCCGGGGAGCGACGCGGACCTTCGCCCGCCCGCCGACCACGGCGAGGCGAGCTACGTGGGGACGAATCGGCTGGTGGGACGCAAAGCGATCGTGACCGGCGGCGACTCCGGAATCGGAGCCGCCGTGGCGATCGCGTTCGCCCGTGAGGGCGCCGACGTGGCCATCGTCTACACGCCGGAAGAGGAGGAGGATGCCCAGCACGTCGCCGATCAGATCCGGGACGCCGGACGCAAGGTGCTCACGCTGCCGGGCGACCTCGTCGATCCGGCGTTCTGCACCGATGTGATAGCGCGAGCCGTCGAGGATTTCGGAGGTGTGGACATCCTGGTCAACAACGCGGGCAAGCAGGTCTTCTGCAAAGACATCGCCGAGCTGCCCGACGACCAGTTCGACCGCACCATGAAGACGAACATCTACGCGATGTTCCACCTCACCAAGGCTGCTGTTCCGCACATGCCCCCCGGGTCGACGATCATCAACACCACGTCGGTGCAGGCGTACCTGCCGTCGGACGTGCTCGTCGACTACGCCACGACGAAGGCCGCGATCAACGCCTTCACGAAAGCGATCGCCGCGCAGCTGGCTCCGCGGGGAATCCGGGCGAACGCCGTCGCACCGGGGCCGATCTGGACGCCGCTTCAGCCGAGCATGGGGCAGCCGCCGAAGAAGCTGCCCGACTTCGGCTCGCAGACGGCGCTGGGCAGAGCAGGCCAGCCGGCGGAACTCGCGCCGGCTTATGTCTTTCTCGCCTCGCCGGAGTCGAGCTATGTCGTCGGTGCCACGTTGGCGGTCACCGGCGGGATGCCGACGCCGTAGGGACACGTCGATGACGGAGCGCCAAGTTCAAGTCGCGAGCGGCGAACGGATCGGGGTGACGGTGCTCGGCGACGCCGCCTCGTCGCGGTGGGTGCTGTTCTGCCATCCGAGCCCGGGGGCGGGCGGGTTCGATCCGGACCCGCGCATCACGCAGCGATCGACGCTGAGCTTCATCTCGCTCGATCGGCCGGGGTACGCCGCGTCGGAGGCCTGGCTCATTCCGCCGCAGGCATCACCGCAGCGCTGGGCCGCCGACGCCGGCGAGTTCCTGGCGCAGTGCCGCACGGATGCGGAGTCGATCGGTCACTCGGCTTATCGTGACCTCGCGGTGCTCGGCTGGCGCGAGGGCTGCGTGTTCGCTGCGGCCATGGCTGCAGCGGTCGGCGACGTGCTCGCGGCCGCCGTGTTCGTCGAGCCCATGACGCTGCGCGAGGCCGCGCGAGACCTGCGCGACGACGACGTGTGGCGCGTGGAGCGCATCCTGCCGCCCGCTGCACACGACGAGGTACCCGGCCTCTCCTCGCGGGTCGAGAGGATGCTCGCGGCCGCGCGCACGCAGGGAGAGGCCGGGCTGGATGCCGATCGGGCCGCCGTCAAGCAGCGCGTGCTCAACGAGAGCCTGGACGCCATCCGCGCGCCGTCGCTGATTCTGGCCCGCGACACGAAGAAGGGCAAGCGCTCCGCCCGTGCCTACGCGCGGCATCTGGCGCAGGCGCGCGTGGCCGTGACCGACGCGGCGGTGCCCATCGCCACGCACTGGGCGAGGATCGTCCGCTACCTCGAGCGCGACCACTCGCCGGGCGCGCCCGAGCGCTGACCGTCGCGACTGAAACGTCAGGGCTGGCCTTCGCGGCTTTACCGTCACGGCTGAACGTCAGGGCTGGCCTTCGCGGCTTTACCGTCACGGCTGACCCTCGAGCCCGGGCGCGATCACCGGGCGAAGTGCCCGCGGTAGTACTCGAAGACCCACCCCACGAGGCAGACGACGCCCACCGCGGCACCGATGAAGCTGATCCAGATCTCGGTGGCGAGGCCGAAGAAGAGCAAGAAACCCGATGCGCCGAGCAGAACGGGCCACCAGCTGTGCGGACTGAACTGGCCGACCTCGCCGTCATCGGCGTCAGGTTCCGCCTCGCGATGATCTTGCGGCAATCGCGGCAGCTGCCGTGCCGCATGCATGAGGTAGAACGCGACGAGGGCCGACAGCACCGCACAGAGCGCCATGGCCACCGTTCCGGTCCACTCCACGTTGGCCCGGCTCCACCAGCCCCAGGCCGCGTAAAGCACCGTCTCGACGACGAAGAAGGCGCACAGCACCCAGAACAGCACGGCGTTCGCTCGCATCGGCTCTCCTCATCCCTTGGCGGTCGGCATGGATCGGCGGGCGGCGGTGGCCACCTCAGGATGGTGTAAGTCGAAGGCGGGGGACTCGCTGCGCACCCGGGGGATCATCGTGAAGTTGTGCCTCGGAGGCGGACAGCTCGTCGCCCATTCCAACGATCTGCCGAATCCCCACGGATCATCGACCGTGACCGTGGGGGCACTCCTCGAGGTCACGTACACGTTGAGGAAGAACGGAATCATCGACACCGCCAGAAGGCCGGCGCCGATGGTCGAGACCTGGTTCATCCAGGTGAAGCCGTCCTGGGGCAGATAGGTGGCGTACCGGCGTGGCATCCCGTCGACTCCGAGCCAGTGCTGGATGAGGAACGTGGTCTGGAAGCCGATGAACAGAAGCCAGAAATGCCACTTGCCAAGGCGTTCGTTCAACATTCGGCCGGTGAACTTGGGCCACCAGAAGTAGAAGCCGCCGAACATGGCGAAGACCACCGTGCCGAACGTCACGTAGTGAAAGTGCGCCACCACGAAATACGTGTCCGTCACGTGGAAGTCGAGCGGCGGCGAGGCCAGGATGACGCCCGTGAGCCCTCCGAACGTGAACGTCACGAGGAATCCGATCGACCACAGAAGCGGCGTCTCGAAGGTCAGGGAGCCGCGCCACATGGTGCCGATCCAGTTGAAGATCTTCACCCCCGTCGGGACCGCGATGAACATCGACATCAGCGAGAAGAACGGGAGCAGAACCATCCCGGTGGCGAACATGTGGTGCGCCCAGACCGTCATCGACAGAGCGGCGATCGCGATCGTGGCGTAGATGAGCGCCTTGTATCCGAAGACCGGCTTGCGGCTGAAGACGGGGAAGATCTCGGTCACGATGCCGAAGAACGGCAGCGTGATGATGTAGACCTCGGGGTGCCCGAAGAACCAGAACAGGTGCTGCCAGAGAATGGGTCCGCCGTCGGCGGCGGTGAAGACGGGCGAGCCGAGCATCCGCTGCGCGCCGAGCGCGAAGAGCGCCGCCGCCAGCAGCGGGAACGCCATGAGCACCATGATCGAGGTGATCAGCACGTTCCACGTGAAGATCGGGAGGCGGAACATCGTCATGCCGGGAGCACGCAGCGTGATGATCGTGGTGATGAAGTTCACCGAGCCGAGGATCGTTCCGAAGCCGGCCAGGAGCAGCCCGAACACCCAGAGATTGCCGCCGTACCCCGGCGTGAAGGTCGAGGTGGAGAGCGGCGTGTAGGCGAACCAGCCGAACGACGCAGCACCCTGCGGCGTGAGGAATCCCCAGACGACCATCACATCGCCGAACGCGTACATCCAATACGCCAGCGCGTTGAGCCGGGGGAACGCGACGTCGGGAGCACCGAGCTGCAGCGGCATGATCACGTTCGCGAAGCCTGCGAAGAGCGGCGTCGCGAACAGCAGCAGCATGATCGTGCCGTGCATCGTGAACAGTTCGTTGTACTGCTCACGGGATTGCACGACCTGAAGCCCCGGAGCGAACAGTTGGGCGCGCATCACCAGGGCGAGCACCCCGGCGAAGAGGAACGAGACGAACGACGTGATCAGGTACAGGTATCCGACAGTCTTGTGATCCGTCGTGGTGATCCACGCGACGAACAGATTGCCCTTGTGCTGCATCGAACGCCGGGTTCGTTCGAGCTGCGCGCGCTCGCGTGGATCGGTGCCGATCTCCTCCGTGACTGCCACAGTGCGACGCCTAGTGCCGGTGCTGGCCCGTGTCGTGCGGATCGTGTCCGGAGACTTGCTCTGAGCCTGGCTCGCCGGGGAGCGATCCGTCTCGCATCCGCGACGCCCTGCTGCGGCGACGAACAATGGCGATCACGATGAGCAGGATGCCGACACCGACGAAGGCCGCCGAACCGATCCAGACCGAGGACTCCCAGATAACGTGGTTCAACGCCGTGTTCTTGCCCGGCGTTCCCCACCCCAGGGTGATCATGATCGCCAGGCCGATCACCGTCAGGATGATGCCCACCACCAGCAAGGCGATTCCACGGGTGGGTTTGGTCATTCCGGAGTCGGTCATCAGATCTCTTCCCGTACGGGTGGTGCGAGGGGTGGTGCGCCCACGATGATGGGCGAGCAACGAGTCGCGCAGTTTCTCTTCCGGTCCTTCTCTTCCGTCCCGCGGGCCTTCCGTTCCGAGGGCTTCTCTTCACGCGGACGCGATATGTCCCCCGTTCTACGGAGAGCGTGCGCAACGCCACAGGGGTTGACAGGCATCCCTTTCGTCACCGACCGCCTTCGTTGACAGGCCGCGTTTCGTCGCTGACCGCGTTTCCTCGCAGATGACGTATGCGCGCGCCGGGCCACGGTCCGAGTGCGCGCATGTCAACCCCTCTTCTCGGAGCGGCGGTACGTCCACGGTGAGAACACCGGTTACGACGGAGCCGCGGTGCGTCCACGGTGAGAACACCGGTTACGAGGAGGAAGCGATGCCGACGACGACTCACGAGGGACGGCGCTCATCGGGGGATGGAGAGCAGTCCGCGCCTCAGAAGGGTCACCAACGTCGGAATCCGGTCAAACGCTTCTTCGGCGTGCTCGGTCCTGGGCTCGTGACCGGAGCCGCCGATGACGACCCCTCCGGTATCGCGACGTATGCGCAAGCCGGCGCGACCTACGGCAACGGCCTGCTGTGGACGGTTCCCATCACACTCCCGTTGATGATGGGCGTGCAGGAGATGTGCGACCGCATGGCGCTCGCCACCGGGGACAGCTTCGGCAGGCTGATCCGGCGCAAATTCGAGAGGCGCGCTCGCATCGTGATCGGCGTGCTCACCGTGGCACTCCTCATTGCGAACTGCCTCAACCTCTCCGCCGATCTCATGGCCATCGGTCAGGGGATGCAGTTGATCCACGCCGGGCCGGCACCGCTGTGGTCCGCCGTCGTCGGCGCAGGCATCGCCGTCGCCCTCATCTTCGGATCCTTCGACTGGATCCGCCGCATCTTCAAGTGGCTGTGCCTCGCACTGCTCGTCTACGTGGGCGTGCTCTTCGTGGCGAAGGTGAACTGGGGCGACTTGTTGGCGGGGCTCGTCGGGCTCCAGTTCCGGTTCACGCCGGCGTATCTGGGCCTTGCGGTCGCCGTGTTCGGCACGACGATCAGTCCGTACATGTTCTTCTGGCAGACCGCGCAGCGCGTCGAGGAGCTTCGCGACGAGGACAAGGGCGGAGACCAGGCGCCTGCGCTCACCGACCGAACCCGTGCGGGAGCGCACCGTCGCCTGCGTGGGGGACGCGTCGACGTCTTCACCGGCATGGTGTTCAGCGTCGTGATCATGTTCGCGATCATCGCTGCCACGAGCGCGACGCTCGGCGCACACGGCAAGACGGTCAGCAGCGCAGCGGAGGCGGCGAAGGCGCTGGAGCCCATCGCCGGTCCGCTGGCAGGCGTGCTCTTCGCCGTGGGGTTCATCGGATCGGGCGTCCTGGCAGTGCCGGTGCTGGCGGGATCCGGATCCGCGGGCCTCGCGGCCCTCCTCGACAAGGACTGGGGTCTGGACAGGAGCCCCAAGAAGGCACCCGTCTTCTATGTGCTGCTGACCGTCGGCATCGTCGCCGGAACGGTGCTCTCGGTGTTCGTGTCGAACCCGATCCAGCTCCTGGTCCTGTCAGCCCTCGTGAACGGCATCGCCGCCGGACCGTTCCTGATCGTGATGATGCTGGTCGGCCGCGATCGCAGCATCATGCATGAGTATCGCAATCGGTGGCTCGCGCAGACCGTCGGCTGGATCGCCACCGTCGTGATGTGCGTCGGCGGCGCCTACGGCATCTGGTACACACTCTTCGGACAGTGAGTGGAGTGCGGCGGCGGCGCGTGCCGCCCACGACGCGCGGTGGTGGTGCGTCGCATCCTCGAGGTCGTGCACGATCGTGTCGAGGTCACGCTCCTCGAACGATTCGATCGGCGACGAGTCGAGTCTGATCGCGTGGAACATCGCTCCGAGCCGCTCCACAAAGCCGACCAGACAGCGGGCGTCGTCGTGCGGAAAACGCGGATCGAGCGCGCACCACTGATCCTCGTCGATCAGCCGGAGCGTGAGGTGCGTGCACGGTTTCAGGTCTTCCGCAGCACCAGCCGGTTGCCCAGCGGCGTCGGATGCATTTTCCATGCTCTCAGCCAATCCCACGGAGAGAACCCCGCCCAGGGGTTGCCTTGGCGGTGTCGCACGTGCTGGGGACGCGACGCGCTCGCGCCGCGATGCGCTCAGGACCGCGCCTTGACCCTGCGCCAATCGTCCTCGTGGATCGCGGGGGCCGCTTGCGTCCCCATTTGCAGCATCCCGCCGTCGACCACCCAGGATGCGCCCGTCACGTACGACGCCGCCGGGGAGGCGAGGAACGCGATCACGGCCGCGACCTCCCGAGCGTCGCCCGGGCGTCCGAGCGGGATGCCTGCGCGATGCGTGTCGCGGGGATCCACATCCGTCGCATCGTTCATGGGCGTCGAGATCTCGCCGGGTGCGACGGAATTGCTCGTGATGCCGTACTCGCCGAGCTCGAGGGCGATGGTCTTCATGAGGCCGCCGAGCCCGTGCTTCGCCGCGTCGTAGGCGGCGAACCCCACGAGGGGTTGGTGCTCGTGCACGCTCGTCACCGCGATCAGCCGTCCGCCGCGGTCGGCGTCCACCATGCGACGCGCTGCGCGTTGCAGACACACGAAAGCGCCGTCAAGATCCGCGAGCACGGTCTGGCGCCAGGCGTTCCAGTCGGTGTCGAAGAAGCCGGGGCCGCCGTTGATCGCCGCATTGTTCACGAAGACGTCGAGGCCTCCCAGACGTTCGGCCAGGTCGTCCACGACGTCCGCGCACTCCGGTGCGGACGTCGTGTCCAGCCGGCTCACCGTGGCCGAACGGCCGCACTCGCGCACGAGGCGGGCCGTTTCCTCGGCTCCGTCGGCGTCGGAGTGATAGGTGATGCCGACATCCATGCCCGCCTCGGCCAGAGCGACGGCGGTCGCCCTGCCGATGCCCGAGTCGGATCCGGTCACGACGGCGGCGCGGGGCTCGAATTCCGAACCGGGCACATCGCGATCGCTCTCCGTACGCTCCCTGTCATTCATCGGTGCCCTCCTCCAGATCCGTGGATGTCAGCACGCCTATGTCAGCAGCGCCGGCTTCCCGCGTGAAGGGGTTGCCATGGCGACGACATCGACGACTGCCGACGGGCCCATCGCCGGCGGAACGCCCGCGCGCGGTCGGCCAGTATCCCCCCGACCGTCACGCCTGGCAACGGCTGGTCGGTCGGCGCGCCCCGGCGTTGAGTGTCACGCGTCGAAGGAGGACACGATGACGGATTCCGGTTCCGCGAGTCCAGGACTGCACGCCTGCATTCTGGTCGGAACGCTCAAACCCTCGCCCGCGCAGTCGAGCAGCATGCTGATGGCCCAGCAGTTCGCGGATGCCTTCACAGGCCACGGAGTCGACACCGACGTCGTGCGCGTCGTCGACTTCGACGTGCGGCCGGGGGTGGACGTCGACATGGGGTCAGGTGACGAGTGGCCGGGGCTACGCGAACGGATCATGGCCGCCGACATTCTCGGGATCGTCTCGCCGACGTGGATGGGGCATCCGTCGAGCGTGACGCAGCGGGTGCTGGAACGCCTCGACGGCGAGCTCTCGCAGACGAACGAGCAGGGCACGCCTCTGATCGCGAACCGCGCGGCGGTCGTCGGCGTGGTGGGGAATGAGGACGGCGCGCACAAGATCATCGCCGACGTGCTGCAGGCGCTGAACGATGTCGGCCTCGCGGTGCCGTCGCAGGCGAGCACGTACTGGAACGGCGAGGCGATGCACAAGGTCGACTACAAGGACCTGCCAGAGCCGCCCAAGGCGACGGTCTCGGCACTGACCACGGCGGCTGCGAACGCCGTCGCCCTGGCGACCGCACTGCGTCCTTCGCGGGTGGGGTGACGCCCGGACCGACGGCCGACCCCCCGCTCACCGGGCGGACGCTGTTCGACGAGCGGTGGAGCGAAGCGGTGCGCAGAGGAACGACACGCAAAGAAACGGCACAGAGAGAAGAGACACGGGAGAGACATGAGCGACACGAACGGACAGCCGGACCCGGACATCCGCACCGAACCGTTGGAGGGCGAACCGTTGCCGGACGACGCCGAGGAATCGCACGCCGGCGCCGAGTCCGCTTCAGCGGCGGCGCGGGACGACGATGCCGGGGCGACACCGAGCACCGACGAGCAGAACGATCGGGCCGACGAGGTCGACGACGAGGACCGGCCGCGGCCGTCGACGGACCCGGAGACGGAGGAGGACACCGTCTCCGGCGGGCCGGCCGACTGAGCGGGCCGACTGAGCCCGGGCGGCTCGGCCGGGGTCCGGCGCCACCGCCGGACGGACATTTTGCAACCCCTTACCGCAGATTCCGGCCTGCCGTCTGCTGGTTTCACATCACTACTGAAGGAGAACCGCATGTTCGAACACTTCGAGAATCCCCGAGAGCTTCTGGAATACCGGCTGGGCGCCGCGGTCTCGATGGAGCGGGACTCGTTGTCGATGCTCGGAGACCTCGAGGAGGCGGCCCAGAGCGAGGACGTCAAGCAGATGTACCGGCATCACGCCGACGAGACCAGACAGCAGTCGCAGAACCTCGACCGCATTTTCGAGGAGCTGCAGATCTCCGCCGCGGACCAGCCTTCCCCGACGACGAAGGGAATCGCGCGCGAGGGCAGCTCGCTCATCCGCAAATCGGAACCGGCGCTGCTGGATATGGTGACGCTCTCCGCGGCGCTCGAGACGGAGCACGCTGAGATCGCGGCCTACCAGTCGATGATCTGCACTGCTGATGCACTGGGCCTGTCGAATGTCGTCCAGTTGCTCACCGAGAACCTCGAGCAGGAAGAGCACACGAGCAAGGAGCTGTACGACAAACTCCGCACGCTCTCGGCGGCCTGACTCGGGGTACAGGTCACAACGCAGGGTGCCGGGGCCGGGAGGCCACGGCACCCTGTTCGTGCGTCCGGGGGACGTCGAGGGGTCGCGGCAGGACTCCTCAGACAGCCCGGTACACACAAAGCGCTTCTTCTGACAACCCCTGCACTTCTGCTCCCCGGGGCTCTTTCCTGAAGTGGAACCGGTCTGCGCGGCGCCGCCTCGCCGACCCGGACTTCCACGAAGGAGCGCATCATGACCGTCCGCCATCGCCTCATCGCCGCGGCATCGATCTCGCTGCTCGCCGCCGGTCTGCTCGCCGGATGCAGCTCAGGGTCTTCTGGCGGGTCGACGTCGTTCTCGAAGAACGCGTCGGGAACGCTCAAGGCCTGGGCGTTCGACAACGCGGACGACGTCGGCAAGGCGCGCCTCGCGTATGCGAAGAGCCACCTGCACGGAGTGAGCATCGACCTGGACCAGACGACGTTCGATGCGCAGAAGTTCACGACGCGTGTGGCGAGCGGCAATGTGCCCGACGTCGTGCAGATGGATGCCCAGTTCGTCGCCACCTACGCGGCCCAGGGACTCATCACTCCGCTGGACAAGTGCTATCAGGCCCACCACGTGTCCGCCGCGAGCACGTTCTACCAGTCGGTCAAGGATGACGTGAGCTACGACGGCCACATCTGGGCCGTTCCGCAGTTCTATCAGCCGCCGGCGATCATCCTGAACACGCGCGTCATGGACAAGGCTGGGGTGACGCCGGCGGACATCAACACGTCGAAGCCGGACCAGCTCATCTCCGCGATCAAGAAGATGTACGTCGCCAATGGCGACAAGCCGGTGACCATGGGGTTCGATCCCGTCGCTTCCGGCCAGCCGGGACTGTGGCTGCTCGGTTACGGCGGCCAGATCATCGACTCCTCCGGCAAGCCGACGCTGAACGACTCGAAGAACGTCAAGGGTCTGCAGGTGCTGAAGCGCATCTATGACGCTCAGGGAGGCTACGCGGCCGACAAGAGCTTCACCGACACGTTCGACACGTTCGGCAAGAAGAACCAGTTCGTGAAGGACCAGGTCGGGGCGCAGGTCGACAACCAGTGGTACGTCAACGTGCTGACGCCGTACATCAAGCAGGTGCAGATCAGCGCGGTGCCGTTCTACAGCTCAGACGGTAAGCCGTTCACGGTGACGAGCGGAACCGCATTCGTCATTCCGTCGGCCGCGAAGAACAAGGACGCCGCCTGTGCCTGGGCACTCAGCCTCGACAGCATGGGCGCATGGAAGGCCGCCGGGGCGGCTCGAGCGAAGACGCTCAAGGCCACCCCCGGCGCCGTCGACACGGGATTGTTCACCGGGTCTCCGAAGGCCGACGCGTACATTCACAAGACCTACGTGAAGCCGACCGGCAACGCGGGCTTCGACAAGACGATCGAGACCTATTACGACGTGGTCGGCAACGGCAAGTCGATCGGGACCTCGCCGGCGGGCCAGCAGATTCAGACCGAGTTGCAGAACGCGCTGCAGTCGACGCTGCTCGGCTCTAAGTCGCCGTCCGCAGCGCTCAAGGACGCCCAGTCCGCCGCCATGAACGCCTATCGCCAGGCCGTCAAGAACGCCACACCGAGCAAGTGATGTCACGCGCGGAATCGCTTCATGCCGCAGCGCCGGCGGCGCGGAGAAGAACAGGAAGAGCGCGCAGACAGTCGACGTCCGCGCAGCAGCCGCCGGGGAACCGGCGCTCCTCGCTTCGCCGCAAAGAGGCGATCGCCGGGTACCTGTTCATCAGCCCGTGGATCATCGGATTCCTGGTCTTCACGGCCGGGTCGATGATCTACAGCCTGGTGATCTCGTTCACGAACTACAACCTGGCCACCGGAACGACGACGCCGATCGGCGCCGCCAACTACGCGCAGCTCTTCCAGGATCCGAAGATCGCGCAGTCGCTCGGCAACACCCTGTACTACGCGGTGCTCGCCGTGCCGCTGGAGGTCATCGTGGCACTCGGGCTGGCGCTCATCCTCAACAAGGTGGGCCGTGGTTCGGGGTTCTTCCGCACCGTCTTCTACCTGCCGAAGATGACGCCCGTGGTGGCGACGGCATCCGTGTTCCTGCTGCTGCTGAACGGCAACACCGGCGCGATCAACGAGTTTCTCGGGTTCTTCGGCATTCAAGGCCCGCAGTGGCTGGTCGACCCGCGCTGGGTCATCCCCTCGATCGTCATCATGACGCTGTGGGGCGTGAGCGGCACGATGGTCATCTTCTTGGCGGCGCTGAACAACGTTCCGCACGACCTCTACGAGGTCGCATCGCTCGACGGCGCCGGGCCCGTGCGGCAGTTCTTCCGCATCACCGTTCCGATGATCTCCGGCGCCATCTTCTTCAACGTCATCGTGTTGACGATCGCCGCCTTCCAGGTCTTCGATCAGGCCTATCTGCTGTTCTGGCGCGACCAGACGAGCGCCTCCCCGAGCTCGTCGCTCTTCTACGCCGTCTACCTGTTCCAGCAGGCGTTCCGGCAGTTCGACTTCGGCTTCGCCTCGGCCATGGCCTGGCTGCTCTTTCTGATCATCATGGCGATCACGTTGATTCAGGTGAAGGTCGGCAATCGGTTCGTCTACTACGAAAGCGAGCACTGATGGCGGTCGAACACGTGGCGCAGAGTGCGGTGACGGCGCCGGCGCTGAAGCCGACGGCGAAAGTCGGCGCGGGTGCGGCATCGACGGCTCCGGTCTCCACGCGTCGCCGGCGCAGCCCCGGCCGCATCGTCGGCAAGATCGTGCTGTGGATGCTGCTGCTCGCCTTCACCTGCGCATTCCTGTATCCGCTGGTCTGGCTCCTCTCGGCCAGCCTGAAGCCGCGCGACGAGGTCTTCGACAACGCGCTCATCCCCGCCACCTTCTCCCCGCAGAACTACGCGGAGGTGTGGGGGCAATTGCCGCTGCTGTCGTGGATGGGGATCAGCATCGTGATCGCCGTGCTGGCCGCCGGTTTCGTCGCCATCTCGAGTTCGATCGTCGCCTTCGGCTTCGCATACTTCCGGTTCCCCGGGCGCGGGGTGCTCTTCGCGTTCGTGCTGGCGACCATGATGCTGCCCACCGCGGTCACGATGGTTCCGCAGTACCTCATCTGGCGCAGCCTCGATCTGGTCGGAACCTGGGTTCCGCTGTTCGGCGCGAACCTCTTCGGATCCGCGTTCTACATTTTTCTGCAGCGCCAGTTCTTCCTCGGGCTGCCGCGCGAGCTGTTCGAGGCGGCCAGGATCGACGGCGCGAGCTACTGGGGGTTGTTCCGGCGCATCGCGATGCCGCTGTCGATCCCGTCGTTCATCATCGTGTTCCTCTTCGAGTTCCAGGCCAGCTGGAACAACTTCCAAGGGTCCCTGATCTACCTCAACGGCGGCAGTCCCTCCGGCTTCACGGTTCCGCTCGGCATCTCCTACGCCATGACCGTGTTCAGCCCGACGAACGGCGGGCACGGCGACTACCAGTACGTGATGGTCGCGAGCCTTCTCGTGACGATTCCCATGCTCATTCTTTTCGCCTTCGGGCAGCGGTTCTTCGTGCAGGGCGTCGCCACGCAGGGTCGCAAGGGGTGAGGCGCGCCGTGCCGGTCAGCGATCGCCGGCGGGCACGGGAATGCGGCCGCGGAGCTTCTCCGGCGTCCACGGCCCGTCGGCGTCGATAACGGCCCGTGCGGCGTCCCGCTGTTCGGGCACGTTCCACAGCAGGACCCCCACGACGTTGCCGTCGTTGAGGTAGTAGACGACCCCGGATGTCTGCGGTTCGTTCCACTCCTCGACAGTCGTCAACGAGGAATCGAGAGTCCCCACCGCCTCGTAGCGGTTGCCGAAGACCGCCGAGTAGAAGTACGGCGTGTGGTCGTACGGCTCGTCTGCGCCCGCCATGTTGCGGCCGACGCAGGTGCCCATCGACGTTGCGTTGTCGACGTGCTCGATGCGGCGTCGTCCGAGGATGACGTCCGGATAGGAGGCGATGTCGCCCGCGGCGAAGATGTGCGGATCGCTGGTGCACAGACGGTCGTCGACGATCACGCCGTCGTCCACCTCGAGGTGGGCGTCACGAGCGATGCCGACGTTGGGCTCGATACCGAGACCGGTGACGACGGCATCCGTCTCTAGGCGATCTCCGTTCGACAGCTCCAGCTCGAGCCTGACGGGACCGGCGCTGCCGCGCTCGAGCGTCGTGCCGGGAACAAGCGCGACGCCGGCGTTCTCATACAGCTTCTGGAAGCGGGCGGCGAGCTCGGCGGGGAACACCGCTCCACCGAGCACGTCTTCGGGAAAGACGAGGGTGACCGCCGTGTTGTTCTGAACCAGCGCGGCCGCCAGCTCGGTTCCGATGAAGCTGCCGCCGATGACGGCGACCTCACGACCCTCGCCGGCGAGACCGCGCAGTCGCCGATAGTCCTCGACGGATCGGAAGTACACGACACGTTCGTCGTGCGGCAACTCCAGCGTGTGCGGCGTACCGCCGGTGGCGATGAGCAGCGTGCCGTACCCGAAGACGTCCCCGCTGTCGGTGCCCACGGTCTGAGCCGTCGTGTCGATTCGGCTCGCGCGCAGCCCGGCGTGCCGGACGGCGCCCGTGTCTGCCTCGGTGTTCAGCCAGACCTTGTCGAACGTGAACTCGGGGTCGGTCCACAGCTTCTTCGTCAGCGCCGGCCTGGTGGCGGGCGGGTCCTCTTCCAACGCGATGATCCCGATCGATCCGTCGGCATCGCGTTCGCGGATGCCGCGCGCGGCGCTGTCCGCGACCATGCCACCGCCGACGATCAGGTAGTCGTAGTCCGTGCGGTCAGGCATCCGATCTCCCTCGTCCGCGTTCTTCGTCCCGTTCGGCCGTGTTCATTTCGGCCGTGGTCACTTCGTGCTGGGCTTGCGGTTCTCCGCACTGACCATCCACGCGTACTGCTCGATCTTCTCGATGAAGCCGTGCAGGATGTCGGCGGTGGTCGGGTCTTCCTCGTCGACCTGGTCGTGCACGTCGCGCATGGTGCCCGACATGCCCTCGAGCCGCTCGGTGATGAGGTTCACGGTCTTCGCCGTGTCGACTTCGCCCTCCGGGTAGGGAGCCAGGGTCGTCGTCTCGGCGACGGTCTTCGTGCGGCCGTCGGGCACCGCGTGAAGCGCGCGCATGCGCTCCGCCATGATGTCGGCGAAGAGACGCACCGAGTTCACGATCTCGTCGAGCTGCAGGTGCAGGTCGCGGAAGTTCTTGCCCACCAGGTTCCAGTGCGCCTCTTTGCCCTGAATGTGCAGCTCGATCAGGTCGACCAGTACGGCCTGGAGGTTCTTCGACAGTGTCGCTGATGCTTGCATGGTTCGTGCCTTCCTCACTCGCGCGCACGAGCGGCGCACGACCTTTCCAGCCTGTGCCGGCCGCGGCGCACCGGCCAAGGGGTTGCGCCGAGGCGAAAGCCGTGAAAGGTGCCGTACACACACTCCGGCTGTTCTGACAACCCCTGCACGCGGTGCGAGAGCGGCCGTTTGCTGAAGGCGATGACGATCACGAACGGCGGCCTCGACATCCACGGGTTGTTGCGCGAGCTCGAGAGCGTGGATGCCGACATCCGTTTCGACGACGGCGCTCGCGCCGCGTACTCCACCGACGCCTCGAACTACCGGCACGTGCCCATCGGCGTGGTGCTGCCGCGCAGCGTGGATGCCGGTGCCGAGGTCGTGCGCGCGTGTTCCGACTTCGACGTTCCGGTGCTCAGCCGTGGGGGCGGCACGAGCCTCGCCGGCCAGGCGTGCAACGAGGGAGTCGTGATCGACTGGTCGAAGTACTGCGACGGTCTGGTCGAGGTGAGCCGGGCATCCAGAACCGCCGTGGTCGAGACCGGGCTCGTGCTCGACGAGCTGAACCGCGAGGTGGCGGCGCTGGGCCTGATGTTCGGCCCGAAGCCGGCGACGCACTCGCACTGCACGCTCGGCGGCATGATCGGCAACAACTCGTGCGGCTCCTCGGCGCAGAAGTACGGGAAGACCGCCGACAACGTGCGGGCGCTGGAGATTCTCACCTACGGCGGCGAGCGCATGTGGGTGCGTCGCGACGACGACGTGGACAAGGTCATCGCCGAGGGCGGCGCGAAAGGCCGCCTCTACGCCGGGCTGCGCGCGATCATCGCGCAGTACGGCGACGAGGTGCGCCGAAAGTTTCCGCGCATCCCGCGCCGGGTCTCCGGATTCAATCTCGACGCACTGCTCCCGGAGAACGGGTTCGACGTTCCCGCTCTGCTCGTGGGATCGGAGTCGACCCTCGTCACGGTGCTGCGCGCCGAGCTCGACCTGGTCGAGATGCCGAAGGCGCGCGCGTTCGTGGTGCTCGGCTACCCGACGATCGAGGACGCGGCCGACGCCGCACCGGCCGCTGCGCCGTTCGGGCCGCTCGCCATCGAGGGCATCGACGCCACGCTCGTGGACTTCGAGCGCACCAAGCGCAAGAATCTCGACGCGCTGGGCCTCCTGCCCGACGGCGGCGGATACCTGATCATCGAGGTTCCCGGCGAGACGAAGGACGACGCGGACGCGACGGCCGACGCGATGATCCGCGCGATGGAGCAGCGCGGCATCCGCCCCGATGTGCGTCGTCTCGACGATGAGGCCCAGCAGGAGGGTGTGCTTCGCGTGCGCGAGGCCGGGCTCGGCGCGGCCACCAACGTTCCCGGCCTTCCCGACATGTGGTCCGGATGGGAGGACTCCGCGGTGCCGCCCGAGCGGTTCGGCGACTACCTGCGCGACCTCAGGGACCTGCTCGGCCGGTACGACTACGAGCCGGTCGCGCGCTACGGCCACTTCGGACACGGATGCCTCCACATGCGCATCCCGTTCCCTCTCGACCGCGGGCCCGCCGGCGTGGACGAGTACCGGCGTTTCACGCACGAGGCGGCCGAGTTGGTCGTGCATTACGGCGGGTCGTTCTCGGGTGAGCACGGCGACGGGCAGGCCCGCGCGGACCTGCTGCCGACGCTCTACGGCGAGCGGATCGTCGAGGCGTTCCAACGGCTCAAGAGCCTGTTCGATCCGCGCGCTCGCATGAACCCCGGCAAGATGGTCGACCCGCAGCCGCGCACCGAGGGCCTGCGTCTCGGAGCGGGCTACGCCCCGCGGCAGACCGTGCAGCTGCACTTCTCCTACCCGCACGACGACGGCAGGTTCTCCGCGGCCGCCCTCCGATGCGTCGGGGTCGGCAACTGCCGCTCGCACGGCGACGGCGTGATGTGCCCGTCGTACCGGGCGACGGGCGAGGAGGAGCATTCCACGCGGGGGCGAGCGCGCCTTCTGTTCGAGATGATCGAGGGCACCTACCGCACGAACCGCGACACCCCGGTCGACAAGGGGTGGCGCTCGCCGGAGGTCAAAGACGCGCTCGACCTCTGCCTGTCGTGCAAGGGCTGCAAGAGCGACTGCCCCGTCGATGTCGACATGGCGACCTACAAGGCGGAGTTCCTCTCGCACTACTACGAGCGCAGGCTGCGCCCCACCGGACACTATTCGATGGGATGGCTGACGCTCTGGGCGCGCATCGCGCACCTCGCGCCGCCGATCGTCAATGCGATCTCGCACGCGCCGGGGGTTGGCGCGCTGGCCAAACGCGTGGCGGGGATGGAGCCGCATCGGCCCGCTCCGCGCTTCGTGCACCGCCGCTTCACGGACAGCGCGCGGGCATCGGCGCACGGTGTGGAAGAGGTCGTGCTCTTCGCCGACACGTTCGGCGACAACTTTCAGCCCTCGGTGCTCGAGGCGGCAACGGTCGTGCTCGAGGATGCCGGTTATCGCGTGCGCGTCCCTCGCCGGCGATCCTGTTGCGGGCTCACGCTCATCTCCACGGGTCAATTGACGGCCGCGACCACCATGTTGAAGTCGACCGCCGCACACCTGGCCGCCGAGCTGACGACCGGCGAGCGCCTCGTCGTGCTCGAGCCGAGCTGCCTCGCGGTGTTCCGCTCGGACGGACCCGAACTGCTGCCAGACGATCCGAACATCCAGACGCTGAAGGATCGCGCGGTGACGCTGGCCGAGCTGCTCGCGTCGACCGAGGGATGGACGCCGCCGCAAGTGGGCGGCCGCGCCATCGTGCAGGAGCATTGCCACCAGCACGCCGTGCTCGGATTCGATGCCGAACGGAGCATTCTGCGCGAGGCCGGCGTCGAGTTCCAGGAACTGGACGGATGCTGTGGGCTGGCCGGCAACTTCGGCTTCGAGAGCGGCCACCTGCCGGTCTCCGTCGCCGTCGCGGACCACTCGATGCTTCCGACGCTGCGGCACGCGGCCGACGGGACCCGCGTGGTCGCCGACGGGTTCAGCTGCCGCACGCAAGCCGACCAACTCGGCGACGGGCCGCGAGCGCTGCACCTGGCGGAGGTGCTGGCATCCGCTCTGCCCGGCGGGTTCCGGCCACGGCGAACACGGCGCGACACCGTGCCGCGGTCGGTGCAGACCGCCGCGATGGCAACTCTGAAAGGAAGGAAGTCCTGATGCAGTACACGCAGATCCAGCCCGGGGGCGCCGGCGAGACGCCTCGGCGATTCGCGGTCGTCTTCGAGACCGGCGACGAGTTGTTCGGCGGGCTCGGCGATTTCGTGAAGAAAGAGGGCATCGACAGCGCGAGCTTCACGGCGATCGGTGCGCTGGCCGCGGTGCGCTTGGCGTGGTTCGACTGGGAGGCGAAGGAGTACCGCGTCTCCGCGGACCTCGACGAACAGGTCGAACTGGTGTCGCTCGTCGGAGACGTGGCCGACCACGACGGCAAGCCCGAAGTGCACGCGCACGCGGTGATCGCACGCTCGAACGGCCAGGCGCTCGGCGGCCATCTGCGACGTGCAACGGTGCGCCCCACCTGCGAGGTGATGCTCACCGAGGCCGAGGAACGACTGCGCAAGCGCATGGACCCGGAATCGGGGCTTCCGCTGATCCGGATGGAATGACGCAGGTCTGAAGCGAGAGGAGCGAGCTCGTGCACACGTCGGACGGAGTCGCCGTGGTGACGGGAGGCAGCGCGGGGCTCGGGCGGGCGATCGTCCGCGCGCTCGCGGAGCGCGGCTGGGACGTCGCAGTCCTGGCTCGCGGAGAAGACGGAGTCGCCGGCGCCGTGCGCGATATCGAGCGCGTCGGTGCTCGCGGCCTGGGCATCCCCACCGACGTCAGCGACCGCGAGCAGGTGGAGGCCGCTGCCGACCGCGTGGAGAAGGAGCTCGGTCCGATCGCGGTGTGGGTGAACGATGCCATGGTGAGCGTGTTCGCGGAATTCGCCGATACGGACCCGGAGGATTTCGAGCGGGTGATCGACGTGGACTTCCTCGGCTTCGTGAACGGCACACGTGCGGCGCTGAAGCGCATGCGGCGCAGGGGACGCGGGGCGATCATCCAGGTCGGATCCGCGCTCGCGCACCGCGGCATCCCGCTTCAGGCCGCGTATTGCTCGGCGAAGCACGCCATCACCGGGTTCACCGAATCGGTTGCCGCCGAGCTCGACCACGACGGCGCCGGCATCTCGATGTCGCAGGTCGACATGCCGGCGATGAACACGATGCAGTTCAGCTGGGTGAAGACGGCACTTCCGGAGCATCCGCAGCCGGTGCCACCCATCTACCAGCCAGAGGTGTGTGCGCAGATCGTGGCGGACGTCGCCGAGAGGCCCCGTCGGCGCATCTGGGTCGGCGAGAGCACCGTGACGACCATCTGGGGCAATCGGCTCGCTCCGCGCGCAGCGGATCGCAAGGCGGCGACGGGCGGGTTCTCCGGCCAGCAGACGGATCAGGTGCACGCGCAGATGCTCGGACCGAACCTCTACGAGCCGGTGCCGGGCGACCACGGCGCCCATGGCGTCTTCGACGACCGTGCGGTGTCGACCACGCTGGAGACCTGGGCGCTACGTCATCCGCGCACCACGGGTGCGGGAGCGGTGCTGGCAGCGGCCGCCGCTGGGGCCCTGGCAGTCGCGGCGATGCTGCGCCTTCGACGCTGAGAAGAGCGCCTACGGGCATCCGATGCTGGGCGTCTTGTAACGCGACGCTCTCGAAACCGCAACCCGGTTGCCGGAACGGATGATCCCCACCAGTCTGTGAAAGATCCCGCGTTCTGAGGAATCATGAAGCGAATCAACGTTGCAGGTACATCTCTCGTGACCGGCTCCGCTCTGGCGGATGCGGTTCTGGAACTCTGGCTGCGTCTGGCGCGGCTGCGACGATACGAGCTGGCCGAGATCCCGTTCGTCGACGAGGACGGCACGCGCCAGCGAGCGCGCCTGGTGCTGTGCCCCAGCTGTCCGCTCTGGACGTCCACGTTCGACAGCGACGCCCCCGAACTCGTGGACCCCGTGACGCTCGCCGACATCCGTCAACGCGCGGCCGAGCTCGAGGCGGACTGGCACGCGCCGGCCTTCGAGGAATGAAGACGGCGAGCCCGGCAGTGTTCTGATACAACTCCCCGTGCGATCGCGCAACCACTCGACGCGGTCGGTCCGACGTGCCGAGAATGCCGAACGTGTTGCTGAAGTCTGTTCTCTCTCCTGTTGGTGCTCGAGTGCGTCGCGCGTCTCCGTCACGGGTCGTGCGCAGGCGTCTGGCGCACGATCATCCGGTGGCGGAAACCGTGTACGGCGTCGACCGGTTCGTGCGCAACGTGCGTCACGGCCGCTTCGAGCGTTCGCTTTCCGCGCTGACCGCGGCGGGGGCCGCCGTCATGACTGTGGAGATCTACCTGGAGCACGACAAGTCGAGCTTCGGCGACCCGTGGATGTGGGCGCCGATCGTAACGGGGCCGGTCGGCCTGGCGGCGGGCCTCGCCGGATTCGCGAGCCACCGCATGGCCAAGACGGCACTGCCGGTCGCCTCGCTGATCATCCTCGGCAACGGCCTGCAAGGTCTGTGGCTGCACGCCAGAGGCATCCATCAGAAGCCGGGCGGCTGGCGCAACTTCCGCTACAACATGGAGATGGGACCGCCACTGATGGCGCCGCTGCTCGTCACCCTGGTCGGCGGCATGGGGGTGCTCGCGGCAGTGCTCCGGAGGGAGAAGTGAGCGAGCGGCGCGCGCCGTCCTCGCGCGCGCTTCCGCTGGATCCCCAGGACGGCGGCGGGCGGTTCCCGGGCTTCGACGTGATGAATCACGAGAAGCACTGGGACACCGCGACGAAGGCTGCAGTGCACGCCCGCTTGCACGGCCAGCCCGCCGTGCGCTTTTTCACGCAACTCGAAGAGGCGACGGCCAAGTGCCTGCTCGACCGCCTCGTCGGCCAACGGTCCGCGCCGGGAGACGAGACCGTCGACCTGTCGCGCATGGTGGATGCACGGCTTGCCGAGAATCAGACCGACGGCTGGCACTACGACACGATGCCGCGCGACTCGGAGGCGTGGCGGGCATCCCTGAAGGCGTTGAACGAGGATGCGCACGACAGGTTCGGCAAGGATCTCTCCGAGTGCACGCACGAGGATCAGTGCGAGCTCATCGAGGCGGTGCGCACCTGGCCCGATGATCGCTGGCACGACCTGCCGCCTGCCCAGGTGTGGAGTCTGTGGACGCGATACGCCGCCACGGCGTTCTATTCGCACCCGGCAGTGTGGAACGAGATCGGGTTCGACGGCCCTGCGTACCCTCGCGGCTACAAGGCGCTCGGCGTCGACAAGCGCGAGCCGTTCGAGGTGAGGGATGCCCGCCCCAACGACGATCCGGCTCGCCCCTCCCGGGGCGAGGGGGATGCCGGGCACGACACCCGTCGCGCGACGGGCCAGTCCGGCCGCCAGAAGCAGGGCGGAGACGGCTCGTGAGCGTGACGACGCTCGGCGAGGTGCGGGAGCGCAACGAGTCCGCGTGGCTGTTGACACCACGCGGAGCGCTCGATCCCACGTTCCGTCAGAACATGCGCCGGTACGACGACGAGGACGAGTTGGATGCCGTCATCGTCGGCGCCGGCGCAGGCGGTGCGACCATGCTGCAGCGGCTTGCCAGGTATGGCTGGCGGGTCGCGGCGCTGGAGGCGGGGCCGTTCTGGGACCCGGAAGACGACTGGGTGAGCGACGAGGCGGCATCCCACCAGCTCTACTGGACCGAACCTCGCGAGATCGGCGGCAGCGACCCCGTGCCGCTCGGCTCGAACAACTCGGGCCGCGGCGTCGGCGGGTCGATGGTGCACTACGCCGGCTACACGCCGCGGTTCCATCCGAGCGACTTCCACACCCTCTCGGCCGACGGTGTGGGTGCCGACTGGCCGTTGAGCTACCCGGAGTTGCGCCCGTACTACGAGCGGATCGAGGAGGAGCTGCCGGTCGCGGGGGAGTACTGGCCGTGGGGCGATCCGCACGGGTACCCGCACCGGCCGCATCCGGTCGGCGGCAACGGCGAGGTGTTCCTGCGTGGCGCGGAGCGCGCTGGCATCGAGGCGAAGGTGGGCCCGGTCGCCATCCCGAACGGCCGCTTCGGCCACCGCCCGCACTGCATCTACCGAGGGTTCTGCCTGCAGGGATGCAAGGTGAACGCGAAGGCGTCCCCGCTCATCACCCACATCCCCGATGCGCTCGCGCACGGCGCGGAGGTGCGTCCGGACTGCATGGTCACGGGGATCGAGATGGATGCCTTCACGGGCCGCGCGACGGGCGTGCACTACGTGCGCGACGGGCGGGAACGGTTCCAGAAGGCATCCGTGGTCATCGTGGCCGGATACTCGATCGAGACGCCGCGGCTGCTGCTCAACTCGACCTCGCCGCGCTTCCCCGACGGACTGTGCAACGACTTCGACCTCGTCGGCCGCTATCTCATGGTGCAGGGCGCTCCTCAGACGGCCGGCCGGTTCGACGAAGAGATCCGCATGTTCAAGGCGCCGCCGCCCGAGGTGAGCACTGAGGAGTTCTACGAGACCGACCCGACCAAGCCGTACAAGCGCGGGTTCTCCATCCAGACCGTCTCGCCGCTGCCGATCACCTGGGCGGAGCACGTCATGGCGCAGGGGCACTGGGGCGCGGAGTTCCGCAACTACATGAGCGACTACGTGCACTGGGCGTGCTTCGGCGCGCTCTGCGAGTTCCTCCCGCTGCCCGAGAACCGGGTCACGCTGGCCGAGGAGAAGGACCGTCACGGGCTGCCGATCGCGCACTTCGCCTACAACCAGTGCGACAACGACAAGCAGCTGGTGGATGCCGCGACGAAGGTGATGGAACGCCTCCTCACCGCTGCGGGTGCCGACGAGACGATCACGATCAAGCGGTATGCCCACCTGGTTGGCGGTGCCCGCATGGCGCGGGACGAGCAGCACGGGGTCGTGGATGCCGACTGCCGCACCTTCGCGGTGCCCAACCTGTACATCACCGACGGCAGCGTGCTGCCGACGCAGGGCAGCGCGAATCCCGCGCTGACGATCATGGCCGTCGCCGCCCGCGCGGCCGACCGGTTGGCGCAACGATGAGCGCGCCGCGCGCTGCGCCGAGCCCGCGGCCTGCTGCCGGGCCGCCCGTTTGTTCGCGCGAATAGCGGGGTGGCTCGACGACAAAGGGATGGCTCGATACCGGGGGCCGGCAGCAACGCCGACTCGGCAACACGACGAACGCGACGACGAAGGAGGAGACGAGATGGCGAAGACGGTCAGTGACGTTCTCATCGATCGACTGAAGGACTGGGGCGTGCACCGCGTCTACGGATTCCCGGGCGACGGGATCGGCGCATTCGACGGCGCGCTCGGCAAGAACGAGAGCGAGGAGGGCGGTATCGAGTACATCCGCCCGACGCATGAGGAGATCTGCGCCCTGATGGCCACGGCGCACGCGAAGTGGACGGGTGAGGTCGGCGTGTGCATCGCCACGTCGAGCCCCGGAGGATTCCACATGCTGAACGGCCTGTACGACGCGCAGATGGACAACCAGCCGGTGGTCGCGATCGTGGGCCAGCAGGGCCTCGACTCGCTGGGCACGTTCACCCAGCAGGAGAGCAATCTGGAGCGGGTGTTCCAGGATGTCGCGTGCTACGTGCAGACCATCGTCGCGCCCCCGCAGGCCGAGGCCGTCATCGACACCGCGTTCCGCACCGCGCTGGCGCGGCGCCAGCCGGCGGTGATCGTGCTGCCGCACGACGTGCAGGCGATGAAGGCGGTCGCCCCGCCGGTCGCGCACTGGGTGGCGCGGGCGAGTCGCGAACCGGCATCCACCGACATCACGCCCAGTGAGGTGGAGCTGCGCAAGGCCGCGGACATCCTGAACGCGGGTGAGCGCGTCACGTTCCTCGTCGGTGCCGGCGCGCAGGGCGCCACCGACGAAGTGCTGAAGGCCGCCGAGCTCACAGGCGCCGGCATCATCACGGCGCTGCGCGGCAAGGACGTCATCCCGGGCGACGTGCCGTACCACACGCAGCAGGTCGGGCTGCTCGGCACGCTGCCGAGCCTGCACCAGATGCACGAGTGCGACACGCTGCTCATGCTCGGCACGAACTATCCGTATGGGGAGTTCCTGCCCGAGACCGGCGCGGCCAGGGGCATCCAGGTGGACTTGAAGCCCGAGCAGATGGGCATTCGCTATCCCACCGAGGTCAACCTGTGGGGCGACGTGAAGGCCACGCTGAAGGCGCTCATGCCGATGCTCGAGCCGAAGGACGACCTGTCGTGGCAGCGCAAGATCGTCGATGAGATGCAGGGCTGGGAGCGCGAGGAAGAAGCGGAGGCGATGGTCGACTACGACGACGGCGCCAACCCGAGACGGTTCTACTTCGAGCTGAACAAGCGGCTCCCCGACAACGCGGTGGTGACTGCCGACGCGGGCACCACGGCCGACTGGTACGCCCACCACCTGCGCTTCAAGCGCGGTATGCGCGGCGACCTCTCCGGCCGCCTGGCCACCATGCTGGCGGCGATGCCGTACGCCACGGCGGCGAAGTTCGCCTTCCCCGACCGCCCGGTGATCTGCACCATCGGCGACGGCGCGTTCCAGATGCTCGGCATGAACGAGCTGATCACCATGAAGAAGTACCTGCACCGATTCGGCAACAAACAGCTCGTCGTGCTGATCCTGCACAACAACGACCTCGGTCAGGTCTCGTGGGAGATGCGCACCGAAGACGCCAACCCGGTCTGGCGCACCGCGCAAGACGTGGAGTCCGTCGACTACGCCGGCTACGCGCGGCTTCTCGGGTTCCAGGGCATCAGGGTGGAGAAGGACGAGGATGCCGCCGGTGCCATCGAGACGGCGCTCGCGTTCGACGGCGTCACCGTCATCGACGCCATGGTGAGCCGCAACATCCCGCCGCTGCCGCCGCACATCACGAAGGAGTACGCGAAGAACACCGGTCTCGCCCTGCTGAAGGGCGATCCGTTCGAGCTGAATGTGATCAAGGACTCGGCAGCGGCGCTGGCCACCGAGGGTGTCGAGCGGGTGAAGGGTGCGCTGCACCTCGGCCGGGACGACAAGGGCGATGACTGATCACTCGTCCGGCGGCTCGCGCGCGATGCACGGGCCGCCGGTGCGTGCCGTGCGAGCGCGTACCTACGTGGTCCCCACGACCTACGA
Source organism: Humibacter albus DSM 18994 (assembly GCF_000421825.1). Taxonomy (GTDB): domain Bacteria; phylum Actinomycetota; class Actinomycetes; order Actinomycetales; family Microbacteriaceae; genus Humibacter; species Humibacter albus. The sequence goes on from NZ_ATXT01000013.1 coordinate 214,761, forward strand.
CGGCGACCCCATGCCGGAGTCCGACGGCACGGCGCGGTGGGACTCCACCGGCGTGCTCGTCGTCGAGGTCGAGGCGGGCGGATGCACGGGGCTCGGCTACGCCTACACGTCGCCCGCCGCGCTCGGCGTGGTGCGCGACGTGCTCGCCGGAGTGCTGCTCGACGACGAGGATGCCGGTGGCGTGTTCGCGACCCAGCGGCACTTCTGGTCCATGGCGCGCGCGGTGCGCAACATGGGCTGGCGCGGCATCGCGGCGAGCGCGGTGTCGGCACTCGACGTCGCGCTGCACGACGCGAAGGCGAGACTGCTGGGCGTTTCTCTGCTCGAGCTGCTCGGGGCATCCGCTGATCGAGTCATGGCCTACGGCAGCGGCGGGTTCACGACCTACACCGACACGCAGCTGAGGCAGCAGTTCGCGGGCTGGGCCGAGCGTGGCTTGCGGGCTGTGAAGATGAAGGTCGGCACAGATTCCGCGGCGGATCCGTCGCGCGTGCGCGCGGCGCGCGACGCGATCGGCGCCGACATCGACCTCTTCGTGGACGCGAACGGCGCGTACGACCGCAAGCAGGCGCTCGAGTTCGCAGAGCGGTTCTTCGCGGACGCCCAGGTGAGCTGGTTCGAGGAGCCGGTCTCCAGCGACGATACGGACGGGCTCCGCCTGCTGCGCGATCGAGCGCCGGCGGGCATGCGGATCGCCGCCGGCGAATACGGCTACGTGCCCACCGACTTCCGGCTGCTGCTGGAGGCCGGAGCGGTCGACGTGCTGCAGGCCGATGCGACGCGCTGCGGCGGCGTCACCGGATTCCGGAACGCCGCCGAGCAGTGCATCGCACGGGGCCTGCCGCTGAGCGCGCACACGGCGCCGGCTCTGCATGCCACGCTCGCGGCATCCGTCGAGCCCGCCGTGAATGTGGAGTACTTCCATGACCACGCGCTCATCGAGTCGCTGCTATTCGATGGCGTGCCAGAACTGATCGACGGATGCCTGGTGCCCGACACCTCCCGCCCCGGCCACGGCCTCGTCACCAGCGGCCGCGGCGAGGACTATCTCACCAGCGAGTGGGAGAGCTGACGGGTCTCACGGCGACGGGTCTCGTGACAACGGCCTCACGACGACGGGGGGAGTCGCCGTGAGGCCGTTCATCGTGAGGCGATCCGGTCCACGAAAACCGCCGTCCGGAGTCACCGGGGCAGTGCACGTTCCGTTTCGCGGCCGCCTTCCGTCGCGCGCCTGCTCAGGCCACCTTGCGCATGGGGTGAGCGTCGCGGTCCGGGCGCTGTTGTCCCGCGCGCCCGGCGTGGGCGGGAGATCCGTCTTCGTCCAGCACGACAAGGCCGCGCGAGCCGTTCGCCTCCGCCTCCAGCAACTGGATCCATTCCCGGTTGATGGCCGGGATGCGTGAACCCAGGTAGCGGAAGTAGACGGGCACGTCGGCGGACATCCACATCGATGCCCGGCCGCTGCCGATGGAGAGGTCGTCGAGCCACGACATCAGGAACGACTCCCGACGCCGGAACTTGTTCACGATGACGATCTCGAGGTGCGTCAGGAGGCGGTCCTCGAACTCGACGTCTTGCGGTCCATAGATCATCGTTCCCATAGTTCTGCTCCTCGTTCCTCGGCTATCACGGTCGACTCGCGAAATGTCACGATTCGATCTCGCTAACAAGCAAAGAGAAGAAGCACTGAGAGCCACAAGGGGACCCCCCATATGAGGGACCCCCTTGACAACCGGGTGCGGCGGTGCTTACGCCCGGACGCGTGCTTGCGCCCGAGCCTACGGCGGGAGCGGCGTGCGTCGCGCTCGCCGTGGCATCCTCAGATCGATTGGCTGTACCCGAAGAACTCGTGGTCGTTGTTGTACCCGCCCTGGCCGCCGCCGACCTCGGAGAAGTGCTCGACGAACTCGATGCCCTTGATCCACTTGACCATCTTGAAGCCGAGTTGCACCTCGTTGCGCAGCCTGAGCGGAGCTCCGTGGCCGAACGAGAGCGGTTCGTCGTTCATGTCGTACGCGAGCATCGTCAGCTCATAGGACATCTGCTCGATGGGCTGGGCGTCGTAGTAGATGCCGCCGTCGGATCCCTCGCCGAAGGAGTAGAAGATCACCCACTTCGCTTCCGGGCGGGGCTTCACGACGTCGAGGATGGTGCGCATCGAGACGCCGCCCCACTTGGCGACGCCCGACCAGCCCTGAATGCAGAAGTGCTGCGTGATCTGCGAGTGGTGAGCGAGCTCGCGCAGCTGCACGAGGTCGAGGTCGACCGGGTTGTCGACCAGGCCGCCGACGTGCAGACGATAGTCGGCGAAATTGCGTTCCCGCAGGGCGACGTACTCGGCGCTGTCGGGGTATCGGCCGTTGTGCCAGAAGTAGGGGGAGATGTCGTCCTGGCCGTATTGCTTCGGTCCCGCATCGACGTGCTCGAAGAGGCGCTGCGCCGGTCCGATCAGGGCGTACCCGACCTTCTGGATCACTCGGGGATACCGGTAGGTGACCGGCGTCGCCGCAACCCAGCCGACGACCACGATGACCATCGCGAGCACGAAGATCCAGAACCCGACCCAGGAGTCGTCGTTGCGACTGGCGAACATGTGGTTGAGGTTGCGCAGGGCGCCGGTGGCCATCACGAGCGTGACGTGCACGACGATGAAAGCCACGAACCAGACCATCACGAGGAAGTGCAGGGAACGGGCGACCTGGATGCTCAGCACCTTGCTCAGGCGATGGAACCTCGTGGAGAGCGCCGGAGACATCCCGAGCCCGGTGATCAGAGCCAGTGGTGCCGCAATGAAGACCGTGATGAAGTAGGCGATCAGCTGCAGGCTGTTGTAGTTCGTCCAGCCCGTCTCCAGCGGCCAGTTCATGGACAGGTACTGGATCGCCACCGAGATCGCGTTCGAGATGACGTCCCAGTGCAGGGGCACCAGGCGCACCCACTGCCCGGTGCAGAAGATGAGCACGTAGAAGACGATCCCGTTGAGCAGCCACAGCGTGTCCACCCCGAGGTGCCACCAGCGGGCGAGGCCGATGGTGTGGCGTCGGCCCGGCAGCCCGACGCCCGACGGCAGGGAGATCGAGTCCTCCTTGGCGGTGTAGAGCGGATTGGCCGGGATGGGCTTCTGCATGCGGAACCAGTTCTTGCCGGGCCCGCTGTGCCTCGTCCAGTACAGGCGCGGATGGTCGGCGAGGATCTGCCATCCGGAGCGGATGATGAAGATCATCAAGAAGAGGTTGAAGAAGTGCTGCCAGCCGACCCAGGCGGGGAACCCGACGGGCGCCCAGGAGGGCAGCTCGGAGGTGCCGGGGTAGGTGTGCATGAAATCCTGCACGGCCGGGATCTCGCGAAGCCCCCGTGCCACCGCGATGGCCGCGATGAGAATGACGAACGCGATCGGGATCAGCCAGAGCAGGTTGAACCACTTGGTGTGCCCGATGCGGATGCGCGGTGCCACGCCGTACTGCGCCGGGATGCCGCCGGCCCAGTCGTCATCGATGACGTCCTTCTGCTTGCGCGTCAGTTCGTCGCGGTAGGTCTGCACCACGTCGGGCACTTCGTCCTTCGCCGGTGCGGGGATGTCTGCGGGGACGGGGCGGTCAGAAGCGGTCATGGCCGCGCGGCTTTCCCGATGCGCGCCGCCGAGAACGCTGCGGCCGCGGGGCTGCCGGTGGCCAAGGGATGGTGAGCGACGAATCTCATCTGCAGGATCAACTCCTCACGCGTTAAAACGGATATTAGTCCGGTAAAACGGATTCGAGCCTGCGAGATCCGACATCGGCGTTCCGCGGCATGCGTGAGCGGTGCAGAGCGGCAGGCTTCTGGTCACAGAACGGGAGGCTCCTGGTCGCAGAGCGGCAGGCTCCTGGCCACAGAACGACAGGCTCCTGGTCACAGAACGGCAACGAACCCCTTAGAACGCCTTCAGTCCGTTCCGATCGCGTCTTCGGCTCGCGCTCGCAGACTGGTCGACGGGCGAACGACGGAGCTCACCCGCAACAGGAGGTCGGCCGTGTCTCAGGCCGAGGCACGGCCCGGGAGTGCATCGGGGGCGCCATGAGTGTCACGTCGTTCATCAGGAACACCTACGATCCGGATACCCGCCAGCAGGCACCGTCAGCGGTGCTCGTGCGTATGCTGCTCATCCTCTTCGGCGGCCTGGTGGTCGCGGCGATCGCGGTCGCACTCGTTCTCGGCGTCGCCGCCCTGATCTGGGGCGGCACGATCGTGAGCCTCGTGCAGCAGATCGCGGGAGCGTAGCAAGACGGACGGATGCCGCACTAACGCCGTGTCGGCATCCGTCTGCCCCGCAGCAGCGCCCGCACCACGAGGTTCCACAGCCATGCGACGAGGAGGGCGCCGGCGACTCCGGCGAGCACTGCGCCGAGGATGTCGGTGGCGTAGTGGGCGCCGACATAGACGCGCGACCACGCGGTGGTGGCCACGAAGAGAACTCCGACGACCGCCGCGATGATGCGGGAGACGAGCCCGGTGCAGACCAGCACGACGGCCATGGTGAGCGTCACGGCGAACACGGTGTGCCCGCTCGGGTAGCTCAGGGTCGCGTGCGTGACGTGGAGGTGGTATGAGATGGCGTCCCACGGCGGTCGAGGCTCGGCGACGACCGCCTTCGGGATGAGGCAGAAGAGCCATCCGCCCCCCGCGATCAGCACCGCCGCGAGGGCGCGCGGCCATGACACGAACAGGCCGACGAGAACCCCGAGGATCGCCAGGCAGACGGCGACGACGCGCACGGAGTCCAGATTGTCGAGCGCCAGCGCGATGGAGTCGAGGAATGAGCCGTGCGCGGTGTTCACCGCCCGGTTGACGGACAGCTGCGCGGCGAGCCAGGCGGGCGACGCCTTCGCGATGAAGCCGAGCAGGAACGTCGCAGCCCAGAGCACGAGAGCGATCACGAGCGAGCCGCGCGGAGCGGCGACGAGCGGCGATCTGCGGAAGCGGTGGGAGGGCATCCTGCCAGTCTGTCGGCTCGAGGCCGCCAGCGGCTTCGCGGCACGCGACCGGGTGCTGCGAGTGCGCTCAGGCCTTGTCGTTCCACGACCAGATGTCGTCGCCGCGCAGCGAGGCGTCCGCACCGCCGTCGTCGTAGATGACCTGGCCGGCGAGGTGCGTGTTCTCCATGCCCGTCAGCCAGATCAGCAGGTTCGCGATCGACTCCGGCGGCTGGTGCGAGTTCAGCGGCATCGGCACGTTCTTGTCGACCATGGCGGCGCCCTCAGGGGTCCTGAGCAGGTCGGCGGTCATCGGGGTGATCACAGTTCCGGGAGCGACGGCGTTGAGGGGGATGCCCGCACCCGCCCACTCGGGCGTGACCGACTGCCGGCGCACCCATCGCGACAGCGCGCGCTTCGACGACGGATAGACCAGGTAACCGACCTGGGGTCCTTGCTCGGCTAGGTCCGCCGCGATCGAGAGCGCCTTCTGCTCGTCTCCGTCGAGGGCGGCCTCGACGAGCTCGCTCGAATTCGACTGCAGCGATGCCATCGACGACACGACGGCGGCGCGCGGCGCCTCCGACTTCGCCAGCGCCGGAAGGAGGGCGGTGAGCAGTTCGGTCACACCGAAGTAGTTGACCGAGATGGTCTTCGGAATGGGTGCCGAGATGCCGGCGCAGGCGATCACGCCGTCGATGGTGCCGCCGGTCAGTTCGATGACGCGCGCGGCGGCGTCCGCCCGGCCCTCCGCCGTGGACAGATCCGCCTCGACATCGGCGTTCTTCAGGTCGATGCCGATCACGCGTTCGCCGCGCTCGGTGAGGATGCGGGCGGTCGTCGCGCCGATCCCGGATGCGGAGCCCGTGACGGCATACGTGCGAGCCATGTGTTTACCTCTCTTCTTTCTGCGCGGTGCTCTCGCCCGCGCGAGTCTTCGACAGCGACGCGGATGTCTCGCCGGCGGTGAGCGCTGCGACGAACCTCGACAGGTTCCGGGCGAACGCGTCGGCACCGGCGGCATCCCACTCGGAAAGCGCGCCGCGCACCATCACGACGCCCTCGCGCACCAGGCGTCGGTACGCCTCGGCGCCCGCGGTCGACAGGGAGACGATGGATGCCCGTCCGTCGGCGGCATCGGCGCTGCGGTCGATAAGGCCCGCCGCTGCAAGCCGTCGCAGTTGTTTGCTCATGGTGGGGCGGCTCAATCGCAGCGTGTCGGCGAGGGTGCTCGAGCGTTGCGGACCGGTGCGGCCGAGGGCGTAGAGCGGCTGCACATCGCCGGGCTCCACGGCCACGCCTGCGCGGAGCGCGATCTCCTCCTGGGTGGCGACCGAGCCCCAGTTCGCGACGAGGGCCGTCAGCGCGGCGAGCAGCTCGAGCTCGGGAGCCTGAACAGCGCCCTTCGCGACCGGCTGTGTGGTCGTCGCCGGCTGTGTGGTCATGCAGGCAGCTTACGCCATATCGTTGCCAGAGGCAACTAATACGCGGACGGTTCGCAACGGGGCGAGACCCGCGTGGTGTCACGGACGAGCGTGCGTGTCACCGAGTGCGGGCGTTCACTTTTCACGCTCGGCGTGTGCACAAGCAGAAACATGAGAGCGCGATCTCGAATCGATTCGAGGTTTGTGGCAAAGTAGCAGGCGAACTGTCGAGGCGCTGCGCAGGCCGCGCCGCTCGTCACCACTCGGACCGCACCACGACCCGCCCGAAAGGCCTCACCGTCGATGTCTGACACCGCCGTCTCTGTGGACGCCCGCGCACTGAAGCGCTGGCGCAACGCCGTCTGCCTCGCCTTCGGCATCGGCGGCATCACCGTCGCCTCCTGGGGGCCGCGACTGCCCGCGGTGAAGGCGGATCTGCACGCCGACACCGCGATGATCGGCGTGATCCTCGCCTGCGTGACGGTGGGCTCGATCTGCGGGCTCGTGGCATCCACGCCGATCCTGCACTGGCTTCGGAGCCGCCGCGCCATCGGCGGCGCGATCCTGGTGAGTGCGGCCGCGATGGCGCTGATGGGCGTCGCGGTCGCAGCCGGGTCGATCCCGCTGGTCGTCGTCGCGTTCATCGTGGTGGGCTTCGGCATCGGCACGCTCGACGTGCTGATCAACGTGGAGGGCTCGGCCATCGAGAGGGCTGCTCGACGAACGCTGATGCCGCTTTTGCACGGAGCGTGGTCCGTCGGAGCAGCCGTCGGAGCCGGGATCGGGGCGGCGTGCACTGCCCTCGGCATCAGCCCGGCGGCGCAGTTCGTCGGTGAGGCGGTGCTCATCGCAGCGCTCGCGTTCGTGATCGCCCCGGCGATGGCGCCCGGGAGACGAGCCGAAGACGCCCCCGCCGAGCAGACCCGCTGGCAGAAGGTGCTCCAGTGGCTGCGCGGCTGGCTCGACTGGCGCCTGCTGCTGATCGGCGTGGTCATGCTCGGCGTCGAGCTCGGCGAAGGATCCGCCAACAACTGGTTGACGCTCGCCGCGCACAACGACCACGGCCTGACCGCAACGGTAGCGGCCCTGTTCTTCACGGTGTTCGCCGTGGGGGAGGCGCTCACCCGCATCTTCGGCGGGCCGGCCGTCGACAGGCTGGGCCGTGTGCGCACCATCCGTTACACGACTGCGCTCGGGGTCATCGGCGTGGCGCTCTTCATCCTCGGCGGCAGCCCGTGGCTCGTGCTGCTCGGAGTGCTGCTCTGGGCCGTCGGTGTCTCGATGGGATTCCCGCTCGGGATGTCTGCGGCGGCGGAGAGCGGGCCGAACCCCGCCGCTCGGGTCAGCGTGGTGGCATCCATCGGGTACTTCGCCAACCTTGCCGGTCCGCCCGCCATCGGCCTGTTCGCCGAGAACGTCGGACTGCTGAACTCGCTGTGGATCGTGGTCGCGCTGATGGTTGCGGCGTTCGTCGTGGCTGGGGCGCTGCGTCCGCGCAAAGTCTGAGCGGGCTGTCCTGCCCGGCGCCCGGTTTCGCTCGCCTCTCGGGACGGCGGAGCGTCGAGACGACGGACAGGGTGGCATCGTGGTGGCACGGCGGCAGGAGCGGCGACGATACTCGCGAGTCGCGTGTTCGTCAGTGCCCGCCCGCACCGGCCTCCGGCTTGCCAGGGATCGCTGCCGCGAGCACGGCCGCCAGGAGCGCGCCCCCGCATCCGATGCACAACGAGACGAGCAGACCACCGAGCGTCGGGATGTCGTACCCGCCGAGACTCTGCACCATCTCGGCGAGAACGACGCCGACGATCGCGGCGGAGATCGTGGTGCCGAGCGATCGCATCAGCGAGTTGAGGCCGTTCGCCGACGCCTTCTCGCTCGCCGGCACCGCACCCATGATGAGCGCCGGCATGGCGCCGAGGCCGAGCCCGATGCCGCAGCCGACGATCGTCGTGCCGACGCAGAGCAGGATGAGTGTGGTCGCGATGAGCGACGTGTCCGCGGGCCCGGGCGTGCGGTTGCCGATCGTGCCGAGCACGACCGCGGCGACGCCGTAGCCGATCGCGATGACGACGCCGGAGGCGATGAGCGTGACCTTCGGTCCGTAGCGGCGGCTGACGTTCGCTCCGAGCTTCGAGACCGCGAACATCCCGAGCCCCATCGGCATGATCCACAAGCCCATGCCGAGCAGCGTCTGCCCGAGCCCGTAGCCGAGGTCGACCGGCAGTTCGAGCGCCTGCGGCACGATGAGATTCAGCGCATACATCGCGAAGCCGATCAGGATGGACGCGAGGTTCGTCAGCAGGACGACCGGGCGCGCGGTGGTGCGCAGGTCGACGAGGGGTCCGCGGCGACGCAGCTCGTACCAGCCCCAGGCGAGCAGTACGACCACGCCGCCCACCATCATCCCGAGCGTGAGTGCGCTGTCCCAACCCCAGTCGGCGCCTTTCGAGACGCCGAGTAGCAGCGCCACCAGGCCGACAGCTAGGCCGAGGGTGCCGACGTAGTCGAACGACTCGCTCGACCGCGCCGGAGTCGTGCCCGGCACCGACACCATGATCGCGACGAGCGCGAGCACCGCCACGGCGGCGGTTCCCCAGAACAGCACCCGCCAGTCGGCGTACTGAGTCACTGCGGCGGCGAGCGGCAGTCCGAGCGCCCCGCCGATGCCCATCGACGAACTCATCAGCGCGATCGCGGCGCCGGCCTTGTCGCGGGGAAGGATGTCATGGAGCAGGGCGATTCCGAGAGGGACGGCGCCGGTGGCCAAGCCCTGCAGCGCGCGACCGATGATCATCGTCACCACGTCGGGCGCGAAGGCGCACACCGCGGAGCCGACGATGAACGGGATGACCGACAGCACCAGCAGACGCTTCTTGCCGTACATGTCGGCCAGCCGTCCGAGCACCGGCGTCGTGATCGCGCCGACGAGCAGTGTGACCGTGATGATCCACGAGGTGTTCGATGCGGACGTCGAGAAGATCTTCGGCAGCTCCACGATGATCGGCACGAGCAGGGTCTGCGCGAGCGAGACCACGATGCCGGTGATCGCGAGCACCGCCACGACCGTGCCCGTGGCGCCGGGAACGGGCGGCGTTCCGGTGCCACGGACGCGGCGGCGAACCGGCGAACCGGCACCGGAAGCATCGCGGACCGGAACGCGGGGGATGTCATCGGTGGCGGTCGAGAGGGAGTCTGCGTGGGTCACATATGCATCATACATATAATGTGCATGATGCACATTTTGAATTCTTTGCGAGCATGAAGTCATGAAGCGCGACCCGATCGACGTCATCGAATACGAGACGATGCTCTTCGGGCGCCACCTCATGACGCTGCCCGGGCGCTCACGCCGCTCGGGCGGCACACTCGACCAGAGCGCCTACACGCTGCTCAATCTGCTCGAAGTGGGCGGGCCGATGAGCATCGGAGAGCTGGTCTCGGTGACGGGACTCGATGCATCCACGCTGAATCGCCAGACCGCGGCGCTGGTGCGTGGCGGCCACTCCGAACGCATCGCCGCGTCCGACGGCGGCATCGCGCGCAAGTTCCGGCTGACTCCGGCGGGCGCGGCGGCGTTGGCCGAGGAGCGCGCCGCCAGTCGCGCTTCGCTCGCCGTCATCGTCGAAGACTGGCCGAGAGCTGATCGGGAGCGATTCGCGACTCTGCTGCAGAAGCTCAACCGCACCATCGAGGAGCGCAGCGGTCGACAATGGCCGCGTGTGGAGTGAGTGTGCGTGCGGCGGCAGGGGGAGGAAAGCGCCGACCGCGTACCGCTCTGGCGATGCGGCGTCGGCGACGACGTCAGCGTCTGCAGTGCAGCGCTACTCGTCGCTCTCCTCGTCGTCGAGATCGTCCCAGTCGTCAGAGGAATCGGTCTCATCGTTCGTCGACGACTCGGCCGAGTCGCTGACGGTCGATGTCGCGCCCGCCGTGTCGCCGATGCCGCCCGCCGGAGCGAACCGCTTGCCGGCGGCGATCGCCAGCGCAGACCCGGCGGCGCCGGCGAGCAGCGCGAACACCGTCCACCCCGTTCCCCAGCGCGAGCGCCCGAACGCGCCATCCACGGAGGCCCGTCCCGGCTTCTCCGCGAGAGCGGCCGCCACCGCGATCATCACGAGGTTGAACTCGACGCCGCCCTTCCCGTTCCAGAGCCCGTTCTTGGCATGAACCTTGCGCACCGCCGTCAACATCGTGGCGATGAGCCCGGCCGACGCGAGCGGCGTGGCGGCGCCCAGTGCGAGGGCGGCACCTCCGGCAGTCTCGGCGAGCCCGGCTGCGCGCGCCTGGAGGCCGACGGGATGCATGTCGAGGGCATCCATCATCTTCTCGGTCTGCTCGATGCCCCCGCCGCCGAACAGACCGGCCAGCTTCTGCAGCCCGTGCCCGACGAACAGCAGCCCGACGACGACCCTCAGGATGAACGTGCCCACGAGACCCCCTCGACTCGGTTATCCGTGTTCTGTTCTATACGTGTTGCCGCCCCTTCGGGTGGGAACTTTCGTCGAGGCGTCTGTGTTGTCTCTCACGACGTCGGCGAACGGATGCCTCGCAGCCGTCACTGAGGCATCCGACCGAGAATGAGACGGCCGACGAGTGAGGAGACTTCGATCATGACGACCGAGCGAGCGATTCTGGCGAGCGGATGCTTCTGGGGTGCGCAGGAACTGCTGCGCAAGAAGCCGGGTGTGATCTCGACGCGCACGGGGTACTCCGGTGATGCGAACACGCCGGATGCCACGTACCGGCATCACGGGGACCACGCGGAGTCCGTGGAGATCGTCTTCGACCCCGACGTGATCAGCTACCGCGAGATCTTGGAGTTCTTCTTCCAGATCCACGACCCGTCGACGAAGAACCGTCAAGGCAACGACATCGGCCGCAGCTACCGTTCGGCGATCTTCTACACCTCGCCGGAGCAGGAGCGCGTGGCCCGCGACACCATCGCCGACGTGGACGCCTCCGGTCTCTGGCCGGGCAAGGTCGTCACCGAGGTGGAGCCGGCAGGCGACTTCTGGGAGGCCGAGGAGGAGCACCAGGACTACCTGCAGAAGTACCCGGCCGGGTACACCTGCCACTACGTGCGCCCCGAGTGGCGGCTGCCGCACCGCGAGGCGCAGACCGCGTAGCGCTGCACCTGTCTTCTGACCTGCGGACCCCGGGCGGGCTCGTCCCCCGCCGCCTTCGTCCGTGAGACATACGAATCGGGCCGAGACGCCGCTCCACGCGGTGCGTCTCGGCCCGATTCGTATGTTTGACGGCCCCGGCGCTACGCCGGGATCGCCGAGATGAGGCCGAGACCGACGCTGATGCGGTCGGCCGTCTCGATCGCCTCTTCTGACAGCGACTCGAGATCGTGGTCGCGCATCACTGTGAGCCGGCCCGAGATGGAGATGGCGGCGATCACCCTGCCGCTCGCGTTGCGGATCGGCGCCGCCACACAGACGCGGCCGAGCGCGAGCTCCTGATCCTCGAGGCAAGTACCGCGGTCCGCCGACTTCGCAAGCTCCTTCGTGAGCGCGGTGTGGTCGGTGATGGTGTTCGCCGTGAAGCGCGGCAGCTCCTCACCGAGGAGGTCGATCCGCTCCTGCTGCGAGAGGTCGAGCAGGAGGCACTTGCCGAGTGCTGACGCGTGCAGCGGCTGTCGCATGCCCACCATGGTGTGCGACTTCGGGGCCAGTGCACCCTCGAAGTGGCAGAGGTACATCACCGAAGTCTCGTCACGAACGCCCACGTTGACGCTGAGTCCCACCTTCTGGGCGAGTTCCTGAGCCGCTGCACGCGACTCGCGGTGCACGGGGTTCTGGTTCAGCCCCTGGCTCGACAGCGCGAAGATCGCCGAGCCGATCGAGTAGAGCTGGCCGTCGGGCTCCTTCTTCACGTAGTGCAGTTCTTCCAGCGTCGTGAGGAGTCGAGCCGTCGTCGATGGGCCGAGCCCGATCGTGCGTCCGATATCGGATGCCCGCAGCTGTCCGGTCTCCGACTGCCCCAACGCGTCGAGCACCGATGCCGCACGCTGGATGCTCTGGTGGATCTCTGCCGCCACGTCCGCCGTCCTTTCTCCCAGCTCCGACCGCGGCGAGGCCGCTTATTCGCTCACACTAGCGGTCCGCGCCATCCTCTGATCGATGAAAGGGCATCCAATACCGCTCAACGAATTGATCGTACCGCTGGGTGGTAATCATTGCCTGCTTGGTGGTAGCGTGATGCCCCAACGAACAACGGCGTGTATGAGGAGCCCCAGTGACGACGACGGATGTTCGGCCCGGGGTGCACCCGCCTCAGCCGACCGCGGACTCGAGTGGCGATCGCGGCAATCGCGGCAGCCGGCTGAGCGACAAGAGCTTCATCTTCTTCTTGCTGCTGCCCGGCCTGGTGCTGCTCCTCGCCATCGTTCTGTACCCGCTGGTGCGTTCGCTCGTCTCGGCTTTCTTCAAAGAGAGCCTGATCTACCCGGGCATGACCTTCGTCGGGTTCGACAACATCCTGGATGCCCTCGGCGACGACTTCGCGCCCCTCCTCGGTCAGACGCTCATCTTCACGATCGGGTCGACGGTGCTCTCGTTCGTGCTCGGCATGGCGCTCGCGCTCGTGCTGAACCAGAGCTTCCGCGGCCGGGGCGTCCTCCGCGGCGCGTTCCTGATCCCCTGGCTGGTGCCGGGCGTCGTCGTGTCCTTCCTCTGGATGTGGATCTTCGACGGCAACTACGGAGTGCTGAACGGGGTGTTGCAGCAACTGCACCTCATCGACCACCCGATCGCGTGGCTGTTCAACACGGATGCCGCGCGCGGCGCCCTGATCATCGCCAAGTCGTGGAACTCCTTCCCCTGGATGATGGTGATGCTCCTGGCCGGACTCCAAACCGTCCCCGTCGAACTGCACGAGGCGGCCGCCATGGACGGCGCCGGCTCGATAAGGCGCTTCTTCACCGTGACCTGGCCGCACGTGCGCGGGATCGCGGGGCTCGTCGTGCTGCTCGAGTTCATCTGGAACTTCCAGCACTTCGACACGATCTTCGTCCTGACCGGCGGAGGCCCGGCAGGAACGACGCAGACGTTCGCCACCGAGGTCTACGACACAGCCTTCAAGGGTTACGACCTCGGGCACGCGGGGGCGCTCGGCCTGCTCTGGATGGTTCTGCTCATGATCCTGGTCGTCGTCTACGTGACGTTCAGCGAACGCGGCGAAAAGAGCGCCACGGCTGAGAAGAGCGAACGCGCTGTGAAGAAGGAGAAGACCCGATGACCGCGCTCGACACCGAGACGGCCTTCGCCGCCGAACTCACGAGCCCACCGCGCCCCGGCCGCACGGGAAAGCGTCGACGCCCACGCTGGGGCATGTGGATCGCTCTGGTGATTCTGGCGCTGTTCGCGTTCCTTCCTCTCTATTGGCTCGCGGTAACCTCGGTCACCCCGAACGATCAAGCGTTCAGCTATCCGCCGCGGCTCTTCCCCACCGAGATCACGTTCGACCACTACCTCAAGATCTTCCGCACGCCCGCGATCTTCCGGTACCTGGAGAACAGCGTGATCGTCTCGGTGATCACGACGCTTCTGTCCGTCGCGGTCTCGATGTACATGGGCTATGCGTTCTCGAAGTTCCGCTTCCGCGGGCGCAAGTCGCTGATGTACTTCGTGCTCTCGAGCCAGATGTTCCCCCAGGCACTGCTGCTCGTCACGCTCTACGTCGTGTTCGCTCAGTTCAACCTGCTTAATACCTACCTCGCGCTCATCCTCTCGTTCACCACGTTCACGCTTCCGCTGTGCGTGTGGATGCTCAAGGGCTTCTTCGACGCGCTGCCCGACGACCTGATCGAGGCGGCCAAGATCGACGGCGCCGGGCCGTGGCGTACGTTCCACTCGGTGATACTGCCGCTCGCGGCTCCGGGCCTGGTGGCATCCGGTCTCTTCGCCTTCGTGCGCGGCTGGAACGACTTCATGTTCGCCCTCACGCTCGCCGGCCCCGAGAAGCAGACGCTGCCGCCAGGGCTCGTGAACATGTTCATCACCGAATCGAGCACGGCGTGGCCCGCCCTGATGGCGGCATCCCTCGTGGTGTCCGTTCCGGTCAGCGTGGCGTTCATCGCGCTGCAGCGCTTTTTGGTCGGCGGCGTCACCGCCGGTGCGGTCAAGGGATAGGACTGCAGATGCCCCGACTTACGACACCCGCACCCGCGACACCCGTACCCGCGACACCGAGGAGCGCGTTGCCCCGGCTCGCGACATCGAGACGCACCATCCGAGAACACTCCCTTCCCCCTCGCATTCCATTCAAAGGAGAATCATGACCACAGAATTCAGCAGACGTGACATGTTCCGCTTCGCCGCGGTCGGCCTCGGCGGAGTCGCCTTCGCCGGCGCGCTCGCCGGATGCTCCGGCGACGGCAGCGGAGGCTCGAGCGGAGGCGGCTCGGGCGCCCCGACGAACTTCTCGTTCGCCTCCTGGGGCATGTCGGAGGAGGCGACGAAGCCGACTCTCGGTGCCGCGATCGACGCGTTCGCCAAGAAGAAGGACGTCAAGATCAAGACGCCCAGCTACGACTACAACGACTACTTGAACCAGATGACGCTGCAGGTGCGCGGCGGCCAGTTCGCCGGAGCGGCGCAGCTCGACGTGGCGTGGGCGTCCGGGTTCGCGGCGCTCGGCAAGCTCAAGGACCTGAGCTCCGTGGCATCCGGTCGCGGGTACACCTCGGCCGCGCTGAAGGCGGGCCAGGTCGACGGCAAGCAGATCGGGTTGCCCTGGACGATCGCGGCGATCGGACTGATCACGAACACCGAGATTCTCGAGAAGGCGAAGATCTCGAAGCCGGCGACGACCATCGACGAGTTCGAGGACCAGCTGCGCTCGCTCAAGGGACTCGGCGGCGGAATGATCCCGTACGCGGCGTCGACGAAGGCGGCACAGCTGAAGGACATCCTCGTCTGGATGCAGACGTTCGGCTCGCCGCTCATCGACGGCAAGAAGTGCACGATCGGTGACGACGAGTCCGTCAAGGCCGTCACCTGGTACAAGAAGCTGTACGACGACGGGCTCATCGCACCGGACGTGGACCGTGCGGCGGCGCGCACTCTGTTCGCCCAGGGCAAGACGGCGATCTACGACGACGCGCCGGTCGGCAAGGCGGGCGTGGTGCAGTCCTCGCCCGACAAAGACCTGGCGAGCAAGATGTCGTCGATGGCACGGCCCGTGCTGGCCGACGGTGACACCCCGGTCGAGGTGTTGTGGGGCCACCTAGTCACGGTAGTGGACGGCGACGGCGCGGACACCGCGGCGCAGTTCGCACAGTGGCTGACCAGCGACGAGAAGCAGACGCTGAGCTACTTCTCGAAGCTCGGACTGCCGCCCACGACGAAGAAGGCGCTCGCGTCGAGCGCCGTGGCCGACGACACGTTCGTCAGCGATTTCACGAAGCGGGTCACCGCGAACGCCAGTGCTGAGCCGCTGTGGAAGTTCCCGCAGTACGGCCAGATGGAGACCGAGATCGCCGACCAGGTGCAGGCGGTCCTGATCGGAAAGGCATCGCCGAAGGATGCCATGAAGGCCGCGGGTGAGGCGGTGCAGAAGCTCATGGATGCCTGACACGCGTTAGCTCGCAGCCGAACAGCGGGTGTCGCGGCGCCACGAGTGCCGCGGCACCGCGTTCGGTGCGCCCGAACGCGCCGCTAGACGCCGGCGATGGCCGCCGACAGCGGCCGACCACGAAACCACTACCGGGAAGACATGTACCAGCAGAGCGTAGAGCACGACATCACGATCATCGGCGGAGGCCTGGCGGGCGTGTGCGCCGCCATCAGCGCGGCGCGGCTCGGCAAGTCCGTGGCCCTGATCAACAACCGCCCGGTGCTCGGCGGCAACTCGTCTTCCGAGGTGAGGGTCTGGGTCGTCGGCGCCACCGCGCACGGCGTGCAGCGTTTCGCCCGCGAGACCGGGGTGATCGGCGAGCTCTATGTCGAGAACCAGTACCGCAACCCCGACGGTAACCCCATTCACTGGGACGAGGTGGTGCTGGATGCCGTGCGTGCGGAGCCGAACATCCACCTGTTCCTGAACACCGACGTGCGGGACATCGTGATGGGGGAGAGCGACGGGGAGCGTGTCATCCTGAGTGCCCGCGGCTGGACGATGGGCTCCGAGATCGAGACGACGTTCACCAGCCCGTACTTCCTGGACTGCACCGGTGACGGGCTCATCGGCCACCTCGCCGGCGCGGAGTACCGGCTGGGCCGGGAGGGCCGAGACGAGTACGACGAGAGCTGGGCGCCAGAGACCGCGCTGCGCGAGTTCCTCGGCTCGACGATCCTCTTCTACACGAAGGATGCCGGGCATCCGGTCGAGTTCGTGCCTCCGGAATCGACGAAGGACATCACGAACACGCCCATCCCGGTCTCGCGCGTCATCCGCAGCGGAGACAGCGGCGCGCACTACTGGTGGATCGAATGGGGCGGCGAGCTCGACATCGTGCGCGACAACGAACGGATCAGGGACGAGCTGCGCTCGGTCATCTTCGGCATCTGGGACTACATCAAGAATTCCGGCAGGTTCGACGCCGAGAACCTCGACCTGGAATGGGTCGGAACGTTGCCGGGCAAGCGGGAGTACCGCCGGTTCCTCGGCGACCACGTGCTGAACCAGAACGACATCCTCGGCCAGACCGACTTCGACGACGCCGTCGGTTTCGGCGGCTGGTCGATCGACCTGCACCCGGTCGAGGGCATGTACGCGAAGGAGCCAGGCGCTCATCAGCGCTACTCCGACGGCATCTACGGCATCCCGTTCCGCAGCTACTACTCCCGCAACATCGCCAATCTGCTGTTCGCAGGCCGTGACATCTCCGCCTCGCACGTTGCGCTGGGATCCAGTCGGGTGATGGCGACGTGCGGCGTCGGCGGAGAGGCGGCCGGAACCGGTGCAGCGCTCGCGCTCGACCTCGGCGTGCGTCCCCGCGAGCTGGCGAGATCGCACGCCGCGGAGCTGCGGCAGTTGCTGCTCAAGCAGGACGCGTCGGTGTTCGGCGTCAGGAACGAGGACGCGGCGGACAAGGCGCGCGCCGCATCCGTCAGCGCGTCGAGTTTTCTCGCCGACATCGACCCGGCGATTGCGGACCCCGACTCCGAATGCGTCACGATTCCGCTCGACGCGGACCTGGCGACGATCGTGCCGGTGGACCCGGTGCTGGATTCGCTGTCGGTGCTGGTCACGTCCCGGGAAGACGTGTCGCTGCAGGTCGAGTTCTGGACGACCGGCAAGCCGCAGAACTGGGTGCCTCTCAACCTTGAGCGGGAGCTCACTGTGCCGGTGGGCGGTGATGACCAGCCGCAGTGGGTGGAGATCCCGGCGGCGTGGCATCCGGAAAGCCCCGAGAACCTGGTCGTCGTCCTCAAGGCGGTCGACGACGTGCAGGTGCACGCCAGGCGGACCCAGGTTCCGGGCGTGCTCGTGCTGCCGCACACCCCGGGAGCGGACGGCGATCAGAACGTCGCCATCGAGGAGGCCGAGCCGATCGTGGCCTGGCCGGCGCGACCACTGCGCGGCACGACCGCCAGGGTGCGCGTGGAACCGGCGACGCGCGCGTTCGAGCCGCAGAAGGCCGTGGGCGGCTACCAGCGGCCGTATGGCGGCCCGCAGCTCTGGGTCTCGGCACCCCGTGACTTCATCGAACCCGAATGGCTGCGCCTGGACTGGGACGACGAGCAGGCCGTGTCGAGCATCGACCTCGTCTTCGACGACGACGTGGATGTCGAGCTCAATACGCTGCATCATCACCGCACCCCCGACCGCGCCTTCCCCGAGCTCGCCAGGGACTACGCCGTCGACGTGCTCGGGGACGACGGCTGGCGCGAGGTCGCGACTGTCACGGCGAACCGGCGCCGGCACCGCCGACACGAGATCGACCCGGCGATGACACGCGCCCTGAGGGTGCGGATCCTGGCCACCAACGGCGCCAGGCAGGCACGGATCGTGTCGCTGCGCGTCTACTGACGTTCCAGCATCGGCCAAGCAGGGCGACGAAGAGAGCCCGGACCACCGACCAGAACCGCACCACCGACCAGAACCCCACCACCGAGCAGAACCGCCACGCCGAGCAGGACCACAGAGCGCAACACCACGAATCAGGCAAGACAGACGGCACGAAGAAAGGGAGCACGATGCCTCAGAGCAGACCCATCGAACGACGCAACTTCCTGAAATACTCCGCGATCACGGCGGGAGCGGCAGGCATCGGCCTCGCCTTTCCGTCGACGGCGTTCGCGGACCAGCGCGGCAATGACGTCGTGAATCTGTCGGACCATTCCACCAGGCTCACCTGGCGACGCAGCAGGGACGGCTGGAGCCTTCAGACCTTGCAGCGGCGCGGGCACAAAGGCTGGGTCAAGGCGGAATCGCCCTCGGGCGAGCACTCGCTCTGGTACGCGCCCGAAGGGGACGCACCCACGGCGGCTGCCGTGCGTCGCGTCTCGGTCGGGAACCACCTCGACTTCCTTCCGCTGAAGGCCACCAGCTCAGGGCGCGATGTCACCTTCACCTCGAAGACCCACCTCGGCCCGCTGACGTCGAAGTGGTGGGTGTCGAATGGAGACGTGATCGTCTCGATGACGTTCACGGCGTCCACCGACGGCTGGTACAGCATCCCGTCGCCCGTGCTGGCCACCACCAGGGACCGCGACCTGAAGTGGGGCGTCATTCCGGGGTACTGGAACGCGTCGACCATCGAGAAGGATGATGAGCTCGCCTACCACTACCAGTTCGGCGTGCCGATCGTTCCGGAGGTTACCACCGAGGTGACCACGACGAGCCTGACGGCGATCGTGCAGAACGGGCGCGACGGCCTGAGCATCGCGGCCGTGGCGGATCCGAGCCTCGCGCGGGATCCATGGGAGTCGGATGCCACGACCCTGAGCACCTGGCACGTGGGCGCGTCGCTGCGCGCCCTCTCCGGAGCGCTGTCGCCGACGGTCATCTACCCGGTCCTCGGGCAGGAGGGGTCGCACCTGAAGGCTGGGGACACTCTGGAGGCGAGTTTCCGCTACCTCCTGCGCGAGGGCAGCTGGGAGCAGATTCCCGCGGACGTGATGACGGATGTCTACGGCGTGGGCAAGTATCTCGACCTCGCCAAGGCCGAGGACTCGCTGTCGCACCGCATCAACCGCATGCATGATTTCGTCGTGCTCCCCGACTCGAAGTGGCACACCTGGGACTTCGACGGCCTGACCCTCGGCGCGGAGAGCGGCAAGCCGTCCGACGTCGGCGCGATGTGGATGATGGCCAAGCTCACCGACGACCCGATCATCGTCAACGACCGCCTGCCGTACGTGCGCAACTTCAAGCTGGCGCAGCAGGACACCTCCTCGGGCCCCTTCGGCGGCGCGGCACTCGGCGAGTACTTCAAGGACGACGCGTTCGTCAGCGAGATCGTCTGGGCGAGCCGGAGCGGCGACGACTATGTGTCTCCCATCTTCACGACGTTCTACACGCTCTCGGACGTGGGCAACATCCTGCTGTTCTCGAAGGACGACACGGAGCTGAAGAAGCGGCTGCGGCTCGCCGCCGACAAGCTCCTGTCGTGGCAGCATGCCGACGGCGGATTCGACGTCGGATACGTGCGAGACACCCCGACGAAGCTCAGGTACCCGGAACTGAAGGACTATCGCACGACCTGGTACGGCTTCCTCTGTGCGTACCGCGTCCTCGGCGACGCCAAGTACCTGCGCGCGGCACGCAAGGGCGCCGACTGGTTCGTGAAGAACGCGGTCGCGACCGGGAACTACCTCGGCGTGTGCGACGACACGCACCTCGTCACCGACTTCGCGGTGATCTTCGCGGCACAGTCGCTCCTCGACCTCTACGAGATCACTCACGAGAAGAAGTACCGGGATGCCGCGGTGCAGGCCGCGCACGTCTACCTCCTCCACATCTACGACCACCCGATCCCGACCACGAAGACGAAGAACTTCCACGGCACGGACATGCCGGACTGGAAGACGAGCCAGGTCGGACTGAACTTCGAGCATGCGGGATACGACGGGAGCGCCAACCGGAACGGCCCGATCCTGCTCACCAGCCATGCGGGCGCGTTCGTCAGGTTCTACGAGCTCACCGACGAGAAGATCTTCCTCGACCTGGCGCGAGCGGCAGCGCGCGGACGTGACGCCTTCGTCGACCCGGTCAGCGGCATCCCGTCGTATTACTGGAGAACGGGCAACACCGGGGCGAGCCAGTTCCCCTGGCACGGCTGGTGGCACATCGGGTGGGTCACCGACTATCTGGTGCAGGAGGCGCACCTGCGCTCGAAGGGGAAGGTCTCGTTCCCCGGCGGGTTCTGCACGGCCAAGGTCGGCTCGCACAAGCCCTACGGGTTCGCCGCGGGAACGGTGTTCGGCGAGAAGGCGGAGCTCTGGGCGCCTCGGCAGCTCGTCAGCATCGACAAGCCGGACATCGACTGGCTGACGGCTCGTGCGGTGTCGGGCAAGCGGTTGTACGTGCTGGCACTCAACCAGACGGATCGCGCGTTGAGTGGCACGGTCACACTCGATTCGCGTGCGGTGGAACAGGGCAAGATCGCCTCGTGGGGGCGCACGCGCACGCTGGAGAGCACTGCGGCGAAGAAGGGCGACAATGCGTGGACGGCGACAGTGCCCGCGCAGGGGATGACGGTGTTCTCGGTCGACTTCACGCTGGCCGATGACCCGAAGGGTCCGGAGCTGCGCCAGCTGACGGTGAGCGGCGAGTACCTGACGCCGACTGTGAGCTGGTCGTACTTCGCGACGGTCACCTCGCGGGCGCAGTGGCGCGTCAAGGGTGACACGGGATGGACTCAGACCGACGCGCAGGAAGGTTATGACTTCACTGCGCAACTCGACCTCACGAAGATCACGACGCCCAATGTGATCGAGGTCAGCATCGCGACGGAACTTCCGGGCGGTGGTTCGGGAGTGAGCGATCCTGTGGAGTGGAAGGTCCCTCTGATCTACGAGCCGGCCGGCCCGAACCTCGCCTTGAACCAGAAGGTCGACGTCAGCTCGACGTATGCGACCAAATACCCGGGGAGCAAGGCGGTCGATGGGAACGCGACAGACAACGCCAGCCGCTGGCTCTCCGCGGAGGACGACGCGGCCCCGACCATCGCCGTCACACTCGGAGGCGGGGTGACGGTGCCGAAGCTCGTCCGCGTGAACAGCGGCCCCGACGAGAAGCAGCGCGTCGTCGACTTCGAGGTACAGGTGCGCGAGGGCTCGGGCGACTGGACGACCGTGGGCACGGTGAAGGACAACGCTCTGCGCACGGCGAGCGTCGCCCTCGAGGAGCACTCCGCAGACCAGGTGCGCCTCTACATCACGAAGTGCTCGCATGACAACGTCGACGTCGCGCGCATCTTCGAGTTCGAGATCTACGACCAGG
Source organism: Humibacter albus DSM 18994 (assembly GCF_000421825.1). Lineage (GTDB taxonomy): Bacteria > Actinomycetota > Actinomycetes > Actinomycetales > Microbacteriaceae > Humibacter > Humibacter albus. The sequence goes on from NZ_ATXT01000013.1 coordinate 236,530, forward strand.
TGAAGTAAAGGTCGCCCGCTACGCGAGCCGCTCGTCGAGCCAGTCGAACATGCGCTGGTCGACGAGCGCTCGCGCCAGCGGCTCGCAGTGGAAGTCGGCGCCCTCGGCGGCGGTGAACGGCACGAGCGTCGACACCGACGGGGTGAGTGCGGCGAGCTTCTCCGACTGGCCGGGCCAGAACTGCTCGCGCTCGGGCCAGGTGATCAGGAGCGGCGTCGTGATCTGCGCGGCGACATCCTCGTCGATCCTGTAACGCCGCACCTCGTGGAGCGTCTCTGCGTAGCCGCGCGGCCCGTAGGGGCGAGCGCGGAAGGCCCACGTTCTGGCGGCATCCTTCTGCAGTTTCAGGCCGAAGGCCATGTCCCGGTCGAACTTGTCGTTCTCGCCCTTGTCGAGAAGTTCGAGCATGCTCTTCGGCAGATGATCGGACCAGGAGGTGGAGACATCCACCACGCCGGGATCGACGATCGCGGCCGCGAACCGGTGCTCGAACCCGAGCGCCCGCGTCACCCAGTAACCGGCCTGGCTGATGCCGTAGGCCGCGATCCGCTTCGGGTCGGTGTCGTCGAGTGCGAGCGCGAAGTCGAGCACCGGCGTGAGCACCGCCTCCCAGTCGGGGCGGAACGTCGTGCCGGCGTCGAACAGCATCGTCTGCTGGCCCGGTCCGTCGTAGAGCAGCACGGCGTATCCGCGCTGCAGGGCGCCGAACGCGCATGTGGCCCACATCGAGGAGAGCGACCCGTCGCTGCCGTTCGTGCCGATGAGCAGCGGTAGCGCTCCGGATGCCCCGCGCGGCCGGAAGAGATAACCCGGCAGGCTCGTGTTTTCGTACGGGATCGACACCCGTGAGGTCTCCGCCAGCGGCGTGGCGTCGACGAAGCGGTCCCACGCCTCGCGGTGCTGATGGAACACGTGCGCGAGCTCGTCGGCGGAATCGAGCGCCGATGCCGCGTTCACGGCGACGCCGTAGTACGTGGATGCCCGCAACCACGCCGCCGCTCCGCTCGCCGCGTGCCCGCGTTCGAGGCATCCGCTCCCGATGCCGGCCACGCGGTCGCCCAGCCGTGTCCAGGCTTCGAACCACGCCCGATCGTTCTTCGGAGCGATGCCGTCGACCGCGGCCAGCACCTCGCCCGGATCGGAGGCGCCCGACGCCGCGGCGCCGAGCACCGCCCGGATGTCGAAGTCGAAACCCTCGTTCGACGAGAAGCCCTTGCTGAAAGTGTGCGTCGCAGCGCTCATCGAGTCCCCCTTCGCCGCCGGCGGTCATCAGCGTATGACCGCCGGCGGTACGAAAGCCACCACCCGTGCGAGGGGCGTCAGCGGTCCCGGCGGGCGTTCAGCTCGGCCACCGCGGCCATGACCACCTCGCTCTGCGCGGGCGGGATGTGCCGGAGTTTATCGCCCAGCTTGCGCGCCTTCGTCCACGTGCTCGTGGCGAAGGCGTGGGCGGCCTCGGTGTCGATTCGGGCGAGCGCATCCTTGACCACCGCGTACGCCTCGGGGTCGTCGATGATCACGTCGAGCGTCGTCTCGCGGCTCACCGCAGCGAAGTCGCGAACCGGCACCGGAGCCACCGAGGTCCAGCTGTGCGCGCCCGATCCGACGCTGTGCTGCGATCCGTCCGGAAGCACCACATCGGCCTCGGCGTTGGCCGGAACCGTCACCTCGACCACCACGTTGTCACCCTGACGGTGCCAGCCCGCCCGCGCGGTACCGTACGCCGTCGCCAAGGTGGCGGACGCATGATCGAGGCCCGCCAACGGCTGCGGCCGCACCGAGAGGCGGCGATAGCCCGGCTCGGCGGGCGCCAGCCCGGCGACGCAGCGGTGCAGCCAGTCGGCGATGGCGCCCAGCGCGTAGTGGTTGAACGACGTCATCTCGCCCGGGTTGATCGTGCCGTCTTCGAGCATGCTGTCCCAGCGCTCCCAGACGGTCGTCGCGTCCATCGTGACGGGGTAGAGCCACGACGGGTTCTCGGTCTGCAGCACCAGTCGGGCCGCCGTGTCCACGTGCCCGGTCTCGGTGAGGGCGTCCGCAATGAGCGGAGTGCCGACGAAGCCGGTGCCGATCCGGTAGCCGTTCGCGCGCACCAGCTGAGCGAGGCGGTCGCCCATGGTCGACAGCTGCTCGTCCGTCTCGTAGAGGCCGAACATGATGCCCATCGCGTACGCGGTCTGCGCGTCCGACATGAAGCGGCCGTTCTCGGTGACGTATTCGGCGAGGAACGCCTTCTTGATGCGGGCGGCCAGCGTGCCGTACTCGGAGGCGACGTCGTCGCGATTCAGCAGCGCCGCGGCATCCGCCACCAGCTTCGTCGAGCGGTACAGGTGCGCCGAGGCGACCACGTCGGCGTCGGTGAGCGCCGCAGCCGGATCCTCGGGCGGGGCAGCCGGATCGAGCCAGTCTCCGAACTGGAAGCCCTCTTCCCACAGCAGCCGATCGCCGGCGATCGAGATCAGCGTGTCGGCCCAGGCCTTCATGCTGTCGAACTGCTCCTCGACGACCTGCACGTCTCCGAATCGCTCGTGCAACACCGACGGCACCACCGTCGCCGCATCGCCCCAGGCCGCCGCGGGTGTTGAGGCGTCGCCGAGCACGTTCGGAATGACGAACGGCACGACCCCGTTCGCCGCCTTCTGCTCCACCGCGAGGTCGCGGAGCCATGAGGTGAGGAATCCGTCGGTGTCGAACAAGAAGCTGGCGGTCGGAGAGAAGACCTGGATGTCGCCTGTCCAGCCGAGCCGCTCGTCCCGCTGGGGGCAGTCGGTCGGCAGTGAGAGGAAGTTGCCGCGCATGCCCCACACCACGTTCTCGTGCAGGCGGTTCAACAACTCGTGCGAGCTCTCGAACCAGCCGGTGCGCTCCATGTCGCTGTGGATCACGACGCCGACGACGTCGGCCGGCTCGATGGGCTCGGGCAGCCCGGTGACCTCGACGTACCGGAAGCCGTGGAACGTGAACTCGGGCTCCCAGGTCTCGCCGTCGGCGTCGCCGCGCAGCACGTAGGTGTCGGTGGCGCGGGCGTGCCGCAGCGGCCGCACGCCGAGCTCGCCGTGTTCGAGCACCTCGGCGTGCCGGATCGTGACGGTCGTCCCGGCCCCGCCACTCACACGGAGTCGCACGCGGCCGACCATGTTCTGGCCGAAGTCGAGAATCTGCTTGCCGCTGGCCGAGGTGAGCACGTCCGCCACCCGGAGCTCCTGGATCGCGCGCACGGCGGGCGCCACCCGAGGAGTGGGGGTCGGCGAGGTCTCGCCGTCCACGCGTACCGGTGTCCAACCGTCCGCTGCGAATCCGGGCTCGGCCCAGCCGGCGATCTCGCGGCGGGCGTCGTAGTCCTCGCCGTAGTAGATGCCGCTTGCGCGAAGCGGGCCGTCGCCGGTGGCCTGCCAGGAGGCATCCGTCACGATCCATTCCTGCGCGCCGTCCTCGTACTCGATGAGGAGCTGCGCGGCGGCGGCCGGGCGCTCGCCGTAGAACGGCCGGCCGTAGCCGCCGAAGCCGAACCGCTCCGTGTACCAACCGCCGGCGAGTTCGACGCCGATCGCGTTCGCACCGCTGCGGACGAGCGCCGTGACGTCCGTCGTCTCGTGGATGAGACGGAACCGATAGGCGGTCCAGCCCGGCTTCAGGATCTGGTCGTCGACCTTCTCGCCGTTGAGCCGCACCTGATAGACGCCGTGCGCCGTCGCGTACAGGGTCGCCTTGGCGACGGGACCGGCGACCTCGAAGTCGTGTCGCAGAAGGGCCGGCTTCGCCTCGCCCTCGGCGTCGAGGCCGACCATGGATGCCGTCCACTCGCCTTCGCGGAGAAAACCTCCGACGATGGTGAGCGGCTCGCTCCACGGTGAGGTGCCGCCGTCTTCCCCGGCGGTGCGCACGCGCAGGGTGTGCTCGCTGCGGGGCGCGATCGGGTCGAACGGCCAGGGGACGAGCACCGACTCGCGTCCGGCGATGGTGGCCGTCTGCGCGCCGTCCAGCTCCAGTTCGGCGGATGCCTGTCGCCAGTTCGGCGAGTCGGACTCCGTCGTCCAGGTGATGCGCGGTGAGGCGGTGGCCACGTCGGTGCTGTCGATGCGCAGCTCTGCGCGAAGCGATGCGACGTTCGTGGGCATTGTTACTCCTTCGGTCTTGCGGGTAGCGCGTTGTCGTGGTGGATCGTCATTGATACTCGGGCGGGGGAACGCGGGTGAACCAGGCGAGCTCGTTGTCGCGGATGAAGGTCGTGAGCGTGGCGTCCGCCTCGAGGCGCTCACCGAGACGCGACTCGAGCTCGGCGAGCACGCGACGCGCGGCATCCGTGGTCTGACGGGTCACGAGTTCCGTCAGGTCATCTGTGAACGTGCGGGGGATGCCGGGGAGGGCTGCGACGGCGTCGCGCAGGTACTTCGGCCCGGCGAAGAGCACGTGCGCATCGGCCAGCAGGGCCCGCGCTGCGGCGAAGGCGAGATGCACGGCGGCATGCGCCGTGAGCATCGGGTCGCCGTGCATCACGCCCTGCTCGAAGAAGTAGCCGCCGTGCAGTCGAGCCTGCGCAAGGAACGAAGCGACCCGGGCGTCCCAGTCGACGTCGGTGCTGTTCGCGATGCGTGCGACGAGGTCTTGGAGCTCGGGGATCCGGCTGAAGACGATGCGGGCGCCCTTCAAGCTCGCCCGCATCGGATCGTCGGCCTGCTCGACCGCGTGGTCGAGCAGGCCGCGGGTGATGACCTTGACGTCGAAATATCCGCCCGGGTAGTCCACGTCGCGATCGGAGACGTACATGAGGCGGTCGGCCTGCGCGGCGCGGGCATAGGCATCCGCGGTGACGACCACATAGAGGTCGACGTCGGAGTCCGCTCGCTCCTCGCCGCGGGCGACGGACCCCGCGACGACGACGGCGACCGTGTCGGCGTCGTTCTCGGCGAGCGAGACGAAGCGAGCGATGGCGGCCTCGTGGTGCTTCATCGCGTGCTCTTCAGGCGGGGTTCGAACGTGCGCGGGGCGAAGGATCGCGCGGCGAAGGCGCGGAGCGCGTCCAGGCTGCCGGTGACGGCGCCGATCGCCCGCGCCTGCACGAGCACGTTGCCCAGCGCGGTCGCCTCCGACGGCCCGGCCAGCACGCGGCGTCCGGAGCGGTCCGCGAGTGAGCGGCAGAGCAGGTCATTGCGGCTGCCACCGCCCACGACATGGATCACCGAGACAGCACGGCCCGTCAGTGCCGCGGCGGTCTCGATCGTGTCCGCGAACGCCTGGGCGAGGCTCTCGATGATGGATCTGACCACCTCCGCCCTCCCTGCCGGCGCACGCCGTCCGCGGCTCGCGAACCACTCGTCGATGCGGGCGGGCATGTCGCCGGGCGGGAGGAACGACGGGTCGTCGACGTTGAAGAGCGGCACACAGGCATCCACGTTCGATGCCTGTTCGAGCAGCATGCCCAGGTCGGCCGTCCCGTCTTGGGCGCGCCAGCACCGCAGGCACTCGTTCAGAATCCAGAGCCCCATCACGTTGTGCAGAAAGCGCACACGGCCGTCTACGCCGAGCTCGTTCGTGAACCTCGCCTCGCGAGCCGCCTCGGTGAGCACCGGAGCGTCGAGCTCGAGCCCGGCGAGGCCCCACGTGCCACAGCTGACGTAGGCGAAGTCGGGGTCGGTGGCGGGCACGCCGACGACGGCCGAGGCCGTGTCGTGAGACCCGACGGTGAACAGTGGTGCTCCGCCGGCGTCCGCGAGCGGGGCGATCTCGGTCCCCGGATCGACGAGCGGCGCGAACAGCTCCCGTTTCAGGTCGAGTCGATGGAGGAGATCGTCGTCCCAGTTGAGGGTCGTCGCGTTCAGCAGACCGGTTGTGGACGCGTTCGTGCGCTCGCTCGCCTCGACGCCGGTCAACAGGGCTGCGACCAGGTCGGGGATGAGCAGGATGCGTTCGGCTCGGTCGATCCGTGCGCTGAACCGGCTGCCCAGCCGTTCGGCCGCGAGCTGGTACAGCGTGTTGAACGGGAGGAACTGAAGCCCATTCCGCTCGAAGAGCTCGGCGGGGGCAACGCGATCGTGCACCCACTCGATGGCACGCTCCGTGCGATCGTCGCGGTAGTGGAACGGTTCGCCGAGAAGCGCCGCGTTCCGCACCAGTCCGTAGTCGACGGCCCAGGCATCCACCCCGACCGCGTCGAGGCGTTCGGTGCGCGCGGCCGTGCGCAGGCCGGAGCGGAGGTGGCGGAAGATCTGCGCGAAGTCCCAGTGCCAGCCGTCCACGCGTCGCACGGCGCCGGTCTCGAACCGCGCGGACTCCTCGAGCCGGATGCCGTCATCCGACACCCGGCCCAGCATCACTCTGCCGCTCGTGGCGCCGAGGTCGACGGCGGCGACCGTGGTGGACGTCATGCGGGCGTCCTCAGCGCAGGAACGCGGCGGCGACGCCGGCGTCCACCGGGATGTGCAGGCCCGTCGTGTGGTCGAGGTCACCGGTGCAGAGCACGAACACGGCATTGGCGACGTTCTCCGGCAGCACCTCGCGCTTCAGCAGCGTGCGCTGCGCGTAGTACTCACCGAGCTTCTCCTCCGGTACGCCGTAGACGGCGGCCCGCTTGGCACCCCAGCCGCCGGCGAAGATGCCGGAGCCGCGCACCACGCCGTCGGGGTTGATGCCGTTCACCTTGATGCCGTGCTCGCCGAGCTCGGCGGCCAGCAGTCGCACCTGATGGGCCTGGTCTGCCTTCGTGGCCGAATAGGCGATGTTGTTCGGCCCGGCGAAGACGCTGTTCTTCGACGAGATGTAGACGATGTCGCCGCCGATGCCCTGCTCGATCATCACCTTCGCCGCGGCGCGCGAGACGAGGAACGAGCCCTTCGCCATCACGTTGTGCTGCAGATCCCAGTCGGCGACGGTCGTTTCCAGCAGCGACTTCGACAGCGAGAGACCGGCGTTGTTCACCACGATGTCGACACCGCCGAAGGCCAGCACCGCGGCATCCACGGCGGCCTGCACCTGGCGCTCGTCGGTCACATCGGCCTGCACGCCCACCGCCACGTCGCTCGAGCCGAGTTCTGCGGCGGCGGCTGACGCCTTCGCCTCATCGAGGTCGGCGATCACGACGCACGCCCCCTCGGCGGCGAGGCGCTTCGCGGTCGCGAGCCCGATGCCGGACGCCGCGCCCGTCACGAGCGCGATGCGCGTCGCGAGCGGCTTCGGCTTGGGTCGGCGCTGCAGCTTCGCCTCCTCGAGAGCCCAGTACTCGATGCGGAACTTCTCGGCTTCGTCGATCGGCGCGTACGACGAGATCGCTTCCGCGCCGCGCATCACGTTGATCGCGTTGACGTAAAACTCACCGGCCACACGTGCCGTCTGCTTGTCGGCGCCGTAGCTGAACATGCCGACGCCGGGAATGAGCACGATCGCGGGATCCGCGCCGCGCATCGCGGGCGGTTCCTCGCCGCGGGCACGAGCAGCGGCGGCGCCCCGCTCGTAGTAGCCCGTGTAGTCGGCGCGATACTCCTCGTGCAGCGAACGCAGGCGTTCGATCGAGTCCTCGATCGAGGCATCCGCCGGCAGGTCGAGCACCAGCGGCTTGACCTTTGTGCGCAAGAAATGGTCGGGGCAGCTGGTGCCGAGCGCCGCGAGGCGAGGATGCTCCGCACGGCTCGCGAAGTCGAGCACGGCCTCGCTGTCGGTGAAGTGGCCGACCACGGGATGGTCGCTCGACGCCAGTCCGCGCAGCACGGGCGCCAGGGCGGCTGCCTTCGCACGCCGCTCCGCTTCGGGCAGCGGCTGGTAGCCGTCGATGACGGCACCGAACGGCTCCTCTCGGCCGTGCTCGGCGATGTACTTCGCGGCCGTCTCGATGATCCAGAGCGAGTTGGCCTCGGCTTCCTCGGACGTGTCGCCCCAGGCCGTGATGCCGTGGCCGCCCAGGATGCAGCCGATGGCCAGCGGGTTGTCGCGCTTGATCGCCGCGATGTCCAGCCCCAGCTGGAAGCCGGGACGACGCCACGGAACCCACACGACCTTGTCGCCGAAGGCATCCTTCGTGAGGCGCTCGCCGTCGGCGGCCGTCGCGAACGCGATGCCGGAATCGGGATGCAGGTGGTCGACGTGCGCGGCATCCACCAGCGCGTGCATGGCCGTGTCGATCGACGGCGCCGCGCCGCCCTTGCCGTGCAGGCAGTAGTCGAACGCGGCGACCATCTCGTCTTCGCGCTCGACTCCCGGGTAGACGTCCGGCAGCGCGCGCACGCGGTCGAGCCGCAGCACGGCCAGGCCCTTCTCGGTGAGCGTCCCGAGGTCGCCGCCGGAGCCCTTCACCCAGAGCAGGTCGACGTTCTCACCGGTGACCGGGTCGGTCTCGGTACCCTTCGCCGACGTATTGCCGCCCGCGTAGTTGGTGTTGCGCGGGTTCGCGCCGAGGCGGTTGCTGCGCGAGATGAGGTCGTGCACGACGGTCACGATCGTTCTCCTAATTCATTGAGCTGCTGTTCATGGAGCTGCTGTTCGAGGTTGAAGACGGGGCGGAGCTGCCTGGCTCCTTCGTCGGGCCTGCCGTCGAGACCGACGAAGAAGCGGGCGGACTGCGCCTCCCACTTCGCCGCGATCGGGTCGAGGGAGAGGATGCGTGCCGAGGCCTCGTCATCGTCCGTCTCGTAGTAGCCGACGACGGTCCCGTCCTCGTCGATGAAGATCGAGTAGTTGCGGCGCCCGCTGCGCTCGATCGCTGCGAGCATGTCGGGCCAGACCGCACGGTGCGCCTGCACGTACTCGTCGATCAGCGACGGGTCGAGCGAGAGGGTGAAGCAGATCCGCTCGGTCACGCACCCCACCCGGCCTGGGTGCCGCCGACGCGCTCCTGCTCGATCTTCTCCTGGTAGCCGGATGCCGCGTACGCGGCCATCGGGTCGCGGGGGAGCCCGCGAGACTCCCGCCAGTCGGCGAGGTCCGAACGCACATCCGTGTAGAAGGCATCCATCACGATCTGGTTCGCGGTCAGCACGTCGCCGGCCTTCTGCGCCGCGGTGAGGGCGTCGCGGTCGACGAGGAGGGCGCGGGCGGTCATCTCCTGCACGTTGAGCACGGAGCGGATCTGGCCGGGGATCTTCTTCTCGATGTTGTGGCACTGGTCGAGCATGAAGGCGACGTCGGGGTTGGCGTAGCCGCCTCCGCGGATCACCTCGAGCAGAATGCGGAAGAGCTGGAACGGGTCGGCGGCACCCACGATGAGGTCATCGTCGGCGTAGAAGCGCGAGTTGAAGTCGAACGAGCCGAGCTTGCCGAGGCGCAGCAGCTGCATGACGATGAACTCGATGTTCGTGCCGGGGGCGTGGTGGCCGGTGTCGAGGCACACGACGGCGCGGTCGCCGAGCGCGCTGACCTGGGCGTAGGAGGTGCCCCAGTCCGGCACGTCGGTGTGGTAGAACGCGGGCTCGAAGAACTTGTACTCGAGAACGAGCCTGTGGCCTTCGCCGATCCGTTCGTAGATCTTCGAGAGCGAGTCGTGCAGGCGGTCCTGCCGTGCACGCATGTCGTCCTGACCGGGGTAGTTGGTGCCATCGGCCAACCAGATCTTCAGGTCGCGGCTGCCGATCTCGTTCATGATGTCGATGCACTCGAAGTGGTGATCGATCGCCTTCTGGCGGATGCGCGGATCGGAGTGCGTCACCGAGCCCAGCTTGTAGTCGTCGTCCTGGAACGTATTCGAGTTCACCGTGCCGAGGCTGACGCCGTTGTCTTCGGCGTGGCGCTTCAGGTCGGAGTATGAGGAGACCTTGTCCCACGGGATGTGGAGTGCGACCGAGGGCGCCAAGCCGGTGTTCTTGTGCACCTGCGCGGCGTCGGAGATCTTCTCGAACGGGTCGCGGGGCGTTCCCGCGGAGCCGAAGACCTTGAACCGAGTGCCCGAGTTTCCGAACGCCCAGCTGGGCAGTTCGATCGCCTGCCTGGCGAGGAGCTCGAGAGTGGTCGACGGGATCGTCATGCCATTGCCTTTCTTGACTGTCCCACGACACCGTGGGCCTCGGTCACGACGCGAGCCGTGAGATGGTGCATGAGGTTGGTACACCCGCGCCGGGCGAGCGGGGCTGATCCGGCTGAGCGAGATCGAGCCGCGTGCGGCACGAGTTATTGAATCGTTTCATACGTTGCCCGAGCGCGCAATACCTCGCGTGGCACTTCGAGTACCACTTTCCGCGTCCCCGACAGTGAATCGCCGCGGCGGTTCCTGGTCTCGGGTCGCGCTCGCCGAGACAACTCAGCGCTCCGCCTGCGGCTCGTCGAGCCGTTTGTTCCAGGCAGGTTCGGCCCGGCGCCGCAGCCCGATACCGATCGGCGAAGCGAGAATGGACGGGAAGCGTCATTCGCCGATTCTCACCGGCCGGGCCGTGAGATGATTCGTTTCAGTCGTGAGAATGAGTCGTCGCGCGGTGCCACATCGCCAAGGTGGTGCTCCTCGCCGACAGGAGGTGCGCATGGTCAGTGTGCGTGATGTCGCCGTCGCCGCGGGCGTCTCGGTCGGGACGGTATCGAACGTGCTCAACCGGCCCGATCTGGTCGCCGCGTCCACCATGGAAAGAGTCAACGCCGCGATCGTGGATCTCGGGTTCGTGCGCAACGACGCCGCCCGGCAGCTTCGTGCCGGACGCAGCAGGAGCATCGGGCTCATCGTGCTCGACGTCGGCAACCCGTTCTTCACCGACGTCGCCCGTGGGGCCGAGAAGCGCGCCGGCGACGACGGGTTCTCGATCCTGCTCGGCAACAGCGACGAGTCGTCGGTTCGGGAGGCGAGCTATCTCGACCTGTTCGAGGAGCAGCGCGTGCACGGCGTGCTGATCAGCCCGGCCTCCGACGACCTTCCGCGTCTGCACCGGGCGCGAGATCGCGGCATTCCCGTCGTGCTCGTCGACCGCGAGGCGCCGGATCGGAGCTTCTCCTCCGTCGCCGTCGACGACATCGCCGGTGGTCGTGCCGCGGTCGAACACCTGATCGAGACCGGACGGCGCCGCATCGCGTTCGTCGGGGGACCGACATCCATCAGGCAGGTGGCCGATCGCCTCGCCGGGGCCCGCATCGCGGCATCCGAGCGGGCCGAAGTGGCTCTCGAGTACGTGCCGACATCGTCACTCACGGTCCGCGCCGGTGTCGAGGCGACGGCGGCGCTGGTCGCCCGTCACCCCTCTCACCGGCCGGACGCGGTGTTCGCCGCGAACGACCTCGTCTCGATCGGCGCCCTGCAGGCGGCGCTGGCGGCGGGTCTGCGCCCGCCGGACGATCTGGCGATCGTCGGGTACGACGACATCGACTTCGCCGAGACCACCACGGTGCCGCTCACGTCGATGCGACAGCCCGCTGCCCTGATCGGGAGCACCGCAGTCGATCTGTTGCTCGGCGAGGCGAGCCAGGGAGAGGGCTTCGAACCGCAGCAGGTGGTCTACCAGCCCGAACTCGTGGTGCGCGAGTCCACCGTCGCCTCCTGACCGGTTGCCGGCTGACGCCGGACCGCGCGCGTCGCATCCCTCCGCCCACATCCCGTTTCGAAGTCGAAAAATGCGGAATGCGTCGAGCGCCTGAACATTCTTTGACTTCGAAACGAGGGTCGACGCGTCGCGGCCCGCGAGGGCCTCACCCCTTGACCGCTCCGCTCGTCATGCCCGCGACGATCTGGCGGTTGAAGAAGATGTACATGATCAGCGGCGGGATCGTGATGAGCAGGATGTTCATGAACAGCAGGTTGTACTGGCTCACCGACTGACTCTGGAAGTTGTAGAGCGTCAGCTGCACGGTGGGGTTGTCGCTGCTCGGCAGGAAGTACAGCGGGCCGGTGAAGTCGTTGAATACCGCGACGGCCTGCACGACGATCACCGTCACGACCACCGGTCTCAGCAACGGAAGGATGACCTGGAAGAACAGGCGCATCGGTCCGGCTCCGTCGATGATCGCGGCCTCGTCCAGCTCCCGCGGAATGGTGGCGACGAACGCCCTGAAGAGCAGGATGGCGAACGAGAGCCCGAGGGTGGCCTCGATCAGGATCATCCCGGTCAGCGTGTCGAAGATGCCGAGGCCCTGCAAGACCCAGATGGTGGGCACGACCGCCGGCGGCACGATCAGGCCGGCGAGCACGAGGAAGTTCGCGATCGGATTGATCTTCGAACGCTTGCGGTGCAGCAGGTAGCCGACCATCGCCGAGAAGACGACCATGATGCCGACGCTGACGACGGTCAGCACGATGCTGTTGATGAAGGCCGCGAGCAACTGGTAGTTGTTCGTCTGGATGACCTCGAAGAAGTTCTGACCGAACTGCCACGTCGTCGGCCAGTCGAGCCCCATCAGACCGGCTTCCTTCGGGTCCTTCACGGCCTGCAGCAAGATGAAGATGAACGGCACGAGGAACACGATGATCGACACGAGAATGGCGATGATGCCGATCAGGTACTTGCGTGTGAACCGACGGAACGTCATCGGACGGCGCGGTCCGCGCCGGCGTTCGCCGGGGTTCGCGCTTGCGGTGGTGATCGCTCTGGTGACGGTCACAGGTCCGCCTCCTTCCGGTTGAGGAACCACTGCACGGGCACCATGATCGCGGTCACCACGAGGAAGAGGATGACGTTGCCGGCCGTGGAGAGGCCGAAGAACCCGGCCTGATACTGCTTGTAGATGACGGATGCGATGACGTCGCTCGAGAAGCCAGGGCCGCCGTTGGTCATGGCCCAGATCAGGTCGAAGGATCGCAGACCGCCGATGAGCGAGAGGATGATGACGGTCGCCATCGCGGGGCGGACGAGCGGGAGCGTGATGCTGCGGAACACCTTGAACGACCCTGCCCCGTCGACGCGAGCAGCCTCGAAGTAGTCGCTCGGAATGGCGACGATGCCCGCCATGAAGATGAGCGTCGCGATTCCGACGCCCTTCCAGATGTCGACTCCCGCGACGGTCAGCAGGGCGAGATGCGGATCGGTGTACCACCCCGGCTGGGGAAGATGGAAGAAGCCCAGCACCTGGTTGACGACGCCGTGGAACGGGTCGAGCAACGCCTTGAAGGTCAGGCCGACGCCGACTGTCGAGACCAGCACTGGGAAGAACACGACGGCGCGCAGATATCCGCGTCCGAAGATCGGGTTCGTCAGAAGCAGTGCGAGTGCCAGTCCGAGGATGACCTTTGCCGCGGACGTGACGAATCCGTAGATGAACGTGTTGATGAACCCCTGCGTCAGCGCCGGGGTCTGGAAGAACTGCACGAAGTTGCCGAACCCGATGAACTGCTGGCTGAACAGAGTCCATCGCGTCAGTGCGAAGTAGAACGACGAGAACGTCGGCACCGCGAAGAAGATGAGGTACAGCGCCCCGGCTGGTATGTAGAACCAGGAGGGGTAGGGGCTGCGGATGCCTCGGCGTCGGTCCTTCTTCGGTGCCTGCGGCGTCTTCGCCGTGGGCTTCCCTTCGATGTGCACTGCGGCACTGGTCATGGGCGCTCCTTGATCAAGAGTGGGGGCCGACATCGCCGACCCCCACTCGAGACGAATCATCAGATGTGGGTGCGGCTCACCAGCCCTTGATGCCGAGCTGCTGGGCCTGCGCCTTCACGTCCTGGTCGTACTGCTTCGCACCGGTCGCCGCCGATGTCGATCCCGACCCGACCGCCACGAGAATGGTCTCCAAGTTCGGTCCCTTGATCGGCGACTTGAACTCGAGCGCCGGGCTTGCGGCGTCGTCATCGATGTACTTCTGCACGTCCTGGGTGAATCCCGGTGCGCTCGACGGCAGCTTGCACGCGCTCGTCGCGTAAGGCCCGGCGACGGCGCCCGTCTTGTCTTGGACCGCGCATCCTGCAGGGGAGTTGGCGAAGGCCAGGAACTTCTTCGAGGCGTCGAGCTTGTCGTCCTTCGTCGTGCTGGAGATGTACAGGGCGTTCGGCTCCCAGAGCGTCAGCGACGTGTACTGCGCGTTCGGCGACGGGATCGCGAACACGCCGATGTCATTCACCGCGTCCGGGTTGTCCTGCTGCACGGTCGCCATCGACGAGGTCAGCATCGGATACTGTGCCGCCTTGCCGGATGCGAGAGCATCCATCGCCTGGGCGTTGGTCATCGACGCATAGTCCTTGTTGACCAGTCCGTCGGCGGTGATCTCCGCTGTGTGCTGGAATCCCTCGAATGCGGGCTGGTTCACGTACTTGGCGTCACCCTTGTTGTACGTGTAGTTGTCCGCCCAGTCCGGATCCTGCTTGTTGATGTTGGCGAAGTCGCCGAGCACGAGCAGCTGGCTGGTCCAGGTGTCACCGAACGACTGGAGGATCGGGGTCACGCTGGGATCTGCCGAGGCGATCTTCTTGCTGTTGGCGATGAACTCATCCCACGTGGTGGGGATCGAAAGACCGAGCTGCTTGTAGATCTTCTTGTTGTAGAGGATGCCGCCGGCAGAGGAGGTGCCCAGCGGAGCGCCGTAGACCTTGTCGCCGACCGAGACGACGTCCTTGAAGTTCTTGTCGAGGTCCTTCACCCACGACTCGCCACTGATGTCGACCATCGACGTCTTCGGATTGAGCGCCTGGAAGAGCGATCCCGAGTTGTAGTGGAAGACGTTGTCCATCGTCTTCGTCGACAGCTTGGTCTTCATCAGGTTGTCGCCCTGCGTTCCCGCCGGCTGAGTGTCCATCTTGACGCTGATGTCGGGGTACTTCTTCTCGAACGCGGCGATAAGGGCCTTGCCTTGTGCCCGGTCGGCCGAGTCGTTCTGGGTCAGGAAGGTGATCGTCACCTTGCTGCCCGAGTTCGAGCCGGAACCGCCGAATCCGCTGCAGCCCGTGAGCGCGAGGGCGGCCGCGGCGATGGATGCGGTCGCCACCAGGGCGCGCCGCAGAGGGGTGAACTTCATCCCGTTACCTCCTTGTAATGCGAGACGGCCATTTCCGCTCGACACCGGGAATTGCTCGAATGGGAATTGAAACCATTCAACTCATCGAACGATACGGTGCAGCGGGGCAGCCGGTCAAGGAGTTTTCCTCGGACGCGATCACGATCATGTAACTCACGGCGTGGGCAAACGCTTTCCCTGCAGAGTGCCCATGAATCGTTTCACGGCGACCGTCTGTCTTCGCAGAAAGAGCCCCTCGGTTCGCCGAAGACGGCGTCTCTCTTCAAGAAGAGTCGGCGTCTGCGGGGGAGGGCCGCGGAACAGCGAGTCGAGGCCTGCGTTCTCGTCAGACAGCGCCGAGTACGTCGGCGGCGGCGTCCACGTCCGCCCCTGCGCCGAGGCGGCGGAGCGCGGCGGCGTAGGCGAGCACGCCCGTCGCGACCGCGGCGTGGTTCGCCCGCGCGCCGGTGTGGTTGAGCCGCAGGAACCGGCCGGATGCCGCGCCCTGCGCCGGTGAGATCGTCTCGTCGAGCCGGCGGGCGGCATCCAGGAGTGCATCGGCCGAGGCGCCCTCCGGCACCGGGGCGAGGGTGACCAGATGCGAGGCGCGCGCGTCGGCGACCGGGGCGGGGGAGGCATGCGGCCCGAGTGCTCGCAGCGCCGATCGAGCGAGAGCAGAAGCCCGCGCGTGCCGTTCGATGACGGCGTCGACGCCCTCGGCGAGCACGGCGTCGACGGCGTGGTCGAGGGCCCAGAACGACAGCGGGTCGGGCATTCCCGGCAGCGCGCCGCGGCCCGCGTCGAGCCACCCCCGCTTGAGGTCGAGCAACGAGAGCACGGATGCCACGCCTCGCGTCGCTGCAGATCCTCGCGCGATCGCCGCCCAGCCCGCCTCCGTCACCGAGACGAACGACAGCGACGATGGTCCGTCGAGTGACTTCTGCGCACCGGCGACCACCACGTCGAGGCCCCACTCGTGCGCGTGCAGCGAGTGGCCGCCGACGGAGGCGACGGCATCCACGAGCACGAGCGCACCGTGGGCGCGGGCGACGGCGGCAAGCTCCTGCAGCGGGTTCACCACGCCGGTCGCGGCCTCGCCGTGCGTGATGTAGACGGCATCCGCCGGATGCTCGGCCAGTTCCGCTTCGAGCATGTCAGCCTCGATCGCCGCCACTTCGTCGGCCCCCACTGCATGGCTGCGGAGCCGGCGCACCTCGGCGCCGGTCGCCTCGAGCCAGCGGGCGAACACGTCGCCGTAGGGACTCGTGACGAGTACGAGCACGCGCAGCCCCGGCCGTCCGACCGATGCGGCGAGGGCCTCGAGCGCGATGATCGCCTCGCCCTGCACGAACACGACATCGCCGCGAGACCCGAGAACACCGCCGAGCCGGTCTGCGAGCAGGCCGTATCTCTCGGCGGGGAAGGCCGGAACTGCGAAGCGGGCGGGCGTGGTGATCATCAAGTTCCTCGGAGGGGCGTGCCGGTGCGTTGTCGCGTCGGCGAGCGGGTGCGCATGGTTCATAACTCAGGCCGGTTGGCGGGTTCGCCTGCGCGGTCGGGCACCAGCGCGGCTGGAAGGTCGGCGCCGTCCTGAGACGCGAACGGCGAATCGTCCGCACCATTGGATTGGCCGAGGGCGCGCTGTTCACGCGAATCCCGTCCGCGCACCGCCCGCCGCAGCGTCGTGCGCAGCAGCAGCGCGGCCAGCGCGAGCACCACAATCGTCGCCGCGAAGATCACCACGGCCGTCGCATACACGGCGGGCGTCGCGCCGTACTGCAGGGTGCCGTACAGGTAGACGGTGAGCACGTTGACGGTCGGGGTCGACAGAAAGTTGGCGATCACCACGTTGTCGAACGCGAACGTGTAGGCGATGAGCGCAGCCGCACCGATCGCGGGCCCGAGCTGGGGCAGCACGATAGTGCTCAGGGTGGCGAGCCGGGATGCGCCGAGGTCGGCGGCGGCATCCTCGACTCCGGCGTCGAGCGTGAGCACGCGAGCCCGGATCACGAAGGCGACCACGGAGATGCTCGGCGGCGTGAGCGCAGCGATGAGCGTGAACTCGCTGAGCGACACGTGCGTCTCCGTATAGAAGAGGAGCAGCGAGACGCCGAGCACCGTCTCGGGCACGATCAGCAGAATGTACGTCAGCCCGGCCAGCAGTCGGCGCACGATGCGGTTCGGGTTGCGGGCCAGCTCGAAGCCGAGGATCGTGCCGATCAGCACTGCGATCACGGCCGCCCAGAACGCGACGACGAGACTGGTGCCGGTCGCCTGGCGGATGGTCGGATCCGTGAACGCCTGCACGTACCAGTCGCCCGTGAAACCGGTGAACGCAGAGGTCTGCTTGCCGTCGACCCCCACATTGAACGAGTACCAGACGGCCGTGACGATCGGCGAGAACAGGAACAGCACGGCCACGCCGAACCATGCCCACAGCGCGATGCCGGTGGCGAGGTGCGGCGCACCGCGGTGTGGGGCATCCAGTGTGGACTCGGACGACGGATGCCCCGACGTGCGCGTGAGGGCGGGTGCGGTCATCCTCGCTCGCCTTCCGCTCCGGCGGCGTCGAACCCGCGCGTCAGCCGAACCAGCAACCCGACGACGACGGCGATGGCGAGCACGAGCAGCACGACCATGGCCGATCCGAGCGCATAGTTCTGCGACTGCACGTACTGCGACGAGATGGCCTGCGACAGGAACAGTCCCTTGTTGCCGCCGAGCAGCACCGGAATGACGAGCTCGCCCAGCATCGGCACCGCCGTCAGCAGGGCGGCCGTCGCGATGCCCGGCCGGCTCAGCGGCACGATCACCGTCCAGAACGTGGCGGCACCGGATGCCCCGAGATCCTGACTCGCCTCGATCACCTCGGACGGAATGCGGTCGAGCACCACGGTAAGGGCGATCACGGCGATCGGCAGATATACCGCGATCGTGCCCACGATGACGGCGGGCAGCGAGTCGAGGATCGTCAGAGGCGAATGGAGCAGGCCGGTGGCTCGGAGCATCCTCTCCAGCGGTCCGCCCTGGGCGAGAAGGATCTGCCACGACATCACGCGGATGAGCAGGCTTGCCAGGTAGGGCACCAGGATGAGCGCGAACGCGATCACCTTGAACCGGCCGCTGCGCCGAGCGATCGCGTACGCGATCGGATAGGCGAACACGAGGCAGAGGGCACTCGAACCGACCGCGAACGCGACCGTGCGCACGAACGTCTCGAGGTAGAGCGGGCCGAGCGCTTGCGCATAGTTGTCGAGTGAGAAGCCGAGCTCGATCGTGCCGAACCCGGCGGTGCCGAACGAGTAGACCAGGGTGAATCCGAGCGGCACGAGAAACAGCACTGCGAGCCAGGCGAGCGGGATGGCTGCCAGCACGTGGTCGCCGGTGTTCCGTCTCACGGCTGACATCCTCCCATCACGCCCGCCGACGTGGCCATGCCGCTCAGCCGGCGGCCGCCTGCACCTTGGTCTGGACCTCCTGGAACGTCGGATACGTGTCGGGGTTGACGACGAACGTCGTCAACTTGTCGAAGTCAACGTCCGGCCCGCCGAAGATGAGGTCGCGCTCCTTCACGTCGGAGGGCAGCTTGCTCTTCAGTCCCTTCAGCGACGCCGGGTAACCGAGATAGACGGTTTCATTCACCTGGACCTTCGGCGTCAACTGGTATTCGAGGAACTGGTAGCTCCGCTCGAGGTCGGGAGCGTTCTTCGCGATCGAGAAACTGTCCACCCACAGCTCGCTCGTCGGGCCGGGCACGACCCACTTGAGCTTCGGGTTGAGAAGGATGGCGTTGCGGGCGTACGCCTGGTTCGCGAGTGCCATCACGATGGCGCCGCTCGCCATGGCGTTGGCGTCGAAGGCGGAGAACGTCTTCACGTGCTTCGCGAAGCCGACGAGGAAGTCCTCGGTGCCCTTGATGTCGGAGATCTTCTTCGTGTTCAGGTCTTTGCCCTGCATCCACAGCGCCGGTCCGACGGTCTCCTCCGCGGCGCTCGTCATGCGGATGCGCCCGCTCACGCCGGGCTTGGCGCCCGCGTCGAAGAAGTCCTGCCAGGTCTTGATCTCGCCACCGGTGGCATCCGGATCGTAGACCACGCCGAGCAGACCCCAGTCCTTCGGGATGGAGTACTTGTTGCCCGGGTCGTAGTTGCGGTTCAGCAGGGACTGATCAAGATGCTTCAGGTCGAGCCGATCGAGGTCGAGCTCTTCGAGCAGGCCCTTGCCTGCGATCTGCTTGATCCAGCCCGACGAGGGGACGACGATGTCGTAGCCCGCGCCGGCCGCGGAGTTGAGCTTGGTGAAGAGCGTGTTCGTATCGGTGTACGTGGAGATCTTGGGCGTCACGCCGTACTTCTTGGCGTAGGCGGCGAGGTCGTCCTTGGAGAAGTAGTCAGGCCAGCTGTAGATGTTCAGCTGGTTCGTGAGCTTCGCGGACGCCGTCGCCGAGCCCCCCGACCCGGTCGACGAGCAGGCGGCCAGGAACGCGGCGAGCGGCGTAAGCGCCGCGGCGCCGAGAACGGTGCGGCGGCTTACCGAGCCGGTCAGGGTGCGGGAAAGGGCGGAGTCAACGCCTGGGCGCGCGGTGCTCATGACAGTTCCTTTGCTGTGGGGCCCCTCGCCGCGCGGGTTGTGCCATCGCGGCGGCGGTCGGGGGAATGGAGGATGCCTCACAACAAAGGTAATCACCGCGCCCAGGCGTCGGCGTGGCCGCGGTCACCGGACGTAATGCGAAGGTGCTCAGGCGCTCACACGCTTCGCCGCACGAGCCGGATGATCCCCACGATCACAGCGATGATCAGAATGATGATTCCGATCCAGAGCAGGAACTTCGCTGCTCCGATGAAGATGCCCAGCAGGAGCAGGACGATGCCGACGATGAGAAGGAGTATGGCGAGACCAATCATCCCGTCACTCTGACCGGTCGCCTCCGGCGTAAACACCCCTTGCTTCCCCGCGTGGAGTGTGCTTCTGGTCGGGCGGTCAGGCGCTCCGTGGCATCCACTCGATCCCCGTTCCGCCGACGGGAACGAGGTCGTCGAGCTCAGCGAGCGTCGTCGGATCGAGGGCGACGTCGACGGCCGCCAGGTTCTCCGCCAGGTGGGCCGCGTGGGACGTTCCGGGGATGATCAGCGTGTTCGGCGTGCGCTGCAGCAGCCAAGCGAGCCCGACCTGAGCAGGTGACGCGTCGAGCCGCTCGGCCGCCGCACGCACGGCGGGCTGCTCCGTCACCTTCGGGTAGCGCGGGAACCCTCCGCCGAGGGGGAAGAAGGGGACCCAGGCGATTCCCTCGGCGAGGGTGAGTCGCAGCATGTCTTCGAAGTAGCGCTCGACCAGGCTGTACGCGTTCTGCACCGCGGCGATGCCGACCGGAAGCGCTCGCCGAAGGGTGTCGGTCGTGATCGCGCTGAGGCCGACCGCGCCGATCATGCCCGCGTCGCGCAGCGAGGTCATCACGTCGAGCTGGTCGTCGAGCGGCACCGCCTGGTCACCCTCCGCGCTCAGGCCCGGGCCGACGTCCAGGCGGCGCAGGTACACCAGGTCGAGGTGATCGCGCCGCAGCGACCGCAGGTTGTCCTCGACGCTCGCGCGCAGCTCTTCCGGCCGTTGCGCCGCTCGCAGCGGGAGCGGACCGTCTGAGTCCGTGGTCGCTCCCACCTTCGTGGCGATCACCACATCATCACGATCGTCGACGACGCGGCCGATCACGTCGTTCACGAAGCCGGCACCGTAGAACTCGGCCGTGTCGAGGTGGTTCACTCCGGCGTCGAGAGCGGATTGCAGAACGGATGCCGCGACATCCGGATGCGCGGAAAGCTTCTCCAGTTGCATGGCGCCGTAGCCCATGCGTGCGACGGTCGTGCCGGCCAGCGCGAACTCGCCGCCGGGCACCGGGCGATCTGAGGTGGGTGACATCGGGACTCCTGTTCTCGTGATGAACCATCCCATCCGCGAACTCTCGGGCTAAGATGAAGATGAATCGGAGGGCTCTCCGGTTACTGAGTAGAATAGCGGAGGATCCTCCGGATGTCGAGCAGTGTTCCTGTGCCTGCCCGCAACACCACGGCGCGGGCGATCGGTGACAGTCCCGCCGATGGGGCGAACGGGACCCCGGCGCCCGCTGAAGGAGGAGCCGGCGCACGCAAGCCGCGGGCGGATGCCATCCGCAATCGGGCTCTGCTGCTCAGCGCAGCGCGCAACGCTTTCGCGTCGGCGAACGACGATGCCGACGTCTCCCTCGACGCCATCGCTCGGGCGGCCGGCGTGGGAATCGGCACGCTCTACCGCAACTTTCCGACGCGGGAGGCGCTCGTCGAGGCGCTGTATGCGAGCGAGCTCGACGAGGTGGTGGAGGCCGCATCGGTTCTGCTGGCCGAGCGGCGCCCTGGCAACGAAACGATGCGCCGCTGGATGGACCGCTACACCCGCTTCGTCGCCGCGAAGCAAGGCATGCCTAGTGCCCTCCGCATGGCGTGGGCATCAGGTTCGGTCAGCATGCGCGATACCCGCGCGCGCATCCGCGACACCGTCGCCGAACTGTTGGCGGCGGGAGCGGAGGACGGCACTCTTCGGTCCGATGTGACGGCCGACGACCTGACCGACATGCTCGTCGGCGTCTTCGTGGCAACCGGTGACGCGAAGAACACTGAGCGGGTGGGACGGCTCTTGGATCTGCTGATGGACGGATTGCGACCGTAGCGCTACGGGGCTGCTCGCCACCGCTGTATCGGCGGCACGCCGCACGGTCGGGTGCAGTCGGTACAGGAACCCCGCGGCTCAGCCTTCCCCTGTTAGCGCCTCCAGCTCGGCGCGCAGGCCGGCCAGCTCGATGTCGCGGTCGATGGGATCGAGCTGCGACGGGGCATCCGGTGTGTATTGCAGCGCGTGATCGAGGAGCGAGGTGCTCATCTCTTCCCATGCCTCCTGCCTTGCCTGCTCGATGAGGTCGAGAAGGTAGTCCTCTTCGTCGGCCTTCTGCCGAAGCTGCGAGGCCGCCTGCGTCGCGACCATGAGCCGGTGCCTCACGTTGGGCTCGTCACCTCGCCGATAGTCGTGAACGTGTTCGGCGCGCCCCATGCGGCCGATGGTGTGCGCGAGCTCTTCCGTGAGCCTGTCGGATGCCTCCTGCGATTCGTCGGCGAGCTCTCGGAACGTGTCGGATGCCAGCGGCAGGTACGCCTGCGCGTCATACACCCGAGGAGAGATCACCGCGTCGACGGCGATGGCGTTCTTCAGGCGCAGCCTCGCGGCGTACTCGGAGATCATCAGGCCTTCTGAGACGGACTGCTCCACGGTCGCCGGCGGCGGCACCACGACGGCGGCATCGTTGTACGGCTTGAGGATGCGCCGCGTGCGCCACCGATCGAACCAGCCCACCGGCCCCTCCTCTACCAGGGTTAAAGGTACCGGCACGCGCCCCGCCGCAGAGGATGCGGTGCCGCCCGATCGGACGCCGATCGCCGGGTCCCGTGCCGCTGGTCACGCCATGACGGCAACGGCGACCGGAAACGTTCTCAGCTTGCACCCAGCTGTTGCCGGGTTTCCCTGAGCCGGGTCGCTTAGCCTCGACATCGGGCTCGGCTGCGAGCCCCGCGAATCAGCGGCATTCCGAGAGGCGCACATGACCGATCACGAGACCCGGCACAGCCGTGCTGCGGCACGTGCTGCGCGGTCGCGCGCCGGCATCGCGCGGCATGGCCGCCTTCGCTCGCATCCCTGGGCCACCTTCGGCAAGGTCATCGCCTCCATCGTCGCCGTGTCCGTCGTGAGCGTCCTCGGCATCGCGGGCGTGGCCGCCGTCAACCTGGTGAGCGACACGAAGAAGTCGTTCCATCTGAGCGGTGAAAGCAGCCAGGATGTTCCGAATGTCGCCGAGCTCAAGGGCGGGGTGAACATCCTGATCGCGGCATCCGACACGCGAAGCGGCCAGGGCGACTCCTGGGGCTCGCTCGACGATAGCGAGGGCGCGGGCAACAACGACGTGACGATGCTGCTGCACCTCTCATCCGACCACACGCACGCGATCGTGGTCAGTTATCCGCGCGACCTGATGGTGCCGATCCCGGCCTGCGGAGACAACGACGCCCAGTATCAGGCGCAGTTCAACACGACGCTCTCCGAAGGCGGCATGAGCTGCGTGGCCGACACCGTCACCCAGATGACGGGCGTCAAGATCCCGTTCGCGGCGATGATTACCTTCGAGGGAGTCGTCGCCATGTCGAACGCCGTGGGCGGCGTGCAGGTGTGCATCGGCGGAGACGGCATCGACGACCCTGACACGAGCCTCAACCTGCCCGCCGGCAACGTGACGCTCGAGGGGCAGAATGCCGCCGAGTTCCTGCGCACCCGGCACGGTGTCGGCGACGGCTCCGACCTCTCCCGCATCAGCAACCAGCAGGTGTTCCTCTCCTCGCTGGTGCGCACGATCATGAGCAACGACACCTTGACCAACCCGGCGAAAGTCTGGGGCCTGGCGAAGGCGACGACCAAGAACGTCTCGCTCTCCGACAGCCTGAACAACGTGACGACGCTGTACCAGATCGCGATGGCGCTCAAGGGGCTGAGCTGGAGCAACATCGCGTTCGTGCAGTACCCGACCGTGGAAGATCCCGACAACGTGAACCGAGTGGTCCCTGACGAGGATGCCGCCCAGACGCTCAACAACGCGATCATCAACGATCAGTACATCCAGATCACCGGCGGTACCGGCGACGGCTCGGTCACCTCGTCCGACCAGCCGGCGACGCAGCCGTCGGGCGCGAGTACCTCCTCGAGCAGCAAGGGCACGTCGAGCAGCAAGAAGAAGTCGAAGGGCACGAGCACCTCGACGCCTGCTCCGACTTCGACTCCCGTGCAACTGAGCGAGAACGTGCACGGTCAGACCGCCGCGACGCAGACCTGCTCGAACGGCGCCGGCTGACCCTGCCCCGGGGCTGCATTGCCATCACCCCATGGATGGCCCGGGCCGATGGGTTTCGAGCATCGGATGCCCGGTTCGGCCGAGCCTCCAGCGTCCGTTATGATGGTCTGCGTGTGTCCGCCAGGGGCGGCCGCACATGGAGACGTCGCATAGTCCGGTCGAGTGCACCACCCTGCTAAGGTGGAGTCCCCGCAAGGGGACCGAGGGTTCAAATCCCTCCGTCTCCGCAGAACATTTGCTGGTCAGGCGCCGATCGTCGGCGATTCGGCGCGTCGATCAGCCACGACGAACCCCTAGCAGGGCGTTCAATCGGCCGCGTCAGGAGCGTTGCGGCCACATGGATCCTCCTATGAGCGTCGCCGTCGCGGGTGAACTCGGCAGAATCACGTTATGGCCAAGCGCGCTCCCAGTACCACAAGCCGGCTATCCGCATACACGGACGCGGTGTTCGCCGTCATCATCACGATCATGGCGTTGGAGATCCGCCCTCCCGACTCTCCCACCCTCGCCGGACTTTTCTCGCTGTGGCCGACGGTCGTCAGCTATGCAGTCAGTTATGTGTTCGTCGCCATCATCTGGATGAACCATCACTATCTGATGGGATACAGCTCGGCTCCGACCGTCAGACTGATCTGGCTGAACTTCGGCCATCTCTTCTTTGTGTCGCTGCTGCCCTTCGCCACGAGCTGGATGGCAGACACGGAGTTGGCCCATCTGCCCGTGATCACCTACGCGATCCTGTTCGTCGTCACCGACGGCATGTACAACCTCTTCGAGCGTGAGATCCTCCGGCATTCCGACGCCTTCACCCCGCGCGAATACGTCACCATTCGGCGGCGTTCCCTGGCCGCTCTCGCCCTGTTCACGCTTGCGGCGATCGCTGCATTCTTCGAACCCTGGGTCGGGTTCGGCATCGTCTGCGTCGCACTCGCGCTGCACTTACGGCCGGATGTCCCGCGCTGGCTCATCAGAGCACGGCGCGGGCACGGTGCTGGCGGCGACGACCCGTCGGGCGCCGAATGAACCCGAGGTTCGAGCGCTACTGTGTGGACCGATCGAAGGCGAGACAGGCGGGAGTACACCAAGCATGAGCACGCACATCGATTGGGATCGAGTCACCGCGGAGCACGTTCAGTCTGCGCTCGAGGACTATGACAGGCTCGGGCCGGATGCCTTCTTCGCCGCGCACGGCTACGCCCCGACCACCACCTATGAACTGGTGCAGTCGGGTCGCGCGTACCCGCCGAAAGCGATCCTCGGCACCGCCTACGAGCTCGCCACAGGAACCCGGCTGAGCCCCACTGATTTCGAGGGCGGCAAGAGCGGAGCCGTCAAGATCCTCGCCACGCTCGGATTCACCGTCGAGCCCAAGCACCGGTGAGATCCGCGCTGCCGCGGCGAACGCTACGTTCGGCCGACCATGACCGACGTCTCGCCTGACAGCGCGCCGCCATGCGCCGTGACATCGATGGGCGAAGTCACGGCGCTGACAGGTCGTCTGCGACATCCCAGATCTGCCCGCTGGCGTCACCATCGTGGAGCAGATGTGTCATGAGTCCTTCCGCCGATCGAGTTGCCGTGATCAGTCGTCCGGAATCGTGCATGCCCGTGAACCGGTCGTGGAGTCCGCGTCCGATGCGGTCCGGATCCTGTGCCCGGATCCACTCCTGCATCGCGGTGTCGACGGTGCCCGGTCGGTAGACGTTCGCCGTCACGCCCGTTCCGTGCAGCTCCACGGCGAGGTTGAGCGTGTGGGCTTCCAGCCCGGACTTCGAGGTCGCGTAGACCGTGCCGCCCACCATGGAGCCCGGATGCTCCGCGATCCCGCTGGACACGTTGACCACCCGACCGAAACCGCGAGCCGCCATCCCACCGACGAAGGCTCCCGCGAGCAGGATCGGCGCGATCACGTTCAGCTCAAGCGCGCGACGCACCTCACGGGCGTCCAGCGAAGCGGTCGGCCCGAGAGGGGCGACGGTCGCTGCCGCCGACACCAGGATGTCGATGCTTGCGTCCGTCTCGAGCGCGGCGGTGACCTTGTCGACACCAGACGGCTTCGCAAGATCGATCGCCAGCGTCGTGGCGGCGGCACCCGATGCCCTGACTCGAGCGGCGGTGCGCTCCAGCTCGGTCGCCGATCGCGCCACGATGATCACCGTCGCGGCACCCGCGATCGCCAACTGCTCCGCGATGGCCGCGCCGATCCCTCGTCCGCCTCCGGTCACCAATGCCGTTCGACCGCTCACCATCGAATCCATGCTGGCCCTTCCTTTCACAGGCCGAGGCGGTCCATGGCCGCCACGATTTCGCTCGGCTCCGTACGGCTCGAGTAGTCCGGGTGCACGTCGATCCAGGCCAGGTTGCCCATCCGATCGACGATCGCCGTGGTGGGCATCGGCAGCGTCGTGGTTCCGTCGGCGTTGACCTGCTCGAGGTCGAGTCCGTGCTCGAGCTGAGCGTGCCTCGCGTCATCGCTGGGACGGGTGAGGATGCCCAGGAGTGACGCGAGTCGGTTGCCGGGGTCGGAGAGCACGGCGAAGTCCAGATCGTGCTTCTGCTTCATGGTCAACGACCCGTCGGGCTTCTGCGGGCTCACCGCCACCAGAACCGCATCGCGCTCGACGAGAATCGGGCTCAGTTCACGCCGATAGGCCGAGAGGGCGAGATTGCAGTACGGGCACCACGCGCCGCGATAGAACACGACGACAGCGGTCCGGCCGCCGATCACCTCGGAAAGCCGTACGGCTTCCGACAGCGGAGTGAGGAGTTCCGCATCGGGAAAGGTCTCTCCCGGTGAGACCGCGGCGTGCACATGCAATCGGTGCTGCTCCGCTTGTTCTCGAGCCCAGACATCCTGTCGGTCGCTACCGGCGGTCATGGTCTCGACGGCGTCGCGGATGGGGGTCTCAGTCATCGGTCGAGGTCCTCACTGATGGATGGAATGTACTGACTGGTACAGTGATAGCAACCCAAAAATGTACTCGCAAGTACAAAACCAACCCAAGCGAAGGAGTCCCGTGAAGGCGCACGTGGCGTCATCGTCAGCAGGAGACGTCATGCCCGCGAACCGATGGCGGCTGCCGCCGACCAGAAAGGGCCAGGAGACGAGGGAGCGCATCGTGAGTTCGGCGGCTGCCCTGATGTTCCGCAACGGAGTGGAAGGCACGACGCTCGACGAGGTCACCGAGTCGGCGCACGTGGGAAAGTCGCAGATCTACCACTATTTCGACGACAAGGCCGCACTGGTCGCGGCGGTCGTCGAATACCAGGCGACACAGGTGCTCGATGCGGGCGGCCCCCAGACGATGACCCTCGACTCCTGGGCGGCCTGGGATGCTTGGCGCGAGGCGGTCGTCACGTCGTATGCGGCATCCGGTTGCGTCGGCGGATGCCCGATCGGCTCGTTGTCGGGCGAGCTCGCGGATCGCGACGAGGACTCCAGGGTGCGTCTCGCCGCCGCATTCGAGCGCTGGCAACGCGGATTCGAGCATGGCCTCGCCTCGATGAGGGAAGCCGGGGCCCTTCGCGCCGACGCGGATGTCCCGACCCTGGCGACCTGCGTCCTCGCCTCGCTCGAGGGCGGGCTCCTGCTGTCTCAGGTCACCAAGTCGGAGCACGCCCTGCGCACCGCGCTCGACGGCGCGATCGCCCTCCTGCGCTCCTGGAGCCCGGAGGAATACTCGCGCCCGTAAGCGGGCGCGGCGACCGTCACCAGCCGGTGAACAGCAGGTGCTGGACGAGCAGGGCCGTCACCAGCTGGATCACCAGGCCCCAACTGCGCCACCGGGGAGACAGCAGCGCGGCGCCCACGAGCATCCAGGGCTCGAACGGAAGCCAGATGCGCTCCACTTCCGCCTTGCTCATACCGGAGAGGTCGGCGACCAGCACGCAGGCCGCTGCGGCGAGGCCGAGCAGCGCGACAGTCCGGGTCTGACTCGTGAGCCTGTGGAGGGCATCCCGTGTTCTCGCGCCTGCGGCCGCCAGTGCGGAACCCGCCAGTGGCCCGGCGCTGCACGCGAGCGCCGCCAGGTTCCCCCACACCCAGTATGAATACGGGCGATTCTTCTGGACGCCGTCGTAGTAGCGGCGCACCAGCACCGGATACGCGTCCCACCACAGGAATCCTCCCGCCGCGAACGCGAGCACCACCACGAGTGCGGAACCGGCTGCCCAGGGCAGGGGCCGCCATGACCTGGCTGCCAGGAGTACGGCCAGCGCGAGGATGCCCAGCACGGGGAGCCCGTAGGACATCATCACGCAGTACCCGAGCAGAAGTCCGGCCCCGAGCGCCCAGGCGATCGCTCCGACGCGCCGGTCGGAGCGCGCCGCGAAGGCCAGACAGCACAGACCCCAGGCGGCGGTGGCGGCGAAGACGGCGTCCGCCGACACCGCCATCCACACCGCTGCAGGACCCAGCGCGACGATCGGTGCCGCTCGGCGCGCTGCCGTTTCCGCGCCCAGCCTGCGCAGGGTGATCAGAACGGCGACCGCCGTCGTCCCGGCCACCGCGATGACCGAGAAGCCCGCCCCGAGTCCACTTCCCAGTCCGAGATGCACGAGCGCGACGAAGAAGAACAGTGCACCGGGCGGATGACCCGCGATGTGCACCGGCCAGTGGTCCGGGCTGTGCAACGGGATGCGAGAGACGTACTCGTGCAGCACGGCGATGGGGTCGGTCACGGAGCGCGCGGTGTTCAGGTACTCGTATCCCGTGTCGAGGATGTGACCGATGCCGACGAGGCCGTCCACGGTGGCGAGGGCGAGCATCCACGCCAGACCGTAGCCGAACGTCAGAAGGAGAAGCCTGCCCCACGGCAGACGCGAGGCCCACGGGGCGAAGATCACCGCCGCGGTCGCGAGAGCGAGGGCGGGGACAGTGCCGGGGCCGACACGGGGCATCCAGTGCGCGTGAAGGGGCGGGAACGACTTGACGTGCACGTTCCACCCGGTGAGCGCAGGCACGAGGATGCCCGCCGCCATCACGGCGACGGCGGCGGCGAGTCCGAGCGCGGCGGTGCGTGATCGTACAGAGGGCAGGTCGTCTCGCTCGTGCCGTTGCCCGTGCTCCGCCGAAGAGTGCGAGGCCGGCGCACCGCTCGCCGTCATCGTTCGGCGGACCGGCGTTCGACCGCGGGCCGCAGCACGGCGGCGGCGAACTCGCGCACGCCCCGCTCGAAATCGACCTGCGCCGTGAACCCGAGCTCGCGGCTCGCACGACGAGCGGATGCCGTGATGTGGCGGACATCGCCGAGCCGGAACTCGCCCGTGACGATCGGATCGGGTCCGCCGTACGCGCGACTCAGGGCGGCGGCGAACTCCCCGACCGTGTGGGGGTGGCCGCTGGCGATGTTGAAGGCACGAACGTCGCCGGGCTCCCGGCCGGAGGTCCACTCGATCGCGGCGAGGTTCGCCCGCGCGACATCGGCGACATGCACGAAGTCCCTGCGCTGCGCGCCGTCCTCGAACACCTGCGGTGCATCGCCCCGCTCGAGCGCGGACCGGAACAGCGAGGCGACTCCTGCGTACGGCGTGCCGCCCGGCATCCGCGGACCGTACACGTTGTGGTACCGGAGCATCGCGGCCACTCCGCCGCCGGCCCTGGCCCAGGCGCGCACCAGGTTTTCCTGGGCGACCTTGGTCGCGGCGTAGACGTTGCGCGGGTCCAGCGGCGCGTCTTCGTCGATCGGCTCTGGCTGCATCGGTAGGCCGGTGCGAGGCGAGAGCGGTTCGAAACGTCCGGCCGCCAGGTCGGTCTGCGAGCGTGCAAGAGCGGAGGCGCTGCCAAGGGCGTCGCGGTAGCGACCTTCTCCGTAGACCACCATCGAGGAAGCGAGGACGAGCCGCCTGATCCCTCGTCGCGCAGCCTGCGTCAGCAGCACGGCCGTGCCGAGGTCGTTGCTGTCGACGTAGTCGGTCGTGTCGTCGAAGTCGACACCGAGACCGACCTTCGCGGCGTGGTGGCTGATCACGTCGATGTCGTCGAGAGCATCGAAGACCGCCGACGCGTCGCGAACGTCGGCGTGGACCACCTCGACATCCGACGGGAGACGACGGCCGAGCCCGATGTCGGATGATGCGTGCACGTCCCCGCGCCACGAATCGAGCACCCTGACCGGCCAGCCGCGTTCAACCGCGGCTTCGACGACTTGCGATCCGATGAACCCGGCACCGCCCGTCACCAGAACGTGCGGCATCAGGCGACGACCTCCGCGTCGAGAATGCGACGAACGGCATCATCGGGCACGCGCGGCCGTGCCCGATAGTCGTGCGGGATCGCCGTGGCGATCGTGGTGACCGCAGCTCGGATCCGCGAGCCGGCCGAAGCCATGCGATCGAGCACCGCGGCGGGGTCGACGGCGTCGTCTTCGGACTCGCCGGCGTCGGAGTCCGTGACGTATGACAGATTGACCAGCCCGAGGTTCAGCTCGGCGGCGAGCGCGACCTCCGGATACTGGGTCATGTTGACGATGTCGGCGCCGAGCGTGCGGTACCACCGTGACTCCGCGCGGGTGGAGAAGCGCGGCCCCTGGACGACCACGGTCGTGCTCGAGGAGCGAACCGACTCTCCTGCCTGCTCGAGGGCGCCCGTCGCGATCGTGCGCAATCGGGTGCAGTACGGGTCGGAGAACGGAAGGTGCTGCACGTCGGCACCGTCGAAGAACGTGTCATCCCTTCCCCAGGTGCGGTCGATGAGCTGGTCGGGAATGACGAAGGTTCCCGGAGGGATGTCGGGGGAGAGCGATCCGACGGCCGATGCCGAGACGATGGCGTTCACGCCCAGCGACGCCATGGCCCAGATGTTCGCGCGGTACGGGATGCGGTGCGGCGGCAGCGTGTGCGCCGTGCCGTGTCGGGCCAGGAACGCCACGGGGACGCCGCCGAGATCGCCGATCGTGATCGGCGACGACGTTGGACCGTACGGCGTGGACACGTCGAGCGTCTCGGCGCGATCGAGCAGCGAGTAGAGGCCCGAGCCCCCGATGATGCCCACGGCTGCTACCGGGGAGCGCGAGGTCTTGTCGTGGAAGGGGGGCATGGAGTCCTTTCGTCCTGTTCACCCTCCGCGACGGGGCGGGACCGGGCATCCTCCGAACGCTTACGATCCGGTGACGGTCAGCAGGCGTGGCGGGGCCGTGGATGTCTGCGGACGGTAAGGATTCCCGCATCCCGCACCGCGTCGCGATGCGAAGACTGACGTCGTGACCCATTTCACCGACCTCGTTGCGGAGCGGCTGTCCGCCGGATCCAGACTCGCGCAGCGGTCACTGCGGTCGCCGGCACGAACGAAGCGCATGGCCGTCGTGCTCGGGAGGATCCTCGCTCTCGCGTTCGTCGTCTGCTTTCTCACCGGCCTCTACAGTCATCTGCTGCAGGACCCGCTTCCCGGCATGCGATTTCCCACCAGCCCTTCCTGGCTCTACCAGGTCACCCAAGGGGTGCACATCACGGTCGGGCTCGCACTGCTTCCCCTGCTGCTGGCCAAACTGTGGACCATCTATCCCGTGCTGTTCCGATGGCCGGCGATCGCGTCCTGGCGCGATGCGGTCGAGCGAGGGCTGATCGCCGTTCTCGTCTCCTCCGCACTGCTCGAGCCGGTGATCGGTCTGATCAACACGTTCCAGTGGTATCCGTGGCCGTTCTCCTTCCGCAGAGTCCACTACGGATTGGCGTGGCTCATCGTGGGCGGGATCGCGCTGCACATCGCCTTCAAGCTTCCGATCATCGCTCGACACTGGCGCAGGGGTCACGACGACGAGGAGCCGGTATGAGCGATTCCGGCAAAACGACTCGTCGTGGTCTGCTCATCGGGATCGGCGCTACGGCCGCCACGCTGATCGCCCTCACGGCGGGACAGTCGTTCGGGGTGCTCTCCTCGCTCAACCTGTTCGCACCGCGTCGGCACGGCGGCGGACCGCAGGGCCTGCCGGTGACTCGCACCGCCGAGCAGGCGAAGGTCGCTCCCACGGCGCTCGATCCTTCCTGGCGACTCAGGGTCATCGACGGGCCATCGGCTCACGAGTATTCGCGGGAGCAGCTGCTCGGTCTCGAACAGACAGACGCCGAGTTGCCCATCGCCTGCGTGGAGGGCTGGAGCACGGATGCCTCGTGGTGCGGCGTTCGCCTGCACGACCTGTTGACGGCGGTGCGGGCGCCGGCCGATGCCGCGGTGCGGCTGACCAGCCTGGAGCCGAAGGGCCACTACCGCACGACGACGATGGGCCCGGAGTTCGCACACGATCCCCGCACCCTGGTGGCTCTCGAGGTCAACGGCGAGCCGCTGGATCTCGATCACGGATACCCTGCGCGCATCATCGCCCCCGGACGCCCCGGCGTGCTGCAGACGAAATGGCTGAGCACGATCGAGGTGATTCGATGAGGCAGCGGACGCTGAGAGCCGCGCGCGCCAGCTGTGCGGTGATCGGTTCCGCGCTCACGGCTGTCGGTGTGTACTTCCTGCTCACCACCGAGCCGCCTGCGGCTCTCGTGGGCCTCGTGGTCTGGCTCGCCGCTGCCGTGTTGTTGCACGACGGCGTGTTCGCCCCCGCGGTCCATCTCGTGAACAGGATGCTCGACCACGGCTCCCGTGGACTTCCGTCGCGTGCCGCGCTGTCGGTTCGGATCCTCTTCGGAGTCGGTGCGATGCTGACCTTGGTCGTGGTTCCCGAACTCGTCGCGCAGGCACGGCCGCACGTCAACCCCACCATTCTGGTCGGGGACTATGCCGTGCGACTTGCGGCGGTGTGGGGCGTCATCCTCGTCGTGACCGCGCTCGTGGTCACGTGGTCGGCCGTGCGTACTCACAGAAGGTTCGTCCGCCGGCAGTCCACTCGCGGGTGAGTCGCAGGCCGGCGCGTCGCGCGTGGTGCCGGAGCGCGTATGCGCCCACGCTCGCCCAACGGAACGTCGCGCTGCTGCGTCCTCGAGCGTCGGAGAGCATGGCGGTGAACGATGCGTCGACGGTGGCATCCGCGTGGCTCTCGACGATCACGGTGCCGCCGGGCGTCAGGAGGGCGAAGACTCTGCGCAGGAGGCGTTGAGGGTCGCCGCCGATCCCGATGTTGCCGTCGATCAGCAGCACTGTTCCCCACCGGCCCTCGCCCGGTAGCGCATCGAACAACGAGCGTCGAAGAACCGGGATGCCCTGGGCGACGGCGAGCTCGCACGCGGCGGGGGAGAGATCGACGCCGAGAGCGGGGCG
Source organism: Humibacter albus DSM 18994 (assembly GCF_000421825.1). Classification (GTDB taxonomy): domain Bacteria; phylum Actinomycetota; class Actinomycetes; order Actinomycetales; family Microbacteriaceae; genus Humibacter; species Humibacter albus. Next base: position 269,460 of record NZ_ATXT01000013.1, read on the forward strand.
CCCGGCACTCATGCATGCCTGCACCATGCGCGCGGGGCCGCATCCGAGATCGAGCAGCGGCCCCGTTCCGCGTTCGAGGAGTGCTCTCTCGTGGCGATCGGCTCGAGAGCTGAACCGCCAGACGGGAATGACGTCGACCAATTCCCCTGATGCGAGGTCGTAGAGGAAGATCTGCCGAACGCCTTCGCGAAGGGCCGAATCGTAGGGACCAGTCGCGTCCGAGCCGAAATAGTCGGACGCCTCGTCGGTGGTCTCGGCCACCATCTCGGGCATCGGCTGCGGGTGGCTCATCGCAGGGTTCTCCCCGGCGGCGCCGTCATCGCGAGCCTCTGCGCTGAGCTCACCGCGTGCAGCGAGCTCACCGAGCCGGCGATGGCCTCGAGATCCTCGATCGTGTCGAGATCACGGAGCGTGCGCAATTCACGCACCACCAGCCCGGACCGCTCGAGGCGTGCTCGCTGAAGAACACCGGTATCCGATCGCGACATCGGGATGCCTCGCACCAGCGAGCCTCGCGGGGAGCGCAACCCGAGAGCCCAGAATCCTCCATCGAGTGCCGGCCCGAAGAACGCATCGACTCCGTCGGGCCATCCGTCGAACACACCGGCGAAGTCGGAGGCTTCGACCTGGGGCGTGTCCATGCCGATGAGCACGGCCGGTTCGTCGACGAGGTCGAAGATGTGGGCGAGTCGCTCGTCGAGCGTTCCCCGGGGTTGACGGATGACCTCGTATCCTTCGGCCGCGTCGGGCACCCGGGAGAAGCTGCCGTCGAAGTACAGGATTCGCCGGGTCGCAGGCAAGACGCGCACCGCGGTCAAGGTCGCGGTCAGAGACGCCTGCGCCACTCGCGCCGCATCGGCGAGAGTCAGCGGCGGATGAAGTCGCGTCTTCACCTTGCCCGCGATGCACTCTTTGGCGATCACGATCAGTGCCGTCATCGCGCTACCGAGCGAAGGACTTCGGACATATCGTGCACCGCACCCAGGTAGCCGCGGGCGGTTCCCGTGACCTTCGATCTGCCGATTCTCGGCAGATAGCTCACGTCGACCTCGGCGACACGCCATCCGGCAGCGTGTGCGCCCAGCACCATCTCGAGCGGATAGCCGCTGCGGCGATCGCTCAACCCGAGCGAGAGCAGGTCGTCGCGGCGGGCCGCACGCATCGGGCCGAGGTCATGCACGTCCATGCCCGTGCGGGAGCGCAGGCGTGCTGCGAGAACCCGGTTCGCGAGCCGGGCATGCCACGGCCATGAACCGGGAGCCGCCACTCTGCTTCCCACGACGAGATCCGCGTCACCGCTGCTGACCGGCTCGACGACGCGTGGTAACTGAGCCAGGTCGAGAGATCCATCGCAATCGCAGAAGGCGACGATCTCGGCCGACGACGCGAGGAGCCCGGCATGTGCTGCCGAGCCGAAGCCACGCACGGGCTCCACCACCACGGTCGCCCCGAGCCGACCCGCGATGCGCGCCGACCCGTCCGTCGAGCCGTTGTCGACCACGATCGCCCGGTAGCCATCGGGCAGGGCGCTGAGCACCGTGGGCAGCGCCGGCGCCTCGTCGAGGCACGGCAACACGACATCGACCGTGGGGATATTCACGCTCTCGACGCTAGGGATGCCCGCATCGGCGAGGCACCGCCGAACCCTTACGAACCGAAGACGACTCTGGGCCGGACGGTTCCCTGGCCGAGCACGAAACCTATCCTGGGTGCATGTCCTCCCTGCCCGCCTCGGTCGCGGCGCGCAACAACGATCTCGTCGATCGTCGTGTGCTGGTCGTCGAGGACGACCCGACCGTGCTCGAGGTCGCTTCCAGCTACCTGAGCGCGGCCGGATTCCTCGTCGACGAGGCGGTCGACGGTTTCGCGGCGCTCGACGCCGTTCGGCGAAGCATGCCCGACCTCATCGTGCTGGATCGGATGCTGCCCGGCATTGACGGAGCTGAGGTCTGTCGTCGCTTGCGTGGGGACTCCGATGTTCCCGTCATTTTGCTCACCGCGCTCAGATCGGAAGAGGCGAGGATCGAGGGGCTGGAGTCAGGGGCCGACGATTACCTGACGAAGCCGTTCTCGCCGCGCGAACTGGTGTTGCGCATCCAGTCCGTGCTCCGGCGCAGCCTGGACGCGCTCACACCGGAGGCGCCGGTGCACCTCGGGCCTTTTGACCTCGAACCCTCCGCGCGCATCGTCAGCAAGAACGGCGAGCCACTCCAGCTGTCCGCCCGTGAGTTCGATCTGCTCTCGTTCCTGATCAAGCATCCTTCCCGGGTCTTCAGCCGCGACGAACTGCTGCGGCTCGTCTGGGGCTGGGACATCGGCGACCGTTCGACGGTCACCGTCACGGTGCGCAGGCTTCGAGAGAAGGTCGAGGGGAATCCCGCGGAGCCCGATCTGCTCCGCACCGTGTGGGGCGTGGGCTACCGCTTCGATGTCGACACGGAGGCACGACCGTGATCGCCGTCGAAGACCTCGCGTCGATCGTCGCGATCGCTCTCGGCTGCGCCGTGGCCGTCAGCCTGATGGGTCTGTTGCTTCTTCTGGCTCTGCGCCGGCGGTCTCTGCTCTTGCAGGTCGGAGTCATCGTGCTCACCGTCGTGGCATCCACCGTCGCGGGCTTCATCGCGGTCGCGAACGCGATGTATCTGTCTGCGCACGATCTCACCGTGGTGTTCTACGTCGCCGGTGCCGCCGGCCTCATCTCCCTCGTGCTCGCGCTGCTTCTCGGCAGCTGGCTCACCTCGAGCGCCAGGCGGCTCGTCGGACTCGCGCGGGCACTGAGCGATGGAGACACTCTCGACGCCGCGGATGCCCGTGGCTGGGCATCCGAGTTCACGGCGGTCGCCGATCAGCTGGCCGAGACCAGCAGACGCCTTGAAGAGTCGCGGGCCGAGGTGGCCGCCATCGATGAATCCCGGCGTGAGCTCATCGCCTGGATCTCGCATGACCTCCGTACCCCGCTCGCGGGACTCCGCGTCATGGCCGAGGCGCTCGAGGACGGGCTGGCCGCCGAACCTCTGCGCTTTCACCGCCAGATGCGCTCGCAGGTCGATCATCTCTCGACCATGGTCGACGACCTCTTCGAGCTGTCGAAGATCCAGTCCGGCGCTCTGCGGCTCGCACTGGAGCCGGTGCGCGTGTACGACCTGGTGAGCGACGCGGTGGCCGAGCTGACGCCCCTGGCCAGCTCGCGCTCCATCACTCTGGTCGAGCGACCCGGCCCCGACGTGCTCGTCCTCGGCGACGATCGTGGACTCTCGCGCGTCATCGGCAACCTCCTGGTGAATGCGATTCAGCATGCGCCGAAGGGCAGCAGCGTCACTATCGGGACCGCCGCGGATGACTCCCGCCAAGTGGTGCTGTCCGTCGCCGACCGAGGTGGCGGCATCCCCGAAGAGGACCTCGCCCGCGTCTTCGAAGCGGGGTGGCGGGCATCCACCTCGCGCACCCCCGAGACGCTGTGGGGCGTCTCCGCCGGGGCCGGACTTGGTCTCGCGATCGCGCAGGGCATTGTCGAGGCGCATCGCGGTGAGATCTCGGTTCGCAACGAAGACGACGGGTGCCGATTCGAGGTCAGTCTTCCGCGCCACGAGTCGGTGGAGGGCTGATCCGGTCTCGGCCGTGCTGCCCAGACGAGCCGGCCCGTGCCCTGCTCACCGGCGGGCCCGACGGCGAGCCCTGCGTCACGTCCGAGCGCGACAACCGGATCGCCGCGAGCGGCCTGACCGCTGACGCAGGTGGGCCGGCTGCCCTTCCCGCGTAGTGCTGTTAGGAAATAGGCTAGTGTTCGGAGGACACTATATGCGTATCGCCGACGCTCGTCGTGGCGTCGGAACCCCACCCGTCCCGCTTCAAAGGAGAATGCCGTGACACTCGACGACCTCGCCCGCAACGTCGCCCACCCCGCGATCGAGTACCGACCCGAGCTGCGGTGGTGGCTCGCCGAGGGGCTGCACACCGACGAGACTCTGCGTCACGAGATCGACACGGCCCATCGGCTCGGCTTCGGCGGCATGGAGTTCCTGGCCATGGATGAACAGGGCATCGATCACTCGGTGTACGGCTGGGGATCCGAGGAGTGGGTGCACGACAGCCTCGTCGTCGTGCAGGAGACGACCAAGCGCAACATGTCCGTCAGTTTCACGTCGGGCACGAACTGGTCGAACGCGAACCTGCCGACCATCGATCCCGAGCATCCCGCGGCCGCACAGGAATTGGATGTCGTCAGCGAGCTTCTCGAGGCCGGCGCCCGCCGGAGCGGTGCACTGAAGCGCATCGACCTCTCCGCACCGGCGACAGACTCGCCCCTGCCCGGAGAGCGAGGCACCGTGACGGGCCAGACCCTCGTCGCCGTCGTCGCCGCCAAGGTCGTCGGCGCGACCGACCACGGAGACGTGCTCGACACCGAATCCGTCATCGACCTCACCGCGCGCGTCCATGACGAGTCGCTCGAGTGGTCCGCGCCCGAAGACGGCTCATGGCGGTTGTTCGCCTATTGGATGCACGGCACCGGCCAGACCGCGTCGCCCTCGGCCAGCGTCAACTACACCGTCAATTACCTCGAGCGCGCCGGCGTCGAGGCCGTCATCGACTACTGGGACACCGTCGTGCTCACGCCGGAACTGCGCGAACAGATCGCGCAGAACCCGCGCACCCAGATGTATATGGACTCGCTGGAGCTGGCGACCTTCGGCGCAGGCGGCATGTTCTGGGGGCCGGGAGTCGCGGCAGAGTTCCGCGCTCGACGCGGCTACGACATCGCTCCGTGGCTGCCGTTCCTGACGCGGAACGCGCCGTTCATGGCATCCAGCACCGTCTATCATCACGAGCCGTTCGAGGAGCAGCGGGACACCGTCGAGAAGGTGCGCTTCGACTACGTGCGCACGCTCACCGATCTCTACATCGAGAACATGCTGCGGCCGTTCGCCGAGTTCTTGCACTCCGTCGGCATCTCGTTGCGGTCGGAGATCAGCTACGGCCTGCCGTTCGAGCTGACCCGCCCCGGTCCGGAGGTCGACGGCATCGAGAACGAGTCGCTCGAGTTCGCGGCCCAGATCGACGCCTACCGGCTGCTCGCCGGACCCGCCCACCTGTTCGGCAAGCAGTACTCCTCCGAGACCGGGGCGACCACGCGCAACCACGTGCTCGACCACCGCTTCTACGACCAGATCATCGCCACGCAGCTGGCGGCCGGCATCACCAAGACGGTGCTGCACGGCTGGGCGAGCCCGGCAGGTGCCGAGGGCACGGAGTGGCCGGGTCACGAGGGCATGTGGCCGATGTTCTCGGAGCGCTTCGACACGCGCCAGCCGGCATCCGAGTTCTATCGCCTGTGGAGCGACGCCCTCGGTCGCTACCAGTACGTGCTGCGGCAGGGGCGGCCGCGCATCGACGTCGGCATCCTGCGCACGGATCACTTCACCGAGAACCGGCTCGGGATGGCGTTCTTCGACGATGCCGGCGTCAGGCATCCCGACGAAGAGTTCTACGCCAGGCGCTGGATGCGCGACCGCCGGAACTTCTGGTGGCAAGACCTCGGCATGCAAGACAGCGGCTGGACGTACGAGTTCTTCGACGGCTCGCTCCTGCGGCGTGATGACGTCGCCTTCGACGGCGACGTCGTGCAGCCGGAGGGACCCGGCTATCAGGCACTCATCGTCTATCAGAGCGCGCTCGATGCGGATGACGCGAAGCAACTCCTGAAGTGGGCCGAGCGGGGGCTGAAGGTGCTGCTCGTCGACAACACGCGCGAGCTGAAGTCCATCCTTCCCCGCGAGGAGGAGTTCGTTCACCGCACCGCCGGTGCCCGCACGCCGGGCTTCGACGCACGTGACGACGAGCTCGCGGCGACGATCGACGAACTGCTGAGTCAGGCATCCGTGACCCGCGTCGGCGACCCGGCACAGACGGTCGACGCCCTGCGCGCGCTGGGCGTGATCGGCCGGGCGGAGTTCGCCCAAAAGAATGAGAACGTGCTGTCGCACCTGCGCGACGACGGCGACCTCACGCACCTGTACCTGTATCACTTCCTCTACGAGACCGGCGAGCCGACGCGCGTCGACGTGGTACTCGAGGGGGAGGGGACCGCCTACCGGATCGACGCCTGGTCGGGCGGGATCCGGCCGCACCACGGCGCACGCGCCGAGGGCGGCAGAACGGTGATCACGGTCGATCTCGCCCCGGGCGAGACCGCTCTCTTCACGCTGGATCGGTCGGCGGCGGCCGCCCCCGCGTCGAATCCCGCGGAGCGCGAGATCACCGCCGAACTCGACACGTGGTCGATCGCGGTGGACAGCTGGGACGCCGGCGACCTCCAGATCATCGAAGAGGACCGCAGCGTCGGACACGTGACGCGCGAGGTGCGTCCCCTCACCGCCGTCACGCGTCTCGAGTCGACGAGTACGCGGCTTGCTCCGTGGAAGGACCTCGACGGGGTCGGGCCCCACGTCTCCGGGATCGGCGAGTACACCGCGACGTTCACGCTCGACGAGTTGGATGCCCGAGCCCGCTACGAGCTGCAGCTCGGCTCGGTCAGCGGCGGCCTCGGCTCCGTGTCGGTGAACGGCTCCGCGCCGGTCGGGTTCGACACTTCGGTGCCGGTCGTCGACGTCACGCACGCGCTCCAGGCGGGAACCAACGCGGTGGTCGTGCGAGTCTCGAGCTCGCTGAACAACCGGCTGCTGGCTCGCGGATACTATGACGGCGTGCCAGACATCCTCGCCGAGCTGGGCGGCGCGCCCGGCAGACTTCAGAAGACCCACGTGCACGACTACGGCCTTCTTGGTCCGGTACGGCTCGTGCGCGTGTCGGCGAGTTAGGCATCCACGTGGCGAGGCCGGACGACACGAACGAGGAGGGGATCGACACCTCTCCGGTGCTCGCACCCGATCCGCTCGACCTGCGGGTGTCGTTGTCATCGCTCGTGCACTGGGCCGACAGCTACGAGCATCGACGGACCGTAATGGCCGCAGTCGAGTTTCCGGTGGACGACATGGCGATGTTCCTCGTCGTCAACCAGCTCGGATACCGCGGCGCACTGCGACCGAGCGAGCTCGCCACCATTCTCGGCACGGGCCGGCCGAACATGAGCAAGATCGCGAACCGGCTCTGCGAGAGCGGGCTGACCGCGAGAGTGCCGGATCCCGCCGACGACCGGAGCGTGCTGCTGGCGCTCACGCCCGCCGGCCGCAAGGTGGGCGAGCGGATCATGGACTACGCCCGGACGACCACCGACGGTGCGCTCGAACTGTGGAGTGCCGACGACGTGGAGGCCCTGAAGAGGTTCCTGGCCCGGCTGGTCTCGGACACCACGGCCGCGCGGTCACGCCGTAGACCTCGGTGATCCGAAACGTGCCCGCCCGCGCTGATCGAGGTTGATCGAAAGGGTGGCCGGCCGCGCTGATCGAAGGCCGCCGCGCGCTCACAGGAACGACATGTTCCGTAACGAACTAGGGTCTGCGCTCGAACCTGAATATTCTTCCGCACAGCGGAGGACCAGCGAGAGCGACCCGTCGTGACAGACGGGCGACTCGGACGCATTCCTCCGATGACCACGTTGCGACGCCCCGCGCGTCGCGAACCGAGGAGGACCACATGACGATCACCGAGACCCCTGCAGCCGAGGTCGACAACGGCGTCAACAGCGACGCGCTGCTGGCTGCCCGCGATCAGCTGCGAGAGGCTCCCGAGGCCGCAGAGTTCGTGTGGCGCGCGACTTCCGAGTGGAAGAGCGGGACCCACTCGGTGCAGACGATCGAGCACTTCGACGGACTCGGCACCGACCAGCAGCACAAGAGCGCCTACGTGCTCGAAGGCGACCACCCCGCGATCTTCGCCGGCAGCGACGAGGCGCCGACTCCTGTCGAGACGGTGCTCGCCGCGCTCGCCGGATGTCTGACCGCCGGTATCGCCGCCGTCGCCCAGAACCGCAAGATCCAGCTCCACTCCGTGACCGCCACGCTCGAGGGCAAGCACAACATCCTCGGCATCCTGGGCGGTGACCCCGACGTGCGCAACGGCTTCAACGAGATCGACGTGCACTTCGACGTCAAGGCGGATGCCACCGAAGAAGAGATCGCCGCGCTCGTCGCACAGTCGCAGAAGCGTTCCGCGGTGTTCGACGCGCTGACCAACCCGACGACGGTCAACGTCAGCGTCGGCTGAGGCGGCGCACGAACTCAGTGGCACAGAAACACACCACCACCGTCGTGATCGGCGCCGGGCACTCCGGCCTGGCGATGAGCTATCGGCTCCGCGAACGCGGAATCGATCACGTCGTGCTCGAGCGCGGCCAGATCGCGGACTCGTGGCGTCACGGACGGTGGGACTCGCTCCGCCTGCTGACGCCGAACTGGCAGGCCGAGCTCCCCGGTGCGCGGTACAGCGGGACCGACCCGGACGGGTACCTCACGATGCCCGAGGTGGTCGACCACATAGTCGACTACGCGCGCATCGCCAGCGCTCCCGTCGTCTCCTCGACCGCGGTGGAGCGGGTGTCTGCCATCGACGGCGGCTATCGGGTTCAGACGGATGCCGGCGAGTGGCACGCGAAGACCGTGGTCGCCGCCACAGGCGCGTGCACGCTGCCGAACATCCCCGCACTCGCCGATGGCGTCCCCGCCGGGGTGCGGCAGCTCAGCCCGTTGGACTACCGGTCGCCGGCCATGCTCGACGACGGCGGTGTGCTCGTCGTCGGCGCCTCGGCGAGTGGTGTGCAGCTGGCGGAGGAGATCGCGCTCAGCGGGCGCAGGGTCGTCATCTCGACGGGCGAGCACGTGCGGATGCCGCGCACCTACCGCGGCCACGACATCTTCTGGTGGATGCACCACGCCGGAGTGCTCGACGAACGCTACGACGAGGTCGACGACATCGTGCGCGCTCGCCACGTGCCGTCGCCGCAGTTGATCGGATCTCCCGAGCGGCGGGAGCTGCATCTGGGCACCCTGCAGGACCACGGGGTGGAAGTGGTCGGTCGGCTCGGCATGATCCGCGACGGCGTGGCGCTGTTCTCCGGCGGGCTCGCCAACGTCACCCGGCTCGCCGACCTCAAACAGGAGCGGCTGCTCGACCGATTCGATGAGTGGGCGCTGCAGAGCGGCCGGGCCGATGGCATCCCGCCGCACCGACCGGAGCCGGTGACGGTGCCCGCACAGCCGCGGCTGAAGCTCGACCTGGTGGCCGAGGGCATCAGCACCATCATCTGGGCGACCGGGTTCACAGCGGACTACTCGTGGCTCGACGTGCCGGTCGTCGACCGCAAGGGGCGCGTCGTACACGACGGAGGAGTCACCGAGGCCAAGGGGCTGTACGTGCTGGGAACCAGCCTTCTGCGGCGCCGGCGTTCCACCTACATCAATGGTGCGGCCCAGGACAGCGACGACCTGGCGGCACACCTCGACGCGACGCTGGCGGGTGACTCACGCGCAGCACGCGTTCCCGCTTAGAGCATCTTTGCCAGCGTCGGCGGCCGCCGGCCGGAGTGTGAACGACGAAGGCGCGATCGGTCACAAAGCTCGCTCGCATCGAAGCCGAGACAAACTCCAGCTCACCGATATATCGTGATGCATCGTCGGGGCTCGTTCGAGCCCGGCGAAGCCGAGGAGGCGCGTCATGAGCGATTCATACACGAGCGGCGGGTTCCGGGCCCGCGGATTCGACGGCGGGCGCGGGGAGCGTCCGCACCTGGGCGAGGCGATCGACCAGCTCCGGTCGATGTTCGAGCAGCGCGTCTCGCCACGCGTGTCGCGTGGCGACGTGCGCGCGGCTATCTTGTCGCTGCTCGCCGAGAAGCCCATGCATGGGTACCAGATCATCGCGGAGATCGAGCGGCGCAGCGGCGGCGCGTGGAAGCCGAGCGCGGGATCCGTCTACCCGACGCTGCAGCTTCTCGCCGACGAAGGCCTGATCAGCGCCGAAGCGGCCGAGGGCCGCAAGACCTACTCGCTGACCGAGGAGGGCCGGGCCGAAGCGCAAGCCGCAGCCGGCAAGGGCGCGCCGTGGGAGGCATCCGGTCGCGGCGACATGCTCGGCATGGGACCGCTGCCGAAGGCCGGAGTCGCCTTGGCGCAGGCGGCAGCGCAGGTGAAGCGCACGGGCACTCCCGAGCAGGTGGATGAAGCGGTGACGGTGCTCGACCAGGCCCGCCGCAAGCTCTACACCATCCTCGCTCAGGACTGACGGATGCCGTCGGCCCCGGATTCCTCTCGAGCTGCGGCTTCTGCAGACGATCCGGCCCCCGCGGATCACTCGTTACCCGGAAGCGGAGAGACTCGCGCTCGGTACCGGCGTATCATCCGGTTCGCACTGCGCTATCTGGTGCAGACGTGGTGGTTCGAGATCGTGCTGCCGCGCATCGGCCTGGAGCGCCTCACGGAGCGCGGGCGAGAGGCTCGGCTGACGCGCATCGCGCAACGCTTCCACGCGCTCGCGATCGAACTGGGCGGCCTCATGATCAAGGTCGGCCAGTTCTTGTCGTCCCGGCTCGACGTGCTGCCGCCCGAGATCACCAGGGAGCTCGCGGGCCTGCAGGATGAGGTGCCGCCGGCATCCTTCGGCGAGATTCGCCGCCTGGCCGAAGCGGAGCTGGGAGTGCCCCTCGAGCAGGCGTTCTCGTCGTTCGATGAGACGCCGGTGGCCGCTGCCTCCCTCGGGCAAGCGCATCGCGCGCGGCTTGCCGCGCTGGATGCCGCCGACAGCGGTTTCGAGCAGGTCGTCGTGAAGGTGCAGCGACCGGGGATCCAGGCGATCGTCGACGTGGATCTCGCCGCGCTGCGGCGCGTGGCGGGGTGGCTCCGACATCTGCGTATCGTCTCGGATCACGTCGACACGCGCGCACTGGTCGCCGAGTTCGCCACGACGAGCCTCCAAGAGATCGACTATCTGCACGAGGCGCTCGGCGCCGAGCGGTTCGCGGAGATGTTCGCCGCCGATCGTCGCGTCGCGGTTCCCGAGGTCGTGTGGGAGCGCACGTCGCGCCGGGTGCTGACGCTGTCGGATGTCACGGCCATCAAGATCAACGATGTCGACGGACTGCGCGCGGCGGGCATAGACCCGGCCGAAGTGGCATCCGTCTTCGCCGAGGTGATGTTCGAGCAGCTCTTCGGTCACGGCTACTTCCACGCCGACCCGCACCCGGGGAACGTCTTCGTGACGCCCGTCGCCGGGTCGTCGGCCGGCGATCCTGGCAACGCCCGTGGCGACGGCTCGGGCCCATCGTGGCGGCTCACGTTCGTCGACTTCGGCATGATGGGCGAGGTCACGGATGATCTGCGCGAGGGCCTGCGGCGCCTGCTCATCGCGGTGGCGGCGCGAGACGGGCGAAGACTCGTGGAGAGCATCCAGGATGTCGGCATCCTGTTGCCCACCTCCGACACCGCCGAGCTCGAACGGGCGATGTCTCAACTCTTCGATCGGTTCGGGGGCATGGGCTTCGCCCAGTTGCGCAAGGTCGACCAGCGAGAGTTCCGGGACTTCGGTCGGGACTTCGGCGCCGTCGTGCGGTCGCTTCCGCTTCAGCTGCCTGAGGACTTTCTGCTGGTGATCCGCTCGATGTCGCTGACGTCTGGTGTGTGCAGTTCTCTGGATCCCGACTTCAATGTGTGGGACGCGATCGAGCCCTACGCGTCGCGGCTGCTGCGCGAGGAGAGCGGCAATGTTGTCGCGTCGACCGTGAAAGAGGCGCTCTCGGTCGCCGGGATCGCAATGCGGCTGCCCGGACGTATCGACGCTCTCATCACCCGAGTCAACGAGGGCTCGGCCACCGTTGCGACGCCCGCGATCGATCGGCGTCTCGCACGGCTGGAACGGCTGGTTCGTCGTGCGGTCGGAGCTATCGTGTTCGCAGGATTCTTGGTGGGAGGCATCCTGTTGCTGCCGCAGGCGATGCCGCTCGGCATCGTGTTGATGTGCGTCTCGGCGGTGCCGCTGGGGTACGCCGCGCTGGGTGGCGGCGGTCCCGACCGGCGACGGTGAGCGATCCGGGTGGAGCGGTGGGGCGAGCGAGCCGGGGTGAGCGGGCCGGGCGCCGACGCGCCTCGTCTCAGGCGTGCGGTGCCGGACCGCTTGAGGCTCTGGACACGAGTTCGGTCGTCAACTCCATGCGGGTCTGGAGTCTGGCCGTCGAGTCGTCGTCCCGGCCGAGATCGAGCAGCAGCTTGACCGCTGCTGCTCCGAGCTCCACCGTCGGTTGTCGGATCGTCGTCAGCGTCGGGCTGATCCAGTGCGCTTCCGGCAGGTCGTCGAAGCCGACGACACTGACATCGTCGGGAATGCGCAGCCCCCGTGCTGCGAGTGCGTCGTAGACGCCCAGGGCCATGGGGTCCGAGCAGGCGAAGATGCCGGTGATCCTGGGGTCGGCGTCGAGGAGTTCGTGAGTGGCCGCGGCTGCACGCTCCGTCTCCCAGGCGCCGTAGGCGACTGAGACCTTGGCACGGCCCAGGTCGGACGTGTCGGCAGCAGCACGGAATCCGTCCACGCGGGCGCGGCTGTAGATATGCCTCGCGTGCCCGGCGACGACTCCCAGGTGGCGGTGTCCGAGCGACAGCAGATGCTCGGCGGCGAGCCGGCCACCGTCCCAGTTCGCCACCCCGACTTTGGCTGCTCCCACTGGTGGCGTGCTCTGCGACTCGATCAGCACCACCGGGACTCCGGCGGCCGCGAGGGTGTTGAACTGCCGGGAGGTCGGGTCGACCAGCGCGACGACCGTTCCCATGGTGCGACGCCGCAGAACCTTGGAGACCCAGTCCACGTCGGGATCATCGGCCAGCGTGAGGACGACATCCAGACCGGCCGCTGCGGCCTCACGGCCGACGCCGGCCAGAACCAGGTTCGCCCACGAGCCCTCGAAGTGCGTCACGACGAGGTCGATGAAGTCCGACAACCCGGGCTCATCGGGACCGGTCTCGATCTTGCCGCCTGCCTTGCGGCTGTAGCCCACTGACTGCACGGCATCCATGACGCGCGCGCGAGTCTCGGCCGAGACATCCGTTCCGCCGCGCAGCACTTTGGACACCGTGGGAACGCTTGTTCCCGCCGCTTCTGCGACGTGCGACAACGTTGGCCGGGTTCCCGCGGGGCGAGGAGACATGAGCCAAGCGTATAACAAGTCAATAACTTGCGAAACTAAATGAGTTGCAAATCCGCTCTTTCTGGTGTCATCATGACGCCTAGCGCGCTGAAGTGCTATTACATTGCGCAAACTAACTACGCCACAATCAATGTCGATGAGTCAAGGAGTTTCTACGATGAGGAAGAGACGAGCGGCGACAGCAGCCGCGATCTTCATGGGGTTCGCGCTTGTCGCGACCGGGTGTGCCGGTAACGGGTCGAATGCGAACGGTTCCGGCAACGGCAAGGTGACGCTCACGGTGTGGGAGAACGCCACGACCGGCGACGGCGTTCAGTACTGGAAGGATGCCGCGGCGGACTACCACAAGCTGCACCCGAACGTGACGGTGAAGCTTCAGGGCATCCAGAACGAAGACTTCGACGGCAAGCTGCAGACGGCGCTGAACTCCAGCTCGGCACCCGACGTCTTCATGCAGCGCGGCGGCGGCAAGATGAAGGACATGGTCGACGCCGGCCAGCTTCAGACCATCACCCTCGACGCGGCCTCGAAGAAGGCCGCCGGCGCCGCGCTCGACGCCGACACGATCGATGGCAAGATCTACGCGGTGCCCATGACGGTGCAGCCGGAGGGCATCTACTACAGCAAGGACCTGTTCTCCAAGGCGGGCATCACCAAAGCGCCGACCACCATGGACCAGCTCGACGCTGACGTCGCGAAGCTCAAGACGATCGGTGTCGCTCCGATCGCCGTGGGCGCGAAGGACGCCTGGCCCGCCGCGCACTGGTACTACAACTTCGCGATTCGCGAGTGCAGCCAGGAGACCATCAGCAAGGTTGCGAAGACCCTCAAGTTCACCGACCACTGCTGGACGAAGGCGGGCGAAGATGTCGCTGCGCTACTGAAGACCGAGCCGTTCCAGAAGGGCTTCCTGACCACACCCGGTCAGACCGGCGCCGGATCGTCGGCCGGTCTGCTCGCCAACCACAAGGCGGCCATGGAGCTCATGGGCGCCTGGGAGCCGGGAACCCTCGCGGGCCTGACGCCCGACCAGAAGCCGCTGCCCGACCTGGGTTGGTTCCCGTTCCCTGCAGTTCCCGGTGGGAAGGGTGCCCCGACCGCTCTGATGGGCAACGTGAGCGGCGGCATGTCGCTGTCGAAGAACGCCCCGAAGCAAGGCCAGGACTTCCTGGCATTCCTGCTCACCGCCGATCAGCAGAAGGCGTACGCGAAGGCGTTCGACACGATCCCGGTGAACAAGAAGGCACAGTCCGTGGTCACTGAGAGCTACAACGTGTCGTCACTGGAGGCGTACAACAAGGCTGCATACGCAGTCGACTTCCTCGACACCGAGTACGGCCAGAACGTCGGCAACGCGCTGAACACGGCCGTCGTCAACCTGATGGCAGGCAAGACGGATGCCGCGGGCATTGTGAAGGCCGTCAACGACGCTGCCGCCAAGGGCTGAGCGGAATCCGATGAACAACACCCTGGGTACCGAGACGGCTGCCGGCCGTTCGGCGCAGGGCGCGCTTCAAGCCGGGGGTGCGGTCTCATCCGCGTCCCCGGCCGCGCGCGCGACAAAGCATCGTCGCCGCGGGCGCGTCCGTATGCGGCTGGAGATCACCCTCTTGTCGGGGCCGGCCATCATCATGTTCCTGGCGTTCGTGATCTTCCCGGTCGTGCTCGCCGCCTTCTACGGCTTCTTCCGATGGAAGGGGTACGGGCCGCCGACGGACTTCGTCGGCCTGAACAACTACAAGTTGATCCTGACGGATCCCGCGTTCCAGGCGGTGCTGTGGCACAACCTGTGGATCTTGGTGCTCTCTCTGGTCATCCAGGGTCCGCTCGCGATCGTGCTCGCGCTGCTCCTGAACCAGAAGATCCGCGGACGGGCGCTCATCCGCATCCTCATCTTCGTGCCGTACATCATCTCCGAGGTCATCGTCGGAACCGGCTTCAGCCTCATGCTGCAGACGAGCGGCGCTGTCAACGACCTTCTTGAGCACATCGGACTCGGGTTCATGGCCGCTGACTGGCTCGCCGATCCGAACATCGCCCTGTGGACACTGATGGCGATCATCTCGTGGAAGTACGTCGGTTTCGCGGTCATCCTCATGCTCGCCGGGCTGCAGTCCATCCCGGAGGAGCTGTTCGAGGCGGCGCAACTGGATGGGGCTTCGTATTGGCAGATCCAGCGGAGGATCACGCTGCCGCTGCTGGGGCCGACCATCCGCATCTGGGCGTTCTTGTCCATCATCGGATCGCTGCAGCTCTTCGACCTCGTCTACATCATCTGGGGTCAGTACGTCTCCGGAACCGCGGGCACCTCGACCATGGCCATCTACATGGTCGCCCAGGGTCGCAACGCCGGGAACTATGGCTACGGCAGTGCGGTCGCCGTCGTCATGTTCCTCATCTCGCTCATCATCGCGTTGATCTACCAGCGCTTCGTCCTGCGCCGTGATCTTCAGGGCGCCGTCACCGAAGGAGTCCACTGATGACCGCGACCACCGCTGTTCCGGTCCGACCGGCCAAACAGCCAAAAGCGCGCGGCCAGCGTGACAAGCCCGAGAAATGGGGAAGCCCGGTCACCTACTTCATCGCGCTCCTGCTGATCGCGGTGTGCCTCGCGCCCGTCGTCTACATCGTGCTCGGCGGCTTCCGCACGAATTCGCAGATCTCCACGAATCCTGCGGCCTTCCCGTCGCCCTGGGTGTTCAAGAACTACGCCGCGGTGCTCACCTCGACGACGTTCTGGGGAGAGTTCGCGAATTCGATCATCGTGGCACTGGTGAGCACGATCGGCGTCGTCGTCCTCGGCGTGATGGTGAGTTTCGTCATCGCCCGATACGACTTCAAGTTCAAGGGGGCGATGTATTCGCTGTTCGCCGCCGGTCTCATGTTCCCGATGGTGATTGCGATCACACCGCTCTACCTCGTGATCAAGGACCTGGGCCTCGTCGACAGCTTGTTCGGACTGATCGTGCCTCAGGTCGCTTTCGGCCTGCCGACGACGGTCATCATTCTCGTGCCGTTCCTGCGCGCCATCCCGAACGAGATCGAGGAAGCCGCGTCCATCGACGGTGCGAGCCGACTCGGATTCTTCTTCCGCATGGTGATCCCGTTGGCGGTGCCCGGCGTCGTGACGGTCGCGATTCTGTCGTTCATCGGCAGCTGGAACAACTACGTGCTGCCGCTCTACATCCTGAACTCGCAAGCCAACTACACCCTCCCGTTGGGCGTTCAGGCGTTCTCGTCGCAGTACTCCACCGACACGGCGGCAGTGCTCGCCTTCACCTCGCTGGCGATGCTGCCCGCGTTGATCTTCTTCGCGATCTTCCAGAAGCGGATCGTCGGAGGGCTCACCGGAGCGGTGAAGGGCTGAGGCCGCCTCGGCCGCTCAGCCCGCGCATCCCTGTGCCCCTGTCGCCGTCACGACGGGGGCACAGGTGTGATGCATCTGAAGAAATACTCCGTCACATCACGCACGACCATCTCCTATGAAAGGACCAGTGCTTTGCCTAGCGCCCATATCGAGCTCGACGCGAGAGCCGTCATCGCTCCTCTCCGACGCCGCATCTTCGGCTCCTTCGTCGAGCACCTCGGACGCTGCGTCTACGACGGCATCTACGAGCCCGGTCACCCGAGCGCCAACGAGGACGGATTCCGCCTCGACGTCGTCGAGCTCGTCAAGGAACTGGGCAGCACCACCATCCGCTACCCCGGCGGCAATTTCGTCTCCGGCTTCCGCTGGGAGGATTCCGTCGGCCCGCGCGAGAAGCGGCCTGTCAGGCGCGACCTCGCCTGGCATTCGTTGGAGACCAATCAGGTCGGCCTCGACGAGTTCGCCAAGTGGCTCAAGCTCACCGACTCGGAACTCATGCTCGCCGTGAACGTCGCCACCCGTGGCATCCTGCCCGCTCTCGACCTCCTCGAATACGCGAACCACCCCGGGGGGACGGCGCTGTCGGACCTGCGCATCGCCAATGGGGCACGGGAACCGCACGACGTGCGCATGTGGTGCCTCGGCAACGAGATGGACGGCTCCTGGCAGACCGGGTTCATGACGGCTGAGGACTACGGCAAGATCGCCGCACGAACGGCAGCCGCCATGAAAATGGCCGACAAGGATCTCGAGCTCGTGGTCTGCGGTTCCTCCGGATCGGCGATCTCCACTTTCGGCGACTGGGAGCGCACCGTTCTCGAGCACAGCTATGACTACGTCGACTACATCTCGTGCCATGCCTATTACCAGGAGCTCGAGGGTGACCTCGGTTCGTTCCTCGCCTCGGCGATCGACATGGACTACTTCATCGACACCGTCGTCGCCACGGCCGACCACGTCGGTTACAAGAAGCGGTCGAGCAAGAAGATCAACGTCTCCTTCGACGAGTGGAATGTCTGGTACCTCACGGAGCACAAGAAGGCTGAAGAGACCAACGACGAATGGCGGTACGCTCCGCGTCAGCTCGAGGATGTCTACACCGTGGCGGACGCGGTCGTCGTCGGCAACCTGCTGATGACTCTGCTGAAGCACAGCGACCGCGTCACGTCGGCGTCACTGGCGCAGCTGGTCAACGTGATCGCTCCGATCATGACCGAGCCGGGAGGTCCCGCGTGGCGGCAGACCACTTTCTACCCGTTCTCGATCACCAGCCGGCTCGCGTCGGGGGAGGTCATCCGTCCGATCATTCACGCGCCGGAGTACGACACGGCTCAACACGGGCAAGCCTCCCTGGTGGATGCCGTCGCCACCGTCGACGAGCAGCGCGCGGCGGTCTTCCTCGTCAACCGTCATCTCACGGAGCCGACGCACGTCACCATCGATCTTCGGAGCCTCGGATGCTCACGGGTCGCCGAGGCCGTCACGCTCTCCGACTCCGACGTGCACGCCAAGAACACGATCGACGATCAGAACCGTGTGACACCGATCGCCAACGCGAGTGCCGTTCTCGCCGAGGGCGTTCTGACCATCGAACTGCCGCCCGTGTCGTGGTCGGCGATCGCGCTCGACTGAAGGCCCCGCGTGGGTGGCGCGAGCTGTCTCGCCGGAGTCTGCGATACGGCGTCGGTCGCCCTCGATAGCGTGAGGCCATGACCTGGCCCGCGCTTCATCTCTCGCAGTCCATTCGACGTTCGGCCGAAGCGGTCTCGGCGTTCGCGGGCGACCCGGCCAACCTGCCGCAGTGGGCGGCGGGACTCAGCACAGGCATCCGCCGCGACGGCGACCGCTGGGTGACCGACTCTCCGATGGGCGAGGTCGAGGTGGAATTCGTCGGCCCGGTGGAGCTCGGCGTGCTCGACCACGACGTGCGGATGCCCGACGGCACCGTCGTGCACAACCCGCTTCGTGTGCTGCGGAACGACGAGGGCAGCGAGGTGGTCTTCACCCTGTATCGACGGCCCGGAGTCACCGATGAGGACTTCGCACAGGATGCGGAGCTCGTGCGACAGGACCTCGCTCGGTTGCGTGACGTGCTCGAAGGGTAGGGAATCACGGCAAGATGTCTGTCTGACGAGACGTCTGACGAGAGGAAAACATGCCCAACATCACCGTCGAGCTCCTGAAGGGCCGCACGCTCGACCAGCGACGTGCTTTCGCCGAGGCCGTCACCGCCAGCGCCGTCGAGATCCTCGGCGCTCGCCGTCCGGATGTCCGCATCGTCTTCCAGGAGATCACTCCCGACAGCGTCGCCAACGGCGGCGTGTTCGCCAGTGAAGACGCTTCTCGTGCGGAGGTCATCGCCAGGCACAACGCGTAGGCACCGGGCTTCGAGTCCTCCAGAGTGACTCGAACCATCTCGGAAGCCGCCGGTGGCTTCGACATCCCACTTCGAGTTCGTCTGTCGCTGCGCAACGCGGGCCCGCGCGCTCACCCACTACGCCGGGTGCCGGCGGCCGGGCCGCGGTGGTCGTAGGCCCGGTTGGTACGGAAGATGACGCGGCAACGGGTGAACCCGCGGCAGTGCTTTAAGGTGGGCGATGTGGTGCTGGTCCGGTGGTGGCGGTCGCTGCCCGACTGGGCGGTGGATGGTGTCTTCGCGGCGATTCTGTGCGTGTTCGGCCTGGTGCCCGCGCTGAGCGTGTACGGGCTCAACCTCGGCGAGCTCCCCACACGACCGTCGGACGGGCTGCACCTGCTGCTCATCGCCGGGCAGTCCTTGCCGTTGGCGGCCCGGCGCTCACGCCCGGGCGCGGTCCTCGCTGTCATCGGGCTCGCGTTCGCACTCGACCAGTGCAGGGGCTATCCGCCCTCGATCGCGGGGCTCGGTATCGTCTTCGCCCTCTATTCGGCCGGGGCGCACTTGCGTCGCGCCCGCGTGATGACCGCGGCCGCGAGCGCCGCGGCCTACGTGATGCTCGCGATCGCGCTGAGCCTGCTCGGCTCGCCCGACCACGCGTGGGACTTCGCGACCTTCGTCGTCGTCCTGATTGCGGCCTGGTTGCTGGGCGACTTCGTCCGGCTGCGCGCGGCTGCGGCTCAGGTACGTGAGGGCGAGGCTTCGCGAGCCGCAGTCGCCGACGAGCGGGCCCGCCTCGCGCGCGAACTGCACGACGTCGTGAGTCATCACGTGACGGGCATGGTCGTGCAGGCGGATGCCGCAGGCTTCATCGTTCCCGAAGACCAGGTGCAGGTCAGCGAGCAGTTCGCGTCGATCGCCGACGGTGGTCGACGCGCGCTCGCCGATCTCCGCCGACTACTCGACGTTCTGGCCGCGGACGACACGAGCAGGGCTCCCGCGATCGGCCCGCTCGATGACCTCGCTGCGGGCGCCCGACGGGCGGGTCAGTTTGTCGAGCTGCACGAGAGTGGCACGCCGTCCGGTTCGGACGAGCTTCGCCTCGCGGTCTACCGCATCGTGCAGGAGGGGCTCACCAACGCGCGCAAGCACGCCGACGGTACGCCGACGGAGGTGGACGTCGAGTGGTCGGCGGAGGCGGTCGCGGTGCGCGTCACGTCGAGCTCCACGGATGTCGCCCGGCAGTCCGCGCCCATGGTTTCCGGCTCCGGTCGCGGCCTGGCCGGCCTCGCCGAACGCGTGGCTCGCCTCGGCGGGCGTCTCGACGCCGGTCGTGACGGCGACGGCGCGTTCGTGCTGGCTGCGCACATCTCGATCGCCCTCGAGGAGGATCCACGTGGCTGAGTCATCCGCCGAGCCGATCCGCGTCTTGATCGCCGACGACCAAGCAGTGATTCGCGCGGGCTTCACGACGATCCTCGGAGCGCAGCCCGGCGTCGCGGTCGTCGGCGAGGCCGCCGATGGCGGCGAGGCGGTCCGGCTGGCGCGCGAACGGCATCCGGATGTGGTCGTGATGGACGTGCGGATGCCCGTGCTCGACGGCATCGCCGCGACCGAGGCCCTCGCGGGTCCGGGTGTGGAGGATCCCCCACGCATCCTCGTGGTGACGACGTTCGACTATGACCATTACGTCTACGACGCCCTGCGGGCGGGGGCGAGCGGGTTCCTCCTCAAGGACTCCACTCCCTCCCAGCTCATCGAGGCCGTGCGGACCGTCGCCGCCGGTGACGCACTGATCGCCCCGACCCTGACGCGCGCGCTGCTCGGACATTTCGCGGAAAGGCTGCTGCCGGCATCCGCACCCGAGGCTGATCCGCGTCTCGCCACCCTCACGCCGCGCGAGCTCGACGTGTTGCGTGCGATGGCGAACGGCGATTCGAACGCCGAGATCGCGGCCGCGCTCGTCATCAGCCACGAGACGGTGAAGACCTACGTGTCGCGGATCCTGCTGAAGCTCGAGCTGCGCGACCGGGTGCAGGTCGTCGTCTACGCCCACCGCAGCGGGCTCTTCGGGCCCGCGCGCTGATCCGCCGCCTCGGCCATCCCCCTGCAGAGGGATGACGATTGCCCGCCCGCGCGTGATTCGGGGCGCGGGCGCGATTCGTAGCGTCGTAGGCATGACAACAACTGCCCCGCGCGATACCGCCCCCGCCTCGCGCGCCATCCGTTTCTTCCGCTTCCCCCTCGTCTGGCTCGTTATCGGCATCGTCGCCGTCGGCGCCTTCTCGGTCTTCGCCGGAGCCAGCCCGGCCATCGCGCTCGGCACCTCGGCTCTCGCGCTCGTGGTCTATTGGGCCGTGATGCGCTTCGTAGCCGGGCGGCGGATGCCCGAGCTCGCGCTCCGCACCGCGGGGCGCGACGCGCTCATCGGTGCGGCCGTCGGCGCCGGGTTCTTCGCGGTCAGTGTCGGCGCTATCGCAGCGCTCGGCGGCTACCACTTCACGTTCGACGGCGCCGCGGGCCTCCGGGCGCTGCCCGAGCTCATTGCCGTCACCATCGCAGGAGCGGTCACCGAGGAACTGATGTTCCGCGGTCTCGCGCTCCAGGCCATCGAGAGGCTCGGCGGCAAGTGGATCGCCCTCGGCATCACCGCGGTGCTGTTCGGCCTCGTGCACGGGGCGAACCCCGGTGCGTCCCTGTGGAGCGACGTCGCTATCGCCATCGAGGCCGGCGGGCTGCTCGGCGCTGCCTTCCTCTGGCGCCGCAGCCTCTGGCTCGTCTTCGCCCTGCACGCGACCTGGAACGGGCTCGAGCAGGCCATCGGCATCCCCGTATCGGGCCATCGCGACCCGGGCTTGGCGATCACGAGTGTGCACGGCCCGGCATGGCTCACCGGCGGTGCCTTCGGCATGGAGGCATCCGTCATCACCGTCGTCATCAGCCTCGCGCTGACAGCCGCCCTGCTGATCGCATCGGGGCGCCGCGCCCGTGCGGCCGTCAGCGACTGAACCTCTCCACGACACGAAGGCAAAAGACCATGACTGCAGAACCCATCGGATTCCCCACCCACCAGCTCAGCGCCTGGCGCCGCTACGGGGCGCGGTGGCGGCGCATCGGTAAAGAGATCGTCGCGATCGTCCTCCTCTTCTTCACCGCTGTGATCGGGTTCTCGGTGTGCTTGGCACTGGTGCCTGCCGGCATCGGACTGCTCCCGCTCTTCCCCGTTGGAGTCTTCCTACTCGCGGCCGGCCTGTGCGTCGCCCTGGCGACCGGAGCCGCCGACCTGCGTTTGCTCGAATGGGTCGGGCTGCCGCGCATTCAGCGCTCCGTCCGGTCGAGTCGCCCAGGCTTCGCAGGCTGGTTGCGCTCGACCCTCGGCAGTGCGCGGAATTGGGCGATGGTCGGATACGTCGTCCTGCCGCAGTTCGCGCTTGCGGCCGTTTCGTTCATCGTGCTGACGACGCTGATCGGTATTGGGGCGGGTGGCGTGAGCTGGACGTTCTGGCGTTCGAGCGTGCACGGCGGCAACGTCGGTCTCGAGTGGCTTCTCCACCGCTGGCCGGGTGCGGACCAGCCGGCTCTCGAAGGCATCATCTATGTCATGCTCGGTCTGGCGTTCCTCGCGGTGCTGCCATACGTGACCCGCGGGCTGCTGTGGGCTCAGTGGCAGCTCGCGCGGACAATGCTCGGCGACTCGCAGCGTCGAGCCGACGCACACTGAGTCTCGTTCGTGGGAAATCGCCACGATTCCTCTTAGTGCAGGGTTGCTGGTGAAGGCACGTTGCGAGGGCATTCACACTGGCGCGCATGCCTGACGAGTGGTTCCGCAAATCCGTGGAATGTGCGGGCCAGGAGAGAAATCCGCGGTGCTAATCTCATAATTGTGACGCGTTTTCGGATTTCCGATGCGGCCCGGCTTCTGGCGGTGAGCGACGATTCAGTGCGCCGATGGATCAGCCAGGGCCGGCTCCCGGCCGTCGATGGCCACGGACCGCAACTGATCGAGGGCGCCGATCTCGCCGCGCTCGCACTCGAACTCGGGTCGGGTTCGGCGCCGGAGAGCGGACGGCCGCTCTCGCCGACATCCGCTCGCAACCGGTTCCCGGGAATCGTCACCGCGGTGAAGAAGGACACGGTCATGGCACAGGTCGACGTGCAGGCCGGGCCGTTCCGGATCGTCTCGCTGATCAGCGCAGAGGCGGCCGATCAGCTCGGGTTGGAGGTCGGTGTCGAGACCGTCGCGACCGTGAAAGCGACGAACGTGGTCCTGCAGACACCGGGATCGCGGTGAGGCTGAGGGTGCCGCGAACATGTATCGGGCAGTGAGAAGGAACGGCAGAGTGCGGCGCAGCCTCGGCGCGGTGGCGCTCCTGGCCGGCGTGGCTTTCGCGATCGCGGGGTGCAGTTCGTCGGCCTCGGCTGGACCGGCGAGCTCGGCGACGAAGGCGGCGAAAGGGACGACCGCGTCGATTCCGCACGGGTCCGGCGATGTGAACGTGCTCTACGCCGGGTCGCTCGTGAGCCTCATGGAGAACCAGGTCAGCCCCGCGTTCCACGACGCGACCGGCTACACCTTCAAAGGCTATGGGGCCGGCTCCCAGGCACTCGCCGCCGACATCAAGGGCAAGGTGAAGCAGGCGGACGTGTTCATCAGCGCGAGCCCGACCGTCAACGCCGGCCTCGAGGGCTCGAGCAACGGCGACTGGGTTTCGTGGTACGCGACCTTCGCGAACTCACCACTGGTCATCGGGTACAACCCGAACAGCTCCTTCGTCAAGCAACTGAAGAGCAAGCCCTGGTACGACGTGGTCACAGAATCCGGGTTCAAGCTCGGCAGCACAGACCCGCAGACCGACCCGAAGGGTGCGCTTGCGGCACACGCGCTCAAAGATCAAGGGACGAAGCAGGGCGATTCGGCGCTGACCGCGCTGGCGACATCCAATCCGAACATCCAGACGGAGGAGTCGATGGTCGGACAGCTGCAGGCGGGTCAGCTGGATGCCGGGTTCTTCTACGCCAGCGAGGCGAAGGCGGCGAACATCCCGACCGTGCCGCTGAAGGGCGAGTCGCTCAAGGCGGTGTACACGATCACCGTGGTGAACAACGCGCCGGATGCCGCGGGTGCGGCCGCCTTCGTCGCCTACCTTCTCGGCAAGGGCGGCCAGGGCATCCTGAAGAAGAACGCCTACGACCTGACGACACCGCCCGAGGTCTCGGGAAGCGGCGTGCCGAAGACGCTGAAGAACGTGCTCGGTCGGTAGGACGAGATGGATGCCCGCGCGATGAACAGAGGAGTGCGCAGCCCGCTCGGATGGCTGGGCGGGCTCTTGGCGCTCTTTCTCTTCATCCCGATCGTCGCGTTCATTCTCAGGCTGGCGACCTCCACGGATCGCGGCTTCACGGCGCCGGGGCTGTGGGGCGCCCTCGGCACATCGCTTCTCAGCGCCACGATCTCGACCTGCATCATCGCGCTGCTCGGGATTCCGCTCGCCTACGTGCTGGCGCGGTCGAGAGGGAGGTTCGCGGCCGCAGTCGGCGTCGCGGTTCAGCTGCCGCTGGCGCTCCCTCCTGTGATGAGCGGCATCGTGCTCATCTACGTCGTCGGCCCGTACACGTTCCTCGGGCAGCTCTTCGACGGCAAACTGACCGGCACGCTCACCGGCATCGTGATCGCGCAAACCTTCGTGGCGAGCCCGTTCCTCGTGATCTCGGCGCGCAGCGCGTTCCGGGCCATGGATCCGGCGTTGGACGAGCTGGCAGCCAGCCTCGGTCATCCGCCGCTGGCACGGTTCTGGAAGGTCGCCGTCCCCGTGGCGGCCGAAGGCATCAAAGCCGGGCTCCTGATGGCCTGGCTGCGCGCGCTCGGCGAGTACGGCGCCACGGTGCTGCTGGCGTACCACCCGTACTCGCTGCCGGTCTTCACGTATGTGCAGTTCTCGGGCATCGGCATCCCGAACACGCAGGCTCCGACCGCGCTCGCGCTGCTGATCGCCGCCGCCGGCGTGGCCGTCGGGTATCTGCGGATGCCCCGTCGTCGGCACCGCAGTCCGTCGTACGTCGAGCCACGGCCACCACAGCGGACGTCGCCCGTGAAGCCGGCGTTCGACCTCGACATGCACGTCGGCAGCTTCCACCTGACGCTGGCGCATCGCGCGCGCAGCCCGTGGCTGGCGGTTCTCGGCCGATCCGGTTCCGGAAAGTCGATGACGCTGCGGGCGCTCGCCGGGGTGATGCCGTCTTCAGCGGGAGCGGTGCGATACGACGGGGACGACGGCGCGCATCCTCGTATCGGGTACGTGCCGCAGGGCGGCGTGCTGTTCCCACGCCGGACCGTGTGGGAGCAGGTGACGTTCGGCGTCGACTCCGACCCGCACATCGCCCGGTGGTGGTTGGACACGCTGCAGCTGACCGGACTCGAGAACCGCATGCCCGAACAGCTCTCCGGAGGTCAGCGTCAGCGGGTGGCGCTCGCCCAGGCGCTCAGCCGCTCGCCCGATCTGGTGCTGCTCGACGAGCCGTTCTCGGCGCTGGACGCCCCGGTGCGCGAGGAACTGCGCATGGAACTGCGGCGGCTGCAGCACGAAGACGCGCTCTCGACCGTGCTCGTCACGCACGATCCAGAGGAGGCGGCACTGCTGGCGGACGAGATCATCGTCATCGACGACGGCGCCGTGCTGCAGGCCGGAGCGCGTCGGGATGTCTACCACCGGCCGTCCACACCGCACGTCGCGAGGCTGCTCGGCATCCACAACCTGAAAGACGGGGTGATCGTCGACGCGACGAGGCTGCGGGCGGGTGGGGTGCGCATCACGATTCCGCACACCGCGCTGCCCGAGGGCGCCCCGGTGCAGTGGTGCATCAGGCCCGAGGATGTCGTCGTGAGCGAGGACGTCCTCGCGAGCGGAGGCGGCGACCGAGAGATGGGCGGCGACCGCGTACTCGGCGTGCTCGACGCCGACCGCATGATCGGCGCCGGCCCGGACAGCCCCGTCGGGACGGTTCCGGCCACCGTCACGGACGTGGCCGACCTCGGCACGTTCACGATGACGACGGTCGAGCTCGACGGCGGACCGGAACTCCGCGTGCGCAGCACCAGGGCACCCGAGTTGAGGCAGGGCGATGGATGCAGGCTCGAGCTGCCGCCGTCGAAGGTGATGGTGTGGGCGGCGGCGACGCAGGCAGCAGAATCGGACGTCGAGCCCCGCGTCTCTTGAGGGGCTGAGCTCCGCCGGGAACACGAGCCCGCGCACTCCAGCGGAGCCTCACCTCATGATCATCGATTGCATCGGCACGCAACATGCGCTATTAATTAACGCGGATTCTGAATAAATCTGGTGCAGTCGAGTGCTCGAGGGAGAGTGATCGGATGAAGGGCCTCATCGTGGCCATCGTGATCGGCGTTCTTGGTGTGGGGGTGCTGACCACCCCGGCTGACGGCGAGCCCGTTCGGCACGATACGACGCGAACAGCGTCCTCGAGTTCCTCGGCTGCATCCGGTCATGAGCGGACCGTCACGTTCACGGACACGCATGACGTGTTGCACGGGAACCCGTACACGGGCGTCGCGTTCGATATCAACAGCCCGCAGACATCCACCAGCACGGGATACACGTTCACGACGGATCCGGCCATCACCGCCTTCATCGACGGGCGCAAAAGAATCCCGGCCGACGCGGACATCGTGCGCGTGCAGATCTCATGGTCCGACTTCGAGCCGGGACCGAACAGGTTCTCCTGGCATCGGTTCGACAGGTTCATGAAGCGGATCAATCAGCAGGGCAAGACCGCCGAGGTGCAACTGCTGATGTCGGAGGCACCGGACGTAAAGAACGATTCGGGGGTCTTCCCCTACCAGTACCCGCCGGCGTGGTTGTTCGATGTGGACAAGGCGCCCTACCGACTCGCCCAGTACAACGGGCAGTACTACTCGAAGCAGCCGCTCTACTACAGCCCTATCTACCTGAACGCGCTGTCGAAGGCCGTGCATGCGTTCGCGAAGCATTACGACGGCAACCGCGGGGTCGCCTGGGTCGACCTGCGCGCCTTCTCGCTCTTCGGGGAATGGTCCGGATGGAACGATGCCCTGAACTTCCCGTGGCCGGACGACGCGACGCGCACCGCGACGCTCCACAAGATCCTGCACATCTACAGCAGCGCCTTCCGCAAGACGATGGTGATGATGGAGAACCCGGGCGCGAACGTCGACCCGAACGACCCGGATGCCGACACGCAGGCGAAGCGGTTCACGGCCTACGGGTACGACGTCGCTGCGGCGAACAAGAACTGGGGATTCCGTTCGGACACCGTGAACAGCGCCTTCCCGTGGATGCAGTACGACACGAGCGGCGAGAGCTCGTACATCAATCGGCTCGAGCGACGAGATCACATCCAGGTCTCCGAGGGGTCGAGCTGGAACAGCAGCATCATGATCAACAACCCACGGCTCGTGGTGAAGAACGCGATCGAGGCCTATCACTCGAATCTTCAGGGGATCAACAACACGAGCTTCATCGACTGGGATGCGATGAAGAAGGCGTACGGGGAATGGTTCACCACCCTCGCCCGCTACTCCGGCTACCGGTTCCTCATGCAGAAGGCCACCTACACGGACCACGTGAAGCCGGGCGGAAAGCTGAATCTCGCGCAGACCTGGACGAACAACGGCGCAGGCTTCAGTCCGAAGAAGTACCCGCTCAAGGTGTACCTGCTCGATG
This sequence comes from Humibacter albus DSM 18994, assembly GCF_000421825.1. Classification (GTDB taxonomy): domain Bacteria; phylum Actinomycetota; class Actinomycetes; order Actinomycetales; family Microbacteriaceae; genus Humibacter; species Humibacter albus. The sequence goes on from NZ_ATXT01000013.1 coordinate 296,978, forward strand.
CGAAGAGCGGTCGCGTCGTGTGGAGCGGGACCGATTCCTCCGTGGATGAGACCACCTGGTTCAAAGGCGATGCCGACCAGATGCGATCGTCCTTCACGCTTCCGCGCAACCTGCGACCCGGCGATTACACGTTGGCCGTGGCGATGGCCGACTCACACGGGAAACCGCGCATCGAACTGGCCATGCCGAACGGGAAGGGCAAGGTCTACCCGGTCGGGCCGGTCACGGTGGCCTCTTCCGCGCCGGCCGAGAAAGCGCAACCGGCGCAGGCTCAGTTCCGGGTCGAGAACGAGGATTACACGGCGGCGCAGGGCGCCTACGGCGTCGAGCCGCCGGCCGAAGGCGGTTTCGGCGCGCTCTATATGGGGAATGCGGGTGACTGGGCCGAATACGACAACGTGACGGTGCCGACGACCGGCACCTATCGTGCCGAGTTCCGCGTCTCCGCGTCCGAGGGCGATCACTTCCGCGTCCTGGTGGACGGAGAAGACACCACGGGTTCGATCGGCACACCCGACACCGGCGGATACAACGTGTACAGCACGATCGAGCGCGAGATCCCGCTGACCGCGGGCCGACACAGGATCCGCATCGTGCGCGACGACGGCAACTGGTTCTTCATGAACTGGATGCGCTTCACCCTCGCGAATCCCGACGAGTTCACGATCCAGGCAGAGTCGGCGACGGCGCAGAGCGGCACGTGGCTGAACGCGCTCGACGACGTGGATGACGACGGCACGCCGGGTGTCTCCGTGATCGACTCGGGAGACTGGCTGAGCTACAGCGGCGTCGAGGTCGCCCGGAGCGCGACGTACCTCATGCAGTTCCGCTACTCGACGACCAACGAGGATCCGCTCTCGTTCCGTCTCGAAGTGGACGGCAAGGATGCCACCGGCCCGCTGTCGCTCGACCCGACCGGCGGCGTGAAGACCATGAAGACGGCGAACTTCTTCGTCCCGCTCGAAGCGGGTGCGCACACGTTCAAGGTGGTCTGGATCACGGCGGACTCGAACATCGTCTGGAACTGGATGCGATTCGACCGGCAGGGTGAATACCACGCGACCATCGCTGCGGACGACTACAACATGCAGTGGAATCTCGCCAAGGAGTACAGCTGGGACGGTCCCGACACCGGTGTTGTCAGCACCGTATCCCACGATGACGGCAAGAAGGTCACGGCGATCGGGAGCATCGATCAGCAGGATTACCTGCGGTACGAGAACATCGATTTCCCGTACACCGGGTACTACAAGCTCGATCTGCGCGTCGCCTCCGATGAGGCGCAGCAGCTGCAGTTCGATGTCGACGGCGATGCCACCACGATCACCGTGCCCGACACGGGCGGTGACGGGCACTTCCAGGATGTCTCCACCTGGGTGGAGATGACGGCAGGCATCCACAATCTGCGCTTCATCGGAGAGAGCGTGAGGAGCGGAACCGGCGTGCTGTTCGAGAAGTTCGGCCTCACCGCGACGACCGACGTGCTGAAGGCCGTCAGTGCCTCGGGGCCGACGTCGATGGATGTCGGTGACACGGGAACGCTGACGGCGACGGCCATCAGCATGGACGGCTCGCACAAGACGGTGACCGACGGTGTCACGTACTCGTCGTCTGACACCTCCGTCGCGACGGTGGCGGCCGACGGAACCGTGACGGCGAAGGGCTGGGGGACAGCGACGCTCTCCGTGGTGTTGGACGGCCTGACCTCGAGCGTCACGGTCACGGTCACCGATCCCAGTGTGACGTTGACCACCGTCGACGACACGGATCCGGGGATCACGTACTCCGGCAGCTGGGGCACCGACGGACCTCGCGGGTTCGGGGACTTCGATGACGGCGTTCACTACTCCACGGTGGCGGGGGACTACGCCGAGTACACGTTCACCGGGACGGGCATCGCCTTCCTCACCGAGAAGTACAGCGACATGGGGAGCGTGGACATCGCGATCGACGGGGTCAAGCAGAGCACGGTGAACTGCTACGCCTCGCTCCGGATGGCGCAGCAGCCGGTGTTCGTCATCCGCGACCTGGCACCCGGCACGCACACCGTCCGCGTGACGAACGATGACACGTACGCGAGCGATGGCCGGATCGCGATCGTGGATGCCTTCGTCGTGCAGCAGCCGAAGATGTCCTGACGGGGGATGAGAGCGCCCGCCCGCTCGAGACATCCTCCGGACGGGCGGGCGCTGGTGTCTGTGCCGTGACGGTGTCGGTGCCGCGATGAGTTGTTCTGCGCCGTGGTCAGTTCTGCGCCGTGGTCAGCCCTGCGCGGACGGCCACCTCGACGGGTGGATGTCCGCCTGCGGAAGGCTCGTGCCGCTCGCAGCCGCCGCGTGGAGTAACTCCTGCACCGTCGTCGCGGCGTATCCGACCGCGCCCGTGATCGACGCACGCTCGCGCAGTGTCGACGGCAGGATCGGCGGCGCCGGCCGCGCGATGCACAATGCCTCCACGCGGGTGCGCAGCGGGTCGAGGAACACGTCGCCCGCCCGCACGTTCCCGCCGCCGACCACGACGATCTCCGGGTCCACTGTCATGACCAGGGCGGCGACGCCGATGGCCAGATCCTCGCTGAAACGGCGTACGGCGGCCAGGGCGGAGGCGCTGCCCTTGCTCGCGGCCTCGAAGACCGATTCGCGGTCCACGACCGTGCCGTTCTCGAGAACGACCGCGTGCAGATGCTTCTGCGCCGTCTCCCAGCCCACTTCGTGGATCGCGCCGATCTCACCGGCGGCCCCGTTCGACCCGCGGAAAAGCGAGCCGTTGATGACGAGCCCGCTCCCGGTCCGGTTGCCGGAGTGGATGTAGACCAGGTCCGAGACGTCGGACGCGCTGCCCCTCCACGCCTCGGCGAACGCCGCCATGTTGGAGTCGTTCTCCACGACGATCCGGCAATCGAAATGCGCGCCCAGCACCTCTTTGACGTTGACGCCGGACCAACCCTCGGGGCCGCGGGTGATGACATCGTTGTAGACGACGGCGGGAATCGCGACACCGATCGCCCAGACCGATGACCGCTCGCGCTTGGCCTTCTTCAGGAGGCGGTCCGCCAGCTTCACCGCGGAGGACAGCACGTCGAGAGGGCCGTCTTGCTCCGTTGCCGGGGTGTCGGCGGAGGCGAAGACCTCCCCGTTCAGGTCAGCGAGCTCGGCGCGCACCGTGTGGCGGCCGATGTCGACGCCCAGCACGACCGCCGCTTCCGCTCTGAATCGGTAGCGCGTGGCAGGGCGCCCCGCGCCCACCGGTGCGAGCGGATCGACGGCGACGACCCAGCCCAGCTCGACGAGCTGTGCGATGAGGGAGTCGGTCGACGTCTTCGAGAGGCCGGTGACCTTCGCCGTCGCCGGGATCGTGAGAGCTTGTTCCCGGATCGCTTCGATGACGGCGAGCGTGTTCAGCCGACGCAATCGAGACTGATCACCCGCGTTGTGCAGCAGGGTCTGCCCGCGATCGAGGAGGACGTTCATGGGTTCACCCTATCGAGATGGAATTAAAACAGAAACTGTGTATATAATCTCTTCCATCCCACCGGGCGACTCCGCCCGTTCAGGATCATCGAAGATCACACGGAAGATTGGGACCCCCATGCACCAGCGCGAAACCCCGGCATTGAGCCGCCGCTCGTTCCTCCTCGCCGGCGGAGCCGTCGCCACCACCCTCGTTCTCTCGGGCTGCGGAACGAGACTCCAGTCCAGTGCCGGCAGCACCGTGTCCAAGACCCCGCTCGTGTACTGGGGCAAGTGGGCGTCCGGCACTCCGCAGGCGAAGCTGTTCAACACCATCATCAAGGACTATGAGGCGAAGACCGGTCAGAAGGTCGACGTGCAGTGGATCGGCAACAACGAAGAGACGCAGGTCAAGAACGCGATCGCCACGGGCAGCGGTCCGGACATCTACGACTCGTCCATCGACCACACGGCCGAATTCCGTGCCGCGGGTGCGCTCGGCGACATGTCGGCCATCTTCGACACCGAGATCCCCGGCGAGGGCAAGACCATCAAGCAGGTTCTGCCGAAGAGCGTGCTGAAGGCCATCTCCGACAAGAAGGGCTACGGCTTCGTGCCGCACACCGTGTTCTCCGAGGGGCTCTGGTACGACGCCGCCGTCGACTCGGATTTCGCCACGAACCCGCCGGCGACCTTCGACGATTTCCTCGCGCACGCGGCGGACCTCAAGAAGAGCACCGGAAAGCAGCCGATCGCGCTCGACGGCACCGTCGACTCCTACAACGCGTTCTGGATCTTCCAGCTCATGCTCGCCACGGGCGGCGCCGGAACGCTCGCCAGCCTCTCGACGAGCGCGTCGGCGTGGGACGCGCCCGCGGTGCGGAAGGCGGCCGTCGAACTCCAGAAGCTCGTTGCGGCCGATCTCTTCGAGCCGGACTACATGGCCACGAAGTATCCGGACGCCCAGAACGCGTGGGCCAGCGGCCAGCACCTGTACAACCTGAACGGAACGTGGCTCGCGAGCGAGACCGCGGCATCCAAGAGCGCGACCCAGAAGCCGCGCGTCATGGCCTTCCCGCCGGTGAAGGCCGGAAAGTCGAGCGTCGTGACCGTCGGAGCTCTGGGCTGGGCGGCGAACGCCAAGTCGAAGAAGCAGTCGCAGATCGCCGAGTTCCTCGCCTTCGCGATGCAGAAGAAGTACGACGACCGTATCGCCACCGACGCCGGCAACATCCCGGCTCGCAGCGACTCGCCGGCTCCGGTCGCGCTCAAGGGGATCAAGAAGAGCATCGACACGACGACGACGATCAGCCTGGACTTCGACGGCGTCGCCACCAGCGCGCCCCAGTGGTGGAACGACGTCTTCATGCCGCTCGACGACAAGCTCATCGGCGGCTCGCTGTCGGTCGACGACTTCCTCGCTCAGGGGAAGGCACAGACCGCGGCTCTGCTGAACAAGTAGCGCGATATGACCATCGCACGCCACTCGTCCGCGACCGATGCCGGGCGGCTCGCCGGCCTCGAGGAGCCGGAATCATCCCTTCGGGATCGATCCAGGCCCTCGCGGCGGGGGCGCATCGGGGGCGCACTCGACCGTGCCAGACGGCGGATATATCTCCCTCTTCTGCTGCCCGCGCTCATCGTCTACGTGGTGCTCTTCATCGTGCCCGCGCTCTACGGGATGGCTCTGAGCTTCTCGTCGTGGGCCGGCCTCGGAACGACGTTCCGGTGGGTGGGCCTGAAGAACTACACCGGACTGTTCTCGAGCCCGGTGTTCCTCTCCTCGTTCTGGAACACTCTGGTCCTGACCGCGGTCGTCGGCATCGCGATCTTCCTCATCGCGTGCGGTGCCATGATCGTGCTTCGTACGACGAAGGGGCACAGCTTCATCCGCTCCGCGGTCTTCGTGCCGTTCATCATCTCGCCGATCGCCATCGGACTGTCGGTGTCGTTCCTGTTCAACCCCAACGGGCTCATCAACACGGTGCTCGGCCTGCTGGGCCTCGACGGGCTGCAGAGACCTTGGCTGGCGGCCGACAACATCCTTCAGGTGATCATGGTCGGCCTCACGTGGAGCGCCGCCGGCTTCTACGTCGTGCTGCTCATGTCGGCTGTGGACGGCATTCCGGCCAGCTTCTACGAGTCGGCGCAGATCGAGGGTGCGAACCTGCTGCAGCAGTTCCGCCACATCACCCTGCCGCTGACGCGCGACATGATCTCGGTGGCCGCCGTGCTGTGGGTCATCGCTGGCATCAAGACGTTCGAGATCATCATCGCGTTCACCGGCACCGCCGGGACTCCGCCGCTGCAGGCGCGGTCCCTCGCGGTCGAACAGTACCTGAGGGTGACCGGCGGACCGGCGGGCGGGATTCCACAGATGGGATCGGCCGCCGCCATCGGCGTCATCATGACCATCATCACCGTCGTGCTGATCCTGCTCTCACGGCGGATCTCCCGACGCGAGCCGTTGGAGATGTGACATGGATGTTCTTCAGAAAGTCGGCCGACCCTCGCTCTCGTCGGCGCTCAGCACCTTCGTGACCTTCGTGCTCAAGGTCTCACTGTGGGGGTGGGTGGCGATCAACCTCGCGATGCTGGTGTGGATCTTCTTCAACTCGGTGAAGTCATCCCGTGACATCTTCGCGAACCCGGCCGGCCCGCCCACGACGTGGGAATGGGGGAACTTCTGGACGGCGCTGACCACCTCGGGCCTGGGGGTCGCCGCCATCAACACCGTCGTGCTGGTGGTGGTGTCCGTCGCGGTGATCATGCTCCTAAGCGTGCCGGCGGCCTACGCGCTCGCCCGGCTCGGAGGGCGTTCTGCGGGACCGATCGTCTCGCTGTTCTCCGCGGGCATGAGCGTGCCGTTCCAGGCGTTCGCGGTGCCGATGGTGCTGATCAGCGTGGGGCTGTCGCGGTTCATGATCGAGTGGGTCACCGGCGCCTGGGACCCGCGGATCACAGTGGCGATCTTCTACGTCGCGCTCAGCCTGCCGTTCAGCGTCTTCGTGCTCGTCGGGTACTTCCGCTCGTTGCCGTCGGAGCTCGAGGAGGCGAGTGCGCTCGACGGAGCGGGAGCATTCCGCACCTTCCGCACGGTCATGGTGCCGCTGGCGAAGTCCGGCATCACCACGGTCACCGTGCTCAACGTGCTCGGCCTCTGGAACGAGACGATGATCGTGCTCCTCCTGGTGCCGAATCAGGGGATGCAGACGCTCAACGTCGCCCTGCTCAACTTCTACTCCGACATGCAGTACACGTCCGACTGGGGCGGCCTCTTCGCGGGCGTCGTCATCGTCGTCGCGCCCATGGTGCTGCTCTACTTCTGGGTCGGCCGCCGCGTCGTCAGCGGGATGACGGAAGGCATCGGCAAGTGACAGGCCGTCGCATCCCCGCCCCATCGTTGAAAGGAATCCTCCGTTGAAGAACAAGACAGTCGGCCTGATCGGAGCCGGCGGCATCGCGAACGCTCATCTTCCCGCCTGGCTGGATCTCGGGTTCGACGTGCTCGTGCATTCGATCGCCGACGATGCCCCGCGCCTGGTCGAGCGACACGGCGGCGGGCGTGTGGCCACCACCGCCGACGAGCTCTTCGAATCCGTCTGCATCATCGACATCTGCGCCCCGACGCAGACGCACTCGTCGCTCGGCTTCGCCGCGCTGGAGCACTCGATCCCCACGATCTGCGAAAAACCGCTGGCCCGCACGCTCGCCGCGGCGGAGCTGCTCGCGGACGGATTCGCCGAGAAGGGCGTTCCGCTTTTCCCGGCCCACGTGGTGCGCTACTTCCCGGAATACGCAGCACTTCGCGACGCGGTGGTCGCCGGTGCGATCGGAGAGCCCGGAGTGCTGCGGTTCACCCGTCAGGGCCAGAGCCCGAAGAACGGATGGTACCTCGACTCCGCCCAGTCGGGTGGTGTGCTGCTCGACCTGATGATCCACGACATCGACATCGCACGGTGGATCGCCGGCGACATCACCCGGGTCTTCGCGCGAACGCGTACGCACAGGGGCAGCGAGAGCACGCAGGCGGTTCTCACTCATACTTCGGGCGCCGTCTCGCAGTTGACGGCGACGTGGGCGACGGCGCCGATCGAGTTCCGCACGCAGTTCGACGTGTCAGGGTCACGCGGCACGCTGCGCTCCGACTCGGCGGCGAAGCCTACCTACACACATGTCGGACCGCCATCGGCCGCCGACGACATCCTTCCCGCTTTCGACGCCGCGACGAGCCCGTACCGCGCCGAGCTGGCGGACTTCGTCCGCTCCATCGACGACGGCAGCGACACGCGCGTGACGGCGCGCGACGGTGTGGAGGCCATCCGCATCGCCGAGGCCATCGCGCGATCGGCCGCCTCGGAGCGCGCCATCGACCTGTCCCACGATCACGAAGAGGTGTCCGCGGCATGAAGATCGCCGTCCTGTCCCTGGCCCACACGCACGCGCTGGAGTACATCGCCGCGCTCCAACGGCATCCCGAGGCCGAGCTCGTCGCCACCGATCCCGATGGAGCCGAGAGCCCGGCGGAGCTGAGGGGTGCGCCCCTCGCGCTGACGCTCGGCGTCGACTATCTGGAGTCGTATGAGGATGTCTGGGCATGGCATCCCGACGCCGTCGTCGTGTGCGCGGAGAACGTGCGCCACCACGACCTGGTGCTTCGTGCGGCGCGCGAGGGCGTCCACGTCTTATGCGAGAAGCCGCTCGCGACCACGGTGCAGGACGCCGCTGCGATCGTGGACGCGGCGGATCGCGCCGGAATCGTGCTCATGACGGCGTTGCCGGTGCGCTTCTCGTCGGCGTACGAGGAGCTGCGCGCCGGAGTGCGGCGCGGCGATCTGGGGGAGATCGTCTCGGTGTCGGCTGCCAACTGCGGGAGCATCCCGACGGTGCGCGCGTGGTTCACCGATAAGGTGCTGAGCGGCGGCGGCGCCGTGACCGACCACGTCGTACACGTCGCCGATCTGCTCGCCGACCTGTTGCAGGAGACGCCCGACGACGTCTATGCGGTCGCGAACGGCATCCCGGGAAACCGCGACGGGGGCGTGGAGATCGCGGGGCTCGTGGAGACCGCGGGGCTCGTGTCGCTCCACTACCCGAGTGGTGTCATCGCCGCGGTCGACTGCTCGTGGTCGCGGCCCGCCGGGTCGGCCGACGTGGGCGACCTAGTCACGCTCACGGTCATCGGCACGTCCGGGGTGGCGGAGATCGCGCCGTTCGCGTCGATCATCGAAGGCTGGAACGAGCACGGCGCCCTCACGTACGGCTACGGGCTGTCACTGGATCAGCGGCTGATCGACTCGTTCGTGGCCGCGGTGGCGCAGCACGACCGCACGGCGCAGCCCGACGGTCGTGCTGGACTCGCGGGCGTGATGCTCATCGACGCGGCCTACCGTTCGATCGACGCCGGAGGTCCGGTGCGGCTCCGGGCCGTCGCCGCGTGACGGGCGTGGCCGTCGTCGCCGTCGTCGCCGTCGTCGTCGCCGTCGCGTAGCGTGTCCGCGTGAAGGAGCCTGCCATGTCCCTCGATGCCTCCCTCGAGGTCTCTCTCGATTCCGCTTTGGCCGGATCGACGTCGGAAGCCGTTCTCGGCCACGCGCCGTGCGCCCCTGATACGGCGTGGTTCACGCGTGATCGGTTGGGGTTGTTCGTGCATTGGGGCCTGTATGCGTTGGGGGCGCGGCATGAGTGGGTGATGAGTCGTGAGCGGATGTCGGTGGCCGATTACGAGCGGTATGCCGCGCACTTCGATCCGGATCTGTTCGATGCCCATGAGTGGGCGGCCGCGGCGAAGGCGGCGGGGATGCGGTATGTGGTGTTGACGACGAAGCATCATGACGGGTTCTGTCTGTGGGACTCGGCGTTGACGGAGTACACGGTGATGCGCACCCCGTTCGGTAGGGATGTGGTGGCCGAGTTCGTGGCCGCGGTGCGGGAGGCGGGTCTGAAGGTCGGGTTCTATCACTCGCTGCTGGACTGGCATCACCCGCATTTCCCGATCGACGGGCACCACCCGTTGCGCGACGACCCGAACGTGGCCGAGTTGAACGCGGGCAGGGATGTGGCCGTCTACCGGGAGTATCTGCACGGGCAGGTGCGGGAGTTGCTGACGAACTACGGCCGCATCGATTACCTGTTCTTCGACTTCTCCTACGGCGGAGAGGGCGGCGGCGGTGATGCGGGCGGCGGCGAGGGGGCGACCGGGTCGATCTGGGGCGGCAAGGGGGCGCCCGACTGGGGCGCACAGGAACTGCTGGAGACGGTGCGTGAACTGCAGCCGGGCATCCTCGTCAACGACAGGCTCGGCATCCCGGGCGATTTCGTCACTCCGGAGCAGTACCAGCCCGACAGGCCGATGGAGGTCGACGGACAGCAGGTGCGGTGGGAGGCGTGCCAGACGCTCAACGGCTCCTGGGGGTACGACCGAGACAACGACGACTACAAGAGCGTCGACCTGCTCGTGAGGATGCTGATCGACGGCGTCTCGAGTAACGGCAACCTTCTGCTGAACGTCGGCCCCAACGGGCGCGGCGCGTTCGACCCGAACGCGAACGCGGCATTGGCAGGGCTCGGCGAATGGATGCGCCTGCACGATCGCTCCATCTACGATGCTGGCCCCAGCACCTTCACTCCGCCTCGCGACGTGCGCTACACGCAGAGCGGGAACCGGCTCTACGCACACCTGTTCGCCTGGCCGTTCCAGACACTCCACCTGCGCGGCCTGGCCGGCAGTGTCACGTACGCGCAACTGCTGAACGACGCCAGTGAGCTGAAGACGCGCGTCATCGACCCCGGTGCGACCGCCCAGAACCTCACCCAGGGCGGGCAACCGGAAGGCACTCTCACCCTCACGCTTCCCGTACAACGACCGGACGTCGCCGTGCCCGTCATCGAACTGTTCCTCACCAACTGAACCGTGCCGTTGGAGAACACCAGGCGGGAAACGGCCCACCGATAGCGTGAGGGCTCGTCGGCGCGGAGGGAGCGAGTCTTCACAACGCCATGAGGGGAGCGGTATCCCGCCCCCCTCATTGACTGTCATCGACGTGTATTACGACGAGCTCTTCTGCGCGTTGTCGAGCAGCGTCTTGAGCTTCGAGGTGAGACCCTTCGTGTCGAGCTGGCCGGAGAGGAATCCGTTCCAGGCGACGAGCTGGTCGGAGCCCAGACCGTACTTCGCGTCGAAGTTGTAGTCGAAGACGCTCTTTCCGGCGTCGTCGATCATCTTCGTCACGGACTGCAGGGCTGTCGAACCGTAGCCGCCGTCTTGCACGCTTCCCTTGACCACCGTCGGAGCCAGGCGCGTCTTCGAGAAGTTGGCCGCGGCATCCTTCGACAGCAGCGCCCGCAGAATCTCCTTGGCTCCTGCCGGGTTCTTGCCCTTCAGCGGCACCGTGAACGGCTCGCCCGCCGAACTGCGCACGGCCTCGTACGGCAGCTTCGAGCTCGAGTCGAGAATCGGCTACGGTGCGGCTGTCATCTTGAATCCGCTCTTGGTGGCCTTCTTCATCTCGTTCTAGATCCAGCTGCCCGACGGGTACAGGATGGCCTGCTCGTCGTTGCTCCACTTGGCCTGCGCTGCGGTGAACTGCGTGCCGGAACCGCCGGGGATGAAGTAGCCGTTCTTGACCGCCTTCTCGAGCGCATCGAAGACGCCCTGCACGGCGTCGTCGTCCCAGGCGCTCGAGTCGCCGTTGTTCAGCTTCGTGATGATGCCGGTGCCGCCTTGCTTCACCGCCGAGTTGATGGCCAGCGTCTGGTAGTACGAGGCCGACTCCTTGCCGAATGTGAACAGGTACTTGTCCTTCTTCTTCGCCTTGGCCCCGAGCGCGAGGGTGTCGTCCCACGTCTTCGGCGGCTCCCAGCCTTCCTTCTCGAACAGGCTCGCCGAGTACCAGATGCCGTAAATGGTGAGCACATAGTTGAAGGCGACGAACTTGTCGTTGTAGGTGCCGGCATTCTTCACGCCCGGATAGATGGCGTCGCCGATGCGCTCGCCCTCGTAGTTGTGGATGTCGAACATGCTGTCGAGCGTCTCGAGCTCGTTCAGAATCGAGACGAACGGAATCTGATCGCCGCCCGCGTTGCACACGAGGTCCGGCGGGTTGCCCGCCACGAAGCGCGGCTGTAGTGCCTTGCCGATGTCGGTCGTGGGAGTGACCGTCGTCGTGATGCCCGTGAACCGCTTCTTGACCTCCTTTGCGGCGTACGTCGCCCAGTCGTAGCCGTACCCGCCGTTGAACATGTACACCTCGATGGAGGTGTCGTTCTTCAGGCCGAACGGGTTCTTCGACGAGGCACTGGTGGTGTTCGATCCGGTGCTGCCATCGGCGGGGGAGGCGCACGAGGCGAGCGCCATCCCCACCGGTGCCATCACGCCGAGCGCAAGTGCGCCGCGCAAGAAGTCGCGCCGCACGATCGTGGGCTTGTCCTGATGTGCCATGACTGTGTTGCCTTTCTCATCGGCGTTCCCGCACAGCGGGAACTGTCGTTTCGGAATGTTCTTTCTCGTGGTGTCGCGCGGTCACTGCATGCGGCGCTTCCGCCGTGCGACGAGGATGCCCGCCCCGGCGCCCAGCACCGCGAGCGATCCCAGCGCCGGCCAGAGCACGTCGGATCCGGTGCTCGCCAGGTCCGCTCCGTCGGCGGCGGGGTCGGCACCCGTGCCGGCCGGGTCGGAGGCTTGTCCGCCCTGCGAACCGGATCCCTGCGAACCGGATCCCTGGTCGCTCGAACCCTGGTCGCCCTGGTCTCCGGATCCCTGGTCGCCGCCGGTGGACTGCGCCGGGTCGGTATCGAACGTGACGTACTGCGAGGCGTCCCCGGGGCTCTGCTGCTCCAGTCGGAACGCGCCGTCCTCGTACACCAGCGCCAGGCCGCTGTTGCGATTCACGAGCCGGTAGGTGGTTGAACCCGCCAGTGATGTGGAGCTCATGGATGCAGCGGCCTCCGTCGCTGTCGCCGCCTTCGCTCCCGAACTGCTCGCGTTCGCCGGGGAGTGAGGTGCCACGACCTGCACGTACCATTCGTCACTGCCGCCGGGGCTGCCGAAGCCACCGTTGCCGGCCGGGTCGGCGTCGGGCAGCTTTGCGCCGTCGGCCGCCGTGGCGCCCATGGCGCGCTGCGCGGCGGCGGAGGACCCGCTGACCTGCAGGTAGCTGCCGTCGGCCGCGTTCTGCAGCCGGTAGAAGCCGCTGCCGTACGCGTAGTCCGGATCGTCCACCGTCACGAGCTTCCACTGCGTCGACGTGTCGCTCGTGCCGTGGGGGCCGAGCATCTTGTCACCGATCGTGATCGTGTAGGGGGTCGAGGCATCCACGGTCGCACCGTCGACATCCTTGGGATCGCGGTGCACCGTGTAGACCTTCTGGTCCGTGTGCGGCGTCATCGCCACCCGTGTCACGGCGCCACCGGGAATGTCGGAGAGCGTCAGGAATGACGACCCCGTCACGTTCTGGTTGGTGAGGCTGCCCGAGTCGAGCGTGGTGAGGTATCCGCCGTACGAGCCGTCGGGGAGCGTGCCGACGACCTGCCACGACGAGGGGTCGCCGAGGTCGGCGGTGTCGTAGACGTTGCCGTCGTAACCGACGATGCGGTATGTCTCGGAGAAGGCGTCGTAGCTGATCGCGGACTCGTTGTTGCCCAGCGGAAGGTGGAAGAGCAGCCCGGAGTCCGGGTCCTCCCAGTACGAGGTGCCGGTGATGATCTGCTGCACGGTCTGCTGGCCGGTGTCGGGGCTGGTCCAGGTGACGTAGATGCCGCCGGTGAACACCTTCTTGCCGTCCTGGTAGACGTCGTCCTTCGCGACGACGTTCACGCTCTCGCCCGTGATCGGATCGGTGTAGTCCACGGCCGGAACGCTGGCGCCGGAGGCGTCGACGATCGTGTGGGCGAAGGTGTTCGCCGTGTATTGGTTGCCGTCGGCGTCGCGGAACTTCAGGATGTGATCGCTCGCGACAGAGGACGCCTGCACGCTCACCTTCGCACCGTCGGAGTTCGTACCCGAGTAGGAGACGGCATCCGTCGCGGGGTCGTACGACATGCCCATTCCTGCGGGGCCGCCGACGCTGCCGTCGATGCCGCCCAGCCCGGGCTGGTCCCACGAACCGTCGTAGTACTTCTCCCAGGTGCCCGGAGCCATGTTCTCGCTTATCGGCGCCCTGGCCATCTCGGTCCAGCTGGCCACCGTGCTCGCGTACGGCTTCTTGTAGATCTTGACGTTGTAGCTGATGTAGAAGTACCCCGTCGAGTAGTCGACGAAGAGGCGGCATCCGGAGTCGCCGAACGGATACGTCGTGCCCGGTGACGACGTGTCGTCGACGATGCCGTTGCCGCTGGCGTCGTTGTCGTCCCAGTGCGAGGTGAGCACGGGGCCCTGGTACTGCCAGCTGGTGCCCTCGTCCTTCGACGTGGCGAGCAGGATGCGGTCGTTGTGCAGACCGGTGCTGACCTTGTCGGCGACCGTGGCATCCGCTCCCTTCGTCTGCCACGGATCGAACTGGTACTCGTCGTTCAGCAGCGCGTACCAGTCGCCGCTCGTGGGCTCGACCCAGACGCCGATGACGTCGCAGTGATCGTCCTGCTGCGGCGACGGGATCGGGAAGACGCTCGACTCGTCGACCTTGTAACAGATGCTGCCCGGGTCTTCGAAGTGCGCGTTCGCGGTGACGGAGGTCGTCGATCCGTTGGAGACGCCTGCCGCCGTGGCGCCGAAGTCGTCGTTCGTGAACGTCTTGGCCCAGCCGCTGTTCGGCGCGTAGGGGGTGTCGCCGGTGCTCCAGTGGAACACGCCGTCCTTGCCGACGAACGCGCTGCCGGCGATGTCCGACGTCATCGCGCCGGGCATCGTCACCGTGGAGACGGATTTGTAGGCCGGGGGTGTGAGCGCGGAGTCGGCCGCGAAGCTGCTCGTGGCCGGCACGATGGCCAGAGCGGCCGCCCCGGCGAGGGCGATAGCGGTTCCCGCGCGCCGGCGTCGTCGTGCCGACGAGGGGGTGTCGGGGAGATGCATGGGCGTGTGACCTTTCTTCATTGATCGGTACTGCGTCTTCGTGGATGGGCGCGGCGCCGCTTCGCGCCGCCGTTCGTCAGACGTCGGCGAGGTCGGGATTGACCTCGGCCGACGGGGCGGTCTCGTGGTGCCGCGTCTCGATCGCGAAGACCGGGGGAGCGGATGCGGCGCGGTCCACGCCGATCCGGATGGCGCGGTCGCCGCGATGCTCGAACGGGACGGCCTCGCCCGTGTCGAGCGCCGTGAGACGGTGGATCCGAATGTCCTCCGGCAGTTGCAGCACGACCGCACCGGAGACCGGGATGCGCGTGACGATCGCGTAGACCACGCCGGTCTCGGCGTTGCGCGTGTAGAACCCCCAGCCCGGATAGTCCCAGCCCTCGGCCACGCCGCAGCCGTAGACGCACGCGCCGTTCGCGGCGAGCCACGCGCCGACGGTGCCCACGACATCCTGCTCGAACTCCGGGAAAGAGCCGTCGCCGCGCGGACCGAAGTTCAGCAGCAGGTTGCCGCCCAGACTCACGGCGTGCACGAGCTGTTCGACGAGCTCGAGCGGATGCTTGTGGCTGCGCGCGACGTCGGCGCCCGCGTGGTACCCCCACGAGTTCTGCGGAATGGTCATGCAGGCCTCCCAGTCCTCGGCGGTGACCGAGCGGTCCCACGGCTCGGGCAGCCGGCGCTCGTATCCGCTGAAGTAGTCGCCCATCAGGGCGCCCTCGGAGCCGCGATGGCGGGTGCCGTGTTCGTCGGCGCGCAGCCTGCTGTTCACGATGGCGCCGGGGATGAGCGCCTTGAGCATTCGCTCGGTCTCCAACGTCCATCGGCCGTTGGCCTTCACGGACTCGTCCCACGTGCCGTCGAACCAGAAGCCGCGCACGGCCGGGTAGCGGGTGGCGAGCTCACGCAGCTGATCGGAGGCGAACGTCAGGTAGCGGGTGAAGGCATCCCGGTCGGCGGGCGTGTCGACGCTGTAGCGCCAGTCGGGGTGGTGCCAGTCCAGCACCGAGTAGTAGAGGTGCACGGCGAGACCGACGTCGGTGTACGCGTGCACGAGGTCGCCGATCACGTCGCGCTTCAGCGGCGTCGCGGCGACGGTGAAGTCCGTGTACTCGCTGGGCCAGAGGCAGAAGCCGTCGTGGTGCTTGGTCGTGATCGTGACGTAGCGAGCGCCGAGATCGCGTGCGGTTCGTGCCCAGGTCATCGGGTCGAACTCGGGCGCCGTGAACTCGTCGCCGAGCCGTGCCCAGCGCTCCGGCGGAATGGTCGCCGACTGCGGCAGGAATTCTGCGGCGAAGCCGTACGTGACGCCGTCCCAACTGCCGGCCGGCAGCGCGTACAGCCCCCAGTGGATGAACTGGCCGAATCGATCGTGCCGGAACGACCGCATGGATGCGTCGTCACGGGGTTCGTGCGTCTGCGCCCCGTACTCGAGACCGCCCATCAGAGGTTCGCCGCCTTCGGCCCGGTGTGGTGGTCCCACGGAACGAACGTGTCGAGGTCGCACTCGATCGGCTCGTCACCCCGCCACGTGACGGTGATGCGTGTGCCGTCGACGCGCACCTGCACGCTGTCGCGCCACGCATCGATCGCCGGCTCGCCGGCCCCACCCAGCTGAGGGGCGTCCGTGCGGGTGAGCACGTGGAGCGCGACGAAGACGCTCGACCCCGGCTCGCACTCGCCGAGCAGCACCGGCGTCGCGGAGTGCTCCCCGAGCGCGTTCGCCCCGCGGTACTCGACGACGGATGCCTCGCCATACCCGTGCAAGCCGACGCACGCCGCCGTGATCCCGCCTTCACCCCGCGCCCACGCGTGGTGGGCACCGGCACCGTGCGACGGAGGGAGGGCATCCGCTATCGCGAATCCGCCCTCGCGCACGGCCCAGCGCCGCGGCGAGACGACCAGGTGCGCCCGTACCTCGAACGCGCCGTGCACGAACGAGACGGTGGTCACGGCGCAGCCGTCGAGGAGCCGGCGGCCGCGTTGCGGGAGGTGCACCGACCCGGCGACCTGTCCCTCCACCCGGCTGCCGCGCAACGCGCTGCGCCGGCTCGCGACGCCCTTCTCGTCGAGCAGGGCGAAGTGCGAGTCCACGTCGTCGGTCCAGGCCGTCGCCGTGCCCGGCGCCGTTTGCGTGCTGTACGCGAACTTGGCGTAGTGCGGGTCGTCGCCGTCCACATCGTCGCCCACCGGGATCCAGGTGTGGTCGCTGCCGTGGTTGACCAGGCGCACCACGCCGTCACCGGGAGTGGCGAGGATCCAGCCGGCCGACGGCATCCCGTCGGTGAACGTCGTCGTCTCGGTGGGCTGCGGCTCCTCGCGCGCGGTCCAGACGTCGGCGTCGGCCGGCAGCGCCAGACCGAGGAAGCCGATGCCGGCGAGATAGGGCGAACCGAAGCCGCTGTAGTCCTGGCGCATCGGCTCGAACGGGGAGTACCAGCCGAGGCTCAGCGGGCCGTCGACCCCGACGCCCTTCTCGGTGAAGCGCGCGAGCACGCCGGAGGCCAGGCGCCGCGTGGCGCCGGGCGTCAGCGGGTTCACGCCGGAGAGCTCGGCGCACCAGAGCGCGGCCAGCGCCGCGGTGCGATAGGTGAGCGAGCGCCCGACGTGCAGAAGCGAGCCATCGGGAGCGATGAACCGGGCGAACGAGGCCGCGAACTCGGCCAGTCGCTCGAGGTGACGGGCTCCTTCCGGCGTGCTCTGGGCATCCGTCATGCGATACCAGGCCCAGAGGTAGGGGTGGATCGCCCACGCGTTGTAATAGTCGATCGCGTGCTCCGGGCCGTCGGTGTACCAGCCGTCGCCGAGGTACCACGACTCCACACGGCCCACGTTGCGGGCGCCGTTCGTGCCGCTGACGTCTTCGCCGACCGAGCGCAGGAAGCCTTCCGCCATGGCCGGGAAGAGCTGCCAGTTGCTCTGCCACGCCTCCAGGCGGGCATGGTGCAGGAGCCAGGATGCCAGTTGTCGCTGTTCCGCGCGCGTCAGCCGGTCCCAGAGCTTCTCGCGTGTGAGGTGCAGGCCGAACGCCACGTTCGCCGCCTCGACCATGCTGTTCGTCACGCCCGAGAGCGGGGTGCGGCAGGCCACGCCGGTCGGCCAGGACTCGGCGCCGTCGGGAGCGGTGCCGGCCAGTAGCGCCCGCACGTACCACTCGAGGTGCTGCTCCGTCGCCGCGTCGTCGGTGCCGGCGATGCGCGGAGCCGCGAGCAGGAACGAGCGACAGACGGTCTCCATGCACTCGCGACGCACTCCGTCGACGGTCACGCGCCCCGGCAGCCTCGTCATCGCGCCTTGCGGGCTCGAATAGCGGCGCACCTGGCCGAGCCAGTGATCGGCGACCGCGATCCAGTGCTCGCGCGTCCAGCCGGTGAGTGGAGAGAGGGTCGGGTCGGGCTCCGGAAGAGTGAGCGATGCAGTTCCTGGAACGACGACAGACGCGTGCCGTTCCCGCTCCACCTCGTGCTGGATGCTCATGGCTTGCCCTCGCGCCGCGCCTTTCCTCAACGCCGTTGTCTCCGCGCTTTCCGATCTCGCAATGGTAAGCGCTTGCTACGAGTGATCAAAGTAGCCAGCGGTCGGATGTTTGTCAACAGCTCGGGCCTGCTCGCATGCAATCGCACACGAGACAAGGATTTCTCGGATCCTGCCGTCCATGACTCGGGACGTCGTGCTGTGGAGATAGTGATCCGAACGTTGCACTGTCTAGTAAGCGGTTACTATCATGAACGCGACGGTTGGACGGAGGGGTCCGAGCGCCGCGCAGTACGAGCAGTCGCCGGGCCGAGCGGTCGCCAGTGCGACGAGGCGCGGAACGGCCGGGCGCAGTACGAGCGCCAAAAGCGACCAGACGCAGAACGACCTGATGCAGAACGACCTGATGCAGAACGAGGAGACATCGACGACGATGACGAGCACGCGACCGTCCGCGATTCTGGCCATGACGCCGGAATCCCTCGCCGATGTGTTCTCGCCGACGGCGCGAGCGCGACTGGAGCGCACCGTGACGCTGATCGGACCGCAACCGGTCACGGACTTCGCGCACGAGCATGCGCGCTCCGCCCTGCAAGAGGCGCAGATCATGATCACAGGGTGGGAGGCGCCACCGATCGACGTCGACGTCATTGACGCGGCGCCGCGGCTGAGAGCGATCGTGCACGCGGCGGGCACGGTGAAGACGTTCCTCTCCCGCGAGGTCTTCTCCCGAGGCATCCGGGTCTCCAGCTGCGCGGCGATGAACGCCATTCCGGTGGCCGAGTTCACCGTGGCGTGCATCGTCTTCGGTCTCAAGCGCGCCAGCGTGTTCGCGGCCCGGCTGCGTCAGACGCACGGCGTGCGCAGCACCGAGGGCATGCATCCGATCGGAACGAACGGCGTCACAGCCGGGCTCGTCGGCGCCTCGAGGGTGGGCCGCGAGGTGATTCGACTGCTGCGGGAGTACGACGTGCGTGTTCTGGTGAGCGATCCTTACCTGTCGGACATCGAGGCGCTGCGGCTCGGTGTCGAACGGGTGCCGCTGCCGGAATTGTGCCGGCGCAGCGACGTGCTGAGCGTGCACGCGCCCGCGAACGAGTCGACACTCGGAATGATCGGTGCCGAGGAGCTCGCCTTGCTGCACGATGGAGCCGTGGTGATCAATACGGCGCGAGGGCAGCTGATCGATGCGGATGCGCTGACCGCCGAACTCGTCTCGGGCCGACTGGATGCCTACCTCGACGTCACGGACCCCGAGCCGCTTCCCGCGGGGTCGCCTCTGTACACGCTGCCGAACGTGGTCGTCACGCCGCACATCGCCGGCGCGCTCGGCAACGAGGTGCACCGACTCGGCGACCTGGCGGTCGACGAGGTGGCCAGAGCGGTTACCGGCCTGCCGTTCGAGCACGAGGTGCGCGTGAGCGACTTGGCGCACATCGCGTGATGCGCGAAACGGGGCGCTCACGTCGTGCTCGCGCAGGCAGGGGAGGAGACCGATGAGCCCGCGCGGGAACGCGGCACAGCCCGGTGGTCGGCGCACCGCCACCATCGCGGACGTCGCCGAGCAGGCGGGCGTCTCCACCGCGACGGTCTCGCGCGTGCTGAACGGCGACTACCCGGTGGCACGCGCGACCAAGGAGAGCGTGCTCGAGGCGGTCAGTGCTCTCGGATACACCGCCAACGCCCACGCTAGGGCGCTCGCGAGCTCCGCCACCCGCACGGTGGGCATCATCATCAACGACATGGTCGACCCGTTCTTCTCCTACGTCGCGCGTGGTGTGGAGATGGAGGCTGCGGCTGCCGGGCGGCTCTGCATCGTCGCGACCGCGCACGGGGATGCGGCGCGGGAGCTCGATCTCATCGATCAGTTGCGCGAGCAGAGGGCCGACGCGGTGATCGTGGTCGGCGGCGCCCATGACGAGCCCGCCGCCCGCCGCAAGATGGCCGAGCGGGCACGGGCTCTGGCCACCATCGGCTCGGTGCTGGTGCTGTGCGGCCGGCCTTCCCTCGGCGCGGATGTGCCGACCAAGATGGTCGGCTACGACAACGAGGGCGGTGCCTTCGCCCTCACCGAACACCTGCTGGCGCAGGGACACCGCCGCATCCTTTATCTGGGCGGGCCGCACGGGCTCTCCACCACGGTCTCTCGACTCGACGGCTATCGCAGGGCGTTGAAGTCCCGCGGCATCGAGCCCGACGAGGAACTCATCCGCGAAGGAGCGTTCGGGCGAAGCTATGGCCATCGCGCCATGAAAGACGTGCTGGCGCTCGATCTCGACTACACGGCTGTGTTCGCGGCGAACGACCTGGTGGCGGCGGGAGCGTTGCAGGCCATGACGGATGCCGGCCTGCACGTCCCCGAAGACGTCTCGCTCGTCGGCTACGACGACATTCCGCAGTCGTTCGAGCTGAAGCCGAAGCTGACGACGGTGCATGTGCCTTTGGAAGAGATGGGGCGCGAGGCGGTGCGGATCGCGCTCGCCGACGACGACGGCTTCGGCCGGCGCGACGGAGACGAGACGGTCGTGGGAACGCACGTCGTCATCCGCGACTCCGTCGCGCCGCCGGCCCTGGTTCCCCGCGCCTGAGCCTGTGGGCCCGGGCCCCCTGGCGACGCGATCTGTCTGCGCGACCCGCCGCGCGGCATCCACGCGAAGCGGCATACCGACTTACCGTGAGCGCATGGATGACATCGAGCCGACACCCCAGCAGCTGCTCGCGGCGCTGGATGCCAGCGAGCTCGCCGAGTCCGTCCGCGCGCTGACCGACGGGCAGTGCACCGACCTTATCGAGCGCGTCGCGCTGCTGGTGGGCGCCAACCGATCGCTGTCGGTGGACGAGTTCCGCGGCGAGCTCACGGACATCCTGGACTCCGGGCCGACATTCCACGCCGTGCTGCACGGCGGGCAGTTCGATGGGCAGGTGATGGAGCTCGACCCCGAGGACTACGACGCCGACGTGATCTGCGCGGCGGTCGAGGAGGAGGCGCCGCACCCGCTGCACTCGCTCTACAGGCTGAGCGAGGGGGAGCCGGGCCCCGGCGCGACGGTGCACTATCGATTCGGCGGTCTCGTGGCAGTGGATGTCACCGAGAGCGGCAACCGCTGATCGCTTCGAACGCCTCGGTGGCTTCGAATGCCTCCGTCGCTTCGAGTGCCTCGGTCGCTTCGAGTGCCTGAGCGGGGCCGGGGTTGCGTCCCGCCGAATGACGCGGTCACGTCGACTCGCGCACCGGCCGGACTTGGTCGCTGCACCGGGGTGCCCGTAGGTTGGTGCGGTGACCGCATCGAGGAGAGCACGCCGGGAGGCGTCCGATTCTCGTCGTCCGCGCACGATTGCCCGACACGGCAAGCTGCAACGGCATCCCTGGCAGACGTTCGGCAAGATCGTGGCCTCCATCGCCAGCGTCGGCCTCGTGAGCGTGCTGGGCATCGCCGGTGTCGCTGCCGCGAACCTCGTCTCCGACGTCAAACCGACCGTGCACCTCGTCGGCGAGGAGAAGCTCGGCACCGTCCCCGACATCGGAGCGCTGGAAGGTGGGGTGAACATCCTGCTCACCGCCTCCGACACTCGTACCGGGCAAGGCGGCGCGTGGGGCACCACGGACGACAGCTCCGGGGCCGGCCTCAACGACGTCACCATGCTGGTGCACCTCTCGAAGGATCACACGCACGCCACGGTCGTGAGCTTTCCGCGTGACCTGATGCTCCCCATTCCGTCGTGCCCCGACGGAGACGGCGGGTGGAACAGTGCGATGTCGTTCCAGCCGTTGAACACGACGCTGTCCGACGGCGGAGTGGCGTGCACGGTTCTCACGATCGAGAAGCTGACGGGGGTGAAAATCCCGTTCGCCGGCGTCGTGGACTTCGAGGGTGTCGTCGCGATGTCGAATGCGATCGGAGGCGTGCCGGTCTGCATCACCGGGGGCGGCATCCATGACGAGCACACGAACCTCGATCTGCCCGACGGCACGGCCACGCTGCAGGGCATGCAAGCGGCCGAGTTCCTGCGCACCCGCTACGGCGTGGGCGACGGGTCCGACCTCGGCCGCATCAGTAACACGCAGGTCTTCCTCTCGGCGCTGGTGCGCACGGTGATGACGAAGCAGACGCTCACCAATCCGGTGAAGATGTGGGGCATCGTCAAGGCGGCGCAGCAGCACATCCAGTGGTCCGACTCGCTGAGCAACGTCACCACGCTCTACCAGATCGCGATGGCCGCGAAGGACCTCAAGTACAGCAACATCACGTTCGTGCAGTACCCCGTGGGCGACGACTCGGACTACCCGGGCAAGGTCGTCGCCGACCACGACTCTGCGGACGTTCTGATGAATGCCATCCAGAACGACCAGCCCATTCAGCTGACCGGAGGCACCGGCGTCGGTGCCGAGGACGCATCAGAGGCGTCGGGCGCGGCCGGCACAGCCGACGCCTCGACGGATGCCTCCAGCACCAATTCGACGGGCACCGATTCGACCGGCACCGGTTCGACGGACGGCACGTCCTCGAGCGGGTCGACGCCTGCCGCTACGTCGACCGCGGTGGCGCTCCCCGAGGACGTCAAGGGCCAGACGGCGGCCACGCAGACCTGCTCGAAGGGGAACAACTGACCGGCGAGCACAGGGCGAACCTGCTCTAGTGCAGCCCTGAAGGGCACCCCCGGGAAGAGCAGCGCCGAAGGGCACCTCGGAAGAGCAGCGCTGAGACATACCGTTTCGGCCGAAACACCCCTCGAGGAGGCACGTCTCGGCCGATACGGTATGTCTCACGTGGCCTGTGGCCGGCGGGCCTCGGGCTCCCGGTCAGGCGGCGGAACGCTCGAGCAGAGGCCGGCGACGCAGCGTCGCGGATGCGATCGGCGGAGTGTCGTACTCCTGGTCCATCCGGCCGATTCCGGTGCCGGGAGCGGTGATCGCGTCGATCCGGTCGAGCAGTTCGTCGGTGAGTCGCACGTCCGCAGCCGCGAGCAGATCATCGAGTTGCTCCATGGTGCGTGGGCCGATGAGCGCGGCGGTCACACCGGGGTGCGCGACGACGAAGGCGAGCGCCATGTGCGTGAGCGGTATTCCGGCCTCGTCGGCGAGAACGATGAACTCCTCGACCGCGTCGACGCGACGCTTGTCGCGAAGGGCAGCGAACATGCGCGTGCGGCGCAGGTCGGTCTCCTGGCCACGGCGAATACGTCCGGTGAGCATGCCGCTCGCCAGAGGGCTCCAGATCAGGGTGCCCATGCCGTATCGCTGTGCGACGGGAAGCACCTCACGCTCGATCGTGCGATCGAGCAGCGAGTAGTGAGGCTGCTCGGTGCGGAAGCGTTCGAGTCCACGCCGCTCAGCAGCCCATTGCGCCTCGACCATCTCCGAGGCGGGCATGTCGGATGAGCCGATGGCCCGAACCTTGCCGCTGCGCACGAGGTCGGTGAGCGCGGAGAGCGTCTCTTCGATGTCTGTCTGCGGGTCGGGGCGGTGCATCTGGTAGAGGTCGAGATGGTCTGTCCGAAGCCGGCGGAGCGTGTTCTCGACTGCCGTCATGATCCAGCGACGAGATCCGCCCTGATGGTTCGGATCGTCGCCGATGGGGCGTGCGAACTTGGAGGCGAGCACCACATCATCGCGGCGTCCCTCGAGTGCGCGGCCGAGCATCTCCTCGGAGTCGCCGTACGCGTCGGCGGTGTCGATGAAGTTGATGCCTGCCTCGAGAGCACGGCTCACCATCGCGTTCACCTCCTTCTGGTCGCCGTTGCCGAACGAGCTGAACATCATCGCGCCGAGCGCGAACGGCGACACCTGGATTCCGGTGCGGCCGAGCGGGCGATAGAGCATGGTTCTCCCTTGATTGCGATTCGTCCCGTGCCGGGCGGTAGGCTGAGCGTAAACGGAACGTTCGTCCGCAAGTATACGGAACGTGCTTCCGGTTTGTCACGGAGGAATTGTCGTGAGCGCTGCAGACGCGTCCGGGGGCGCCCCCCGCCGAAAGCGTGCCGATGCGGTACGCAACACCGAGGCTGTCCTCGAAGCTGCGAAGGAGGAGTTCGCCCGATCGGGCGTCGACGCGCCGATGCGCGACATCGCGGCGCGGGCAGGCGTGGGGGTGGGCACGATCTACCGCAACTACCCGCAGCGATCCGACCTGATCATCGCCGTCTTCCGTCGAGAGCTCGAGGCCACGGCGGCAGAAGCCGACCGTCTCGCCGCCGAGTGTGCGCCGCCGGAGGCGTTGCGCCGGTGGGCGGAGAGCCTCGCACGGTTCGTGGCGACGAAACGCGGCTTCGCGAGCGCACTGCACTCCGGCGATCCTGCTTATCAGCAACTGCCCACCCAGTTTCTCGGCATGCTTGCACCGAGAGTGCAGCGCATCCTCGATGCCGGCGTGCGCGAGGGCACGATTCGCGGCGGAGTGAGCGCTGAGGACCTCATTCATGCGCTCAGTCGTCTCGCCGATGATCAAGCGGAAAGCGCAGGCGGAACGGGTCCGCGAATGACCGATGTCTTGCTCGACGGACTCACCGTGTCATCCCAGCGCAACGAGGAGTGACCGCACGGCACTGAGACATACCGATTCGGCCGAGACATGCTTCCTCGAGGTCTGTTTCGGCCGAATCGGTATGTCTCGCGGGTGCCGGGTACCGGGTTGCCAGTGCGGTGCAGGCGGGCGCGTGCGTCAGAAGAGCGTGGGGCCGGCATCCTGCAGCGCGCCCTCGAGCTCGAGCAGGAACCGCTTGCGCTCCAGTCCGCCTGCGTAGCCGGTGAGGCTGCCGTCGGCACCGACCACGCGGTGGCACGGCACGATGATCGAGAGCGGATTATGGCCGACTGCCCGCCCCACGACGCGGGCGAGCGAGCGGTCGCCGAGCTGCTCCGCGATCTGACCGTACGTCATCGTCTCGCCGCGCGGGATGCCGCGCAGCATCGCCCACACCCGCTTCTCGAAGTCGTTCCCATCGGCGCGCGTCGCGAAGTCGAGTGTGTCGCGCTCGCCTCGCAGGTAGTCGCGCAGTTGGTCTACTGCGCCGGCGATCACGGGATCCGACGCCGCATCGGTCTCCGGACCGAACGCCGCTGCGTCCGGCTTCGTCCAGTGACCCGGAAAATAGATGCCGGTGACCAAGTCGCCGTCGGCGACGATCGTGACTTCGCCGATGCCCTCGGCGATCCGCGGCGATGTGACCTTGGCATGCCGGATGTCCATGTGCGGCTCCTCATTCTCGTCTTACATTCTGCAGACGTCCGACGAGGCCGAGGTGTGAGGTCGTCGACGCCGACGCGCCCGGATGGTTCAGACATCCGCGGTTCAGCCCCTCTGCCGGTTCACGGCCCTCCGGCCGGTTCAGCCCCTCCACCGGTTCAGGACCCGCCCGCCGGGTTCAGCCCTTCCCACCGGTTCGGACACCCACCCGTTCAGCCACCCGGTCCAGCCCCTCCGGCCCGATTCAAGTCGCGAAAAGTGTTGGTAAATCGCGGCCGAAACACCAGTTTGCGCGACCTGAACAGGGCGGACGGCCTCGCGCGCCGAGCGGTGACTAGAGTCGGCGACTGTGGCGCACGCATCCGTCTCGTTCTGGTTGTCGCAGGTACTCGGGCCCGGGGCCGGGGCACCCGCTTCTCCGGGCGCCGGCGCAGAAGCCGGTTCTGCATCGCGGCCGTCCCTCGATGGCGACGCGACCGCGGACGTCTGCATCGTCGGCGCTGGGTTCACCGGCCTCTGGACCGCGTACTACCTGAAGAAGGCGCAGCCGTCGCTGGGCGTCACGGTGCTGGAGCAGCGCTTTGCGGGGTACGGGGCGTCAGGACGCAACGGCGGCTGGCTGACGAACTCCGTCACCGGTGGCCGCGAGCAGTACGTCGCCTCGCACGGCCGCGCCGGTGCTCAAGCCATGCAGTCGGCGATGACGGCGAGCGTGCACGAGGTGATCCGCGTCGCCGAAGCCGAGGGCATCGACGCCGACATCGCGCTCGGCGGCGAGCTGAACGTGGCACGCAATCCGGCACAGCTGGCGCGGTTGCACGACTGGGCCGAGGGCGAGGCCGGGTGGACGGATGTCGACGCCGAGCTTCTCGATGCGGGTCAGGCATCCGCTCGCATCGCCGTCGACGGCACGCTCGGAGGGCTGTGGCAGCCGCACTGCGCGCGCATCCAGCCGGCGAAGCTCGTGCGGGGGCTCGCCTCGGTCGTCGAGCGTCTGGGCGTGGAACTGCACGAGAACACGACGGTCGCCGCGATCGAGCCACGTGCTGTCGGTCGTCCGGCACGTGCCGTCACCGCACGTGGGAACGTGGACGCCGACGTCGTGGTGCGCGCGACCGAGGGCTTCACGGCGCGACTGCCCGGGGCGCACCGCGCGTGGGTGCCGTTGAACTCGTCGCTGATCGTGACCGAGCCGCTGAGCGATGCGCAGTGGGATGCCATCGGCTGGGCGAATCGCGACACCCTCGGCGATCTCGCCCACGTCTACATGTACGCGCAGCGCACGGCGGACGGCCGCATCGCGTTCGGCGGCCGCGGCGTGCCATACCACTTCGGGTCGCGGTTCGATCCGGACGGTGGCACGCCGAGGGTGACGGTGCGCTCGCTGCGCGACCTGCTGGTGCGCTTCTTCCCCGTGCTCTCCGGCGTGCGAGTGGCGGATGCCTGGTCCGGGGTGCTCGGGGTGCCGCGGGACTGGGCGGCGACGGTGGGGCTGGCCCGGGCATCCGGCCTGGCATGGGCCGGTGGGTACGTCGGCACCGGGGTGACGGCCACGAACCTGGCAGGGCGAACGCTCGCCGACCTGGTGCTCGAGCGCTACTCCGAGCTGACCACGCTGCCGTGGGTGGGGCATCGGGTGCGCAATTGGGAGATCGAGCCGCTGCGGTACATCGCCGTGAACGGCCTGTACAAGGCGTACGGCATGGCGGATCGGGCCGAGGACCGCGGCCGCACCTCCACGTCAGCGATCGCCCGCATCGCCGACTGGGTCTCGGGGCACAAGTAGCGCGGTGCCCCTGGCACCGCCTCGTGTCCCGGCGCCGCGGCCCGGTCGGCTCCGAGTGCACCGGGATGACCCTTCTACAGGGCGCGCTGGCCCGCATTTGCGTGCACTCAGCGGGGGCGGCGCTCACCAGCGCACCCAAACGGCTCTGTCCACCCGCCTTGCGCGCAGCATTTGGGTGCACTCGGTGGAACGGTCGGTGGGGCGAGCGGATGCGCGGGCCAGTCGGTGAGCTAGCGGCCCAGCCGCGCGGGGGCGGCCATCGTGAAGATGCGAGCCAGCCGCTTCTCCAGCGGCGGCAGGGCGATGCCGCGCACGAGAAGGTTGCGCAGCGCCAGTGCGACCGGCCCGCGGGGACGTCCCATGGCCGTGTTGAAGGATGCCTGCCTCGCCGCGATCCGCTGCCGCCGTTCCGCGGTGATCGCCCAGGCGCGGAGGGCGTCGTCGGGAGTGCCGCGTCCCCCTTCGCCTCGGCCCGGGCCTTTGGCGCCTCGGCTCGGGTCGTCGGCGCTGCGGCCCGGGCCTCCGCCGCTGCGGCCCGGACCTTGGGCGCTGCGGCCTGGGCCATCGGCGCCGCCACCCTCGGAATCGCCCACGATGTCCGCCAGCACGTCGGCCAGATCGGCCGCGTTCAGCCAGCCGAGTGTCATGCCCTGGCCGCCGATCGGGCTGATCTCGTGAGCAGCGTCGCCGACGAGGGCGAGGCATCCGTTCAGCACGTTCGGGTCCCACGGCCCCGCCCGGGCGTGCCGAACTCCGAACGGGCTGGGCGTCGTGAGCTCACGCGGATCGAGCTCGATCCCGGTGCGATCGCCGACGAGGCGGGCGAAGGCATCCGCGTCGGTGGCACGCCCCACGAGCGCTTCGCCGTCGTCGGCGTGCTCCGAAAACAGCAACTGTCGCTCAGAACAGCGAGATTCCTGCTGTTCTGAGCGCGAGAGTGCGATCTCTGCTGTTTTCGCCGCGGCCTCGCCGACGCTGGCACCTCCGCTGGCACCGCCTGCGTTGCTGCCGCCACTGACGCTGCCCGCGTCGGTGCTGCCTGCCGCCGACTCGTAACCCAGGTGGATGACCCAGCGCCGCATGCCACCGGGCAACGGGAACGACTCGACCACTCCGTTCGCTTCGAAGAACAGCACGGCACCGTTGAGCGCGGTGTGGTCCGGCGCATCCGCCATCACATACCGGTCGGGGTATATACGGCGGCGCGTGCTGAAGCACGAACGCGTGAGGCCGTGAGGTCCGTCGGCGCCGATCACCCATCTCGCGTTCACAGCGCCACGAGTCGTGCGCACCAGGATGCCGCTGCCGTCCCTGATCGCCTCGAGTCCCGTCGCCTCGGCCCCCACGACGAGCGCTTGCGGCGCCAGCTCTGCGAGCCGACACCGCAGCACCCGCTCCGTGATCTGCTGAGGCACGGACAGGATGAACGGATGCCGTCCCCCCGTCGTCTCGAACACGAGACTCCCGAGGACCGCGCCGCCACAGCGCACCTCGCCCATTCGGATCGGTAGGCCGGCCTCGAGGAGTGGCTGCAGACATCCCCAGCGCTCGAAGAGCTCCAGAGCCGGCGGATGAATGCCGATGGCTCGGGAATGCTCGAGCGGGCGCGTCCGTCGCTCCAGCACCACCACGTCCACGTCGTGCTGCGCCAGCGCGATCGCAGTGGCGACGCCCACGGGCCCGCCGCCGACGATCGCGACGTCATGCACGGGCGGTCTCGCCGTTGTGCGGTTGCGGATCGTGCGGTTGCGGATCTTGCGCCTGCGGCCGCGGCTTGCCAGTCTGCGCGCCGTTCGCGCCGGCATCCGAACCCGGATCGTCGGTGTCGACATCGCGCACCAGCAGATACCGGAACGGCGACGGTTCTTCCACCCGCCAGCCCTCCGGCAGGAACTCCCGCAGTTCGTCGGGGCGGAAGCTGCGGCGGATGGAGATGAGTCCGTCGGCCCTGATGAAGGAGTCGCGGAAGAACGGAGCCATCCCGATCGAGAACGCGACGTAGCCCAGGCGGTTGCGCGTGATGTCCGAGTGCACGGCGAGGCGGCGCGCTAGTCGGGCGCTGTCGTCGAGCAGCGCGAGCAGCTCGTCCTGCGACGGGGCTGAGTCGCCGACGACGGCCGCCGCGCTCGCGGACGACGAACCGGTGTCGTGCCGCAGATGGTGCAGCACGTGGTTCGAGACCACGACGTCGTATCGCGCGCCGGAATCCAGAAGTTCCGACGTGGATGCCTTGACGAACTTCACTGCGTTCGCCGCGCGGTCGCCGTTCCTCGCGTGATCGCTGTGCTCCACGCGGCCGCCGTCGCCCGCGCGGTCGTCGCGACCCGCGCGGTCGTCGCGACCTCCGCGGTCGCCGCGACCCGCCGTCTCGGCAGCGGCCGCCGCCGCCGCAGCCGCGGCCATTCGCGCCGTCGCAGCCTGGAACGCCCGTTCGTCCGGGTCGGTGCCGGTGACCTCGAGGCGGATGCCGTCGCGCAGCGCCCAGCCCGCGAGCGCGATCGCGAGATCCCCGCCGCCGCTGCCGATGTCGAGGAGTGTGAGAGGCCGCTCCCGGCCAGCCTCGCCGACGGCCATGTCGTCGAGGTTGCCGCCGCCAGGGACGCGGCCCGCGTCGACGCTCCTCGGCTCGCCGGGGCGTTCACGGTTCTGCAACTCGCGCAGCACCGGCCGCAGCACGCGGCGGTATGTGCCGCGCCATCCGGAGACGACGGCGTTCACGGTGCGAAAGTGGCGGTACGTGTTGGCGAGCAGCGTGGGATCGCAGGCCGGATCATCCATCGCCTCGACGAGGTCGGCCGCGCGCCGGTCCATGGCCCGCAGTACGCTCATCCGTTCGGCAGCACCGTCATCAGCGCCGTCTCCACGGTGAGCCCCGGGCCGAACGCCATCGCACATACCCGCTCCGGCGCCCCTGCTTCAGCGCGGCCCTCCTCGGAGCCGGCGCGCCCGACCGCCTCGTCCACAATGCTCCGCAGCACGAACAGGATCGTCGCGCTGCTCATGTTCCCGTAGTCGCGCAGCACTTCGCGCGAGGCCCGCAGCTGCGCGGGCTGAAGCCGCATGCGCGACTCGACCTTGTCGAGAATGCTGCGTCCGCCCGGGTGGATCGCCCAGTTCCGGATGCTCCGCTCCGGCTCCTCGTGAACGCCCGGCTCGTGTGCGAAGAGCGGCTCGAGCGCGCCCGTGATGTGCTCGTCGATGATGTGCGGCACGTAGGTGGAGAGGATCATCTCGAACCCCTCGTCGCCGATCGTCCACGCCATGTCGCGCTCACCGACGGGCGTGATCATGGTTTCGAAGGCATCCAGCTGCAGGGCCGGACCGTGCGCCACATCGCGCGCCGACACCACCGCGGCTCCGGCGCCGTCGGCGAAGAGCGACGAGGCGACGATCTGGTCCGGGTCGCTGGAGCTGCGCACGTGCAGCGTGCACAGCTCCACGCTGACGACGAGCACGATCGCGTCGGGATCGGCGTCGCAGAACGTCTTGGCGAGCTTCAGCGCCGGCATGCTCGCGTAGCAGCCCATGAACCCGAGGTGGAATCGCTGCGCCGAGGGGCTCACGCCGAGGTCGCGCACCAGCATGAAGTCGGGTCCGGGGGCGTAGAAGCCGGTGCACGAGACGGTGACGATGTGCGTGACATCCGCGGGGGAGATGTCGCAGGCATCCAGAGCGTCTTTCGCCGCTTGCAGCACGAGCCTCGTCGCCTCGTCGATGTAGAGGTCGTTGCGCACCTTCGTCCCGGGCGTGAGCAACGTGCAGGTGGACCCGTCGAAGAACACCGGGTCGTCGCTGTTGCGGTCGAGCCGCAGTTCCTCGATCACGGTTCTTCGAGTGCGGATGCCCGACTCGTTGAACGCCGCGGGCACGAGTCTCTGCGCCAGCCGGCTCAGACCCTGCTGTGACGCGAACACGTCGCGTACCGAATCCTGTTCGAGGACTGTCGGCGGCACCGCCGTCGCCAGCGCCTGTATGCGCGCGACCATGACGGCCACCCTACGCATCGGGTACGACGCTGTGGGGCGACTCGCGCTCGGGCCGCGGCGAAAACAGCGGATGTCGCCGGGAACAGCAGAAAACCTGCTGTTCCCGATGCGAGAGCGGGATCACTGCTGTTCTGCGAGCAGGGCTCCAACTCCGAACCGGCCGTCGTGGTCGGCCGTAGGCTTCCGGCATGGGATTCGACGGGGCATTCGCGATCGTGCAGGACTGGGTCGATTCGGGCCGCATACCCGGCGCCGTGCTCGGCACGCTCGACTTCGGGACGCTTGACCCCGTGACGCCGTCCGCGCCGGCATCCGGCGCGACGTCCGACGCGTCCTCCGGAGTGCGCGTCCGCGCCACCGGCCTCGCCCAGCGCGAACCTGCCGAACGCTCGATGACGACCGACACGTGGTTCGATCTGGCCTCGCTGACCAAGGTGATCTTCACCACGCCGCGCATTCTCGACGCCGCCAGCTGCGGCATCCTCGACCTCGACGCACCGATCACGAGCGTGCTCACCGAGTTGCGGCAGTTCGACCCACATGCCTGGCAGCGCCGTATCACGCCCCGCGACTGCCTCACGCACGCCAGCGGGCTGCCGGCGACGTTCCCGGTGTATACGTACGGCACCGATCCGGACCAGCTGCGCGCGTTCGTGATCCAGCGCGACTGGCCCCACGGAGAGCCCGTCTACTCCGACCTCAACTACATGCTGCTCGGGTTCGTGCTGGAACGGATGTCGGGCCTCCGCATTCGCGAGCTGGATCCCGGCGAGGGCTTCGCCTGGTCCGCCGATCCCGACGAGGCCGCCGCCACCGAGTTCTGCCCGTGGCGGCGACGGATGCTCGTGGGCACCGTGCACGACGAGAACGCGGCGGCGCTGCAGGGGGCCGGGCATGCCGGACTGTTCGGCACCGCGGCATCCGTGCTCGGATACGCACGCGGGCTGCTCGACGGCACGGGCGCATCGCCCGACGCGCTCGCGCTCATGCGCACCGCCGTCGGGCCGCGGCGCACCTACGGCTGGGAGCACCCGTACGAGGGCTGGTCGGGCGGGGATGCCTGCAGCCCGGCCACCATCGGACACACCGGCTTCACCGGCACCGGACTCTGGATCGACTTCGACGCCGGCCGCGCGTGGACGCTGCTCACCAACCGGGTGCACCCGACCCGCTGGTCCGACAGCGGCGTCATCGAGCTGCGACGCCTCGTCGGCGACGCGCTCGCCGCCTAGCTCCTACAGCGCCTGCAGCACCACCGACGCGCCCTGGCCGCCACCGCCGCAGATGCCGACGGCGCCGTAGCTCCCCGCGCCCGCTCCCAGCTCCTGCAGCCGTCGCGCGAGGTGCCCCACGATGCGGGCGCCCGATGCTCCGATCGGGTGCCCGAGCGCGATCGCCCCGCCGTGCGCGTTCACGATCGACGGATCGATGCCGAGCTGCCGGGTCGAGTGCACGGCGACCGCCGCGAACGCCTCGTTGATCTCCACCGCGGCGAGATCGGATGCCTGCAGCTCCGCCTTGCGCAGCGCTGCCGCGATCGCGTTCGACGGCTGGGCGTGCAGCGAGTTGTCCGGTCCGGCCACGAATGCCGTCGATATCACCTTCGCGAGGGGTGCGACCGTGAGGTCGACGTCGTCGCCTACGAGCACGACGGCCGCGGCGCCATCGGTGATCTGCGAGGAGTTGCCTGCCGTGATCGTGCCGCTCCCGGCGAACGCGGGGCGCAAGCCGGCGAGTGACTCCGCCGTGGTGTCCGCGCGAAGGCCGTCGTCGACCGAGTAGGTCGTCGATCCCTTGCGCGCGCGCACGTCGAACGGCTCGATCTCGCCGGCGAGAAAGTCGATCGAGGCGGCGAGGCGCTGGTGCGAGGTGGCGGCAAAGGCATCCTGCTCCTCGCGCGTGATGCCGAGCCTGCCGTTGTACTCCTCGGTGGATGCTCCCATCGAGACGTGCTCGAAGGCATCCGTGAGCCCGTCGTGGTCGAGCGTGTCGATGAGCTCGACGGCCCCGTACTTCTGCCCGGCCCGCGACCCGACCCAGGCGTGCGGCGTGAGCGACATGGACTCCTGGCCAACGGCCACCACGATGTCGGCGTCCCCGTCTTCGATGAGCTTCGCCGCAGCCGCCACCGCGAGCGTGCCGGAGAGACACACGGCGTTCAGCGTGATCGCGGGGACCGTCATCGGGATGCCCGCGCCCACCGCCGCCTGCCGCGCCGGGTTCTGTCCCGCTCCGGCCTGCACCACCTGCCCGCCCTGCACCATGTCGACGCGGTCCGGGCTGATGCCGGCCCTGCGCAGTGCCGCGGTGATGGCGTGCGCCCCGAGCTGAGGCGCGGGGATGGTGGCGAAACTGCCGTTGAAACGCACGAACGGGGTACGGGCGTACCCGACGATGAGCGCGGAACGGCCGGGCGTGCCTGCTCCTGGCGTGCCCGCCCCTGCTGTGCCGGCCCCCGGGGTGCTTGCCCTTGGTGCGCCGGCCCCCGGTGTGCTTGCCCCCGGGGTGCTGGGCTGCGGGGGGCTGGGCTGCGGTGTGTTGGACATCGGTGAACTCCACTTCGTTGTGCAGCTGCGTTGTGCGCCGCCTGGTGCGGTCCGGCCCGGTGACGGTCTCGTGAACCGAAGCACGGATGCGCGAACCGAGGGTTGCGTGCGCGTAACTCAGCACGCACACGGTCGTCATCGAGAATAGCCACCCCACCCGCAGAGCGGCCACGAACGCCGTACCACCGAGGCGGCGGAGCGCGCGGCGACCTTGCTTGCGGGACGTCGGCACGGGCATCCTCGAAAGCGTGGACACCAGCGGCGAGAGCGTCATCAGCATCGTCGGGCACCTGATCGTGCTGGCGCTGCTCGTGAACGTCGGCATGCGTATGATCCCCGCGCGCCGACCCTTCCCGTGGCCCGCACTGGTGTTCGCCATCGTGATCGGAGTGCCGTCGCTGCTGCAGTCGGCGTTCCCGCAGATCACGCATGCCCTCGCCCGCGATCCGCAGGCCGAGCTCGGTGGACAGTGGTGGCGCATCCTCACCGCGTTGCTGGCGCAGGACGGCGGCCTCGTCGCCGCGATCTTCAACCTGATCGTCGTGCTGCTCGCGCTCGTCGCCGGCGCCTGGATCTGGGGGCCGTGGCGCGCGGTCGTGCTCTACCTGGTCCCGTCGATCGTGCTCAACCTGCTCGCCCTCGCGTGGCGGCAGCCCGGTGGCGGCAGCTCGTTCGCGAACGACGGGCTGATCTTCAGCGTCTTCGCGCTGGCGCTCCTGATCGGGACGAGGGATGCCCTCCACCCGTCCCGCGGTCACACTCTCGTCGTGCGCGTGTGCGCCGGCATCGGTGTACTGGTGGCCGTTGTGCTCGTGGTGGCCGGTGATGCGCACGGCGTCGCGATGCTGCTCGGCCTGGCGCTCGGCTTCGCGTTCGGTGTTCCGCGGCTGTCGCGGCAGGCGACTGCGGCCCGGACATAGTCGGACCCGCCGGCGTCGCGTGGCGGCGATTGGCCGGCGGCGAGTGGTGGCGGATTGCATAGCGGCAACCCGCCAGCGGCGAGCGGCGGCGAGTGGCCGGCGGCGAGTGGCGGCAACCGATCGGCGGCGAGTGGGCGGCAACCGATCGGCGGCGAGTGGTGGCGATTGGCTGGCGGCAACCCGCCGTCGGCGAGCGGCGGCGAGTGGTCGGCAGCGCGTGGCTGGGCGAGTGTTGGGGACGCCTGAGCCGGACCCCGTGGTCCGAGTCCGGCATCGAGGGCCTGAACCTGTCACTATTTCAGGAAAAAGTGGCACCGCATCGATATATGCGTCACGAAGCGGCACATGGCCTGAGTTGGTTCCGCAGCCGGCGCGATGGGGTCCACCCTGCTCGGTGCTCCGGCTCGATCCGGTGCTACTGGGCCGGCGCGCCCCGCCCCGCTGTCTGCTGCAAGATGAGCCCGTTGCCGTCCGGGTCGCTGAACTGCGCGTACTGTCCCCACGGTGCGCGTTCGATGCCGGAGTCGAACGCGACGCCCGCCTTGGTGAGGCGATGCACGTCGTCTTCGAGATCATCCGTCTCGAGCACGAGGCCGCGCAGCGAGCCGGGCGGCATGGTGTCGAACCAGGTGACGAGCGTGATCGAGGTGTCGGCGCCGGGCGGCACCACCTGCATCCAGCGCTGATCGCCGTCCATCATCGTGTCCGACACGAGGGTGAACCCGAGGGTGTCGACGTAGAAGTCGCGGGCGCGGTCGGGATCGGAGACGGGAACGGAGAGCAGCAGGATGCTGGTGACGGCCATGCCGCGAGGCTACGCCGAGCGCGCCGACAGTAGGTTCGCCCGCTCGGGGTGCTCGTCGAACCACTGCGCCACGTACCAGCACATCGGCACCACCTGGTACTTCGTGTTCTGTTCCACGTCGTCCACGGCGAACTCGACGACCTTCGACGCGAGACCTCGCCCGCGCAGCGTCGGGTTCGTGAACGTGCGCGTCATCGAGAGGGCGTCGCCGAGCACGGTGTAGTCGACGACGCTTGCGATGCGGTCGTCGATGCGCAGCACGTAACGGTGGGCATCCGGCTCGTGCGCGAGTTCTTCGGCCATGAGTCCAGCGTAGGCAGGATGCCCCGGCCGTCGATGCCCTCTGAGCGAGCTGTGCTCCTTGAGCGAGCTGTGTTCCTTGAGCGAGCGGAGCGAGTCGAAGGGTCGCTCCCGCCTGTGCCCCGCTCGCTCGGGGAGCATGTGGTGCTTCGCTCACTCGAAGGGCCCGGCGCGTAACGTGATCCTCGTTCGACCCGAAGGAGTGAGCGATGACCGATCTGCCAGCCACGCACGAGGAACTGCTTGCGAGCATCCCGGTGCCTGACGGTGCCCGGATCGAGGGTGCGCCGATCGCGTACGGCCACGACGGCACCGAACTCGAGGGATACGTGGCGCACGACGCGGCCGCGCCCGAGCCGCGCCCGGGCATCCTCATCGTGCACGACTGGCTGGGCGTTGGTCCGAACGTCGAGCTGCGCGCACAGATGCTGGCCCGGCTTGGTTACGTCGCTTTCGCTGCGGATGTCTACGGCGCCGATGTGCGCCCGTCACCCGAGCAGGCTTCCGCGCTCGCCGGCCAGTATTACGGCGATCTGCCGTTGCTGCGGGCGCGCGTGAAGGCCGCCTACGACACGCTGGTCGAGCTGCCGCAGGTGGACGAGACGCGCATCGCGGTCATCGGCTACTGCTTCGGCGGCTCGGCCGCGCTCGAGTTCGCCCGCACCGGGGCGGATGTGCGCGGCGTCGTGTCGTTCCACGGCCGGCTGCTCACGCACGAGCCGAGCGATGCGGATGCCATTCGCGCCAAGCTGCTCATCCTCACCGGCGGTGCGGATCCCGCGGTCACCGACGACGACATCCACGCGTTCCAGGACGAGTTGCGCGGCGCCCCGAACGTCGACTGGCAGGTCGTGACGTACAGCGGCGCCCCGCACGCGTTCACCGTGCCCGGCGACCGGTTTCGGGCGGTGGCGGATGCCCGCAGCTGGCGCGCGCAGCTCGACTTCTTCGACGAGATTTTCGCGTAACCGGGCAGCGGAGCGGCGGCGTCTGCGGGACATGCCCGCGAGGCCCCGCGTGAGGACGGAGCACACCCATGCCGGAGTCCAGGGCGGCGTTCACCGAACGCGGGTCGACGAAGAAGTGCGCGTTCTGCGCGATCGTGGCGGGCGAGGCATCCGCTCGAGAGGTCTACCGCGACGACGATTTCGTCGCGTTCCTCGACGCGCACCCGGTGTTCCCCGGCCACGTGCTCATGGTGCCCGTCGTGCACGTGCAGACCTACGACGAACTCCCTTTGGACCTCGCCGCCGAATGGGTCCGGCTGTCGCAGGCGCTGGTGCGCGCGGTCGAGAGCGCGACGGATGCCGACGGCTCACTTCTCATCGTCAACAACGTGGTCTCGCAGTCGGTCCCGCACCTGCACCTGCACGTGATCCCGCGGTCGAAGGGCGACGGACTGCGCTTCTGGCTCGGCCCACGGCATCCTTATGCGTCGGACGAGGACGCGGATGCCGTCGCCTCCCGCATCCGCGCCGCGCTCGCCTGACGTGCCGACCTGCGCGGTCTGAATTGCGTGTGCGAGAACAGCAGGGATCGCGCTCTCGGGCCGGAAGCAGCAGACATCCTGCTGTTTCCGGTGCCGTCTGCTGTTTTCGACGCACACTGACGGGTGGTGACCTCTGGCCGCGACGCGGCATCGCCCGATTTCGAGACGACCCGGCACGCCTGATATAGTCGTCAGGTTGATCAGCGAGCCCAGCCCGGCGATCAGCATGCGCCATTAGCTCAACGGATAGAGCATCTGACTACGGATCAGAAGGTTGGGGGTTCGAATCCCTCATGGCGCACCAACGAAAACAGCGAAAAGCCCCGGAATTTCGGGGTCTTTTCGTCTTCGCGGATGACACGGCGCGACACGGGATAACACGCCCATGTGTGCACCAATGTGTGCACCTACCGCGAGCTTAGGTTTAGCCTGATCTCGTGCCGAAGCGACGCGACCACGGCCAAGGCGGCCTCTACGAGCTAAAAGGCCGCGGATTGTGGCGCGGAGTCGTCGACAACGGCTACACGTCTGACGGGCGCCGCCGGCAGGTCTACGTGCATGCCAAGACGCGTGAGGAATGCGTCCAGAAGCTGCGCCGGCTGATGCACGAGGTCGAGCAGAACGGCAGCCCGCTCGATCACCACACCCGGGTCGCCGACCTTGCCGAGTCCTGGCTTGCCGACGCGGCAGGGCGGCTGAAGCCGAAGACCATGCAGGGTTACCGCTCCCAAGTGTCCACGAACATCGTGCCGGTCCTCGGCAAACGAGTTGTCGCAGACCTGAAGCCATCGGACGTGCGACGCCTACACACCGCCATCTTCGCGCGCGGAATCGGACCCGCCACCGTCGCCGCGGCCCACCGCACCCTCTCCGCGATGCTCGGTTTCGCCGTCGACGAGGGCCTCATCTCCCGCAACATTGCGGAATCGGTCGACATCCCCAAGCAGGCGCCGGTCGATCGCGACTCGCTCACGCGTGCCGAAGCTCAGGCGCTACTGAGGCTCGGTGACGCGCGATGGACTTTGGCATTGCTCTCCGGTGCGCGCGACGGCGAACTGCGAGGACTACGGGTCCAGGACCTCGATCTGGACGGAAAGAAGGCACACGTCTCCTGGACCCTCGTTGAAGCCACGTTCCGGCACGGATGCGAACCCTCGTGCGGCAGAAGGACCGCCGGCCGCTGCCCACAGCGGGAGCTCGATATCGCCTCGAACTTGGAAGTAGCCCCGCTGCAGGGACGCTGGGTGCTCGTCCGGCCGAAGGCTTACAAGCCGCGCATCGCCCCACTCACAGACGAACTCGTCGCCATTCTGCGCAGGCGGATCACCGCGGGCGAGGGCCGCAATCCACATGCTCTGGTATGGCACCGGCCAGATGGGAGCCCACTGACAAATGCTGATATGAACGGAGCGCTGCGCGGTGCGCTCACCGCAGCGGGAATCGACCGGCCCGCCACCATGCACTGGCTTCGCCATACGTACACCACCATGGCCGAGCATGCCGGGCTCGAGTGGGTGGTCTACGCGAACATCTCCGGTCACGCCTCGGAGGATGTCTCCCGGCGGTACACACACCAACTCGCGCAACAGGCGGCAGAAGGCGTGAACCGACTGAACGACTATCTGCAGGGCTAACACGCCCGGTCTAGCGCGGTTCGCAGGAGCACGTCAGAAGCCCGCACCCACCCTTCAGTCTCGCGTTGGTGCTCCGCGTCGCCGAGCTTGGTGAGATCACTTCGCCCAGGTCGCTTTCGCGGCCGTCCCGGTGGTTGCGATCAAGAGCGCACGGGGGAGGCGGAGTAAGCGGAGGTCTCGGTTGCTAAGCGGAGGCCGGCACGGCCGGAGTCTGCAAATGGTGATCGAAGCGAACGCAGTCGACGCCGCAGCTATGATCGGCCGCCGGTGCGGCCGTCGCATTTGCGTGGTGGAGCGGGGCCGGTACCCCTTAGAGCTGAAGCTTGACGAGGAGCGACGCGCCTGGTGGCGTGTGGCGACGTCGGTGCAGCGTGGGATCATTACGAATGTGGCCGTCTCCCTGCTCGATCGAGCGATCTACTCGTACTCCGATGTGGATCGCCTTGTTGGTCTGCATGCGGGTACCGCGAGGCGGTGGCTTGAGGGGTACGAACGTGCGGGCCGTTACTACGAACCGGTGTTGCGTGAGGAGTCGTCCGGTACGGAATCGGTGACGTGGGGCGAGATGGTCGAGGCGCGGCTTCTTGCCGAGTATCGCGACAAGCTGGTACCGGTGCAGCGTCTTCGTCCTGCGATTGTTCGGCTTCGTGACGAGTTCGGTCGTTATCCGCTTGCGCATGCGCGCCCTTTCCTGGATGTTGAGGGGCGCGAGTTGGTGCGTGCGCTGCAGGATGAGGCCGGTCTCGACCGTCCGCTGCGGTTCGTGGTTGTTCGCAATGGTCAAGTGATGCTCTCCGCCGCGGCACAGCGGTTCAAAGATGCTGTCGAGTACGACGGCGGTGTCGTTGCGCGCCTCATCCCCAGTATCCGGACTCGGGAAGTGGTGATGGATCCTGCGCACGCCTTCGGCCAGCCGGCGATCAGGAACGTGCGCACTGATGCGTTGGCCGAGGATTACCGTGCGGGGACCTCACGCGAAGAGCTTGCCGACCTCTATGACCTCAGTGTTGATCAGGTGGACGAGGCGATCCGGTTCGAGCTGATCGCCGGAAGCGGGCGCGCCGCCTGATGGCTCGCCTGTTCGAGCCGGTGTACTTCACCGACGAGAACACCCTGGGCCTTGGCAAGCTCCTTCGTCGTAGTGGCCGTGACGATGTGCTCTACCCCGGGCATGAGGACCTTCCCGAGGTTCCCCTCGGAACCGCGGATCTGGACTGGATGCCGATCGTTGGTGCTCGTCGCCTCATCGTGATCACGCGTGACAAGCACATCCGCACCCGTCCGGCCGAATTCGCGGCGTACGTCGAATACGGAATCTGTTCCGTGTGGATAGGCGCGAAGCGGGACCTGGGACCCCGAGAACAGCTCGAGCTGTTCCTCGCCCACGAAGCACGGTTGCGGCGCGAGGTCATCAAGTTGGGCCGGGGTCCTTGGGCGCTCGCGCTATCCGGCACCGGTGTGCGCCCGTTGCGTCTCCGGTCTGGCCTCTAGCTAATGACGGAGCAGACCTACCGCTGCGAGCTTGCTCGAGTCAGGCGTCCATCCTGTCCTGCCCGGGCCAACACCCGTGGATGCTGACTTAGGAGAACGCGAACGGTAGCCCCACGGCTTGTGCGTCAGAGTCAGCTCCAGCCAATCAGGCGGAGATGTAGCGATTTGTCTGGGCGCAGGAGGATTCTCGAGGTGTGTCCGATCTTTCACAGCGCCCAAGGCCACGTCCTGTTGGTTCATCCCAGTCGGCGGCGGTTGAGTTCTGTCGCGAGTGGATGGTCTATCTCGGGGAGGAGGACACGGTGGTCGCTGAGGGTGCAACAGCGGAAATCTGCGATCTCTACAGCTCCCGATACGTCGCGTTGGTCGAGAACCGGATCGGGAACATCGAAGTTCCGCTTGTACAGCGAGCGGTTATGCTCTCGGCGTCGGATGGTCGGCACAGCCTCGTATTCCACTCCGGGGGGTGTTTCCCTGACGCTGGAGAACTCGCCAACGCTCACGGGATTCCCTTGATTGCGTACGTTGCTCGGGCCGGCGACATTGAGCCGCGGAATCGGGTGGCGGTGCCGATCTGCCGTTCTTATCGCCTGCCTTAGCGGCCCAGCCCTGCCGAAGCTATGACGGGTCCTGGTTGCCTGGTCGCAGCCGCGGCGGCCGCACGGTTCAGTTCTTCGCGGGCGGCGTCGCGGGAGGCTTGGATGGTGGGTTCGACATTGCCGCGTTGCATCATCTCTGTCAGCTCGGCTGCAGCGGCGCGCAGCGTTGGTGCGGTGAGGATGATGTTGTTGCTGAGCCGTCCGCGGGTCAATCCGACGTAGAGGCCGGCGGCGTCGACGCGGGGGCCAACGAGTGACCGGTCTGTGGTTTCGCCTTGTGCCCCGTAGACGGTGCTGGCGTATCCCAGGTGCATGTGGTGGGCGGCGTAATCGTGGCTGACTTTCCGGAACTGCGTCGAATCGTTCACGCTGGTCAACACGAGACCGTCGCCGGTGATCTGGTGGAGGATCCAGTTCTGCCGGTTCTCGACTCCTGAGCGGCCGTTGTTGCGACGGGTCTGAACGATGTCGCCTTCCAGCAGTGTCTGGCCGGCCTGCCCGAGAGCAACCCGCTGGGTGGAGAGGGCGCCGGTTTGGATTCGTCGGGCTTGGATCGACTCGCTGACGGCCTGGGCCTCGCTGTGGGTCGCGGTGATGAGGGAGATCGTTTCTCGCCGGTTCGTCGCATCGAACCACGCATCAGTCATCGCCGATTCGACCGCGGTCGTGTTGTTGGCCAGCTGGACGTGTCCGGTCTCGATGAGTCGCGTTGCCAGGCTGTGTCGATCCTCGACCGTCTCAGCACGCCTCAGCTCGAGCGTGAACCGACCCCACTCCGGATCCTTGAACCGATGGACATCCGCCAGCTCGACAATTTCTGAACTGCTGCCTCGAATAAGATCCAAAGCTCCGGAGTGCCCAACGGGGAGCGCCTGGTTGGGATCACCGACGGCGGCGAGTCCCGCTCCGGTTTCGAGGGCGAGTTGAACGAGCGCGTTAGCGGCGTCGAGATCGAGCATGCCGGCCTCGTCGACCACGATCCGGTCGCCCGACTGCAACGGCTCACCGTCAACTCCCTCGAACGGTCGCTGCGTTGTGGGATCGACCTCGCCGATGTGGAGACGTGACCACACGATGCGCCCGCTTGCATCTTCACTCCACCTCCACCCGTATGCGTGCAGAAGCTGGTGGAGGGAGGACGAATCGCTGCCGATCTCGCGGCCGGCGACGGTGGCGGCCTTCTTCGTCGGCGCGACGACGATCATTCGATGGTTCTGCATCTTCAGTGCTGCCGCGGCCATCTTCAGCATCGTCGTCTTCCCCGTACCGGCCGCACCGATGACCGTCACAAGCCTCGCCGTCCCCGCAATCACGCCTGCACCCATCACCTGCCCGTTGTCCAACCTGCGGCCTGGATCAACTGCCGCGGCGATCTTTACGATCGCCGCATCCGGCACGCGAACACCTCCCTCCGGGAGGAGTTCAAGTTTGTTGGCCAGCGAGTACTTCGCCACGACGGTCTCGGTGGCCACGAGATGCTTCAGGTGATCAGGCACGACATCCTTCTCGAGGAGACGGACCGTATGCGCGGCCACAGCCTTGACCACCAGCTCGTCGACCAGCGACGTCAGGTCGTCGCGCTCGGTGACCAGTCCGGTGGCGGAGAGGGCACGGAGGATACCGGCGCGGACATCAAACACGGAGAACCGGCCACCCGTGCCCGTGGAGCGGCCATCCGCATCCACCACCGCCCGAGCGGCCACCAAGTCCAGGCCAATGTCCGCAAGGGTGACCGGGGTGACGGCCACCGCTGGTCGCGCGGTCACGCTCGGGTCGGCCGCGTGGATCTCGTTCCGAACGATGCCTGCCCAGTTGCCCTCATCGAGGTCGCGGGGCTTGTTCGGGCGCCCAGCGGCCCAGGCCCACCGGTCGATCTGGTTCAGTACATCCCGGGACGGTTCCTCACCGGGATGCTGACCCCGCCACCACTCCAGCCGCTTTGCCCGGTTGGTCTCGATCTGCGCGGACCGCTTCGACAACGGCCGCACCAAATGCGCCAGCTGCTGGATCTCCCCGTCCGCGTTGAGCGTGAACCCCTTGACGGCGAGGGCGTGGATCCAGGCCGGGTCGGTGCGGGCGGCGAGGTCGCCTTCCGCGTTCACTACGTTCTGGAACCGCAGCGCCACCCTGGTGTCCAGGTTCGACCACCGACCGTCTCGGCCTTGGACTTTCACGTTCAGCCAGAGGTGGCGGTGCTTGTGCGGATCCAACGACCTGGACCGTTCATGCTTCAGCTCCACCACCTCAACCCGAGCCAGGCCCTCCCGGATCAGGCCGCCGGCACCCCTTCGTGCGTTGAGTTCGGTCTGCCAGAGGTGGATGATCCGGTCCCGTAACCGGTCCTGCAGATCCTCATACGCTGCATTGAGCTCCGGATCCAGGAGCGCCGCAATGGAGAACGACTTCGGCGCATTCACCGTCGCATCAAGGACCAAGTCAGCAACCGGGGACTCGAGGTCACGGCCGCGCCGTTCCCCAGTGAGGGGGTCGATCCCGTCCACCCACGCGCGCAACTGCTTCCGGGTAAGGAGGTCGTCCCGGATAACGTTGTCTTCGCAGATGTACCGGGTCATCACCGCGTCCGCATAGTCCGCAGCAGCGATCACCCCGTCAGCATCCTTAGCGGTTAGGGTCGCGTCGCAGACACCGCCAAAGGC
The DNA here is from genome assembly GCF_000421825.1 of Humibacter albus DSM 18994. Classification (GTDB taxonomy): domain Bacteria; phylum Actinomycetota; class Actinomycetes; order Actinomycetales; family Microbacteriaceae; genus Humibacter; species Humibacter albus. The sequence continues at coordinate 340,303 of NZ_ATXT01000013.1, forward strand.
GTACGCGACCGCCTGCTTCACCCCCTGCGAAGCCTCGCCCCGCTTCCACCGTGCAATTCCACCCCTCACACCTACTCTTCGCCGAGACCGGCGATTTTGGCGCGCACCTCACAGAAAGTGCCTGCGTGCATCAACGATTTCAACCTACGATTTGCGACCATCTGGCTCTCGGAACTGATTCATTGCATCAGGCCGTCTACCCTTTCCGTCCTTCAGCTGTCCCTCGCCGTCTCCAGCTTGCTGCCGTTCCCAACTGTCTTCGTCCCGGCGAAGGCTTCATGTGGCCACGCTCGACTCGCTGGCTGTGACAGCTGGGTCGCATGCGGGTGTGCCTAGTAGCCCCCGCCAGCGCTTGAAGTGAGTGATGTACGTGCGCGTGGTTTCGCCCCTGCTGATGTCCGCCGGTTCAACTTCCCGTTCTACGATTGCCCTCATGACCAACGCTTCTGTCTCTGGTGAGTTTGGGTCCACCCGCGTCAAGCGCGGACTGGCGGAGATGCTCAAGGGCGGCGTCATCATGGACGTCGTCACGCCGGAGCAGGCGCGCATCGCCGAGGACGCGGGCGCTGTCGCCGTGATGGCTCTCGAGCGCGTGCCCGCAGATATCCGCGCCCAGGGCGGCGTGGCACGCATGAGCAATCCGGACCTGATCGAGGCGATCATCGCCGAGGTGTCGATCCCTGTGATGGCCAAGGCCCGCATAGGGCACTTCGTCGAGGCTCAGGTGCTCCAGGCGCTGGACGTCGACTACATCGACGAGTCCGAGGTCCTCTCGCCCGCTGATTACGTGAATCACATCGACAAGTGGGGCTTCACGGTTCCGTTCGTCTGCGGAGCCACGAACCTGGGCGAGGCCCTTCGACGCATCAACGAGGGCGCGGCGATGATCCGGTCCAAGGGCGAGGCGGGCACGGGCGACGTCTCGGAGGCGACCAAGCACATCCGCAAGATCACTGGCGAGATCAACGCCCTCAAGTCGATGACGAAGGACGAGCTGTACGTGGCGGCGAAGGAGCTCCAGGCCCCGTACGACCTGGTCGCGGAGATCGCCGAGACCGGCAAGCTCCCGGTGGTGCTGTTCACCGCGGGCGGCGTCGCCACCCCGGCGGATGCTGCGATGATGATGCAGCTGGGCGCCGACGGCGTCTTCGTCGGCTCCGGCATCTTCAAGTCAGGTGACCCGGCGAAGCGCGCGGCCGCCATCGTCAAGGCAACCACGTTCTACGATGATCCGTCGATCATCGCCGACGCATCGCGTGGCCTGGGCGAGGCGATGGTCGGGATCAACGTCGGCGACCTCCCAGCACCGCACCGGCTCGCCGAGCGCGGCTGGTGACGCTTCGCGAGGACTCGGCGTTCACGTCGGCGTCTGCCGTCCGCGTCGGCGTGCTCGCCCTCCAGGGCGACTTCAGGGAGCATGCCCGCGTGCTGGCATCCCTCGGCGCCGGCGTCGCCCTGGTGCGCAGGCCGGAGGACCTCGAGCGCATCGACGGCCTGGTGATCCCCGGCGGCGAGTCGAGCGTGATGGACAAGCTGGCTCGCGAGTTCGGGCTCTTCGAGCCGCTTCGGCAGGGGATCGCGGAGGGGATGCCCGTGTTCGGCACGTGTGCCGGCCTGATCATGCTGGCCGATCGCATCCTCGATGGCATCGTCGGCCAGCAGACGCTCGGCGGGCTCGACATCACCGTGCGGCGGAACGCGTTCGGCTCGCAGAACCAGTCGTTCGAGACCGATCTGCAGATCCCAGCGCTCGGAAACGAGCCGGTGCACGCCGCCTTCATCAGAGGCCCGGTGGTCGAGTCGGTCTGCGAACGGGTGACGCCGCTGGCGACGCTGGAGGACGGACGTGTGGTCGCCGTCGAGCAGGGTGCCCTCATCGCCACGAGCTTCCACCCCGAGCTCACCGGCGAGCACCGGTTCCACGAGTACTTCCTCGCCAAGGTGCGCGCCGGCATGAGTCGCACGGTTCGAACGGGAGTAGCCGGGACCTTGGAGAGAGCGGCACAAGATCCGCCGGTATGATGCTGGCGTACCTCGACGACTTCAGGGATCCGGACACATGCATCTGACTCGACGCGCACACCGAATCGTGCTCACGTCGAAGCGCGCCCGTCTGGCGATCGTGAGCCTTTTCGCTATGTTCGCCCTTGCCCTCTGCATGTTCGCCATGTCGACGGTGAGCGAGCATCAGCCGTCGGCCTCGTCTCATCCGGTGGCCGCGGCGGCTCAGCAGCCCGTCTCTGTCAGCAGGTCCGCGCATGATGCAGGTTCGGCCTCCCCGAGCATGGGCAGCGTCGAAAGCAGCCGTACCAGCCCGTCACCTCAATGTGACTCCGCCTGTGATTCACACACCGCTTTCACGGCCGCAGATTGCGCTCTGGTAGTCGTTCTCTTCGGGTTTGCGCTGCTCGCCTTCGGTGGTGGGCCTCTCCTTGGCATGATGTCCCGGCTGCGAGCGATGCTTTGCGCGGTGGGCACGTTACGGTCACTCAGCCCGCCTTCTCTGGTATCCCTTTCGATTAGCCGAACCTGATCTCCTGGTCATAGACCAGCGCCTCGGGAACGCGTCTTCGCGTCCCTTTGTATGGCGCTGCCGTGCCCGTTTGGGTGGCGGATCCGCGTAGCTCGACATTTCGTGTCGAACGCCTCCGACGGCACTCTCCTCGCACGTCGGTCGACGGATTCACCGTAACCATCGACCACAGATCACAGCACCGCAGACATGTCGTTGTTGACATGCCTGCGAAAGGTTCGGAGCTCCAACACCAACATGACTATTCATAGGGCCCACGGTTCTCACCGGGAGGGTCCGTCAGACAACTACTCGTCGAGGCGTGAACGCCGGGATGCGGAGCGCCTCGGCGGTCGCAACGGTCGCGGGAGCCGGAAACGTCCACACAATCGGTCGGCCGTGAGACGGCGGCAAGCCGCATCGGCGATGAGTCTGCTTATTGCCGCCTTGCTGACCGGCACGTATGCTCTGCCTGCTTACGCGACCGTGCCGTCCTCCACCGCACCTTTGGTCAATCGTGTGGCATCCGCAACTCACGAGAGACAAACCCTTCAAGTCGCCTCCGGCGAGTCCGCTCCTGTCGCGCGCGACACCTACGCGTCCGCCGCTGCACCTAAACCCTCCGCATCCGACCGCAGCAGCGGGATCATCGTTTCGAAAGTCGCCGGTGGTTCGATCCGCTGGCCGCTGGATGTCGCGGCGCCGATCAGCGATGGATTCGGGTACCGGACTGCCCCATGCGCCGGTTGTTCCTCATATCACGAGGGCATCGACATCAATCCGGGGGCCGGTACTCCGATCTACGCCATCGCCGACGGTGTGGTGCGAGAAGTGGGCAATCCATCCGGTGCTCTGGGCGTGTGCGCGATCATCGACCACCGGATCGGTGGAGAGATGGTGAGCAGTCTGTACGCGCACATGCAGCTCGGCTCACTCGCGTTGCGAGCCGGTGAAAGCGTCACCGTCGGCCAGCTGGTCGGTCTTGTCGGGAGCACCGGCGCCAGCACCGGTCCTCATCTGCACTTGGGCATCATGGTCGAAGGCGCCTTCGTCGACCCCTACGCCTGGCTCACGCAAAGGGTGGGCTGAGAGTGTTCGCTCGAAACGACCGCGACGCGCAGGCAGGTCGCCTGCGCGCGCGCGTCCGGGCTCGTGTGGTTCTCGCCGTCAGCACGGCGTTGTTGCTGAGCCTTGGACTCGCCGGGTGCACCAATGACGCGCTGGCACAGCAATACCGTGACGGCAGCAGTAAGAACTACGTCGCAGGCGATGGTTCCATCACCGAGATCACGGTGAAGAATCGGGGCAAGCCGATTCGCTTCTCCGCGGACCTCGAAGACGGAACACCGATCACATCGAGCGCCTATACCGGTCGCGTCGTCGTCGTGAACTTCTGGTATGCCGGATGCCCGCCCTGCCGCGCCGAAGCACCCGACCTCGAGAAGACCTACACCGCGTTCTCGTCGCAAGGTGTGCGCTTCCTCGGCGTCAATGTGCGCGACCAGGCTGCGACCGCGCGTTCCTTCGCCTCCGAGTTCGGCATCACCTACCCGTCAGTGCTCGATGTCGACAGAGGCACCATGCAATTGGCGTTCAGTGGGGTGGTGGCGCCGAACGCGGTCCCCACGACGATCGTGCTGGACAGAAATGGTCGGGTCGCGGCGCGAGTGCTCGGCAAGATTCCGGACGCATCCGTACTCGAGGCTCTGATCACAACCGTTCTGAAAGAGCCCAGCCAATAGCGACACACCGGCAGTTCCTTCTGCCACCTACATCACGAAAGACGACTCATGTTTCATCCGTTCAGCATCCCGAGCCCTGATCCGGCGTGGGCGAAGTTCCAGCTGGGTCCGTTGACGATCCACACGTATGCATTGTGCATTCTGGCGGGGATCATCGCTGCCGTGCTGATCACGTCCTCCCGGCTGCATCGCCGTGGTGCGCCTCGCGGTGTGGTGATCGACATCCTGATCTGGGCGGTGCCGCTGGGCCTGGTCGGGGCCCGTTTCTACCACGTGTTCACGCACACAGGCGACTACTTCTATCCCGGCGCGAATCTGTGGAACGTGTTCGCGATCTGGGACGGCGGCAACGCCCTCTACGGTTCCCTTCTCGGCGGCGCGGTGGGTGCCCTGATCGGATGCCGTCGCGCCGGAATCCGATTCTGGTCCTTCGCCGACGCTCTCGCCCCTGGCCTGCTGGTCGCACAATCGTTGGGCCGGTTCGGGAACTACTTCAACCACGAACTCTTCGGCCTGCCCACCACACTGCCCTGGGGGTTGCAGATCGAGTCGACGAACCCGAAGTTCCCGCCCGGCCTCCCCGCCGGCACCCTGTTCCATCCCCTGTTCCTCTACGAGATCCTCTGGAACCTGACCGGAGTGGCCATCATCCTGATCCTGGAACGACGACTGAACCTGCGATGGGGTCGCGCCTTCGCGACCTACCTGATCTGGTACGGCATCGGCCGCAGCTGGCTGGAAGCCATCCGCATCGACCCGACCAGCGACGGCTTCCTCGGCATCCCCGCCAACGACTGGGCATCCTTCACCGCCATCGCCGCCGGCATCGTGCTCCTCGTCATCCAAACCAGACGACACCCCGACACCGAACCCGACCCCTACCTCCCCGGACACCCACCACGGACCGCGAACAACAGTTCAGTCCGCGAGTCCGATCGGGTCCCGACTTCCGAGAGCGGGAATCGTGCGTGATCGGTCCTCCATCCTGAACGGGAGGTGCGATGACTCGATCGACTGAGCGCATCGACGCAGAGCCGACTGAACGCACCCCGACCGCCGTGTCACAACCGCGCCTGGGAATCATCGGCTGGGGGCGCTGGGCATGGCGGCAGCTGACGAGCATGCGCACGGCACTGTTCCTGCTGTTGCTGCTCGCCCTCGCTGCAGTCCCCGGCTCGCTGTTCCCACAACGCACTGCCGATCCGAACGGTGTGGTCCAGTACTTCAAGGAGAACCCGGGTCTGGCCCCGATCCTCGACAAGTTCCAGGTATTCGACGCCTACACCTCGTTCTGGTTCTCCAGCATCTACCTGCTGCTGTTCCTCTCGCTGATCGGATGCGTACTGCCACGCACCGTCCATCACCTGCGGGCGATCCGCACCGCTCCGCCCCGCACGCCGGCTCGCCTGTCGCGGATGCCCGGCTTCATCGCCCTCGACCTGAACGACGACGGAAAGGCTACTGGCAGCGCGGTGACGGCCCCGGACGCGATCGCCGCCGCGCGATCCTTGCTGCGCAGGCGCGGATACCGGGTCGCGGTATTCGAGGGTGCCCAGACGAAAGACAGCACCGAGCTCTCGGTCAGCGCCGAACGCGGCTACCTTCGCGAGGCCGGCAACCTGGTCTTCCACATCGCGTTGCTCGGCATCCTGATCACGGTCGGTATCGGCGGCGGCTTCGGGTACAACGGCAACCGCGTCGTCGTCGAGGGACAGACCATGATCAACACCCTCGCCGCGTACGACTCCTTCAACCCGGGCCGCTTCTTCACCGACGCCGAACTGTCGCCGTACTCGATCCGGCTGGACAAGTTGGCCGTCACGTATGAGACGCAGAACAAGGATGCTCGCGGGCTGCCGACGGACTACACCGCGACTGTCACCGCTCGCACTCAGGACTCCCGGAACGGCTACAAGACCACGATCAAGGTCAACGAGCCGCTGAACATCGGCGGCACCAACGTGTACCTGCTCGGGAACGGCTACGCGCCGCACATCACGGTCCGCGATCCACGAGGGCACGTCGTCTTCAGCGACTTCGTCCCGTTCCTGCCCCAGGATTCGAACCTCACATCCCTCGGAGTCGTGAAAGTGCCCGACGGCCTCCAGCAGCAGATCGGGATGATGGGATTCTTCTACCCGACCAAAGCGGTGGCGCAGAACGGCGCCTTCTACTCGTCCTATCCGGACGTGAAGGCACCGATGCTCACCCTGAATGTCTATTCGGGTGACCTCGGGTTGAACGGCGGAGTGCCCCGGTCCGTGTACACCCTGGACACGTCCCGGTTGAAACAACTGACCGGCGTGAGCACCGGCGTGAAATCGATCGAGCTTGCTCCCGGGTACAGTCAACAGCTTCCCGACGGGCTGGGCTCGGTGTCCCTGGACGGCGTCTCCCGGTTCGCCTCCTTCCAGGTGAACCACGATCCGGCCCAAGGCTGGGTGCTTCTGTTCACGGTCTGCGCGTTCGGCGGCCTCCTCACATCGCTCTTCGTGCCTCGTCGAAGGCTGTGGGTGAAGGCGATCGGGCAGGCATCCGGACCGCTCCGACTCGAGTATGCGGGCCTGGCTCGGGGCGATGACCCACAACTCGAGACGGTGGTCGAAACGCTGGCACAGAACCACATCGAGGCCCTTCGCAACCGCGACCCCGGCGCATCAGATGGTCGGCACCCAGAAGAGGACACAAGGAGAACAACATGACCGACACACTGTCGCAGCTTTCGCTGCTGCTCATCATCGGGGCCATCGCGATCTACGCCGCCGCGTTCGTGACCTTCGCCCTCGATCTCGCCCGTCGACGTTCCCCCTCGGTCACCGTGATCAGCGCGGTCGCCCGGCATGCCGAAGCCGAAACCCCGACCTCGACCACGAGGCTCGCGAATGCCATAGGGAACACGGGTGTCCTCGTCCGCCAGTCGACCACGAGCGCGGACGCCCATGAAGAGCGGCCGCAGACGTCCGGAGTGTTGCGTGCCGCATTCGTGCTGACGCTCGTGGGATTCGGCCTGCACCTAGGGGCGGACGTTCTTCGAGGAATTGCCGCCGGCCGCGTCCCGTGGGCGAACATGTGGGAGTTCTCCATGACCGGCACCCTCATCATCGTCGGTGTCTTCCTGCTCGTGACACTCAAGTACGACCTCCGGTTCCTGGGCACGTTCGTCATCGGACTCGTACTCCTGCTGCTGGGAATCGCAAGCGCACGGTACTACGTTCCCGTCGCACCGCTGCCTCCGGCGCTGCAGTCGTACTGGCTGGTGATCCATGTCATCGTCGCGATCATCGCCACCGGCTTCTTCGCTCTCGGGTTCGCGCTTTCCGGCGTTCAGCTCCTGAAGGCGCGACGAGAGCGTCAAGAGACCGATGCGCGGCCGCCGCAGTTCGCCTTCCTTCGCACCCTGCCGAAATGGGCGGCGCTGGAGAACCTCGCCTACCGGATGAACATCGTCGGATTCATCCTCTGGACCTTCACTCTCATCGCCGGCGCGATCTGGGCAGAGAAGGCCTGGGGCCGCTACTGGGGTTGGGACACCAAAGAAGTCTGGACGTTCATCATCTGGGTCCTCTACGCCGGGTACATCCACGCCCGGGCGACCCGCGGCTGGCGCGGTTCGCGGTCGGCGTGGTTGGCACTCATCGGGTTCAGCGCCGTGATGTTCAACTTCGGCATCGTCAACGTCTTCTTCAAGGGTCTCCACTCCTACAGCGGCCTCTGAACACGAGACGTATGAGCCGCCATTCGAACCGAAAGGACATATTCGTGCCCAAGAAGAACGAACCGCCGCGCAAGCGTTCGACGCACGCGGAGATTGAGAAGACGCCTGAACAGCTCCGCGCGGCCTACCGACGCAAACGACGATTCCGCGTGATCGGCTGGAGCGTCATGTCCGTTGGTGCAGCGGTCGCGCTGCAACATTGGCTCGCCCATCTCGGAGCCTTCGGTGCCCAACCGCCGGGTTGGATCGATCTCGCAGCCGGCTATCCCATGGCCGGCCTGCTCATCCTTGCCGGAGCAATAACCGTGAGCCAGAAGTGAGTCGGGAGACCACCAGCATCGCCATACTGATCAGGACAGGCTCCCGGTAATGGGATCGGCATTCGCAGCGATCGTCTCCAACGGCCAGCTTCTTCTTGCCATCCCCGTCGCGATCCTCGCCGGCGCCGTCTCGTTCGCCTCGCCCTGCGTCCTGCCGCTCGTACCGGGCTACCTCGGCTATGTCAGCGGAATGGCCGATGGTACCGCTGGACGCTCACGTCGGCGCACCGTGGCGGGAGTGGTGCTCTTCGTCCTCGGGTTCGCTGTGGTGTTCATCGCGTATGGTGCCGCAGCGGGCGCATTCGGCTCCTGGCTGATCCGCTGGCAAGACGTTCTCACCAGAGTCCTCGGCATCATCGTCGTGCTCATGGGATTGGCGTTCGTCGGCGCGTTCTCCCTCCTGCAGCGCACGATCAAGCTCCCCGCCCGACCCTCGACCGGCGTCGCGGGAGCACCACTTCTCGGCATGGTGTTCGGACTCGGCTGGACGCCGTGCATCGGTCCGACGCTGGCCGCGGTTCTCTCGCTCAGCCTGTCCAGCCAATCCGCGGCCCGCGGTGCCCTACTGACCGGTTTCTACGCCCTCGGGCTCGGCGTTCCCTTCATCCTGATCGCCTTCGGATTCACCTGGGCCGCCGGCGCGGTCGCGTTCCTCCGCCGTCACATCCGCGCCGTGAACCTGGCGGGCGGCATCCTCCTCATCGTGATCGGTGTACTCATGATCACCGGCCTCTGGACCGCATGGATCTACAGCCTCCAGGCGATGATCGGTGGAACGACACTGCCCGTCTAGCGGCGACACCGCAGACGTTCCCCCAAGTGCTCTGGTCAACTCGCACTCTTGGTTCAGGTACGGCATACCCGTAGCGGGTACCGTGGAACGTATGATCCGGCTCGAGCGGTTGCGTGCAGCGCGCACGTTGCGCATCGCCACACGTGTCGTGATCACGCTCATCCTCGTCGTGGGCATCACTGCAATGCACAGCATGCTCGATGCATCCATGAACATGCGGATGTCGTCGGCCTCTGCAGCCACAGCCACCCCGATGCCGCCGGATCCAACGGCTGCTGCGACCGCTGGTGCCGGTCATCGGCAGGCAGCGGATTCGGGCGAGGCCGGCACCGCATGCACGGATGCGATGTCCCACGGTGGGATGCACGCCTGCCTCTTCGTGGCGTCGCCGATCGTTCTCGCCGTATCAGCTTCCCCTGCGGTCGGCGAACAGCACGTGCCGTCGCCGCTTCGATCGGCGCCGAATGAGCAAGGGCGGTCAGGCGCGTTCGCGACCGATCGCGTGCTCGCACTCCAGGTGTTGCGGATTTAGAGGTCGCTGGGGAGGGCTCTGTCTTCGGGCAGGCGGCACCTCCGACGCGTGTTCTCACTTTCCGTACCAGTATTTGGAGTACTTCATGAAGTTCGCACCTCGCGCCGCCCTCGCCGGCGTCGTTCTGGCCGCCGGTGGTCTGCTCGCCGGTTGCACCAGCTCCGGGATGGGCGACATGCCCGGGATGTCCCATTCCTCATCCACACCCGCTGGGACGCACAATGCGCAAGACGCCATGTTCGCGCAGATGATGATCGTGCACCACCAGGGTGCGATCGAGATGGCCGGCCTCGCCCCTACCCGCGCAGCATCCGCTCAGGTGAAGGATCTGGCGGTGAAGATCAAGGATGCGCAACAGCCCGAGATCGATGAGATGAAAGCATGGCTGAAGGGATGGGGGGAGCCGCTCACCATGCCCGAGATGGGTTCCGGATCAAGCCCGAGTCCTTCGGACATGTCTGGAATGGACATGTCGACCCCGATGCCGACCGACGGCGCCGGCATGAACTCGATGCCCGGGATGACTCCGCAGGACATGGCCCAGCTGAAGGCTGCGACCGGTCCGGCATTCGACAAGGCGTTCCTGAGCCTGATGATCCAGCATCACCAGGGCGCCATCGACATGGCCAAGCAAGAACAGTCAGGCGGCAAAGACACCAAGGCGAAGAAGCTCGCCGACAACATCGTCAACTCGCAGTCCCAGGAAGTCACCGAGATGCAGGCGATGCTCACGTCCCTCGGCTGACAGAAATGCCGGGCGCGACCGGGTCTCGGTGGCGTCCGGCACCCCCGCCGACAGCGTGCGCACGACAGTCCCCTCATCCCTTCCTTGACTCTGGACGACTACTTATGCCCGACCTCACGAATCCATCTCACCCGATCACACGTCGCCGGCTGCTCGCTGCCGGTCTGGGAACCGCGGCGCTGGCAACCCTGGCCGGCTGCACCTCACCACCACCCCGACTCATCTCACCGACTTCATCGGCCGTCACCACCGCCGAAGAGGCGCGGCGGAGCACCGGCCGCGTCGTCTCCGCGACGTTGAATGCGCAGCCGATGCAGTTGGATCTTGCCGGCAAGATGGCGAACACCTGGGCCTTCGGCTCCACACCGGCCCCGACCATCCGGGTCAGCGCCGGAGACACCGTTCTTGCACAAGTCACCAACCAGCTGCCGGACCCCACATCCGTGCACTGGCACGGCGTGGCACTGCGCAACGACATGGACGGGGTGCCACCGCTCACCCAGAAGGCGATCGCGCCCGACAATTCCTTTGCGTACAAGTTCATCGCGGAGCATCCCGGGACGTACTGGTTCCACCCCCATGTCGGCACCCAGCTGGATCGAGGACTGTACGGGGCGCTGATCGTCGAGGACCCGCACGATCCACTCCGTTACGACGAGGAGTGGGTCGTCGTGCTGGATGACTGGCTCGACGGGGTCACCGCCACTCCCGACCAGGTATTGAAACAACTCTCCAAAGGCATGGCATCGATGGGCATGGACGGCATGCTGATGCGGATGGGCAACATGCTGATGGGCACGAACTCGCCCCTGCTCGGCGGAGACACCGGCGACGTCTACTACCCGGAATACCTGATCAACGGGCGCCCGCCCGCCGACCCGGAGACCTTCACCGCCAAACCCGGCTCACGCATACGCATCCGCTTCATCAACGCCGGCGGCGACACCGCGTTCCGCGTCGCGCTCGGCGGCCACGCGCTGACCATCACGCACACCGATGGATACCCGGTCGAGCCGAAAGACGTCGATAGCGTGCTCCTCGGGATGGGCGAGCGCTATGACGTCATCGTCACGGCCGGTGACGGCGTCTTTCCGCTTGTGGCATCGGCCGAGGGCAAGGATGCCGCCGGATTCGCGCTGCTGCGCACCGCCGCGGGAACAGCCCCGGCGCCAACGACGTCCATCCCCGAGCTGGTTTCCTCCCGGGTCGGCACCGCCGACCAGCTGGCGACGGCATCCGCGGTCCGCCTGCGCTCGAAGCCGGTGGACCGCACGCTGACCATGAAGCTGTCTGGCGACATGAGTTCATACGACTGGGCGATCAACAACCGTCGGTTCGACATTAAGAAGCCTCTGCAAGACGCGCTACGGGTGCGCAAGGGCGAACGCGTGCGTTTGAAGCTCGTCAACGATACGAAGATGTGGCACCCCATGCACCTGCACGGCCACACCTACCAGCACCCGAACGGCGGGCCGCGCAAGGACACGTCGATCGTGCTGCCCGGCAAGACGCTGCAGGTCGAGTTCGACGCCGACAACCCCGGCCAGTGGCTCAGCCACTGCCACAACATCTACCACGGAGAGTCCGGGATGATGACCGTCGTCGCGTACGAACGATAGCCCCCGTGTGTGGCCGACGCGCGATGTCCACACAGCGGACGGATGGCTCGGGGTCGATCGGTGCACGATCTGCTATCGCGAGAACATCAGCCGGCGAACGCTGTGGCAAATGGCTGCTCCAGCGAATGGGAACCTGCCGATGCTGGCCGCGGCGGCTATGCCCGCGATGATCGGGGAAAGTGACCCGGCTGTGCCGTTCAGGACGCGCGTCGCCAGGATGACGAGCATGGTCGTGTCGACTGCAAGGGTCACCAGTCCGATCAGGCTGGCAGCTAGTGCCGCCTGACGTGGTGAGGACTCGGGTAGCCAGCGGATGAGCGAGCCCGTTGTGGCGAGAACACCGGTGGCGATCATGACGGCGGGGGCCACGACCGGTAATGCGGGGATGGCGGATATGACCGTGGCGGGTTGGATGTGCTGGGAAGGGACGACGAGTAGCAGGAACCACCAGATGCCTACGAGGGGCCCGGTGAGCAGAAGCCGCCAGAGGATCGTGCGGCTTTGATGGATGGCCAGTTCACCCGCGAAGGCAGCCGCCACCAGCTGCGGCGCGCCGAGTTGTGCGATCGCTTCCTCGGATGCTTCCGCCGTAGACATGCCCTGCGAGGTGCCGGCAGCGATCGCGTCGTCGAGGCCGTCCCGGATTTCATCGATCACGGCCGCTCTCGCTCTCGCGGGCCCGCGCAACTGCCCGCCGAGAGTTCTCAGGTAGTGCTCGACCTCTTGCGATTCCAGCTTGGCTTCGGCCGGCGACTTTACGACAGTGCGGCGGGCCATGGTTTCTCCTGGAGCAGGGCGGAGACCGCGGTGGAGAACTGGACCCAGATGGCGCGCTCTGCGCCCAGCGCTCGGCGTCCGGATGCGGTCAGGTCGTATTCGCGTCTGCGTCTGCCGCCGATGACATGCCATCGGCTGGCGATGTAGCCGGCGCGTTCGAGTCGGTGGAGAGCGGGATAGATTGTCCCGGTTTGGAGGTCGAATGTTCCACCGCTGCCGGTGCGCACCGCTTCGATGATGGCGTATCCGTGCCGGGGGCCGTCCTCGAGAACGGACAGGAGCAAGGCGTCCAGGTGTCCCTTCAATGCCTCTGGCCGCATGGGCAACATGGCTTCTCCCTTCCGTCGACTCGGCTTCGCTCGGCAGTCTGGCGCCTGGGGTCCGATACGTCTATGGTAGTAGCAATACTACGTATCGCGTTACTACCTATGGTGGCGGTCAGATTGGACGAAGTACGACTGCTTCCCCAACTTGCGGAAATCGACGACCCCAGAAGTGAATGGATCGGGAGCAAGGCGGCGAATCTGAGCCGCGCGGTGGCGCGCGGTTTCCGTGTGCCGGACGGGTTCGTGGTCATCCCGACGGCGTTGCGGACCCTTGGCGAAGAGGCGGACGAGGCGCTCGGTCGTGCTGCGGATCGGATCGGGCCCGGCCCCTTCGCCGTTCGCTCCTCCGCCATTGCCGAGGACCTTGCGGATGCTTCCTATGCCGGTCTCTACGAGACGGTCCTGAACGTCGAGCGAGGGGGCCTTGCGGAGGCCATCCGTCACGTCATTGCCTCGGGGCTGGATGCGCGGGTGACCGCATATCACGGAACACAGTCCACCCTGGTGCCGGACCTGGACTCTGCCGGTGTGCCGGTGCTCGTCCAGCAGATGGTCCACCCGATGTCCGCCGGAGTGGCGTTCACGGCGAACCCGTTGACCGGACGCCGGGACGAGACCGTCGTGACCGCCGTTGCCGGGCTCGCCGAACCGCTGGTGTCCGGTGAGGCGGTGGGTGAGGAATGGGTGGTCCGCGAGGGCAGGGCCAGCCGCACGCGCGCTGGGGACGGCGCGCTTGAAACCGGGCAGGCGGAGGCTATCGCGACGCTCGCCCGTCGGGTAGAAGCTGAGTTCGGGTCGCCGCAGGACATTGAGTGGGCTATCGACGCTGACGGGACCCTGTTCCTGATCCAAGCACGGCCGATGACCGCTGTTGTCGACGCCGTCGAATGGGTCCCGCCGGGGCCCGGCTTGTGGGCACGCAATTTCCGGATCGGCGAGTGGTTACCGGAGGCGATGACACCGCTGTTCGCGGACTGGATCATCCCCCAACTGGAATCGGGGTATCTGAACGGGATGTGGAAGTCTGCCCGGGTGCAGGTACCCTTCCGCTACGCCACGGTCAACGGCTGGTACTACAACGCAACGCCGATCCCATCGCCGCGAACATTGTGGCGGGTAATGGTCGAAAGTCGTGGTCGGGCACCGTGGTTCCTCTACAACGTGCTCGCCCGCGTGTCCCGCAACCCCGTGGCTGCCGACCGTTCGGCCATCCATCGACTCGAAATGGAATGGCGAGACGATACCCTTCCCACCTACCGACGGCTTGTCAGCGCCGCCGAGACAGAAGTCGACGCTGCCGGCATTGAACGCCTGGTGGAGATCGTGAACGACATTTCCTCAGTCGCCGGCTCCTACTTGTGGTTCCTCGCGGTCGTCGGCGGTTCGGCATGGAAGATGGAGGGCGCCCTGGCCAAGTTTTGGGCTGGGCACCTGGCCGCACGCCTCACCTCCACGGCCGTCGGCGCGGCCGGTCACCAGGTGCTGTTACGAGGGCTCTCCGATGCTCCACCAAAGCTCCCGGGCCACGCTGTCTTCTCGCTCGACTGGTACTTCCCGACGGCCGGCGAGAACAACGCCGACCCTGCAACCGTTTCGTCGACGGCGACTGTGGATCAGGCCAGGACGTCCACCCTGGTCTCCGAACGGCAGACCGCCGAAGAGACCTGCCGACACGCGCTGGCAAACAACGGCAGGCTGCTCAACAAGTTCAACGACCTGTTGGCGGTCAATCAACGATTCGCCGCCCTCCGCGAAGAACAGGCCCGCGACCTGACGCTCGGCTGGCCGGTCCTGCGCCAGTGCGCTCATCGCCTCGGCACGCTGCTACGACGCGCCGGGATGATCGGCGACGCCGATGACATCTTTTTCCTCACCCTCTCCGAGATCCGCGCCACCCCAGAGGGCCTCGCTGCGACTGTGCAGGAGCGGAGAAGGCTCTGGGGCAGGCAACGCCGGCTGCCTGCCCCGCTCACCCTCGGTGAGCCTCCTCGCCTGATCGGCGACCCGATCGCGCACGCCGTCACGACAGCCCGCACCGGGCACCAGACGCCCGAAGGCGCGATCCTCGGTCACCCGGCCAGCATCGGCCGAGCAACAGGCCGGGTGCGGGTGGTCTACAGCCCCGCCGATTTCGCCAGCTTCAGGCAAGGTGAGATCCTCGTCGCCAAGGCCACCGCCCCCGCCTGGACACCACTGTTTGCCCGAGCGGCTGGCGTCATAACCGACGGCGGAACCCTCGCCGCACACGCCTCCCTCATCGCCCGCGAATACGGCATCCCCGCCGTCGTCGGAACCGGCAATGCGACCACACAGCTAAGCACCGGCCAGCTGGTGACCCTCGACGGTGCCGCCGGGACCGTCGTGCCCCACCCGTAAGCCTGAATTTCGTCAAAAGCCGGACGCGGCGTGCCACTCGCAGTCGACCGATCTGCGAAGCGCGAGAGGCGACGTCGACGCAGTAAGAGCCGCAGCGGCGCCCACGATATGGCGGCGTCGCGGTCGCCGGTGGAGAATAAGGGCATGAAGATCGAAGTTCTTCATATCGATGAGTGCCCGAACTGGGAGCATGCCGGTGATCGGATTCGTGAGGCGCTGGCGCAGCTCGGTGACACCGCTTCTGTGGTGGAGAATCGGCTCCTTCGTACTTCCGAGGATGCGGCTGCGGTGCCGTTTTCTGGGTCACCCACGATCCTGGTCGACGGCGAAGATCTCTTCCCCACCAGTCGACGAACCTCGGACCTGGCCTGCCGGATCTACGCCACTCCTGATGGGCTGGCCGGGGTACCCACGGTTGAACAAATCGTGGAGGCGATTCGCGTCCGATGAACGAGGACCTGGTGATGTGCTCGTGCTGTGGCCGAGACCTGCCGCGAAGCAAGGTTCACGAGCTTGACGGTGGACGATCGCGCATCTGCCGCCGCTGCGGCTTGTGGGTGGCGTTGTGGTGGCGCGGTGATCACCGCACAACAGGCTGAATCGGGCCCCTCCCGGGGCTACTTTGCTCCCCGGTGAAGGCGGAGACGGGAACGGTGCAGGTATCGCCTTTCCACGCTTCTACACCTTCGCGCACGGCGAAGCCGACAACAACCAGGGCGGCGACCGGATCGGCCCATCTCCACCCGAAGAGGGCGTTGAGCAGAAGGCCGAGCAGGACGGCCGCGGAGAGATAGGAGCAGATCAGGGTCTGTTTGGAGTCGGCGACCGCGGACGCAGATCCGAGCTCCCGTCCCGCGCGGCGTTCGGCAAAGCTGAGGAACGGCATGATCGCGAGGCTTAGTGCGGTCAGGATGATCCCGATCAGACTGTGTTCGGCGGTGATGATTCCTAGCAGCGCGAGTGCGGCGTCGATCGTGACGTAGACGGCGAGTGCGAAGAACGCCAGTGCGATCAGTCGCAGGGCGGTCTTCTCTCGCGTTTCCGGGTCCGGCGCGGCGAACTGCCACGCGATGACGGCTGCAGAGAGGACCTCCACAATGGAGTCCAGCCCGAATCCGACTAGAGCCGCCGAGGACGCGCCGGCACCGACCGTGATCGCAATGATCGCTTCGATCGCGTTGTACGTGATGGTGACGGCGACGATCCATCGGATCCGGCGACGAAGCACGACGGTCCGTGCCTCAGTAGTGGTGTCGGTGTGGTTGGTCATCGGTGGTCGGCTCCGTGTTCGTGAGCGGTATGGTCGGCCGGCTCGAACTGGAACGTGCTGTGTTCCACATCGAAATGCCCGGCCAGGCACTCCTGCAATTCGTCGAGCACCTTCGGCGCGTGTCCGTCGTAGAAGCAGTCGTCGGAGAGGATGACATGGGCCGAGAGGGCGGGAAGGTCTGAGGTCACGGTCCACAGATGCAGATCGTGAACATCCACCACATGCTCCGGCCGCATCAGATGCGCACGGATCTCGCTCAGGTCGACGCCCTCGGGAACGCCTTCCAGCAGAATGCGTCCGGAGTCGCGCAGGAGGCCCCATGCCGCACGCAGCATGAGCACGACAACGATCAAAGACGCGATCGCATCTGCGCGCGTAAATTCGGTGAAGAGGATCACGAATCCCGCGATGACGGTGGCGATGAAGCCGTAGAGATCGGTGAGGATGTGCTGGAACGAGCCTTCGATATTCAGGCTGCTCCGGTTCGCTTTGGCCAGCACCCACACGGTGACCAGGTTCACCGCGACACCGAGCAGGGCCACGATCAGCACAGGGCCGCCCTCCACCGGCGGTGGTTGAAACAACCGGCGGATCGCCTCGATCGCCACCACGGCGCTGATCACGACCAGGGTGATGCCGTTCACGGCGGCCGAGAGGATCTCCGCGCGTTTGAACCCGAAGGTCCAGTTCGCGCTGGTCGGCCGCGCCGCCAGTCGTATCGCGATCAGCGAGCCGGCGATCGCCGCAGCGTCAGTGAGCATGTGTCCGGCATCGGAGAGTAGCGCCAGCGAGCCGGCGATGATCGCGACGACGACCTCGACGATCATGAAGCTCACGATCAACGCCAGCGCGATGACAAGAAGCTGGGAATCCGCACCCGGCGCGGCCCCGTGCGAATGCTGGTGTGGCTTGCCCGGTTGCGTCTGTGCCCTCACGCGTCCGCCTGCTCACCGCGCTCCGGGTGGATTGCCACCGTGTGACCGGTGTGCGTGAGCCCGAGGTCGAGAAGCATGCGAACGTGCGCGTCATCCAGACGGTAGTAGGCCATCCGTCCCCGCCGCGATACGGACACCACACGGTGCGCACGCAACAGGCGCAGCGCATGGCTGACCGAGCTCTCACTCATCGTCGTGGTCGCGGCAAGATCGCACACGCACATCTCGCCACCGCTCAGCAGCGACATCAGGATGCGCAGCCTGCCGGGGTCGCCGAGCAGAGAGAAGACATCCGCCAAGTCCGTCACGGTGTCCGTGGAAGGAAGCGCCTCGGCCACCCAGGACACCTTCCCCGGGTCGACAAGCTTCAGGTCGCACTCATCTACCTGCTCACCGGTTGCTTCCACCGCGGTCTCCACATCTGATTAAACGTTCATATAACGATACCAGCCGGAACGACTGGAACCTCGACGCTGACGAGCTGGGGCCGCGGGGGGAGGGTGAACGAGTGGCGTGTCTCTCCGAAATTGTGGATGAGCGTGCATGCAGGCGTCGGCGGGCGTGATCGATCGACGCACCGAAGACCGTGAGGCGCGGGAGCCTAGTCGAAGAGTTCGCCAAGCCAGCCGCCTCGACGGCGCTTGCCGTAGTTTTCACGACTGCCCCCGTGATGATCGCCACCGCGGTATCCGTCGTCATAACGGGGCTGCTGCACCGTGCGCGCGGGGTACGCGGAGTCGGCTCGCTCGAGAATCTTGTCGAGTTCGCCACGGTCCAGCCAGACGCCGCGGCACTGAGGGCAATAGTCGATTTCGATGCCGTTACGCTCGGACAGCGCCAGCGGAGTTCCATCGATCGGGCAGTTCATCATCACCTCCCGGCGTTGCCTCGCGGAAAAGACAACGCCTTCACGTTCAATGAATAATTGTTCATATGAACCTGAAATTGATCCGGGAAGTCAAGGCCGATCTGCCACCTATGACCGCAGCGTGGGAGGTGCGGGTTCCCGGAGGAGTGGG
The DNA here is from genome assembly GCF_000421825.1 of Humibacter albus DSM 18994. Lineage (GTDB taxonomy): Bacteria > Actinomycetota > Actinomycetes > Actinomycetales > Microbacteriaceae > Humibacter > Humibacter albus. The sequence continues at coordinate 358,984 of NZ_ATXT01000013.1, forward strand.
ATTCGTGGCATGAGCCAGTCGGCCCAGATGAGCCGCGCTGCGGGGGCTACGGCCAGCGACCAGAGGATGGAGGCGAGAACGTCGGTCGGGTAGTGCACGGCGTCGATCGAGAGCGACACGGCGACCACGATGACGAGGATGGCTCCGAGCACGGCGCCGAGTGGCAGCCATCGTGTGCCGCGGAGCACGAAGATCACGGCGACGACGAATGCGGTGACGAACGCGGTGTGCCCGCTGGGGTGGGACGGGTCGACCTGGACGGGGTAGAACGGGTGCGTCATCAGGTGTATGTCGGGTCGGGGCCGGTGCACTGCGAGCTTGATCAGGTCGGACGGGATCCACGTTGCGGCGACAACCCCGGCGAACGCTGCCGCGACGCGGAGTTGCCTGCTGAGTGCCCAGATCACGCCGGTGGCTACGACGGTGATGAGTATCGCGGGGATCGGGCTGAACAGTTGGTAGACGACGTTGGTCAGGCGGGCCATGGACCCGGCGTGCGATATGTTCAGCGCCTTTGACAGTGCCAGGTCGATCGGATGGGAGGTCAGCACGAATCCGATGCCGGTGAGGACGACGATCGTTATCGCTGCTGTGACCAGGATGGCCACCGGATGTTGCGAAGGGCGCAGGATTCCGTTCACTTGGGTGCGGGCATGGCTCGTCACCGTGGGGGCGGGAGTGGACATAGCGATATTGTCGGGCGCTGCCTGCCAAGAATCGCCGAAGAAGACGGCGCAGGGCCACCCCTAGGATGCTGCCGAGTACGGTCAGGGCGAGCACGCCGAACGAGTAGTCGCAGACAGTGTTCGCGGTACCCATCGGGTCGATCACCACTACGAATCCTGCAATGCAGTCGTTTCTGCATGGGTCGTCGGTTCACCGGATCTTCAACTCCCACGGAATACCGCCAGGAGGTATCGTGTTCCATAACACATACCCCCTACCCGTATGGAGGAGCGAATGTCGACGACGGAATACGCCGTGACCGGGATGACGTGCACACACTGTGAGATGTCGGTGCGCGAAGAGGTCGAGCAGATCCCTGGCGTGGAGCAGATCGAGGTGTCGGCTGCGACCGGCCGGCTCGTGGTGACCGGCGCGGATGCGATCGACGATGCCCAGGTTCTGGGCGCGGTCGAGGAGGCCGGTTATACCGCGGTGCGCGTCTGATCTGCGCGAAACAGCTCAATGGCCGTCATGAGACGGCACGGTAGTCCAGGAGGAGTTCATGACGACGTCCGACGTTCACCCGGCGGTGCCCGGTTCGAGCATCGAGCTCGAGATCGGCGGCATGACGTGTGCGTCGTGTGCGATGCGCATCGAGAGGAAGCTGAACAAGCTCGATGGCGTGGTGGCGACGGTGAACTACGCGACCGAGAAGGCGCGCGTGAACGTACCGCAGGGCTTCGATCCAAGCGCGCTGATCGGGGAGATCGAGAAGACCGGGTACACGGCGACGCTCCCGGTGGCCGAGCCGACCGAAGACGCCGAAGAGGCACCGGATGCAGAACTGGTCTCGCTGCGGCAGCGCCTGATCGGCAGCATCGTGCTGGCCGTACCGGTGATCGCACTGGCGATGATTCCGGCGCTGCAGTTCACGTACTGGCAGTGGCTGTCGCTGACCCTGGCCGCGCCGGTCATCGTCTGGGCGGCGTGGCCGTTCCACAAGGCAGCGCTGACCAACCTGCGGCACGGTGCGGCCACGATGGACACGCTGGTGTCGGTCGGCACGATCGCGGCTTTCGTCTGGTCTTTGTATGCGCTGTTCTTCGGAACGGCCGGGATGCCTGGGATGCGGCACGGTTTCGACTTCTCGGCCGCGCCCACCAGCGGGGCGGGGAACATCTACCTGGAGGTCGCTTCCGGCGTCACGATGTTCGTGCTGGCGGGACGCTACTTCGAGAAGCGCTCGAAGCGTCGAGCCGGCGCTGCCCTGCGGGCGCTGCTGGAGCTCGGTGCGAAGGACGTCTCGGTTCTCCGCGCGGGGGTCGAGACCCGCATCCCGATCGGACAGTTGGCTGCGGGCGATGAATTCGTCGTGCGGCCGGGTGAGAAGATCGCCGCGGACGGCGTCGTCGTCGATGGCACGAGCGCTGTGGACGCGTCGATGCTCACGGGCGAGTCGATTCCGGTCGAGGTCGCTGTCGCTGACCCCGTTGTGGGCGGGACGGTGAACGTCGGCGGCCGCCTGACCGTGCGAGCGACCAAGGTGGGCTCGGATACGCAGTTGGCCCAGATGGCCAAGCTCGTGGAGGATGCCCAGTCCGGCAAAGCCGAGGTGCAGCGCCTGGCCGACAAGATCTCCGGCATTTTCGTGCCCATCGTGATCAGTGTCGCCATCGTCACGCTCGGCGCCTGGCTGCTCGCCGCGTTCCCCGCGGAGATGGCGTTCACAGCGGCCGTGGCGGTGCTCATCATCGCCTGCCCGTGTGCACTCGGACTGGCCACCCCGACCGCGCTACTGGTCGGCACGGGGCGCGGCGCGCAGCTCGGCATCCTGATCAAGGGCCCTGAGGTGCTGGAATCCACCCGCAAGGTGGACACGATCGTGCTCGACAAGACCGGCACCGTCACAACCGGGAAGATGACGCTGCTGGGCATCCACCCAGCGGAAGGCGTCGACGAACGGGAGCTGCTCAGAATCGCCGGGGCTGTCGAGGATGGCTCCGAGCACCCGATCGCGCAGGCGATCGCGAAGGGTGCGACGCAACGCGTCGGAGCACTTCCCGCACCTGAGTCGTTCGTGAACATCGAAGGACGTGGCGTGCAGGGCATCGTCGACGGGCACCTCGTGCTTGTCGGCCGTGCCACGCTGCTGATCGAATGGTCGATCTCAGAGGACCCGGCACTGCTGGCAGCGAAGTCGGAGGCCGAAGCCGCAGGTCAAACAGCGGTCGTGGTGGCCTGGGACGGCAAGGCACGAGGCGTGCTGGTCGTGGCGGATGCCGTGAAGAACACCAGTGCGGAAGCAATCGCCCAGCTCAAGGCCCTAGGGCTGACCCCGGTGCTTCTCACCGGCGACAATTCGACGGTGGCCCACCACGTCGCGCAGCAGGTCGGCATCGACCAAGTCATTGCGGAGGTACTGCCCCAGGACAAGGTCGAGGTCATCACCAGGCTGCAAGCCGACGCCCGGGTCGTGGCGATGGTCGGCGACGGAGTGAACGATGCTGCGGCCCTCGCGCAGGCCGACCTGGGGCTCGCGATGGGCACCGGCACCGATGTCGCCATCGAAGCGGCAGACCTCACCCTGGTACGAGGTGACCTGCGCTCGGCAGCCGATGCGATCCGGCTCGCCCGGCGCACCCTGGGCACGATCAAGGGCAACCTGTTCTGGGCGTTCGCGTACAACATCGCCGCCATCCCACTCGCCGCGTTCGGGCTGCTGAACCCGATGTTCGCCGGTGCCGCGATGGCATTCTCCAGCATCTTCGTGGTCAGCAACAGCCTCCGGCTACGCCGATTCCGATCCCACGCGACCGCCGCTGACGCGCTCGGCAGCCGCACGACCGCATCCCGAACTCTTCAGAACGCCTGACACCAGCCAGACCCCCCCAGTAAGGAGAACCCCCATGACCGACCACCACCACGCCCACGGTTCGCACGACCACGGTTCGCACGGCCACCAGCACACTCAGCCCGCCGACGAGAAGACGCTGCTCGGGCCATCGAACGCGGAACTCGCCGAGTGCCCGGTGATGAAGGGAAGCATCGTCGTCAAGACCGAGGCGGAGGCTGCCGGCCTCTACCGCGACTACGAGGGGACCCGCTACTGGTTCTGCTGCGCCGGATGCCTCCCCGACTTCGACGCCGACCCCGCGAGGTACGCAGCCGCGTAGGTTCTGCGCATCCGTCACTTGGAGCTGCTCAGCAGCTCCAGAACCGGGTTGGCGACGAGTCCAACCACGATGGAGGTCACACCCAGAGCCACGGCGAGGATGATGCTTGCGGCTTCCGTTCGTGGCATCCCCGTCGGCCCTGAGGGTTCCGAAGCCTCGGGGCCAACGTGATCTCGTTGGAACAGGACGAAGATCCACCGCAGGTAGTAGAAGACACTGGCCACGGTGTTGGCTGCCGCGAGTATTACGAGCCAACCCATTCCGGCGTCCAAGGCTGCTGTGAAGGCGGTCAGCTTGCCGACGAACACCGCGGTCGGCGGCGTTCCGACCAGTCCGAGTAGGCAGACGATCAGGCTGAGCGCCACCCAGCGATGTCGCCGGAATAGGCCACGGTAGTCGTCGACGCCGCGTCGCGAGGCGAATGCGGCGACTACTGCGAACGCGCCCAGGTTGGTGACGGTGTAGGCGAGCAGGTAGTAGAGAAGGCTCGGAAGCGCCCGAGTGGGATGACCGTACGCCGCAATGATCATCATGAGGTAGCCGACTTGACTGATCGTCGAATACGCCAGCAGCCTCCGGACGGTGCGTTGGAAGAAGGCTGCCAGATTGCCGAGCGTCATCGTGGCCGCGGCCAGAAGCGCGAGCATGAGCGACCAGTCCAGCGGCACGTTCGCGAAGGCATCCGTGCTGATGCGGAACAACGCGACGAGGGCGCCGATCTTCGGCACGGTGGCGATGAACGCCGCGATCGGTGGTGTCGCGCCGTCGATCGCATCGGGCACCCAGAAATGGGCGGGAACCGAACCCGCCTTGAACAGCAGGCCGGCGGTCAACATGAGCATCCCGGTCGCGACGACTGCCGTCGGACCACGCGGCAGGCTTCGACTGAGCTCGCTGTAGACCGTGCTGCCGCCGGTCGCCAGCAACAGCACGACACCGGCCAGTAGCAGCAGACCGAACAGAGCACCCATAAGGTAGTACTTGAGCGTCGCCTCGGTGCCCAGGCGGTCCTTGGCGAATCCAACCAGCGCGTAGAGCGGAACACTGGCCAGCAGGTATCCGGCGGCGAGTACCAGCAGGTCGGTGGCGCCGGCCAGCACGATGGTGCCCAGCGCGGCGAGCAGCAACAGCACGTGGAACTCGGACTCCCGCTTTGCAGCGGCAATCGAGCCGGACGCGAGCCCGATCACGATCGCGGTACCGACAAGAATGGCGAGGCGTGCAGCATTCAGCGACACGTCGATCGTGTAGCTTCCCGCAGCGGTGGCCTCCGGCGCCCGCGTCATCGAGATGATCGTGGCGATCACGGCGACCAGGATGCCCAGCAGCGCGAGCGCCCGGACTACCCACTGCCGGTATCGGGGCAGCCAGCTGCCGGCCAGAAGGCCGAGGACCGCCGTCACGGCGATCGCGATCTCGGGCACGAATGCGGTCAGGTCGATCTCCTGCCCGGACTGCATGCCGTTCATCCACCCACCAGGGCGACCAGTGCGCGGGCTGCCGGATCGATGACGTGCAAGAGGAACGCGGGCAGGATGCCGATCACGACGGACAGCGCGAGTAGCGGTGCGACGGCGAAGAACTCCCGGGAGAAGACATCTTTCATGGATGCTTGGGGGGCGGGAGGTGCTTCGTCATGTGATCGCTGGCCCGCGCCCAAGAAGATGCGCTGGAACATGCGGAGCAGAAGCGCCGCGGTGATGACGATCCCGATCACGGACAGAGCCGTCGGAACCGGCGCGGAGCCCAGGCTGCCGGTGAAGATCTGGAACTCGGCGATGAATCCGGAGAACCCGGGCAGACCGAGCGACCCGAACACGGCCACCGCCATCAAGCCGGTGAAGACCGGCACAGTTTTCGCCAAGCCCCCGTATGCACCGATGTCGTACGTGCCGCCACGGGCATACAGAACTCCGGCGAGTAGGAAAAGCGCGCCGGTGAGGAGCCCGTGGCTGACCATCTGGGTCACCGCCCCACTGACCGCGAGGGCGGATGCTTGCACGTTGGACCCGGTTGCCAGTCCCGCGGCCCCGAGCCCGAGGATGATGTATCCCATGTGGTTGACGGAGGTGTAGGCGATCATCCGTTTCAGGTTCGTCTGCGCCAGAGCGACCAGCGCGCCGTACAGCACCGAGACCACACCGACGATCACGAAGACCAAGGCGTAGTCGCGCCACGCCTGCGGCAGGATCGGCATCGCGATCCGCACGAAGCCGTAGGTGCCCATCTTCAGCAGGATTCCGGCCAGGATCACCGAGCCGGCAGTGGGCGCCTCGGTGTGCGCCGGGGGCAACCAGGTATGGAACGGCACGGTCGGGGTCTTGACGGCCAAGCCGAGGCTGATGGCGAACAGGATGATTCCCGCGACCACGGGATCGCCCTTCAACGGATCCTGGTGCACGAGTTGCACCATGTCGAACGTGTGTGGGGTGCTCGCCAGGTACAACCCGATGAAACCCAGCAGCAGTGCAAGCGAGCCGACGAACGTGTAGAGGAAGAACTGCAGAGCCGCGCGCGCCGCACCGGGATGACCCCAGCCGGCGATGATGAAGTACATCGCCACGATCGAGAGGTCGAAAAAGACGAAGAACACCAGCAGGTCGAGAGAGACGAACAGGCCCAGCGACACGGTCTGCAGGAAGAGGAAGAGGATCACCCAGGAGCGTGTGCGCCGCTGCTCGCGCAGCGAGTAGACCGCGCAGGCCAGGAAAAGCACTCCGGTGAGCGCAACTATGGGCAGTGAGAAGCCGTCGACCGCGATGTGGTATCCCGAGCCCAGCATCGGCAGCCACCGGACGTTCTCTTCGTAGCCGAAGCCCGTGCCTGTGCCGACGATGTAGCCGGTCCACGCCACGATGATCAGCGCCAGGTCGACGGCCGAGGTCGCAACCCAGATCCACGGGAAGAGCCGAACGCGCTTTCGGGGCACGAACAGCAGAAGCGCCGCGACGATCGCGGGCAGGAACACGATGATCGAGAGCACGGTCACCTCATCAGAATGAACACTGCGACGAGCACGGCCATGCCGACGATCGCCTGGTCGTAGTACTGATGCAGCAGGCCGGTTTGCGGGCGCACTGCAGCGGTAGCAAGTCTCCGAGCGCCATCGGCGACAAATGCGACGGCGGCGGCTATCGCCCACTCGAGGCGGGCGTTGACGACGCGGGAGAGCCGAAGCACGGCGCTGCCGACCGTAGTCACGGCCTGACTGAGAACGCGGTCGTCGAACCGGGAGCACCACGCGGACAATGCGCGGATCGGACGCACGACGATCACGTCGATGCCGGCTTCCATTTTGAGCCAGTCGCGCAGCCAAGCGGTATCGGCGACGAGTTCGTCGCTGCGAGTCAGACGTCGGTGCTGCCACCAGACAACGAGAACGATGACGGTGACGGCGAGCGTGGCCGACATCGCGAACTCCCAGGGGGGCGATGTGGGTGCGTCCGGCGTGCCGAGCGTTCTCGACCACGCTGCGGCAAGTGGGGGCACCCCCAACACGCCGAGCACGGTGGCCGCGATGGCCAGCGCGGGCAACGGCAGTAGCTCGCTGACCGGTATCCGCCCCGCACGGACATCGAGCGGAGCCACCGACGCCGGTCGAGTCCAGATGACCGCCAGGGCCTTCGCCGAATAGGCTGCGCTCAGCGCCGCAGCCGCCAGGCCGACGGTGTAGAGCGCCGTAGATGCTGGCAGGGCCGCACTGAGGATCTGGTCTTTGGCCACCCAGATCGACAGCGGCGGAAGCCCGCCGAGAGCCAGCGCCCCGACCGTGAACGTGATACCGGCGACCGGGTGGGTGCGTGCTGCGCCACGCAGACGCAGCAGATTCTTCGTGCCGAGCGCGGCCAACCAGGCACCTGCGACAAGGAACAGCAGGCTCTTCACGGCGGCATGGGCGACGAACTGCGTTGCGCCGCCTGCGACGCCGCCGACGCCGGCGGCCAGCACGATGAAGCCGATCTGGGAACAGGTCGAAGCGGCCAGCAGCTGCTTCAGATCACGCTGTGCGACGGCAACAGCGCCCAGCAGCAGTGCAGTCAGCGCGCCGATCCACGCCACCACCGGCCCGAGCCACCCGGTCGCCGTGATGCCGGGCTCGATGCGCAGCAGAAGATATCCGCCGGCGGCGACCATTGCAGCCGAGTGCAGCAGCGCGGAGACCGGGGAAGGGCCGGCCATCGCATGCGACAGCCAGAAGCTGAACGGTAACTGTGCCGACTTGCCCAGCGCCGCCAGCGCAAGACCGGCGAGGGCGATGTCGCGCCAGCCACCGGCAACCTCATCAAGGCGCGCCAGGTTGAGACCGGCCGCTCCGGCCGCTAGCGCCGCCCCGGCGGCAACGTACATTCCGACATCCGCCGACCGGGTCGTGATGAACGCGATCAGCCCGGATCGCGCCTTTCCCGGTTCGCTCCACCAGAACCCGATCAGCGCATATGAGGTAGCGCCCATGATCTCCCACGCGGCGAGCAACGTGAAGATATTCACCGCCGTCACCGTGACGAACATGGCGGCAACGAAAAGCAGCATCGTGCCGAAGAACCGCGACCGCGCCTCGCCGCGCCCGATGTCGCCGCACGCGAAGACGACCACGGCCAGGAACACAGCCGCGACCGTGACCATCGCGATCGCCGCGAGTCCGTCCACGGCCACTGCACCTGGGATGGAGTTCAGCGCCGTCACCTCAGCGCTCGGCCGGGCGATCGCCGCGACGATCGCGAGGCCGAGATCGATCACGGCGACCGCTACTGCGATGGCCGGTGCGGCGGCATCCGTTCGACGGCCGCGCAGCAGGAGCACGACCGCTGCCGCCGCAGGCAGCATCACCAGGAGAACGAGGGGCACGGCGCGTCATCCCTTCAGGTCGGATGCCGAGTCGACCATGTCCACGTCTCTGGCGCGGAAGATGGCGGTGGTCACCGCGAAGCCCATACCCATTTCGACGGCCATCGCGGTCATCGCGACGAGCACCACCGTCTGCGCGTCGGGACTGCCTGGCACGATGAAGTACCAGACGGCGGCCGCCGCGACGATGACGCCGTTGATGGCGAGCTCGATCCCCATCATGATCATCACGATCGACTGCTGGCTGAGCAGCCCGTACAGGCCCACCGCGAACAAGCCGGCCGCCAGGATCAGATACAGCGAAAGGATCATCGTTGCAGCCCGCCTCGCCGGCGACCGCCGAGTCCGCCTTGAACGGGGTCTTGCGGCGGTCGGACACGCAGATCATCGCCATACCTGTCGTATCGTCCACGGGCCGAAGCGAGGACGATCGCGGAAACCATCGTCGCGAAGAGCACGAGCCCGATGATCACCATGACGAGCATGTGCGGGCCCATCACATCCAGCCCCAGGGCCTTCGTCGGATCGGCGTTCGAGCGTCGTCCCCCGTGCGGCCATGGCGTGACCGTTGCGCCGACCGCGAGAACCACGAACACTACGGCAGCGACGATCGTCGAGACACGGTTGTTGTGCACCATCTTCATCGGCATCAGGCCGGCAGGGTTCATCATGTACATGAGCATGAAGACGACCATGATCATCATCTCCATGACCATCATCAGGATGACCAGCACACCGAGGTAGGTCAGGCCCAGCAACAGAATCGGGACCGCTGCCAGCACGAACGAGGCGAGCAGTGCGAACGTGGCCCGTGCCATCGAAGCGACACGGAACACCGTGATGCCCGCGGCAATGGATCCTACCGAGCACACCCCGAAGGCAATCGCATCCATCACGGCCGCATCACATCCATCCCACGAGTACGAAAATCGATACCGCGAGGGCCTGCACGATCGTTGCTGGCAGCAGCACCATCCAACTGATCTCGGCGAACCGTTCCATCCGGATCGGCGGCATGCGGTGCCCCACCCAGACCAGTACCGCCAGTACCGCCGCCGTCTTGATGAGAAGCCAAGCCCAACCAGGCAACAATGGCCCGGCCTCGCCGCCGAGGAAGAACGGCACCGCCATCGCGCTGCCGACGGTCAACAGCAGGTACCGGCCGCCGCAGAACGCCAGCCGATCGACACCAGAGAGCTGCGAGGCCGCTCCGCCGACGATGTCGCGACCCACTGACTGGTCGAATGGGCCCCAGAACGAGAATCCCATGATCGAGATCAGATACACGATGAAGGCGGCCGGCATCGTCAACGCGAACCACAACTGCCCGTGCTGTGCGGCAGCGATCTGGTTGACCTGCAGGGAGTTCGCGCCCACGGCCACCGTGATCAGGGCGAACATGTGTGGCAACTCGTAGCTGAGACCCTGGGCGAGGAACCTGTTCGCACCGATCACACCCCACGGTGCGTTCGAACCCCACCCGACCATCCAAACCGCAGCCCACGCGAGCACCTCCATCGCGTTGAACCAGACGACGCCGACGGAGAGATCGCTGATCGCATGAGCACCGAGCGGCACGACCAGCACGGCCATGATTGCGGCCAGAGGCAGAAGGGCGGAACCGATCCGCGCAAGCGCCCTGTCGGAACCCACGACGACGCTGCGCTGAGCCACTAGCAGCCGCGCTCCTTCACGGGTCGGCGCCGACCATGCCGCGGCGAGCCGCGCTCCGCTGGCCCGGTGTCGCAGCAGAACAGACGCCGAGGCCGCGGCATACGAGAAGCCGCCGAGCAAGCTCACGGCGATCAGCGCGTTCCACGGCGACGTCACGATCCCGACCCGTCGGCAGGCATGCGCGCGGACGCGTCGAGTTCGTGCAGCGTCTCCAGGTCAGGGTCGAAGGAGGCGACGATCAACCGCCCGCCGGCGAATTCCTGGCCGATGAGCAGGGACGGCAGCATCCGGACAACGGCTCGTGCACCCTCTGCGCGCTGCGACCCCCAAGTCGCATCCGCGGGCCCGTCCGCATCCCGGGCCTTGATCGCGGCAGCAATCTCGTCGAGCCAGCGCATAGACCGTGAGTACGCGTCGCCGCGGAGTCCTACAGGCGCGTCGGGGCCGAGTTCTCCGAGCCCGCTTATCGACCAGCGAAGCGTGTGCGATCGACGCACCGTTCGCATCCATCGAACGAAACGAGGATGCGCGGTCGAAGGCGCGGATGCCAACAGTTCGTCCCGGAGCAGGCGGCCGGTCATGGCTGCGCTTCGCCACCCGGCGACGCTCAGGAAGCGCTGCAGGGAGTCCGCCGCGGCCGCAGCGTGAACCCGGATGGGGTCGAGGGCGTCGCGTTCTGCCTCCAGCCAGAACGATGATCCGACCGGAAGCCCGATCGCCTCTGTCTCTGCCTCCTGCACGACATCGCCCTGAAGCACGAGCCGCACGATGAGCCCGGTGGGCCAGTCCGGCAGCGCGGGTCCGAGAGCGACATGCAATCGATCGAGTTTCAGTCCGTCGCGGTCACTCCCGCGGTCGGCCATCGGGATCCCGCCAGGCACGTCCATGCTCATGCTCATGTCGCCGTGATCCATGTCGCCCATGCCACCGCGATCCATGTCGCCCATGTCGCCGTGGTCGGTGCCGCCCATGTCCATCTCATGACCGCCGGTCTCGCGGTCGTGGAAGTGTTCGTGGCGTTCAGCATCCTCCCGCAGTGCGGCCACGTCGCGCAGAGCCGCCTGAGCATCGTCGAGCTGCTGGGCAAGCGTACGCGCGGTAGTCACCTGGACGTATGCGCGAGGGCACGGCACCTGCCGCCAGATCTGCTCGGTTGAGTCAGCGAGGAAGCTACCGTCGCCGCCGCAGACGACCAGGATGTCCGTGTTCGCCGGGGTGAGCGCCTCGACCCAGCCCCGCGCCCGCGTCTCCCGCTCGATCGCCAATCGCAGGGCCGACGAACCCGGAGCGCTCACCACGAATATTCGAGGAACGGGCAGCCTGAGCAGGACAGCGGTCAGGTCCACCTGAACACGCCCTCACGCCATGCGTAGATGACCGCGGCCACCAGAACGGCCAGAAACGCGAACATTTCCACGACGGATCCGGCACCGGTTTCACGCACGACGAGAACCCAGGGATACATGAACACCATCTCCATGTCGAAGACCACGAAGACGATCGCAATCAGATACCAGCGCACATGGAACCGTGAGACAGCGTGCTCTCTCACGGGAAGACCCGACATGAAGGCTTCGCGGCACAGAACGCGGTGCGAGATCCGCACCCCGGAGGAGAGGCCATAGAGGACGAGCAGGAGAAGCACCGCCACACCAAGTAGCACCATCGTGTCTCCTCGTGTCAGGCCGCCATGGATACAGCGCGCCATCGACCTATACCCAGGCAGGGTATCAGGGGCTATTCACGTGGAATAGGGCTTGTTCGTGCCGGTGAGGGCACTCGGTCCGCGACCACGGTCACCCGGAGGAATGGATCTCGCCAGCTACTCCCAGGGGAGTCGCTCACCGTGCGCGACGGGGTCGAGCGGGATGATGATCACCGGGTGGTGCTGCCGATGTGCCAAGTGCACGGCGACGGAACCGTTGAAGAACTCGTGCGCTGTGGTTCGAAGTCCTCGTTTGCGTGTGCCGACCACGATGGCGACCGCGTCCAGTTCGTGGGCGAGGCGGGCCAGTTCGTGCGCGGGGTCGCCGGCGAGCGCGCGCAGACTCCAGGTGACGTCGGTGGGTTCCAGCAGATGGCGAAGGTGCTCGGCGAACTCGGAGTCGAACTCCTCGGTGATCGGCTCGTCCGAGTCCGGGTCGATGGCGAACGCGGAGACGCTGCCATCCGGGTTGCGCCCGGTCGTGTAGCGGGTGGGGTCCACGGTGGCGAGCACGAGGGAGGCGCCGAGCAGTTCGGCGAAGCGGATCGCCTGCCGCACGACGTCGTCCGGTTGCTCGCGCACCACGCCGACGATCAGTGTCGGTCGGCCTGATGCCCTTTCGTCATCTGGCATTCGCGTTCCTCGATTCCGGCTCTGCACGCTCTCAAGCATCCGCCATCAATTCGTGGCGATCCGGTCACCACTGTGAGTATCGCCAGGAGCGCGTTCAGCTTGTAGGCCATGTCCCCGCTGAGACGACCGAAATGCAGGCTCAGTTCGGCGTCGGCAATCCGGCTCATCAGCGAACCCGCCGTCGGTACAGATATCGCTCGTCGGCGTGGGCGCCGTCAAGCGTGTAGCCGAGGCACGACGGCTGGCCTGCGCTGCTCGCCACGACCTCTCCTCGCGATCCATCGCCGCGCGGAGTGTGCAGTCTGTGTAGACCAAACCTGGCCACTGCACGTCAAGCAATGGGGCTACCCGTGTGCCGGGGGAGTTGCACGCCTCGTTCGTGACGATCGAACCCAGCGCGACTGCCGTCGTTGACGACGCGGCGCGACGGGAAGAGCATCACGGCGCAGGCGGCGCCCACCGCGGCGCCGATGAGTTGGGCGGGCAGGAATGCGAGCGCGGAGGCTGGTGTGATTCCGGTGAAGGTGTCGGTCAAGATCCGCCCGAGTGTGACGGCGGGGTTGGCGAAGCTCGTTGAGGAGGTGAAGAAGTACGCGGCAGTGATGTAGGCGGCAACGGCGACGGGTACCGTCCGGTGCTGCGGGCCACGCGCGAGGGTGAAGATCACCAGCACGAGTCCCGCCGTCGCAACGACTTCCGCAGCCAGATGTGCGACCGTGAGGCGGTCGGCGGTGCCGAGAGAGACCGGGGCTTTGCCGAAGATCGTGTTGGCCAGGATCACCCCGAGCGCGCCGCCGATGAGTTGCGCGGGCAGATAACCGGCCAGGTGCTTCCAGGGTCGGCTTCCGAGTGCGACGTCGACCAGTGACACGACGGGGTTCAGGTGGGCGCCGGAGACGGGCGCCACAACGACGATGATCACGTAGAGCGTGAGCCCAGTGGCGGACGCGTTGATGGCCAGTTGGATGCCGTGATCCTTCGATAGCTGGCTGGCGGCGATGCCGGAGCCGACCACGGCGAGGGTGAGCATGCCGGTGCCGAGCAGCTCGGCGACGCATGAGCGCCAGAGCGGATGCCGTCCGGTCATCAGACCGTCGTCAGAAGGCTGGACACGGCGTCCAGGGCACCCGGTACGAGACGGTAATAGTGCCAGGTGCCGCGCTTGGAGACCGTGAGGTAGCCGGCGTCCACCAGAACCTTCACGTGGTGGGAGACCGTGGACTGGACGAGCCCGAGCGGGTCGGTCAGGTCACAAACGCATGCTTCGCCGTCGGCGTGCGCGGCCACCATCGACAGGAGGCGGAGTCGTGCCGGGTCGGCGAGCGCTTTCAAGGACTTGGCTAGGGATTCCGCATGTGCGCTGTCGATCGGCTCGCGCGTGAGCGGGGCACAACACGCTTGCAGGTCGCGGATCGGGAGCGGCTCGGCGATGGACATGCTCCCAGTCTCGCACAAGATTGACAGTCATCGATGTTCGGTCGCAGACTGTATGAATCGACAGATGTCGATGAAAGGAGGAAACCATGATGAACGGTTGTTGTGACCCCGAAGAGGGCTGCTGCGAGCCCGGCTGCTGCTGACCCTCTGCCGGTCGCCGAGGCATGCCCAGGCGGCCGGCCCCCATTCGAGACTGAGGACGCCATGCCTGAGACACCCACGATCCTGTTCGTCTGCGTGCACAACGCGGGTCGCTCCCAGATGGCCGCGGGCTATGCTCGCGCGCTCTCCGGCGGCCTTGTTCAGGTCCTCTCCGGAGGTTCCGAACCCGGCGACACCATCAACCCGGTCGCCGTGCAGGTCATGGCGGAAGACGGTATCGATATCACCGGCACCATCCCGCAGCTGCTGACCACTGACCAGGTACGTGACGCCGACATCGTGATCACGATGGGCTGCGGCGACGCCTGCCCGATCTTCCCCGGCAAACGTTACGACGACTGGGAACTCACCGATCCCGCAGGCAAGCCTGCGGATCAGGTGCGTCTCATCCGGGACGAGATCAAGGAACGGGTGAGCACACTCGTCAAGGAATTGCTGGGTTCCCGGTCGTCGTAGGTCGGTTGGAAGCCGCAAGGCGCGGGCCAGCACGGCTCGGCCGAATCACGGCATGCTCGCACAGGTCGGCAGCCTTGCCATGGCGACGGGTGCTGTTGCTACCACCGCCCTAAGAACGTTCGTCGTGTAGCCTCAAGAACTGGGTGATGGGGTTCCCACCCGAGCACTGAGTCGACCAGTCGCTCCAACCGCCACGTTGGCCGATGACTCCTACTGCAACTCTCCACGAGTCGAGGTAGGTGACCCATGCCCAGTCAGGCATTGACCATCAGGTCCGTCGAGGCCGAACAGGTGCTCGACTCTCGCGGATGGCCGACAATCTCTGTCGCCCTCACGCTCGACGACGGTTCCGTGCACGCGGCGGCCGCGCCGGCCGGTGCATCCACGGGAGCGTTCGAGGCAGTCGAACTGCGTGACCAAGGAGTCGAATACTCGGGACGCGGCGTGTTGAACGCCGTGGCGGGTGTCGAGGGCGAGATCGCTGCGATGCTCACCGGAACGGCCTGGTCGAGCATCCGTGATCTCGACGATGCGCTCCGATCGCTGGACTACACGTCGAACCTTTCGCGGTTGGGCGCCAACGCCGTCGTCGCCGTCTCGATGGCGGCATCACGGGCGTTCGCGCACATCGCCGGCGTTCCGCTGTACACCTGGATCGCGGGCCAGACCGGCTCGCAGCCGCTGCTTCCCGTGCCGCACTTCAACGTTCTCAACGGCGGCGCTCACGCGGCCAACGACCTGGACTTCCAGGAGTTCATGCTCGCTCCGGTCGGTGTTTCTTCGGAGCAGGCGGCCGTGCGTGTGGGGTCGGAGATCTACCACACGCTTCAGGGTGCGGTGCGTGAGAAGTTCGGCACGGCCGGCTTAGGCGACGAGGGCGGTTTCGCGCCGGCGTTGTCCAGCCCCGTGCAAGCTCTCGACCTGCTGCTGGCGGCGATCGTGGAAGCCGGCTACAGCACGGAGGACGTGAAGATCGCCATCGATCCCGCCGCCAACGGGTTCTATCTGGGCGACGGCAGCTACCAGGTCGAAGGTAGGCGGCTCGACCGGCGACAGCTCGTCGACTACTACGATGGCCTGCTCGGCGACTACCCGATCTGGAGCATCGAGGACGGCTTCGCCGAAGACGACTTCGAGGGGTGGCAGCTGATGTACGAGCGAGTGCACGACACGACGCAGCTCGTCGGCGACGACCTGTATGTCACCGATCCGGCACGCATCCGGGACGGTGCGGAGAAGCGCTACTCGAATGCTGCACTCATCAAGGTGAATCAGATCGGCACGGTGAGTCAGACCTTCGACGCGATCGCCACTGCGCGCGAGAACGACATGGCGTGCATGGTGTCGCACCGCTCCGGGGAGACGATGGACACGTTCATCGCGGACCTGGTTGTCGGCTCCGGCGTTGGCCAGATCAAGTCGGGGTCGCCGGCGCGAGGCGAGCGGGTCGCGAAGTACAACCGTCTGCTGCACATCGCCCGGCGCGAGCCGTCGCTTCGATACGGGCTGCGCTAGCGGCGAAAAGGGAAAGGCATCCGCTCTGAACGACGACCCAGGAACCATCACGGACGAGCTTCCGGTCGACAGCGACCTCGAAGTGGCCGATGCGCACCGACCCGAACGCCCACGCCCCGTGCACCTGCGCTGGCGATACATCGGGGTCGTCACACTCGGCGGAGCGGCGGGGACCGGTGTGCGGGAGGCGCTGAGTCTCGTCATACCCGCGGCCGGTGCGTTTCCCACGGCGATCTTCCTGATCAATCTCACCGGTGCGTTCGCGCTTGGCGTGGTGCTCGAGACGCTGCTTCACCTCGGCCGCGACGAGGGGCATCGCCGGATGCTGCGGCTGCTCGTCGGCACCGGATTCATGGGTGGATACACCACGTACAGCACGCTTGCGGTCGGCGTGGCGCAGACCTTCACCGCCGGCCACGCGTGGGTCGGAATCGTCTACGGCATGCTCAGCGTCATCGGCGGTGCCGCCGCAGCCTTCGCCGGGATCGCCGTGGGCGCGGAGATTCAGCGGTGGCGTGCGCTGCCGGGAAGACGGGGACGATGACACCGGCAGTCTTCGCGGCGCTCTGCGTGGCCGGCGGCGTCGGGGCGGCGTTGCGGTTCGTCGTCGACGGGCTGGTGCGATCGCGCGTGCGATCGGTGTTCCCATGGGGAACGGCGATCATCAACGTGTCGGGTTCACTCCTGCTCGGCTTCCTCACCGGGCTCACACTGCACGCTCTGCTTCCGCCACCGTGGGTCCTCGTGCTCGGCACGGGGATGATGGGCGGGTACACCACCTTCAGCACGGCGAGCATCGAGACGATGAGGCTCGTGCAGGAACGCGAATACGTGATGGCGGCAACCAACGGCTTCGCGGTGCTCATCGTCACCGTCGCGGTCGGCTTCGGAAGTCTCTGGGTGGGCTCATCCCTGTGATGGCGCTCGGGTGTGATGGATCCTTCGTCGGATCGGGCCGGGTCTACGTCTAGTTGTCATGGAATTCCGCGGCTCGTCCACGCAGGGCACCGATGGCCTTCAAGCCCAGTCGGGCTGCGGCGATCCCGATGAACGCAGAGATGGCCAATGCGAGCACCGGGTCGAGCCAATACAGTCCGCCGGAGATCAGGATGATCGCGCCAGCAATCGTCACACCTGCGGCAGCTGCGGCGTCGGCTAGGGCATCCAGGAGCACCGATCGCATGTGGATGTCTTCGTCTGACGCCGCGAAGCCGAGTACTGAGGCACCCACTAGCATCACCACCACGGTGATCACGCTCACGACGACGACGGGCAGCCCGTACACCGTTGGGATGCCCTCCGCGAGCCTCACGATGGATTCGACGACAACGGATACTGCCACGATGATCAGCAGACACGCATTCACGAGAGCAGCAATTGCGATCGGGCGTTGAGCATGCGGATGATCGGGATTTCGGTCCCGAAGTGACACGGCGATCAGCCCGATGACGAGACCGAGGCAATCGCCCAGGGTGTCGCCCGCGGCGGCAAGCACGCTGACCGAGTGCGCGAACAGTCCCACCGTGACAAGAGCGAGGATCAGAGCGGCGTTCAATGTCAACACGATCATGAGTCGTCGGCGTTGGCTCCAATGCTGAACGCCAGGAAATGCGCTCACTCTGAACGATTCTTCTTCGCATCAGATCCCACACCGGGAGACGTGCGGTGCGTGAAGAGCACCGATGCGGCGACGGAGAGCAGCATCCACGCTGCGGCATACACGAACGCGGCGACCGGGGAGACCGCCGCATACAGGATGCCCGCGACCACGGTTCCGACGATGTTGCCGATCGCCTGGATTCCCCCGATCACGCCGAACCCGCTTCCGCGCAGGCGGTCGGGGAGCGCCTGCGCCACCAGTGCGGACTCGGCCGTCTCGGCGAAGCCGATGCCGGCTCCGGCGAGCACGAATCCGATGAGAAGCAGCGGCCAGGCCGACACGTCGAGCCCGAAGAACAGGTACGACACGACGTAGACGCCCGCACCCATCGCGAACACGGGTCGCGGGCCGATCCGGTCCAGCCACGCTCCGCCGGCGAAGGAGACGAGGGCCGCGACGGCGTTGTGCGCCGCATAGAGAAGGATGGCGACGGATGCGGCGGCCGCGAGACCGTCCGCTTTGAGGGCATCCGTTGCGCGGAGGATCAGCAGAGTGGTCGCCAGGTTTCCGCACTCGAAGAGCAGCACCGGAAGCATCGGCCGGGCGAGGCCCGCCGCGCGTAAACCCTTCACGTCGAGGCGGAAGGGGGTGCGCACGCGGTTTCGGTGTCGCCGAAGGGCTTCCCTTCCGGCGAACGTGATGGCGAGGGCCGCGAGGATGCCCGGAATGAACGCGAACCAGATCGACGGCCGCAGCCCGAGCCAGGCGACGAGCACGGAGGCCACGAGCGGCCCGACGACGGCGCCGAGGTTGTCGCCTGCTCGTTCGACGCCGAACGATCGCCCGAATGCGCGCGGATTCGAGATCGAACTGAGCAGCGAGTCCCTGGCGGGGGAACGGATGCCGCGCGACGCCCACGCCAGGCCACGGAGCAGGCCGGCCTGCCAGACCGCGGTCGCAAGACCGATCGCGGCCGTGGCGATGGCGGTGATCAGGTAGCCGCCGGTGGCGAGCCGGCCGCGCCTCGCGGGATCGTTCGCGAGCGGGCCGCCGACCACCTTCGCTGCTCCGACCAGGGCGTCGCTGACGCCCTCGATCACGCCGAGAGACGCGGCTGTGCCGCCCAGTACGCCGGTGAGAAAGGCGGGGAAGACGCTGGTGACGATCTCGTGCCCGGAGTCGGAGAAGAAGCTCGCTGCCCCGACCGAGACGACGCCTGACGTCAGCCAGCGCTGTGAGTCCGGTTCCTCGTCACCGTTCGGTGTCTCCGGACCGGATTCCGGGCTGGGCCTGGTTGCCTCGGCGTCGGGGGTGAGCTTTTCGTCGTCGTCCGGCATGGGCATCCTCGTTCTCGAGTCATCGCTGGCTGTGGCTGGTGGAGCGGTGGTGCGGTCAGCTCTCGTAGACGTCGCCGTACCGGTACGACTGCTGTGCGTCGTGCAGCAGCACTTCGGCGTCGCGGCGTAAGCCGAAGCCGTGCACCGAGACGAACTTGCCCGGTTCCAGCTCCTTGTAGTGGGTGAAGAAGTGCGCGATGCGGTCACGGGTCATGGCCGGCACGTCGCCGATCTCGCGGATCTCCGCCCAGCGCGGGTCGCCGTCCGGCACCGCGATCACCTTGGCGTCGTGTCCGTTCTCATCGTCCATGCGGAAGAGACCCACCGGGCGGATCGACACCACGACGCCGGGAAAGGTCGGCTCGTCCAGCAGCACGAGGGCATCGAGAGGGTCGCCGTCGTCGGCCAGCGTGTGGTCGATGAAACCGTAGTCGGCGGGGTACACCATCGATGTGTAGAGGGTGCGGTCCAGCCGAACGCGGCCGGAGTCGTGGTCGACCTCGTACTTGTTGCGGCAGCCGGCGGGGATCTCGACGATCATCTCCACGCTGTTCCCAGACATGGTCTACCTCCGTTTCAAGGGGGTAGGAACCATCAGCGTTGGTGCGGTTCAGGCATCGGCGCCCCGGCGGGATCCATCGCCGTTCGATCAGCCTACCGACACTCGGCGCGCACGTACCGCATGGTGGCGGTAATGCGGCTTCTCGGGCACACTGGTTGGTGGAACACGGCGATGAAGCTCGCCGCAACCGCGGAACGAACCGCTGATGGCTTCTCCCCGCACCGACCGACCTCGGAGCGGATGAGAGGAGCAGAAGTGATGTTCGAGAGCATCCTGTTTCCCGGCTCGAACCGGGTCAGCGCACCGTTCGCGACGAAGGAACCGGAGTGTTTCCGCGACCTCGGCCTCGACCAGATCGTCGAGACGCTGACGGCTTCGCGCGAGGAATACGAGTTGCCGCCCATCTACTGGACGGCCGTCCGCGACAGCGAGGTGATCGAGTACCGGCAAGGTGTGTACACGGACCTCGCGCATCCGGCGGTGCATCATGCGGCAGCGGAATTCGCAGAGGGCATGCGGCTGCACCGAGCACGTTTCGTCCAGGCGTCCAGGCTCTTCGCGCGGGAGCAGCGCCCGTTCTGGGTGCTTTCGGCCATCGTCACGCACCAGGGCGCCGTCCGCGATTTCGCCCGGGCGCTGAAGGATGTCCCGCTGCGGTCCGCCGGGATGCTCGCCTTGCGCGACTGGCTCGATGCACTCGTCACAGGGCAGGCGTTCACGGAGGCGGTCGAACGCGCCGCAGATATCCGATCGCGCCTCGATGAGATCCACTTCACGGTTCGGATCGACGGACTGCGAGTGGAGGTGGCGCCGTTCGCCGATCAGCCGGACTACAGCGCTGAGGTGGAGGCGACGTTCGCCCGGTTCAAGCAGGGCGAGGTGAAGGATCACCGGGTGCGGTACACCGATTACGTCGACGCGGACCGCGTGGAGGAGGGCGTGCTGCGGCTGGTGGGGGAGGAGAACCAGCACGTCTTCGCGGCACTCGATCAGTATGTGCGGGAGTACGCCTGCTCCGAGCCTGCCGCCTACCTGGACCCGACGGTCGCACGGGTCGACCGGGAGTTGCAGTTCTATCTCTCGTATCTCGAGCACCTCGCACCGATGGTGGAGGACGGCCTGGAGTTCTGCATGCCCCGGGTGTCGGCCTCCAAAGCGGTCTCCGCGCAGCACACGTTCGACCCTGGCCGAGAAGCTCGACAGGCACCGGGCGTCCATGGTGACGAACGATTTCGAACTGCGCGAACCCGAACGGCTGATCGTGGTGACGGGTGCGAACCAGGGCGGAAAGACGACGTTCTCGCGCACGTTCGGCCAACTGCACTGGCTGGCCGAACTCGGGCTGCCGGTGCCCGGTTCCTCAGCGTCGCTGTTCCTGTTCGACGCGCTGTTCACGCACTACGAGAAGCAGGAGGACATCAGCAATCTGCGCGGCAAGCTCGAGGACGAGCTGGTTCGCATCCGGAAGATCCTCGAGGCGGCGACGAGCGACAGCGTCGTCATCATGAACGAGATCTTCAACTCGACCACGCTCGACGACTCGATCCTGCTCGGTACTGCGGTGCTGAAGCAGATCATCGAACGGGACATCCTCGCCGTCTGTGTCACCTTCGTCGACGAGCTCACGACCCTCAGCGACACGACCGTGAGCATGGTCGCCGCGGTCGATCCTGCTGAGCCGACCAAGCGCACATTCAAACTCGAACGGCGCCCGGCGGACGGGCTGGCCTACGCCCTCGCTCTCGCCGACAAGTACCGGCTCCGGAACGCGCAGGTCAGGCAGTCGATCGAGGGAACCCAATCGGAGTCGCGGGTTTTACTCGACCCGGTCGAGAAGGGAGCATGACCATGAAGACCTACCTGCTCTTTCCCGATCGCGCCCTGCCGACGGAACCCAGACCGCCGCTGAACGCCCAGGTACTCACCGAAGACCTCGAGCTCGATCCCGTGATCGAGGCGATGGCCGCAGACGACAAGTTCCTCGCCGAGACCGCGCGTCGTGTGGTTCTCGAATCGCTGACGAGCGTCGACGACATCCGCTATCGGCAGGCGGTTCTGCAGGACTGCTTGCGGAACGAAGAGATCGTTCGCGAACTGTACGACATCGCCGTCGACGCGATCACCCGTCAGCGCAAGGTGTACGGGTGGCTGAGCGATCGAAACCCGAGTGCGATCCTCGGCCATGCCGTGCAGGTACTGGAGATCTTTGTCTCCCTCCTGCGCACTCTGCGTGCGATCGCCGCCGAGCATGGCGACGAGTTCGCCTCCGATGGGTTCCGCCGGTTCTTCACGATGACGCTTCAGGAGCTCGACGACGCCTACTTCGAGGAGATCGACCGTCACCTGCGACGGCTGCGGTTCCGAGGCAGCATCCTGATCGGTGCCCATCTCGACCACGGTGGCAAGCCATCGGCGATCGTGCTGCGTCGGCCGGAGCACGGGAAGCGCACACTGGGTGAGAAGTGGGAGTCGTTCACGCACCCCACGCCGTCGTTCCGCATCGCAGAGCGCGACGAGGCCGGCGCCAACGCGCTGACGGTGATGCGCGGCAAGGGCCTCAACCTGGTGGCCGATGCGCTGGCCCGCTCCACCGACCACATCCTGAGCTTCTTCGTGATGATGCGCAGGGAGCTCGGCTTCTACCTCGGATGCGTGAACCTTGCGCACGCACTGGAAGACCGCGGTCTGCACACCGGCTTTCCGCTGCCGGTTCCCGCCGAGCGGCATGAGTTCTCGTGCGACGAGTTGTACGACGTCAGCCTCGCGCTCGTGAGCTCAGGCAGCCCCATCATCGGCAACACGGTCGATGCCGGCGGCCACAGGCTGGTCGTCATCACGGGTGCCAACCGTGGCGGCAAGTCCACGTTTCTGCGCAGCATGGGTCTCGCCCAGCTGATGATGCAGGCCGGCATGTTCGTGCCGGCGAAGTCCTTGTCCGCCACCGTCGTGAATGGCGTGTACACGCACTTCAAGCGCGAGGAAGACGTCGAACTCGCCAGCGGCAAATTCGACGAGGAACTTGCGCGGATGCACGAGGTGGTGATGCAGATCCAGCCGGGCGCGCTGATGCTGTTCAACGAGTCGTTCGCCGCGACGAACGAGCGCGAAGGGTCCGAGATCGCGCGGCAGATCGTGCACGCTCTGCTGGAGTCGGGCATTCGTGTCGCCTATGTCACGCATCTGTACGACCTCGCGCACGGCTTCGTCGGTGACACAGAGGCCTACTTCTTGCGAGCAGAACGCGAGCGTACGTTCCGGCTGATCGAGGGCGACCCGCTTCCGACGAGCTTCGGCGGCGACCTCTACCGCGACATCTTCCCGGCGAAACCCGGAACGCCAGGAGCCCATGAGTCGGTAACCTGATCTCAGTGCCGCTGGCCGCGGGCGGCTCGCTCCGCTGGTTTCGTACTTTTCGTGTCGGACGGGCGAGCGTGATGCCACTGTTGCCGCTGCCTCAGCGCCGCGCAGCATTGAACCCGAAGGAACTTCGACCATGAACAACGAGGAACATGCCGACCACGGCTATATAACCGACAAGTCGAACTACCTCAACCGGCTTAAGCGCATCGAAGGGCAAGCGCGTGGGATCTATCGGATGGTCGATGAAGAGAAGTACTGCATCGACATCCTGACCCAGATCTCTGCGCTCACCTCCGCCCTCCAATCCGTCGCGCTCGGCCTGATGGACGACCATCTCAAACACTGCGTCAGCGACGCCGTCAAACTCGGCGGTGACGATGCTGAGGCGAAGATCAAGGAAGCCTCCGACGCCATCGCACGTCTAGTGCGCTCGTAGAGTCCCCTGAGCCGCGCGACCGTCAATCGGGAAAGCGCGGCGCATGAGTCAGCTTGTTTGCTGCATTAGAACGCCTACAGGTCGACCACTTCGAATTCGAGGAGGTCGGCATCGGTGGCGACCGGATTGGGTCCGCCGTGGTGGGCACCGCTCTCGCCCGCGCGCCACGCCTGGTAGGAGTCCTCGCTGTCCCAGGTGCTGACGACGAAGTAGCGGTCTTCGCCCTTGACGGGGCGAAGAAGCTGGAAGCTCTCGAAGCCGGGCTGTTGGCCGACGGCATGGTCGCGACCCGCGAAGCGAGCCTCGAGGTCGCCTCCGCGTCCTTCCGGGACGTGGATGGCGTTGATCTTGACGACGGACATGGGGTTTCTCTCCTCTTGAGTGGTTTCGTTCAGCGGTCGGTTGGCGTCGGTGTCACGACGAAGTCGTCGAGGTTGCGCAATTCGCCGCGAACGTGCTCGGATGCGTGCTCGGCGATGTGCGTGGCCTCATGCAGTTCCACCTTGTCGGTGGTGACGATTGCGGACCCGATGAGACGGTGTCCTATCCAACGCAGCTTGACGCCCTGAATGCCGGTCACGCCTTGCGTGTGCTGGAGCGCGTGCTCGGCCCGCTCGATGAAGTGAGGGTCGACGGCATCCATCAGGCGTGCACCGACGGACCTTACGGTGCCCCACAGCAGGATCAGGATCGAGATGGCGATGAGTAGGCCGATGATCGGGTCGGCCAAGGGGAAACCGATCATCACTCCGATCGCACCGAGCACGACGGACAGCGAAGTGATTCCGTCGAGGCGAGCGTGAACACCATCGGCCACCAGTGCCGCAGAGCCGATCCGGCGACCCACACGGATGCGGTAGATGGCCACGAGCTCGTTGCCTGCAAATCCGATCAATCCGGCGGCAATCAGCCACCACGCGTTTTCCACCGGCCGGGGATGGATGAATCGGTCGATCGCTTCCCAACCCGCAACGACCGCCGAGAGCGCTACGACGAAGATGATGAACATGCCCGCAAGGTCCTCAGCGCGTCCGTAGCCGTACGTGTAGCGGCGGGTGGCGACACGACGGCCGAGCACGAACGCGATCCACAGTGGGACCGCAGTCAGGGCGTCTGCGAAGTTGTGGATCGTGTCTGCCAGCAAGGCGACCGATCCGGTGAAGAGCACGAACACGAACTGCAGAACTGTCGTCCCCAGTAGCGCGAACATCGAGATCTTGACCGCAGTCACACCCGCCCTGCTCGCTTCCAAGGCGTCATCCACTGAGTCGGCGGCATCATGCGTATGAGGCACGAATAGGTCGTAGAGGAAGCCCTTTATCCCACCGTGTGGATGGTCATGCCCGTGTTCATGGTCATGGCTGTCGTGGTGGTTGTGCTCGTGCCCGTGACCGTGGTGCTCGTGCTCGTGCCCGTGACCGTGGTGCTCGTGCTGATGGTCGTGGTCGTGCGGATGTTCGTGCTCGTGCGTGTGGGGGGAGGTCATGCCTGTTCCTCGGTCTGTGCGTGATGGTGGCGCGGCGCCCCTCCCAAGGAGTGCTCGGCTTGGAAGATCGCATCGGACACGAGCTGCCTGGCGTGCTCGTTCTCCAGCCGGTAGAAAACTCGTTGGCCGTCCTGACGGGTCGCAACAATGCGTGCCAGGCGCAGCTTCGCCAGATGTTGGGAGACGGCCGACGGCGGCTTGTCTACGATGTCCGCCAGGTGGTTCACCGACAGCTCTTCAACATCTCGGAGAGCGAGGACTATCCGTACCCGTGTGGCGTCGGCCAGCATCGAGAACACCTCGACCGCCAGCTCCACGTATTGGCTGTCGACCTCGCGCCCACAGATCGCAGTATCTGCATCCATACGCAGATGCTAACGCATGCGTGTCGTGTCCCCCAGTCCAATTGGAGAGAGTGTGTCGGCGCGGCGGACCGGCATATCCTTGCCCGGCGGCAAGATGAGGAACGCTTGCCTAACAAGGAGAGAGCTGTGGTTCAGCAGGAGCATGCCCGCGTCTTAGTGACCGTCACTGCATCGCCTGAGCCGTCCACGCAGTACGGTGACACAACGTGTGTGGCAGGCATCCGAGTCGACAGCATGCCGATCGAGTGGGTGCGTCTGTACCCAGTTCCGATGCGCTGGTTCTCCGAGGCGCAGCGCTTTCACAAGTACCAGGTGATCGAAGCCGACCTGATCGCGCCGACTAACGACAAACGCATTGAGAGTCATCGGGTGGTCCATGCATCGATCAACCCGGCTGGGAGGGTAATCGAGGGCTGGGAGAGCCGCGGGAAGATCGTCGAGCAGCTCATCGGGCCGACGATGTGCGAGCTCAACGAGGGCATCAAGAAGGACAAAAACGGCCCGTCGCTCGGGCTGGTGCGAGTCCGGAAGCTTAGGTCAATGAAGGTCAGCGTCGATCGGGATTGGACGGATGCCGAGTGGGCGAAGATTCAGAATGCCCAGCAACAGATACCGATCTTCGGTGAGATCCCGCCACCGCCGCTCGAGCGGCCCCGCTTCGCTGGCCAGATCACCTGGTTCTGTGACACTCCAACGTGCAGGGGCCACACTCAGACAATCCTCGACTGGGAGTTCACGGTCTTCCAGCGCCGCCTGAGAAGTGACGCCGACGACATCGCAATCGAGAAGATCACGGCTAGGTTTCAGGACGAGATCTGCGGGCCAAAGAACCGCGTGTACTTCTATGTAGGCAACATGCACGACATGATCAAGCGCACGAGCTTCTCGATCCTTGGCTTCTACTACCCGCCTGTCGCCTCCGACTATGGCTCGGTGCTTGACTTCGACAGCCTCTAGGCGCTGACGAGCGCACGCAAGCGGCACTCCACCTCCTCGAGCACCTGCTCGCGGTGGCAGTTGTGGGTGTTGCCCTCGAAGCACATCACGACGACACGCATGCGCTCCGCCGCCGTGACGATCATGTCAAGCGCTTCTTGCGCGGTCTCGTCATTCAGCCGCAGCTTGAAGGTTCCGCGCGCCGCGTTAGCAGTCTCGGTACCGAGCTCGCCGTAGCCGTCGCGGTTGTCCTTCGGGTTCCCAAGAGCCGGAAGGTGGACGTATTCGATCCCGTGCTCTTCAAGAGCAGAGCGCATTGCGTTCTTCGAGAAGCCGGGTTTCCGTGAAAGCGGGTTGAGCCGGACATCGAACAACGTTTTGACTTGCCAGCGCTCGAGGCTCAACACGAAAGTCTCGACGGACTGACCCTCGTAGCCGATCCCTGTGATTCCCCACTGCTCCTCCCACATGCTTCAAGCATTGCACGAGCGCGCAAGCGAATCCCGGGAACTCTAACGAGGCAGGCGGCCTCGTTAGTGCGTCCATGAGGGTGCGGATCTCGCGGCGCCGACAGTTACGCGAATGGCCTCGGACCGCCCGAAGTGCCGCCACGGAGGGCGGCGCTGTGTCTTCTGGGGCTTGTTTGCCTTTCCGCTGCGCGATCGTAGTTCGTTTCCGGGGCGTTCCGTTCCGGGCTTTCGCGGCATATCCTCCTGCGCTACCGCTTCGTCCGGTATTCCACGGTCCCGGCACTGCACACCCCTCCACTCACCACTGATCTCTCCGCCGGAAGGCAAACAAAAACGATCAGCAACTGGTGAAAGGGGCGGAGGTTATGAAGGCGGAGCTGGTGAACCTTGTTACCAAGGACGGTGCGCATACCGTGGTGCTGCTGTCGACGGATCTTCAGGTGCTCACAAGCGCGGAGAAGGTGCGAGCGTTGGAGATCGCGCTGTGGATGGTGGATGAGGGGTGGACGGTTATGACTGCCACGGACTCGCCGCTGGCAGAGGTGGTGCGACAAAGCGCTCGAGCGCTGGATGGCAGTTACATCGAGCTGAAGGACGAACCCGGCATGCAGGTGATCCCGACACGACACCGCATGCCGCCGTGGTCTCGGCTCGCCGGAGGCATCTGATGAGCACGCGGACCTCAGCTGACACCGCGCGACCGACCGCGGTGGTGGCAATGGACCACAACACCGCTGCGGAGGCGCTGGGGATGTCGCCAACCCGGTTGCGTCAGCATGTGCGTCTGGGTGATGTCACGCCTCACTTCTCCGGCACGAAACCGCTGTATCTAGTGACTGATCTTGAGCGCTTCGTCCAGCAACTACCGACACGACCGGAGCACCTACTAAGGGCCTGAGCCTCGTAGGCTGCTCTCGACGTCAGGCCGAGCTCTGCGGGCTGGCAACCGATGATTGACAGCGCATGCGGAGCCTCAGTATGTGTGCACCAATGTGTGCACGGCTCCACGATCGCCCTTTGATCTATTGGCAAATGTGGGCCGTAACCACTGCCTACGGATCAGAAGGTTGGGGGTTCGAATCCCTCATGGCGCACACTGTGTTGAGACAGTAGAAAACGGCCCGCGAAAGCGGGCCGTTTTCGTTTGAGTCTGGCATCTCATCAGGGGCTTATCGGCCAGAAAGAGTGGATGGGTTCGGGGCTTATCGGCCAGAAAGAGTGGACGGGTTCGGGCGTGTCATGAGCGTCCCGCCAATCCGGTACGAGACCAGCTTCCCTCGTCGACCGTAAGGTCGCTGTCGAAGACGACGGGTCCGAGGGGTTCGTGGGGACTGAAACAGAGCCGACGGAGCGTTCGTCGCTCCCGCTCGATCGGGCTCGTCCTTCAGGCTCACGCCGTCGGGAATGGGACGTCGGTCAGTCGTTGCGTGAGGTCCCACATGCGTCGCGCGTCTTCGGGGCTGCGGAGTCGGGAGTACAGCTTCTGCTCGCCCGGACGTCCGCCGACGCCGCCGATCCCCGTGGGCCCGAAGAACCTGCCGCCCTGGTCACCGGGCGTGGTGGCGGCCATGAGGGCGGGGAGACCGGCGCTGGCGACGGTGCCCATGATGCCCATGCGGGAGAGAGCTGTGATCATTCTGCGGAAGCGGACCGCCTCGGTGCGGCCGATCTCGGGTCGGGCTGCAAGGAGGTTCGTGGGTGCAACGCCGGGATGGGCGAGGTTGGCGCTGATGCCCCAGCCGTGGGCCTTGCTGCGACGATCGAGCTCGAGGCCGAAAAGACCGTAGGCGATCTTGGAATGGCGGTACGCGCTCATGCCGTCATACGAACGCTGCCAATTCGGGTCATCCCAGTTCACCGCGCCCTGATTGGCGGCGATGCTGATCTGCAGCGTGACGCGGGCATGCCCGTCGCGCAGCAGCGGCATGAGGTGTGCGATGAGGGCGGCATGGCCCAGGTGATTGGTGCCGAACTGCAGCTCGAACCCATCCGCCGTGGTCTGGCGCTCGGGCGGAGTCATGACGCCGGCATTGCCGATGAACACGTGGATCGGCTCGCCCTCTCCGAGCAGGATGTCTGCGAGCTCGGCGACCGAGTCCAGAGAGGCGAGGTCGAGTGCGCGAAGCGACGCCCTCGCGTGCGGGGCGCTCTCGGCGATGGTCGCGATCGCGGCCTCGCCCTTGCGCATGTTGCGTACCGGGAGAATCAGCTCAGCCCCGGCGGCGGCGAGACGAGCAGCCATGATGAGGCCCATGCCGTCGCTGCCTCCGGTGAGCACCACACGCCGGCCGGTGAGGTGAGGGACGGAGATGTCGATCGGTCTGCGTGGCATGGCGCGCTGCTCCTTCTGCGGTTCGTGGGATCAGTCCTCAGCGTGCAGAGGGCCAGCTGGCTTATCCAGGACCTGACGATCCATGGATGACGAATCCGTGTTCGGTGCGTGCCGAACGTGCGCAGGGCAGCATCAGTCCCATCTCGGGAACTCGTCTCGGCTACCGCGAGCTGAACTCCCGCGGCATCGGCGAGTCGACCTGCGCCGCGCCGCGTCGGTTCAGCCAGGCGCGCACGCCGAGCGCAGCCAGCACCGCGAGCACCAGGAACGCCATCAGGTTGACGGCGAAGAAGCCTCCGAACGCGAGAACCGGGCCGGCCAGGGCACCGAGTGCGGCGGCGCCGAAGTTCATCAGCGAGTCGCTGGCGCCCTGAAGCGGTACGCGCACGCGCTCGGAGACGGACTCCACGAGGAGCGCGGAACCTCCGATCAGGCACGCCGACCACCCGAGGCCGAGGCAGAACAGGGCGATCGTCAGCGGCGGCATCGCCCCGTTGCCGAGGGTGGCGTCCCATCCGCCGAGCAGGAACGACACCAGGAATATCCCGACGCCCATCCAGGCCACACGCGCCGGCCCAAGACGGTCCGCGAGCCATCCGAACACGGGACTGGCCGCATACATGCCGATGATGTGCACGCTGATCACGATGCCGACGATCTCGAGCGACATGCCGTCGTTGTTCATGCTCACCGGCGTCATGACCATCACCGACGTCATCATCATCTGGCTGCCGATGACGCAGGCCAGCGCGAACAGGGCCCGAGGGTGGCCGGCGGCCCGGCGGAGCGCCGCGAAAGTGCCCAGACGCGGATGCTCCGCGTCGGCTCGCCCAACCACGTCGCGCGATGCCTTCCCAGCCTCCAACGCGGTGTCGTGGGACGGAGCACCGTCTCCGCCCGCGCCCGCATCGGTCGCGACACGCGACTGGGACGATTTCGCAAGGGGACGGATCGTACACACCACGAGGGCGGCGAAGAGAAAGCCGAGGAGCGAGAACAGGTAGGGGCCGCCCATCGGGTCGATCCCGAGCGCCTTGCCGATGTCGGATCCCGGACCGGAGAGGTTCGGCCCGGCGATCGATCCGATCGTCGTGGCCCAGAGCACAATGGACATCGAGCGGGCCTCGGCGCCGGGCCTGGAGAACTCCATCGCGGCGTAGCGCGACTGAAGGTTCGTGGCGGTGCCGGAGCCGAACAGCAGCATGGCGATCATGTAGAGCCAGAACTGCATGCTCGCGACGGCGACGAGGATCAGGGCGGCACCGATCATGGCCGTGGCGAACCCCATCGTGAGCGACCAGCGGCGTCCCCAGCGAGTCGCCAGGCGCGCCAGCGGGATCGCCATGATGCCCGCGCCCACGACGGATGCCGTCTGTGCGAAGCCGGCCACGCCCATCATGCCGGACAGGTGCTCGGCGAGGATGCCGCCCACCGCGACGCCCGACGCGATCCCGACACCGCACAGCAGCTGTGCGATGACGAGACGCGCCCGGTTCCCGCGCCCGAGATCAGGCTCGTGATGCGCGGCGGCGCGCGTCGCGTCGCTCACCGGCGCCGGAGCGCGTCGGCCATCTGCCGCACGGACTGCTCGATGATCGGGCGCGAGGTCGCGAAGATGAAGCGCACGAAGCCCTCGCCTGCCTCACCGCAGGCGACACCGTCGGTGAGGGCGACGCCGGCTCGCTCGCGGAAGAATTCGGCGGGCGATCCCTCGATGCCGAGGCCGCGGGCATCCAACCATGCGATGTACGTACCCTCGGGGGCGGAGTATCCGATCTCGGGGATCTGCTCGGCGAGCAGGTCGCCCAGAAGGGCGCGGTTTCCGTCGAGATAGGAGACGGTGTCGTCGAGCCAGTCCCGGCTGTCGTTGTAAGCAGCTGTGTTGGCGAGGACGCCGAGGTTGCTGGCGCCGTGCTCGGTCATGACCCCCACTCGCTTCCACTCCTCTGCGTCGACGTCGTTCGACAGGATGAGCTGAGCCGTCTTGAGACCGGGGAGGTTCCACGCCTTCGACGCGCTCGTCGCCGTGATGGTGTGCGACGCCGCGGCGTCGTTGACGCTGGCGTAGGGGACGTGCTGGTGAGGGGCATAGACGAGTGGAGCGTGGATCTCGTCCGAGAAGACCCGCGCATCGTGCCGTGCGACGATCTCGCTGACCGCGTCGAGCTCCTCGCGGGTGAATACCCGTCCGAGCGGGTTGTACGGGTTGCAGAGGATGAGCAGACCGCCGCCGTCGGCGAACGCCCGGTCGATGCCGTCCAGATCGAAGAGATACCGGCCGTCCTCGCACAGCATCGGTACCTGGACGATCTCCCTGCCGAGCGCGGGCGGAATGCTCAAGAACGGCATGTACGCCGGCGTCGGCAGCACGACCTTCGAGCCGGGACGGGTGAAGTGCAGGATCGTCGCTTCCAGTCCCGCCAACACGTCGGGCAGGGGGCGTATCCACTCGGCGGGGACTTCCCAGCCGTAGCGATCCTTCTCCCACCGGGCGCACGCCTCGGACATCGCCGTCGACAGGCTGCCGGGCAGGTATCCGAAGAGCCCGTCGTCGATCGCGCGGTGCAGCACCGACTTGATCGCGGGAGAGTTGCCGAAGTCCATCTCCGCGACGAACGCACCGATCGTTCCCGGGAACGCCGTCCACTTGAGGCTGCCGATCTCGCGGAGGCGATCCATAGAGATCTGGTCGAGTTCAGTTGCCGTGCTCATAGGGATTCCTTGTCTCTCGTGGTCTCGTCGGCGGGATCGGTGTCCTCGTCATCGCCGATTTCGTTCAGGTAGTTGTAGATGGTGAACCGCGTCACCCCCAGGCTCGCCGCGACCATGTCGACGGCGTCACGAAGGTGGAACATCCCGCGGTCCTTGAGGTCGCGTACAACAGCGACCTTGTGCTTCTTCTGCATGAGTTCGACCGGAACATCGATCGTGGCCACAGCTCGTTTGATGAGGTGAGCCGCGAGCTGATCGACGTCGGTCGCGAACAACTCGGGATCGTCGTCCTGTTGAGACGCGATCGCGGGCACAAGTGGGCGGGGCGCATTCGTCGGAACGGCGATTCCGAGCATCGAGGTGACCACGCTCTGAACTGATTCCCACACCGAGAGGTCCGAGTTGAGGCACAGCGCCGCGACCGGCTGACCGGAGATGTCCCGGATGATCATGGTCGAGGACCGGATGCGCCGGCCGTCCGGCAGGTGCGTCTCGTATCCGACCGCATTGTCGTCGGTGAGCTTCTCGATCTTCTCGAGCAGGTAGTCGGTCGCCGGGTCGCCGACGCGACGGCCGGTGACCGTGCCGTGGATGGCGACGATCGAGTCGGGCAGCTTGCTCAGATCGTGCAGGACCACTTCGGTCGAGGAAGGAAGGGAGCGCCCCAGTGGTTCGACGAGCGAGGAGAAGACCGCGATGAGACGTTCCCCGTCGATGGTCGGCTGATACGGCGGCTCCACGAGCTCGTTCGCAGCGTGGCTGGTCCTATCGGAGGTGGGATGCGTGGCCCGAACCGCATCGACAGAGCGTGCGGCGCGTGATGAAGTCATGGTCCTCGTTCTCCGTTGTTGAGCGTCACGGATGCATGCGGCTGGGGCGCGGGGGATCCGTGCGGCGTGGTCGACGATTCCAATGTACACACGCCGTGGAGATATTCAACTAAAATTTGACAACGACCACTAAACGTGGCAAAACTTCCAACTGTTGTTGAAGTTCGGCACCGGTTCATCGCTCAGCGCTTCGGCACACAACATCCTGTTGAGACTGCGGCCGACCTTCCCGCTCGGCACTGAATGCAATGGAGCTTTCATGACCCAGCAACAGACGAAGCCGCCGACAGGCGGCGTCACGACCAGCACCATCTCCGCGGCGCTCATCGACGAGCAAGACCGCCACTTCAAACGACGCATCGGGTGGTTCACACTCGCCGCGCTCACCTTCACCGGCATGGTCGGCTCGGGCTGGCTGTTCGCGGCGTACTACGCGGCGGGGATGGCGGGACCGGCCGCGCTCGGCTCCTGGATCATCGCCGCGATCGCGACCACGCTGGTCGGCCTCACCTTCATCGAGCTCGGCGTCACTCGTCCGATCGCGGGTGGGAACACTCGCTGGCCCTCGATGCTCTCCGGCCCCTTCATGGGCATCATGACGGGCTGGGTGCTGCTGATGCAGACCGCGTTCGGAACGCCGAGCGAGGCATCCGGGCTGTTGCAGTACGCCAGCAACTGGTGGCCCGCGCTGGTCTCGCAGGGCAAGCTGAGCATGCTCGGTCTGATCATGGCCGCGCTCGTGCTCGTGTTCTTCACCGCTCTGAACTGGTTCGGCGTGCTGCTGATGACGCGCATCAGCAACGTCATCACGATCTTCAAAGTGGTCGTTCCCCTGCTGACGATCGCCTTGCTCTTCGCTTCCGGCTTCGACGCATCGAACGTGCAGACCGGCGGCGGCTTCGCGCCATACGGTGCGGGCGGCGTGCTCACCGCGGTGATCGGCGCGGGTCTGATCTACTCGTTCGGCGGCATCCAGACCCCCGCGGTCATGGCCGGCGAGGCGAAGAACCCGCGTCGCAACATCCCTCTCGGAACGTTCGTCGGCTTCGGTGCCGCGTTCGTGGTCTACATCCTTCTGCAGTCGTCCTACATCTGGACCGTTCCGAGCGACCTCCTCGCCAAAGGCGGCTGGCACGGGCTGAACTTCGACTCGCCGTTCGCTCAGCTCGCCGGTCTGCTCAACCTCGCGTGGCTCACGCAGTTGCTCCTCGTCGACGCGGTGGTCTCGCCATCCGGCAGTCTGTTGCTCGGCCTCGGGACCGGCGCTCGCGGAACCTATGGCATCGCGCAGGCCAGGCTGCTGCCGAAGTGGGTGGCGAAAGTGAACGTGCGCACGGGCATCCCGGCCAACGCGCTGGTCGTCAACCTGGTCATCTCGCTCATCTTCCTGTTCGTCTTCCAGTCGTGGCAGGGGCTCGTCGCCTCGCTCGGATTCTTCTTCGCGGTGGGCTACGCGGTCATCGCCGTGGCGGCGGGCGTGAACTCCAAGGACCCTCGACTGAAGGCGCGCCCGTGGATGAAGAAGGGAATGGGCGTCGTCGCTCCGCTCTCCTTCGTGATCTCCGGTCTGATCCTCTACTGGTCGGGCTGGTCGCAGGTGTGGCTGTCGATCCTGCTGTTCGTCATCGCTATCCCAATCGCCGTCTTCGTGATGATGCGCGACCGCGTCGTCTTCACGCCGAAGCTCCTTCTGCGCGGTGCGTGGTTCGTGGCCTACATGCTGTTCATCCTGGTGGCGTCCGGCGTCGGATCCTTCGGCGGGGCGGACCTGATCAAGGCGCCCTGGGACTCGATCTTGGTCGCCGTCGCCTCGGCACTCTTCTACTGGTGGGGATACCGGGACTCGATCGCCTGGCTGAACTCGAAGGCGGCCGGGGAAGCCGTCGGCGTCTACTACTGACGAGACGCGGCCTGCCGACCGACAGCCCGGCACCGCCTCGTCCGGGGAAGGGCGATGCCGGGCTTCACCGGATCCGAGTCCCCGCGGAGGGAGCATCTGCATGACCGACACCGGGCACTACCACGACCCCAGCGACAGACAGTACGCACGCCATCTGAGGCGCGCGGCTCCGGAGGCGTTCGCCGCACTGATGGCGTTCGACGAGGCGGCCCTCCGAAGGCCCGGGATGCAGATCCCGCGCAAGTATGTGGAGCTCATGGCGCTCGCCGTCACTCTCACGACGCAGTGCGTCTACTGCATCGAGGCGCATACCAAGGCGGCGGCTGCAGAGGGGGCGAGCGAGGAGGAGATCGCCGAAGCGGTCTTCGTCGCCGTCGCGCTGCGTGCCGGCGGCGGGTCTGCACACGGGCTGCAGGTCATGAAGCACTTGACGCGCGTCGCCGAGTGAGTCGGCAGCCCACCGCCCCGCCCGCCACGACATTCGGGACCGAACGCGCGACACGTGGTGGTCAGCCCCGGCACGAGCGGTCGGCTACGAGCTCTGCTTGCGGTCGACGCCGGAGATATGCCATATGATGACTTGCACGGTCATCATATGAATCTCAGAGGCACTCGTGAGCACGCAGCAAAACCCTCGGCTTCCCTTCGGTGGCGATCATGAGGCCGCCGTCGGCGCCGTCGACCCCATCGAGTGGATCCGCGTCTCATCCGTTGCGCTTCCGCTGGCCACGCCCATCAGCGACGCCAAGGTCTTCACCGGGCGCCAGCGTCCGATGACCGAGGTCGCCATGCTGTTCGTGGAGCTGCGCACGCGCGATGGAGCGGAGGGCATCGGGTTCAGCTATTCGAAGCGCGCCGGCGGTCCCGCCCAGTACGCGCACCTGAAAGAGATCGCGCACGAGCTCCTCGGTGAGGACTCCAGCGACATCGGCCGCGTGTACGACAAACTCCTGTGGGCGGGTGCCTCCGTCGGCCGCGCCGGCGTCGCCACGCAGGCCATCGCCGCGATCGACATCGCGCTCTGGGACCTCAAGGCGAAGCGTGCCGCGCTCCCGCTCGCCAAGCTGCTCGGCGCCTACCGCAACTCGGTGCGCACCTACAACACCTCCGGCGGCTTCTTGCACTCCTCCCTTGAGGAGGTCACCGCGAATGCGACTCAGTCTCTCGAGAACGGCATCGGCGGCATCAAGATCAAGGTGGGGCATCCGGACTCCGCGCGCGACCTCGCCCGGGTCGCCGCCGTGCGCGAGGCGATCGGCGCCGACGTGCCGCTCATGGTCGACGCCAACCAGCAGTGGGACCGCGCGACGGCCATGCGCGTGGGTCGCGCGCTGGAGGATTTCGACCTCACGTGGATCGAGGAGCCCCTGGATGCCTACGACGCCGCCGGTCACGCCCGTCTCACCGCCGCTCTGGTCACCCCGGTCGCCAGCGGCGAGATGCTCACCAGCGTCGCCGAGCACTGCACCCTGATCGACGCGGACGCGGTGGACATCCTGCAACCCGATGCGCCGCGCATCGGCGGCATCACCCCGTTCCTGCGGCTGGCGACCCTCGCCCACCACCACGGCCTCGCGCTGGCGCCACACTTCGCCATGCAGATCCATCTGCACCTCGCCGCCGCCTACCCGACGGAGACCTGGGCGGAGCACTTCGAGTGGCTCGACCCGCTCTTCACGCAACGCCTCGAGACGCGAGACGGCCGCATGCTCGTGCCGAATCGGCCCGGCCTCGGCATCGAGCTCTCCGAGCAGGCGCGGCGATGGACCGTCGACTCATTCGAGCTCGACGCAGTGACGTCGACGGCCGCGTGAAGTCCCGGTGGCGACGAAGAGTAGAACTGGCCGGGGCGGGTCCGCTGCGGGCCGAGGGGCGGTCCCGTCCGCCGCGGAAGAGGCGGCGGCCCGATCGGTGGCGGCCGGTCGGGCGACCGGGCTGGCGGCGAACGCGCCGATCATCGGGGCCGTCGACCGATCCGCTCCCGAAGGCTTGACGCAACAGGTCGTGCGAAGGCTGGCCGAGAGCATCCAGAACGGCGAACTGCGGCCCGGCGACAGGCTGCCCACCGAGAGCGTGCTGGTGGATACCTACGGCGTGAGTCGCACCGTCGTGCGCGAGGCGATGTCGCGGCTGAACGCGCGGGGGCTCGTCGAAACGCAGCAGGGGCGGGGCTCCTTCGTACTCACCAGCCCGAGCACGGTGCCGTTCAGCGTCGACGCGTCCCAGGCGCGTACCCCTGCAGAACTCGCGGAGCTGATCGAGCTGCGCCTCGGGTTCGAGACCGAGGCGGCGGGCGTCGCGGCACGCCGAGCGGATGCCCGTGCGATCGCCGCGGTCAAAGCCGCGTTGACGAGGTTCCAGTCCGAGACCAGCTCGCCCGGAGCATCCGTCTCCGCCGACTTCGACTTTCATCGCAGCGTGGCCCTCGCCTCCGGCAACCGCTACTTTCTGCAACTTCTCGACTCGCTCGGACGCTCGGCGATCGCCGCTCCGCGTGAACGGTTGGTGGCGGATGCCGATGGCAGCTCCGCAGCGCACGTCTCGCTGGTAGCGCTCGAGCACGAGAACGTCTACCGGGCCATCGCCCGCCGCAACGCCGAGGATGCGCGCGCCGCCATGCGCGTGCATCTCGCGAACTCGCAGGAGCGGCTCGGCGCACACTGAGCGGCGCACGCTGATCGGCGCCTGCAGAGCGGCGGCGCGTTGAGCGGAGGTGCGCCGAGGGAGGTGCGCCGAGGGAGGTGCACCGAGTGACGGGGAGCTCTGAGTGACGGGGAGCTCTGAGCAGCGTGCATGGAACGGCGGCGGCGACCGAGCGGCACGCGCTGAGCGGGGTGCGCGGCGCGGGGTGCGCGGCGCGGCGGGTCACGAGGCGGGCGCGGGCATCCGTTCGTCGTGCCGCCACCCGCCGAACGCCCGTCGCTGGAGGCCTCGCACGAACACGACGGCGCCTCCGCGGCCCCCGACTATCCGGAACCTCCAACGGTCGTGACCCGCCGGATTTCCGGCCGTACACTGACTCGCGCGGTCGGGCAGGGTCGCCCGCCGAGTGAGGAGGGGTCCGCCGATGGAGCGCGACATTTACGACGAGGATCACGAGGCGTTCCGCGACGTGGTGAAGGAGTTCATCAAGCGCTACGTCACGAACGAGGCGATACAGCGGTGGGATGCCGCAGGCGAAGTCGACCGCGACACCATGAAGGCCGCGGCCGAGACCGGACTGCTCGGCCTGTCGGTGCCGGAGGAGTTCGGTGGCGCGGGAATGCTGCAGGACTACCGCTTTCGCGCCGTGGTGGGCGAAGAGATCATCCGCGCGGGGGCGGGCTCGCTCGCCAGCGCGCTCGGCATTCAGGACGACCTCGCCGTTCCCTACATCGTGCACATGGGGACCGACGAGCAGAAGGCGAAGTGGCTGCCGCGCATGGCGACCGCTGAGGTGATCGGTGCGCTCGCGATGACGGAACCGGGTGCAGGGTCCGACCTGCGTGGCATCCGCACCACAGCGAAGCGGGTCGAGGGCGGCTACGTCATCAACGGCGCGAAGACGTTCATCTCCAGCGGTGTGACGGCCGACATCGTCGTCACGTTCGTGAAGACGGGCGAGGGCAACCGACCGGATGCCTTCAGCATCGTCATCCTGGAAGACGGCATGGAGGGGTTCGAGCACAGCAAGAAGCTCGACAAGCTCGGCTTTCACGGGCACGATACGGCGGAGCTGTCGTTCAACGACGTCTTCGTGCCCGAGGAGAACCTGCTGGGCGGGGTCGAGGGCCGCGGATTCGTGCAGCTCATGATGAACCTGCCGCTCGAGCGGCTCTCGATCGGCGTGGCCGGCGCCTGTGCGGCTCAGGCGGCGTTCGAGTGGACGCTGGACTACGTGAAGGAGCGCGAGGCGTTCGGCCATCGCATCGCCGACTTCCAGAACACCCGCTTCAAGCTGGCCGACATGGCCGCCACCGTGGATGCGATGTGGGCGTACATCGACCGCGCGCTGCTGCACTACCGGGACGGCAAGCTCTCGGCGGAAGAGGCGGCGAAGGTCAAGTTCTGGGCGACCGAACGCGAGTGGGAGGTGCTCGACACCGGGGTGCAGTTGCACGGCGGCTACGGCTACATGATGGAGTACCCCATCACGCGGGCGTTCGCGGATGCCCGCGTGCACCGCATCTACGGCGGCACCAACGAGATCATGCGCGACATCGTCAGCCGTCAGTTGGCAGGCAAGCCGAAGCAGTAGCACCGGCGGCCGGGCTGACGCGCAGACGGACAAGGCCGTACGAGGGCCGCCTCAGGGGATCCCCTGGGGCGGCCCTCGTCGTCCGACCGAGGCGGGCCGGAGGCTCCGCCCGTCCCGTCTCGTTCACGACCCCGTCTCGTTCACGACCTCGTCTCGTTCACGATCTCGTCTCGTTCACGACCTCGTGTCGTTCACGACCTCGTCTCGTTCACGACGTCGTGTCACGTCGTGTCGCCGTCACTATTTCAGGTCATATCGGGTCACATCCATATATCCGCGGTCTGGCGCCGTACGTCCTGAAATAGTGACGGCGATGGCCGACCCGGTGTCTGATGAAGCCGACGGACTCTCCGGAGTTTCGAGGTCGGGTTCACTGAAGGTCAGCTATTCACTGAACGTCAGTTATTCACTGAAGGTCAGCTATTCACCGAACGTCAGCGGCTGGAGACGGTGCCGAACACTCGCGCTATCGGTGCGATCACAGTGGGGCGGGCCGCGATCCAGGCTGCGGCGATCACGATCAGCGAGGCCACGAGCATCCAGAAGCCAGTCCAGTCGCCGGTGTATGCGTTCGGGTCGGTTGATCCGCGCGCCGCATACATGTGGTTCAGGTTGCGCAGCGCTCCGGTGGAGAACACGAGCGTGACGTGCACCATGATGAACGCCACGAAGTACAGCATGATCGGAAAGTGCAGCCGCCGCGCCCACTCGATCGGATACGCCGTGCCGAGCCGGGCAGCCTTCGAGGGCCACAGCCCCGACATGCGGAAGCCGGTAGCGGCCGCCAGCGGCGCCGCGAGGAACACCGTGGCGAAGTAGGCCAGCTGCTGCAGCGCGTTGTAGTCGACCCACCCGTTTTCCGTCGGCCAGTTCATCGACAGATATTGCAGCGTCGCCGACACGGCGTTCGGGAAGACGTCCCACGACGTGGGGACGATACGCATCCACTGGCCCGTCGAGAACAGGAGCACGACGAAGACGACGCCGTTGAGCATCCAGAACAGATCGAGGCCCTGGTGCAGCCACACGGTGATGCTGACCTTGTGCTGCGGATTCCTCTTCGACGTCCAGTACGCCGGCGGTCGCTTCTGCTGCCTCACCTGAATCCCCGACCGGATGATCAGCACCATCAGGAACACGTTGCAGAAGTGCTGCCAGCCGAGCCACGCCGGGATGCCCACGGGCGCGCTCTTCGGCAGCGGCGAGTCACCGGGGTACGTCTTCACGAAGTCCTGCAACGCCGGCAGCGACAGCACGCCGCGCACGATCGCCACCAGGAGCAGGGCGAGGCATGCCAACGCGACGCCGATGATGATCGTGGCGCCGATCCACTGCGCGGGTGAGTAGGGTCCGAACGTGCGTGCGGTGGCGGATGCCGTGGCCTTCGTCGCCGACTTCGCCGCTGGTCGCGAGGCGGTTGCCGGTGTGCGCCGAGGCGCGTGCGTGCGGGTGGGCGGCTGCGCGGGGACTGTGGGCGCGCCCGCCGCGGGCGGCGCCGAGGAAACTGGGCCCGCATCCCGGGTCGGCGGAGCGACGTCGGCCGCGGGCACGACGGGCACCGAGGGAACGGCCGGCGGTGCGGCAGGGGTCGGGACGGTCGCTTCGGACTCCGGAGATTTCGCCGCCGCCGTGGGCGCGGTTGCGGCATGCTCGGCCGCCCTTCCGGCGGGTTCTGCGGTCGTTCGCTTAGCGGTCGTGCGCTCCGGCTTGGCCTCGGGCGTGGTGCCTTCCGTGGTCGTGCGCTCTCCCGGGGCCGCGGCCACGGGTTGTCGTGCGGGTGCAGCCTGTGGCGCGGAGACCGACGCGACAGGGGGCCACGCTTCTGCTCCGGCACGGCGGGGAAGTCCGCGCCGCAGCGTGACGTCGACGACGTCTGCCGTAGCGACCGATGCGGGAGCGAGGTCGGGCGTGGCGACCGCGGCGGTGTGTTCGCGCGCTGCCGCTACGGGCGCCGCCCCGGCCACTGTCGGAGAGGAGGAAGCCGCGGTGCTTGCATCGGCAGTCGGCGGCGCCACATCCTCCACGACCGCTTCCGGCACGTGGGGACCAGCGGATGACGCAGCGCCCACATCGATGGGCGGCCAAGGTTCGGCTCCCGGTCGCCGAGGGAGGCCGCGGCGGATCCGCGGTGCAGCGCCGGCGGTCGCGGCGCTCGCGGTCGCGGCGCCTGCAACGGCGGCGCTCACGGTCGTAGCGCCTGCGGCGACGTCTGTTGCAGCGGAGGCGGAGGGCCCGACCTCCGTCGCCGGCGCGGACCCGTGCGGAGCCAGTGTGTTCCTTGTGACGCCGACCGCCTCGGGTGCAGGCGGCGCGGGGGAGGGCGCTGGCGTGGCATCCATCTCGCCTGCGCTGGCCGCGACTGGCGAGACGCCGGCGGCATTCGCAGGCGGCCACGGCTCGCCGCCGGGGTACCGGGGGAGCCCTCGTCGAAGTGAACCGGCGGGCACGGGCGTCACTTCGACTTCGCCTCGAGCGCCGCGATCAGCTGCGGCACGACGGTGAACACGTCGCCCACGACGCCGAAGTCGGCGATGTCGAAGATGGGGGCGTCGGCATCCTTGTTGATCGCCACGATGGTCTTGGCCGTCTGCATGCCGGCCTTGTGCTGGATGGCGCCCGAGATGCCCAGTGCCACGTACAACTGCGGCGACACGGAGACCCCGGTCTGGCCCACTTGGTGCGACTGCGGGATGTACCCCGCGTCGACCGCGGCACGGGAGGCGCCGACGGCTGCGCCGAGCGCGTCGGCGAGTTGGTCGACGAGCGCGAACTTGTCTGCCGACCCGAGCCCGCGCCCACCGGAGACGACTTTGGCGGCGCCGCGCAGATCGGGGCGCGACGAGGCGGCTTCGAGCGGCTCGAACGACTCCACCGCGGCAGCGGGACGACCGGATGCCTGCACCTGCAGCGCAGAGACCGCCGGCGTCGCGACGGGCTCGGCTCGGGCATCCACGGCGCCCTGGCGCACCGTGACGACCGGGGCAGCGAACGTGGCGGCGGACACCGTGGTGTAGGCGCCACCGAAGACGGAGTGGTGCGCGACGATGCCCTCGTCGTCACGCTCCACTGCGACCGCGTCGACGCTCACCGCGGCGCCGGTGCGCGCGGCGAAGCGGGCAGCGGCATCCCGCCCCTCGACGGAGTGCGAAGCCAGAACGGCGACGGGGTGCACGAGTTCGGATGCCGCGGCCAGCGCGTCGACGATCGGCACGATGAGCGCGCCGGGGTCGGCGTCGGCGGTGAGCACTGTGCCGGCGCCGAGGGCGGCCGCACCCTGGGCCAGGGTGGCGTGGCTGTCGGCGGGCGCGACGAGCAGTGCCACCGGGGAGCCGATGCCGGTGGCCGCGCCCAGCAGGCCGGCGTTCGTCTTGGCCAGTGCGCCGTCGGGCGTGACCTCGAGCAGGACGAGCACGGAGTCGGCGGGGAAGTCGGTCATGTCGTTCTCCTACGCGAGCCGGTTGGCGATCAGGTACTCGGCGAGCTGGGTGCCGGCGTCGCCCTCGTCGACGATCTTCACGCCGGCCGCCCGCGGCGGGCGCTCGGCGGCCGAGACGACGATGGAGCGCGGCACGTCGTAGCGCTCGGCGTCGACGCCGAGGTCGGCCGCGGTGAGCGTCTCGACCGGCTTCTTCTTCGCCGCCATCACGCCCTTGAAGCTGGCGATGCGCGCCGCGGGCAGCGCCTCGGTGAGCGAGACCACGGCGGGCAGAGGCGCCGACACGGTGGCCGTTCCGTACTCCGTGGAACGGGTACCGGCGACCCTGTCGTCGGCGATGGTGACGGCGGAGAGCGACGTGAGCTGCGGGGCATCCAGAAGCTCGGCGAGCATCGCCGGGAGCATGCCGGCGGAGCCGTCGGTGGACTTCTCGCCGGCGATCACGAGGTCGAACCCGGTGCGCTTCAGCGCGGCGGCGAGCACCTCCGCCGTGAGAGTGAGGTCGGCGCCCAGCAGCAGTTCGTCGCTGATGTGCACGGCCGACGACGCCCCCAGTGCGAGCGCCTTGCGCACGGTGGCCATCGCGGATTCGGGCGCCATCGTCATGAGCACGATGTTCGTCTGTGGATGCTCGTCCGCATACGCCAGCACCGCCTCCAGCGCCCGCTCGTCCACCTCGTCGAGCACCGCATCGACCGCTTCGCGGTCGGCCAGCCCGGTCTCCAGAGATAGTGCCCGGTCGCCGTAGGTGTCGGGCACCTCTTTGATGAGCACGACGATGTTCACGCCTGTTCACGTCCTCTCGCGGTCGTCGTCGACTGCGGGCTCGCCGCCGCACGCGGCCGACGGATGCCCCCGTTCGCAGGCTATAGCGTCGCCGCTCGCGGGTGCACGTCATGTATGGGGCGGCTCCATATCGGCACCGGCGGGATGTGGCGGCGACTGTGGGATGTCGCCTACGCGGGCCGCCGCTCCCGTCGCGCGTCCGTCGCCTCGTGAGACATACGTCTTCGGCCGAGACATACCTCCTGGCGGCCTGTCTCAGCCGAGGAGGTATGTCTCGTGAGGACGAGTGGCGCTGGGCAGGAGTACGGCGTACCACCGGGGTACGGTCGCTTGGCGCCTCCGCCCGCCGTGCGGAAAGATCGTCGGGTGACGATCGGCGCGCAATCCCGCCCGGGCGATGCGGCCCCGCGGCTCGGCTGGCACATGGTGCCGCTCGTGTTCGCCGAATGCCGGCCCGTCGTGCTCGTCATGTTCGCGCTGCGGTTCGTCGCCGGTGCCTCGCTCGGCGCTCCCGGCGGCTGGATCGCCCTGGATGCTCGCGCCTGGCTCGTCGTCGTCGTGGGCGTGCTCTCATGGACCGCCGTCACGGCCGCCGTCTACCTCTACAACGGCATCGCCGACATGCCCGGCGACAGGCTGAACGGTTCGCGACGGCCGCTGGCGAGCGGGCGCCTGCCGCTGCGGATCGCGGTGATCTGGTGCGCCGGGTTCGCCGTAGTGGGCATCCTGCTGGGCGCCACGCTGGGGGTCTGGTTCACGGCATCCGTCATCGCCTCGCTGCTGATCGGCTGGTGGTACTCCGCGGGCCGGTTCGCCGCGACCAAGCACGTGTGGTCGGCGGCTCTCGTGATCGGGCTCGGTGGCATCCTCACGTACACCGCGGGGCTCCACGCGGCCGGCGGCATTCTCAGCCCGCAGACACTGGCGATCGCGGTGCTGCTGTCGCTGTGGATGTCTGTGGCCGGCAACACGAAAGACCTCGGCGACATCGTCGGTGACCGCGAGGCCGGCCGCCGCACGCTGCCCGTGATGGTGGGCATGCGTCCGGCCTCCTGGCTGGTCTCCGCTGCCTGCGTGCTCGTCGGCCTAGCCGGCTTCGCGATCCCGTCGCTCGCCGGTCGCCTGGTCGCCGGATGTTTCGTGCTCGCCGGCGCCGCCATGCTGGCGATGACCGCCCGCGGACGCGATCTGGGATCGAAACGCATGATGTACGCGGTGTTCATGGTGAGTCAGCTGGCGGCCAATCTGGTGATCGTGGCGATGGCGTGAGCGGCGCGCACGAGAGTCACGGGGGAGTGTGACGGCATGAGGATCAGCAGGGATGCCCTCGGTGTCGTTCTCGAGCACGTCTACACCCGGATGCGCGAGGGCCTGATCGCGGCGGAGAGTCCGCTTCTCGAGGACGACGAG
Organism: Humibacter albus DSM 18994; assembly: GCF_000421825.1. Taxonomy (GTDB): domain Bacteria; phylum Actinomycetota; class Actinomycetes; order Actinomycetales; family Microbacteriaceae; genus Humibacter; species Humibacter albus. Next base: position 403,445 of record NZ_ATXT01000013.1, read on the forward strand.
CTCGAAGAGGGTCTGCGCGACCAGGTGCGGTTCCTCATCGGCGCGACCTTCTCCCAGCTCGGGTTCACTGTCGACGCGAGCCCCGATGAGGCCGACGAGCGCGGCACCGACGTCGGCGTGGCGCGCGCGGCGCAGCACGTGCATCCCGCGGAGAGCCTCCAGGCAGCACGCCTGCTCTTCTCGGCGGCCTTGCCGAGTGTGCGCCAGGCCATCCAGGATGCCGGTCACTCCGTCTCGCAGCAGGCGGTCGCGGTCGCGCTGAGCGACCAGATCTTCCGCCTGCTCACCTCGGCGGCGCTGTCGTACGTGGGCGTGCTGCTCAATCGGATCACGGCCGTGCAGCGCGAGGAACGGGTGTCCATCGCCCGCGACCTGCACGACCGGGTCGCGCACACGCTCGCCTCCGGGCTCATGAAGCTCGACCTCGCCGACAGTCATCCCGAGGAGGACGGCGCGGAGGCGACTCGGGTCGGCGCGCACGAGCTCCTCCATCAGGCTCTCGGCGAAGCGCAGACCATCGCCATGGAGCTGCGGCAGGTCACCGGGTCGCGCTCCCTGCGGGAATCGGTGGAGCTCTACCTGGCCGAGGCGGGCATCCACGACATCGCGTTCGAAGTCTCCGAGTCCGGCGAGCCGCGCATGCTCAGGGATACACCCCGGGATCAGGTGTTCCTCATCATCCGCGAGGCGCTGCGCAACTCGTTCGCGCACGCACAGGCATCCGTGGTGGGAGTGCACCTGAACTGGGACTCCGCCCAGCTGACGGTCGACGTGTGGGATGATGGCCGCGGCTTCAGCCCGTTGCGCATCCGCCCTGGAGCCATGGGCTTGGTCGGGATGCGCGAACGCTCGGAGTTGATCGGGGCATCCTTCGTCCTCGGCTCGACGCCCGGCGATGGTACGCGGATCGTCGTGGAAGTGCCCTATGCCAACGACTGAGAAGTCAGGAGCGCCGACATCGGGAACGCCGGGGCGGGGAGCGACATCCTCAGCGGCTGAGTCGGGATCGCCGACGTCAGAAACGCGGGCGCCGATCAGCGCCGTGCTCATCGACGACCATCGCGTGTTCCTGGATGCCTTCGGCAACCTGCTCGCACACGACGGACGCATCCAGGTGGTCGCCTCCGCCGCCACGACGGCCGATGGTGTCGACGAGGTGGGCCGGCACCGCCCCGAGCTGGTCATTCTCGACGTGGAGGTGGACGGCACGCCCGTCGAGCACACGCTGCGCAGGATTCAGCGCGTCTCGCCGGGATCGGCGGTGGTCATCGTGACCATGCACAATCACGCGCCGCTGCGCGACATGCTGCTGCGGTCGGGCGCCCGGGCGTTCTTGAGCAAGTCCACATCGGGGGCGGCGCTCATCGACTCGCTGGTCGAGGCCGTGGCGACGCCGCCGGCGCAGGGTGCGAAGCGTCCGGTGAGCGCACAGCCCGAGCCGCTCACCGACCGGGAGAACGAGGTGCTTCACCTGATCAGCCTGGCGCAGTCCAACAAGCAGATCGCTGAGCAGCTCGGCATCACCGAGTCGACCGTGAAGCGTCACGCGAACAGCATCTTCGTCAAGCTCGGCGCCACCTCGCGCCTCGAGGCCGTGCGCAAGGCGGCGGATCGGGGCCTGCTGGCGTAGGCCGTGTTGCTCGTGCTCGTGCTCGTGCTCGTGCTCGTGCTCGTGTTCCTGCTCGTGCTGGCGCTCAGGCCCCGGGGTCTGCTTTCGCTGCGCGCTCCTGCTTGGTCCGATCCTTCTTCTCCTTCGGGACTCCGAGGATGCGTGACAGCAGCTCTTGACACGGACCAGTCAGCATCGTCAGGAACAGCGCGAAGTAGCCGATCGCGGGCACGGTGAGAGCCACGATCAGGGAGATGACGAACAGGATCGCCATGGCGAGATCCGACGCGATGCCGCGAAGCTGGTGGTACCGCGTGATGGTGTGCAGCAGCGGATGTGCCCGCAGATAGAACCGGAGCACGAGGGTCAGCAGATTGGTCAGGACCATCGAGCCGATGTAGATCAGGACGGCCACCTGGTCCGTCGAATCCAGCGCGCCCGTGATCGCGGTGGCGACCGGCATCCAGACGATGGAGAACAGCCACGCGATGTTGAGCCAGATGAGCTGCGACGTCACGAACTCGACGCGGGCGAACAGCCGGTGGTGTGTGATCCAGAACATGGCGATGATCGCGAAGCTGATCGCGAATGCCCACAGCGCGCCGCTGTTCTCGTCCAACCACACTGCGGCGTGCTGCTGCTGCTTCGGCGCATTTCCCAGATCGCTGGCGCTCTCCATGAGCGGCAGGATGAGGAGCGTCATCGCGATGGCCACCACCGCGTCGATGAACGCCTTCGCACGCTCCGACGAATACAGGTTCTCGTGTCCGAGCGTCCGTGGGTCCGGCTGCGCGGCGGCACCGGACGCCTGGTTCGGCCCGTGCTGCTGCGCGTCGTCTTCACTCACGGCAACGATGCTATGAGGCTTCGCGTGCAGACCGCCATCGACTCCCCATACTCAGGGGGATAACGCGGGCGCCTACGGACCGTAGTCCCGTAGGCGCCCGCGTTGATGCCGAAGCGAAGTGAACGCCTCAGGCCGGCGACTGCAGACCGAGCTGGAAGTGCACGGCTCCCTGGTCGTCGAGTTGGGCGTCCAGCACCTTGTCGTCCAGGGCAGCGGATGCGCTCTCGTCCACGAACACGCGGGCGTCGCCGTCCACGATGACCTGATCGGCGGTCTCCGGGGCCGGGGCGACGGTCACGGCGAAGCTCGAGGTCGCCGGGTCCGGACTGCTGATGCGCAGGCCGCCCTCTGCAGAGTCGACCGCCTGGGTGGTCAGCGTCTTCACGATCGTGCTGGCGTTATCGGTGAGGGTGAGCATGGGCTCTCCTTCCGGTTGCGTTCCATGAGTCGGCCACGATTCCGAAGCGGCACGAAACCCGCAACCCATTGACGCGCATTGTGCGCCAAAGCACAGGCTCGCCGGGTCGAGGGGAGTACCCTCACGCGGGCGAGGTGACGTCGTCGATGTGCCGCAGCCGCTGGCCGGCTCGCCTCGATGCGCGGAACGCGAGCCAGGCGAGCGGATGTCTGCTGCTCTTGTCGTAGACCCGGAACGGCACTGCGCGCTCGCCCGGCGTCGGATGTCCCGCAGCGGCCAGCACACTCGGCAGCAGCACCTCGGCGGCGCGCTGATACCCGAGTCCCGAGGGGTGCAGGCGGTCGAGACGCGAGAACATCGTGCCGGGCTCGCGGCGGAACAACGGCCCGAGAGCATCCGCCAGCGAGACCGTGCGGGCGCCCGCCCGCAGCGCCACGATGGTCTGGCTGGTGGCGAGCACGCGGCTGATCCAGTGCGCGAAGAAGCGCAGGGGCTCGAAGAACGAGCGCACGGTGCCCAGATCGGGGCAGGTCGCGAGCACGACGCGCGCGCCCGCGCCGCGCAGCGCCGTGATCGTGGCGCGCAGAGGGCGAAGAGCCGCCACGAGCGACCGCAGATGCATCACGTCGTTGGCGCCCACGATGATGACGACGACGTCCGGCGGCGTCGCGAGATGGCGCACCGTCACGAGCTGCTCGATGAGGTCAAGCGACTCGGCCCCGACCTCGGCGACGTTGTCGAGGCGCACCGGTCGAGCGGATGCGGCGGCGAGCTCGGTGGCCAGAACCACGCCGACGGTTTTCGCATCATCGTCGGAGCCGTAGCCCACCGCCAGGGAATCGCCCATCAGGACCAGGTGCAGCGGGGTGTCTTCGGTGTGCTCGCCGAACAGGCCGTGCGCAGCGATCGAACTCGCGACCCTGGTGGGCATCAGCTTGCCACGCGCCCAGAAGCCCTCGGCGGCCGTGAGCGCGGAGACGCCCATGGCGGCGGCGAAGACGGAGCCGACGCCGATGGCGATTCCCCGCACCACAGGGACCCACCAGCGCACGGGAGTCGGTGTCTCGGGCGTCGTGGCGTATGCATTCATCGTGGTCGGCTGGTGTGTTCTCGAGCAGAAACGGGCACTTCCACGTTACGCGCGAACGCCGACAGCGGAGGAGCGAAGTCAGGCAACTCATCGGTGAGGGGACAGCACCTGCGGTGCCGGCTCGTGGCATCCTGCGTCTGCGTCTGCGTCTGCGTCTGCGTCTGCGTCTGCGTCTGCGTCTGCGTCTGCGTCTGCGTCTGGGTCTGCGTCTGCGTCTAGGTCAGCGCCCGCGCTGAGCCTGGAGCCCTGGGCCCGTCACGGCGCCGCGGCACGTGCGGCAGGATTACCCGGTGGAGTACTGCATCTTCGTCGAGCCTCAGCTCGGCGCGACCTGGGACCAGCTGCTCGCCATCGCGCAGGCGACCGATCGGGCGGGGTTCCACGGCTTCTTCCGATCCGACCACTACATTGGGCCCGACCGCGAGTCCTCGGCGATCGTGCCGTCTCGGATGCCTGGACCACTCTCGCCGCGCTGGCCGTGGCCACCGAGCATGTGCGGCTCGGCACGCTGGTGACGCCCGTCACGTTCCGTCAGCCGGGCGTACTCGCCGTGCAGGTCGCCAATGTGGACGCGATGTCGGGCGGGCGCGCGGAACTCGGCCTGGGCGCCGGTTGGAACGCGCCGGAGCACGAGGCGTACGGCATCCCCTTCCCCGCCAAGAGGTTCGGGCTGCTCGAGGAGCAGCTCGCGATCATGACCGGGCTGTGGCGCACGCCCGCCGACGAGACGTTCTCCTTCGAGGGCGAGCACTACCGGCTCGACCGGGCACCGGGGGCTCAGCGGCCGGTGGGCACAGGCATCCCGCTCATCGTGGGCGGAGGCGGGCCGAAGCGCACGCCGGCGCTCGCCGCGCAGTACGCGAGCGAGTTCAACACGGGCTTCGTCACCGACGAGGTGTTCGCGGAGCGCTTCGCGCGGGTGCGCGATGCCGCGGATGCCGCCGGTCGCGACCCCGAGTCCCTGCCGCTTTCCGCTGCGGTCACCGCCACGATCGGCGCCACGGCGGCGGACGCGGATGCTCGCGCTCACCGCCTCCGGCTCGACGTCGCGACCCAGCGCACCCACGGTCTGCACGGCACGCCGGCGGACGTCGCCGAACGTCTCGCGCGACTGCGCGACCTGGGTGCCAGCCGGGTCTACCTGCAGCTGCTCGACGTCGCCGACCTGGATCAACTCGACCTCTTGCTGGAAGCGGTGCGGCTGGCCGCCTGATCGGCTCCCTCGACCACTGCCGCGGGGCGGCCTCAGTGCACCAGCGTGCCGAGCCAGATCACGAGCAGGCCGAGCGCCCCCGTAGTGACTGATGCGACGAACCGCAGCCAGATCGGCCGGCGGTTACGGGTCGCCACCACGAAGCCGATCACCACGAGCAGCGCGACGCCGATCCACAGCGCGATGTAATAGGCGACGTACTCGTCCAGCACGCCCAGGGCTGCCAGAAGCAAGAAGATGGCAGGCAGCAGCATGGCCACGAGCATTCCGTAGGAGTGCTTCACCGCCTCGGCGAGCGCCGCGCGGACGCTGATCGGATGCTCCGCCTCGACGTCCTCGTGCCGGGCGACGGCTGCTCGAGCGTACACGTGGGTCAGCCAGAAGACGAGCGTGGAACCGATGATGAACGCCAGCACCTCGAGATCGGTGTTGAAGCGCCAGCCCACGGCGATCAGCGCACCGACGAGCACGATGCCGTAGACCGTCGCCTCGGTGCTGATGAGGTCGATCGCGAACAGGCCCGCGCGGTGGAGCGCTCGCGCGGCTCGCGCGATGAACGTCGTGGGTGTCTCGGACGCCCGCCGTTCCTCCACAGCCCCCATAAGAAGCGAACTTACCGCGTGCGGACGCCCGCGGGCCCCGCTCACGGGCATGCCGATTCGAATGAGATCACCCCGGTTTCAGGGTTGCCTCATTCGACTCGGCATGTCTCAGGGAGCCGGGAAGAGTGCGGCGGGTCGGCGTTCGATCGATCGACGAAGGTCCGAACGACCGAACGACGAAGCAGGGCCCGGCGGTAGTGTGAGCGTGGCGGAGGGGGAGCGCATGTCGAGCGAGCACGGCGACCGGGTGCCGATCGACGCGCAGAGCGTCGACGCGCCGCTGTCGCGCTTCGCGATCTTCCTCGTCGTCACGATCGCGCCCGACGCCGACTCCCTCGCCACCGTGCGCGAGACGGTCTCCGGCATCGACGACCTCGTGAAGACTGTCGGTTTCCGGGATCTCGGCGGTCATCTCTCCTGCGTGGTCGGGATCGGGCGACTGCTCTGGGACCGGCTGTCGCCAGGCATCCGCCCCGCCGAACTCGAGGTGTTCCCCACCGTGCGCGGCGATGTGCACACGGCACCCTCGACTCCCGGCGACCTGCTCTTCCACATTCGGGCCGACCGCGTCGACCTGTGCTTCGAGCTCGAACGCCTGCTTCTGGATGCTCTCGGCTCTGCCGCGCGCGTCGCCGACGAGACCTCGGGCTTCCGCTACTTCGACGTGCGCGACCTGCTGGGCTTCGTCGACGGCACCGCGAACCCGATCGGCGGCGATCTGGCGGATGCCACCGTCATCGGCGACGAAGATCCCCACTTCGCGGGCGGCAGCTATGTCGTCGCGCAGAAGTATCTGCACGATCTCGACCGCTGGGCGTCCCTCACCGTCGAAGAGCAGGAAGCCGTGATCGGCCGCCGCAAGTCGGACAACGTGGAGCTCGACGACAGCGTCGAGGACCAGAAGGCGCACAAGACCCTGACGACGATCACCGATGACGACGGCGACGAGATCGACATTCTGCGCGACAACATGCCGTTCGGGCGGCCCGGAGCCGGTGAGTTCGGGACCTACTTCATCGGCTACTCCGCTCGGCTCTGGGTCACGATGCGCATGATCGAGAACATGTTCATCGGCGACCCGCCCGGCTTCTACGACAAGATCCTCGACGTCTCCACTGCCGCCACCGGCAGCACCTTCTTCGTGCCGTCGAACCCGGTGCTGCAGGCGCTCGGCGATCCGGACGATCTGAGCGAGCTGCTCGGCGCGCGCGACGAGGCGGAGGGAACCGCGGGCGCTTCGGCAGCGCAGGAAGCCGAGCGCGGTGGATCACTCGGCATCGGCTCGCTCCGAGCGGCCGCACTCGATGACGCTTCGAACGACGGTTCCGCCGCTGGCGGAACGGAAGGGACGTAGATCATGTCGAGTCACCTGCTGCGCGACCGCGCACCGCTCACCGACGCGACGTGGGCACTGCTCGATGAGGAGGCGTCCGCTCGCCTTCCGGTCGCGCTCGGCGCCCGCAAGCTCGTCGACTTCTCCGGGCCGCACGGGTGGGAGCACTCGGCGACGAACCTCGGCCGCGTCGGCGGCGTCGTGGATGCCCCGGAGCAGTCGGTCATCGCCCGCACCCGTCGCGTGCTGCCGCTCGTGGAGGTGCGCGCTGACTTCGCGCTGGAGCGTGACGAGCTCGACTCGGTGGACCGGGGCGCCGACGATGTGGATCTCGGCCCGCTCGACGACGCAGCCGTGCGCATCGCTCGCGTGGAAAACTCGGCCGTGTTCAACGGGTGGGATGCCACGGGCATCATCGGCATCATCCCCGCGTCTCCGCATCGTCCGCTCGTGCACGAAGGAACCCCTCAGGACTACGACGACGTGATCACGCAGGCGATCGCCGCGCTGAAGAGATCAGGCGTGGACGGGCCGTACGCGTTGGCGCTCGGTCCCGCGCAGTGGACCAGCGTGATCGAGGCGAACGAGGGCGGCGGATACCCGCTCATCCGACACCTTCGCGACATCCTGGGTGGACCGGTCGAGTGGGTGCCCGGGCTCGATGGGGCCGTCGTGCTCAGCCAGCGCGGCGGCGACTTCGTGCTCGAGGTGGGACAGGACCTGGCCATCGGCTATCGCGAGCACGACGCGCAGAGCGTGAGCCTCTACATCGAGGAGTCGGTGAGCTTCCGGGTGAATACACCGGAGGCTGCCATTCAGGTCGTCCTATCCTGAATGGCGCGCTGCGCTCTGAGCAGCGAGTTGCACAGCGCAGCACCGTACCAAAGCAGCACTGTGCCGAAGCAGCACCGTGCCGACGGAAGCACCGTGCCGACGGAAGCACCGTGCCGACGAAAGCACCGTGCCGACGGAAGCACCGTGCCGACGAAAGCACCGTGCCGACGGAAGCAGCACTGCCGACGGAAGCGGAACGAGAGTCGGTCGCGACTCGATCCGGGCGGTCGATGATGTGACCGGTTCGCGGATTCTGACGTTATCTCCAGTTTCAACGTCGATCGTTATGGAATTGTGTCCTGGGTACGTCCGAACCCCGAGAACCAAAGCGAGACGAATCCATGCCCCACGGACGCCACCGCGCCATCCCCACATCCACCCGATCCCTTTCCCGCTCACCCCGTACCCGTGAAGACCGCATGCGTGAGGAACAGCTGCGGTCCGATGCCGCGCCACGAAATCCTCTTGTAGCTCCGACTCCGGTGCCGGCCGCCGCGGTCGTCGGCGGCCCGGTGCCTCCGAGAAGCGCTGCGGCGCGGGGGAACGCAGGGTCGTCCGGAGGCACTGCGAGCCGGTCGCAAGCGGCGTCGCCGAACGGCACGACGTTGCAGAAGAGGCGAATGCGCACCGGCCTCGGCTTCGCGCTCGTCGCGATGACCTGCACTGTCGGCTTCTCCGCCGTGATGACTGCTGCTCCCGCTGCGGCCTTCACTCCCGACCAGGACCCGAATCCGAGCACGGCGGCCGTCTCGGTGCAGACGCCGGCGCAGACCATGTCGGTTGCTGCCGACACGCAGCAGACCGCCGTCGCGGTCGATACGTACGGGGCGACCAGTCAGGCCGAACTCGACCAGAAGAAGGCTGCCGCCGCTGCTGCGGCAGCCGCAGCAGCGGCGGCAGCGGAGGCGGCCAGCGAGAACGCGCAGGCGACGGCATCCGTTGCCAGCAGCGGAACGGGCCTCGGCGCCGAGATTCTCGCGCTCGCGGAGACGTACATCGGCGTCGTGCCGTATTCCACGGGTGCCTCGCCGTCGGAGGGCTTCGAGTGCGACGGGCTCGTGCAATGGGTCTACGGCCAGAACGGCATCAGCATGCCGCGGGGCGTGGATGAGCAGGCCTCGATGGGCACCGAAGTGTCGGAGTCGCAGGCAGTGGCCGGCGACCTCGTGGTGTACCCGGGCCAGCACATCGGCATCTACGACGGCGACGGCGGAATCGTCGACTCCCCGGATTGGGGTCGCTACGTCTCGCACCGCGCCATCTGGGGAAGCCCGATCTTCATCCACGTCGCCGGCGTGTAGCAGTCGGTGCCGACGTCGGCCGGAGAGCGAATTCGATGTGCCGTGCGGAGGCTGAGTCCTCCGCACGGCACATCGCCGATTCGCTGGCACGGTGGTGATGCGTCGGCGTGCGGAACCGCCATAGTTCATCGCCGTGCGAGCGAGTCGACGGCGACGAGCCATGCCTGCTCCCGGGCGCGGCGCTCGCGTTCCAGGCGGTTGTGATGCGCTTCGCGCGACCACTGCTCGTCGCGATCGACCTGCGGGCGGGTGCGATGACGGCTCCACAGGATGAGCGCGAGACCGACCCGCATCGCGAGCCGGTCGAGCGTACTCGGCGGATGCGCGTTCCTGCGCAGCGCGTCCGTGCGCTCCGACGTGGCGGTGCGGAGCGACTGGGACGCTCGCGCATTCGCGGACGCCGTGCTGTTGTCGAGCGCCTGGCTGTCGGTCAGGGCCGGGCGATCGGTGGCTGTTTGAGTGTTCATCATCGTCTCTCGTGTGTGCGGGGTGGTGGGTCGGTGTTCGGCCGTCATCGGCGGCTGGTGAAGAGTCATGTCCATCGATTCGTTCTGGCTCGTGAGCCTGCGGTGCGGAGAGGGGGTCGACCGACGCTGCCGGGATGATCCCGGTCACGAACGACGGCTTCGTACTGAAGACGGAACGACGGCTGCGTTCGTGAGTACCGAGTGACGGCTTCGTTCGTGAGGACGAGGCGCGGCTGCCGCGCGAGCGCATGCCACAGGAACGGGCGCCGATCCAGGCGCGGCGTTTGCGCGAGGACGACGCCGACCGCCCAGCGGCATCCCGGTTCTGCGGATGCCGACGAGGGCCTCAGCCGAAGCGGTGCGACCGCTCGTCGATGGTCATCACGGGCGAGCCGATGTCACTCGGTTCTCGGCGGGACCAGGATGTCGACGCCGTGCGTGCGCGCCGGCGTCAGAGCGCAGATGAATCCGCTAGCAGGCTGCGCCGGCGGCGATCCCGGCCCCGAGTCGTCGGGCGATTCCGGTGATGGCGCCACGGAACACGAAGACGGTGGGCTGAGTGTGCGTGATGATCTGCATCATGACGTGCTCCCTTCGTGTTGCGTTGCGCTCGAGCGTGCGCTGTTGCGCCGCGAGCGATGGTGAGGCGCCCGAGAACCGGACTGGCCTACCGTAGCCGGGCGAGGCATCCCGGCACAAGGGTCGATGTGGACGCATCGAACGACGATGCTGCCACGCGCATCAGAGGCGCGGGCATCCCTCGACCGTCAGGCGGATGACGTAGAGCCGCGTGGTCGCCGTGATGTACAGCAGGTTGCGCTGCGGGCCCCCGAACTCGAGGTTCGCCGCCGTCTCCGGCAATCGCAGCAGGCCGAGCAGGATGCCGTCGGGGTGGTAGATCTCCACGCCTTCGGTCGTCGAGATCCAGACGCGGCCCGCGGCGTCGACGCGCATGCCGTCGTATCCCGCTTCGTTCGCGGCGAACGGCCTCGGAGCGGACACGGCGTCGCCGAGCACGTCGAACACGGTGATCGTGCGCGACTCGCTGTCGCTCACGTACAGCAGCGACTCGTCGGGAGAGAAGGCCAGGCCGTTCGGCTGGGTCAGGGAGTCGCAGACGATGGTGAGCGGGGCATCCGGTGCCCAGCGATAGACGTTGCGGCTGCCGATCTCCTCGGTGCCGCGATGGCCCTCGTACTCGGTGAGGATGCCGTAGCTCGGGTCGGTGAACCACACGGAGCCGTCGGAACGCGCCACGACGTCGTTCGGGCTGTTCAGGCGATGGTCGTCGTAGGCATCCGCAAGCACCCGGATGGCGCCGTCGTGCTCACGACGCACGACGCGGCGATTGCCGTGCTGGCAGCTGATGAAGCGCCCCTCGGGGTCGACGCTGCGACCGTTCTCGAAGCCGGCGGGACGCGACCAGACGTCGACGCGCCCACTCACCTCGTCGTACCGCAGCACTCGGTCGTTCGGGATGTCGCTGAACAGCAGGAAACGTCCCTGCGGCGAGTAGGCGGGGCCTTCCAACCAGCGGCCGTCGTCGAACAGGATGCGCAGCTCGGAGTCGCCGCGGATGATGTCACACCGCGCATCCTTGCGCTCGAACACGGCCGGAATGCGATCGATGCCCATGCGGCCATTCCATCGCATTCCGGCCGCGCCACGACACCTCCGCGCCACAACGAGACATACCGATTCGGCTGAGACAGGCCTCGCGGAGGTATGTGTCGGCCGAATCGGTATGTCTCAGCGGCGAAGGGGCCGGAGCCCGAGCGGATAGCGCCGCGATCGGGCCGGCCCGCAGGGGCGCCTGCTCAGCTGCCGCTGAAGGTCGCCTCCACCGTGATCTTCGCGCCGGCGAACAGGCGCGAGACGGGGCACAGCTTCGCGGCCTCGTCGACGTACTCCTGGAACTGCTCGGCGGTGATGCCGGGCACAGCACCGTCGACGGTGAGGGCGGACGAGACGATCGTCGGAAGGCCGTCCACCTCGTCGAGCGTCACCGTCGATGCCACGGCGAGACGCTCGGGCTCGGCCTTGTGCTGGCCGAGGGTGAGCGCGAGCGCCATCGAGAAGCACGACGAGTGCGCGGCGGCCGCGAGTTCCTCGGGGCTCGTCTTTCCGCCAGGGGCCTCGGTACGCGACGCCCACGTGACGGGCTGCCCGTCGAGCGCGCCGCTGGAGCCGGTGATGGTACCGGTCCCGCTGGCGAGTGCTCCCTGCCATTCGGTCTGCGCGCGGCGTTCGGCGATGCTCATGAGGACCCCTCCTGGAGTACACGTGGTGGAAAGCGACCGACGGATGCTTGCGCTCCCGCGATCACGGATAAAACGCAGCGTAGTCCGCTTTTAACAACGCGGCGAGGCCACCCCGGTCCACGTGGCGCGGCCGCCCCGGTCAATGCGGCAGCGACGCCATTTCGGTGCACTTGTCGCGGGCCGCCGCCGCAGGCGTCCGCCGGGGCCGGCTCACCGGGCGTCCGCCGCGACGGCCCGCCGGCCTCGCCGGCGCCTGCGGCGGCCCGCCAGCAGGGCCCCGTGACCTCACGGTGTAACACGAGTTCACAGGCGTGACGAACCGAGGTGCACGCCATTACCGTCACCGGAGTGACCACGACGACTTCCGACAGCGGCAGCAGTACCGACTCCGAGAACCCCGGCCCCGAATACGAGGGCGGTGCGGGTCCACGCAAGGGACGGGCGCCGCGGTGGCTGACATCCTTCGGCCTTCAGATCATCGCCGGCCTCGTGCTCGGCGTCGTGGTGGGTCTCATCGCCCGCACGCTCGGTGGCACGGCGGATGACCCGAACTGGCTCACCGCGACGGTGACCACGATCGGCGGCTCCTACGTGTCGCTGCTCACCGCCGCTGTCGTGCCGCTCGTGTTCACGGCGGTCGTCAGTTCGATCGCCAACCTCAAGCAGGTCTCGAACGCGGCCCGACTCGCGGTGCAGACGCTCATCTGGTTCGCCATCACCGCGTTCATCGCGGTGCTGCTCGGCATCGCGATCGGGCTCATCGCCCAGCCGGGCGCACACGCCGGTGTCGCCAAGTCGAGCGAGGCGCTTCCGTCGCACGTCGGCTCGTGGTGGGCGTTCCTCACCGGATTGATCCCGTCGAACGTGTTCGGTCTCAGCGCGAGCACGCAGGTGGCCGGCACGGGAGCGGCGACCACCGCCACGACCGCCGTCTCGTTCAACGTGCTGCAGGTGATCGTCATCTCGGCGGCGATCGGCATCGCGGCTCTGCTGGTGGGCAAGAAGGCGGAGCCGTTCCTGAAGCTGACCTCGTCGGTGCTCGCGATCATCCAGAAGATCCTGTGGTGGATCATCCGTCTGGCACCCATCGGAACCCTCGCGCTCATCGCGAAGGCCGTCGCGACCTACGGGTGGGATGCCCTGGGCTCGCTCGGCGTGTTCGTCGTCTCCATCTACGTCGGCCTCGTGATCATCCTGTTCGTGGTCTATCCGGTGATCGTTCGCGCGAACGGACTCTCGGTCAAGCAGTACTACTCGGGCGCGTGGCCGGCGATCCAGCTCGGCTTCGTCTCGCGCTCGTCGATGGGCACGATGCCGCTGACCGAGCGCGTGACCGAGCGGAATCTCGGGGTGCCGCGGGAGTACGCATCCTTCGCCGTGCCGCTCGGCGCGACCACCAAGATGGACGGATGCGCCGCGCTCTACCCGGCGCTCGCCTCGATCTTCGTCGCGCAGTTCTACGGCATCCACCTGAACCTCGGGCAGTACCTGCTGATCATCGTGGTCGCCGTCGTCGGATCCGCCGCGACGGCCGGCACCACCGGCGCCACCGTGATGCTCACGCTCACGCTCTCCACGCTCGGACTCCCGCTCGCCGGCGTGGGCCTGCTGCTCGCGATCGACCCGATCATCGACATGGGACGCACCGCCATCAACGTCGCCGGGCAGGCGCTCGTGCCGACAGTGGTGGCCAAGCGCAACGGCATCCTGAACCTCGACCTCTACGACGCGCGGCGTCGCGGCGAGCCGTTCGACGACAGCGACGTGGACGGGGACGCCGACCGGGAGCTGGAGGCCGCGGCCGCGTAGCGCTCGCGTCGATCGGTCACCCCGGGAGCCGGCTCGGATCGCCGCCTGGAGCTCTCCCCGCCTGGCCTCCGCGTCCGGCCTTGAAGCCTGCCGTCCCGGCGTGCGGAGGCGCAGCACGGTCACGCGCCGCGCGGGCGACCTGAGGCCGCTCCTTGCCACCTCGGCCGTCCCCGCGGCCTACGATCGAGGGGATGCGCAGGCTCGGATCACGGATGCTCGTCGCGACCGCGCTGGTCGCGCTCGCCGGTCTGCTCGGCGGCTGTGCGGCATCCTCTGCGCCCCGGCACACGGCGACTGCCTCGCGCACGCACCGGGCGTCGCCGAAACCCACGCCGACGCCGACCCCCACTGACCCCCTTGCCGGGATGACGCTGCAGCAGAAGGTCGGGCAGCTGTTCATGGTGGGGACGCAGGCGACGACGGCGGACCCGACCACCGTGAAGGCCGTCACCTCGCTGCACGTCGGCAACGTCTTCCTCGCAGGGCGGTCGCACGCCGGCACCGCGGCCACCGCCGGCATCGTCAAGCAGTTCACGGCGCTCGCCACACCGGATGCCACGGCAGGGCTCCCGCTCTTCGTCGGCACCGACCAGGAGGGCGGTGAGGTGCAGGTGCTGAACGGTCCGGGCTTCGACGACATGCCGAGCGCGGTGCAGCAGGGCATGATGGCACCGGACGCACTCAAGGCGAACGCGACGCGGTGGGGAAGTCAGCTGAAGGCATCCGGCGTGAACATGAACCTCGCACCGGTGGTCGACCTGCTGCCATCGCCGCAGTTCGCGCCGCAGAACCCGCCGATCGGCGGCTTCGACCGGCAGTACGGCTACACGCCGGAGGCGATCACGCGCCACGCGGATGCCTTCCGCGGCGGCATGGACACCTCTGGCGTCGTGCCCGTGATCAAGCACTTTCCGGGGCTCGGGAACGTCACGGAGAACACCGATACGAACTCGGGCGTGACCGATACCGTGACGACGGCGACGAGCCCGAGCGTCGGCGTGTTCAAGACAGAGATCGAGCACGACGCCCGCGCCGTGATGGTGTCGACGGCTATCTACACGCAACTGGACCCGTCGGCGCCCGCGGCGTTCTCGTCGAAGATCGTCACAGGTCTGCTGCGTGGAACGCTCGGCTTCACAGGCGTCGTGATGACCGACGACCTCTCGGCGGCGCAGCAGGTGGCATCGTGGTCGCCGGGAGACCGGGCGGTGCTGGCGATCGAGGCCGGCGTCGACATCGTGCTGGTTTCCGCGGTCCCTTCGATGGCTGCCCCCATGGTGAACGCGGTCGTCGCGAAGGCGCAGTCGGATCCGGCGTTCGCCAAGCTCGTGGATGCCGCAGCCCGCCGCGTCGTGGACCTCAAGCGCGCAGAACTCGGGTGAGCCCCGCCCCTGCAGTCGGGGTGCCCCGTCCTTGCGGAGTCGCTTCTGTTGCTTCGTCGAGCGACCCCGTTGTTGTCGAGCCGTCCCGTTGTTGTCGGGCCGTCCTGTTGTTGTCGGGCCGTCCTGTTGTTGTCGGGCCACCCTGTTGTTGTCGGGCGACCCGTTGTTGTCGAGCCACCCGCTTATTCGCGTCGATTCGAGGGTGGCTCGACGACAAGCGGGTGGCTCGCCGAACACGCGGTGCTTTGGCGACAAGGGGTGACCAGGCCACAGACGCGGGTGCTCGACGACAAAGGGGTGGCTCGAAGCAAGACGGAGAACGGGAGGCGGGACGGCGCCCTCAGCCGACCGCCGGCTGCTGCTGCGTGATGCAGTGGATGCCGCCGCCGCGCGCGAACAGCGCGCGGGCATCCACGCCGACGATCTCGCGACCGGCATATGCCTCGGTGAGTATGTCTTGCGCAGGCTCGTCGTTCGGGTCGTCGAACGTGCACGCGATCACGCCGCCGTTGACGACGAGATGGTTGACGTAGCTGTAGTCCACGAAGCCGCTGTCGTCGCGCAGCACCTGCGGGGCGGGCAGCTCGATCAGATCCCACTCGACACCCTCCGGCGTGCGCGCGTCGCGAAGTGCGTCGAGGACTTCGCGGGTGATCTCGTGATCGGGGTGAGCGACATCCTGCTGGCTGTGCACCAGTACGCGGCCCGGTGACGGGAAGGTCGCCAGAATGTCCACGTGCCCCCGCGTGCCGTAGGTCTGCGCGTCGCGATGCAGGCCGCGCTTCAGCCAGATGGGGTTCGTGGAGCCCAGGGTGCGCGCGAACTCGGCTTCGACCTCCTCTTTGCTGACGCCCGGGTTCCGCCCGGGGTCGAGTTGCACCGTCTCGGTGAGCAGCACGGTGCCGAGCCCGTCGACCTGGATGCCGCCCCCTTCGTTCACGAGGTCGCTCACGACCCGCGTCGCCCCGGCTCGCGCGGCCACAGTGGCCCCGATGACGGAGTCGTTCTCCCAATTGGCCCACTCCTGGCCGCCCCAGCCGTTGAAGCGCCAGGTCACGGCGCCGAGCCGGCCGTTCTCGTAGAGCACGAACGTGGGGCCGATGTCGCGCATCCAGGCGTCGTCGAGCGGAGCAACCACGACGTCGACCTCGGTGGAGAGGAACCGGCGAGCGACGCCGATGTCGTGCGGATCGACGACCATCGTCACCGGCTCGAAGCGCAGGATGCTGTGGGCCACCTCGGTCCAGGCCGTGCGCGCGTCGGTCAGTTCCTCGTCGGACTCGCCGAGGTAGTTGCCGCCGCCCGGAGGGAACGACATCCAGATGCGCTCCTGCGGAGCGGTCTCGGCGGGCATGCGCCATGCGCGGTCGCCTTCGGAAGGGGCGCCCTCCGGACGGGCCACGGGGGCGCCACTGCTCCCATCGCGTTCCTCGCGCTCGGAGGTCTCGATGGTCTCAGACGTCTCGGCGGTTTCGGCGGTCTCGGGGGCCTCGGCGGCTTCCGTTGTCTCGATGGCCTCGGTGACGTCGACGGCCTCGATGGTCTCGGCGACGTCGGCGACCTCGATGATCTCGCCGTCGGCATCCACCGCGAAAAGCTCGGTCTCGACCACCTCGACCTCGATCTCGCCCGCCTCGTCGACGATGAACACGTCAGAGCCCTCGCTCCCGTCGATCTCCTCGTCGCCATCGGGCTGCTCGAACCGGTCGGGTTGCTCGCGCTCGTCCGATCGTGCCGGAACCACGGATCGTTCAACCGTCGTCGTCTGCCCTGGCGTCGTCGCCGCATCCGGCTCGGCGTCCTCGGCGTTGGGCCCGTCGGTCTGCGCCTCGTCCGCCCGCGCCTCAGCGGCCGGTGCGTGGTCCGCGCCGGCCTCGGCCGCCGGTGCCTGGTCCGCCTGGGCCTCGGTCGCCGGTGTGTCGTCGTCGCGTTCGTGTGCCATGTTTCCCCCGCGACCCAGTCTGCCGTGCCGGGCGCGAGGACGACACCGTCTCGAGCGGACTCACTCCGAGCGCGGAGATCGAGCCGTGGGCGATGCACCCAACGGGCTGCTGGCATCCACCGGCGCGGTCAGTCGGTCGTAGGTGTCGGGACGGCGCGTGGCCAGGAACGGGAAGAGCGTCAGCCAGTGTGCACGCTGATCGAGATCGAGGTCGGCGACGAGTACCACCTCCTCGTCGCGGGGCGCCTCCACGAGAACGCGGCCGTACGGGTCGGAAATGAATGAGGAGCCGTAGAAGCTCAGCGATCCCTCGTCGCCCGTGCGGTTCGGCACGATCATGAAGGTGCCGGCGGTGATGCCGTTGCCGACGATGACCTGCCGCCAGAGCGGCGCGGTGTCGAAGGCAGGGTAGTCGGGCTCCGATCCGATCGCAGTCGGATACGCGAGCACCTCGGCGCCCGCAAGCGAGTACAGGCGAGCGACCTCGGGAAACCACTCGTCCCAGCAGGTGGGCATGCCGAGCACGCCGCCGGCGAGTTCCGCCGGCGCGTAGACGGGGTAGGCGTCGCGCGCGGGACCCGGGCGGAAGTAGGTGTTCTCGTAGTACCCGGCCGTCACGGGGATGTGCAGCTTGTGCGTCGCGCCGACCAGCTCGCCGTGGCGATCGACGAAGATCGCGGTGTTCAACCCGAGCCCGTCGCCGTGCTCATCACGCTGGTAGAGGGATGCGTGCACGCCGAGCTCGTACGCCCGCGCCGCTCGAGACGCGAACGTGAACGTCGGCCCGGTCGCCAGGTCTTCGGCGATCTCGGATGCCCGCGGGCCGCCACGCACGTCGGCCGGGTATCTCGACAGCGTCAGCTCCGGAAGGAACACCGCGGTCGCGCCCGCCTGCGCGGCCTGCGCGATGGCGGCATCCAGAACAGCTTCGAGCTCGTCGCGGTCGGCTCGCCAGCGGTGCTGCACGAGTCCCACGCGCACGGGGTCGCGGCGGCGCGGCGCATCGTCGTTCGGTTCGTCGTCCTTCACGGGTGATCCGCCAGGGGATCGCGACGGGAGTCGCGGTGTCGCCACGGAGGCAGGACGGGCGTGCGGCGCGAGGGACTCGGGGCCGGCGAGCGACGGCAGCGGACCATCGGCGGTGATGAGACGCATGAGCGAAGCCTTTCGTGAATGGGGCAACGTTACGTCGTGCGGCGTAGGGCTTCCCACATCCGAACTCGGTCGGCGAACGAGTCGAAGTCGCAGTCGAGCAACTGCTCGGCGGTGCGGATGCGCGCGGTCAACGTGTGGCGGTGCACACCCATTTCACGGGCGGCCGCGTCGAAGATCCCGTTGTGCTCGAGCCAGACGCGCAAGGACTCGGCGAGTGCGCCGTTGCGGTCGTGAGCCCTCAGCGGCGCCAGCAGAGCGGATGCCTGTGCCGCCCCGCCCGTGTCGTCTCGCGCCACAGCGTGCGTGCCGTCCTTCGTCGTGCGAGCGCCGCCCTCGCCGGGTTCGCCGGACTCGGCGGCCTCGGTAGCAGAGGAATCTGCTGAGGCGGCGACGGCGGAGGGGGCGACGGGGAAGGTCCCGACGGCGGACGAGGAAACATCGGCGGCCACCCGTCGCCGCACGCGCTCGATCGCGGCGGCGGCCTGCGTCCCTTCGTCGTCGTCGTCAGCCGCGGAATCCGACGGAGCGGCGCGGCGACCGCCGGGACGTGCCTTCGAACGGGTGCCTGGCCGTCCGTCACCGAGCTCCACCAGAAGGGCCGCGCTCGTGTCGAGCGAGCGGAGCAACGCCGATCGCATGGCATCCCGCGCCGAGTCCAGCTCGTGACCGCGCTCGAGCGCCGGACCCGCGAGTGCGACCACGCTCGTGACCACCTGTTGGGCGGCCTGGTCCACATCGCCCG
The DNA here is from genome assembly GCF_000421825.1 of Humibacter albus DSM 18994. Classification (GTDB taxonomy): domain Bacteria; phylum Actinomycetota; class Actinomycetes; order Actinomycetales; family Microbacteriaceae; genus Humibacter; species Humibacter albus. Next base: position 422,450 of record NZ_ATXT01000013.1, read on the forward strand.
TGCCGCCGTGGGCGAGCACGCCGAGCAGGCGCCCGCTGGCGCCGATCGTCTGCAACGAGACCACCGTGCCCGCCTCGGCAACGGTGGAGGCGGCGCGGCGGCCGGCCGAGAGCATCCGCCGGGCTTCGGATTCGACGGAGACGCGGGCATCCGCCGAGAGTGCGCGAGCAGGGTGCGCGATCTCGAGTGAGCCGGAGGCATCGACGAGAGCGACCCAACGGTCCAGCTGTCGGGCGAGCTCCGCGAGCGTGGCTGAAAGCCCGTCGGGGCGGAGCGCGGCGAGCGAGACCGCACGCAGCGCGGCGAGCGCCCACGTGTTGCGGGCGTATGCCTGTTCGGCGATGAGGTCAGCGACGGCGCGCGCGATCGCGATGAACGGCGTGCGGTACGGCACCTCGAGCAGCGGGAGACCGGCGCGAGTGCACGCGTCGAGCAGTCCTGGCGGGGTCTCGCGCACGACGCCGACGCCGAATCCGAGTCCTCCGATGCCGGCGCCGGCCACGCGTGCGACGTAACCGTCGTAGTCGGAATCGGTGGCCTCTGCACTGAATTGGGTGCCGGTGGTGAGCAGGAGCTGACCGGGGACGAGGAACGGGCTGGGATCCGCGAGATCGGAGCCGTGGGCCCACGAAACGGGAGTGTCGAGCGCGGCGGAAGGGACGGCATCCGACGGCCCGAGCAGGCTCAGGCCGAGCTCGCGCGTGGCGAGCAGGCGGCGGAGCGTGGGGTGGGGCATGGCCCAGATTGTACAGAGTGGACAGTTTTCGCGATCGGTTAGACGTGATGTCCAGGCGCGCCTCGCGGCGCCCGGCCTAACCTGAACCCGGACGGGGCACTTCTCGTGTTCACAACTCAGGACGAGCGCCGACGCTCGCGCGGCCGACAGCGTGATTCCGCGGTGCCACTGAGCGCTCACCAACGGTCGGCCTGAGTTACGAACACGGTCCGTTTCAGACGCAGTACCGATACATGCTTCACCCCGGCTACGCAGCGTGCTCACCGCACGAGTGGCCGGCCGCCACGCGGACCGCTCCGCGCGGCGCCCATACGACGACCACAGGAATCGAGGCACCATGACCATCGTCGACACGCCGACCGACGCGGCGCCCACCGCCCCCACCGGCGGCCCCGAGCTGCCGCAGGAGCGGCGGCTCGTCACCGAGATTCCGGGGCCGCAGTCGCGGCGCCTGCTCGAACGCAAGGCCGAGGCGGTCGCCAAGGGCGTCGGACACACCATCCCGGTGGCGACGGTGGCGGCCGGCGGCGGTGTGCTCGTGGATGCCGACGGCAACTCGCTCATCGACCTCGGCTCGGGCATCGCCGTCACCGGCGTCGGCAACTCCGCACCGCGCGTCGTCGAGGCCGTGCAGCGACAGGTGGCGCAGTTCACGCACACCTGCTTCACCATCTCGCCCTACGACTCCTACGTGGAGGTTGCCGAGGCCTTGAACCGGCTCACGCCCGGCGACTTCGTCAAGCGCAGCGCGCTGTTCAACTCCGGGGCCGAAGCCGTGGAGAACGCTGTCAAGATCGCCCGGCACTACACGAAGAAGCAGGGCGTCGTCGTCTTCGACCACGCGTACCACGGCCGTACCAACCTGACCATGGCGCTCACGGCCAAGAGCCTGCCGTACAAGAGCGGCTTCGGCCCGTTCGCGCCGGAGGTCTACCGCGTGCCGCTGTCGTACCCGTACCGCGACGAACTCAGCGGGGCGGATGCCGCCTCCCGCGCCATCGCACAGATCGAAGCGCAGGTGCGTGCCGAGAACCTCGCCGCCATCCTGATCGAGCCGATTCAGGGCGAGGGTGGCTTCATCGTGCCGGCGGAGGGCTTCCTGCCCGCGCTGCAGAGGTGGGCGAACGACAACGGCGTGGTGTTCATCGCCGACGAGGTGCAGACGGGCTTCGCTCGTACCGGCACCATGTTCGCCAGCGAGCAGTTCGGCATCGTGCCCGACCTCGTCACCACGGCCAAGGGCATCGCCGGCGGCCTCCCGCTCTCCGCCGTCACCGGACGGGCCGAGATCATGGACTCCGCCCAGGTCGGCGGGCTCGGCGGCACCTACGGCGGCAACCCGATCGCGTGCGCGGCGGCGCTCGCGACCATCGAGACGTACGAGCAGGAGAACCTGACGGAGCGCGCGCGGGCGATCGGGGGCATCCTCGCGGCCCGACTGAACGAGTTGAAGGCGACCGACCCGCGGGTGGGCGACGTGCGCGGCCTCGGCGCGATGATGGCCATGGAACTGGTGGACCCGGCAACGGGGGCACCGGATGCCGCGCTCGCGTCGCGCGTGGCGGCATCCGTCATCGCGCAGGGCGTCGTGGTGCTCACCTGTGGCACGTGGGGGAACGTGATTCGGTTCCTGCCGCCGCTGGTCATCTCGGACGAACTGCTGAACGAAGGAATCGACATCGTGGGAAAGGCGCTGATCGAATGCTGAGCGAACAAGAACTTCTGGCGGATGTGCCGGGCAAGCTGTACATAGGCGGCGAGTGGATCGACGGCGAGCGGCCGAGCGAGCTGAAGGTGCACGACCCGGCGACGGGCGATGTGCTGAAGGCGATCGCGGACGCCTCGCCGGCTGATGGCATCCGCGCGCTCGATGCCGCCGTCGCCGCGGGCGACGATTGGGCGGCGACGCCGCCCCGGGTGCGCGGCGAGGTGCTGCGCACGGCGTTCGAGCTGCTGCAGGAGCGCGCCGACGACTTCGCGCTGCTGATGACGCTCGAGATGGGCAAGCCCCTCGCCGAGGCGCGGGGCGAGGTGACCTATGGCGGCGAGTTCCTGCGCTGGTTCAGCGAGGAGGCCGTGCGCATCTCGGGTCGCTACGGCACGAACCCCGAGGGCACCGGACGCACGATCGTGACGCAGCACCCGGTGGGGCCGTGCTTCTTGATCACGCCGTGGAACTTCCCGCTCGCGATGGCGACGCGCAAGATCGCGCCGGCTGTGGCGGCGGGATGCACCGTGGTGGTCAAACCCGCCGCCCTGACACCGCTGACCACGCTGTATTTCGCGAAGCTGATGGAAGATTCCGGGCTGCCGACCGGCGTGCTCAACGTGGTGACCACGACGACATCGGGCGAGGTGTCGTCGCCCATCATCGCGGACCCGCGGCTGCGCAAGCTGTCGTTCACCGGCTCGACTCCCGTGGGGCGCGCGCTGCTGAAGGAGGCGTCGGAGAACGTGCTGCGCACGTCGATGGAGCTCGGCGGCAACGCGCCGTTCGTCGTGTTCGACGATGCGGACCTCGACAAGGCGGTCGACGGCGCCATGGCGGCCAAGTTCCGCAACATCGGCGAGGCGTGCACGGCGGCCAACCGGTTCATCGTGCACGAGTCGGTGGCGGAGGAGTTCGCGGCGAGGGTGACGGAACGTGTGAAGGCGCTGAAGATCGGCCGCGGAACCGAGGACGGCGTGAACATCGGACCGCTCATCGACGGCAAGGCGGTGGCGAAGGCATCCGATCTCGTGACGGATGCTGTGGGTCGCGGCGCGAAGCTTCGTGCAGGTGGATCCGCGCTCGACGGCACGGGCACGTTCTTCGAGCCCACCGTCATCTCGGATGTCGTGGCCGGCAGCGAGATTCTGCGCGAGGAGATCTTCGGACCGGTTCTCGCGATCGTGCCGTTCCGCGACGAGGACGAGGCGGTGCGCCTGGCGAACGACACGGAGTACGGCCTCGTTGGCTACGTGTTCACGAAGGATCTCGCGCGCGGACAGCGCATGATCGACAGGCTGCAGACGGGCATGATGGGCCTCAACGTGGGCGTGGTGTCGAACGCGGCGGCGCCGTTCGGCGGTGTGAAGCAGTCCGGACTCGGCCGCGAAGGCGGGTTCGAGGGCATCCAGGAGTACCTGTACACGAAGTACACGATGACGCCGAACCCGTTCGGGTAGGCGGCTTCCACCTCGGACGGCACCCTTCGGCGGCCCCGCGGCGACCCCTTGGTGGCTACCCCTTGGTGGCTACCCCTTGGTGGCGTCACTATTTCAGGCCATGTCGGGTCAGATCGATATATCTGCGTTCTGAGTCGGCATGGCCTGAGTTAGTGACGGGTCGTGCCCCTGTACGGGCCGGTGGCGACCCTTTGGTGGCGTCACTTTGGCGGCGTCACTTTGGTGGCGTCACTATTTCAGGCCATGTCGGGTCAGATCGATATATCTGCGTTCTGATTCCGCATGGCCTGAGTTAGTGCCCGTTCGGGAGGTTCTGGCGGGTGCTCGCTCGGGAGTCTTCGCCGCCGTTGTGCGGGCCGACCCGGCCCCGACCGATAGGGTCGTCGCGTGGGGGCACAGGGGGGAACGCCGTGGTACCGGCGCCATGGCGTGATCGTGAGTGCGAGCATCCTGGTGCTCGTCGCCATCGGAGCGGTCTTCTCGTTCGTCAGCCCTTGGCCCAGTGCGCTGCTGATCCGCACCGTGTTCGAGATGAACGCGCACAAGACGGTCGACGTGATGACGCAGTACGAGCCGACGAGCGGGGTGCGCGAGCGGGCCGACATCGCGTACGCGCCCGGAGGATCCTCTGACACGACCTTCGACCTGTTCGCGCCGTCGGGCGCAGTGACGCCGCGCACGACGATCATCTGGATCCACGGCGGCGCGTGGATCTCGGGGGACAAGGGCAACGTCGACCCGTACGTGAAAATGATCGCCGCGCACGGGTACACGGGCATCAGCCTGAACTACACGGTGGCGCCGGAGGCGCAGTATCCCGTGGCGTTGAAGCAGCTGAACACGGCGCTCGGATTCATCGTCGATCACGCGTCCGAACTCGGCGTCGATCCTGACCGCATCGTGCTCGCCGGCGACTCGGCCGGAGCCCAGTACGCGGCGCAGCTGGATGTCTTGGTCACCAACCCGGCGTACGCGAAGAGGGTGGGCATCCAGCCCGCGCTAACGCCGGAGCAGCTGCGAGCGACGGTGTTGAACTGTGGGATCTACGACGTGCGCGGCATCCCGAAGGCGCCCGGCATCGGTGGATGGGGATTCCGCGTCGCGCTCTGGTCGTACCTCGGCACGAAGGACTGGTCGCACACCGCCGGGGGCGAGGCGATGACGACGATCGACCATGTCACGAAAGACTTTCCGCGCACCTGGATCTCCGGAGGCAACGCGGATCCGCTCACCGCGGGGCAGTCGAAGCCGATGGCGGCGAAGCTGAACGGTTTGGGCGTTCCGGTGACGAGCGTGTTCTATCCGGCGGACGAGACGCCGCCGCTTCATCACGAGTACCAGTTCCACCTGAACGACGCGGCGGCCCGGTCCGCGCTCACGTCGACGATCGAATTCCTCGGCACGGTCGACTGACGTTCCCGGCACGGTCGACTGACCTTCCCGAGCTGTCCTCCGTTCGGGGCTGCGGGATGCCGCCACTTCCGTCGCCGAGACCACCGCCGGATCGGTCACCGTGGGCGCCGATCCGGCACGATTTCAGGACATGTGACGTCAGACGCCGGATATATCGATCTGACCCGAAATGGCCTGAAATAGTGCCGCCGGAGGTGTGGTTGGGGCCGGAAGCGTGGCAGGAGCCGGAGGTGGGGTAGGGGCCGAAGGTGCCGCAGGGGCCGGAGGCGGTCGCGGTTGAAGGCGGAGGCCGGAGAGTCCGGAAGCGGGGACCCGGGGGCCGAAACGGGGAATGCCGGGTACGAGTCGAAGCCGAGGATACCGGGTACAAGTCGAAGCCGAGGATGCCGGCTAGGAGTCGAAACGGAGGATGCCGGCTAGGAGTCGAAACGGAGGATGCCGGCTACGAGTCGAAGCCGAGGCCGACGGCATCCATCGTGCGCAGGAACAGGTTGCGTCGCCCCTCGTGGTGGTCCGCGCGGTCGAGCGCCCATCGCATCATGTTGACTCCCAGGGATGCCACGGGCTCGGGTGGGAACGGAATCGGCTTCGAGCGCACCATCTGCAGCTGCGTGCGCTCGGTGTCGTGTCCGGAGAGCAGGTCGAGCATCACCTGGGCGCCGAAGCGCGTCGCGGCGACGCCGAGCCCCGTGTAACCGAGTGCGAACGCGATGCGGTCCTCGCGGGCGCTTCCGTAGAACGCGCAGAACCGGCTGCACGTGTCGATCGCGCCGGCCCACTTGTGCGTGAAGCGCAGGCCGTCGAGTTGCGGGAACGTGGTGAAGAAGTGCTCTGCGAGCATGCGGTGGCTGCGCTCCCGCTGTTCGTAGACATCCCGAACCTTGCCGCCGTAGTGGTACACGGCGTCATAGCCGCCGAACAGAATGCGGTTGTCGGCGCTCAGTCGGTAGTAGTGGAACTGGTTTGCGCTGTCGCCGAGACCTTGCCTGCCCTGCCAGCCGATCGCATCCAGCTGCGCGGACGACAGCGGCTCCGTCATGAGCACGTAGTCGTAGACCGGCACGGTGTAGAGCCGGTTGCGCTTGAGCAGCGACGGGAACACGTTCGTGCCGAGCGCGACCTTCTTGGCACGCACGGTCGCGGCGGTCGGGCGGCCGGTGAGGTCGCGGCTCCAGGTGTGCACGTCGACGCCCTCACTCCTGCTGAGGCCGGACGTGACCAGCTCGGCGACGGGCGTGTGCTCGAAGATCTGCACGCCGGCATCCGCGCAGGCTCGCGCCAGCGCCCTGGCGAGCTTGCCCGGGTGCACGGTGGCACCGTCTTTCTGATGCCAGAGGCCGCCGAGATAGGTGGGGGAATGCACGGATGCTTGCATCTGCGCCTCATCGAGGAAGACGTCGTCGCTGTCGGCGTCGACGGCGCCGGCCTCGTCGCGCAACCACTCCACCTGGTGCGGTTCGACGGCGAGGTCGATCGAGCCGTTGCGTTCCCAGTCCGCGTCGAGTTTCATGTCACGCACTGTCGCCTCGAGCTCGTCGAGGTTCTGCCGCCCCAGGCGCGCGAGGTGCCCGTACTCGTCGGGGAACCGGGTGCGCCCGTTCTCCTCCCCGTGCGTGAGGCTCGACTCGGCGAAGCCGCCGTTGCGTCCGGATGCCGCCCAGCCGATCGTCTTCGCCTCCAGCAGCACGACGGAACGGCCGGGGTCGCGCTGCTTGGCGAGCAGTGCCGTCCACAGCCCGGAATAACCGCCACCGACGACCACGAGATCGGCCGACGTGCTCGCAGTGAGCGTCGGGTACGAATCGGCCGGGGCATCTTCGAGCCAGAACACGGCCTGGCGAGTGCCCGTTAGCGCGTGATCGACGGTGGCGGCGCTCGGGCGCTGACGCTCGAACACGGTGCTGCCCATGGATGCCTCACTGAAGCTCGTTCACGCCGGCGCGACTCGCCGCCGTGGTTGCGCGGTGGCCGTCGACGAGGTGCACACGTGTCGGGGCCCGCCTCCCATTGTCGCAACCACCACAGCGGGCGTCCCGGTGGATTCAGTCGCGAATCGCGCGCGAATCGGGCGATTCGTCTGTGCGGGGCAAGATGGTGGCGGCGCAGGCTCGGCACGCGCCGGAGCGGAGGAGCACGATGAGTCCGGTGGTCACGACGCACAGTGACGGCACGCCCGTGGTCGCGTACGCGCTCGCCGACGGAGCGGGACGCATGCTCGCAGCCCGCGACCCGCACACCGTCTTCTACTCCGCGTCGACCGTGAAGCTCGGCGTGATGCTCGCCGCCGTGCTCGCCGCCGAGCGGGGTGAGCTCGGCGCCGCCGGCCTCGATGCGGAACTCGAGTGCCGACACGAGTTCGTTTGCGGCGGCAGCGAGGAGACCTTCGTGCTCGACCCGGACGATCGCGACGAGCTCTTCCCGCCGGACGGCTCGCGGGCCTCCATGGCAGAACTGGTGCGCATGATGATCGTGCGCTCGTCGAACGAGGCCACGAACGTGCTGTTCGACAGGCTCGGAGCCCCACGCGTCGCGGAGGCGTTCGCGCTGTGCGGCGCGGCGAGCACGCGCATGGAGCGGCGCATCGGCGACCCGTGCGCCATAGGTGCGGGTCTCACCAACGAGACGACTCCGGCCGACCTGGTGGCGATCATGCGCTGCCTCGTGACGGGCGCGGGCGGCGGAACGAGCGGTGATGGGGGAGAGCGCGTCGAGCGGGGCGCGGACGACGCGATCCCCAGCCCGGGTGCGGACAGCGCCATCGCCCGCCCGGGCGCTGTCGGCGCCATCGCCTTCGGGAGTGCGGACAGCGCCATCGCCTATGCGGACGCGGACGGTGCCATCAGGGATGGGCGCGCAGGCGGCGTGCTCACGACGCCGGAGCATGCCTCCTGGATGCGCGGCGTACTGCAGGCGCAGGAGCATGCGCGCATCGGCGCCGTCGTGGCAGCCGGCGTGACATGGGGCTCGAAGTCGGGGGATGTGCCGGGCATCGAACACGACGTCGCCTACGTCGGCGACGGCGCGACCCGCCGCTACCTCGCCGTGTGCACGCGCGGATACGAGCCGGAGCAGGGGCGCGAGGCGATTCGCGCGGTGGCGCAGGCACTTCTGCGCTGACGGCTCGGGGCTGGTTGGCGGCTGGCGGCTGGCGGCTGACGGCTGACGGCTGACGGCTGACGCGACAGTGCGCAGACGAGCGGACGCGCGAGAAGGGTATTGACCCCTGGGAGCGCGCGGTGGTACCCCGGAAGACGGCCCCCTTTCGGGGCACTCCGCTCGGGTGCAGTGCGCGTCGGCGTCATCGGGAAGACGGCGCGCAGCTCCCGGACTCGCCCAATGAAGGGATGTCACTGTGGCTGCAGCGCGCCGCCGATCCACCGGATCTCGACCTGTCCGTCATTCCATCGGATCTCGACCGACCGAGTCTCGGCAGGGGGACGCGCCACCACTCCGGCGGCGATGGGCGAGGTGGCTGCTGCCCGTGGCCGTCGTCGCGTCGTTCGCGCTCGCACAGCCGGCGTTCGCGGTCGACTCGGGCCAGACATCCGGGAGCCCGGCTTCGAGCCCGGCGAGCACGTCGACTTCCGCGAGCACGTCGGCCACCGCCGATTCCGCGTCGACCGGCCAGGCGGCCACATCCGCACCGAGCAGCACGGCGGACTCGTCGAGTTCGGGCTCGAGCACGTCGTCGACAGACTCGTCGAGCGGGACGTCGAAGGCAGCGCCCGAGACGGCATCGCCGAGCACTTCATCCCCGAGCACGGCATCCCCGAGCGACGCATCGAAGAGCGCGAGCAACCCGGAGCTGCGGGCGAAGATCGCCAGCATCGCACTCAGCCAGGTGGGTCGCGGCGACAACCCCGTGGTGACCGGCTTCGGCGGCTTGAACTGCAACCCGTACACGACGATGGTCGCGGGATTCTCGGCCAACTCGAACGACTGCGGCTACGACTCGACCTTCAACGTGCGCAACTCGAACGAGAACTGGTGCGCCGACTTCGTCAAGTGGGTCTGGCAGAAGGCCGGCATCACGCAGGACATGAACACGATCAACGCCGCGGCATCCAGCTTCTATCAGTGGGCGCTCGACGACGGCCAGACCCCCGTCGCCGACAGCGGCACTCCGCAGGTCGGTGACGCCGTCGCGTTTTTCGGCTCCGGTGCGATCAGCGCCACGCGGTACGCCGATCACGTCGGCATCATCGTCGCGGTGAACGATGACGGCACGGTCGACATGGTCAACGGTGACTTCAGCAGCTCGGTCAACGTCAAGGTCGAGCACGACACCAACCTGAACCTCACCACGTTCGCCGCGAACACCTGGGGTGCCGGTGAGCAGTGGGTGCTCGTCTCGCCGCCGACGTCCGCGCAGAAGCCGAACCCCCGCGCCGGTATCTCGGGCTCGCACACAGCCGTGACCGGAACGGATGCCGTCTTCCACGCCAGCGCATCCGAACGCGGCGGCTCGATCACGGGCTACTACTGGACCTTCGGCGACGGCCGCACCACGAATGCCACCGGTGCGGATGTCACGCACGTCTTCTCCACGCCGGGCACCTTCACGATCACGGTGACCGCAACCTCGAACTTCGGCACCATCAGCACTGTGCGGCAGAACGTGACGGTACTGGCGGCATCCGGCAGCGAAGCGGCAGTGCCGTCCACCGCGGTCTGGTACTCGAGCTACCCGGTGTCGTACTACCGGTTCCTGCGCGGTGGCGACGGCCTCGTCGCCGATGTGTGGGACGGCGCGAGCTGGTTGCAGGTGCAGACGGCGGGAACGCCGGCGAGCAGCGGTTCGATCGCGAACCTCGCCTACCAGGATGCCGACGCCGACTCGGCGATGACGCCGCACGCCTTCTATCGCAACGCAGACGGGGCGCTGGCCGAGACATCCTTCATCGACGGCACGTGGAGCAGCCGGGTGCTGCCGGGGACACCGGCGAACGGAAGCGACGTGGTCGCGGCGGTGACGGCATCCGGACCCGCGGTGTACTTCGTGGATGCCCGCGGCCGCCTCGCCGAGACGAGCCTGCAGTCGGGCACGTGGTCCAGCCACGAGATCGGCCGAGCGCCGATGAGCGCTGCGCCGCTGGCGATCGCCGTCACCACGAGCGGACCGCGCGTCTTCGGCGTGGGCCGTTCGGGCCACGTCACCGTGACCGAGCAGGCGGGTCGCGGTTGGCACACGGCGAACCTGAACGCGAAGGTGCGCTCCGGGGCGGCCCTGGCGGCCATGACGACGCCGTCCGGCGATGCGGTGGTCGTGGTCAACGGCGTGATCGCGCACGGACACCACGGCAGCTCGTTCGCGGAGCTCACCGAGGGCTCGCACGGATCGTGGAGCGAGTCGGCGCTGCAGGGCACTCCGGCTGAAGGGAGCGCCGTCGCGGCGACGAACTACCTGCTGGCATCGGCGGTCACCGGCGGTCTGGGTTCCTTCGTGCAGCCGCCCGGAACCTTGGATGCCTCGGGTGCGGCGCACCCGCTCGGTACGGCGATCGCGTACCTCACCGACGGAGGGACGCCGGCGATCACGTACAGCGACGGCTCGGGCTGGCACACCACGACGCTGCCGGGAACCGCCACGTCGCTCGCCGGGATCAGCGCGCATCCGGTGGCGCACCAGCCGATCCAGGTGTACCTGGAGACCGCGAACGGCCCGGTGATGGACACCACCGGCGACACGGCGTCGCCGACCGGCCCGTGGACGACGCAGTCGCTGCCGACCGGGCCGGCCACCTTCGCCGACCGGGTGCTTCTGTACGCGGCGACGGCGGATGACCGTGCGGCGGCGGACGCTGCGGCGACAGCGGCCGGCCTTCCCGCGGCGCAGGTGACCTCGTCGTTCGCGGTCGCGTGGGCCGCTACGCTCTCCGGCCAGCACCTCGTGATCACGTCGGGCACGGCGGCGACGAGTGCGCTCGAGTACAACGTCTGCGGCTGGACGGATCCGTCGGCGGAAGACGGCGGGAGCACCCCGTACGACTACGTCACGGCGGCGCGCACCACGCTCCCCGGCGCCGGATTGTTCCTGAACGGATCAGCTGCGACAGCGTCGCAGGGGCCGCAGCGCGTGGCGGACCTGACGTATTACGCGCTGCACGGCACGTTGCCTGCGGGTCAGACGTCGGTGCCCGCTCCGGCGCGCGCGGTGTACGCCTGCGCCGGTTCCGCGAGCTGACGCCCACGCGATACGCAAGAGGCGGGTCGGGCCTGGTGCCCGGTCCGCCTCTTGCGTATCGCGCTGGTGCCCGGGTTTGCCTCGTGCGTCTTCCGCGCGCGCTCCGACGGGTCAGCGGAGAGCGGTGATGCCGAGACCGGGTGCCTCGGCCAGGTGCACTGTCTCGCCTTCGTAGCGGATGCCGCCGTGCACGGGCGAGCGGCGCATCCAGAGTCCGGCGTCGAGGTCGTGCGCCATCGGGGCCGCCGCGAGCTTCGGTGACGCGCTGGGGGAAGCAGCGCTGGCCGCTGCGGTGCCGGATGACGTGTCGAAGGGATCGGTGCCGGGTGACGCGCCGGAAGGATCCGCGCCGGGCGCCACGCCGACCGCGGCCACGGGAGCCGACGCGTCGATGGATGCAGCCACCGCGGCGGCCGCCGCGATGCCGACGTGGCTCTCCATCATGCAACCCACGATGACGCGCACGCCGGCGCTCGCCGCCAGGTCGCGGAGCGCGATCGCCTCGCGGATGCCGCCGGTCTTCGCCAGCTTGATGTTGATCATGTCGGCGGCGTGCCGCGCGATCACCTCTCGGGCGTCTCGAGACGTCCACACGCTCTCGTCGGCGAGCACCGGTGTGGTCACGCGCGCCGTGACGAACGCGAGGCCGTCGATGTCGTCGCGGTGCACCGGTTGCTCGATGAGCTGCACGTCGAGTCCGGCGTCCTCCCACGCGCGGATCACGCCCACCGCCCGCGTGGGGCTCCAGCCCTGGTTCGCGTCCGCACGCAGCGTGACCGACGGGCCGACGGCATCCCGCACCGCCTGCATGGCGACGACGTCGTCACCGCCTGCGCCGACCTTGAGCTTGAGTGTGCGGAAGCCGGCATCCCGGTGCTGCACTGCCGTCTCGACGAGCTGCTGGATGCCCGTGGCATCGGCCACCGCGGACAGCGTCATGTCGGTGCGCACCGCGGTCGCGGACGCCGCGGCACTGTCGGCACGAAGGGTGGCCGGAGACACGGCTCTCGGCGACGTGTCCCTCGGCGAGGAGCCACTTGCGGGCTCGGGGCGCGCCGGCGTCGAAGACGAGCGCGCGAGCATCCGGAACAGCGGCACTCCCGCGTACTGCGCCGCGAGGTCGTAGAGGGCGCAGTCGACCGCCATGCGCGCCGAGGAGTTGCGCACGACCGCGCGTTCGAGCGCGAGACTCGCGCCAGCCGGATCGTTCACCGGCAGTCCGAGCGCGGCCTCGCGCAGTGGTCCCTCGACCGCAGCGGTGACGCTCTGCGGACTCTCGCCGGTGACACGCCAGCTGGTGGGCGCCTCGCCCCATCCGCTTCGCCCGTCGCTGTCGATCACCTCGACGATCATCGCGTCGATCTCGGTCGCAGTGCGCACCGCGGTGACGAACGGACGCACGAGCGGCACGGCTACTCGGTGCAGGCGCACCTCAGCGATGGTCGAGGTCATGGATGCCGCACTTCCGTTCATCATCGAGTGTTGCGCTCCAGTCTCCCGCTCACTCCTTCACACCGAGGCCGGCGGCGACAGCGGATCGGATGCGCTCCGCACGCTGCGGAGCCGTGAGCCCGGACGAGTCGTGCAGCACGGCCTGCACGGCAGCGGTGCTGGCGCCGACGAACGCTCCAGCGATACCCGCCGCCTGCGCGGGATCCAGCTGCGTGAACTTCGCGAGCAAGGCCGCGGCGATGTCGCGGGTGGCCGCCAGCTCCGCCTGTGCTCCGCGCGCACGGACAGCGGGAACAGAGTCGACGAGCCGCAGTCGCAGAACGGCCTGCTCGCTCATGAAGTCGTCGTCGGTCGCCTTCGCCGCGGCGTCCAAGGCGTGGAGAAGCACCCCGGCGGGGTCGTCGTCGGGCGAGGCCTCAGCGATGGTCGAGAGCGCGATGTCGATGCGGTCATTGCCTGCGCCGAACAGCAAGGCGTCTTTGCCCTCGAAGTAGCCGAAGAAAGTGCGGGTGCCGATGTCGGCTTCGGCGGCGATGTCGGCCACTGTCGTGTCGTCGTAGCCCTTCGTCGAGAACAGCCGCACTCCCGCGGCGACGATGCGCTCGCGAGTCTGTGCCCGCTTGCGTTCACGCAATGTCTGCCCTGCTGCGAGTTCGGTAGGAGCCACAGTCACTACTCTAGCAATCGATGCTAAATTGCATCGAGTGCGAACTAGCAATGAATGCGAAAACCGGAAGACGGTTCGAGATGAGGGAAGCCGCGCGTCGGCGTCGGGAGCCGGCGCCATGCGATCGGCCCTCGTGTGCGGCGCCGGCATCGCCGGCGCGACTGTGGCCTGGCAACTCGCCGCGCGCGGCGTGCACGTGACGGTTGTCGAGAAGGCCGCGGGGCAGCGTTCCAGCGGCAACCCGGTCGATGTGCACGGCGAGGCGATGCTCGTGGCGCGGCAGATGGCGGTCGACGAGCGCGTACGCGACGCGGCGACCGGAGTCCGACGGCTGGTCGCTTTGGACCCGTCGGGCAGACGCGTGGCGACGATCGCGGCAGACTCCGTGACGGGTGGCGCCGACGGGGTAGAGGTGCCTCGGGCAGACTTGGCGGGCATCCTTCTCGACGCGGCGAAGCAGCGTGCGAACGTCGTTTTCGACGACTCGATCGCGCGGCTCGAGGAGCATCCGGGCGGCGTCGGCGTGGAGTTCGAATCCGGATCCAGCGGCCGCTTCGACATCGTGATCGGGGCCGACGGGCAGCACTCCCGGGTGCGTGCTCTCGCGTTCGGCCCCGAGGGCAACTTCTCCCATCGGATCGGGATGTTCGTGGGCACCGTCTCCGCTCCGGGCGCCACGGTGGACCCCGAAGAGATGACCATGGTGAACGCGCCCGGTGTCTCGTTCTCGCTGCATCCCTCGACCGGCGTGCCGATCGGCGCGTTCATCTTCCACAGCGCGCTCGCCGAGAGCTTCGATCATCGCGACACGGCGCAGCATCGACGCATCGTCGCCGACGCCTATTCGGACGTCGGCTGGCGCGTTCCGGAATTCGTCGAGCGGTTCGTCGACGCGCCGGAGGTCTACTTCGACACCGTCACCCAGATGCGACTGGACGCCTGGCATCGCGGACGCATTGTGCTCCTCGGTGACTCTGCTTCGTCGGTCTCGCTCTTCGGCGACGGCTCGTCGCTCGCCATGATCGGGGCGCGAACGCTCGCAGAGGCGCTGGCGGACCATGCGGATCCGGCCGACGCGTTCGCCGAATACGAGCGGCGGCACCGCATGCTCGTCATGCCCAAGCAGAAGCGCGTGCGGACGACGGCCTCGCAACTGGTGCCGAAGACAGCTGCCGGACTCGGGGTGCGCAATCTGGCCTTGCGAGGCATCCAGGCGTACTCCGGGATACGACGCCGCGTCCATCGGTCGCGTCCGGCGCCGCATGACGCACGGCGGCTCGACGCGGCGTCGCAAAACCAGGACGAATCGGGCGATTCGTCCGCGCGGGCTGCGGGCGGGCATCCGCGGTGAAGAGAATGAAGAGATGACGTAGCACCGTCGGTGGCAAGCCGTGCGGTGGAAAGGCAGGGCACGATGACGAGCACCGAGACAATGGCCGCGGGCGTGGGCCTCGACGACGCCGCGCTGCAGGCGAAGGCGAAGGACCACCTCTGGATGCACTTCGCCCGCCAGTCCGTGATGGAAGACGGCTCTGGCGTACCCATCATCGTGCGCGGCGAGGGCCACCGGGTGTGGGACATCCAGGGCAAGGAGTACATCGACGGCCTCGCCGGCCTGTTCACCGTGAACGCCGGCCACGGACGCAAACGACTCGCGGATGCCGCCGCCCGCCAGGCCGAGCAGCTCGCCTACTTCCCGATCTGGTCGTACGCGCACCCCGCCGCGATCGAGCTCGCCGACCGGCTCGCGAGTTACGCGCCCGGCGACCTGAACCGCGTGTTCTTCACGACCGGCGGCGGCGAGGCCGTCGAGACCGCGTTCAAGCTCGCGAAGTACTACTGGAAGCTGCGCGGAAAGCCCACCAAGCACAAGGTGATCTCGCGGTCGATCGCGTATCACGGCACGACGCAGGGAGCGCTGGCGCTCACGGGCATCCCCGAGATGAAGGCGATGTTCGAGCCGCTCACACCGGGCGGGTTCCGTGTACCGAACACCAACTTCTACCGGGCGCCGGAGCACGGCGACGATCTCGAGGCATTCGGACAGTGGGCTGCCGACCGCATCGCGGAGATGATCGAGTTCGAAGGGCCCGACACCGTCGCGGCTGTGTTCCTCGAACCGGTGCAGAACGCGGGCGGATGCTTCCCGCCGCCTCCCGGATACTTTCAGCGCGTGCGCGAGATCTGCGACGAGTACGACGTGCTGCTGGTCAGCGACGAGGTGATCTGCGCGTTCGGTCGCATCGGCCAGTGGTTCGCGTGCGACGAGTACGGCTACGAGCCCGACATGATCACGTGCGCGAAGGCGATGACCAGCGGGTACTCGCCCCTCGGTGCGTGCATCGTGAGCGAGAAGGTGTACGAGCCGTTCAAGCATGGCGAGGCATCCTTCCCGCACGGCTACACGTTCGGCGGGCATCCGGTGTCGACAGCGGTCGCCATGGAGAACCTCGACATCTTCGAGGAGGAGAAGCTCAACGAGCGGGTGCGCGAGAACTCGCCGCTGTTCCGCGCAGAGCTGGAGACGCTGCTCGACCTGCCGATCGTCGGCGACGTGCGCGGTGCGGGCTACTTCTTCGGCATCGAGCTGGTGAAGGACAAGGCCACCAAGGAGACGTTCAACGACGAGGAGTCGGAGCGGCTGCTACGCGGTTTCCTGTCGAGGGCGCTGTTCGAGGCCGGGCTGTACTGCCGGGCGGATGACCGTGGAGACCCGGTCATCCAGCTCTCGCCGCCGCTCACGATCGGCCCCACAGAGTTCGCGCAGATCCGGGAGATCCTGCATGACGTGCTGACGCGCGCCTGGGCGCAGCTGTAGCGCGCGGTTTCCGTACAACGAGGGGAGGGTCCCGGCGTCTCGCCGGGACCCTCCCCTCGTGCGCGGCGGCGAACGCCTTCCAGCACGGCCGGCGCCGGTGACGGTGGCGGCAGCCTCCGATCGAACTTCGCGCCTTTCGGCAAACAAATTCAGTCAAACGATTGACAAGCCGATCAAGTTAGTCAATCGTATGACTGTGCTCAACGCTCGAACCCGGCCGACGCAGGCCGACGTCGCCCAACTCGCCGACGTGTCTCCCTCGACGGTCTCGTACCTGCTCAGCGGCAACGAGTCGCGCAAGCGCTCGTTCCCCGAAGAGACCCGCAAGCGCGTCGAGGATGCCGCGGCCGAACTCGGCTACGTCGTCAACCACCGCGCACGCGCTCTGCGGCGCCAGCGCTCCGAGATCATCGGCGTCGCCTATGTGCCGCCGGTCACCCCGTGGTTCGACGCGTTCTCCGCTCGCGCACTGAGGCACTTCGCCGAGCGCGACTACAGCCTGGTGCAGATCCCGTTCGAGTCGGACACGGCCGAATCCGTGCAGCGTGCACTCGCCCGCGGCTACCTCGACGCGCTCATCGCCAACTGCGACGACCAGGACAACGAGAAGATGCTGGCGTACGCGACCGACAGCAATGTGCCGGTCACGATCTTCAGCGACACGATCGTCACCGACGCGGCCGATGTCGTGCGCGAGTTCCAGCGCGAGGCGGTCATCGACGCCGTTCGATATCTCGCCGACTCGGGCCGCCGGCGCATCGTGTTCCTCGACTACGAGGCTCCTCACGGCTCCCCGCATGTCAACCTGCGCAAGCGTGGCTACCTCGATGGAATGCGCGCCGCCGACCTGTCCTCGCGAGTCGTGACGTGTGCCGATAACCGTCAGGCCACCTACGACCAGGTACTGCGCCTTCTGGCGGAGGACGAGGCACCGGATGCCCTGATCTCATTCAGCGATCGCGGCGCGGTGTCCGCCATCTGGGCAGCTGGGCACGCGGGCATCCGCGTGCCCGACGATCTCGCCGTGATCGGCTGCGGAAACACCGCCGAGGGTCGCAGCACCGTTCCCGAGCTGACGAGCCTCGGCATCCCCGAGGGCGACTTCGCCGCCATCTTCGACCACGTGCTGGAACGCATAGACGACCCAGCGGTTCCCTGCACCACCCTGTCCCTGCCGTGGACGAGGTTCGTCCGGGCATCCAGTTGATCCACCCCACCCCAAAACGCCAACCAGGCGCCCCATGCGCGCCTCGATCGAAGGAGATCACCGTGAACCAGCCGAACAATGGCCTGTCGCGCCGCTCCCTGCTCAAAGCCGCCGGAATCGGAGGCCTCTCGCTCGCCTCCGCCGGCATGCTCGCCGGCTGTTCCGTCGGGCTCAACAAGTCGTCCGGCTCGTCGAGCACCAAGGGCAAGGGCAAGCACGGGGTCACCGGTGAACGCACGGGCAAAGAGCTCGTGATCTACATGAACGCCGGCCACATCTACAAGGCGTACACCGACCTCTTCTCGCGCTTCGAGAAGGAGCACAACATCAAGGTCACCGTGAACCCGCAGCAGTGGCCCGACCTGCAGACAAAGCTGACGGCGGGCTTCCTCTCCGGTGATGTGCCCGACCTGTGCGAGGAGAACGGCTCCTGGTGGAGCGTGCGCTGGGGCACGGCGGGCAACGTCCTCGCCCTCGACGACTACATCGCCAAGGACGGAAAGGCCATGGGCTTCCCGAGCGACTTCGTGAAGGCGGGCGTCGAGGTGCGGCAGGCGAACGGCAGCACGTACGCCATCCCGCTGCACCTCACCTGCAACGGCCTCATCTTCTACAACAAGGGGCTGTTGGATGCCGCCAACGTCGACGCTCCGAAGACCTGGGACGAGTTCACCGAGGCGTGCAAGGCGCTCACGGGCAACGGCGTCTACGGGGCCGCCTTGAACCAGGACTCCAGCTACTCGCTGCCGTGGGTGCTGCAGGCCGGAGCGGACTATTTCGACGCGAGCTCGAAGAAGTTCCTCACGCCGGAAGCTGCGGCGGCGAAGTCGTTCGCCCTCCAGCAGAACATGGTCTACAAGTACAAGTCGTCGCCTGCACCGGTCGCGAGCGTCAGCTACTCCGGGCCGCAGAAGATGTTCTCGGCCAAGCAGTCCGCCATGATCCTCACGGGCCCGTGGGATATCAGCCCGATCCAGACCGGCAGCGCCGACATCGAGTTGGGCATCGCCGCGCCGCTCACCGGCAAGACGCAGTCGGCGACGCTCGCCGGCTCCGGCCTGATGATCCCGGCCAAATCGCAGAACGCCGACCTCGCGTGGGAGCTCATCAAGGAGATGACCAAGCTGAAGACGGAGCTCGCGGTGACGACGGAGACCGGCATGACCATGCCGCGCAAGTCGTGGGCCGAGAACTCCGCAGTGAAGAGCGATCCGCTCCTGAACGTCGTCGCGAAGTCGCTTCCGCTCGCGGTCGCCACCGACAAGCCGCTGTCGCAGAACAACAACATCGCCAGCATCACTACGGCGTACACCACCATGTACCAGCAGATCGTGTCTCAGCAGACCGCCGTCGACACCGCGATGGCGAAGTTCCAGAGCACCGTGAAGTCGTACGTCTAGGTCGTGGCCATGAGTCTTGTCGACACCGTTCCCGTGGTGGACGAGGGCACGCCGCCTTCGCCGACCCGGCGCCAGGGGCGGCGCGTCACGCCGCTGCGGCGCAAGCAGATCATCACCGCGTATCTGTTCCTGATACCGGCGGTCGTCTTCTTCGTCGCGATGTTCTTCTATCCGCTCTTCAACGAGCTCCTCACGAGCTTCACCTCGGGCCTCACCGACCCGGTGCCCGTGGGTTTCGACAACTACCTGCGCGCACTCAGCGACCCCGTCGTCATCCATTCGTTCCTCGTCACGCTCGAATACGCCGCCGGGAGCCTGGTGGGCAGCATCATCATCGGCCTGCTGCTGGCGCTGATGCTGAACCAGGGACTGCGCGGGCGCGTCGTGCTGCGCACCATGATCCTGGTTCCCTACATGACGTCGATCGCGATCGTCGGTCTGCTGTGGCGGAACATCCTCGACCCGAGCGTCGGCATCCTGAACACGGCTCTGCACGCGGTGGGGCTTCCCGGGCAGGAGTGGCTCAACACCGCGCCGCTTCAGACGCTGATCGGCATCACCGTCTGGCAGGAGAGCGGATACGTGATGATGCTGTTCCTGGCCGGACTGCAGGCCATTCCCGAAGAGGTCTACGAGGCATCCAAGATCGACGGCGCGGGCGTGTGGACCCGGTTCCGTCGCATCACGGTTCCGCTGCTGGCGCCCACGACGTTCTTCGTGCTGCTTGTCGGCGTGATCAGCTCGATGCAGCAGTTCGGGCTGCCGTACATCGTCACGAACGGCGGGCCGGGGGATGCGACGTCGCTGTTCGTCTTCCAGGTGTACCAGGAGACGTTCACCAACCAGGACATCGGCTACGCCTCCGCGATGGCGTTCCTGCTGCTCATCTTCATCCTGATCCTCTCCTTCATCCAGATGAGGATCGGGCGTCGGAAGGATCTCGTATGACGCTCGCAGCCCGCCCGGCCCGTCGCCGCTCCCAGCGCGGGCTCGATGACCGGCTCTTTCCCGGCGCGACAGCGGTCAGCTATGTCGTCGCGATCCTGCTCGCCCTGGCATGCGTCATCCCGCTGCTGTACATGATCTCGCTGGCTTTCCAGTCGGACGCCGAGGTGCAGGGCGGCACGGCGGTGCTCCTCCCGAGCACGTGGCAGTGGGGCAACATCGCCCGCGTCTTCGACGCCGCGCCGTTCGGTCGCTTCCTGCTGAACAGCCTCATCGTCGCGGGCCTCATCACGATCTCCCACCTCGTGTTCGACCCGATGGTCGGCTACGTGTTCGCGAAGTTCGACTTCCCGCTCAAAGGCGCGATCTTCACGGCCATCCTCGCGACGATGATGATCTCGTTCTTCGTTCGCATGCTGCCGCTGTACGTGATGTTCAGCAACGCGGGCTGGCTCAACTCGTACCAGGGTCTGGTCGTGCCGTTCCTGATGGATGCCTTCGGCATCTTCCTGATGCGGCAGTACATGATCTCGGTGCCGAACGAGCTGGGCGAAGCGGCTCGCGTGGACGGGGCATCCGAATGGCGCATCTACTGGAACATCGTGCTGCCGCAGACGAAGCCGGCCCTGGCCGTGCTCGGACTGTTCTCATTCGTGTTCCAGATGAACGAGTTCATCTGGCCGTTGATCGCGACCTCGACCGAGCAGATGCGCGTGATCACCATCGCGCTCCCGCTGTTCAACAAGGAGTCGTTCACGCAGTGGAACCTGACGGCGATGGCCTCTCTTCTGCTGTTCGTGCCGATCTGCGCCCTGTTCCTGTTCACGCAGAAGTACGTCGTTCGGGGTATCGCGATGTCCGGGATCAAGTGACCGACGGACTTGCGAATCGGCGCACGTCCGAATCGACAGGTTTTCGACCAGAAAGGTAGGACTGTGGCCGACAAACCCAATGTCCTGGTGTTCCTCACCGACCAGCAGAGGTTCGACACGCTCGGCGTGCACGGCAACCCTCTCGGGCTCACGCCCAATATCGACCGCATGGCTCAGACCGGCACGCACTTCGAGAACGCGTTCACGCCGAACCCGGTGTGCGCTCCCGCACGCTCGGCTCTGCAGACCGGGCTCATGCCGACCGCGACGGGCGTGCACGTCAACGGCATCCCGCTCGCAGTCGATGCCAGGACGATCGCGGGCGCGTTCAACGACGCCGGCTATCAGACCGGTTACATCGGAAAGTGGCACCTCGCCGACCAGGACCCGGTGACCGAGGAGCACCGCGGCGGCTACCGAAGCTGGCTCGCCGCCGACCTGCTGGAATTCAGCTCCGACGAGTACCGCACTGTCGTCTGGGACGAGGACTGCGAGCCCGTCATGCTTCCCGGCTATCGCGCCGACGCTCTGACGGATGCCATCATCCGCTTCATCGCAGACAATCACGACCGCCCCTTCATGCTGTTCAGTTCGTTCCTCGAGCCGCACCATCAGAACGAGCGCGACGACTATCCGGCGCCGGACGGCTACGCGGAGCAGTACACCGGACGGTGGACGCCGCCGGACCTCGCGACGCTCGGCGGCACGTCTGCCGCGCACCTGGGCGGATACTACGGCCAGATCAAGCGGCTCGACGAGTGCATCGGCCGCATCAACGATGCGCTGAAGAGCCTCGGACTGCTGGACGACACCGTCGTCGTGGTGACCTCCGACCACGGGTCGCACTTCAAGACGCGCAACGCGGAATACAAGCGGTCGTGCCACGAGGCATCCATCAGGGTTCCGTTCGTGCTGCACGGCGGCCCGTTCACCGCGGGCGGCCGGCACAGCGAGCTCGTCAGCACCGTCGACTTGCCGGCGACCCTGTTCGAGATGGCGGGAGTCGACACGCAGAACCTGCACGGTCGCTCCCTGCTGCCGCTGGTGGACCGCCGGCCCGACGCGGAGCCGTGGCGCGACAGCGTGCTCGTGCAGATCAGCGAGTCGCAACTCGGCCGCGCGCTGCGCACGGAGCGCTGGAAGTACTCGGTGCTCGTTCCCGGCGACGACGGCATGGCGGCCGCGTCATCGACGGTTTACGAAGAGGATGCCCTGTTCGACCTCGAAGCGGATCCTTACGAACTGCAGAACCTCATCCACGAGGCGGCGTTCGAGGAGGTCATCACCGAGCTCAGGGCGAAGCTGATCGAGCAGATCAGGGTGCTGGAGGGCACGGAGACCGAGATCCGCCCGGCGCACCGGGAGAAGGGCATGCGCAGCCCCGACACGACGGCGCGAGCGCATCCGATTCAGGCCACGAGGTTCGGGCATCAGCCGCGAGCGGTCGCTCGGCCATAGGCCGTGGTCCGGGTTGTCGCGTACGGCTTAGAACTCCACGGGGTCACGCGAGATCGGGCACGTCATGCAGTGGCCGCCCCCGCGGCCCCTGCCGAGTTCGGCGCCCACGATCGTGATCACCTCGACGCCCGCCTTGCGCAGCAGCGTGTTCACGTGGGTGTTGCGGTCGTAGGTGAAAACGACGCCCGGCTCCACGGCGACGGCGTTGTTGCCGCTGTCCCACTGCTGGCGCTCGCCGGCGTACCAGCCGCCTCCTGGCTCGACGGTGCGCAGGCGGGCCAGCCCGAGGGCATCCGCGACCACGTCCACGAACGAATCCTTCTCCTCGGTGACCTCCACGCCGCCGGAATCGGCCGGGCGCAGCGAGAACGCCTGGATGCCGTCCACGATGTCGGGATAGTAGGTCACCAGATCGCGGTCCGCGAAGGTGAACACCGTGTCGAGGTGCATCGCCGCCCGCAGCTTCGGCATGCCGGCCACCACGACGCGGGACGCAGCGCCCGCCCGGAACAGGTTCGCCGCGACCTGGGTGATCGCCTGTCGGGAGGTGCGCTCGCTCATGCCGATGAGCACGGCGCCGTTGCCGACCGGCATCACGTCGCCGCCTTCGAGCGTGGCCTGCCCCCACTCCTTCTCCGGGTCGCCCCACCACACCGTGCTTCCGGCATACTCCGGATGGAACGTGTAGATCGCCTTCATCAGCAGCGTCTCGTCGTGCCGTGCGGGCCAGAACAGCGGGTTCATCGTGAGGCCGCCGTAGATCCAGCAGGTGGTGTCGCGCGTGTAGATCGTGTTCGGCAGCGGCGGCATCAGGTATTCGGTCGTGCCCGTCGACTCGCGGGCCAGCGACACGGATGCGGGCCGGAACTCCGCGGGAAGCTCGCGTGTCGAGAGGCCGCCGATCAGGTACTCGGCCAGCACCGCGTCATCCAGCGAGTCGAGGAACGCCCGGGTATCGTCGACGAGCCCGAGCCCGACCTCGTTCGCCGTGATCTTGCGGTCGAGCAGCCACGCCTTCGCGCCGGGCACAGCCAGCGTCTGGGTGAGCAGGTCGTGCAGCTCCACCACCTCGACACCGCGCGCCTCGAGCTTGAGCACGAAGTCGTGGTGGTCGCGCTGGGCGTTGTGCACCCACAGCACGTCGTCGAAGAGCAGGTCGTCGTTGTTGCTGGGCGTGAGGCGCTCGTGCGCGAGCCCGGGGCGGCACACCAGAACCTTGTTGAGCTTGCCCACCTCGGAGTGCACGCCGTACGGCTGATTCGGCATCGGATGCTCCTTCTTGCGTTTGCCTGGTTCGTTATCAGTGGTTGTAGTAATCGACGGGTGCCGGCGGCGCGATCTGCACGGCCCCGGTAAGGAGCAGCACGAGCCCCACGATGGCGAACACCACGAGCACGATGAACACGATCAGGCCCGGTCTGGTGAAGATGCTGACGTGTGTGCCAGGCGAAGCATCCTGTCGCTGCTCGCGGCGCGCGAAGTAGTACAGCAGCGTCGCCGGAGCCAGCAAGAGGGCCGCCAGGAACATGAACACATACCCGGCCGCCCAGACGAGGAACAGCGTGTACACGGTGGAGATGATCGCGATGACGAGGTCGCGGGTGCGGTGGTCGGGCTTCGTGATGTCGTAGCCGTCGCGTTTCAGCGCGATCTTGATCGCGTAGCCGCTGGCCAGGGCGTACGGCGCGAGCGACAGCGCCGCCGTGAGGTCGAGCGTGAAGTCGAGCGCGTTGTGCAGGAACTGCACGGCGAACAGGATGGCCGTGACGAAGATGGACGTCCAGAGCACGGCGTTCGCCGGCGCGCCGTGCTTGTTCAGACGGCCGAAGTAGTTCGGCATGTCCTTGTCGCTCGCGGCGGCGAACACCACGTCGGCCGCCAGGAGCTGCCAGGCCAGATAGGCGCCGAGCACCGAGATGATGAGCCCGATGCGGATGAACGCGCCACCCCACGGTCCGACCGCCGCTTCGAGCACGCTGCCCACCGACGGCTGTGGGAGGTGCGCGATCTCGGCCTTCGGCAAGATGCCGTACGACAGGATCGACACGCACGCGAACAGTGCCAGCACCGCCAGGAAGCCGGTGACGGTCGCCTTGCCGACGTCCGATCGTTTCTTCGCGTGCCGCGAGTAGACGCTCGCCCCCTCGATGCCGAGGAACACGAACACCGTGACGAGCATGGTGCCCTGCACCTGGAGGAACAGGGAGTCTCCGCCGGGAACGTCGTAACCGCCGCTCAGGTTGCCGATGAAGACATCCCACTTGAAGAAGAAGATGACGAGCACGAGGAACAGTGCCAGCGGCACCAGCTTCGCCACCGTGACGATGGCGTTGATCGCCGCTGCCTCTTTCACGCCCTGACGGATCAGGAAGAAGAACCCCCAGACGGCCGCCGCCGAGATGATGAATGACAGCCAGGTGTCGCCTTCGCCGAGCGCGGGCTTGAGCTCGGGGAACAGCTGGCTGATCGTGGTCATGATCAGAATCCAGTAGAAGGCGTTCCCCGCACACGCGGATGCCCAGTATCCGACCGCGGAGAGGAAGCCCGGGTAGACCCCGAAGCCCTCACGGGCGTAGACGTACACACCGTTGTTGAGCTTCGGCTTGCGGTTCGCGAGGGTCTGGAAGACCAGCGCGAGCATGAGCATCCCGAGCCCGGCGATGCCCCACGCGATCAGGGCGCCGTAGACCCCGGTCTGCGTGGCGAAGCGCGTCGGCAACTGGAACACGCCGGCTCCCACCATGGAGCCGACGACCATCGCGGTGAGCGCGGGGAGACTGAGTTTTCCTGCTTTGGATGCTTCGGCTTCGGGATTCGCCAGGCCGCTGTCTGTTGTCGTCACGCTTGCGTCCTTCACTCCGGGGGTCGGTCGCCGTCGCCATCGTGCACCTGGCCGTCGCGGTCCGTCAGGTCCAGACCGGGTGAGATCGGGTCCGTGACGCCGACGACGCGACGCGTTCGCCGTCGACGAGGCGGCCGAAGTAGCGCGGAATAGATCCAAACGATATATCGTTGACGTGTCTTGTTGTGTGGGCGATCGTGGTGAGACGCCGCGCACGTCACGAGGAGGGCTTCATGAGCGAAAACAGACAGGCTGGGCCGGGAGGGCACGGTGGCGGACCGGGTGTCAGTGCAGGTCCGGATGGCCACAGCACGGGCGGCGGTGCGTCTGGCGGGAGTGCCGTGGACGGTGGACAGCCGAGTGCCCGCGCGGCCCGCCCCGGTGGCGACGCGGGTGGCGGACACGCGGGCGGTCGCTCCAGCGGCGGCCACGGTGGCGGCCACGGCGGTCCCGCGGGGCGCGACATTGCGGCCCAGAAGGCGGCGAATGCGCAGGCGCCGAAGATCCCGCACCTGATGCGCCGGGTGGCGGCATTGTTCGCGCCGCACAAGACCGCACTCACGGTGACCGTCGCGCTGGTGCTTCTCTCCGCGGCGCTGTCGGTCGTGCCTCCGCTGCTCACCCAGCGGGTGTTCGACGACGGCCTGTTCCCGAAGGCGGGGCATCCGGACTACCGCACCACGACCATCCTCGTCGTCGCCATGATCGCCGTGTTCCTCGTCTCCGGCGGGCTCGGCGTGTGGCAGACCTATCTGACGGCACGGGTCGGCAACTCCGTGATGGGTGAGATGAGGGTACGGCTGTTCCGCCACCTGCAGTCGATGGAGCTGAGCTTCTTCACGCGCACCAAGACCGGTGTCATTCAGTCCCGCCTGCAGAACGACGTCGGCGGCGTCTCGAACGTGCTCAGCAACACGATCTCGAGCGTGCTCGGCAACATCGTGACGGTGATCGCGGCGTTCGTCGCCATGGTCGCGCTGAACTGGCAGCTCACGCTCATCGCGGTCGTGCTGATGCCGTTCCTCGTGATCGCACAACGGCGAGTCGGACAGGTGCGGGCGCGCATCGCAACGGCCACGCAGGAATCACTGTCGGATATGACCGCGATCACGCAGGAGACGCTGAGCGTGTCGGGCATCCTGCTGTCGAAGAGCTTCAACCGTCAGCGTGATGAGATCACGCGCTACTCGGCCGAGAACGACACGCAGGTGGCGTTGCAGGTGAAGGAGACGATGAGCGGCCAGTGGTTCTTCGCCATGGTGCACCTGTTCCTGTCGTCCATTCCGGCGATCGTCTACCTCGTCTCGGCCTGGATGCTCGGCCTCGGCGCCCACGACATCACCGCCGGAACCATCGTGGCGTTCACCACGGTGCAGGCGCGCCTGCTGTTCCCGCTGATCGGGATCATGCAGACCGCGCTCAACCTGCAGACCTCCGGCGCCCTGTTCGCCCGCATCTTCGAGTACCTCGACCTGAAGCCTGCGATCGTCGATCGCGCGAACGCCGTCGACGTCTCCGTCGACGCGCCCGTGGGCGACATCGAGTTCCGCGGCGTGACGTTCCGCTATCCGGATGCCGCGGCGAGCGAGCGCGCGACCCTCGACGATGTGGACTTCGCCATCCGTCCCGGTCAGTTCGCGGCGTTCGTCGGGCCGAGCGGCGCGGGAAAGACCACGGTGTCGTACCTCGTGCCGCGGCTCTACGAGGCGACCGACGGCACCGTGCTGTTCGCCGGCACCGACGTGCGCGACCTGCGGCACGAGTCGCTCGTCGACCACATCGGCATCGTGAGCCAGGAGACGTACCTGTTCCATGCATCCATCGCCGAGAACCTGCGTTATGCGGCACCGGATGCCACGCAGCAGCAACTCGAGGACGCCGCGCGCGCCGCGAATATCCACGACACGATCGCCGGGTTCCCCGACGGGTACGACACGATCGTGGGCGAGCGCGGCTACCGGCTCTCGGGCGGCGAGAAGCAGCGGATCGCCATCGCACGCGTGCTGCTGAAGAACCCGGAAGTGCTCATCCTCGACGAGGCCACCAGCGCTCTCGACACCATCTCGGAGCGCGTGGTGCAGCAGGCGCTCGACTCCGCGGCACACGGGCGCACCACGATCGCGATCGCGCACCGGCTCTCCACGATCGTCGCCGCCGACGTGATCTTCGTGGTCGACCGCGGGCGCATCGTGGAGCACGGTACGCACGGCGAGCTGCTGGCCGAAGGAGGCGTCTACGCGCGGCTGTATGAGGAGCAGGCGAGCGTGCTCGCCGTCGGCTGAGGCAGCCCGGTCCGGCGTGCCCGCTGACCGAGCGGACCGAGCCCACATGCCCGCTGAGCGAGCGGAGCGAGTCGAAGTGGCACTCGCCCCGCGAGGGGACCGAGTCGAAGTGGCACTCGCCCCGCGAGGGGACCGAGTCGAAGCGGCACACCGCCCCGCACGCGACGCGGCGTGCTCAGCGCAGGAACATCTCGATGACCGGCACCGCGACATCCGGCCGGCGTACGGGAAGCGTGAGGGTGAGAGTGCCTGCCGGTTGCCCGCCCTGGGTGAGGTTCTGTGCGGTGGCGTTCGGGTCGATGACCCGCATCTTCAGTTCGCTGCCGTCGTTGAGCAGTTGCGCGTACTCGACCTCGTCGGCGAGCCCGGGTAGGTGGAGTGTTTCGAACGGCCACGCGAACAGGTGCGCGTAGAGCCGGTTTCCTCGCTGGGTGTATCGCACGTCGGGCGGCGGTGTGTGCGCGCTGACACCGGCACCGTAGATGGCGCGACCGTGCAGTCGCATCCATTCGCCGAGGCCCGCGAGTGCCTGCTCGGCGTGCGGATCGAACGCGCCGCGCCCGTTCGGGCCCACGTTCAGCAGGAGGTTGCCGTTCTTGGACACCCCGTCGATGAGCATGCGGATCAGCAGCTCGGGTGATTTGTAGTCGGTGTTGTCGCGGTCGTATCCCCAACTGCCGTTGAGGGTCTGGCACGCCTCCCACAGCACCGGCTGGCCGTCGACCTCCAGCGGCCTGTCGGGCTGGTACTGCTCCGGGGTGACGAAGTCGCCGGGGATGCCGAGTCTGTCGTTGACGAGGATGTCCGGCTGCAGCCGCCGCGCCATGCCCAGAAGGTCGCGCGCACCCCAGTCATCGGCGCCTTTGCCGCCCCACACCGGGGTCGCCTCGTCGGCGCCGTAGGAGAAGTCGAAGAACAGGTAGTCGATGCGGCCGTAGTTCGTCAGCAACTCCCGCACCTGGCCGTGCAGATACTCCCGGTAGACGGCCACATCCCTGCCCGCGTTCAACTCGGCCACGTTCGGGTCGTCGCGCAACGGGTGGTGCCCGTCGATCGGGAAATGCGGGTGATGCCAGTCCAGCAGCGAGTGATAGAACCCGACCTTCAGACCCGCCTCCCGCACCGCGGCCACGAACTCGGCCACCACATCCCTACCGAACGGGGTGCGCATCACCGTGTACTCCGTCAACGCGGAATCCCACAGGCAGAACCCGTCGTGATGCTTCGTCGTCAACACCACATACCGCATCCCCGCGGCCTTCGCCGCGGCCGCCCACTCATGGGCATCGAACAGATCCGGATCGAAGTGCGCGGCATACCGCTCGTAATCGGCCACCGACATCCGCTCACGGTTCATCACCCACTCATGCCGCGCCCCCAACGCATACAAGCCCCAATGCACGAACAACCCCAACCGGTCATGAGTGAACCAGGCAGTATCAGGGGCGGCGGGCACCTGGCTGGTGCGTGAGAGATCGGAGGTCGCCCGGTCGGCGGGCGACGATGCGGCCGAGGTGTCGTCGAAAGACATGTGCAGACTCCTTACCAGAGCACGCTACGCGAGAGAGTCGGCCGAAACATGTTCGGCCGGCGCACGACCAATGGGCGGCGGGCTCGCTTCTTCGGCGAAGACGTCGTGCAGGAACGAGAGCCGGCGCTCGGCGGCGAGCTGGCCGCCGCCCTCGTGCCCGTTGAATGGGTAGACATCGATCTGCTTGGGTCCGGCGTAGTGGTTGTACGCGGCGAACACCGTGGATGCCGGTGCGACGTCATCCATGAGTGCCACCGAGAAGCGCGAGGGTGCGAGTGACCGTGCTGCGAAGTTCATGGTGTCGAAGTAGCTGAGCGTCGTGAAAGCCTGCTCCACGAGCTCCGGCCTCGATCGTCCGAATTCCGCGAGTTCCAGTGACGGGCCGGCCGATGCGATGTCGGCGGCGCGGCGCAGGTGGCTGAGGAACGGGAGGTCGGCCAGGACTGCGCGGGCGATGTCGTCGAGGGCGGCGACGGCGACGGCGAGCGCGGCACCCTGGCTTCCGCCGGCGACCGCGATGTGCCGGGCGTCGACATCCGGATGGACTGCTGCGGTCCTCAGTGCCCGCACGGCGTCGACGATGAGGCGGCGGTAGTAGAACGTCTCGGCGCTGAGCACGCCCTGGGTCATGAAACCGGATGTCTGTCCGAGTCGGCCCTCGTCGCCGTCCGGCGTCTCACTGCCCGCCTGACCACGGTTGTCGACGATGAGGTTCGCGTAGCCTGCGGCGCTGTAGAGGAGGTTCTGGAGCGTGACGGGTGTGCCACGGCCAGTGCCGTAGCCCATGTACTGCACGACGCAGGGCAGTGCACCGTGACGATGCCGAGGAAGATGCAGCCATGCCTTGACAGGTTGCCCGTCGTATCCGGCGAACGTCACGTCGAACGACTCGATGGTCGTCAGCGGCGAGTCGACGGGATCGAAGCGCGGCGCCGGTCCTTCTGGGGCGTGTTCGGCGAGCGTGGTCGCCCAGAACGCGTCGAAATCCGCGCGGGCCGTGCTGGCCGGGCGGTAGGTCCGCAGGCGGTCGAGAGGCAGGTCGAACAGGGGCATGTGCTGGCGCGTCCTTTCAGATTGCGGCGGGCGTCGCCGGTGCCGGCGGCATCGCCCGTGGTCGCACGATCCTCGAACGGCATGAATTCCGGCACGCTGGGACGGGACCGCTTTCGAACGCTCAGTCACCCGGGCGAACGAATTAGCGACTATCGATGAACGATAGTATTCCCTATGTCGAGGAGGATGCACATGACGACGATGAACACCGCATCGAACAGCGCATCGAATGCGGAGCGGAACGCAGCGCCCGGAGGAGGATCGGAGGCGGCCACGAATGGCGCGGCAGGACCACCCGTCCCGCGCGATTTCGAGGGCCGGGTCGCGGTCGTGATCGGCGGCGCATCCGGCATGGGGCGGGCGACGGCGGCGCTGTTCGCCGCGCGAGGCGCACGGGTCAGCCTTTCCGACCTGGACGCCACTCGTGGGGCGGCGGTGGCGGCCGAACTGACGGATGCCGGTGCCGACGTGATCTTCTCGGCTGCGGACATCCGGTCGCCGAGTGACCTGGAGCGTCTCGCCGCACGCACCGTGGAGGCGTTCGGGCGTGTCGACGCACTCTTCCTCAGCGCGGGCCGCGTCGAGGCCGAACTCGGCCCGATGCTGGAGCTCTACCTGCAGGGACCCGCGAACTGTGTTGCGGCGTTCGCGCCGCAGCTTGCCGAATCGGATGCGCCGAGCATCACGTTCACCGGCTCCACGTCCGGACTTCGCGCGCACCCCGGCGCTCCGTGGTACGCCGCAGCGAAGAGCGGACTCGTCGGCATGACGCGCACTCTGGCGCTCGATCTGGCGAAGCAGGGCATTCGGGTGAACGCGGTGTGCCCGAGCGGCGTGGATACGCCCATGCTGCGCGCGACCCTGCGCGGCAGCACCGAGGAGATCGAAGCGAAGCTCGCCGAACAGGCCGCGCGCAAACCGCTCCGGCGCTGGGTCGGGGCGGAGGATGTCGCGAACGCGGCGGTCTTCCTGGCCTCGTCGCAGGCATCCATGATCACGGGCGTGTCGCTGCCCGTCGACGGCGGTGAAAGCCTGTGACGGTCGTGGTCGAGTGTGATCGGATGCGGCACCGGCTTGCGCTCCGACCTCGATCGTGTAATTCTTTCGACTATCGATAGTCGTTCCGATTGGATCAATGGGTTCTGCACACCACGGTTCATCCGGAACGAAGACCGATCCCAGCAACGAGGCTAGGGTCACTTCCCGCCTCAATCCCCAGACATCAGAGTGGAGTCGGAATGAAAGGCAAAGGGATCTGGCGGCGCGTAGGCGCCGTCGCAGTGGTCGCCGGCGCGGCGTCCATGGTGCTGGCCGGCTGTTCGTCGAACGGGTCGGCGAGTGCATCGGCCGACACGGCGAAGGCGGAGTCGGCGCACCTGCGCATCATCGTGAACATCTCGCCCAACCTCACGGTGGCGTACTGGAACAAGCTGTTCGCCAAATACGAGAAGGCGCACCCCGGCGTCACGGTGAAGCTGGAGCGCACCGGCACCATCTCGGCCGCAGACAAGCTGAACCAGGATCTCGCCGCGGGTGATCCGCCCGACATTGTGCAGCAGGTCACCCCCAGTGCTGACACGGCCAAGCTGTTCACCGATCTCTCCAAGGAGTCGTGGACGAAGAAGACTCCGCTCGTCGACAACTACAAGATCAACGGCAAGACGTATCTCGTGGGTGCCGGTGAGCAGGTGCAGTCGCTGGTCTTCTACAACAAGGAGGCGTTCACGAAGGCCGGGCTCGACGCAGCCAAGATCAAGACCGTGGCCCAGTTCACCAAGGCGATGGGCAAGCTGAAGGATGCCGGCTACGTGCCGCTGCAGACCGCCGGTCAGTGGGTCACGGGCTCGCAGTTCACGCTCTTCAACGACTCGACGACCATGACCAAGACACCCGACTGGATCAAGAAGCGCCGGGAAGGCGACGTGACGTTCGCGGGCGACAAGGACTACATGAAGTCGCTCAAGGCCTACAAGTCGTGGGTCGACAAGGGATACCTGCAGAAGAGCGATCTGGGCCTCGCATACGCCGACGGGCAGACCAACTTCTTGGAAGGCAAGTCGGCCATGTACATCATGGGCTCGTTCTTCGTTCCGGCGGCCGACCAGGCCAAGGCCAGCGACGACTTCGGCGTGTTCTCGATGCCGACCACGGGCACGTACCCGACGAAGCAGTTCAGCAATATCGCCGACCCGTACGTGGTGGTCAAGCAGTCGAAGAATCAGAAGGCCGCGATCAGTCTGGTGAAGTGGCTGACCACGGACAAGACCGCCGTAGGCAGCGAGCTCGCCGCCGACGGCAACTTCCGCAAGGGCTACACCTACACGATGTCGAGCCTGGGCAAGGGCGTGCAGAAGATCGTGGATGCCTCGCCCGGCGGATTCGTCGAAGCGGCAGATGAGCAGCCGCTCCCCGGCTACTCGACCGAACTGAACAGTCAGATCCAGTCCCTGTACTCGGGATCGACCCCGAAGCAGGTGGCGGAGAACTTGGACACGTGGTGGGACTCGCAAACGCAGTGATCGCCGACGCGCGCTCTCCCCGGACACGATCCGGGGAGGGCGCTGCGGCGCGCAAACGAAACAGACGACTCAAAGACACGGCGGTCTCGCTCGGCATGGCCGGCCCCGCGGTGCTGCTCTATTCCGCGCTCATGGTGGTGCCGGTCGGAGTCGCGATCTACCTGAGCTTCACCGACTGGGACGGCTTCTCGGATGCCGCCTTCATCGGCATCCAGAACTACACGCATCTCTTCACGGATCCGAACACCACGCACTCCATGTGGGTGACGGTGCTCATCGTCATCTTCGGCTCTGCGTTCCAGATCGGATTCGGCCTGATGTACGCGCTGGCCCTTCGCCAGAAGTCGCGAACGAACTCGGTCTTCCGGGCCCTCACGTATTACCCGCACGTGATCAGCGCGCTGATCCTCGGGTTCCTGTGGAATGCCATCCTGGGCACGAAGGGCGCGCTCAACACGCTGCTCGCCCCGTTCGGGATCGGCCCGGTCGGCTTCCTGTTCGAGCAGAACCTGGCGCTCATCTCGCTGATCGCGGTGATCGTGTGGGCCGGCTTCGGCTTCAACGTGGTGCTCTTCGTCGCGGCGCTGCAGACCGTGCCGCTCGAGCTCATCGAGGCGGCCGAGATCGACGGCGCGAGCCGCTGGCAGATCAATCGGAACATCGTGATCCCGATGATCGCGCCGGTGGTCACGGTGGCGTTGATACTCAGCCTGATCGGCCTGCTGCGCGCCTACGACATCGTCGTGAGCCTCACCGGCGGCGGCCCGGCGGGCTCGACGTCGACGTATGCGTACGTGATCCTCGCGCAGTCGTTCGGCAGCACGAAGATCGGCTATGCCAACGCGCAGGCCGTGTTCCTGATGATCGTGTCGGCAGCCCTCGCGCTGCTGGTGACCGCACTGCGCAATCGCAGTGACAAGGCAGCGGAGGGCGAAGGATGACCGCCGAGACAGCCGTACGGATGCCGCGTCGACGTCGGCGCGAGCGGGTCAACGTCGGACGGGTGATCATGCTCGCGCTGCTCGTGCCGCTCATGGGCGGACCGGCGTACATCCTGCTCGTCAACGCGTTCAAGACGCAGCAGGACATCCAGAGCCAGCCGTTCGGCATCCCGTTCGACCGGCTCACGCTGCAACCGCTGATCGACGCGATCACGAGCCCCGAGTACAACGTGGTGGCGTCGTACGGTTTCACCGCGGCGATCGTCGTGGTCGTCGACGTCATCTGCATTGCGCTCGCCGGTCCGGCGGCGTATGTGATCGCGCGCAGCACCAGCCGCAAAACCAGACTGCTGATGCTGTACTTTCTCGCCGGAACGTTCATTCCGGGCGCGGCGATGGTGATCCCCGCTATCTACGTGCTTCGAACGCTCGGCCTGGTGAACAGCTTTGCGGGGCTCGTGCTCTACGACTCCGCGACGACGCTGCCGGTGAGCATCTTCCTTATGGTGGGCTACATCGCGACGGTGCCGCGCGACATCGATCAGGCGGCATCGATCGATGGCGCCGGCCGGCTCCGCACGTTCTGGACGATCATCTTCCCTCTGCTGAGACCCGCGGTCGTGACGGTGCTCATCCTGAACTCGATCGGGCTGTGGAACGACTTCGTGAGCCCGCAGATCCTGCTCGGGCCGTCATCCGATCAATACACCGTGACGACGGCCATCTACACCGGCATCAGCCAGTACACGACCGACCTCACGAAGGTGTTCCCGAACCTCCTGCTCGCGGTCGCGCCCGTGATCGTGTTCTTCCTCTACATGCAGCGGCACATCATCAGCGGCCTCACGGTCGGTGCGACGAAGGGATAGTCCATGACAGCGCCCGACTGGGCACTGCTGCAGGTGAGCCTGCGCGAACGACTCGAGCAGGCGTGGCGTGAGTTCGCCGGTACGTACGTCGACGACGACGGTCGGCTGCGCCCGGGTGGACGGCCGATCGGCCGCGACGGCGCCGACGACTTTCTCGAGGCGGTCTTCAACTGGCCGACGCTCTACTCGGTCGGGGGCAGCCCGGAACTGCTGGAGGCCGGCCTGCGCATCTGGCGCGGTGTCAGCGCGCAGCTCGAGGAGCTGGGGCTGTTCCGCGACGGTTTCGAGACCGGCTACGACTGGTTCCACCTCGGCGAAGGGCTCGAGCTCTTCTACGGTCTCTGCCTCGCAGACCCGCGCAACCCGGAGCTGGTGGATGCCGTCACCCGGTTCGCGGGCCTCTACCTGCCCGACTCGCCGGCCGGCAACTACGATCCGGAGCTGCGGATCATCCGAGCACCGCACAACGGTGCCGGCGGTCCGCGACCGGGGCTGGAGGATGAGCTGCCGCGGTTCGGCACCGAGCGACGTGAGATGCGTACCTACGGGCTGCCCGTGCGCGGACTGCCCGGCATCGAGTCGTGGGATGACCTGGACTCTCCGGGCAACGCCGAGCGCATGGCCGAGGCGATGCAGCATCGGTTCGGCTCCGGTGACGTCGCCGTGAACCTCAGCGTCGTCTCCCTCGTCACGCTCGCGTGGCTTCTGACCGGAGAGGCGCGTTGGCGCGACTGGGTCGAGGGCTATGTGACGGCGTGGATGCGCCGCGCGGCCGACAACGGCGGCCTCCTCCCCGACAACGTCGGCGCCGATGGCGTGGTGGGCGGCGAGCCGGTGGGCTCATGGTTCGGCGGGCTGTACGGATGGACGTGGCCGCACGGCATCCACAGTCTTCTGCCCGCTGCCCTGAACGCGGGAGCCGGGCTGCTCACCTCGAGCGCCGATGACGGTGCTCTGCAACTGGCTCGAGGCATCCTCGATGCCGTTCGCTCCCAGCGGGTGCGCGACGTGCCCACAGGCCGTGCCATGACGATGAAGCGCCGCTGGAGCACCCATTTCGGCGACGAGTTCGACCACGAGCTCGAGCTCTGGCCGACGCGGCTCGCGCCGGACGGGTGGTTCGACCATCAGCCACCGCAGGCGGCGTTCCCGGTGTGGCTCTGGTGGCATTCGCGCCGGTCGGACGACCTCCGGGCGCTCGACGAGCTGCGTGCCGCCGGGGGCTGGGACTGGTCCCTGGTGCGTCAGTTCCGCGACAAGGAAGAGGCCGGGCACGAGGATGCCTGGTTCGCCGCGCTGAGGGACGGCGACGTCGAGCGCTTCGCGGCCGACCTGCTGACGGTGGCGCACGGACAGGTGGACGAGCGGCTCGCGGCGCTTCGAGCGGATGACCTCGCCTCCGGATTCGACCAGGATCGCTGGCAGCGCGTGAACCCGGTGGTCACCGAGGCGCTCGTGATGACGGCGTTCGGGGCGCCGCAGGCCCTCTACAACGGCGGGCTGCAGCACGCGTTCGTGCGGTACTTCGACCCCATCGCAGGGCGACCGGGGCTGCCGCCGAAGGTGGCGGCGCTCGTGGAATCGATCGACCCGGAGCGGTCGGTCGTGCAACTCGTGAACCTCGGCGATGACGGTGTGGAGACTGTCATACAGGCAGGCGGGTTCGGAGAGCACGTCATCCGTCGGGCCGTGCTCCGGGATGTCGACACTGACGAGGAACAGGACGTCTCGCTCGAGGGCGGCTCGCGGATCGCCGTGCGCTTGGCGCCTCGAGCCCGCGCCAGGGTCGCGCTCGTGTTGGACCTGCACGCCGGGGTGGCGCGCCTGCGCTGACGCGCCAGGTCAGAGTGCGGCGATAGTGGCGCGCACGTCGTCCAGTCGCATGTACAGGGCGAGCGGTTCGTCGCGGAGTGGGAGGAAACCGTGACCCTTCCAGAAGCGGGCCGCGTCTTCGTTGAGCGCGTCGACGAACACCGCCCGCGTGGCGACTGTTTCTGCGGCTGCGCTGACGCGTGTGAGCGCGTCACGGAGCAGCGCTTTGCCGAGTCCGATGCCTTCGAAACGTTCATCGACGGCAAGGCGGCCGATCAGCACTCCGGGGATTGGGTCCGGCTGGTTTCGGCCGAGGCGGCTCGGTGCGCGGCGGCAGCCGGCGCTGTACCCGGACAGGGTGTAGTAGCCGATCACGAGACCTTCGGCGGCGGTGGCAACGTAGGTGCGGGCGGTGTTGGCGGCGTCGCTGCGGCGGGCGCGGTCGTGGAGCCAATTGTTGAGTTCCGGCTCCCGGCTGCGGAACGGTTCGATGCGGTGATGCTCGTTGAGTGGTTCGGGCAGCGCGCTCACGCAATATCCGCCGCGATGCGTTCGATTGCGGCGACGCGCTCCTGGTCGGCCCACACCGGTTGCTCTTCGAAGAGCCGCTTGAGTTCGGGCAGGGCGCGGGGCGGCTCATCCAGAGCCCGAAGGAGCGCATCGAACGTTTCGGCGGGCAGGGCGATCGAGTGTTCGGCGCGCAGAATCTCCTCCGCTTCCTCGGCGGCAAGCATCGAGACGAAGTCCGTGATGCTGCGCCCCTTGAGCGCGGCGGCGCGCTCGATGAGTTTCTTCTGCTCGACGGTCACCCGAACCTCGATGCGGGCGGCCTTGAGCGGCGTGGTGGGAGACATGCTGTCAGTGTACGGCAAATTGCCGGGACCAAGGTGTGCGCGGAGAACTCCGTCAGCGCTGCAGTGCAGGGCGGCTGTGTCGCGAGCCCGCCGCTACGGGCTCTGCAACGAGGCGTGACGGCCGAAGGCGTCGGCGGCCTTGTCGGCGGACTTCGGGTGCAGCAGTGCGAGCAGCTTCGCGTGGTCGTCGGCCACCCTCGACCAGTCGCCCTGGAACAGCGGGTCGCCGACGGCGCGAGAGGAGCGCAGTGCCGGCTCGATGACATCCCAGCACTTGACGATCAACGGGTTGCCGCTCGCGGCGCACACCTGGCGGTGGAACGTGAAGTCGAGCACGCGGAACACCGCGACGTCTTCACGCCCGGCCGCCTCGCGCATCCGCTCCACGACGGACTCGAGCTCGGCGCGGGCCTCATCGGTCAGCTCCGCCGCGGCGAGACGCGCAGACGTGCGCTCGATCATGGTACGGGCGACGACCGCGTGCTCGAGGTCTTCCTCCAGCGCGACGGTCACGAAGTGCCCGCGACGCGGAACATGGGTGAGCACGCCCTCGTACGCGAGTCGCTTGACGGCGTCGCGCACCGGGGCCTGGCTGATGCCGAGACGCTGGGAGAGCTCGAGCTCGACGACGCGATCGCCCGGTTTGAGGGCGCCCTCCATCACGAGCCGGCGCACCAGGTCGTACACCTGGTCGGAGATCAGGTCTCGTCCGAAGTTGCCGCGCTCCGCTTCGAGGCTGCGCCGCAGTGCCTCCCGGGCAGCAGGATCGGCCGCGGCGGCACTGTTCGCCGAGGAAACGGGGGAGCCCCCCTCGGCGCTCGTCTCAGGCTGAAAAGCCGAACTGTTCGACACGGGCATGAGTCTATCTATCGATAATCCTGCGGATAGGTGTTGACGGGCTGATGACATCCCGCTAGTTTCATCGATTATACCCTATCGATAGGAGCGAGGATGCTTGCTATCCGCAACCGCACACACCGATCGTCGTCCACGGCGCACGATCGACATCGCACCCAGCAACGGGCCCGGAGCAGAACGGCCAGGGCCGCGCTCGGCGCCCGCCGGCTCGGGCGCACCTGGGCGGTCGCCCTCGTCGCGCTGACGGCCGCGGCCGTCGCGATCCCGGGCTCGGCCGCCGCCGTTCCCGTGCACGGCGCGACTTACTACGTCTCGACGCACGGCAACGACAGGGCGAACGGGCGCTCGATGCATCACGCGTTCGCGAGCATCCAGAAGTGTGCCGACGTCATGGTCGCCGGTGACACGTGCGTGATCGGCAGCGGCACGTATCACGAGACGGTCACCCCGAAGGCGTCGGGCACTTCTCTGGCGCCGATCACGTACACGGCGGCGCGCGGGGCGAAGGTGACCGTCTCCGGAGCGGATACCGTGCGGGGCTGGAGGCGCGTGACGGCATCCGATGTGAACACGCTCTCCGCCGCCGACCCGTATGTCGTCGGTTCCGCCTTCAGCCAGGCTGTCGACGATGGCGACGTCTACAGCGTCGCCATCGATCTGGGCGACGACGTGAGCCCGGTGCAGGTGTTCACCGACGGCGCGATGGACGTCGAGGCGCAGTGGCCGTATCCGGGAACGGACCCGGTTCGTCCGACGACCGTCGAGCGCGCGGCGGCCGGCAGCACCGGCGCGACGCTGGTCGACCCTGCGCTCACGCAGCCGGCCGGCTACTGGGACGGTGCGCGCGTGCTCACGAGCTACTGGTACGCCACCGAGACCGGCACGGTCGTCGGCTCCTCGACCGGGTCGCTCACGCTCGACGTCGCGCCCGCCTGTGTGCACACCATCGAGCCGAACCAGACGCGCTACTCGCTCGCCGGGCAGATCGCCGAGCTCTCGCACTCGGGAGAGTGGTATTACGACGCGACGGCCAAGCGCCTCTACCTCGACAGCCAGGACTCTCCGATGCGGCACCACATCGAGGCCAAGCAGCGCCAGCTCGGCTTCGACCTGACCGCATCCAGCTACACCACGGTGAAGAACGTGCACCTGTTCGGGACCTCGATGACCACCGGCGATGACAGCAGGGACGTGACGCTCGACAGCATCGACGGCACCTACCTGTCGCAGTACACCGACATCACGCAGGGCGCCACGAACTGCGGCACGACGGTCAACCGTGGAATCACTGACACCGGGATCGTCGTGAAGGGCATCGGCAACACGGTGAAGAACAGCACGCTCTCGCTGAGCGCGGGCAACGGCATCGCGCTGCTCGGCTACGGCAACACGGCGACGAACAACGTGATCAGCGATGTCGACTATGCCGGGACGTACGCGGCCGGAATCGCCGTGCAGGGATTCGGCCAGACGGTGACGCACAACACCATCTCGAAGGTCGGGCGCAGCGGCATCAACCTGCAGTGGACCCTGCCCTACGGGGCGACGGCGGGAACGGCGGACCGGATCGCGTACAACGACATCTCCGAGTACGGGAACCTCAGCCTCGACACCGCGGCGGTCTACACCTGCTGTGGCGCCTCGATGGCGGGGACATCCATCGACCACAACCTGCTGCACGACGCCACGCCGGCGATCGGCACCAGTGAGACGTTCGCGATGGCAGGCGTCTACGCCGACAACGGGCAGAGCGATCTGACGATCGCGAACAACGTGGGCTGGAACAACCCAACTCAGACCGTCATGCTGAACGGGCTGGGCAGCGGATCGCTGAACAACAGCGTCTACAACAACACGGGCGGCGTCTACATGATGTACGTCAAGGGCGCGGGGGAGTCGACGGGAACCGTGGTGGAGAACAACATCGGAGCACTCGTCGGCACGACGGACGCGACCGACGGCGGCATGGTGCTCACGAACAACATGGGCTCCGACGTCGATCCGCTGTTCACCGATCCGGCGAAGAACGACTACACGTTGCAGGCCGGGTCTCCTGCACGCAACGCGGCCATTCCGATCGCGGGCATCACCGACGGGTCGACAGACCCGGTGCCCAGCCTCGGGGCCTACCAGTACGGAGCCCGAAAGTGGGCGGCAGGAGCGACGCGATCGCGACGATGAAGATCGACGCGCACGTCCACGCGCACACTGCCGCGCTCGATGACCTCGGGCGCGGCGGTGGCGTGCTCGCCCGCGTCGACACGATCGAGCGGCTGCGTCCGCTCGCGCTCACCGCGGGGGTGGACGCGGTCGTTCTCGTGCAGACCGTGGGCAGCGAGCGGGAGACCGAAGGACTGCTGGCGCTCGCCGCGGGTGATGCGCGCGGCGACGCCAGGGGCGACGCCGGTGACTCCACGGGTGATGCGCGCGGCGACTCGTACGGGTTCGTCGCCGGCGTGGTCGGCTGGGTTGATCTGACGCGGCCGGATGCCGGTGCGCGGCTCGACCGTCTGCGTACCGGGCCCGGAGGAGGTCGGCTCGCGGGCATCCGCACGATGGTCCCCGACACCGGTGGGCGCTTCCCGGAATCGGCGGTGGCGCGCGGGATGCGTGCGGTCGCCGAGCGAGGACTGGCACTCGATTTGTTGCTCACGCCGAGCAGGCTGCCGGATGCGCTCGTTCTCGCGGAGGCCGTCCCCGAGTCGCGGATCGTCGTGGATCACCTCGCGAAGCCGGAGACCGGCAGGTCGGGCTTCGCCGCCTGGAGCCGCGGCATGCGCGCGCTGGCCCGCCGAGCGAACGTGGCGGTCAAGCTCTCCGGGCTGCTCACGCAGCCGCGCGTCGGGCATGCGCCCGACCAGCTGCGCCCCCACGTCGACGTCGCCCTCGAGGCGTTCGGCGCCGAGCGGGTGATGCTCGGCTCTGACTGGCCGCTGTGCGAAGCGGCCCGCACCTACGATGCGACCCTGGAGACGACGATCGGACTGGTGGGGGAGCGCGCGGCGCGCATGCGCATCGAGGGCGGTACGGCACGCGAGTGGTACCGGCTCGGCGGGCCGGACGGCGGCTGATGCCTCGGGTGCGGCTGACCGGCGCTACGACCGCCACGTTGATGCGCGAGCGATTCGGCTTCGACCCGACGCACGGCTTCGACCTGTCTGCACTGCTGCAGGTCGGGCCGCCGGGCGACGAGCCTGCCGATCTTGACAGCTTCTGGGCGGGCGTCGCGAGCGAGGCGGCCGGCGTCGATCCAGTGCCGCAGGTCGGCGCATGGCGCGAGCTCGAACCCGGCATCGAGGCGGCCGACCTGTCGTATCACAGTGTGGACGGCGTGCGGATCGGCGGCTGGGTCACACGGCCTGCCGCGAGCGGCGGGGCGAGCGGGAAGGACGTCGGCGACGCGGTCTCGCGCGTCGTCGTGGTGGGCCACGGATACGGCGGCCGGGACGCGCCGACGCTCGCGGACGTGCCCCACGACGCTGGCGCGGTGTTCCCTGTCGCACGGGGGCTTCCCACGCGGAGCGAGGTGCCGGGGGTCGGAGGCGCGACGGGCGTGCATCACGTGCTGTGGGGCATCCACTCGCCCCGCACGTACAGTCACGTCGGCTCGGTGGCGGATGTCTGGCTCGCCGCCCGCGTCGCCCGCATGGTGTTCCCCGGCGCGCGGCAGGTCTCGTACGTCGGTGCGAGCTTCGGCGGCGGGATCGGCGCGCTCGCGCTCGGATTCGGCGACTGCTTCGACGCCGGCGTGCTCGAGGTGCCCAGTTTCGGCCATCACCCCTGGCGCGTAGCCGTGCCGAGCACGGGATCGGCGAGCCGGGTGCGTGAACGGGTGCGCGAGCACCCAGCTGTTCTCCGCACGCTGTGGTACGCGGATGCCGCCACGGCGGCGCTGCGCGTGCGCGTTCCGGTGCTCGTGCTGCCGGCGCTGGCGGATCCGTCGGTGCCGGTGCCTGGGCAGTTCGCCGTGGCGAACGCGCTCGCCGGCCCGACGTGGGTGCACGTGCTGCCGCACGGGCACTGCTCGGGCGGAGACGGATGCGAGGACGCCGGACGGGCCGAGGCGATCGCCGAGTTCCTGGCGGACGTCTGGGCGGGCCCGCGGATGCCAGCTCCCGCCGTTCGCGCGTCCGGATCGATACCGAGATCGGCCCCCTGACAGCGAGCCGCCGCGGCTACGCGGCCTCGACCACCAGCGCGTCGATGAGACCGGGGAAGCGTTCGTCTAGCTCGGAGCGACGCAGGCGGATCATGTGTGTGCGACCGACGACGGTCCACTGCGTGAGACCGGACTCGCGCAACGTCTTGAAGTGGTGGGACAGCGTCGACTTCTGAACGCTGAAGTCGCTGACGAGCTCAGACTTCGGACGAGGCTCACCGTCGGAGAGGGTGCGCACGATCTCGAGCCGGATGGGGTCTGCCACGGCACGCAGCAACTCCACGAGCTGTACCTCGGACATGGGCGGAACCGGGTAGTGCTCGACGCCGAGCGGAGTGCAGTCGTCGTGCGGATCGCGTTCGGGCACGCCACGCTCCAATAAATAGTTTGACGATCATCGAACCATTGATCTACCTTGACGGTATGACGGTTATCGAACAATCATATCGCGGTTCGACCCTTCGACTCCTCTTTCTCGCTCTCGGCATGTTCGGCGTAGGCACGAATGCCTTCGTCATCGCCGGACTCCTCCCGCGCATCGCAGGCGATCTCGACGCGAGCCAAGCATCGGTCAGCTACTCGATCACGGTGTATGCGCTGCTCGTCGCGATGGCGTCGCCGCTGGTGTCGATCCTGCTGTCGCGGGTCTCGAGAGGGTGGCTGATGGCATCCGGTGCGCTCCTGTTCACCGTCGGAGTCGGCGTCGCGGCGGTCGGCGACTCGCTGACGACGTTCGTTCTCGCCCGGGTGATCGCCGCGTTCGGCGGTGCGGCGCTCGTGCCGACGGCTACGGCGGCGGCGACCACACTCGTGCCGCCGCACCGACGGGGACGTGCGCTGGCGATCGTCGGGGCCGGCTTCACGCTGTCGGTGGCGGTCGGATCGCCGCTCGGAACGGAACTGGGCACCCTGTTCGGCTGGCGCGCGGCCATGTGGTGCCTTGTCGGGCTCGGCGCCGTCGTGGCTGTCGCGATCCCGGTACTGTTCCGCACGGTGCCTCAGCCGCCCGTCGTGTCGTTGCGCCGACGTCTCGAACCGCTGACGGATGCCCGTGTGCTGGCCACGCTCGCGGCCGCACTCTTCGCCACCACCGGCTTCAACGTCGTGTACATCTTCTCCGCCGAGGTCACGCGGTCCTCGACCGGGGGATCGGGTGCACTTCTTGCCGTGCTCCTACTCGTGTACGGGGTGGCCGGGGTGATCGGCAACGTCTTCGCGGGCCCGGCGACTGACAGGTTCGGCAGCCGCGGCACCGCGACGGTCGCCCTGGCTGTGCAGAGCGCGGCGCTGTCGGCGCTGGCGGTCCTCGAGTGGTCGTTCGGGGCATCCATCGTCGTGTTCGCGGTCTGGGGAGTTGTCGCGGCGGCGGTGACGATTCCGGTGCAGCACCGGCTGGTGGCCATCGCGCCCGAGCATGCGCAGCAGACCATGGCGTGGTACTCGACGGCGATGTACCTCGGCATCGCGATTGCGCCGCCACTCGGCAACGCCGCGCTCGCCGGGGCCGGTCCGTGGCTCGTGCCGGTCGCCGGAGTGGTTGTGAGCCTTCTCGCGCTCGCCTTCTTCCTCGCCGGGTTCCGGGCGCGACGAACGCGCGGGCTCGCGGCGGCTCCGGTTCCGTCAGGGAGGGGTGAGCCCGATCCGATCACGCCCGCGCCCCATTCGAGCGGCCGGACTCCGTCGGCGTCCGGTGCAACCGACGGGATGACGCCAACGGCCGGGGCGCCGGTGGTCGCACCGTAGCCGCCTCGGGGTCCCGGTATTCGGCACCCGCGAACCGGTAGCCGGAAGC
Source organism: Humibacter albus DSM 18994 (assembly GCF_000421825.1). Taxonomy (GTDB): domain Bacteria; phylum Actinomycetota; class Actinomycetes; order Actinomycetales; family Microbacteriaceae; genus Humibacter; species Humibacter albus. Next base: position 466,282 of record NZ_ATXT01000013.1, read on the forward strand.
GACACGCGGTCGCCCTACTCCAGGCCGACCTTCTTCGGCAGCGCGAACACCAGCAGGAAGGCGCAGACCGCGAAGATCGCGCTGGTGAGCATGGCCAGGGCGGCGCCGTTGCCGAACGCAACCGCGAGACCGTGGTCGATGTACTGCGCAATGGCGTGCTTGATGGCATCCGGTCCGCCCGCAGCATGCTGCTGTGCGATCTGCGCCGCCTTCGCCTTGCTCGGTGCGAACGACGACGGGATCTGCGCGAACAGCACGCTGCCGATGATCGCGATGCCGATCGCCGAGCCGACGCGCTGCACGGTCTGGATGACCCCGTTCGCCGCACCCGCCTCGGAGTTGTCGACGGTGGCGACGATGAATCGCGCGTTCGGCGCCACGAAGAGGCCGCTGCCGACGCCCGCGACGAAGAGCTCGGGGAGCAGACCCCAGTTGGTGAGGTCCTGCGTCGGCGAGAGCCAGAGCAGCAGCCACAGGCTGATCAGGCCGATCGCGACGAGTCCGGTCCCGAGGCTCAGCACGTTGCGCCCGAGCCGTCGTGCCACGCGATCGCTGGCCGTCGCGCCCACGATGTTGCCGATCGAGAACGGGAGCGAGACGAGTCCGGACTCCAGTGCCGTGTGCCCGAGGCCGGCCTGCCAAAGCAGCGAGATCGTGAAGAAGATGCTCGTGAACGCCGCGAAGTAGACGAACGCGAGCAGCACTCCGCCGGTGAACTGCGGATGCGAGAACAGGTGGGGCGGCACGAGCGGCTCCGTCGTCGTTTTCGCCACGTGCCGCTCCCAGAAGGCGAAGCCAATGAGCAGCACGACGCCACCGGCGAGGCTCAGCCAGGTCCAGAGCGGCCAGCCCAGATCTTCACCCTCGATGAGCGGAACGAGGAGCGCAACCAGGGCGGCGATCGCGAGAAGCAGGCCCACGGCATCCGTCGAGAGTCGTTTGCCCTCGGCGCCGCCGGGCACCAGCGCGATCGCGGCGATGACGGTGAGGATGCCGATGGGCGCGTTCACGAAGAAGATGGACCGCCATCCCTCCGCCTCACCGAAAGCCTGGATGAGCAGCCCGCCGACGAGCGGGCCGAGCGCGGTCGAGATGCCGATCACGGCGCCCATCACGCCGAAGGCCCGGCCACGGATGCGGCCGGGGAACATCAGCTGGATGAGGGATGCCACCGCCGGCACGTAGATGCCGCCGCCGACGCCCTGCACCACGCGCGCGACCACGAGCTCGGTGCTCGACTGGGCGAGCCCGCACCACACGCTGGAGAGCACGAAGACGCTCACGCCGACGATGAAAATCCACTTGTGGCCGAACCTGTCGCCGAAGCGTCCGGCGGGGATGAGCAGCAGGCCGAACGCCAGCGCGTACCCGGAGATCACCCACGAGAGCGTCGCCTCGTTCGCGTTCAGGCTCGTGCGGATCGTCTGCAGCGCGACATTGACGATGCTCGTGTCGAGCAACGCCATGAACATGCCGGCGAGCAGAACGACGAGCGCCCACCACGCGCGCCTGCTGACGGTGGTGCCGGAGGGGTCGGGGCTCAGCGCGAAGGTCGACACGCAGACAAGTTGACCACGGATGCCACGGCGCGCTTCTCGTTCAGGTCGCCGCCCGCTCAGCGTCCGTTTCGTCGTGGGCCGCGGCTTCGTCGCTGGCTGCGTCTCTGTCACCGGCTGTGACTCCGTCGTCGACCTGGGGTCGCTCCATCAGCCGCGCCAGATAGTGCATGGTTCCGTTGATGCGCTCGGCAGCACGGGGATCGGTATCTTTGAGCCCCCACCACGCCTGGGCGGCGAGCCGGCTCGCCTCGTCAGCGCGACCGGCTTGGCCGAGGGCACGCAACGCCTTCGTGAACAGGGTCACGATGTCCCGGTCGTTCTGCTCGCCCATGAATGCCGCCTCTCGCCGCCTCCGACGCTACTCGCCTTGACCACGAGAGCGGCCGCCTGCCGGGATAGCGGACGTGAGCGGCCGGTCGCCGGGACGGCGGACGTGAGCGGCCGGTCGCCCGGACGATGCACGAGAGCGGCCGGTGGCCCGGATGGCGGACGTGAGTGCCCGCTCGCTCGGACGACGCACGAGAGCCGAGCGGCAGAGAGACGGGGGTCGCAGGTAGAGGGCCATGCGCCGTGGCGCACCGCAACCGGAGCCCAGCGTCAAGCCCTTCGGAGTGTCGGAGGCCGGCCATAGCCTGACCGCATGATCGGAACATGGGACATACTCGTCATCGACTGCCCTGATCCGCTTTCGCTCGCTCGGTTCTACGAGGAACTGCTGCCGATGCGGATCGTCGAACAAGAAGAGGGTTGGGTCACGCTCGCCGCCGACCCCGGCGCGCGCCCGCTTCTGGCCTTCCAGAAGGTCGAGCAGGACTACACGCCCCCGCAGTGGCCGGGCCAGGACGTGCCGCAGCAGATGCACCTCGACGTCAAGGTCGACGACATGGATGCCGCCGAACAGCAGGTGCTCGCGCTCGGCGCCGTGAAGGCCGGCTTCGACCGCGAGACATTCCGGGTCTATCTCGACCCGGCGGGGCATCCGTTCTGCCTGGTCACGCCGGGCGACTAGGCCGCCGCCGGGCGACTGGGCCGGCGCCGGGCGACTGGGCCGGCGCCGCGTGACTGGGCCGGCGCCGCGTGACGGGGTTTCACGGTCCACGGCTGAGCCGTCCCGCGCGGCTTTCCCGCCATCGCGCGGGGCCCCCCCTCTGTCACGCGTGGCATCCCTCCGTCCCGCGCGGCCTCGCGCCGTCGCGCGTGGCTTCCCGCCGTCATGCGCGGCATCCTGCCGTCGCGCGGGGCATCCTGCCGTCACGCGTGGCATCCTGCCGTCACGCGTGGCTTCCCTCCACCACGCGGGGCCTCGCTCCACCACGCGCGGCCTCCTGCCGTCACCCGTGCACTATTTCAGGAGATTTCGAGCCAGATCGACATATACGTGGTCTGATCGGAAATGGCCTGAAATAGTTCCTTGGTCGACCGGCAGGGCGGCGTAGGCAAGGCACGGCGGGGTGATGCAGGTCCGAGGTGGCGCGGGTCCGAGGTGATGCGGGCCCGAGGCGGTGCACGTCCGGGTGGCGCAGGGCAAGAGCGGCCGGAGTGCAGCTCTTTGCGGCACGGGCCGGGCGTCAGAACTGGGTCTCGACGGCCATGCGCACGGTGTCGCCTACGCCGACGCCCTCACGGGTGCGGATCGCCTTCTTGATGGCGAGCACGTAGCTGCCGTCGTTCTCCGGAAAGATGGATGTCCGCCAGCGCGACGATCCGAGCGTCGCCTCCACCTTCACCGAGTTGAAGCCCGCGGGAGGGTACGGGGAGTCGTGGATCTCCTCCGAGATGTCGAGCGGCAGCCGCGCGAACACCCAGAGTTCGCGCCGAGCCTCCCAGGGAAACAGCGTGGACTCGAACTCGTACCGGATGCCCGCCATGCCTCCACGGTATGGGTCGCCGCTGACGTCGGGGGCCGACGGCGCGGCTGACGTCGAGCGCCGACGGCGCCGCTGACGTCGCGCCGACACTAATTCAGGCCATACCGGTTCACATCGACATATACGCCGTCTGATCAGACATGGCCTGAATTAGTGACAGACAGTGCGGCCCGAGCGGAGTGAGCGGGCGCAGTGCCGTGTGCCTGCAGGGGTTGGGAGCTGCGCCCGCTCGGTGAGCGGGGGCGCCAGAGGCACAGGGGCATCAGTGGGCAGGGGCGCCGCCGGCGCAGAGGCACAGGGGCGTCGGTGCGTAGGGGCGCCAACAGGCAGAGGCGCCAACGGGCACGGGCGTCAGCGCACGTAGCGGTCGGCGACGCTGAGGGCCTTGTCGTAGGCGTCCAATCCGCGGCGCAGCTCGTCCTCGGCGATCACCAGCGGCGGGGCGATGTGCATGCGGTTGAAGTGTGTGAACGGCCAGACACCTTCCGCCTTGCACGCCGCCGCGACCTCGCCCATCGGGGCGGCCTCGGCACCCGACGCGTTGAACGGCACGAGCGGCTCGCGCGTCTCCCTGTCGATCACGAGCTCCAGCGCCCAGAACAGGCCTCTCCCGCGCACCTCGCCGAGCGACGGGTGCGTGTCGAGCCAGACCGTGACGGTGGGTTCGACGATGCGCGAGCCGAGGTCGCGCACGCGTTCCAGGATGCCGTCGCGCTCGAACACCTCGAACGTCGCGACGCCCGCGGCGCACCCGAGCGGATGCCCGGAATACGTCAGCCCGCCCTGAAACGAGACGTCGTCGAAGAAGTGCGCGATGGCATCCGAGATGATGACGCCGCCGAGGGGCACGTAGCCGGAGTTCACGCCCTTCGCGAAGGTGACGAGGTCGGGGATGACGTCGTAGGCATCCACCGCGAACCACTCGCCGATGCGGCCGAAGCCGACCATGACCTCGTCCGCGATGTAGACGATGCCGTACTTGTCGCACAGTTCGCGCACGCCTTTCAGGTACCCGGGAGGCGGCATGAGCACGCCGTTCGTGCCGACGACCGTCTCGATGAGCACTGCGGCGACGGTCTGCGCACCCTCGAGCACGATCACCTGCTCGAGGTGCTCGAGTGCGCGCTGCCCTTCTTCTTCGACGGATGCCGCGTGGAACGCCGATCGGTACGGATACGGTCCGAAGAAGTGCGCGACATTGCCGTCGGCGTACGGCTGGTTCGCCCAACGTCGTGGGTCGCCGGTGGCCGCGATCGCCGTGTTCGTGTTGCCATGGTACGAGCGGTACATCGCTAGCACCTTCGAGCGGCCGGTGTAGCGGCGCGCCATGCGGACGGCGTTCTCGTTGGCATCCGCACCGCCGTTGGTGAAGAACACGTGGTTCAGATCGCCCGGCGCCACCTCGGCGATGCGGCGTGCCAGCTCGCCGCGCACGTCGTTCGCCATCGCCGGTTGGATGGTGGCGAGCCGGCCGGCCTGCTCCTGGATCGCCCGCACGAGGTCCGGATGCTGGTGGCCCAGATTCAGGTTCACCAGCTGCGAGCTGAAGTCGAGATACGGGTTGCCGTCGTAGTCCCAGAACGTGGAGCCCTCGCCGGCCGCGATCGGCAGCGGGTTGATGTGCGCCTGCGCGCTCCAGGAGTGGAAGACGTGGGCACGGTCATCCCCACGCACCTGCTTCTCGGCGTCGGTGTCGCCGAACGCATGGAATGAGCCCGTGCGGTCGGTGTAGCCGGTGGAGCCATCTGCGGTGCGCGAAGAACCGGTGCTTTCGTCGATGACGGTCATGGTCGGCTTCTTTCGTAGTCAGCGAATGTCGGTCAGTGGTTGCCGGGGAACGCCAGCTCGACCTTCGAGCCGGCCGGCTCGGAGCTCGCGCGCGGCCACCGGCTCGTGACCACCTTGGAGCGCGTGTAGAAGTGGAACGACTCCGGCCCGTAGATGTGCGAGTCGCCGAACAGGGAGTTCTTCCAGCCGCCGAACGAGAACGACCCGACCGGCACCGGGATCGGCACGTTCACACCGACCATGCCCACCTCGATGCGGAACTCGAACTCGCGCGCTGCGCCGCCGTCGCGGGTGAAGATCGCCACGCCGTTGCCGTACGGGTTGTCGTTGATGAGCTCGATCGCCATCTCGAGCGTGTCGACGCGCACCACTGCGAGCACCGGCCCGAAGATCTCGTCGCAGTAGGTCTTCGAGTTCAGGGGCACGTCGTCGAGCAGCGTGGCGCCGAGGAAGAACCCGTCGGAGTCGAACTGCTTCTGCGACCCGTCGACCACGACGATCGCGCCTTCGTCGGCGGCACCCTTGACGTAGGAGAGCACGCGCTCGCGGTGCGCCGCCGTCACGAGCGGGCCCATGCCGCTGGCCGCATCCGTGCCGTCGCCGATCACGAGCTCGTCGATGCGCTTCTGGATGGCCGGAACCAGCGCGTCGCCCGCGTCACCCACCGCGACCAGCACGCTGACGGCCATGCAGCGTTCCCCGGCGGATCCATATGCGGCCGAAACCGCGGCATCCGCGGCGGCATCCATGTCGGCGTCACCCATCACGACCATGTGGTTCTTCGCGCCACCGAGCGCCTGAACCCGCTTGCCGTTCGCGGCGGCACGCTCGTAGATGGACTTCGCGATCGGCGTCGAGCCGACGAAGCTGATCGCCGCGACGTCGGGCGAATCGAGGAGGGCGTCGACGGCCACCTTGTCGCCGTGCAGGACGTTCAGCACGCCGTCGGGGAGGCCCGCCTCGGCGAACAGCTTCGCGAGGAACACCGCCGCCGACGGGTCCTTCTCGCTCGGCTTGAGCACCACGGTGTTGCCGCACGCGATGGCACTCGCGAGCATCCAGAGCGGCACCATCACCGGGAAGTTGAACGGTGTGATGCAGCCGACCACGCCCACCGGCTGCTTGACGCTGTGCACGTCGACGCCGGTGGAGATCTGCTCGCTGTAGTCGCCCTTGAGGTGTTCGATGAGGCCGGCCGCGTACTCGACGTTCTCGAGGCCGCGCGAGACCTCGCCCGCAGCATCGGAGAGCACCTTGCCGTGCTCGCTCGTGATGATCGCGGCGAGCTCGTCTTTGCGCTCGGCCAGCAGGTGGCGCAGGCGGAACAGCACGTCGGCGCGCTTCGTCAGGCTCGTGGCGCGCCACGTCGGGAGCGCGGCCTTGGCGGCGGCGATGGCGGCGTGGGCATCCGCTTCGCTCGCCATGATCACCCGGTGCTGCACCTCGCCCGTGGCAGGGTTGAAGACGTCGCCGGTACGCTGCGCGTCCCCGGCCTCGGCGCCGGCGATGAAGTGCTGGATGAGGGCCATGGGCGGTCCTTTCGTTGGTGCTCTCGTGCGTGAGTGTGGGCCGTCTCGATCGGCATCGAAGTCGGATGCTCGACCATCGCCGTCCCGCCTCTCACCGCGGCCGCGCCCCCACTCGGAGGGTGGCCGGACGAATCGACGGGTGGGATCTATTAGGCTGTGGTCCCATGTTCACAGAGAAGTGGAATCGATAGCGGTGCCAGAACGTCACGGCTTCGCGGGTGGTCGCACAGATCGTCCGAACCCGGAGCGCGCGGCCCGTGAGGGCGCGGGTGCGCCGGCATCCGGTGCCGGATTCGACCGTGCCGCCAAGCGTCAGGCGGTGTCGCGGCAAGCGGTGCTGCCGACTATTCGGGAGGTGCTCCGCCTCGAAGAGGTGGTCACGTCTCTACCCGAGGTGCTCGTCGGCGAGGCCGGTCTGGATCGCCCGGTGCGGTGGGTGCACGTGAGCGAGACGGCCGACGTGACGCACCTGGTCAAGGGCGGCGAGCTCATCCTCTCCACCGGTGTCGGCTGGCCCAGGGACGCCCCGGCCCAGCGCGAGTTCGCCGCTCGCCTGGTCGATGCCGCGATCGCCGGAATCGTGCTCGAGCTCGGTCACCGATTCCCGGAACCGCCCGCCGCGTTCCTCGATGCGGCGCGCCACCACCAGCTCCCGTTCGTCGTGCTGCACCGCGAAGCGCGTTTCGTCGCCATCACGGAGGCGGTGCACGCACGCATCATCGCCGACCAGATGGCGGCGCTCCGTGCCCGCGACGAGATCCACGCTCTCTTCACCCAGCTCAGCCTGCACGGCAGTCCCGCCGACTACATCGTCGCCCAGGTCGGTCGCACCCTCGGCTCTCCCGTCGTGCTCGAAGACCTCACTCACCGGGTCATCGCCGTGGAGGCGATGGGGGACGATGCGCGCGTGCTGCACGAGTGGGAGCAGCGCTCGCGCGACGCGCACGACCGAGCGGCCGACGCGATCGCACGCGACGCCATCACGGGAGCAGACGACTGGACCATCGTCCCCGTGGAGGCTCGCGGCATTCGCTGGGGATATCTCGTGGCGCTGCCCGGAAGACCGCACCCGGCGGGGCGGACGAACGTGCTCGAGCAGGCGGCCATCGCACTGGCCCTGGGCCGGCTCGCCGACCGCGGAACCGACGAGTGGACGCGCACCAGCCACGAGCGCATCGTCAACGCGCTGCTCGGTCGCCGGTTCTCCGGTGAAGCCTCGATCGCCGACCGGCTGGAGGCGAGCGGGCTGCCGGTGGTGGGCCGCGCGCTCGTCGGGCTGGCAGTGCGCGTGAGGGGGAGCGGCGTGGCAGCCGCGGCGACGGCATCGTCGCTGCGAGAGCTCGGCTCGCCCGCGGTCTCGTCCGCGCATCCTTCGGCGGATGTCGGCACCAGCGCGGTCATCGTCTCGCTGTCGCGCGGCGGCCGGCTCTCCGACCAGGTGCTGTCGTCGTTCGCGGCCGCCGTCGCGAAGGCGGCGGATGCACCGCCCGCGGAGGTGACGATCGCCGTCGGGGCGGACGCCGATGGCATCCCGGGTCTGCTGGCCTCGTTGGAGCAGGCGCTCGAACTGCTCACACCGTGGGATGATCACCGTCGCCGGGGGCCGCTGATCGTGCGCGTCGAAGACCGGCCGTTGCTTCGGCTGCTCAACTCCTTCGGCAGCGACCCGCGGCTGCAGGCGCACAGCGAACGGATGCTCGCCCCGCTCATCGAGTACGACCTGCGTCGTGGGGGCGATCTGCTCGACGTGCTCACGGCTTACCTCGCCTACCCGGGCAACCGCACGCGCGCCGCGACGGCCAGCCATCTCTCGCGATCGGTCTTCTATCAGCGGATCGCGCTGATCGAGGAATTGCTCGGCATCTCGCTCGACGACGGCGAAGTGGTCAGCGCGCTGCACACGGCGTTGCTCGCGCGCCGCGCCGGGCGCTGAGCGGCGGCCGGCGGGCGCCGAGGACGGCATGAGAGGCCGGGGATGCCCGTCGGTGGACCTGATGCTGGCAGCCCTGAATAACAGACGAGGCCATCCCGCCTCTAAATGCGAGGGGCTGCTGGAGCGTGCTCGGTGAAGGGCCCGCTCTCGGAGAGCAAAGAATTCACCTGCGAGAGTGTAGGCATGCCATCTTGAGCACCGGGCGAGGTGACGGCGAGCGCGGCCGCGGTCACGGCGAGTTCGGCCGCCTGCTCAGACGTGCTTCCGGCCGCGAGGCGGGCGCAGTACGTGCCGAACAAGGTGTCACCGGCACCTACTGTGTCGATCGCCTCGACTTTCAACGACGGCACGCGGACCGCCTCGCCGTGCACCCTCAGGAGGACACCGTTGGAGCCGAGGGTGAGTACCACGCTGCTGTCGAACTCGGCCGCGAGGTGCGCGGCGGCGTCCGGTGCGGTGTTAGCGGACGCCAGGCACGAGGCCTCCGCTTCGTTCAGGATGATCGTGGACCTGCATCCGAAAATCGAAGCGGGTACGGCGCGCACAGGCGACGGATTGAGCACCAGGTGGGCTCCGGATCGCGTGGCCGCATCGATGGCGGCGATGACAACCTCGTCGCGCACCTCGAAACCCACGGCCACGATGTCTTCGGACCGCAGGTTCACGTCGGCGAGTGCGAGGCGCACGGTGGAGACATCCAGATCGGCATTGGCGCCGGCGGAGACCACTATCTCGTTCTCGCCGGCATCATCGACGAGCACGACGGCCGTGCCCGTCGGCGAGTTCGATCGGGAGATGGCGTGGGTATCGACGCCATTGGCCCGCAGATTGGCGACGGCGTCGTCTCCGGCATGGTCGGTACCGACGCAGCTGATGAGAGTAGTTCGGCCCGCGAAACGTGCGGATGCGACGGCCTGGTTGGCGCCTTTACCACCGAATCGGGTGCTGCGGCGTGTGGAGTGGATGGTCTCTCCCGCGTGTGGCAGCTGATGCACGGCCAGGATCGAGTCCACATTGATAGAACCCACGATGATGACGCGGCCGTCGGTCGACCCTTCGTGATCAGATGGGTCGGGGAACTTGTTCACGACGTAGACCTCGCTAGCTTGAGACTGTCGACCGGCCTGGCCGTCACGACTTGAAGTAGGGCTTGCCACTGGCGGCAGGCCCCCGCGACTGCCCGACCAGGCCAGCCACCGCGACGATCGTGACCAGGTACGGCAGCATCAGGAGCAGGTCGCTGGGCACCGGAGAGCCGATGATGCCGAGCACGGACTGCAATTCGTTGGCGAAGCCGAAGAGCAGAGCCGCGAGGGTCGCTCTCAATGGGCTCCAGCCACCGAAGATGACCGCCGCGAGAGCGATGTAACCGGCCCCGCTGGTGACATCTTCGGTGAAAGCGCCCACCGAGCCGAGCGTAAAGTACGCGCCCCCGAGGCCTGCCACAGCGCCCGCCAACGAGACGTTCCAGAACCGTGTGCCATTCACGTTGATGCCTACCGTGTCAGCGGCTTGCGGATGCTCGCCCACCGATCGCAGACGTAACCCCCACCGTGTGAAGAAGAGTCCGAACGACACCGCGGCGACGGCGATGTACATGAGGTAGACGATGATCGTCTGGTTGAAGAGCACCGGCCCGATCACGGGGACGGCGGACAGTCCGGGGATGGCGATTGTTGGCAGCTGCGTGGGCGAGTTAAGCGTGCCCGCATCCTGCGAGAGCGAGGTCTGATAGAGAAAGTTGGTCAGCCCGAGCACGAGGCCGTTGAGCACGATCCCGACGATCACCTGATCGACGAAGTACTTGATGGCGAACGCCGCGAGCACGAACGAGACGAGCACGCCGGCGATCATCGCTGCCAGCAGGCCTGCGATGGCCGAGCGGGTGGCGGAGGCCACGACGGCGGACACGAAGGCGCCGCTGAGGAGCTGGCCCTCGATAGCTACATTGATGACGCCGGCTCGCTCCGAGATCACACCGCCCATGGCGCCGAAGATCAACGGAACGCTGAGCGCGAGCGCGCCGGCCAGGAGCCCGGTGAGCGGAATGGTGTGCCCGGCGGACGCCCAAGCCAAGAACGCGACCAACAGGACGACGGAGAAGACCGCGATGTACCAGGTCGGCACCTTGCGTCGCGCCCGCACGTAGAGTGTGCTCCCCGCGGCCATCGCCACAGCGGTCGCGGCCGCAACGAGACCGAGTTCCTGGACGGGAATGGACAGATTCGGCAACGAGAAGACATCGGTGCGCCGCGACGCGAAGCTGAACGTCGAGGTGCCGCTGCGCCCGAACACGATCAGCAGGATTACCGCCAGGATCGCGACGGCGCCCAGGAAGATGGGCGCCTTCCAGTCCCTGAGTCGCGGGGTCATGCCCCTTCTGGCTGCTGCGGCAGCGGCTGCTTCGAACGTGGTCATCGTGCGATCGCCTCCTCGGGCGCTGTGGTGTGGCGAACACGCCGTGCTCGCCTAAGCGAGTTCGGCGCGGGCAAGCGGAAGAGTGCTCGCACCAGTGGCGGTGCGGCGATGAAGAGCACGATGATCGACTGCAGTACCTGCACGATGTCGACGTCGATACCCTGCGTGGCCTGCATCGTGTATCCGCCAGCCTGGAAGATGCCGAATAGGATGCCCGCCCAGAAGATCCCCCAGGGCTTGTTGCGTCCCAGAAGTGCGACGGTGATCGCGTTGAACCCGATCCCGGCGTCCAACGCATTGGTAAAGCCAGTCGTGGTCTGCGCGAGCACTTGGTATGCGCCAGCGAATCCGACGAACGCGCCGGAGACGAGCATCGTGTAGATGACAGTGCGCTTGACACTGATGCCCGCCGTGAGGGCGGCCTTCGGGTTCTCGCCCACTGCGCGAAAGCGGAAGCCCAGACTCGAGCGCGTCATGAACCACCAGGCGATGACGGTGAGCACGATGACGATGACGAGACCGAGGTTGAGTGCGCGCGGAGAACCGAACAACGAAGGGAGCACAGCCGAGGACGCCTCGGCAGGGCTGATCGGGTTGTTCGATCCTGGAGCCTTGAGGACGTTGCTGAGCAGAAAACTCAAGCCGTAGTAGGCCACGTAGTTGAGCATGATCGTGACGATCACCTCGTGCGCTCCGGTACTCGCCTTGAGCACACCGGCGATGCCGGCGTAAACAGCACCGCCGAGCAGCGCGCCGAGGATAGCGACGATCAAGTGCAGGCCCGGCGGGAGCGGAAGCGTGTAGCCGATCCAACCGGCGAGAGCGCCCGCCACCAGGATCTGTCCCTGGGCACCGATGTTGAACACGCCCGCGCGGAACCCGATGCCGATGCCGAGTCCGGCAGCGATCAACGGCGTCGCGAATCCGAGACTGGTGAAGAGCGGCTGGATGCCGTCGACGAACGATACTTGGCTGAAGTCGTAGACGCCGCCCTGGAATAGCGATGAGTAAGCACCGCCGACCACTTGCCCGATCGCTGCGAAAGTCGCCGACGGCCGGGCGAAGAAGTAGCCCAGGGCTGCCTGCACCTGCGGGTTCGTCAGCGCAATGAGAATCGCGCCCACGATAAGGGAGGCCACCACGGCCAAGACTGTGATGATGGTGGAGCCACCCGTGATGTCGTGGAGCGCACGCGACCAGCGCGGACCATCCTCGTCGGGCTGTTCAGCCCGCTGCGTCGCCTCGATCTGGTCGAGCTCGAGGGAGTCGTCCTCTTCGGCCCCAGTCTCGGCGACGGTGGGTCCACCGCTTTCCAAGCTCATGCTGCCACCTCCGCATCGGCGGGCAGCTCGCCCGCCATCATGATTCCGAGAACGTCTCGGGGCGTGTCTCCGGGCACGATGCCCACAATCTCCCCGCGGTACATCACCGCGATGCGGTCGGCGAGGGCGATGACCTCATCGAGTTCAGTGGACACGACGATGACCGGGATGCCCGAGTCGCGTGCCTCGACGATGCGCTTGTGGATGAACTCGATCGAGCCGACGTCCACACCTCGCGTGGGTTGTGCGGCGACGAAGAGCTTCAACTGCCGACTCAGTTCACGAGCGACCACGACCTTCTGCTGGTTCCCGCCAGAAAGCCGGCCGACCGGGGTGGCGGCCCCCTGCGCGCGGATGTCGAACTCCCGGATGGTTTGATCGGCGAATTCGCGCAGGTAGGAGAGCTGAAGGCTTCCTGCCTTCGCGAACGGCTCGTGAGTTGATCGGTCGAGTATCAGGTTCTCGGCGATGCTGAACTCCGGAACCAGCCCGTCTTCCTGCCGGTCTTCAGGCACGAACCCAGCGCCAGCATCCAAGATGTGTTGCACGCTCTGGCCGCGCAACTCCAGGCCGTTGAGGGTGATGGATCCTGTCGTGTCGCGCTGAAGGCCGAAGAGTGCCTCCGTCAGCTCCGTCTGACCGTTGCCTTGCACGCCGGCGACCGCGAGGATCTCGCCGGCACGCACGTCGAAGCTCACGTTGCGCACGACGGCCTGGCCGGTGTGGTCGACAACGGTGAGCCCGTCGACGGCAAGCGAGGCGGGCCCCGGTTGAGACGGCTCCTTCGATACCGTCAGTTCGACAGACCGTCCGACCATCATCGAGGCGAGATCGGCGTTGGACGCCTGCGGACTGGCTTCCCCCACCACCTTGCCGAGCCGCATCACGGTGATCCGGTCGGCGACTTCGCGCACCTCGCGCAGTTTGTGGGTGATGAAGACGATCGCGGCGCCCTCCGCCTTGAGCTGCCGCATGATCTCCATGAGTTCATCGGTCTCCTGCGGTGTGAGCACGGCCGTGGGCTCGTCGAACACCAGAATCTTCGCCTCCCGGGAGAGGGCCTTGATGATCTCCACGCGCTGCTGCACGCCAACGGGAAGGTGCTCGACGATCGCGTCGGGGTCGATGTCGAAGCCGAACCGTTCCGCAATCGCGCGCACGCGATCGCGCGCCGCCGGCAGGTTCAGCCGTCCGCCGAACCTCGTGTGCTCGTGGCCGAGCATGAGGTTCTCGGCGACCGTGAATACGGGAACGAGCATGAAGTGCTGATGCACCATGCCGATCCCCGCCCGCATGGCGTCGCCAGGACCGGAGAAGCGCTGCAGCGTGTCGTCGACGAGGATGTCGCCCTCATCGGGCTGCAGGAGGCCGTAGAGCTGATTCATCAGCGTCGACTTGCCGGCACCGTTCTCACCGAGCAGGCAATGGATTTCGCCGGGGTTGACGACCAGATCGATGTGGTCATTGGCGACCAGACGGCCGAAACGCTTGGTTATTCCCCGCAGTTCGAGCTTCATGGGACTCACTTCTTCGATGTGTCCAGGGTGGGCCAGGCGCCGGCAGGCACGTCTGCCCGTGCATCGTGACCCACCGTGGGGTGCGTTGTTACTTGATGGCGGACGACGATGGAACCTTGATCGAGCCGTCGATGATGCCGGCCTTGATCTGCGCGAGCTCCTGCGACAGGGAACTCGGTACCTTCGATGCGAAGCGGTGGAACGGCGCCAATCCGACTCCACCGTTCTTCAGCGTTCCCACGTACTCGGCGTTGTCGAACGTGCCGGCATCCGCCGACTGGACCACCACCGCCTCGACTGCCGTCTTGACGTTCTTGAGGATCGAGGTGAGCATCAGGTCTTGATACCCGTTCGTGTCCGTCGCATAGAGGTCTGCGTCGACCCCCTCGAGAACCGCGGTGTTGCCTGCCGCGCGGATCGCGGCGCCGGCGCCCTGGTAGAGCGTGCCGGCGACGGGAACTATGACGTCAGCCCGCTGATCGATGAAATTCGTCGCGATGGTCTTCGACGCGTTCTGGTCGGTGAAGTTGCCGACGAATGTGCCCTTCTGCGTCTCCTCATTCCAGCCGAGCACCCTCACGTCTTTGTTCTTCTGCTTGTTGTAGTACTGCACGCCGTCCCAGAAGCCGTCCATGTACAGCGTCACCGGAGGGATCTCCTGGCCGCCGTACGTGGCCACCACCCCGGTCTTGCTGTACGCGGCTGCCGTGTACCCGCCCATGAAGGCCGCTTCGTTCGACTGGAAGACGATGTTCTTCACGTTCGCCGACGTGATCTGGTCGTTGTCGACCACAGCGAAATCAGTCTTCGGGTTCGCCTTGGATGCTGCCTTCACCGCGGGAACCAGCGGAAAACCCGCGGCCACGACGAGCGTGCACTTGGCAGACACCAGTTGGTTCACGTTGGGTGCATAGTCGTTGGTGGTCTTGGACTGCACGGACTTATATGCAGATCCGGTCTTCTTGGCCCCGGCCTGGATTCCCTCCAGGCTCAACTGGTTGAACGAGTGATCGTTGAATCCGCCGTCATCCGAGACGACGCACGGCAGGCCTGTCGATGAGGCCTTCGCGGATCCTGTTGCCGGAGCGGCACCACACGCCGTCAGCAGCAGCGCTGCGCCGAGCGTCACCGCCACGCTGGCGATGCCTTGTGCACGTGATTTCATTTGCTGGTCTCCTTTGATCCAGCCGACTCGAGGTGAGACATCGGGTCGGGTTCTTGGTGTGTCCACGCGACGCGGGTGACGCCGTGGGACACCTGAGTGCGTGTCCGCCCGCCCGTCAGCGCAGGTGGGCGATCGCGTCGACGATGAGGTCCCAGTACCGATCGACGTTCAGCCGGATCGGTACCGTGACATTGTTCGGCTGGCCGAGCATGTCGTGGATGTCGATGCAGGTGGCGCCGGCCGTGTAGGTTCCGTTCACCTCGACGTCGATGTGGCTCTCGATGCTCTCCACGACGTTCGGATCGGCCAGCAGCGCCACCGTGATCGGATCGTGCAACGGTCCGTCGGACATTCCCTCCGCTGCCTCGTACGTGGAGTTGAAGAACCTGAGCAGCTGCACCCCGAATGCTGAAGTCTGGTTGCCGATCGCAGCGATGCGTTCGATCACGTCCTGTGTGATCAGCGCTTGGTGAGTGATGTTGAGGCCGACCATCGTGAAGGGGATGCCCGACTTCACTACGATGTCGATCGCCTCCGGATCGACCCAGGCGTTGAACTCCGCGTAGGCCGTCATGTTGCCGCGGGTCGTCGAGCCGCCCATCCACACGATCCGCTCGACCTTCGGCAGCACCTCGGGATGCTCCTGGATCAGCTGCCCGATGTTGGTCAGCGGACCGGTGGGGACCAGCGTGACCGTCTCGGTCGAGGAATTCAGCGTGTCGACGATGAGTTCGATCGCAGTACGAGGGTCCAGCGGCGTCGTCGGCTCGGGTAGTTCGACTCCCCCCAACGCGTTGTCACCGTGGATGTGAGGTGCCGTACGCAGCTTCCGAGTAAGAGGTCCTGCCGCGCCGGCGGCGATCGGAACACCTGCGATGGCCGCCACGGTCGTCGCGACGCGCGCGTTCAGCGTCGTGTGCTCGAGACTGCCGTTTCCGGCGACCGTCGTGATCGCTCGAAGGTCGATGTCGGGGTTGCCCGCGGCCAACCAGATGGCAAGGACGTCGTCGTGTCCCGGGTCGCAGTCAATGATGATCGGCACCGCCATGAGTCTCTCCTCTGAGTCGCAGGTCGCGGAATCGTTTCCGCAATCGAAGTGCGAAATCGATTACACAATTTTGTTTCTCGGATGTCAACCCTCACGCGAGAATGCACGAAAAACGCAGCTATTATGGGAGTGGAGCGCGAGGAGATTGATGGAAACGTTACCGCAAGCCATAAAGCTGCACGATGTCGCTGAGGCGGCTGGAGTCTCCATTGCCACTGCTTCTCGCGCCCTCGGGGGCAAGAAGAGGGTCTCTCGCGAGACCGCCAAGATCGTGCTGGAAGCCGCCGAGCGGCTCGGCTATCGCGTGGATCCGATCGCTCGCGCCCTACGTGAGGGATCCACGCGCACTGTGGGCATGGTTGTTCCTATCATCGGCAATCCGCACTTTGCTGAGCTCATCGCCGCGATCGAAGACGAGTTGCAGGCCTTCGGCCTGGAACTGATCATCTCCGACTCCCATGCCGAGGTGCAGCAGCAGGCGAAGCGACTCCGTACTCTCGTTGACCGTCGCGTCGACGGAATCCTGCTCGTCTCGCACGACGCTAAGAAGTCGGTTCCAGCCATCCGTGAGTCGATGCGCGCCGCACCAGTCGTGCAGATCGACCGCAAGGTGAATGGCGTCAAGTGCGACTTCGTGGGCATCGACGACGACCCTGCGATGCGTCTCATCCTCGATCACCTTGTCGAGCAAGGAGTCCATAGAGTCGTTCTGACGTCAGCCGACGACCTCAACTCCGTCGGCCGCGCGCGCCGTGAGGCCTTCGAGCGGCATGTTTCTGAGCTTGGCCTCACTTCGGACCCGCACATCATCGACAACTTCAGCGTCGAAGCAGGGCGCGATGCGGCTGATGAGCTCCTTCGTCGCGGAGATCTTCCCGATGCGATCGTCGCCGGGTCCGACATGAATGCGGTCGGTGTCATCGCGCGTCTCCGGGAGCGGGGGGTCGACGTCCCGGATCAGGTTCTCGTGACCGGATTTGATGGCACGCAATTGTCTGAGATCTATAACCCGCCCATCACCACGGTGCGACAGCCTGTCGGATCACTGGCACGGAACGCCGTCGCCTTTCTGCTTTCTCGGATCGCCGATCCCACCGAGCCTGCACGCGACAGCCGCATCGCCACTGAACTCGTGGTACGTGCATCGACGGATGGAAGAGCGCTCAAGAGCTAGCTACGCAAGGGATTGGTGGCTATCGAGCGTGACTCCGCCCATCTACCCGCCTAGCTTCGCCTGGTGCAAACGCTCATCGCGCTGCCCGCCCGCGCCTCGTCACCACGGCGTTCAGCAGGGCGATCAGCAGCGCGACCAAGAAGATGATCGTGCCGAAGCAGAGCACCTGCGGCGGCAGACCGACCTTCGCGGCGCCGTATACGAACAGCGGGAACGTCACCGTCGGTCCGGCGACGAAGCTCGTGATCACATAGTCGTCGATCGACATCGCCAGCGCGAGTGCGGCACCGGCGAGCATGCCCGGCAGCAGCAGCGGCAGCGTCACGCGGGAGAACGCCGTGAGCGGGTTCGCGCCGAGGTCGCCGGCGGCCTCCTCGAGCACATGCCCCATGCCCGACAGCCGCGCTCGGATCACGACCACGACGTAGGCGATGCAGAACGTGACGTGCACGAGAAGGATGGTCAGGTATCCCAGGGGCACGCCGGCCGAGAGGAAGAACGACAGGGATGCCGCGCCGACAACGATGGACGGGGCCGCGATGTCTGCGAAAACGACCGCACTCAGCGGGCCGCGCAGTGCGAAGCGGTGGCGCTCCAGCGCCATGGCCAGTGGGACGCCCACGGCGATCGAGATGATCGCCGCCAGCACGGCGATCTCGATGGAGACCAAGAACGACTGTCCCAGTCCGCTGACCTGAGTGAGGTTCGCGTACCAGTAGAACGTGAAGCCGTGCCACTGGAAGGTGATGCGGTTGGTGGGCGTGTTGTTGAAGCTGTAGATGATCATCACGAGGATCGGGATCAGCGTGATGCCGATGACGACCCAGTAGATGATCGGCAGCAGCGGCCGTTTGCGATCCCGGCGCTCGCCGATCGGCTCCCCGACCGGCTGAGCGGTGGTGACGGGCTCGGTTTCGAGTACGGCGGTCATACCAGGTCCTCGATGTTGTCGGTGCCGACGATGCGGGCGTAGGCGAAGAGGATGATGCCGAGCACGATCATGAGGATGGTCGAGAGCGCGGCGGCCACGTTGTATTGCTGGTTGGTGAGGTAGGCATCCTGGATCGCCTGGCCGATCACATAGGTGTGCGTGCCGCCGAGCAGCGACGCGTTCACGGGGTCGCCCGCGCAATCGATGAACACGAGCAGCACACCGGCGAAGATGCCCGACCGCGTGAGCGGCAGGATCGTGCGCATGAACGTGTTCGTCTTGTTGCCGTACAGATCGGCGGATGCCTCGATCAGCCGAGGATCGATGCGCTCCAGAGCCACGTAGATCGGCAGCACCATGAACGCGAGATCGTTGTAGGCGAGTCCGCCGATCACGGCACCGGCCGTCCCGAGGATGTGGAAGTCCTTGCTCGCCAGGTGCAGGTCGCGCAGCACCGTGAGCACCGGGCCTTGGTCGGAGAGCACGAACGCCCACATGTCGGTGCGGATCACGAAGGAGACGAAGAAGCTCAGCGTGACCAGGAGGAGCAGCGCGTTCTTCCATCGTCGGGAGACGCGGAACGCGATGAAGTAGGCGAGCGGGAAGCCGACGATGATCGTCACGATCGTGGCGGATGCCGCGTACACCAGGCCGCGGATGAGGAACGTGACGTAGGGGACATCCGAGTTCACGAAGATGTCGGAGTACACGCTCCAGTTCCACGTGAACGTGTAGCCGTCTTGCGGGTTGCCGCTCATCAGCGAGACGGCGAGCCCCGAGATCAGCGGGATCACGAAGAGGATGAGGAGCCACGCCATGCCGACAAGGCCGAGCAGGTAGGGCGTGCTGTGCCGCTTGAGGTTGCGCCGGAAGCCGCCTTCCTTGAAGTCGAGCGGTGCGCGTCCCAGCGGCGCGGTCTGCACGACGGCGGTCATGACTGGATCACAGGGTTGAACACCTTGTTCCACTCCTCGTACTCGTCGTAGTTCTTGAAGACGTAGAAGTCGTGCGACTTCTTGTCGGTGGCGGCATCGGGGAACACGAGCGGGCTGTTGGCCACGTCGGGATCCTTCAGGGTGTGGAGGATGTAATCCTTCGCGTCGGGAACGGGGCACACGTAGTTCACCCAGTCCTCGACCATGCCCGCGATCTCGGGGGTGTAGTAGAAGTTCATCCACGACAGGGCCGAGAGCGGGTTCTGCGCCTGCATCGGGATCATCATGTTGTCGTGCCAGATCATCTGGCCCTCTTCGGGGATGACGAACTTGAGGTGCTTGTTGCCACCGGCGATCGCCTGGAAGATGTCGCCCGACCATGCCTGCGAGACCCACGTGTCACCGTTGGAGAGCCGGTCGATGTAGCTCTGGTCGTAGTAGCCCGACACCAGCGGCCGTTGCTTCTTCAGCCAGGCCGCCGCCTTGCGCCAGTCGGAGGGAGTGGAGGTGGTCGGGTTGACGCCGATGGCGAGCAGTCCGGCGCTGCCGAGCTCCGTGTTGTCGTTCATCATGCCGATGTGGCCCTTGAACACCGGATCGAGCAGGTCCTGGAAGCTCGTCACCGGCTTCGGCGCCAGCTTCTCGTTGTAGGCCAGTCCTGTGAACCCGGTCTGCCAGACCACGGAGTGCTTGTTCTTCGGGTCGTACGGCGGGTTCTTGACGTTCTCGGCCCCGTACTTCGCGAAGTTCGGCAGGCGCGAGTGGTCGAGCTCCATCACGAAGCCGTTGACGATCATCTCGGTGAGCTCCCAGCCGTTCGTCATCACGACGATGTCGTAGCCGGTGTCCTCATGCGCCCGCAGCTCCGGTGCGACGGCAGCGTAGAAGGGAGCGTTGTTCTGGATGACCTGCTGATAGTTCACGGCGATGCCGGTCTTCTTCGTGAAGGCCTCGAGCGACGGGTACTTGCCGTGCGACTGATCGATGTACAGCGGCCAGTTCGCGAAGTTCAGCTTCTTGGTCGGCTTCTGCTTCGCCCAGAACGCGTTCCAGTCCACCTTCTGCTGCGCCTGGCTCGAGACCGATCCTTGAATGCTGCAGCCTGCGAGGCTCGCCGCGACCGCCGCCATGCTGACACCGCCGAGCATGCCCTGCAGCATCGTGCGCCGCGAGATGCGTCGCCGGGTGAGGCCGCGCAGCAGGGCCGGGTCGGGCATCCGGTCGTTCACCGGGACACCTCGGATGCCCGCGACGATGCAGCAGGCTCGCTCGCCGCCTGCTCCTCGGCCTTCTCCACGGCCACGGGAGTCGGCTCGGGGGAGGGCGCGAGCACGAACGCGTGCGAGGCATCCCAGGTCAGGACGACCTCCTCGCCGGGGCGAGCGCGCGACGAATCGGCGAGGTTCTGCGCGAACGCCTTGAGCACGCCGCCCCATGGAGCCGTGACCTCATACTCGGTGCTGGCGCCGAGGTAGGTGGCGGTGACGACCCGGCCGCGCACGGAGTTGACGGTCCCGGTGGGCGTGGTGGAGATATCCGCTCGGGTCACCACGAACTTCTCGGGGCGGATGCCCACCCGCGCGCCCGCAGGCAGCCTCACCTGTGCGGACTCGACGGCCAGCGGTGTCCCGTCGGGCAGCCGTAGTCCGTCGGCCCCGGATTCCGGAGCGATGACGTTGCACGTTCCGAGGAACTCCGCGACGAAGCGGGTTGCCGGCCGGTCGTACACGCGGTCGGGCGTTCCGATGTCTTCGGTGCGGCCGGCGTTCATCACGGCGAGCCGGTCGGCCATCGACATGGCCTCGTTCTGGTCGTGCGTCACGTAGAGGAAGGTGATGCCGACCTCGCGCTGGATGCGCTTGAGCTCCAGCTGCATCGACTTGCGGATCTTGGCGTCGAGCGCGCCCATCGGCTCGTCCAGCAGCAGCACCTTGGGCTCGTTGACCAGCGAGCGGGCGAGCGCAACGCGCTGCTGCTGGCCTCCGGAAAGCTGAAGGGGACGGCGTTTGCCGTAGCCGGCCAGGCCGACCATCTCGAGGTGGCGCTCGACCTTGTCGCGGATCTCGGCCGATGGCACCTTGCGGCGCCGCAGACCGAAGGCCACGTTGTCGAACACCGTGAGGTGCGGGAAGAGCGCGTACGACTGGAACACCGTGTTCACGTCGCGCTTGTACGGCGGCAGCATGGTCACCTCGCGGCCGTCCAGGTAGATGTGGCCGAGACTCGGCAGCTCGAAGCCACCGACCATGCGCAGCGTGGTCGTCTTGCCGCAGCCGGAAGGACCGAGCAGAGCGAAGAACTCGCCCTGAGCGAGCTGCAGGTCGATGTCGTCGACGGCGATCGAGTCGCCGAAGCGTTTGGTCACGTGCCGGATCGCAATGGCCGGCTTCTCGGTCCCGGTGGACGCGTCGGGTAGGGCGGCCGCTGCGCCCTCGCTCGCCAGGGTCGTCATGGGTTCTCCTTCGAAACGCACGGTCGCCCGGGCCGATGATCACACTGGCGCGTCTCACCCGTTCTTCTGCTTCGCCCTGACGATTTGTGTCATTCTCCCAACTCGCCCTGTGGCCCGTCACGGCATTTCGGTCGCGAATAGATATCGACTTCGGGCATTTCGTCCGGGGTACCGCGCCTCCTGTCGCCGGCGCGTCGCGGCCTGAGCGTCGCGAGGTCCCCCGCGGAGCGGCGTTCTGTGCAAGACGGCGTCGGCGGCCGAGGGCCGAGGCGGGCGTTCCACCGTTCATAACTCAGGACGCGCCGGGCGCGACCTCGGCCGGTCCCGCGGTTCTCCGTGGTTCTGGGCCCGGCGCGCTCGGGGACGACCATCGCGGCCTGAGTTATGAACGGCCGGGTGAAGTGATCCCGGCTGAGATCGCCCGCGCTTGGGCTGACCGCATAGCCTGATCGGCATGAACGAGCCGGATCCGCCCATATCCGATAACGCTGCGGGTGCCGAGCCGCACGTGGTCTCCTCCGGCAGAGATGCTCCCGGCAGGGATGCTCCCGACAGGCGTGCTGCGGGCATGCGTGCTGCGGGCACAGGTGGTGCGGTCACCGGCGCCACGCCCGCCGTCGCTCCCTACGGCGAGTGGGTATCGCCGATCAGTGCACGGGATGCGGCACTGGCCGGCGGCTCTGTCGGCTCGCCGGCGTTCGTCGGCGACGACGTGTGGTGGCTCGAGCTCGTGCCCGAGGAGGCCGGCCGCATGAGCGTGCGGCGGCGCGCGCAGGGCGGCGTGGAAGACATCCTGCCCGCGCCGTGGAACGCACGCAGCCGTGTGCACGAGTACGGAGGCGGTTCGTGGGTCGCCGTCGACGGCGACCTCGTGTTCGTCGAGTTCAGCGATCAGCGCCTGTATCGGATGCCCGTGGGCGGCGAGCCGCGCCCGCTGACGCCGGCAGACGGCGGCTTCCGCTTCGGTGGCCTGACGCTGCACCGCGGCGCGGACGGAATCGACCACGTGCTCGCCGTGCGCGAGACGCATCACGGCGACGGGCCGAGCGAGCTGAGCCGCGACATCGTGCTCGTGCCGCTCGACGGGTCGGCGGCCGACGACTCCGAGCGCATCGTCTCCGTCGTCGCAGGGTCGTGGTTCCTGGCGCAGCCGGCGTATTCGCCCGACGGCTCCCGCCTCGCCTGGATCGCCTGGGACCACCCGAACATGCCGTGGGACGGCACCGAGCTGCGGGTGGGCGACGTGGATGCCGCGGGTGGCGTCACGTGGTGGCGTCGCGTTCTCGGCGGTCCGGCCGAGTCCGTGATGCAGCCGGCCTGGTCGGCGGACGGCGAGCTGTACGCGGTGAGCGACCGCACCGGGTGGTGGAACCTGTACCGAGTGCCGATCGGAGAGGGGGCGGCCGGCGCCGGCCCAATCGCGGCGGTCGGCCCGAGCGCGGCGGCCGACTCCGACGCGGTGGCGGACTCCGATGCGGCGGCAGGGCTGTACTGTGCGGCGCCGAGCGGTGAGCCCATCGCAGTGACGGCGCTCGAGCAAGACCTGGGCGGCCCGATGTGGACTCTCTCGAACGGGTCGTACCTCGTCGCGAGCGACGGATCGATCCTGGCCGTCGCCACTCGCGGCACTGACCGGCTGTTACGGATCGACCCCGGCCGCCCCTCTGCGGGTTCCGGAAGTGATGCTCCGGCCGCACCGGGAGCATCCATCACCGAGCTCGCCACACCGTTCGCCGCGATCAGTCTGTGCGGGGAGCGCGACGGGACGGTGCTGGTGGTGGCGGGGAGTGCGGCGGCGGCCACGGGCATCCGGCTTCTGAAGCACGATGACGGCACGGAGGACCGGGACGCGGACGAGCGGGACGCGGACGAGCGGGGCGCAGACGCCGACCGCGCGGACTCGTCGCGTCGTGAAGCGAACCGCAGCGGAGACATCCCCAGTGAAGGATTCCGGGCCGAAGACATCCGCGTGCAGGGCGGTCGACTCCCCGACGCCGGCTACCTTCCGGATGCCGAGCTCATGGCATTCCAGGGGCCGGAGCGTGACGTGCACGCGATCGTCTACCGGCCGAAGAACCGCGATTTCGTCGCGCCGGCGGGGGAGCGCCCGCCGTTCCTCGCCCTGGTGCACGGCGGGCCCACCTCGCTCGCGCGCCCGCAGCTCGACCTCGCGATCGCCTACTGGACCAGCCGAGGCATCGGCGTCGTGGACGTGAACTACGGCGGTTCGACCGGCTACGGGCGCGAGTACCGGGAACGGTTGCGCGGACAGTGGGGCGTCGTCGACGTCGAAGACACGATCGCAGCCGCGCTAGGACTCGCGGATGCCGGCGTCGCCGACCCCGAGCGCCTCCTGATCCGAGGCGGATCAGCCGGTGGCTGGACCGTGCTCTCGGCGCTCACGGGCTCCGACGCGTTCGCCGCGGGCACCTCGTACTTCGGCGTGGCCGAGCTCACCGAGTTCGCGAAGGAGACCCACGACTTCGAGTCCCGCTATCTGGACTCGCTCATCGGGCCGCTCCCGGAGGCATCCGCCCTGTACGAGTCGCGCGCGCCGCTGAACAACGTCGCCTCGCTGGCGACGCCCGTGCTGCTCCTGCAGGGCCTCGACGACCCGATCGTCCCGCCGTCGCAGGCGCACAGGTTCATCGAGGCGCTGGCATCCAAGGGGATTCCGCACGCCTACAAGTTCTACGAGGGGGAGTCGCACGGGTTCCGCCGGGTCGAGACGAAGGTCGACTCGCTCGAGCGCGAGCTCGGGTTCTACGGCGCGGTGCTGGGCTTCACGCCGCCAGGCGTGCCTCACGTGGAACTGCGGCGGTCGTAGGGTCCGGAATGCACGCCGCGAGGCGGGTCGCACGCGAATTCCCTTGCCGCCGGGCCGAGCGCGGATAGATTCGTTCCTGTGGGGATCGGCCTCGTGTACGTCGTGTCCGCGCTGCTGGGCGCGCTGCTCGGCGGCCTCATCTCGTTCGCCGTCGCGGCGCGGAGTTCGCGGCGCGACCGGCGCGCCCGTTACGGCGAGTCACTTCTGCACACGCTGAGTTCGGCCGAGCAGCGGCTCGCCGCCGTCTACGAGCCGGATGCCCGGGGCGCGTTGCGCAAGCCCGTCACGCTTCGAGACGAGGCCGTCGCCGTCTGGTCCCGAACGGAGCTCGCATCGTCGCTCGAATCAGGCTCGGGTCGCCGCGCGATGCAGGCGTGGGGCGAGCAGTTGTTCGAGGTGCTGTCGCTGGGGGCCGAGAATCACGCGCAGGTGGGCTGGCTCATTCAGCGGCTCGACCTCGCCGTGTACATCACGATCGCGTGGACGGCCGGCTACGCCTCGGGGAGCGATTTCGCGCGGCCGGCGTCGGAGGTCGCGATGATGTTCGGTCCGAGCGTTCACGAAGACGAAAAGCCCGATTACGGTCGCCGGCCGACCTGACGCCTCCGGACGAAGGTGCTCGCTGGCCCGACCGACGGCGACGATCGTCTGACCGATCGCAGCGGGCCCGACGGGTCGGCGACGGTGGGCTGCAGGCCCGCTGCTGGAATGACCTGGCGTCGGGGCCGTCGCGGTCTCAGCCGTGCGACGCCAGCAGCCGATCGATCGCGGATGCCGTCGGCAGCGAACCGCGAGCACCCTCGCCGAGCGTGGCGATCGCGCCGCCCGCCACCGCACGACGTGCGGCATCGACGAGGTCGACGCCCTGCGCGAGGGATGCCGCCAGCACGCCGATGAACGCGTCTCCCGCTCCTGTCGTGTCGATCGGCTGCACGCGCGGTGCGGGGAGCTCATGCCGTTCGTCGCCGCGGAGCAGTGTCGCGCCTCGGGCACCGCGCGTGAGCAGTACCGCCGGGCCGGTGTGGTGCGCATCGGCACGTCGTGCCGCGGCAGCGGGCGCACCGGAAGCGGCCGCACCGCGCTCGGCGGCAGGAGGCGCAACGACTTCTGCGACGGGCTCCATCCCGAGGGCAGCCGCCTCGCGTTCGTTCGGCACGATCACATCGACCGCCGCGAGAAGCTCCGGTGGGAGCGGCTCCGTGGGCGCCGGCGCCGGATTGAGCACCACGGTCCAGCCCCGCCGACGCGCCGCAATGGCCGCGCCTGTCACCGTTTCGAGAGGGATCTCCAGGCAGAGCACGACGATCGCGGCGGTGCTGTCGGCCGGCCGGACGCCGGTGGTGTTCGACGTGGCGAACGTGTCGAACCCCGCGTCCACGTCGTGCGGCGAGAGCCGCGCGTTCGCGCCGGCCACCACGGTGATGGCGTTCTCGCCGCGTGCGTCGACCTGGATGAGCGCGACGCCCGTCGGGGCGTCGGCGGAGGCGACGTGCGTCGTGTCGACGCCGCAGGCATCCAAAGCGCTCACGGCGTCACGTCCGTAGGCGTCGTCGCCGACCCGCGCCACCATGACCACGTGCGCGCCCGCGCTCGCCGCGGCACAGGCCTGATTCGCGCCCTTGCCGCCCTGCCCGGTGCTGAACGCCGAGCCGGCGATCGTCTCACCGGGTCGCACGATCGTCGGCGCCGTCACGACCAGGTCGGCGTTGATCGAGCCCACGACGATGACAGTCGCGTCCCTATCGGATACGTCATTACCGGATGCCACGTCCCGAGCCTAGAGAGCCCGGCGGTCGGATGCACCGCGCGCTCTGCAAGCGCTCGCGGTCAGCACCGCCGTGAAAACAGCAGGATCCGCCTTACCGAGCCGAAAACAGCACGATGTGTGCTGTGACGAAGCACGCCTGCTGTTCTCACCGCGGCGGCTCGTCCAGGTTGCGCAGCGGCCCCAGCACGCTGCAGCACGACCACAGCCCTACGCCAGCGCGGCCGCGGCCCTACCCCAGCACCCCCACAGCAAAGACGGCGAAGGTAGACGGGTGGAGGTCTCGGTCGACATCGTGCTCGCGCTCGCCGCCGTCGCGGCGATCGTGATCGGCTGGCGGCGCGGCGCGCTCGTCACCGCGTTCTCGATGGTCGGCCTCATCGCGGGCCTCTGGATCGGCCTCCTGCTCGCCCCCGCCATGGTCGGCTGGGCGATGCCGCAGGGTCACGGCAGCACGATCTCCCGCACCGTGCTCGCCGCAGCGGTCGTGCTCGTCTGCGGCGCGGTGCTCTACGGCCTGGCGTCCACGCTCGGCACTCTGTTGCGGGGGCGGATCGGTCGCAAGGGCGCCTTGAACAAGGTGGACGCCGCGGGCGGCTCGCTGGTGGGGCTCATCGCGTGGGCCGCCGTGGTGTGGCTGGTCGCGGGGTTCGTGCAGACGTCGTCGTTGTATCCCGCGTCGCAGCTGGCGTCGTCATCGCGCATCGTGTCGGTGCTCGACCGTCTCGCGCCCGTGGCGCCGTCCACCGCCCTCGGTGCGCTCGACGACGCACTCGCCGGGGCCGGACTGCCCGAGGTGTTCTCGGGCGAGGAGACCATTCCGGATGCCGCGGCCCCCGACCCGACGATCCCCGCAGCAGTGAAGGCCGAGTCGGAGAGCGTCGTGAAGATCGAGGCGATCCAGGTCAGCTGTTCGATGGAGTCCAGTGGCAGCGGCTGGGTCGAGGCCAACGGCGTCGTCGTGACGAACGCGCACGTCGTGGCGGGCTCCTCCACGGTCGCCGTCGTACAGGATGGCCGCAGCTACACGGCGACGGTCGTCGGCTTCGACGCCCAGCGCGACGTCGCGGTGCTGCGCGTACCGGATCTGAACGCGCCCGCGCTCGCGCGAGGACCGTCCCTCGGCGCAGGCGATCCTGCGGTGGTCGCGGGGTACCCCGGTGGCGGCGCATATACCCTCGGCTCCGCCCGGGTGCGCGCCGAACTGAGCGCGGTCGGCACCGACATCTACCAGCGCAACACGGTGGTGCGGCAGGTGTACTCCCTCCGCGCCACGGTGCGTCCGGGGAACTCCGGCGGCCCTCTGTTCGACGACAGCGGCGAGGTGGTCGGAATGGTCTTCGCTCGCTCGACCACGAGTTCCGACACCGGTTACGCGCTGACCCTCGATGAGGTCAGCCCGCTGCTGACGAAGGTCGGCACGACGCCCGTGGCGACCGGCGTCTGCACGTCGGACTGAGCGCCGGGCCACTGCTCGAGGATCTGCTGCAGCTCGGAACGAACGAGGGGCCGGGCGGGATTCTCCGCTCAGCCCCTCGTTCGTGGTCCGTTATCGTCACACGGTGGCCGGTTCGGGGGCGCCACGGCCTGATACTGGCGTCGCCGTGCCTGCACCGCCACCGGTCTCGGTCGTGCTCACGACATCCTCTTCATCCCATCCGTCGGGGTGTACCAGCTCACGGTTGCGGAAGTGGCCGACCAACGAGAGCAGAAGACCGCACACCGCCCACGCGCCCAGCGCCAGCCAGGACTGCGCCGAGTCCGCATCGGGGAAGTACGACAGGTCGCGCAGAAGTGTTGCGGATGCTCCGGGCACGAACCATTGCCCGACCGCGCCCCAGACTCCGGGAAGGAACTGCACGGGCGCCGTCGCAGACGACAAGGGGTTGCCGACCAGCATCGTGATCACGGCGCCCACGCCGATGCCGACCGAGCCGAGAAGGGATGTGGTTCCCACGATGAAGACCCCCGTGGCGAAGAACGCCAGTGCTGCGGCCATCGCGTTGAGCGCGAAGGAGCCCTGCAGAACGCCGAGCCAGGGTTGCATGATCGAGACGACGATCACTCCCACGATCACCGCGTACACCGAGACGGCGGTCAAACGGCGGGCGGTTCCCGACACGAGCAGCGAGATCACGATGCCGCCGATCAGTCCGCCGATGGTGAACGGGAACGCCGCTGCGGCCATGCCCGCGCCGCGAGGGTCGGAGTCTGCGAGGGACACCACGTCGGTGAGCTTCACGTGAACAGTCGGGATCGTTCCCGCGCCCCCGCCCGCTTGCGCCCCGGCGGCGGCCTTCCGCATCGCCGCGATCTTCGCGTTGATGCCCGCGATGACCTGCGAATCCACCTGTTTCTGCAGCCGGGACTGCACACCGGACATGATCTGCGTGGTCACCGGGCTCGACGCGGATGCCGTCAGCACCTCGGGTGCATCGCCGCCGAGCACGATCGCGCCGTCGTAGGTGCGATCGCGGATGCCGCTGACGGCATCCGCTCGGCTGTTCACCGTGGTGATGTCGAACGTGTCGCCGCTCTTGCTCAGTGCCTTCTCGATGTGGGACACCTGCGCGGCCGGGCCTGTGACGGCGAGCGGGAAGTCCTTGGCGCTCGAGGTCACCGACGGCCAGAGGAAGGCGAGCACCACGACGCCGACGGCGATCGCTGCGCCCACGGCCATCAGGATGACGCGCCCCCACTTGGTGTGCCGCGTCGCAGATCTGTTGTCGGTCATGGTGACTCTCCTGTCGTTCCGATCGCTTCGCGGATTCGCTGCAGGGATGCCGGCGCCGCGGGGCGGTTCTGCTCGCGGGGCCGCATCGACCCGTGATCGGTCGCATTCGTCCGCCTCGACGTGAGAACCACGTGTCGTAAAGAAAAACGAATGCTCGTTCTTTATCGTACAATCTCTCTTGTCTGATCGTCAAGGCGAGCACCGGCCCGTGTCGCGTGACCGGATTCGCCGACGGGCCCCGACGACGGTTGCGACGGCGGCAATGCGGTCGACGGCCCACGGTGCGTTCTCGGGGCGAGCGAGGGCCGGTGCCTCGGCTCCGGAACCGCCGGAGGTGCGCTGTAGGGTCGGAAGACCCGAGGGAGGAAGACCATGCCGAAGGTCAGCGAGGAGCATCGCGAACAGCGGCGCAAGCAGATCCTCGATGCGGCGGAGCGCAGCTTCGCCCGCAAAGGATTCCACGACACCTCGATGAGCGACATCATCGGTGAGGCGGGCCTCTCCGTTGGCGCCATCTACGGGCATTACGCGAGTAAGAGCGAACTCATCGCGGCTGTCGCCGAGCAGGTGTTCGCGCCGGCGCAGCCGAGGTTTCAGCCGGTGCGCGACGACAACGGAGTGCCGCTGCACCCGCTCGACTTCGCGGACCGGGTGTCCGACAACCTGCTCAGCACCGTCGGCGGTAGCGGGCTTCCCCTTCAAGTCTGGGGTGAGGCGACGGTCGACGACAACTTGCGGCATGCGTTCCTCACCGTGTTCGGGGGGCTGCTGGGCGGCATCCGGGCGCAGATCGTGCTCTGGCTCACCGAGGTGAAGGAGTTGGCGGACGACGAAGCGGATGCCCTCGCCGACGGCCTCGCCTCACTCGTCGGCGGCCTGCTGCAGGGCGCTCTCGTGCAGACGGAATTCGTGTCGGGGTTCGACCGCGGCGCCTACCTGCGGATCGCGCATCCGGTGTTCGACAGCATCGAGCCGGCGTCATCGTAGATCGCGCCAGCCGTGGCAGGTCGATCGTTCCGCGCTCCCGAGCCTGAGCGCGGGGTGAACCAGTGCTCACGCGACCGTGCCGGGACCGGCAGGATGGAGGCATGAAGCACTTCACCCTTCCCGGCACGAGTATCGACGCGAGCAACGTCATCCTCGGTCTCATGCGCATCCTCGACCTCGACGACGAGGCGATCCGTACTCTTGTCGCAACCGCCCGTGACGCCGGCATCGACTTCTTCGACCATGCGGATGTCTATGGCGGCGACCATGCGTGCGAGCGCCGTTTCGGCGACGCCGTCACGTTCTCTTCCTCGGAGCGCGAGAAGGTCTATCTCCAGTCGAAGGTCGGTATCCGCGATGGGTTCTGGGACTTCTCGAAGGAGCACATCCTCGAGTCGGTGGACGCGTCGCTGAAGGCGCTCCGCACCGAATACCTCGACGTGCTCTTGCTGCACCGCCCCGACACGCTGATGGAGCCGGAGGAGATCGCGGCCGCCTTCACCACCCTCCACGACGCCGGCAAGGTTCGCCATTTCGGCGTCTCGAACCAGACGCCCGGGCAGACCGAGCTGCTGCGGCGTTCGGTCGAGCAGCCGCTGATCGCCAACCAGGTGCAGTTGAGCATCACGCACGCGAACCTCCTCGCTCAGGGCATCGCCGCCAACATGAACGGGCTGGACCAGTCGATCGATCGAGACAACGGCATCCTCGAATATGCTCGCCTGAACGACATCACGCTGCAGGCGTGGTCGCCGTTCCAGAAGGGGTTCTTCGACGGCGTCTTCCTCGGCGACCGGGAGAACTACGCGGAACTCAACGACGCCATCGACGAGATCGCCGCCGCGCACGGAGTGACGCCGACTGCGATCGCCGTCGCCTGGATCACCCGGCACCCGGCCAACATGCAGGTCGTGCTCGGCACGACGAATCCGCAGCGCGTGAAGGATGCCTCGGCCGGCTCCGACCTGCCCCTCACCCGCCCCGAGTGGTACCGCCTGTTCACCGCGGCGGGGCACGTGCTGCCGTAGCGGCCCTCGACCCGTCGTCTGTCCTGCGGAATGGATGCGACTCGACCCCTTCGGGAGTCGGCCGTAGGCATCGTCAGGGCGTCGTCCTAGGCCTCGGCGGCGGACACGTCGGTCCGACGACGGCGACGGAACCCCGGGCATACGATGGTTCGGTGATCGAACTATCCGGAGAGGCCTCTGTCGCCGACGGGCCGGACTCTGTCGACGACCCGCGAGCCCGGGTCGCCGTTCACGCGCTGACGCGGGCGTCGCGCATCCTGGAGCGGACGCTGTGCGCGCCGGACATCGAGGGTACGGCTGTGCTGAGCCTCGCCGACTTCCGCGTGCTCGCGACGATCGGCGCGGGGGAAGCGCGGGCATCCCGCCTTGCGGCACGGCTCGCGGTCGGCAAGCCGACCATCAGCTCCACTGTCGACTCGCTCGTGCGTCGCGGGTTCGTGCGCCGAGAGGCGCACGGCGCCGACCAACGCGCGGTCGACCTCGCGCTCACCGCCGACGGAGATGCCATGCTCGAGGCGGCGGAGTCCGGGCTCGCCGGGGTGGTGCTCGACCTCGTGAGTCGCACGGAGCATCCGGAAGCCGTGCTCGCCGCCCTCGCAGACCTGGGGGGTGCGATCGAGGCGCGGCAGGCGTCCATCGCGGCGGCGCGCAGAGCCGCCGGAGGGGCGAACGCGGCGAGGGCCCCGCGGCGGCGGGAATCGGCGGCCGACGACGGGGAGGCCCGATGACGACGCGCGACGACGCGGGTGCGCCCGCCGGAACGGTAGGAACGAGCGGCGCCGGGGCGACGGGAACCGGGGGTGCCGGACCCGCACCCACCACGTCCGCCGACCCGACCGACCTCACCGGCCCCGGCTGGCTCCGCCGCCTCGGCCACTACCTGTGGCGCCATCGCGTCAACGTGTCGATCGCGGTGGGCGCCGCGATCCTCGGCTCCTCATGCCAGGTCGCGACCCCGCTGATCGCCCGCCAGATCGTGGACGACGTCATCGTCGACAAGTCCGCCCCGCTGCTGCCATGGCTTGCTCTGCTCGTCGTGCTCGCGCTGATCGCGTTCGGCTTCGCCTACCTGCGGCGCTATCGCGGCGGCCGCGTCGCGCTCGACGTGCAGAACGACCTGCGCAACGAGATGCACGACAAGCTCCAGCGTCTGGATGCCGCCACTCTCGACACCATGCCCGCCGGCCAGCTCGTGGCGCGCGCGAACTCCGACTCGGCGCTCGTGCAGGGACTGCTGAACTTTCTGCCACTCGTCACCGGCAACGTACTGATGATGCTGCTGTCGCTCGTCGTGATGTTCATACTCTCGCCGTTGCTCGCGCTCGTCAGCCTTGCGGTCGTGCCGGCGCTGCTCATCGTGAGCTACCGCATGCGTCGCATGGTCTTCCCGGCCAGCTGGGACGGTCAGCAGAAGGAGGGCGATCTCGCCGAGATCGTCGACGAGGATGTCGGCGGCGTGCGCGTCGTGAAGGCGTTCGGCCAGGAGCGGCGCGAGCTGGAGCGGCTGACGGGCACGGCATCCTCGTTGTACGGGTCGCAGATGCGCACGGTGCGCATCCAGGCGAAGTACCAGCCGCTGCTCGAGGCCGTGCCCGTGCTCGGACAGGTGGGCATCCTCGCGCTCGGCGGGTGGCTAGCGCTCACCGGCAATATCACGCTCGGCACGTTCCTCGCGTTCTCCACCTACATCGCGCAGCTGATGGCACCGGCCAGGCAGCTGGCGGGCATCCTCACCATCGGGCAGCAGGCGCGCGCCGGCCTGGAGCGCATCTTCCAGCTGCTCGACATGACACCCACGATTCGGGATGCTCCGGACGCCGTCGATCTGCCGGCCTCCGTCGGCCGTTCGGGAGCGGTCGGAGGAGCGGAAGCCGGAATTGCTACGGGAACGGCCGCCGGAGCAGGCGTCGGAACGATCGAGTTCCGGAACGTCACGTTCGGCTACGACCCGGATGCTCCGGTGCTGCACGACTTCTCGCTCACCGTGCGCGCGGGCGAGCGTGTCGCCCTCGTCGGGGCGAGCGGCAGCGGCAAGTCCACGGTCGGTCGGCTGCTCGTGCGGTACTACGACCCCGACGCGGGCGTGGTGACGATCGGCGGAGAAGACGTGCGGGACATCCGTCTCGGCTCCCTGCGTCAGGCCGTGGGCATGGCGTTCGAGGACGCGTTCCTGTTCTCGGAGTCGGTGCTCGACAACATCTCCTACGGCGCTCCGGATGCCACGGACGACGAGATCGAGACCGCCGCACGTGCCGCTCAGGCGCACGACTTCATCATGGAGCTGCCGCGCGGCTACGACACGGTCGTGGGCGAGCGCGGGCTGAGTCTCTCCGGCGGGCAGCGGCAGCGCATCGCGCTGGCACGGGCGATTCTGCGCGACCCCGCGATTCTGGTGCTCGATGACGCCACGAGCGCGATCGACGCGCGCACGGAGCAGAGCATCCACGACGCGCTGCGCACCGTGATGGAGGGCCGAACAGTACTGCTCGTCGCGCATCGGCACTCCACGCTGCATCTGGCCGATCGCATCGTCGTGCTCGAGAACGGCCACATCGTCGATCAGGGCACGCACGACGAGCTCATCGACCGCAGCGACACGTACCGTGCGCTCTTCGGGGCGACGGATGCCGCGCGTCACGGCGACATCGACGCGCTGGCGGGGGCAGACATCGCGTCCGCGGTACCGGAGCCATCCGTGCGCCCTGAGCGGGTGCAACAGGTAATGCTCCCTGAGCGAGCGGAGCGAGATGTGCTCCCTGAGCGAGCGCAGCGAGTCGAAGGGCCCGCACGCTTCGACTCGTCGGCGGCTCGCTCTGCGAGCACGGAAGGTGCAGGCCGCTCAGCGGACACGGGGACGGCTCATGCGGCGAGCACGGAGGCGGCCCGCTCAGCGGGCACCGGCCCCAGCGCCCGCCCACGCCGTGCCGCCGGCGCCCCCGCGCTCGGAATGGGTCTCGGCGGAGGCGGTGGCGGCATGCGCGGCATGAGCGCCGGCCTCGCTCCGACACCTGACCTGCTTGCCCGCGTCGCGGCGCTCCCACCGGTGCGCGACGTGCCGGCCATCGACCTCGACCGCGAGTCCCGCGCCGACGACGACTTCTCACTGGTGAAGGTGCTGCGCGAGTTCCGTCGCCCGCTGCTCGCGGCGCTCGTGTTCGTCGTGATCGACGCGCTGGCCGGCCTGCTCGGTCCGGCCGTCGTGAAGACGGGTATCGACCAAGGAGTCACCACAGGCGCCGCGGCCGTGCTGTTCGCGGCATCCGGCATCTACCTCGTCATCACCGTCGCAGACATGTTCAACGGCATGGCCGAGTCGTTCGTGACAGGCAGGGCGGCGCAGCGCATCATGCTGTCACTGCGCATCCGCGTCTTCGCCCAGCTGCAGCGCCTCTCGCTCGACTACTACGAGCGCGAGATGGCCGGGCGCATCATGACGCGCATGACGACCGACATCGACCAGTTCGAGTCGTTGCTGCAGAACGGCCTGCTCGGTGCACTCGTGGCCTTCGTCACCTTCGTGGGCGTCGGCGTCGCGCTGGTCATCGTGGATGCTCCGCTCGGCCTGGCCGTGCTCACCGTCGTGATCCCGCTGGCCTTGGCGACCGTGTGGTTCCGCAAACGGTCGTCGAAGCTCTACGACCTTTCGCGCGAGCGGATCGCGATCGTGAATGCGGCATTCCAGGAGAGCCTCTCCGGCGTGCGCGAGTCGCAGGCGTTCACGCACGAGGAAGCGACCATGCGGCGCTTCCACGGCCACGGCAGTGCGTACCTGCGCTCGCGGGTCGCGGCCCAGCGTCTGGTGGCGACGTACTTCCCGTTCGTGCAGTTCCTCTCGGCGATCGCCGACGTGATCGTGCTCGGGCTCGGCGCCGCGCTCATCGCTCAGGGACAGCTCAGCGCGGGTGCGCTGATCGCCTTCCTGCTCTACATCGACATGTTCTTCTCGCCCATCCAGCAACTGTCGCAGGTGTTCGACGCGTGGCAGCAGACGCGGGTGTCGGTCTCCCGCATCTCCGGTCTCATGAAGCTGAAGACGCTGACTCCGCAGGCCGAGCACCCGTTGCCGGTCGAGGGGTTGAGCGGCGACGTCGACATCGACGACGTGCACTTCGCTTACCCGACCGCACCCGTCTCGGTCGAGAGGAGAGGACCGAAGGATGCCCGTGACATCCGCTCGCGCGACGCTGCGGCGACCCGTCCTCCGGAGGCGCTGGCGGGCATCCGACTACATCTGCGTCCCGGCGAGACAGTGGCGCTCGTCGGTGAGACGGGGGCGGGCAAGTCGACCGTCATGAAGCTGCTCGCCCGTTTCTACGATCCCGACCGCGGCGCCGTGCGTGCCGACGGCACAGACCTGCGCGCGCTCGACCTCGGCGGCTACCGCCGCGAGCTCGGCTACGTTCCGCAGGAGTCGTTCCTGTTCACCGGCACCATCGCCGACAACATCGCGTACGGACGTCCGGATGCCCCCGCCTCCGCCATCGAGGCCGCCGCGCGCGCCGTGGGCGCTCACCACATGATCGAGGGGCTGCCGTTCGGCTACGGCACCGAGATAGCCGAGCGCGGCAAATCGTTGTCGGCGGGGCAGCGTCAGCTGATCGCCCTCGCGAGAGCGGAGCTCGTCGACCCGGCCGTGCTGCTGCTCGACGAGGCGACCAGCAACCTCGACCTCGCCACCGAGGCTCGCGTGACGGATGCCATGCATCGCCTCGCGCGCGACCGAACCACCGTTCTCATTGCCCACCGCCTGCAGACGGCGATGGGGGCGCACCGCATCGTGATGCTCGACCACGGACGGGTCATCGAGGCGGGCACGCACGACGAGCTGTTGGAGCGCGACGGAGCGTACGCCGCGATGTGGCGCGCCTTCGAGCTCGCGACGACGTAGCGCCGCCCGGTCAAACCTTCGCGTCCTGCCGGGGTATGAAGATCTGTTTGATGATCAGCAGGATCGATGCCGTCACCGGGATCGCGACGAGCGCTCCGAGGAGGCCGAGCAGGGTGCCGCCGACCAGCGCGCCGATCACCACGAGCGAGCCGGGAACCGAGATGGCCTTGTTCATCACCCGCGGGGTCAGCACGTACGCCTCGACCTGCATGTAGACGATGTAGATCACGGCGAAGACCAACGCGCTGATCGGACTGGAGAACAGCGCGACGACGGTGCCGATGAGCCAGAACAGTACCGATCCGACGAGCGGGATGAGCGTGATGCAGAAAGCGACGACGGCCATCAGCAGGGGGAACGGCAATCCGAGGAAGAGGTAGAGGAAGAACACGACCACCGCGTTGAAGAACGCGAGCACGACCATCCCGCCGAGGTATCCGCCGATGCCGGACGAGATCTGCTCGATCATCGAGGAGACGGTCGGGCGGCTCCGTGCGGGGGCGAGCCTGGTGAACGACGTCTTGACGGTCGGAAGCGAGGCCAGGAAGTACAGGCTCAGCACCAGCACGATGATGATGCCGGAGATGATGCTGCCGATAGTCAGACCCACCTGCACCACGCCGCCGCCGATGGCCGCGATGTTCGACGGATTGGTGATGAAGTCCTTGATCTGATCGGTGATCGAGCCCACCTGGTCGCCGAAGTTGGCCTGCAGCCAGTCGTAGAAGTCGGAGTGCTGGAATGCGGTGATCGTCTGCGGGAAGTTGCTCACGAACTGCGTAATCTGGCGCACGATCGTGGGAATGATCAGCCAGAGCACGCCGACCAGCACGATCGCGAATCCGGTGAACACGATCACGATGCCCCACGGCCGCTTCACGCTGTGCCGCTCCAGCATGCGCACGATCGGGTCGAGGCCGAGCGCCGCGAAGATGCCGAACACGATGTAGATGATGACCGTGGAGAGGTTCTGGAAGGCGAGTCCGAGCAGCAGTGCGACGAGCCCGCCGAGGGTGAGGCTGAAGCCCATCACGAACGGATGGTTCAGGTTGGCCCAGAATGTGCGCGAAGGCACGGCCTCGTGTGAGGCGACGGCGGCCGCATCCGACGCCGGTCCGGACGTCTTTGGGCTCGGGACTTCTGGGCTCGCGGACCGCGTGTCGTCGGATGCTCCTGATGCATTCGTTCCGATCGGCTCGCTCGCCGAAGGGGACGCCGTGCGCCCGGTACCCGAGCTCGCGCCCGTCGACGAAGCGGGCACGGCGGTGTTGTCGCTCATGGCGACACCCTAGGTGCGCCTGCGGTGCGCCGGGCCGCGGCGCGCCACGATGCGCCTGCGCTGCCGCACGCCACGGCGCGCCTGCGCTGCCGCGCGCACGTGCCCACGATGCCGCGCGTGCCACCTACCGCAGCGAGACATACCGATTCGGCCGAAACATCAGTCCTCGCGGGCCGTTTCGGCCGAATCGGTATGTCTCACGGCGCGCCCGGCTGGCCGGCCGGGTGCGCGAGGCAGGGCGGGACGAGGGGATGGGGCGAGAGAGGCGGGGCGGGGGGCGAGCGTCAGGACTCGACCGAGAGCCGCAGCTTCTCGCAGAGCGCTTCCAGCTGTGCCAGTTCGTCGGGGCTCAGCGCGCTGCCGACATGGTCGATGATCGAACGCCCGTGCAGCACGGCGCAGTGCCGGTACAGCTCGTATCCGGCATCGGTGAGGCGGACGATGGAGCCTCGGCCGTCATCCGGCTCGGGGCACTTCGACAGCAGCCCGCGCTCGATGAGCCGGTCGACCAGACGGCTCACGCTCGGCTGGGTGAGCAGCACCTGCCTGCGCAGATCGCGCATGCGGATGCTCCGGTCCTGCTGCTTCGAGATGGTGAACAGCACGTCGTATTCGGTCAGGCTCAGGTCGGCATCGCGCGGGAACTCGGCAGTGAGCGTGCGCATCACCGTCACCTGGGCGCGGAACAGCGACTCCCATGCGCTGATCGCAGACTTCTTGGTCACGCTGCTGCTCCCTTCGGGTGCATCGGGGGAACGTCGTCTCCCAGCGTACGGCCCTGGTACTGCTTGGGCTGTTTCGCGTGCTTCCCGTGCTTTCCGTGCTTTCCGTGCTGCCCGCTCGAAGCCGCGCAGGGATGCCGACCATGCAAAGGCCAGCGACCCCGGAGGTCGTCTGTTCTCTCGCCGGAGCGTTAGCCTCGAAGCATGGATGACCGTCACCCCACCTATCCCGCCCGCACCGGAGCATCCGGAGCCTGGATGTGGACCGCCGTCGTCATCGCGGTGATCGCCGCCGCCGGGTTCGTCGTCACGCTGCTGACGAACGGTCACTACGCCTGAGCTGCCCCACCCCGGTGGCTGCGGCGCGGTGTGAGCTTCGTGCCGTGCAGAACCGCCGGTTCCCGCGCCGCCGCGTTCGGCGCCATCGTGTCGCCTCCGTTGCGCCCGGCCGGCTGCGCTCCCGCGCAATGCAGCAGGTCGGCACGACGGTTCGCGCTCTCTCGCCGGCGACATGCCGAATGGGCATGTTTTCGCGCTGATGTCCTGTTGACGTACTCCGCCGAGACGATCTGCCGCGCGTGCAGCTGTGGACGCCCGTGCCTCAGAACGCAAAACGAGGGCCGGTCGTAGAGGCTTACGACCGGCCCTCTCCCTTGCACCAAGAGTGTCCTGCAATCACATTCCACACCGGCCGCCACAGCAAACAACCGGTGCTCTTGCACTCTATAACGAACAGGTAACGGGGCGCTAGTTGCCTGTTCGTTATTTTTCTACTGACTTCTGATGAGCCGACTCTGGATTCGCTGGAGTAGCCCTCTTTCTACTGGGGGCACCGCGCGTTCTACTGGGGCACCGCGCGCGTTATCGCGCGAGACGGCCCGCCACCATCCAACGCGCGGTGGTTCGCGGAGAACTTGACAGCCCTTCACCGCGGTGGATAGCGTCTGCTGTTAGCGCTCACAGCCCGGGCCGATCGTCGCGATGCGTGCGGAGACCACGGTCGGAGACCACGGTCGGAGACCACGGTCGGAGACCTCGTAGACCCGACACAAACGAGGAGGTTTGACGCCGTGAGTCGAAGGAGACTGATCGGAGCCGCGATTGCCGCCTGTGCGACGATCCTGCTCGCGGGTTGCCAAGCGGGCCACGGGGGATCGCCTGGGACCTCCCACCTCGTTGTCGGGTTCGCCCAGGTCGGAGCGGAGAGCAGTTGGCGCACCGCGAACACGAAGGACATCGAGTCGGCATTCCAGCACGCAGGAATAACGCTCCGGTTCTCGGATGCCGAACAGCAGCAGGCGAACCAGATCGCCGCCATTCGCTCGTACATCCAGCAGCGCGTGAGTGTCATCGCATTCTCACCCGTCGTCGAGTCGGGCTGGGACACGGTGCTGCAAGAGGCCAAGGCCGCAGGAATTCCCGTCATCCTGACTGACCGCGCCATCTCGACCGACGACCCGTCGCTGTACGTGACCAGGCTCGGCAGCGACTTCACCAAAGAGGGCGAGAAAGCGGGAGTCTGGGCAAAGAAGGAGTTCGCCGCGGCATCCTCTGTCAAGGTGCTCGAGATCGAGGGGACGACGGGGTCCGCGCCCGCCATCGGCCGCACGAAAGGGTTCGAGAAGGAGATCGGCGACGACAGCAAGTTCTCGATCGTCGACTCGCAAGACGGCGGTTTCACGCGCGCGGGCGGTGAACAGGTCATGGAGGCCCAGCTGAAGGCGCACCCCGACGTCGATCTCGTCTATGCCCAGAATGACGACATGGCGCTCGGGGCGATACAGGCGATCGAGGGGGCAGGTGAGCGCCCGGGCAAACAGATCAAGGTGATCTCGGTTGACGCGACTCATGACGGCATGGAGGCGCTCGCCCAGGGCAAGATCAACTTCATCGTGGAGTGCAATCCGCTGCTCGGTGACGAGCTCGTCAAGCTCGTGAAAAAGGTGACGGCAGGAAAGTCCGTGCCGAGGCGGATCGAGCCGCCGGAGAGGACGTTCACCCAGGAGCAGGCGATCGCCGCGCTGCCGACGAGGAAGTACTGACGTGCCAGCAGCAACGCCCGTCGTGGAGATGCGCGACGTGACCGTGACGTTCCCCGGCGTGCGCGCATTGGACGGGGTGGACTTTCGGATGTTTCCCGGAGAGGTCCATTCGCTGATGGGCGAAAACGGCGCGGGAAAGTCTACGCTCGTCAAGGCACTCACCGGTGCGCTGCGCCCCGACTCCGGCAGCATCGCCGTCGACGGTAGACCCCTGGAGCAGGCGAGCCCTCGCAAATCGCAGGCTTTGGGCGTGAGCACCGTCTATCAGGACACGAACCTCCTGCCCACACTCTCAGTCACGGAGAACATCATGCTGGGACGAGAGTCCCGGTGGGGACCCTTCATCGACCGGAGCGCAACCCAGGCTCGAGCGCGGGCCCTGCTAAAAGAGCTCGCCCTCGACATCGACCCCGCCGCGGAGCTAGGAGAGCTACCGTTCGCGCTCCAGCAGCTGGTGGCGGTCGCGCGAGCCATCGGAATCGATGCCAAGGTGCTCGTGCTCGACGAGCCCACGGCGAGCCTCGACGGTGACGAGGTCGCCGACCTTTTCCGCGTCATCCGTCACCTCAAGAGACGAGGGACGGCGATCCTTTTCGTCTCCCATTTCCTCGACCAGGTCTACGAGATCGCCGACCGCCTGACGGTGCTGCGCGACGGCGCCCTCGTGGGCGAGTACCGCACCGACGACATCCTGCGGATCGAGCTCGTGCACAAGATGATCGGACCGCAGTATGCGGCCATCGAGGACGTTGCTCCGGTCGACTTCTCGCAGCAGTTCGCCGGTGACTCGGGTCCCGTCGTCGAGGCCGTCGGGCTGGGACGCCGCGGGCGCGTCGCCCCGTTCGATTTCGTCGCGCGGGAGGGCGAAGTCGTGGGGATCGCCGGCCTCCTCGGCTCCGGTCGCACGGAGGTCGCCCGACTGTTGTCGGCTGTCGACCGTCCGGATACGGGCAGATTGAGGGTCTCCGGCGCCGGACGCCGGGTTCGGACGCCGCGGACCGCCCTGAGACACCGCATCGTGTACGCGTCCGAGAACCGCCAGAACGAGGGAATCATCGAGAGCTTCTCGGTGCGGGACAACATCCTGATCGCGCTCCAGGCGGATCGCGGCTGGTACCGGCCCATCTCTCGGCGTCGGCAGGAGGAACTGGCCACGAGTTACATCCAGGCGCTGAACATCAGACCTGCCGATCCGGATGCCGTGGTGCGCGATCTGAGCGGCGGAAACCAGCAGAAAGTCCTCCTGGCACGGTGGCTCGCCATTGCGCCGCGCCTGCTGATCCTCGACGAGCCGACCCGCGGCATCGATATCGGCACCAAGGCGGAGGTGCAGCGTCTCGTCAATGACCTCGCAGCCAACGGCATGGCCGTCGTCTTCATTTCGGCCGAGCTGGACGAAGTGCTGAGACTCAGCACGCGGATCGTCGTCATGCGCGACCGCGAAATGATGGCCGACATCGCGAACGACGGCGCGTCATCTGGAAAGGTCCTCACCATGATCGCCGGTGGAGGGGCCCCGTGAAGAATCTGCTCGCCGCTCGGCTCACCTGGCCGGTAGTCGCGCTTGCCGCACTGCTGCTCCTGAACTTCGTGCTCCAGCCCAACTTCTTCTCGATCCGCGTGCAGGACGGCCACCTGTACGGAAGCCTGATCGACATCGTGCGCAACGGGGCGCCGACCGTGCTCGTCGCGCTCGGCATGACGCTCGTCATCGCGACCAGGGGGCTGGATCTCTCGGTGGGTTCCATCGTCGCCATAGCCGGAGCCGTGGCATGTTCGATCCTCGCGTCCTCGGGGTCTGAGGCGAACGTTCCCGTCGTCATCGTCGCCGTGGCTGCCGCCCTCGCCGCCGCACTCGTCCTCGGCGCCTGGAACGGCTTTCTGGTTGCCGTCGTCGGGATCCCGCCCATCGTCGCGACACTGATCCTGATGACGGCCGGACGTGGTCTCGCGCTGCTGATCACGCAGGGCCAGATCGTGACGGTCTCCAGCGCGGCGTATCGCGTGATCGGTGCCGGGTTCGCACTCGGGCTTCCGGTGTCCATCCTGATCGCAGCCGTGATCTACGCTGCGGCAGCCCTACTCACCCGCAAGACGGCGCTCGGCATGCTCATCGATGCGGTTGGCGTCAACCCGATCGCCAGCCGGATCGCCGGCGTGCCCGTCAAGGGCATCAACTGGAGCGTATACGCGTTCAGCGGCCTCTGTGCGGGCGTCGCCGGGCTCATGATCAGCTCGAACGTGACCGCGGCCGACTCGAACAGCGCAGGGCTTTGGATCGAGCTGGATGCCATCCTTGCGGTCGTCATCGGAGGCACGCCTGTCGGCGGTGGCCGCTTCTCGCTGAGCGGCACGCTGGTGGGCGCGTTCATCATCCAGACGCTCACCGCTACGGCGTACACGGCGGGCATCGCGCCCGGGGTGATGCTCGTGCTCAAGGCGATCGTCGTCGCGGCCGTGTGTGTCATGCAGGCACCGCGTGTGCGCTCGAGGGCGCAGCGGCGCGTCCCGTCGAGACCACGCGCGGGAGTCCGCTCGTGAGCGGCGCCGGGCCGAACGGGCTCCGACGCCTGCCGAAGCGGCGACATCTCTCGTGGACCGTGTCGCTGGGGCTACTGATCGTGCTGTTCATCTTCGGCGCGATCCGCTTTCCCGGGTTCGTATCCGGGCAGGTCGTCCTCGATCTCTTCGTGGACAACGCCTACCTGATCGTCCTCGCGGTAGGGATGACGTTCGTCGTGATCAGCGGCGGACTCGATCTGTCGGTCGGATCGGTCCTCGGGCTCTCCACCGTCATCGCCGCGGCGCTGCTGCGCGCGCACTGGAGCCCCGGTGCGGTGATCATCGTGGTGCTGCTCGTCGGGTCGGCTCTCGGCCTTCTCGTGGGCCTGGGCATTCACTACTTGAGCATCCAGCCCTTCGTTGCGACCCTCATCTCGATGTTCTTCGCTCGAGGACTGTGCTACGTGTTGAGTCCGGACTCGATCGCGATCTCGGACCCCTTCTTCCTCGGCATGGCGCAGGCGCAGCTGCCTGTCGGATTCGGCCTCGAGGTGAGCCCCAGCGTGCCGGTTGCGCTCCTCGTGGTGCTGGCCGGTGTGCTGGTCCTGCACTGGACCATGTTCGGTCGCACGGTGTACGCGGTCGGTAACGGGGGACGCGCGGCGTCGCTGATGGGTGTGCCGGTGGCCCGCACGGTCGTTCTCGTCTACGTCATCAGCGGTTTCTGTGCCGCGCTGGCGGGCATCCTGTTCTCCTTCTATACACTGTCGGGGTACAGCTTGACGGGCGTCGGTCTCGAGCTGGACACGATCGCGGCCGTCGTCATCGGCGGCACTGTACTCAGCGGAGGTTCCGGCTATTTGTGGGGCTCGATTCTCGGTGTGCTCGTGCTCGGCACCGTGAACGCGCTGATCACGTTCGACGGGACTCTCGGAACATGGTGGTCCAAGATCATCGCGGGCGCCCTGCTCTTGGTCTTCGTGCTGGTGCAGCGGCTCGTCCTGCGCCGTCGTCGGGCGGACAGCGGTGGCTCGAAGCCCGAGGAGCCGGGCGCACGGGCCCGGGCGTGGGCCAGTGACGTCGGGCGAGGAGGGCTTCGGGATGGCTGAGAAGCCGGGGCGGCCGGCCACCATCTTCGACGTCGCGCGCCTTGCCGGTGTGTCGCATCAGACGGTCTCACGTGTGCTCAACGATCTGCCGAACGTCCGAGCATCGACGAAACAGCGCGTCGAGCTTGCGATCAAGCAGCTGCGGTATGTGCCGTCCCCTGCGGCCCGCGCGCTCGTCACGCGCCGCACGCGCACGATCGGCGCTATCGCAACGGGCGGCCCTGATTACGGTCCCTCCAGTACCATGCTGGGCTTCAACGAGGCCGCACGTGCGCAACGCTATGCCGTCAGCATGGCCAATGTGGTCGAGTCGGACCTCGCGTCAGTTCGCGAAGCGGTCGAGCTTCTGCTCCGTCAGAACGTCGAGGCGCTGGTGCTCATCACCGAACGTGTCGGCGTGCTCGATGCGGTGCTGCGCATCGAGACCGGTATCCCGCTGGTCGCCGTCGATCCAACGGGTCGAGCCGAGCATGCGGTCGCCATCGACCAATATCAGGGCGCACGGATCGCCGTCGAGCATCTTCTCTCCCTCGGACACCGGAAGATCCTGCACCTAGCGGGACCTCTCGATTCGGTGGACGCCGGCGAACGGGCGCGCGGGTGGCGTGACGTGATGGCGGCCAGCGGCTTGGCGGCCGTCGAGCCTCTAGTAGGCGATTGGAGTCCCGACAGCGGGTTCCGGGCAGGCGAGACGCTCTCAGCAGCCGACTTCTCGGCGGTTTTCGTCGCCAACGACCAGATGGCACTCGGTCTCATGCACAGCCTGCGCGCGCACGGGCGCCGAGTGCCGGACGAGGTGAGCCTCGTCGGGTTCGATGACATCCCCGAGGCGGCGCATCTCGCACCGCCGTTAACGACCCTGCGTCAGGACTTCGCCACCCTCGGACGGCAGATCATGGACAGCCTCGCTGAGTTGCTGTCGGGGGAGGCGGGCGATGAACGCGCCCCGATCATCCCGCAGCTCGTCGTGCGGGCTTCGACAGGAGTGCC
Organism: Humibacter albus DSM 18994; assembly: GCF_000421825.1. Classification (GTDB taxonomy): domain Bacteria; phylum Actinomycetota; class Actinomycetes; order Actinomycetales; family Microbacteriaceae; genus Humibacter; species Humibacter albus. The sequence goes on from NZ_ATXT01000013.1 coordinate 510,794, forward strand.
AACAGTCAACCGGGTCTCGGTCTGAGCTCGGCCCGAACGGGACGCGCCGAATGACCTCCTCGAGAGTCGGCGGATGCCAGCACGATCTGGGATCGTGTGAACGCTCACGGCATGTCGTTTCAGGTTGAGGGCAGAGTCTCCCCTTCGCACCAGCCGTTCCTTGACTTGTTGACGGAACCTCTGCTTTACTGCCTTCGACTGTTAACGCTCACAATGTTGAATGTGAGTCAGTGAAGGCTCGCCAATGGTGGCCGGATGTCACAGATCGAAGGAGATGTTGCGACTTGACGAAGAAGTTCGACCCGGCAATCCGCGCTCGGAGCGGCGCCCCGACGTCGGCCGCCGCGCGGTGAGCGTGAGCATGGAAAGGCCGCGCCCGGTTCCCGTGTCCGCAGACGCCGACACGACAGCCCGTACGTACAGCGCGCGGAATGTCAGCAAGGCGTTTTCCGGCGTCCCGGTGCTCGAAGGCATCGACCTCGCATTCCGTCCGGGAGAGATCCACACCCTCGTCGGTGAGAACGGCGCGGGCAAGTCCACCCTCCTCAAAATCATGTCCGGGGTCTACTCCGCCGACTCCGGATCGCTTGAGCTGGAGGGGGAGGCGCTCGGCCCGCTCTCTCCCGCGACGGCCCAGCGCCGCGGCATTTACCTGGTTCCGCAGGAGCCGCGGCTCATGCCCGACCTGTCGATCGCGGAAAACCTCTACCTCGGATCGCTGCCGCGGGGCCGCTTCGGCTTCACCGTGAACTGGAAGATGATCAATAACTCGGCGGGCGACGTGCTGTCCCGCGTGGGGCTCAGCGTCGATCCGCGGTCTCTCGCCGGCCGGCTGCCTCTGGCCCACCAGCAGCTACTCGAATGCGCTCGGGCGCTCGCGCATGGCTGCACGATCATCTTCTTCGACGAGCCAACCTCGCCGCTCACCTCGCACGAGGCCGAGACGCTCTTCTCAGTGATGGACGACCTGCGGCGCCAGCAGATGACGCTGGGATTCATCAGCCATCGCTTCGACGAGGTCGAAGAGCTGTCCGACCGGATCTCCGTCATGCGCGACGGGGCGGTCGTCGCACATCACCTCCGAGGCGAGTCCGATCGCGCCAGCATCATCAACGCAATGGTCGGTCGTGAACTGACGATGGCGAAGCGGAAGACCAGGCCCGAGCGAAGCGGCGCTCCGATCCTGGATGTCCGTCACGTGGTCAGCAAGCCCGAGGTCGAAGACATCTCGATCCAGGTGCGGGCGGGGGAGATCGTCGGACTCGGCGGCCTCGTCGGCAGCGGCCGAACCGAACTCAGCGAGGCGGTCTTCGGGCTTCGGCCGTCGTCGGCCGGCGTCGTCACGGTCGATGGAGTCGATGTGACGGGTCGTGCACCTCAGGACTGCATCGACGCCGGGCTGATCTACCTCGGCGAGGACCGCGGTCGCAACGGCATCTTCGCTGACGTCGATCTGACGCGGAATGCGAGCGCATCCGTCATCGGTCGGCTGCCGCGCAAGGGCCGTCTCATTCGGAAGAGGCAGGAGGAGACCATGACGCAAGGGGCGCTGCAGAACGCGGGCGTCAAGGCTGCGAACATGGGCCTTCCGATCAAGTCGCTGTCCGGCGGCAACCAGCAGAAGGTGCTTCTCGCACGCTGGATGATGGCCCAGCCGAAGGTCGCAATCTTCGACGAGCCCACTCGAGGCGTCGACGTCGGCGCCAAAGAGGGCATCTACGAGATGATCGAGTCGCTCACCGATGACGGACTCGCCACACTCGTGATCTCCTCCGAACTGGACGAGCTCGTGCGGCTGTGCGACCGCGTGTATGCGGTGTACGAGGGTCGTGTCGTCGGAGAGCTGCGTGGCGATGCGATCACCAGCGACGCCGTCGGACAGCTGGCGGTGGGTGCGGCATGACCACCCCGAACGTCACCTCATTCTCCTCGATCGCGTTCGGTCGTTCCGTTCGGGAATTCATCGGGCGGCGGGATGTCCAGCTCGTCCCGATCATGCTCGTCATCGCGATCGTCAGCGCCATCGCCAGCCCGGACTTCCTCAGCTCTCGTGTTATCTCCAGCATCTTCATCACGGCGATGGTCACCACGTTCGTGGCGCTCGGCCAGACCGTGGTCATGCTGACGAAGGGCATCGATCTCTCGGTCGCACCGATCCTCGGCCTCGCCGCCGTGATCGTCGGATTCCAGGCGCAAGACCACGGCATGCCGCTGTGGCTCGGCCTCCTCGTCGGCGCGGGGGTAGGGGCGGTACTGGGGGCGGGCAACGCCGTGCTCGTGAGCCTTCTCGGTCTGCCGCCGATCATTGCGACGCTCGGCACGTTCAGCGTGTATGGCGGCCTGCAGTTCATCATCACGGGCGGCAGTCAGGTGAACCAGGTTCCCGCCGAGTACACGAACCTCGGCGTCGCGACCAACACGATCATTCCCGGTGTCCCGATGCTGCTCGTGGTCGGCGTCTTCGCCACGGTCTGCGTCGGCCTGCTTCTGCGCTACACCGTCTACGGGCGCAATGTCTACGCGACCGGAGACGACTTCGAGGCGGCGTTCCGGGCCGGCATACCGACGCGCCGCGTCATCTTCATCGCGTACGTGCTGTGCGGTCTGCTGTCCGGCATCGCCGGCGTCGTCTACCTCGCTAGGACCGGCTCGGCGGACGCCCTGACCGGGACGCAGACCAACGAGAACCTCAATGCGATCGCCGCGGCGCTCATCGGCGGCGCCGCACTCACCGGCGGTCGGGGGAATGCGGCGGGAGCGCTGCTCGGCAGCATCTTCCTCGCCCTCACCGTGTCGGCGATGGGCATCGCCGCCCACATACCCGACGAATGGCAGCCCGCGGGAATCGGTGTCCTGATCCTGCTCGCCGTCATCGCCGACCCGCGCGCGCGGCAAGGCGGAACACTCAAGGGGCTGTTCACCGGCCGCAGAAGGAGAAGACGATGACGACGACCACGATCGCGCCCAGCCGCCGGCGGCTCCCGGTCTGGGGCACCGTGCTGGCAGCGGCTCTCGTCGTCGAACTCATGGTGTTCTCGCTGACGAACACGCACTTCTTCGGCGGCGGTGCCGGGATGCTCAGCCAGATCGAACTCTTCCTACCCACTGGCATCGTGGCGCTGGGCTTGGCCCCGGTCATCCTCACGGGGGCCATCGACCTGTCGGTCGGCGCGACCGCGAGCTTGTCCTCGGTGCTGGTAGGGGTGCTCATCCTGCATCACGTCAATCCGGTGCTCGCCATCGGTATCGCTCTCGCGGTCAGCACCATCATCGGACTGGTCAACGGGCTGATCATCACGCTGTTCGGGATCGACTCTCTGCTCGTCACGCTGGCGACGCAGTTCATCGCCAGCAGCCTGGCGGTTTCGGTCGCCGGAGACAATCCGCCGTTCGGCTTCCCTGACATGTTCCTCGCCCTCGGCGAAGGCACGGTCGGGCCGGTGCCTATCGCGCTCTTGATCTTTCTGGTCATCGCCGCCCTGGTGATGCTCCTCATCGGACGCACCGGGTTCGGCAGGCGCATCGTCCTGATCGGCTACAACCCATCTGCGGCCCGCTTCACCGGTGTTCGAGTGATGCGAACCTTCGTCGGCGTTTTCACTATGAGCGGGTTGGTGGCAGGCATCGCGGGCATCGTTCTCGCCGCGTACTTCAACGCGGGCAGATCTGACTCGGGCATGAGCCTGCTCCTCCCCGCCATCACCTGCGTGGTACTGGGCGGCGTCGACATCTTCGGCGGGCGCGGACGGATCGGTGAGGTTGTGTTGGCGGTACTGGTGCTCGGGTACCTCACACAGGGCCTGCTCAACTCGGGCGTCAGCTCCCTCACCGCAACCATGGTGACCGGCCTGCTCCTCATCGTCGCCCTCGTCGTGAAGATCGCCTTCGAACGACGGTCGGGAGAGTCGTTCCTCGGAACGCTCCGGCGCCGATTCGCCGCACGAACGGGTGGTTCGCCCGGAGTCGGCCGTGGTGCGAAGGGAGGTTCCGAAAAAGCCGCAGCAGAACCGAGAGACCCAGCGCATTCCTGATCCGGGCCAACCGGCCCAACACACATCACAGCTCAAGGAGTTCCAATGACGCACTCGAAGAAGTACCGGCGAGCGGGAGTCACCGCTGCCGCCATGACCGCCCTCGCACTGGCGCTGGTCGGATGTTCTGCCACGGGAACGTCGGCCTCGGCGAACGACAGCGCCTCGAAGAAGGGTCAGGAGATCACGGTCGCCATCGTCCCGAAGCTTCTCGGACTGCCCGTGTTCGAAGCCAACGTCAAGGGCGCGAAGCAGGTCGCAAGCAAGCTGAAGGAGAAGATCGACTACACCGCGTCGGTCAAGGCGAGCGGCGCGGATCAGGCGCAGGTCATCATGGGCCTGGTCAACAGCAACAACAGGCCCGACGTCATCGCGTACTCGGCCAACGACCCGACATCGATTGTTCCCGCCCTGAACGCAGCGACGAAGGCCGGCATCAAGGTGATCGGCTTCGACTCGGATGTCACGGCATCCGCCCGTAGCTACTTCATCCAGGACACGTCGTACCCCGCGATGGGACAGGCCTTGATCGATGCGGTCGCCAAGAAGGACGGCGACACCGGTTCATATGCGATCCTCTCGTCGACGAAGGATGCCACGGTGCAGAACGCCTGGATCGATGCGATGAAGTCGTATGCGGCCAAGAAGTACCCGAACCTCCGGCTCGCCGACATCGCATACGGCCAGTCGAACCAGGCTACGAGCCAGAGCCAGGCGACGAACCTGATCAACTCGAACCCGGACCTGAAGGCGCTCATCCCGATCGACGGAGCGGCGGTGCCCGGTGCACTGGCCGCCGTGAAGTCCCAGGGCGCGGTCGGCAAGATCAGCGTCTTCGGCATCGGCGACCCCAACCCGAACAAGCAGTACTTCGAGGACGGTTCGCTGACGGGCCTCTTCCTCTGGGACGAGGTCAAGCAAGGGCAGCTCATCGCCTACCTCGCCCGGGGTGTCGCCGACGGAACCATCAAGGGTGCGACTCCGACCTTCACCGCGGGTGACTTGGGGTCGTTCACGGTATCGAACGACCCGGCCAAGGGGACCATCATCTTCTCGAAGCCGCTCGAGTTCACGAAGGACAACTACTCGAAGTACAACTTCTGATGTCGCCGAGCGCTGGAGCCGGGGTCTGACCGCCTCGGCTCCAGCGCTTTGTGCTGCGCAGGCCACCGTCAGGCTTGCGCGGGCCTTGTCCGTGCCCAAAGGCACTCGGTGGCTCTCAAGAACGCAAGCGACTGAAGCAGCACACTCCGGGCAGCAGACGCAGCTCTTGACAGAATTCATCACGCGATGAATTGTTAACCGGGACGGCGCACACGCGTCGTCGACGTGCCGTCGGCGTGACACCGCCGATGCGTCACAGGGGAGGCCGCCATGCGCGCCATCGTGCTGAAAGAGTTCCAGGAACTGCGACGTGATCGCCGCACGCTCGCACTCCTGGTCGTCATGCCCCTGTTGCTGCTCGTCATCTTCGGATACGCCGCCAACTTCACCGTCGACCACCTCTCGGTCGCCGTCTACGGCAGCGAGGCGCAGACGGTGACGAAGCTGATCCACGACAACGCCAAGCTGAACGACCACCTGAACGTGACAGTCACCGACACCCACGGAACGAAAGCGGATGGCGCCCGGCAGCTTCGCGATGACCTCGCCGATGTCGCGATCTACGCGATCCCATCCGGCACCTCCGCGAGCGCCGCTGCTCCTTCGGCCAAGGCACATGTCTACATCGACGGATCGAACCTGTTCGCGGCGCAGTCGGCGAAGACGATCTTCGCGCAGGTGCAGCAGCAGCTGGCGCAGCAGACGGGGCGGGCCCAAGCCGCTGAGCGGAGCGCGCTCGGCGAGAAGCAGGGTGCCGGGTCGCAGAGCGACGCGTCGGGAACGAGCGCACAGGCATCCGCGCAACAGGCATCCGCCGCACCCCTGACTCTCACTGTCTCGACGCTGTTCAACCCGGATCTCAAGACCTCCTGGGTGATGCTCCCCGCCATCATCGGCCTGATCCTCACGTTCATCGGCACGATCATCACCTCGATCGGCCTGGTGCGCGAGCGCGAGGCCGGCACCCTGGAGCAGCTCGCCGTGATGCCGCTGCGCGCGAGCGCGGTGGTGCTGGGCAAGGTCTCGCCGTATTTCCTGCTCGCCTGCGTCGACATGGTGCTCATCACGGCGCTCGGACTGCTGCTGTTCGGAGTGCCGTTCAACGGCGACCCACTGATCTTCATCGTGGGTGCCGCGATCTTCCTCTTCGTCGTGCTCGGACTCGGCGTTCTCATCTCTTCGGTGTCGAAGACGACCGGGCAGGCCATTCAGCTGGCCTTCATGGTGCTCCTGCCGCAGATCCTGCTCTCGGGAATGATCTTCCCGCTCTCGGCCATGGCGGCCGGCGTGCGCTGGATCGGCTATTGCCTGCCGCTCACCTGGTTCACGATGATCTCGCAGGGAGTGATGGTGCGCGGTGCAGACTGGGACTCTCTCTGGTTCCCGCTGGTCGTCCTGGCCGGCATGGCGGTCATCATCTTCGGACTCGCCGTGGTGCGCCTGAGCCGCAGCATCTCGCCGGTCAAGCAGCCACATCCCGAGCACGCGGGCACCCCGTCTCGCCGCGTCACCGAGGTCGTCTGATGCCCGACGCATTCGGTGTCAACGGCCTCACGGTGCGGTTCGGCCACGTCACCGCGCTGAACGATGTGTCGTTGGATGTCCGCCCCGGCCAGGTCACGGCCGTGGTCGGCGGCGACGGGGCCGGCAAGTCCACTCTGCTGAGCGTTCTCGCGCATCGGGTACGCGCGGAGTCCGGCGATGTGCGCACCGTGGAACGCGAGCGCCTCGGATACCAGCCCGCGACATCCGGCGTCTGGCCCACCCTGACCGTGGCCGAGAACGTCGAGTTCGTCGGCCGATCCTACGGGATGCCCGGCTCACGCATCCGTGCGCGCTCGGGCGACCTGCTCGAACGCGCCGGGCTCGTGGCGGCGCGGAATCGGCTCGGGCAGGCATTGTCCGGAGGCATGCGGCAGAAGCTCGGTTTCGTGCTCGCCATTCTGCATGAGCCGGAACTCGTGCTTCTCGACGAGCCGAGCACGGGCGTCGACCCGGTGAGTCGCGTCGAGCTGTGGCGTCTCATCTCGACGACCGCGAGCGAGGGCACCGCGGTGCTGATGGCCACCACCTACCTCGACGAGGCGCAGCGGGCGGCGTCTGTGCTGGCGCTCGAGGGCGGCAGGATGCTCGCGGCCGGCACTCCCGAGGAGATCGTCGCGTCGGTGCCGGGTACGATCGTGCGCCTCGACGATGTTCACGGTGCGCTCGCCGGTGCACCGCAGCATGCGCTCTCCGCCGACGTGCAGACCTGGCGCCGCGGAACGGAGCGTCACGCGTGGATTCCGGCGGTCGACATCGTGAGTGCGAGTGGATTCACGGATTCCGGTGACGTGCCCGAGCGGGTCCCGATCGCGCGGCCCGACTTCGAGGACGCCCTCATCGCCCTGTCCCTCGCGGCCTCCTCCGTTTCCGCTGCACATTCGGCCGCCGCTGCACACTCGGCCGCCGCTGCACACTCGGACGCCGCCACCCCGCGTCCCGCGCGCCACCTGAGCTCCCGGAACCGACGGGGCTCCCAGGACCCGCTGGGCTTCCAGACCACCCTGAACTCCCAGACCACCCTGGGTTCCCCGGCCAGCCCGAACTCCGCGACCACCCTGAGCGAGCCGCGCGAGTCGAAGGGCCCGACCGCTGCCGCCGTCCACATCACCAAACGCTTCGGCCGCCACACGGCCCTCGACGACGTCGGCATCGACGTGCACCCTGGAGAGGTCGTCGGACTCATCGGCGCGAACGGCGCGGGCAAGACGACGCTGCTGCGCATCCTGCTCGGGCTCGAGAGTGCCGACGCCGGCGACGCGACGCTGTTCGGCGCCCCGCCCGACAACGCATCCCGCCGTCGGCTGGGTTATGTGCCGCAGGGCCTCGGTCTCTACACGAACCTGAGCGTGCGCGAGAACGTCGAGTTCTTCTCTCGCGTGTACGGCATCCCGAAATCGCAGCTGAACGACGCGCTCCCGCCGTCACTGCAGGAGGTGCGATCGGCCGTCGTCGGCGCCATCGGACTCGGCCGTCAGCGGCAGTTCGCCTTCGCGCTCGCCCTCGGGCATGAGCCTGAGCTGCTCGTGCTCGATGAGCCCACATCCGGCGTCGACCCGCTGGCGCGCGCCCGGCTGTGGGACGTCATTCACTCGCAGGCGGATGCCGGCCGCGCCGTCATCGTGACCACGCACTACCTGCAGGAAGCCGAACAGTGCACCAGGCTGGTTCTGCTCTCGCAGGGTCGCCTCGTCGGCACCGGCGTCGTCGCCGATCTCGTGCGCGGTGCTTCGGCCGTGCTCGTGCGCAGCGACGATTGGCAGCGGGCTTTCGAAGCACTCGACCGATCCGGGTTGCCCATCATGCTCAGCGGGCGTGACGTGCGAGTGGCCTCTCGAGGCGCGGTGGATGCCCTGGGCGAGCAGGTGCGTGGAGCGCTGGCCGGCATCCCGGCGTCGATCGAGCCCGTGCCGCCCACCCTCGAGGAGACGATGGTGCTTCTGGACGACGGCGCCGCCCGCGGCGTCGACGGCGACGGCGACGATGGCGACGATGGCACCGGCGTCCGGGCCGGAGCCGCAGCATGAGCGGCCGGCGGCCGGGCAAGTCGACGACCAGGCAGGAGCTCCTTGATGCCGCGCGCGCGGTGTTCGCAGACCGCGGCGTCGACGGCACCACGCGGGAGATCGCCCATCGCGCCGGCGTCGATCCGGCGATGATCGCGCACTACTTCGGGTCGAAGGGCGGCCTCTTCGAGGCCGTGACCGCGCTGCAGGTCGACCCAGGCGAAGTGGTGCGCCCGGTGCTCGACGTCGATCCCGAGGATGCCGCCCGCCGTCTTCTCGAGACCCTCCTGCGCGTGTGGGACGCCCACGCCTCGGTGCTCAGCGGGCTGTTGCGCAGCGCGACCCGCAACGCGACGCTGGCCGGCCAGCTGCGCGGGTTCGTCCTGGATCGCGCGATCCGTCCGGTGGTCACCCGGTTCGCGCCGAACGACGACGAGGTGGAGACGCGAGCCGCGCTGCTGGCCAGCCAGATCGCGGGGCTCCTGCTCACGCGCTACGTGCTGCACTGGGAGCCGATCGCGTCCGCCGAGCCGGACTGGATCGTCGCCCACATCGGTCCCACCGTGCAGGGCTACCTCACGGGCGCGCTGCCGGAGGCCGGTGCCACCGGCTGAGTCGGGCACTGTCGCACCGCTGGGCCACGAGCCGTCAGCGCCGCTGCGCAGGTACCGTCGCGCCCGCTCGCCTATCGTGAGAGACGCCCACCACATCGAGGAGGTCGTATGCAGACGGTGATCCAATACACGAGATTCGGCGGTCCCGAGGTCCTCGAGGTGGCGGAAAAGCCCGATCCGATTCCCGGAGCGGGCAAGGTTCTCATCGCTGTGAAGGCCGCCGGCGTGAACCCGATCGATATGAAGCTACGACGCGGCACGCGACCGTCAGACCCGATCGACAAGCCCCGGCGCGTCGGCTTCGACGCGTCCGGCGTCATCTCAACGGTGGGCGAGGGCGTTGAGGCGTGGAGCGTCGGCGACGAGGTCGTCGTGCGCGGCGCGGCGGGTGCGTACGCGAGCGAGCTCGTGGCATCCGCCGGCAAGTTGGTGCGCAAACCGCGGAACGTGAGCTTCGAGGATGCCGCCGCCCTCGGCATCCCCGCCGGCACCGCCTATCAGGTGGTCGCCTCACTCGGTCCTGCCGAGGGGGACGTGCTGCTCATCCACGGGGCGTCCGGTGCGGTCGGCCAGGCGGCGGTCCAATTCGCGCGGGAGCGCGGCGTGACCGTCGTCGGCACGGCGAGCGCCCGCAACCTCGACCGTGTCCGGGAGTTGGGCGCGATCGCGCTCGAATACGGAGACGGGCTCGTCGATCGGGTGCGCGAGGCTGTGCCGCAGGGGGTGGACTATGTGCTCGACATGGCGGGCACGGATGACGCGCTGCAGGCATCCTTCGAACTGGTCGCGGATCGCTCGCGCATCGGCACGATCGTGGCCGGCCCGCGCGCGGCGGAGCTGGGCATCCAGGCCTGGTCGGGAGGGAGCCCGGTGCCGCTCACCGAGGAGCAGGAGGCGCTGCGGGCCGAAGGCCTCGACGTGGCACTGCAGGGTCTCGCCGACGGCACGTTCCAGGTGGAGATCGGAGCCGTCTACCCGCTGGCCCAGGCCGCCGACGCGCAACGCGCGGGGGAATCCGGCTCGGTGCGCGGCAAGATCATCCTGGTGCCGTAGCCTCCCGGGGTCATGTTCATCCTGCCCGGGTGACGCATTCGCGACGAGCAAGCGCATGCTGGTGGAGTCAGGGAAGGACACACCCATGAGCGAGTTGGAATTCGGTCCGGTGGAGCTCGTGCTCGTCGGCTTCCGGGGGGAGGCTCCCGATCCCGGCGTGGTGGATGCCGTGCGCGAGCTCGTGCGCGACGGCGCCGTGCGCGTCATCGACGCACTCCTGGTCACCCGCACGCTCGAGGGCGACGTGGAGACCATCGAGGTCGAGGATGCCTCGGACGCCTACGGACTCGAAGACGCCGACCTCGACCTCTCTGGGCTCGCCGCCGACGAGGACATCGAGTACTTCGCGGAGTCTCTGGATCCGGGAACGAGTGCCGAACTGCTCGTCGTGGAGCTGCTGTGGGCCAAGAAGCTCGCATCCCGGCTGGCGTCATCCGGCGGCATGGTGCTCGCGAGCGAGCGCATCCCGGCACCGGTCGTCAACGAGGTCGTCGCGCAGGTACGTGCCGGATGACCCGCCCGCGCCGGAACACACGAGATCGGAGAAGACAATGCCTTTCGTTCGTCGAGTAGGACGTCCCGGGCTCATCGGGCTGGCCGCCCGCACCGCCGTGGTCGCGGGAACGGCAACGGCCGTCTCGGGCGGCATGGCCGCCAGCAGGCAGCGCCGTGCAGAGGAACAGCAGCAACAGCAGGAGTTCCAGGCGCAGCAGCAGCAACAACAGGTGCAGGCCGCCGCACAGCAGGCCGTCGCCGACCAGCAGGCCGCTCAGGCCGCACCGGCAGCTCCTGCCGCGGCCGGGGGAGACCTCACCTCGGAACTGCAGCGACTGGCCACCCTGCATCAGCAGGGCGTGCTCACCGATGAGGAGTTCGCAGCGGCGAAGCAGAAGCTGCTCGGGCTCTAGTCAGAACAGGTCGGGACTCGGTGCGCTCGTGTGCCGGATGACGACATCCGCGTGCCGGTCGAACCGGTAGCCGACCCCGCGCACCGTGCGCACGATGTCCTCGTAACGACCCAGCTTCGAACGCAGTCGACGGATGTGTACGTCGATGGTGCGCTCGTTCGGCACCTCATCCTCGCCCGCCTGCCAGAGCGAGGAGATCAACTCGGCGCGCTCGATGGTGCGCCCCTCGCGCAGCACCAGGTACTGCAGCAGTTCGAACTCCTTGTACGTGAGCCCGACGGTCTCGTTGTCGAGCAGCAGACGCTTGCGGGAGATGTCGACGATGACGCCCGACGCGCGGTCTTGCGCGGGGTCGACGGCCGGGCGGCTCTTGGCGACAGCGGCCGGGTCCTGCAGCGCGAGGCGAACGACGTCGATGTCGCGGCCGCCGGCCGCTTCGGAGGCGAGCGCGACGGCGGCGTAGGTCTCGGAACCGGGAGCGATTTCGGCAGCGAGACGCCTCAGCGCCTCCACCACGTGGCCGAGGTCGGTGCCCGCCTCGGCTGCCTTGTCCTCGTCGAATCCGACGTAGAGGGCGAACCCGCGGGCGCGGGTTCCCGTCGGCACGGCGCGAATGCGCACCGGAGCCGGAGCGTCGGCCACCGGTGCGGCGGGACGGTTGCGCTGCTGCGCCGGAAGCGGCTGCACGTGCTCGACACGGGATGGATCGACCTGGCGCGGATGCCCCGAACGGCCGGGCGCCGCGACGCGCTCGGTCGGTGTTGCGGTGGTGTTCGCGGCCGAGAGAGTGCGCGCGGCCTTCGGCTCAGCGGCGGGTGCTGGCGGAAGGGTCGCCGTGGAAGCCGGCCTCAGGGCGGCGCGGCGCGAGGCGAGAGCGGTCGAATCGGTGAGCGGGGTGATGGTGGCAAGAGACATGGGAGTGAGTCCTCGAAAGATGATGATGCGAAGAACCCGTACCGCCTGGAGCGAGAAAGGGCTGGAGCGGGTTCGGTGCTGGTGCCGCGATCGCGGCGGGTGGAAGCCTGCGCGGAGTGCGCCGACGGGGCTTCACTGAGGGAGCGTCGCTCAGGCGAGGGATGTCTCGCGCGGGTACTGCCTGCGGGCCTCATAGAGAGGGACTCTGCCCTGCTCACGAAACTCGACTGGTCAGCTGGCGACGGCTCGGCGAAAGGTCGTCCGGATCAGCGACACATTCGACAGCACATGACGGCAGCGCGGCCGGGCATCATCATGCCGGCGTGCCCAGGGGCCTCGAAGGAGGTCAGGGAGCGCGTGGGTGCAGTCATGTCTGCAAGTAAAGCGGACGCGTCGCGGCATGTCAATCTGGGATACCACCGGCGGAGGCGGGACGCTCTGCGAGGCGGCGGCGTGGACGTCGCCGGGGACGGCTGTCTGCGATGTCGACTGCGGTGCGCCGGGCGGAGGCGGGACGCTCTGCGAGGCGGCGGCGTGGACGTCGCCGGGGACGGCTGTCTGTGATGTCGACTGCGGTGCGCCGGGCGGGGACCGGCGCACAAAACAAACTCAGACGAGGCCGTACAGGCGGTCTCCGGCATCGCCGAGTCCGGGCACGATGTAGCCGTGCTCGTTGAGTCCCTCGTCGACGGCCCCGAGCACCAGTGTCACGTCGCGCCCCTCGGTGAGGCGCTCCACGGCCGCGATGCCTTCTGGAGCGGCGAGAATGCAGATGGCCGTGACATCCACCGCTCCGCGCTGGAAGAGGAATTCGATGGCTGCACTGAGCGAGCCGCCCGTGGCGAGCATCGGGTCGAGCACGAAGCACTGCCGGTTCGAGAGATCGTCGGGAAGTCGCTCGGCATAGGTCGCCGGCTCGAGCGTCTCCTCGTTGCGCACCATGCCGAGAAAACCGACCTCGGCCGACGGCACGAGCTTCACCATGCCCTCGAGCATGCCGAGTCCGGCCCGCAGAATCGGCACGACGAGCGGCTTCGGCTCGGCGAGCGTCACGCCGGTCGTCGTGGTGACCGGTGTCACGATGTCGACGGGCTCCACGCGCACCGAGCGGGTCGCCTCGTAGGCGAGCAGAGTGACGAGCTCTTCGACGAGGGCGCGGAACGTCACAGCCGGCGTTTCACGGTTGCGCAGCACCGTCAGCTTGTGGGTGACAAGGGGATGATCGGCAACGTGCACTCGCATAGGCTCAAATCTATGCTGTCGGCGGCCATCGATCACGCGGAGTGGATGCGCGAAGCCGTCGCCGACGCACGCCGCGCCCTGGACACGGGTGACGTTCCGGTCGCCGCGATCGTCCTCGACGATGCGGGCCGAGTCCTCGGCGCCGGTCGGAACGAGCGCGAGGCGCGGCAGGATCCCACGGCGCACGCGGAGGTGCTGGCGCTCCGCCGGGCGGCGGAGACGACGGGGGACTGGCACCTGAGCGGCGCGACCCTCGTGGTCACACTCGAGCCGTGCGTGATGTGCGCGGGCGCGATCCTCTCGGCGCGGGTGCCGACGGTGGTGTTCGGCGCCTGGGACGACAAGGCCGGTGCGGCCGGCAGCGTCTACGACGTGCTGCGCGACCGCCGCCTGAATCACCGCGTCGAGGTGTACGGCGGCGTGGAACAGCATGCCTGTGCCACGCTCCTCGAGCAATTCTTCGCCGACCGCCGCTGAGCTCGCTGCGCTCTCTGCTCCCTGAGCGAGCGCAGCGAGTCGAAGGGTCCCCGTCGCCCCCTGCTCCCTGAGCGAGCGCAGCGAGTCGAAGGGCCCCGGTCGCCCCCTGCTCCCTGAGCGAGCGCGGCGAGTCGAAGGGCCCCGGTCACTAATTCAGGCTCAGCCGGCTCAGGCGTCGGATATATCGATCTGATCCGAAATGGCCTGAAAAAGTGACGGGATCTCTTCGATTGGGCGTTGCGATTGGGCGTTGCGATTGGGCGTTGCGATTGGGCGTTGCGATTGGGCGTTCCGATTGGGCGTTCCGATCGGGCCTTCCGATGGGATGTTGCACGCTTCGCGCAGGGGCAGGGGAGGCGGCGAGAGCGCGGTCAGCGCGCGTCGGAAGGGCTTCGAGAGTCCTCGTGATAGACATCCGGCTCGAGGTAGACGGTGCGCGCGATCGGCACCGCGTCGCGGATGCGCGCCTCCATCGCGTCGATCGCGCTGGCCACCTCCTGCAGCGATCGCGTCGACGGCTGCGCGATCTTCGCCGCGACGAGGAGTTCCTCGGGCCCGAGGTAGAGCGTCTTCAGGTGGATGACGCGCTCCGTCTCACCGCCGGCGAGGATCGCGCGTTCGATGGCCGCGGCATCCGCTTCACTCGCCCCCTCGCCGACCAGCAGGCTCTTCGTCTCGACCCCGAGCACGACGGCGACCACGACGAGCAGCACGCCGATGAACACCGTGCCGATGCCGTCCCATACGCCGTTGCCGGTCAGCGCCGTGAGGCCGACGCCGACGAACGCGAACGCGAGACCGGTCAGAGCTGCCACGTCCTCGAGCAGCACGACCGGCAGCTCGGGCGCCTTCGCTCGCCTGATGAAACCGAACCACGAGCCGTCGCCCTTGTGCGGCCGTGACTCGCGGATGCCCGTGCGCAGCGAGAACGCCTCCATCACGATCGAGATCACCAGCACGAGCAACGGCAACCACCACACCTCGAGCGGGTGCGGCTGTGCGATCTTCTCGATGCCCTCGTACACGGAGAACACGCCGCCGACCGCGAACAGGATGATCGACACCACGAACGCGTACACGTATCGTTCACGCCCGTAGCCGAACGGATGCTCGCGGTCGGCCCGTCGCTTCGCCCGCCGCCCTCCGACGAGCAGCAGCAACTCATTGCAGGAGTCGGCCAGCGAGTGCACTCCCTCGGCGAGCATGGATGAGGATCCGGAGAACGCCCACGCGATGAACTTCGTCAGCGCGATGCCGAGGTTCGCGGCAAGAGCCGCGACGATCGCCTTCGTCCCGGGGCCGTTCTGGCCGGTATCCGCGCCGACGTCCGTGCCTCCGTCCTTGTCGCCGGAGCCGTGGCTTTCGGCCTGTGGGTTCTCGTCCCGTGGGTTCTCGTCCCGTGGGCTCCCCGCGTCGGTCATGCGACCAATCCTAGGGAGCACGGGGCGTCGTGATCGGCGATGCTCGAGCGCCCGACCGTAGGCTGATCACATGAGCGAAGACGTCGTCGACCTGCCGAAGATCGCCATCCTGGGCGCCGGATCCATGGGCCGCGCCATCCTCAGCGGGCTGCTGGGGCCACGAGCGCGGGTCGAGGGCGGGATCGTGGTGACGAACCGGAGTGCGCAGGCGGCGGCATCCTTCGCGGGAACCGAGGGCGTGACCGCGCTCGCCACCGAGGACGACCCAGGGGCGAACCGCACGGCCGTGGCCGGTGCGGGCATCGTGCTGGTGGCGGTGAAGCCCGCGATGGTGCCCGACCTGCTGGCCGAGATCGCCGACGCCGTCGAGTCGGACGCCATCGTGGTCAGCGTGGCCGCGGGCGTGACCGTGGCGCGCTTCGAGGAGCTGCTGCCGGCATCCGTCGCTGTCGTGCGGTCGATGCCGAACACCCCCGCCGTCGTCGGCCGGGCCGTCACGGGTGTCAGCGCCGGAACGCGGTCGACGCCCGACCAGGTCGCTCTCGTGCGGCGGCTGTTCGAGACCGTGGGCACCGTGGTCGAGGTGCCGGAATCGCAGCTGGATGCCCTCAGCACCATCTCGGGGTCGGGTCCGGCTTACGTCTTCCTGCTCATCGAGCAGCTGACCGCGGCGGCCGTGGCGAAGGGCTTCACGCCGGAGCAGGCGGGCGAGCTCGTGACCGGCACATTCATCGGGTCCGCGTATCTTCTCGAGGCGTCGGACAAGACCCCGACGGAGTTGCGCATCCAGGTCACGAGCCCGAAGGGCACGACCGAGCGGGCGGTGGCCGTGCTGCAGGATGCCGACCTCGAGTCGGTCTTCACCCGCGCCACGGACGCCGCCCTCGCGCGGGCCAGGGAACTCGCCGCCGGCTGAGCCGTCGCCGTTCACCGGACAGCGGACAGCGGACAGCGGACGCTGGAAACCGGCCGCCGGACGTCGGACGCCGGACGCCGCTCACCGGACGCCGGACGCCGGACGCCGGTGGCACCGTGCTGGCCGAGGCAGCGTCACCAATTCAGGCGCAGGAGCCTCAGCCCGCAGATATATCGGTCTGACTCGATATGGCCTGAATTAGTGACGGGGCCGCCTCCGGCGGCGCACCGGGGACCGCCGCCTCCGGCGACGCACCGGGGACCGGTATCACTCCAGCGTCGCGAAGCGCTCCACGTCGGAACTGGCGCCCGAGACGATGATGAGGTCGTGGTCGGACACCACGGTCTCGCCGGTGGCGTAGGTGAACGGCTCGCCCGGCGTCTTCACGCCCACGACGGTGATGTCGTACTTGCGTCGAACCTGCGACTGCGTGAGGGTGATTCCGCGGATCACCTTCGGCGGGTACATCTTGACGAGCACGAAGTCGTCGTCGAACTCGATGAAGTCGAGCATGCGTCCCGACAGCAGGTGCGCGATGCGCTCGCCGGCTTCCGCTTCCGGGTAGATCACATGGTTGGCACCGATGCGCTGCAGGATCGTGCCGTGCGACTTCGAGATGGCCTTCGTCCAGATCTGCGGGATGCCGAGGTCGACGAGGTTCGCCGTGATGAGAACGGAGGCCTCGATGGACGAGCCAACGGCCACCACGGCGATCGCGAAGTCCTGTGCACCGATCTGGTGCAGAGCCTCGGTCGACCGGGCGTCGGCCTGCACGGTGTGCGTGAGTCGTTCCGACCATTTCTGCACCAGTGCCTGATCGGTGTCGACGGCGAGCACCTCGCGGTCGAGGCGGTCGAGCTGTCCCGCCGTGGCGGCGCCGAACCGGCCGAGGCCGATGACGAGCACGGGGGCGTCGTGTTTGATGCGGTCAGCCAACGATCGGCCTCTCTTCCGGATATTGGTAGTACTGCCCGCGCTGCGTCTGCGCGAGCGCGGCGGCCAGCGTCACGGTGCCGACGCGGCCGAGGACCATGGTGATGGCGAGCACGTAGACGGCGCCGGTCGGGGCATCCTGGGTCAACCCGGTGGAGAGGCCACAGGTGGCGAACGCGCTGATCACGTCGAACAGGACGTGGTCGAGCGAGTCCTTCGTGATGGCGAGCACCGTCACAGTCGAGATCGCCACGATGGTGGCGCCCCACAGCACGACACTGACCGCGACGCGCAGCACATCGGTCGGGATGCGACGGCCGAACGCCTCCATCTGCTCGTGACCGCGCGCCTCGGCGAACGCGGCCAGGAAGAGCACGGCCAGTGTGGTGACCTTGATGCCACCCGCCGTGGATGCCGACCCTCCGCCCACGAACATGAGCATGTCGGTCACCATCAGGCCGGCGCTGTGCATGTGCGACGCGTCGATCACGGCGAAGCCGCCCGAGCGGGCCATCACCGACATGAACAGTGCCTGGAAGACGCCGTCACCGCCCTGATCGAATGTCTGCGCGTTGTCGGCGCCCAGTGCGTAATAGAGGATCCAGCCCGCCACCAGGAGGAGGCCGAAAGTCAGCAGCGTGAGCTTGACGTGCAGGTTCCAGGTGCGGCGTCTTCTGCGCAGGTTGCGCGCCAGCGCGTAGATCACGGGGAATCCGATCGCACCCGCGACGACGCCGACCATGAGCGCGGTGAGAAAGACGTAGTCGGTGGCGAACGGCGCGAGCCCGCTCTCGTTGGGTGTGAACCCGGTGTTCGTGAACGCCATGGCGGAGTAGTAGAGCGAGTTGAGCGCGCTGTCGTAGAGCGAGAAGCCGTGTGCGAGCATCCGCGGGAACAGCACGAGTGCGACGACCAGCTCGATCGCCACCGCGCTCAGTGCGACGGTGCGCAGCAGGCTGCCGATCTCGCTGAGTCGCACGGCCTGTCCCTCGGCGACGGGACCGGCATGCACCCGGAGCGGGTTGCTGTCGCTGGCCGCGATCAGCTTGGCGCGCAGGCCGAGCTTGCGGGAGATGACCATGCCCAGAATGGATGCCAGCGTCAGCACCCCGACGCCACCGATCTGCACGCCGAAGTAGACGACGAGGTGACCGAAGCCGGACCAGTGGTTCGCCATGTCCACGGTCGAGAGCCCCGTGACGCAGATGACCGAGACGGCCGTGAAGAGGTCGTCCGAGAGCGGAGTGGCCGTGTGACTCGCTGCCGAGATCGGCAGGGAGAACAGCAGGGTGAAGATGAGGATCAGGCCCGCGAAGACGATGATGGCGAATCGGGAGGGGCTGGATCCGGCGAACTCGTTGACCGCCAGCTGCACCCGGCCCCACCAGGTCGCGGGCACGAGGTGCCGGGATGCCTGTGCCGTCGCCCGCATCGGCCGCCCTCCTCGCGAACTGCTCGCGCGGTCGATGCTACCCCCGGCCATCCGAGTCGGACGGCTTCGCCTCGCGTGCCGCGGGCGGCATGCAGGGGCGCGATGGATGCCACCATCGGCATGGTGCCCTCGGCACCGGACAAGTACCCTGGGTTCATGCCGGACATCTTTGACATCGTCGCGGATGCCACACGGCGCGACATTCTTCGTGTGCTGCACGACGCGTCCGAAGCGACGGAGAGCGGTGAGGTCAGCGTCTCGCAGATCGTCGCCGGCCTCGAGCTCAGCCAGCCGACCGTCTCCAAACACCTCAAGGTGCTGCGCGGTGCCGGGCTCGTCGTCGTGCGCGAGGAGGGACAGCACCGCTTCTATCGCATCGACGTGGCGCCACTGGAGGAGATCGAGGACTGGCTGATGCCGCTCGTCGGCGGGGACTTCGACATCGCCGACATCGATGTGAGCGCGGTGGTGGCCGGCCTGAAAGACGAGACGAAGGGGTTTGCGGAGCAAATGGGCAAGGTGTTCGCCGACACGAGCCATCGCGTCTCGAACGTCGTCGACCGCGTTCGCCCCAAGCGCAAGCGCTGAACGAAGCGGGTTGCTGACCCGGGGGATTGACTCGAGCGGGCTGCCGACCGAGCGGGCGGCACACCGAGCGGGCGGCACACCGAGCGGGCGGCACACCGAGCGGGTTCGGGCGGCCGGGCTCCCGGCGGATGGTAGACTGGGCGACCGTGCTGCCGCGCGCCGCGCAGCATCCCGGAAAACTTTGTGAGGTCTTTGTGGGTTCGGTTATCAAGAAGCGCCGCAAGCGCATGGCGAAGAAGAAGCACCGCAAGCTGCTTCGCAAGACTCGCCACCAGCGTCGCAACAAGAAGTAGCGCACCAAGAAAGCGCCGGGTTCGCCCGGCGCTTTTCGCGTGCCCGGAGGAGCGCACCGGGGAGCGCGCCGGCGCCGGTGAGTGCGCCAGCCGCGATGAGGCACGTTCGGAGTGAAGAGCGGACCTCGCCCTCGGTGAACCCCCCGTTCCACGAGTTCGAGGTGCGGTTCGCCGCACGTGCACGCGGCATACGCTGGATGCCGTGTCGAACATCCAGCTGACCCTCATCGGCAAACCAGGCTGCCACCTCTGCGACGACGCGCGGGAGGCGATCCGCGACGTGACCGTCGGTCTCGAGGGTGGCGCGTCTGAGAACCAGGGCGGCTCGCGCATCGTGCTCGAGGAGCGCTCGATCCTCGACGAGCCGGACCTGTTCGACAAGTACGCCGAGGAGATTCCGGTGGTGCTCATCGACGGGCGCCAGCACACGTACTGGCACGTCGACAAGGCGCGTCTGACAGCGGCACTGAAGGAACGGCTCGCGCGCTGACGCGTTCCTTCGCCTCGGAGGCGCTACCTGCGCGCCGGAGGCGACCAGGCGGTCGTCGAGCACTCGGACAGCACCGTCTCGATGACGCGGCTCGAGCGCGCCACCCGCTACGATCGGCCCGGACAGGTGAGCCGGAAGGACGGAACGATGACGCTGCGGCACGTGGTGATGTGGAAGGTGGCAGGCGACACCGACGAGGAGCGCGCCGCGGTGACGGCCGAGTTCCGCGACCGGCTGCTGGCCCTGCCGTCGCAGATCGACGTGATCCGCTCGTTCGAGGTCGGCGTCAACGATGCGGGCGGAGCTGACAACTACGATGTCGTGCTCGTCTCGGAGTTCGATGACGAGGATGCCCTCCAGGCCTACATCACGCATCCCGTGCACCAGGAGGTGGTCGCCTTCGTGCGTGCCAACACGGTCGGCCGCGCCGGAGTCGATCACACGATCTGAGTCGGCGTCCTTCGCAGCCGGATCAGAGGGCGCAGCGGAACCCGATGTGCGTCGTCGAGGAGTCCTCGGCCTCGGGAGAGCGGGCCGCCGGGCGGTAGCGCAGGCAGTATTCGGGCGCGCAGAGGTGCGATCCGCCCTTGAGCGCGCGCCGGGGGATGCTCGAGCCGGGCTCAGCGCTCGCGGCGCGGCGGGCGTCCTCGCGGGCATCGATGGTGGGGTCGCCAACGTCGCCGACGTGCGCCGATGCCGGCTGCGGCCGCATCGATCCGCTGGGACTGCACGCACAGGAGTCTCCGCCGTGGCACGCGGCGTCTGCCGCGTCCGCCTCGGCATCGTGATGATCGTGATCGTGGTGATGGCCCTGGTCGTGCGACGCGTGATCGTGCTCGTCGTGTGCGTTCTCGCCGTGTCCGGCCCCACTCACGTCGGTCAGCCCGAGCGTGCGCGTCGCGGCGACGTCGTGGCGCGGCGCGTAGTAGCTCGTCGTCCACTCCCACACGTTGCCGATCATGTCGAGAAGCCCGTAGTCGTTCGGGGGGAATGTGCCGACCGGTGAGGTACCGACCCAGCCTTCGGCGCCCGTGTTGACGTAGGGGAAGCGGCCCTGCCAGGTGTTGGCCATCAGGCGTCCGTCGAGCTGCGGCTCCTCACCCCAGGCGTAGGTGCGGCCGTCCGCGCCGCCTCGCGCGGCGTACTCCCACTCCTCCTCCGTCGGCAGCCGGCGGCCGGCCCACGCGGCGTAGGCGCGGGCATCCTCGAAGGCGATCTGCACGACCGGGTGCTCTGCGCGGCCCTCGATCGACGACTCCGCCCCGAACGGATGCCGCCAGCTCGCGCCCGCGCCCCACGTCCACCAGTTGCGCCAGTCGCGCAAGTCCACCGGACCATTCGTGGGCTGGAAGACCAACCCACCCGGGACGAGGTCTGCAGGATCGGCTCCCGGGAAGTCCGCAGGATCCAAGGGACGTTCGGCCATCGTGATGTAGCCGGTGTCGGCCACGAACTCGGCGAACTGGGCATTCGTCACGGGGTGCTTCTCGAGCTCGAACGCGTCAACGTGCACGCGGTGCACCGGACCCTCGTCGGCGTAGAACCGGTCGGATCCCATCAGGTAGTCGCCCGCGGGAATGCTCACCAGGTCGGTCGTCGTCGGCATGCGTCGATCGTACCGACGGTACCCGAACCAGACGGGTGCGCATCGACACGGTCGAGGCGTCACCGGTCATCCCTAAGCTGGTGCGCATGAATCCGGATGCCGTTCCCTCGCATCGTGCGTCCGGTCACCGCGCCGGCACGCCCACGTGGCCGGTCGAGCGTCTGTGCACCGCGCGCGCCGGCGTCGAGCGCGTCGAGGCCGTCGTGCCGCTCGGATCCCGAGTCGCATGAGCGCCCCCGAGGTCGACACGGAGCAGACTCCTGCCCCGCAGCTGCCGCCCTGGATGCGCCGGCCCCGCCGCCCGTGGGGATGGGCCGGACTGACCGTTCTCGTGGTGATCGCGTCGGCGGTGCTGCTCGTGCTGGGTCTCGCGCTGGTCGTGCTCGCGATCGCGGCCTGGATCGTGCGGGGGCTCGTCTGGGTCGTTCTCACGGTCGGGGACTGGGCGTGGTACCTCGCTCGCGGCCTGCGGAACCGGCCGTATCCGTTCGTGCTGCGTCCACCGTTGAACAAGAGCGGCCGTGCGGTCGATGTCAACGATGCCTGGGTATCGACGCTCCCGCGCGTCATCGGCCTGACTGCCCGCACCGCCGGCTTCCTCTTCGCCCCGCTCGCGCTGCTCGCTTCTCTCGTCGGCGTCGTGGTGCCCCGCTTGCGCGCACGCCCCTACATCGCGGTGTTCAACGTGCCGGGCCTGGAGGCCAAACTCGTCGGGATCGGCAGCAACTTCGGCTACTTCGATGACGGGCACGAGGTGTCCGTCATGCCGTACGACCGATTCCTGCACGAACGTTTCCCGCAGCGTGCCGACTTCCTGCAGTGGTGGCGGGACCCGTCGTCGTCCAACGAGTTCCGGCCGGCCGCGGCGACCTGGAACGCACCGCAGCACTTTTCCGGTCTGCGGCTCGGCCCCTATCCCGACGTGCTCGGCCTGCCGGGGCTTGCGCTCACGGCGATGCGCCGCACGCGCATCGCCGGGATGCGCGAGTTGTTCATCTCGCAGCGCGAGATCGACGATCTGGGAGACCCCGACCTCGATGACCGCGCGGATGTCGCCGTCATCCGCATCGTCGCCGTCGACGACGACTCGGCCGCCGATGCGCGTTCCGCCGCGGATGCCCGTCCCGGCCGCCGCTGGATCGTGCAGCTTCCGAGCACGCAGACCTGGCACCCGCGTGCCGGGCGCGCGCCCAACGATCTCACCGCCGACTTCGTCGCGCTCTCCATGCATGAGACGTCGCTGACGCGGGCGGCCGTGCAGGCGATGCGACAGGTGGATATCCGCGCCGGAGAGCCGGTCCTGCTGGCGGGGTTCAGCCTGGGCGGGATGGTGGCGACCCAACTCGCCGATCTGTCCCGGCGCGAGGGCTTCACCGTCACGCACCTCATCACGGCAGGGTCGCCGGTCGGGCGCTACCGGCTGCCCGACACCACTCGCGTGCTCTCACTCGAGCACGTGCTCGACAGCGTGCCGCGGCTCGAGGGCCGGGAGAACCCGATCATCGTCGAACGGGCGAAGCGGGGCGCGAAGGATGCCGCCGAGTGGCTCACCGTCAAAGCCGGACCGCCCCTGCCGCGCGGCTACCGCATCGCGGTGACGCACCACTCGCCGAGCTACGCGGAGACCGCCGGATCCCTCGAGAGCGAGCCGCCGTCGCCGGAGGTCGCCGAGTACGTCACCGCAGTGCGGCCGTTCTTCGGCCAGCGGCAGACCATTGCCGACTTCGCGGCCCGCCGTTCGGGTGTGGATGTACCGAGACCGGCCGTACCGATCTATCTGCACTCCACCGTCGACGACGGCGTCACGCGCGACCAGTTGCGCACCACGTTGCGCCGGGTGCCAGGCGTGATCGCGGTCGACATCTACCAGTCGCGCACCGGCTTTCCGACGACGATCCTGTGGAGCGCGGACGTGCTGGTGCGCAGCCTGCGGCCGTGGTTTCAGGAGGTGGGCCGGGCATCCGTGTACCGCGGGCTGCTCACGCTGTTGGCCCGGGAGCGCGGGATCGGCCTGCATCTGCGCCTGCAGGCCAAGCAGACGCCGGGAGTCACGTGGGAGGCGACGCTGCAGCAGATGGCAGACGGTCGGTGGCGCGAACGGGTCGACGTGAGCTTCGATTCGGAGGCCGTGCGCGAGGAGTGGGGCGACCTCTTGATGCCGCACGGGTGGGCATCCAAGGTCACGTACTACGACCCCGCCGCGTTCGCGTAGGCGCCCCGACTGCCCCTACGGCTTCAGGCGGGTCGGACCGCGGAACAGGTAGCTGACCTCACGGATCGACTGCTCGCCGAGCAGCAGCATCAGCACGCGGGCGAGGCCCATGCCGAAGCCGCCGTGCGGTGGGATGCCGAACTTGAAGAAGTCGAGGTAAGACTCCAGCCCCTCGAGCTCGAGACCCTTCTGCACGGCCTGGGCCTCGAGCACGTCGATGCGGTGCTCGCGCTGCGCGCCCGTGGTGATCTCGACGCCGTTGTAGATGAGGTCGTAGCTCTTGGTGAGCCCGGTCTGCTCGTCGACCATGTGGTAGAACGGCCGGATCGACAGCGGGTAGTCGGTGAGGAACACGAAGTCGTGGCCGTACGTCTCCTTGACGTAGGCGGAGATCTGGCGCTCGCCCTCGGGGTCCATGTCGCCGTCCGCCCGCGGCACGGTGTAGCCGCGCTGCTTCACGATCCCGTGCGCCTCGGCGAGCGGGATGCGCGGGAACGGCGTGCTCGGCACCTCGAACTCCAGGTCGAAGGCCTCACGGATCTCGTCACCGTGCTTCTCCTTCACGGCGGCGAGGCCGGCGACCAGCAGCTGCTCCTGCATCGCCATGACGTCTTCGTGGGAGTCGATCCAACTCATCTCTGCGTCGACCGACGTGAACTCGGTCGCGTGGCGCGAGGTGAACGACGGGTCGGCGCGGAAGACCGGCGTGATGGCGAACACTCTGCCGAAGCCGGCTGCCTGCGCCATCTGCTTGAAGTGCTGCGGGCTCTGCGCCAGGTACGCGGTGCCGAGGTCGAAGTAGTCGAGCTGGAACAGCTCGGCGCGCGACTCCGAGGGCGTCGCCATGAAGCTCGGCGTGTGCAGCTCGACGAAGCCGTTGTCGATCCACCACGTGCGCCACGCGTGCTCGAGCGTGGTCTGGATGCGGAAGATCAGGTTGTTCTTGCGCTGCCGCAGGTCGATGAAGCGCCAGTCGAGCCGCTTGTCCAGGCTCGAGTCCGCGGCGATCGGGAGTTCCGGATGCGCGTAGGTCTCGACCGTGAGCGAGCTCACCTTCACCTCGATGCCGCCGAGCTTCACGCGCTCGTCGTGCTTCAGGTCTCCGGTGACGGTGACGAACGAGCCGAGGGTGAGGGACGAGATGGTCTCGGCGATGTCATCCGTCACGCTCACGCCGACGGGAACGTCAGCGGATGCCTCGACCACCTCGGTCGCGGGCGCCGCCGTGCGCGGGTGCACGAGCTGCACGTCACCCGACTCGTCGCGCAGCACGACGAACTGCACCTTCTTCTGGTCCCGCACGGTTTCGACCCATCCGGAGACGGTCACGGGGCCGTCTTCACGGGCGGCGAGGTTCTTGACGAGGATGCGGGAAGTCACCAGAAGAGTTTATGCGAGGGGTGGGAGACGTGGATCCGCGACGTCGGCTCCGCCGTACGCCGACACGCGTCAGTCCGGATGCTCCGTACGCCACGCATCCGCGAGCTTCTCGGGTGCGACGGCGAGCCAGGCATCCGTCACGATCTCTCCGAGCAGGCGCGCGGACACCACGTCGAGCCGCACGAGCACCGAGGCGTAGCCGTCGAAGTGCGGTGTGGTGAAGAAGACCGAGGGGACATCTTCGATGAGCGCGAACTTCGTCGCCTCGTCGTCGACCTTCGCGCCCAGCACCGGTCCCGGCTGTGCAGTGATGCCGAGCGCGGCCAGATCCGTCTTGCGGAGTGGGCGCTCCCAGACGAAGCCGGTGCCGTGCACGCGCCAGAACGCGTGGCCCCAGCTCGTGGTCTCGTCGGTGTCGGGCAAGGCGAGCGCGAGCGCGCGCACGTCGTCCCAAGTCTGGCTGGGCATCCGCCACCCCCGTTCCTCCCCGACCGTACGCTTACCGCGCCCCTTCTTCGACCCGGATGCGCGCGACACCCCACGCGAGTGCACGAGAATGCCGTCGCGCGCGGTGGTAGACAGAGCCGTTCGAGTGCAGTGGGGCGAGGCGAGAGCCGGAGTACGGCCCCCGTTCTCGGCGAATTCACCGATCCCGGCTCCGTACACTGGCAGGGTGGCAGCTTCCCAGGTGCATCTCGTTCGCCACGGCGAGGTGCACAACCCCGAGGGCATCCTCTATGGCAGGATGCCCGGCTTCCACCTTTCCGAGCTCGGTCACCGCATGGCGCAGGCCGCGGCCGACGACCTCGTGGCACGCGATCGCGCCGTGGCGGCAGTGATCGCGTCGCCGCTGCAGCGCACCCAGGAGTCAGCGGCGCCCATCGCGTCCGCGTTCGGGCGCGAGGTCGAAACCGATGCCCGCCTCATCGAGGGCGCCAACCATTTCGAGGGATCCGTGATGTCGCGCGCGCTGCGCAACCCGATCAACTGGCCGCGGATGATCAACCCACTGCGGCCCAGCTGGGGCGAGTCCTACCGCTCGATCGAACAGCGGATGCTCGCCGCCGTGCACGACGCGTTCGACAGCGTCGCCGACGACACGAGCGCGGCTGCGAACGGCCCGCGCGATGTGGTGCTCGTGGGCCATCAGCTGCCGATCTGGGTCACCCACCTCTCGGTCGCGGGCGAGCGGTTCATGCACGACCCGCGCGAACGCCGGTGCTTCCTGTCGAGCATCACCACCTTCGAGCGCGTGAACGGCGAACTCGTCGAGGTCGGCTACGCCGATCCCGCCTCGTCGCTCGCCGCCCACTCCACGGACGTGGGGGCAGTGTGAGGATCGTCACAGGTCGCCGGCGCGTGCTCGCCGGCCTCGTCGCAGCGCTCGCCGTCGGAGGGCTGCTCAGCGGCTGCGCGAACGACGCGCTGGCCAAGCAGTACACGTCGGGCGATGACAAGAACTACATCGCCGGCAGCGGAGTCACCGAAGTGGCGCCGTCGAAGCGCGCTGACCCGGTCACGTTCTCCGGCGAGACCGAGGACGGCACGACGTTCTCGTCGAAGTCCGCGCTCGGCGACGTGCTGGTAGTGAACTTCTGGTACGCGGGATGCCCGCCGTGCCGCGCCGAGGCATCCGACCTCGCGAAGATCTCCAGCGAGTACGCCTCGAAGGGCGTGACGTTCATCGGGGTGAACACCCGTGATGACGCGGCCACCGCGAAGGCGTACGACGCCAGGTTCAAGGTGGGCTACCCGTCGATCCTGGATGTCGACGGCGGGGCCGTGCAGCTCGCCTTCAGCGGGTCCATGCGCCCGAACGCCACGCCCACCACGTTCGTCATGGACCGCAAGGGCCGTATCGCCGCGCGCATCGCCGGCGACATCGCCGTGCAGCCCTCGACGCTGACCACGCTCATCGACAGCTCGCTCGACGAGAGCAAGTGATCCGGGTGGGCATCGAGAACTTCGTTCTGTCGGCACCGCTGCTGCTCACCGTGCCCATTGCGCTGCTGGCCGGACTGGTCTCGTTCGCCTCGCCGTGCATCCTGCCCCTGGTGCCGGGATATCTGGCGTACATCGGAGGCTTCACCGGAGACTCGGCGGCGGCTGCGGCCGTCGTCGACTCCGCGAGCGCGAGGGCCGGCTCGCGCCGAACCCGCCTCGACCGCGCGGGCCGCAACCGGCTCGTGCTCGGCGTCGCGCTCTTCGTGCTCGGCTTCGCCGCCGTATTCGTGCTGACCGGTTTCGTGTTCGGAGCTCTCGGATTCTGGATGATCCAGTGGCGCGATCTCATCACGCGCATCGCGGGCGTCGTGCTGATCGTGCTCGGCCTCGTCTTCGTCGGCCAGTTCACCTTCTTGCAGCGCACGTTCAAGCCGCAGTGGCGCCCCTTCACCGGGCTCGCAGGCGCTCCGCTGCTCGGCATCATCTTCGCGATCGGCTGGAGCCCGTGCACCGGGCCGACGCTCGCCGCGATCACGACCATGAGCTACTCCAGCGGCTCGGCGTGGCAGGGCGCGGTGCTCGCCCTCTTCTACGCGCTCGGCCTGGGCGTGCCGTTCGTGCTGATCGCGCTCGGACTCGGTTGGGCGTCAGGAGCCGTCGCGTTCGTGCGCCGGCACATCCGTGTCGTCAACATCGTCGGCGGCGCGCTGCTGATCGCCATCGGCATCCTCATGGTGACCGGCGTGTGGAACCAATGGATCATCGCGTTGGCGGGGGTGATCCCCAGTTTTGGAACAGCCCTCTGACACCGACATCGTTCCCGGCGACATCGTGCCCGACGACTCCGTGGGGGCCGGCGCGCTTCGGAAAGACGTCGGCGACAGCACGAACGCACAGAACAAGCCTGCAGAGAACGAGACAGTGAAGAACACCGCCACCGCCGAGAACGCCGAGAAGCGAGCGGACGAGGCAACCGACCGCAAGCGCGCGCGCATCGACAGCAGGCCCGACGGTCACGTGGAC
Organism: Humibacter albus DSM 18994; assembly: GCF_000421825.1. Taxonomy (GTDB): domain Bacteria; phylum Actinomycetota; class Actinomycetes; order Actinomycetales; family Microbacteriaceae; genus Humibacter; species Humibacter albus. Next base: position 538,924 of record NZ_ATXT01000013.1, read on the forward strand.
GATGCGGATGCCGACGAGGTCACCCAGCCGCGGCTCGGCGTGCTGGGCTGGCTGCGGTGGATGTGGCGCCAGTTGACGAGCATGCGCACCGCGCTGTTCCTCCTGCTGCTGCTCGCGGTCGCCGCGGTGCCCGGCTCGCTCGTGCCCCAGCATGTCGCCGACCCGAACGGCGTCGTGACGTGGAAGACCCAGCACCCGGTGCTCTACCCGATCCTCGACAAGCTGCAGGTGTTCGACACATACACGTCGGTGTGGTTCTCCGCCATCTACCTGCTGCTGTTCGTCTCGCTGGTCGGATGCGTTCTGCCGCGCCTCAAACATCACATCGACTCCCTGCGCGCTCAGCCACCGCGCACGCCCGCCCGGCTGCAGCGCATGGCGGGCTTCCGCATCCGCATCCTGAAGGGCGTCTCGGCCGACGGCGTCTCGGCGAACGCGCAGGCCGCGCGGCAGGCGGCGATCGCGTCGGCGCAGAAGCTGCTGAAGGCATCCGGGTACCGCACGGTGGTGGTGGAGACCGCTCGGGATGCCTCGGTATCGGCCGAGCGCGGTTACCTGCGTGAGACCGGCAACATCCTGTTCCACGCGGCGCTGGTCGGCATTCTGATCGCAGTCGGCGTCGGCGGCGGCTTCAGCTATACGGGCCAGCGCATCGTGGTGAGCGGGCAGTCCTTCGTGAACACGCTCGTCAACTACGACTCGTTCAACCCCGGGCGGTTCGTCGACACGGGATCGCTGTCTCCGTACTCGCTCACGCTGAACTCGCTCACGGTGAAGTACGAGTCGAAGAACAAGAACGCGCTCGGGTCTCCGCTGGACTACACGGCGGACGTCACTGCCGTGCAGAACGGCGTGACGAGCAAGAAGGTCATCAAGGTGAACGAGCCGCTCGGCATCGGCGGCACGAACGTCTATCTGCTCGGCAACGGGTACGCCCCCGTCATCACCGTGCGCAACGCGCAGGGCAAGGCGGTGTTCCACGACGCCGTGCCGTTCCCGTCGCAGGATGCCGCCATGACATCGCAAGGCGTCGTCAAGGTGCCGGACGGGCTGAAGAAGCAGATCGGCATGATCGGCTTCTTCTACCCGACCGCGAAGAAGCTGTCGACCGGCGCGTACGCATCCAGCTATCCGGATACGCGCAACCCGCTGCTCGGTCTCACGGTCTACACGGGGAACCTCGGTCTCGATGACGGCGTTCCGGTGTCGGTGTACTCGCTCGACATCGATCACCTCACGCAGATCGCCGGTCCCGGCGCGAAGGCGAAGGCCATCGACCTCAAGCCGGGCCAGACCAAAGCGCTGCCGAACGGCCTCGGCACCGTCACGTTCGACGGTGTCGACCGGTTCGCCAGCCTCGACATCCACCACGACCCGACGCAGGGCTGGGTGCTGCTGTTCGCCATTCTGGTGCTCGGCGGACTGCTCACCTCGTTGTTCGTGCCGCGGCGGCGCATGTGGGTGAAGGCCATCACCCAGCCTGACGGGTCACTGCGACTGGAGTACGCGGGGCTCGCACGTGGTGAGGATCCGCGGTTGAACGACGCCGTGGCATCCATAGCCGACCGTCACATCGCCCAGTTGACCGGGCGTTCCACCGGGCCCGCGGCCCCGAAGTCGAAGTAGGATTCACCCATCGTGTTCGACACTCTCTCGCAGATCTTCATTTACGTGACCATGGGCCTGTACGCCTGTGCGTTCATCGCGTTCGCGCTCGATCTGGCACGAAGGAGCGCGCGCGCGACCATTCCCGAGTCCGTGCCGAGCGCGGTCTCCCGTCGCACGGCAGCCGCCGAGGACCTGGTGTTCGTCGAGGCCGACGGCGACGGGGTCGTGGATGCCGCTTCCTCCGTCTCGACGTCCGCTCAGTCCGCGTCGGGCGGCTCGGCCACCGCTACCGCGACGGCCACCGCCACGCGCAGCGGGCGGGGCAGCGCCGTCGCGCGGATCAGCGAGCGCATCGAGGGCGACGTGCACACCGGCGCCGCCATGTCGACGAGCCTGCGCGTCGCGATGATCCTCACGATCACCGGCTTCGGCTTCCACGTGCTCGCCGACGCGGGCCGTGGCATCGCCGCCGGTCGCGTGCCGTGGGCCAACATGTGGGAGTTCTCGATGACGGGCACGCTCGTCATCGTCGGCATCTTCCTGCTGGCGAACCTGCGGTTCGATCTGAAGTATCTGGGCACGTTCGTGCTGGGCCTGGTGTGCATTCTGTTGATGATCGCCACCACCAAGTACTACGTGCCGGTGGTACCGCTGCCGCCGGCGTTGCAGTCGTACTGGCTCGTCATCCACATCCTGGTCGCGATCGTTGCGACCGCGTTCTTCGCCCTCGGCTTCGCGCTGTCGGTGGCGCAGCTGGCACAGGTGCGCCGCGAGCATCGGGTCGCAGCGGACAAGCCCACGCGACTGCGCTTCCTCGCGACGTTGCCCAAGTCCGACACGCTCGAGAACCTCGCGTACCGCATCAACATCGTCGGCTTCATCGCCTGGACGTTCACCCTCATCGCCGGAGCTATCTGGGCGGAGAAGGCCTGGGGCCGCTACTGGGGTTGGGACACCAAGGAGGTCTGGACGTTCATCGTCTGGGTCATCTACGCCGGCTACATCCACGCGCGGGCGACCCGTGGCTGGCGCGGCACGCGTTCCGCCTGGCTGGCGCTCATCGGCTTCAGCGCGGTGATGTTCAACTTCGGCGTCGTGAACGTCTTCTTCCACGGCCTGCACTCCTACAGCGGCCTGACCTCCTGACGCGAGCTCCCTGAGCGAGCGGAGCGAGTCGAAGGTCGCGTGCCCCCCGAACTCCCTGAGCGAGCACAGCGAGTCGAAGGGCTCTGCAACTCCTACTCGATGGCGGGGGTCGGGCAGGTCGGGGCGTCCGACCTCACCGGTGCCATGGGGGCGGATGCGCTCAGCATCCCGCTACGCCTCGGCACCGCACGGCGCCCCGCGACAGCCGCCACCACGATCGTCACGACCGCGAGCACCAGCAGCACCGGGCCCACGATGTCGAGTCCTCGACGAAGTCCGAGCGCGGTGGCGAGCACGCCGAGCCCGACCGATGTCAGCACCTGCCCGACGTACGCGAACAGGTACGCCATCGACAGCGTTCCGGCCCGGTGGTGCGGTGCGGCATTCGCCGCGATCAACCCGAGACCGCCGAGGAACAGCAAGGCGCTCGCCCCGCCGAACAGCAACGAGGCCACGATGAAGAGCGGCAGCGAGGACTCGTAGGCGCTGGCAACGAGGGCGATCACGGCCAATGCTCCGACGATGCCTCCGGTGACGGCCGCCGTGCGCGCGGGGATCCGTCGCAATGCGATGGAGACGACGCCGCTGACCGCCGAGCCGATGGCGAGCACCGCACCGGCGATCAGTGCGTTGTCGGTGTGCAGCACGTCCTTGGCGATCTGCGCGCCCAGCGAGATGAACACCGAGCCGACGGCGAAGTTCAGCGTGATCGCGAATGCCGCGATGGCGAGGATGCCACGGATCGCCTTCGGTACGCGGATGGGACGCGGTCGCCACGGCGCGAGCGACTCGTCGCGCACGTGCCGGGGCAGGAAGAGTGCGGCGGCCGCGACGAGCACGACCACTCCGAGCAGCACCCAGAAGGTGAGCGCACGGGGCGCTGGGCCGTACTGCACGAGCAGTCCGCCGACGACCGTGGCCAGCGTGAGGCCGATAGCGATCGCCACCGTGTTGACACTGCTGGCGCGCTTGCCGGTTCGATCGAGTTCCACGAGGGCGGCGCCAGCCGGGCTCAGCGAGAGTCCGACGCCGAGGCCTTGGAACACCCGCCCTACGAAGAGCCATTCCACGTTCGGTGCCAGTGCGAAGACGAGCACGCCGATGAAGATCGACGCGAGTCCGGCGAGGATCGCCGTGCGCCGCCCGATGTGATCCGAGAGGTCGCCGAGGAGCAGCAGCGCCAGGATGAGCACCACCGGATACACGGCGAAGACCGACGTCGTGATGGCGGGAGAGAGCTGCCACACGCGTTCATACAGCGGATAGACCATGGCAGGGGATCCGCTGGCCCACAGAGCAACGACGATGACGGCGGCGGCAGTCCAGAACGCGAGCGCCGTGCGGCGACGGGCGCGTCCATCCTGTGCCGGGATGCCGGTGGTGCGGGGTGTGGCGTCGACTGCGGTCATGCGCTGGTCCCTTCGAGGACGGGATCTCGTCCCGTCGTGATCGACCGGCGCCGTTGCCGCGTGTGCAGGACAACCTCCCACGCACTACCGACATTCCCAGCAGAGAAAGGTCCGTTCGAGCAGCGAAAGGTCCGGAGTCCCGGCAGCCGAAGCGTCAGGCTCCGCGGCCGGACGCAGCGCGCGACTCGAGCACGCGGTAGGTGCGTTCGAGGCGGGCGAGCCACCAGTCCCGACGGTCGGCATCCGCGGCGTGCTCGGCGAGGAGCGCCTCGTCGACGTCGACACGACGCACCGGAATGGCGCCGTCGACCGGCGTGAGCGGCTCTCGCGTGACATCCGCTCGCAGCAGCGCGGCAGTGCCGAGACCGCAGTCGTAGTCGAGCCGTGGAACGGCTGCCGCCAGCATCGCCCCCATGGCGAGGCCCACCGAGGTGTCGATCGCGCTCGAGACGACGACCGGCAGTCCGGCCAGCGCGGTGATCTCGAGCGCGGAGCGGATGCCGCCCAGCGGCTGCGCCTTCACGATCAGCACGTCCGCCGCGCCGGCTCGCGCGACGGCCAGCGGATCGGACGCCTTGCGCACGCTCTCGTCCGCCGCGACCGGGATGCCCATGTACTTCACACGGCGGCGCACCTCGGCGAGATCCTCCACGGTCGGGCACGGCTGCTCGACGTATTCGAGGTCGTACGGCGCCAGTGCGTGGATGGCGTGCTCGGCCTCGTCCACGTTCCACAGCGCGTTCGCGTCGACCCGGATTCTCCCCTCCGGTCCGAGCACATCGCGCACGGCAGCGACGCGGGCGATGTCATCCGCGAGTTGCTGGCCGGGCTCGGCCACCTTGACCTTCGCCGTGCGGCAGCCCGGGTAGCGAGCCAGCACGGCTGCGACGTCCGCTGCGGCAACGGAGGGGACCGTGGCGTTGACCGGAATGCTGTCGCGCAGGATCTCCGGATCCTCGCCCCACCCGAAGTCGAGAGCGGCGGCGAGCCAGGCGGCCGCCTCCTCGTCGTCGTATTCGAAGAACGGCGAGAACTCCGTCCATCCACGGGGTCCGCGGGTCAGCAGGGCCTCGCGCACGGTGATGCCGCGGAATCTCGTGACCATCGGAAGTGCTACGACCCTCGTCTCCGCGAGAACGTCGGCCAGCGGTGGAAGGTCCGCCTCGGAGAGTGCGGAGCGCGCGTGGTGCATGGGTACCAGTGTGCCGGTCTCGGTGCGCTGTGTCAGCCAGCGTGTCAGCGGGCCGGGACGATGTGGGGGCGGGGACCCTCGAGCCGTGCCACGGCGATCTTCACCTCGATGAGCTCCCGCGTCTGGACGTCCAGCTTCGACCCCAGAACACGGCCCTGTTCGTCGATCTTGGCGTCGAGCCGGGCGGCTTGTTCGCCGATCTTCGCGTCGAGCCGGGCGGCTTGCTCCTCGATCTTCGCCTCGAGCTGGGCGAACTTCGCGTCGTGGCGGATGCCTTGTGCGTCGATCCGTTCATCGAGGCGGATACCCTGTGCCTCGATCCTGGCGCCTTGCGCGTCGATCCTGACGCTTTGCGCGTCTATCCTGGCACCGAGCTCTCGGAACTGTGCGTCCGAGCGTCGAATCATCCAACCGAATCCGCCCGCGAGCGCGACCAGCAAACCGGCGAAGCTGATCACCGTTGCGAGCGTCTCGACGGACACGTACATGCCTCCATTCTCCGTGCAGACGCGCGAATCTGCCAGCGAAGGTATCCGGGTGGCGCAGGCGGAAGCGTCCGCACAGAGCGAACTGTGGAAGAGGTGTTCAGGTCAGTGACGGGGACGGAGAGAGACGATCTCGCAGGGGTGTTCCGGGCTCAGTGTTCCGGGCAGACTGGGCGTAGTCGCTGAAACGACGGGCGACCCGTTCAGCTCTACCCGCCGCGGAGGAATGACGATGGCACTCGACCTTGAAGCGATCTACACGGATCTGCACCGGCATCCGGAGGTGTCGTATCAGGAGCACCGCACGGCTTCGATCCTCGCCGATGCGCTGCGCGGACTCGGCCTCGACGTCACGGAGGGCATCGGACGCACTGGCGTCGTGGGCGTTCTCACCAACGGCGACGGGCCGGTGGTGCTGCTGCGTGCGGACATGGACGCGCTTCCCGTCGCCGAGGAGACCGGCCTCGAGTACGCGAGCACGGAGCACGGAACGGATCCGGACGGCCACGACGTTCCCGTGATGCACGCGTGCGGACACGATGTGCACGTCACCTGCCTGCTCGGCGCCGCGGAGGCGCTCGCCGAGTTGCGGTCGGAGTGGAGCGGCACCGTCGTCGCGCTCTTCCAGCCGGCGGAGGAACTCGGGTCCGGCGCGAACGAGATGATCGCCGACGGTCTGTACGACCGGATTCCGAAGCCCGACATCGTGCTCGGTCAGCACGTTGCACCGGCGCCTGCCGGAGTGGTCGGCGTTCACGCCGGACCGGCCTTCGCGGCGACCGACGACGTCATGATCACGCTGCACGGCAAGGGCGGCCACGGGTCCCGTCCGGAATCCACCATCGACCCCGTCGTGATGGCGGCAGCCACCGTCATGCGGTTGCAGGGCATCGTCTCGCGCGAGGTCGCGGGCGGGGAGACCGCCGTCGTCACGGTCGGCACCATGCACGCCGGGACCAAGGTGAACATCATCCCGCCGGATGCCACGCTCGGCATCAACATCCGCACCTACGACACGGAGGTGCGTGACCGCGTGGTCTCCGCCATCGGCCGCATCGCGAACGCGGAGGCGGCGGCATCCGGTGCGCTGCAGGCGCCGGATATCGAGCTGTCCGATTCGTTCCCCGTGCTGCACAACGACGAGGCGGCCACGGAGCGCGTGCTCGGGGCGTTCCGATCCGCTTTCGGACCCGAGCGGGTCATCGATCCCGGCCGCGTCACCGGCAGCGAGGACGTCGGAGCGCTGGCGACGGCGGCCGGCGTGCCGATCGTCTACTGGCTCCTCGGCGGACTGGATCCGCAGCTCTTCACGAAAGCCCTCGCCAATGGCACGACGGATGCCGACATCCCGTCGAACCACTCGCCGTTCTTCGCCCCGCTGATCCATCCGACGCTCGAGGTCGGGGTGCAGGCGCTGGTGGTCGCGGCGCGGGAGTGGCTGGGCGCGTAGCTCTCACCGACGTCCCATACTTCTTGTCGCTCTCGGCGGGTCAGCCGGCGTCGTCGGCGATACGGGACAGCAGGCCGTCCACGAACGCGTCCACTCCCACGGCGAACGTGTCCCGCGCCGAGAACTCCAGCCACCGCGGCCCGATCGCGGCGAGCGTCGGTGTCGCCTCGGGATCGAAGTCGGTGAACGCGGGTGCTCGGGCCTCGCGATCAGCCTCGCTCGAATCCGAGCGTGTACGCACGAGGATCTCGCCGACGGTGTAGTACCAGAGGCTTCTGAAGACCGTCGTCGCCTGTGCCGGTGTCGCGCCGCACTCGACAGCACCGGCCACGATCGCCTCCACCATGGCGACGGCAGAGCCGCTCAGCCGACCCAGGAACCCATCGGCCGCGACGACCTCTGCCGCCCACGGCCAGTGAGCGAGCGTGTCGTGGATGGCGATCGTCGCGGCCACGATGCGCTCGCGAGGAGCCGACGGCAGACGGGTGCGCATCGACTCGTCCGCGTACGAGTCGAGCAGTTGGATCAGAAGGTCCTCGCGGTCCTGAACGTGGTGATAGACGGTCGCAGCGCCGACGCCGAGTTCAGCGGCCAGGCGGCGGATGGTGAGTCGCTGCCACCCGTCGCTGTCGATCACGCGCCGCGCCGCGGCGAGGATTGGTGCACGAGCTTCCGCAGCGCTATTCGACGGTCGCGCCGGCGCTCGATCACGTCGCGCGCGCCGCTTCGATCGACGGGTTGAACGCCCTCGTCCTCTGGGGAACGGTCGCCGGTGCGATCGGCCTCTCCGCCGTCGTGGTGCTCTTCGTCGTTGACAGGTTCCGTGCTCGATCGCTGAGCACGATGTCTGTGCCCGAGCCCGAGATCGTCGAATCGAGCGGTGAGTGACAGCGGGTGCCCAACCGGAATCGCGGGCCGGAGCGCCCCGGCAGGGACAGTCCCTAGGCTTGACCCATGACCCAGCAGGTATCCGAGCTGTTCGACGCGGGCGAGTGGGTGCAAGCGCCTGTGGGCGCCGCGTTCACCGACGTCACCTACCACCTCTCGAACGACGGCCGCATCGCGCGTATCGCCTTCGACCGACCGGAGGTGCGCAACGCGTTCCGGCCGCACACCGTCGATGAGCTATACACGGCGCTGGACGACGCCCGCCAGAACCCGCAGGTCGGCGTCGTGCTGCTCACGGGCAACGGACCGAGCCCGAAGGACGGCGGCTGGGCGTTCTGCTCCGGCGGCGACCAGCGCATCCGCGGACGCGACGGGTACAAGTACTCGGACTCCGAGACCTCCATCATCGACGGCGCCGGGGGCACCGCCGACCGACCGGGGAGCCACGGTGCGGTCGGACGGCTGCACATCCTGGAGGTGCAGCGACTCATCCGCTTCATGCCCAAGGTCGTCATCGCGGTGGTCCCGGGCTGGGCTGCCGGCGGCGGCCACTCGCTGCACGTGGTGTGCGACCTCACGATCGCCAGCGCCGAGCATGGCAGGTTCAAGCAGACGGATGCCGATGTCGGCTCGTTCGACGCCGGTTACGGCAGTGCGTACTTCGCTCGCCAGATCGGCCAGAAGTTCGCTCGAGAGGTGTTCTTCCTCGCCCAGGAGTACTCCGCGCAGCGCGCGTATGAGATGGGCGCGGTCAACGCGGTGGTGCCGCACGCCGAGCTGGAGACGACTGCCATCTCGTGGGCGCGCACGATCCTCGGCAAGTCGCCCACGGCCATCCGCATGCTGAAGTTCGCGTTCAATGCCGTCGACGACGGGATGGTGGGGCAGCAGGTGTTCGCCGGCGAGGCGACTCGGCTGGCGTACGGCACCGACGAGGCGGTCGAGGGACGCGACGCGTTCCTTCAGAAGCGCGACCCGGACTGGTCGCCGTTCCCCTGGCAGTTCTGACCGCTGCCCCGTCGCCGTGCCACTGCCGCGTCGCCCCGTTGCGAAAACAGCAACTGTCGTCTGAAACAGCAGGAATCCTGCTGTTTCGGCTGCGAGAGCGCGATCACTGCTGTTCTCGCGCCATGGCATAGCGTGGAGTGGTGAAGCCGCTCTCCGTGATCGATGCCGGCGAGGCGCGCGACGTCTACCTGGCGCTCCGCGACGCGCTGACCGGGGACGGCCCCGCGGTGCTGCCGCGCCAGACCGGAGGGTCTGCGGATGTGACGGCATCCGTTCCCCAGAACGTCGCGCTGGTCGTCGAGACCTCGGGCTCGACCGGCGCGCCGAAACGCGTCGCCCTCAGCGCGGACGCTCTACTGGCCAGCGCCGCCGCGTCCGCCGGCGCGATCGGCGGGCAGGAGCCGGGCACGGCCCGATGGGTTCTCGCACTGCCGACGCACTACATCGCGGGAGCCAACGTGCTCGTGCGCTCGATCGTCGCGGAAACCGAGCCGGTCGTCCTTCGGCCCGGCCACTTCGACCCGGCGACCTTCTGCGCCGCGGCCGACGCTCTCGACTCCGACCAACGCTTCACCTCGCTCGTCCCCGTGCAGCTCGCCCGGCTGCTGGATGCCGCGCTCGGCGCCGTCTCCGCCGGCGACAGCCGTATGCTGACCACGCTCCGACGCTTCGACGCGCTTCTCATCGGCGGTCAGGCGCTGCAGCCCGACCTGCGGGATCGCGCGCTGGATGCCGGCCTGCACATCGTGCGCACCTACGGCTCGAGCGAGACGGGAGGCGGCTGCGTCTACGACGGCACGCCGATCGGCACCGTGCGGGCGCGCGCCCTGGACAGCCGCATCGAGCTCGCCGGCCCGGTGCTCGCCGAGGGCTATCTGGATGCCTCGGGCGCACTCGACGCGCCTCTGACGGAGTCCGCGTTCCACACCGACGACGGCGTGCGCTGGTATCGCACCGGTGACCTCGGAACTGTGGATGCCGACGGCCGTGTCCGCGTGACCGGTCGCGCCGACAACGTGATCATCTCCGGCGGCGAGAAGGTGTCGCTGGACGCGGTGCAGGCGGCCGTACGCAGGCATCCGGGATTCGGCGAGGCCGTCGTCGTCCCGGCCGTGAGCGAGGAGTGGGGACAAGTGCCCGCGGTCGTGGTCGCCGCTCCTGCCGCGCTCGGGCTGGAGGAGTTGCGCGCACTCGTGCAGGGCGAGCTCGGCAACGCCGCGGCGCCCGGTCGATTGCTCGAAGTGGAGCGCGTGCCGCTGCTGCCCTCCGGCAAACCGGACCGTGTGACGCTCGCGGCGCTCGTCGCCTCATTGTGACCCTCTATCGCGGCTTCGCCGCTCATAGGCTCAATCGATTCGGCCCGACGAGTGAACTCGTCAGGCGCTCATCTCAATCGCCTCTATCGCGGCTTCGCCGACTCAAAGGCTCAATCGATTCGGCCTGACGAGTGAACTCGTCAGGCTCTCATCTCAATCGCCTCTAAAATTCCCCCTTGTGAGTAGCAGCGCGCGCAACAAGTCCCTGCCGAAGTCGAAGCGCAAGGGCGGCCATCCGGCCGGCAAACGAGGGGCGGTCGCGCCGGCGACCGCACGCGACTGGATCGGTGGCGCACGCCTGCGCACCCTGCCGCTCGCCATCGCGCCCGTGCTGGTGGGCACGGGCGGCGCCGTGGACGTGAGCGATCCCGGCGTCTTCCACTGGATTCGCGCCATCCTCTGCCTCGTCGTGGCGCTCTGCCTGCAGATCGGCGTGAACTACGCGAACGACTATTCCGACGGAGTGCGCGGAACGGATGCCTATCGCGTCGGCCCGAGCCGTCTCACGGGTTCCGGCCGTGCCAAGCCTCGGGCCGTGCTCGCGGTCGCTCTCGTGTTCTTCGGCCTGGCCGCCGTCGCCGGCCTGCTTCTCGTGGTGGCGTCGCAGCAGTGGTGGCTCATCGCGGTCGGGGCCGTCGCAATCGTCGCCGCCTGGTTCTACACGGGCGGCAAGCATCCGTACGGCTATTACGGCCTCGGCGAGCTCTTCGTCTTCGTGTTCTTCGGGCTCGTCGCGACGGCCGGAACCATGTTCGTACAAGTGCTCAACGTGTCGCAGATCACCTGGTTCGCGGCGGTCGCCGTCGGGTTACTGGCGTGCGCGGTGCTCATGGTCAACAACCTGCGCGACATAGACGTCGATCGTCAGGCAGGCAAGCGGACTCTCGCCGTGCTGATCGGACGCGGCTGGTCGCGCACGCTGTACACGATCTTCGTGCTGCTGCCATTCGCATTCCTGGCCGTGTTCAGCCTGATCTACACGCTGGGCTGGCTCGGGATGTTCACCCTCGTCGCCGCGATCCCGGCTGTCATCATCACACTGTTCGGCCGCACCGCACGGGAGCTGATCCTCGCGCTGCAGCTCACGTCGATCAGCGCCCTGGCCTACGCTGCGTTCTTCGCTGCCGCGCTGGCCTGGTCACCGCTGTGAAGTTTTGCGCGCGGCTTTCCGGCCGGCGCGGCGCGGCTGGCTCTGTGTGGCGGTTGCGTTCGGCGGCGTGCGTGCCGGCGCCTTGCGGGACGGGTTGCGTGTGCGCGGACCGGTTGCGCGCCGACCCTTTCGGCTGCCCCTCGCGCAGCCTCGTCGCGCGGGGCTCGAGCCGCCCGCGCTACTTCGACTTCGGAGCGGGATCAGACGCCTCAGCGGCGTCGACCGCGGCGTCTTCGACCTCGTCGTCTTTCGCGGGCGCGGCCTTGCGGCGGTCCCGCTTGTTCGCCGCCGCCAGCTGATCGGCGACGGCCTGTCGCGACGTGCGCAGGAACAGATAGGACAGACAGAACCCGATGACCACGGCGGCCACCGCGGAGACGATCCACAGGTCAGCCGGCAGAATGAGCAGCAGCACCGCCAACGGCACGGCGATGAAGAGCAGCCGCAACAGCGTGTAGGTGAGCCAGGCCGGAATGCGTTTCACCGTTCAAGTCTAGGGACGAGACCCTCGTGAGCGCGCTGTGAGAGTAGCGCGCGGTCGGGCCGCGCTGAGCCCGGCGGGTTAGCATGGCCCCATGATTCGCGTGTGGCTCATCGTGGGGGTCATCGCCGCGCTCTTCTACATCTTCTCGATCGTGGATTGCGCTCTGGCGGAGCGCGAACGCGTGCGCGGCGTACCGAAGGCAGCATGGGTCCTGATCGTGGTCGTCTTCCCGATCATCGGCGGCGTGCTCTGGTTCCTCGTCGGCCGTCCGCGGCGGGACCGCGCGGGCCGTCCGCGTTCCCTCGCTCCCGACGACGACCCGGAGTTTCTCCGGAACCTCGAGCGCGACCGGCAGCAGCGCGAGCGCATCCGCCGCATCGAGCAAGAGCTTTCCGACCTCGACGACGCACCGAAGAAGAAGTCCGGCGACTCCGACGGCCGCCGGGATGCCTGACCCCGCCGACCGCGGCGGGTCCGACGCCGAGGGCACCGCCCTGCTTGCCGCACCCGACACCGTTGCGTCCGCTGCACGGGGCACCGCTGCGTCCGCCGTCGACAGCGTTCCGTGCACCGGTAACCCGGCCACCGACGCCTCACTCGCGCTGCTCACGCGCCTCGTGCGCGAGGGCCTTCGACACGTCGTGCTCGCTCCCGGATCGCGTTCGCAGGCCCTTGCCCTCGTCGCCGCCGAACTCGAGCGCGTCGGCGCCATCGAACTGCACGTGCGCATCGACGAACGTGTTGGTGGTTTCCTCGCCCTCGGCATCGCCGCTGAGTCGCGCGCCCCGGCCGCCGTGATCACCACGAGCGGCACGGCCACCGCGAACCTGCTTCCCGCCGTGCTCGAAGCGCATCATGCGAACCTTCCGATGCTGGTGCTGACGGCCGACCGACCGAGCGAGCTTCGTGGCATCCGCTCGAACCAGACCACGGTGCAGGCGGGCATGTACGGCGCCGCGGTGCGTCGCGCCCTCGACATCGATGCGCCCACCGGTGCCGACGGGGAGAGGGATGCCTACAGCCGGCTCGCCACGCAGGCCTGGTCCGCGGCGGTGGACGATGCGGGCCCCGTGCACCTCAACCTCTCTTTCCGTGAGCCGCTGTCGGTCGCCGTGCCCGATCTGAGCGGATTCGCAGCAGCGATCGCCGCGTCGGCCGAGCAGGCTGGGGAGTCCGCCGCGGAGCCCGGTACCGCGGAGCCGGGGAGTGGCATCGCGACAGGGGCGAGCACCGGCGCAGTGTCGGCCGCGAGCGACGGTGCGCTCCCTCGCGTGAAGCGTACCGGCCGGGCCGTGAACATCGGCTCGGGCGTGCTCGGGCGCGGCAAGTACACGCTCGAGGCGGAGCCGTTCACGGTGGTCATCGCGGGCGACGCCGCCGGCCCCGACGCCGAGCAGCTTGCACGTGACGGCGGCTGGCCACTGATCGCCGAGGCGTCCAGCGGCTCTCGTTTCGGGCCGCATTTGGTGGTGCGCTACCGCGAGCTTCTGCGGGAGCCGGAGTTCGGCGGGCGCGTGCGACGCGCGGTCGTGTTCGGGCATCCGACGCTGAGCCGTGAGGTGCCGGCCCTGCTGAAGCGCGACGATGTCGAGGTGATCGTGGTCGCGCCGATCGGCGAGGAAGTCTACGACCCGGCACGCTCCGCCCGCATCGTCGGCACGGTGCGGCCTCCCGCCGACGCCGACCCGAACACGCGTGAAGCCCGCACCTGGGTCGGACGCTGGGTGCATGCCAGCCGTCAGCTGCTGGCACGCGACGACGAGGCATCCGCCGACAAGGTCGTCCCCGACATCGAAGCGGGTCGCTCGCACTCGCCGCAGGAGCGGCTCGCCTTCGCGAAGACCGAGTTCGCCGCGGTGCGAGCGCCGATCACACGACGCATGCTCGGCGAGTCGCTCTGGCGGTTCACGTGGCCGCACGACCGGCTCGTGCTGGGAGCCTCCCGGCTCATTCGAGAGTTGGATGCCGCGGTGCCCGGCAAGAAGATCCGCGTGCACGCGAATCGAGGGTTGGCCGGGATCGACGGCACGATCGGCACGGCGATCGGAATGGCGCTCGCCGCGCAGCCGCCTGGAGCGGATGCCGTGGGCACGACGCGCGTTCTGGTCGGCGACCTCGCCACTCTGCATGACGTCGGATCCCTGTTGTTCGGCGAGGGTGAGCGCCGACCGACCGTGCAGGTGATCGTCGGCAACGACGACGGCGGAACCATCTTCGACTCGCTCGAGGTGGCCACTTCGGCGCCCGCGGATGCTCTGCGCCGCGTGCTGACGACACCGCAGCACGCCGATCTCCGCTCTCTCGCGCACGCGTACGGCTGGGCCTTCCGCCGGGCGACGACGCGCGGCGAACTGGATCAGGCGCTCTCCGCGCCGCCGGTCGGCACGAGCCTGCTCGAGGTGCCGCTGACGAACGCGTGACGCGCGTCAGGAGAACTCGACGGTCAACCGGACGCCGCGGGCGCTCGGCGTGGCGGCGGGACGGACTGCGCCGTCAGCCGAAGGCCTCGGTGATGGGACGGAACTTCATCTTGGTCTCCGCGAGCTCCCGCTCCGGATCCGAGTCCGCCATGATGCCGCAACCGGCATATGCCGTGATGTCACCGGAAGGATTCAGCTGCGCACAGCGCAGTGCGATAGCCCATTCGCCATCACCATCGGCGCCGATCCAGCCCACCGGGCCGGCGTAGCGCTCGCGATCGAAGGGCTCGAGCTCCCGGATGAGCTGGAGCGCGGCATCCGTCGGCGTTCCAGCCACGGCGGCGGTGGGATGCAGGGCGGCGACGAGGTCGAGCGAGCCCGAGCCGTCCGCCAGCGTTCCGGAGAAATCCGTCGCCAGGTGCCAGAGATTGGGCAGCTTGAGGGCGAACGGCGCACGGGTGGTCTGCAGTGAGGACGCGTGCGGTGTGAGCGCGTCGGTCACGCTGCGCACCGCGACCGCGTGCTCCTGCACGTCTTTCGCGCTCGCCAGCAGCTCGTCCGCGGACGCGCGGTCGGATTCCGCATCGCGACCGCGAGCCGACGTGCCTGCGAGCACACGGGCATCCAACGTTCCCCGGTGCACACGAACCAGCGTCTCGGGGCTGGAGCCGAGCATGCCGTCGACGGCATACGTCCAGCATTCCGGGTAGCCGAGAGCGAGCTCGACGAGCGCACGGCGCACGTCGGACTCGATCGGCAGGTGCGCGCGCAGGTCGCGAGCCAGCACGACCTTCTCGAGTTCGCCCGCGCGGATGTGTTCGACGGCCGCGCCGACGGCCCGCTTGTACGCCTCGCGGGTGAGCGCGCCGGGGAGCATGGTGAGGCGGTACTCCGCACCGAACGGCGCGGGGTGGGGCGCGGCAGGCATCGCGTGGGCGTCCGTACGGCGTGTCCGAGTGATCCAGGAGCGGCCGTCTCGGCGGCCGAGCGTGATCTCCGGCACGATGAGAACGCTGGTCGCCGAGCTCTCGTCATCGAACGCGAAGGTGCCGAACGCGACAAGGCCGGTGCCCGGCATCCGCACCGAATCGGAGACCGTGGATGCCGCCGCGAGCTGCTTCCACACGGCCGACGCCTGCTCGATGCGATCGGCGCCGTGGAACTCCAGTCGCAGCGCCTCGCCGAACCCCGCGATCCCCTCGCCTCGGCGCAGCCAGAGAAGGGGTCGATGAGCGTCGGTGAAAGGAATGATGTGTCGGACGTCGTCGAGTGGGGTGGTCTCGACCGTCAACGCCTGTACTCGGGTCGCGATTGCGGTCACGGTTCTAGCGTACGTCGGTGGCCCTGGGCAGTGCCTTCGCGGGCCGGCGTGACCCGGCCCGGCGTGATCGGGCCGGTGCGGCGGGCATGACGCAGGCCGCCGGTAGTCTGTCGTCACCCGATCCGACTCGACGAGGAGTCCCCAGTGCCGCAGCCCGACGTCATGCCGCCCCGCCGCATCGCGGAGCGCGAGCTCACCGCACCCGTGCAGCTCTGCCTTCCCGACGGGCGGTTGAACACCGAGGCCGTCGGATGGTCCCGCACCCCGCTGGTGAACACCGACGGCATCGCGGCTCGGCGCGGCGGCGGCACGCGCGCTCCGTATGCCTGGGGGCGCAACAAGCGCTGGGAGTACTGGGGCGTCACGACGCCGACTCACCTGATCGCGCTCACCGTGTCGTCCATCGACTACGCGGGAGTCCACTCGCTCTGGGTGTTCGATCGCGCGACCGGCGCCGAAATCGCGGTGGATGCCGTGGTGCCGCTCGCCCGCGACGTCGAGCTTCCCGGAACGCTCGGTGCCGGTCCGGCACGCGCACGGGCCAAGGTCAAGGGCGGCCTGCTGCGCATCGACGTCGAGGAGGCCGACGGCGGAACGCGGCTGCGGGCATCCGCTCCGCGTCTCGAGCTGGATGTGGTGGCCGAGCGTCCCGAGGGCCGCTCGCTGGCCGACCATGAGGCCATGGCCGTCGTGGTGCCGTGGTCGAACCGGCTGTTCCAGTACACGGTGAAGGATGTCGACCGTCCGGCACGCGGTTCCGTCACGATCGACGGCGAGCGGCAGGAGGTGCCCGCGGGCGAGTCGTGGGCGGTGCTGGATCACGGGCGCGGACGCTGGCCGTACGACGTGCGGTGGAACTGGAGCGCGGCATCCGGCTACGTCGACGACACCGACGGCCGCCATCGCATCGGCGTGCAACTCGGCGCCAAGTGGACGGACGGCACGGGCTCGACCGAGAACGCGCTCACGGTCGACGGCCGCGTGCACAAGATCAGTGAGGAACTGGCCTGGGAATACAGCGCCGACGACTGGCTCCGACCGTGGCGCATTCGCGGCGAACGGGTGGATGCCACGTTCACGCCGTTCCATGTCAAGTCGTCTGCCACGCAGCTCGGCATCGTCGCCACGAGCGCACGCCAATGCTTCGGGCATTACTCGGGCTGGATCGCCGACGACGAGGGCACCCGGCGCAGCATCGAGGGCCTTCTCGGCTGGGCGGAGGACGTGCGCAACCGCTGGTGATCCTGTCGCCGCGGCCAGCCGTGCAGCCGCGCACGCCGCTGGGCCGCACGAGCTCCGTGACACGGCCTAAGCTTGACCGGGTGAGTAGGGCCGACCTGAGCAAGCAGCCGTCGGACGTTGCCGCCATGTTCGACGAGGTCTCGTACCACTACGACCGAACGAATGCGGTGCTGTCCGTCGGCAACGCGTCGCTCTGGCGCGTCGCCACGACCCGTGCCGTCGATCCTCGGGCCGGCCAGCTCGTGCTCGACGTGGCGGCGGGGACCGGCACCTCGAGCGCATCGCTCGCTCGATCGGGCGCCCGGGTGATCGCGGCGGACTTCTCGCCCGGCATGATCGCGGTCGGCCGTGAGCGACAGGCGGGCAATCCGAACATCGAGTTCGTGCAGGCGGACGCCACTCGACTTCCGTTCGACGACGACAGCTTCGACGCGGTGACCATCTCGTTCGGGCTCCGCAACATCGTGGACCCGGATGCCGCGCTCGCCGAGTTCTTCCGGGTCACCAAGCCGGGCGGCAGGGTCGTGGTGTGCGAGTTCTCGCGGCCGCCGGCATCCGCGATCCGCTCGGCGTACTACGCCTATCTGCGTTACGGCATGCCGGTCTTCGCAAGGCTCGCGTCGTCGAACCCGTCCGCCTACGCGTATCTGATGGAATCGATCAGAGACTGGCCCGACCAGCAGACGCTCGCGCGCAAGATCGCCCGCGCCGGCTATGAGAGCGTGAAGTATCGCAACCTCACGGCCGGCATCGTCGCGCTGCACCGCGGCTTCGTGCCCATGCCGTCGAGCGCGCCAGGGTCGGGCGCCGAATCGAAGGGTGACCAGTAGTGCCATCGCTGCCTCTCGCGCGTCGCGGAACGACGGTATCGAGCCAGATCGGCTTCACCGAGCGTCTCTTCGCCTCGAGCGAGGACAAGAAGTTCGCCGCCGCCATCGACGCGGGCCTCGAACGCGTGGAGGAGGGGCTCCGTTCGCAGGTGCAGTTCGCCGACCAGATGGCCGACGTCACGGCCACCTATCTGTTGGATGCCGGTGGCAAGCGTGTGCGTCCCATGCTCGCCCTGCTCACCGCGCAGCTCGGCGACGGCGTGACAGACCAGGTGATCACCGCGGCGCAGGCCGTGGAGATCACGCACCTCGCGTCGCTCTATCACGACGACGTGATGGACGAGGCGCTCACCCGTCGGGGGGTGCCCAGCGCCCAGCACGTATGGGGCAACTCGGTCGCGGTGCTCACCGGTGACCTGCTCTTCGCCCGCGCGAGCCAGCTCGTCGCCAGCCTCGGCGAAGGCGCCATCCGGCTGCAGGCCGATACCTTCGAACGCCTCTGCCTCGGCCAGCTGCACGAGACGATCGGCCCGAACGAGGGCGACGACCCGATCGAGCACTACATCGGCGTGCTCGCCGACAAGACCGGCTCGCTCATCGCGGCAGCGGCGCAGATGGGCGTGATGTTCTCCGGAGCGCCGACGGCGTACCTCGAACCCGTCATGCAGTTCGGCGAGAAGGTGGGCGTCGGATTCCAGCTCATCGACGACGTGATCGACCTCTCCGGCAAAGACGCCGAGACGGGCAAGACCCCGGGTACCGACCTGCGCGCAGGCGTGGACACGCTGCCGTTGCTCAAGCTGCGCAGGCGGGCATCCGAGGGTGAGGCGGGTGCCATCGCGCTGCTCGAACGGCTCGAGACCGAGGTCATCGGAGCGAGCGAGTCGGACGACGTGAGCGGCGCGGTCGACGCGCTGCGCGAGCATCCGGTCACCCAGGAGACGCTCGACGAGGCGCACCGCTGGGCCAGGGAGGCCGTCGAGGCCATCGACCCGCTCCCGGACGGCCCCGTGAAGAAGGCGCTCACGCGCTTCGCCGACACCATTGTCGAGCGCTCCAGTTGAGTCGAACGGATGCCGTCATGCACGCCAGCAGCGCTCTCCACGCCGACAAGCACCACGAAAGGGACTCCGTCATGACCAAACTGCGCCTGGCCATCATCGGGGCGGGGCCCGCGGGCATCTATGCGGCGGACATCCTGCTCAAGGCGGAACGGGAGTTCGACGTATCGATCGACCTGTTCGATCAGCTCCCCGCGCCGTACGGGCTCGTGCGGTACGGCGTCGCGCCCGACCACCCTCGCATCAAGGGCATCATCACGGCCCTTCGCGAGGTGCTCGATCGCGGTGACATCCGCATCTTCGGCAATGTGCGCTACGGCACCGACATCACGCTCGACGACCTGCAGAAGCACTACAACGCGGTCATCTTCGCGACAGGGGCAGTGCACGATGCCGCTCTGGGCATCCCGGGCATCGACCTCGAGGGATCGTACGGCGCTGCGGAGTTCGTCAGCTGGTACGACGGACACCCCGACTACCCGCGCACCTGGCCGCTCGACGCGGAGCAGGTCGCCGTCATCGGGAACGGCAACGTGGCGCTGGATGTCGCGCGCGTGCTGGCCAAGCACGCCGACGATCTGCTCCCCACCGAGATTCCCGGGAACGTCTACGAGGGGCTCAAGACGTCGCCGGTCACCGACGTGCACGTGTTCGGCCGCCGTGGGCCGACGTCGGTGAAGTTCACGCCGCTCGAGCTGCGGGAGCTCGGCGAGCTGCGCGATGTCGACATGATCCTGTACGACGAGGACTTCGACTACGACGAGCATGCGCGCGAGGTGATCGCGGGCAACAAGCAGGTGCTCGTCATCGACCGCGTCCTGCAGCAGTGGCGGCAGCGCGAGGTCGGGCAGGCATCCCGTCGGCTGCACCTGCACTTCTACGCGAAGCCGATCGGGTTCGTCGACGACGGCGAGGGCCGCGTGGGTGCGATCCGTTACGAGCGCACTGCGCCCGACGGGCAGGGCGGTGTGATCGGCACGGGGGAGATCCGCGAGCTCCCGGTGCAGGCCGTCTATCGAGCGGTCGGATACTTCGGATCGCCGCTCCCGGGCATCCCGTTCGACAAACGGCACGGCGTGATCCCGAACCACGAGGGGCAGGTGCTGCACACCAAGGACAACACCCAGTTCTACGGCGTGTACGCCACCGGCTGGATCAAGCGCGGTCCGGTCGGGCTCATCGGGCACACCAAGTCCGACGCGATGGAGACGGTCTCGCACCTCATCAACGATCTCGGCAACTGGTGGACGCCGTCCGACCCGTCCGAGGCCGCCATCGTGGAGCTGCTGCGCTCCCGTGGCGTCGAGTACACGAATCTCGACGGCTGGCACAACCTCGACGCGCACGAGCTGGCACTCGGCGAAGCGGAGGGGCGCACGCGCGTCAAGGTCGTCGACCGCGACGAGATGGTGCGGGTCTCGAACCGACCCCAATAGACCGTTCGCGTGTTCCGTCGGCGCGCTGCGGTATCGCCCGTCGTGTCACCGCAGCCCCGCGAGCACCGACCCTCCTCGTAGGCTGAGCCCATGGGGGAGTGGGTTCCTGACGTGCTCGGCCGGCCGTTCGAGCAGCGCACCCTGTCCCTCGGAGTCGAAGCCACCGAAGAGGGCGAACACGAACTCGTCGCCACCCTCGTGCGGTATCGTCGCGCGCCCCGGCTGTCGCTGGCGGCGCCGGCGCGGGGCGTCGACGTGCTCTACGTGCACGGATGGTCGGACTACTTCTTCCAGACGGAGCTCGCCGAGTTCTGGCACCGGCAGGGTGCCCGCTTCTATGCGCTCGACCTGCGACGCTACGGTCGCAGCCTGCGTGACGGGCAGACGCCCGGGTTCATCACCGACCTGAGCGCGTACGACCAGGACATCGCGGCGGCGCTGGGCGCAATGGGGCATCCGCTCGAACCGGGACGCCGCTCGGCGCGTCGCCTGGTGCTCATGGGACATTCGACGGGAGGGCTCACCCTCAGCCTGTGGGCCGCGCGACACAGGGGCGTTGCATCCGCCCTCGTTCTCAACAGCCCGTGGCTGGAGTTCCAGGCCGGCTCGTGGGGCCGCGACGTGTTGCAGCCGTTGGTCGACCTGCACGCGCGGGTCGCGCCGAAGGGCAGGCTGCCCGGCGTCGACCTGGGGTTCTACACGCGGTCGGTCTCCGCGGCGGAGCAGGGGGAGTGGGTGTACGAGCCGCGTTGGCGTCCAGCTCGCGGGTTCTCCCTGCACCCTGCGTGGCTGCGCGCCGTACTGGCCGGGCACGAGAGAGTGGCGCGTGGACTGGGCCTGGACATCCCGGTGCTCACGATGCTCTCGGGGCGCTCGACGATCTCCGCGACCTGGAGCGCGGCGATGCTCTCCAGTGACGTGGTACTCGACGTGGACGAGACCGCCGCGCGATCCACGCGGCTCGGCTCCCGGGTGACGGTGACCCGCTTCGATGGCGCGCTGCACGACGTCTTGCTCTCGAAGGAGCACATTCGGCGGGATGCCTATGCCGCCATCGAACGCTGGCTCCCGTACGCCTTCAGCCGCTGATGTCCGCGCATCGGCGCGGCGGCGCCACGGCCTCAACGAGCGGCGCGACGGCATCGACGTGCGTGACATCCGCTTGGGGGACGCAGAACGTGCGGTTTTCTGCGTGAAGCCGCACAGAAATGAGGACCGCTCAGTTTACCCTGAATTGGGGGACAAGATTCGCGCGAAACGAGGGATACAACGAGGCCCGGCACCCTGATTGACTGAGAGCGGTCGCATCGGGACGGCCGAATTCGGGACAAGCATCCACACAGGGGGTGGCGCGCGCCATGACATCAACGCGCAATCGTAAGGGGATCGTTCGCGCGGTCCTGGCAGGCGGAATCGTACTGGGAGTGGGAGCGGCGATCACACTCGCGGCCTGGAACGCTTCGGACTTCGCGACGGGGAACTTCGACGCGGGCACGTTCGCCTTCCAGGGCTCGGCCAACGGGACGGACTATGCGCTGCACACCTCTGAGGATCCGGCGACATTGAGCTTCGGCGACGCCACCGACATGTCGCCTGGCATGACGACCTACGCCGCCTACTGGCTCCGACTCGGTGCTGGAACGACGGACGACGCAACGGTGACGCTCGCCTCGGGCGGGGCGACGGGTGTGACCGGGCTCACGTACGGGATGACCCAGATCGGCGCCACCGCCACCTGCGACGCGAGCGCCGCGACGACGGGCACTTCTCTCGTCCCGGCGGGAACAGCGCTGGATTCCGTGGGCGCCACCGCGCCGACGTTCGCGCTGACGGCCGGCGCCACCAGCACCGACGACGGCACGCCCGTGCAGGTGTGCCTCGCGGTCACGGCCGATACCGGTCTGGTGCAGGGGCAGAGCGGCAACGCGACCTGGCAGTTCACCGCGCAATCGAACTGACAGTCTGTGACCTCTCGAGTGCTGTCCGGCCCGCGCGGCCGGATGGCATTCGAGCGACCGATCCGAGCACGTTCGAGCACCGGATCCGAGCACCGAAGCGGGTGAACACCGAGTAGATGCATGTTGAGCAACTGCACTCACGCCGGACGCGCGCCGAAACGGCGCAAGTCGAGGCGGTGCCTGCCGAGGCGGAATCTGCCGAGGCGATGGGGAGCGGAAACGATCGCTCACGAGTCGGCTGGGCGCGCGCGGCCTCCATCACACGGACGACTCTGCTCAACGTGGCCGCGGTGCTCGGCTCCGTGTGCATCGTGCTGGTCGTGCTCGCCATGGTGTTCAACATCACGCTCATCATGTTCAAGACCGGATCGATGTCGCCGACCATTCCGACGGGTTCGCTCGCGGTGGTGCGGCAGATTCCGGCTCAAGACGCGAAGGTGGGCGATGTCGTGACGGTCGACCGCCCCGGGCTACTGCCGGTGACGCACCGCATCGTGAGCACGCATGCCGGGGAGCACGGAACGACGGTTCTCACACTCAAGGGTGACGCGAATCCGACCGCCGATCCCGCACCGTACACGGTTCGCACGGTGCGCCTCGTGATGTGGTCCGTTCCGGGCCTCGCCTACTTCGTGGTCTGGTTGAGCAATCCCATCGTGCTCGGCGCGCTGACGCTCGCCGTGGCTGCACTGATCGTCTGGGTGCTCTGGCCGCGGGACGACGACCGCCGGCCGGCTCGCCACGCACAGCAAGCGCGGGAACCGCAGGAAGACGAGAACCAATGATCGGCGAGCGGCTGCGCACGGCCGTCGCGGCCACGGGACTCGTGTCGGCGGCAGCGCTCGCCATCGCCGGAGCGGCGCTTCTGCACCCCTCCGCGGCGCTCGGCGCGCCGTCGGACCAGACGGGCCCGGCGCTCGTGCTCTCGGGTGATCCACCCGGCACGGTGCACACGCTTCAGCCCGGTGTGCCGGCGCTCTGGAACGTGGGAGTCACGGTGCATCGGATGCCCGTGAGCACGCTCGTCGGCATCGTCACGTCAGCCGGTGGGTTCGAGGCGGCCGACATCGGCGTGGGCAGCACCGTGCAGGTGCTCGGCTGCACCACCGCGTGGACGGGAGCGACCTGCGCGAGCGGGGAACGGACCATCCTGCCGTCGACCGCGACCGATCAGCTGCCGTCGGCGAAGCTGCCGCTGGCAGACCCGGCCAAGCCGATCCCGGCGCAGACCTGGGTACAGGCGCGGGTGACGCTTGCGGCGGATGCGCCAACGGGCACTGCCGGCGACCTGCAGGTGCGGCTCACGGTGGACGCTTCCGGGGGCGACCAGGTGCCGACGGCCCCGGCCACCGCGTCGGGATCGACGCCTCTCGCCGACACGGGCTCTGCGCCCCTCGGTGCAGGACTGCTGGCGCTCGCCGCAGTGGGCGGCGGACTCGCTGCGTCCGCCCTGGTGAGGAGGCGGCGGCGTGGCTGAACGTCGGGAACGGATGCCCATGGCATCGGGCAACCGGGCCGCGCGCTCCGTGACCCGGCGCCGGCTGTGGGCACTCGTGCTCGCGTGCGTGGCGACGCTGGGGATCGTCGCTTCCGGGAGCGTGCAGCCGACTGCGACGGAGGCCAGCTGGACCTCGGCTGATCAGACGAAGGCTGCGTTCGTGGCGATCACGGTGCCCTCACCCGCAGTGACGAGTTGTTCGGGCACGGCGCTGAGCACCGCGGTCACGATCAAATGGACGCTGCCGACGACCGGCGGCTACACCACGGCAGATGTCGAGTTCGGAGGCAGCAGTACCGGCCTGGGAACCGTGGGCAATCTGCTCGGAGCCTCCACTTCGGCGACGACCGGTCCGGTCAACGGTGTCTACACGACCACGCTGAGCAGTTCAGTTCTCGGCGGCGTTCTGGGCAGCTTGCTCGGCACAACGATCTACATCTCCCTCTGGACGAAGTACAAGCCGAGCAGCGGCATCTCCAGCACATGGGTCTCGGCGCCCGTGGGATACAAGGTGACATATCCCGCAGTGCTCGGCGTTCTCGGGGGAACCTGCAGCGCGCCCTGATTCCCGCTCAGCGACGATCCTGCCCTGTGCGATGGCGTCAGGCGTCAGGCGTCCACGCCCACGCCCCCGGCTCCGCACCGCATCGTCAGTGTCGGTGTCCCTGTGTCCTCGCCGACCTCCAGCGACACGGTGACGTCCCCGAGCGCACCGAGCGACGCCACGTGTGTTCCGCCGCACGCGATCCGAGCGGATGTCGCCGTTGCGCCGGCGTCGCTCGTGTCGTCAGCGTCGATCTCCGGCAGATCGCAAACCCAGTACCTCGGCTCGCTCAGCCCTTCGCCGTCGCGCTCGATGCGCACCGGCGCGTCGGCGGCGATCCACCCGCGCAACATGCTCTGCGCGGCGGAAGCGACGGCATCCAGAGACTCCGACAGACCGTCCGTCGAGAAACCCTTGCGGCGCAGCGACTTGTTCAGGCGGAACACGTCGACGGAGCCGTTCGGCACGATCACGGACGACTGGATGGCCTCGTGATCGAAGTCAGGGTGTCCGAGCGCATCGTCGCGCACCGGCTTGCTCCAGCGCTCGGCCAGTGCCGCGTTGAGCGCCAGTGATGCCACATGGCACAGCGTGTGACCGACGGAGAGCGCGTGGCGATGGGCGGCATCCACGCTCACGGTCACTTCGTCGCCCACGGCGATGCGGCTCGGCTCCGCCAGCACATGCACCACCACGAACGCCCAGCCCTCGGTGCCACGGTGCACCGGCACGTCGTCGCCGACGAACAGGTTGGTGCCGTCGGTGGCCCCCACGAGAACGTCGACGAGGGGCGCCTCGTCGTCGCCCACCAGAATGCTCCCGCGATCGGGCCCCTGGTCGGGCCACGCCAGATCGACCGGATGCGCGGGCGTGCGGTCCAGCAGCACGAGCTCGCGGCCGGCGTCGTACGGCTGCACGTGCAGCACGACCGCGTCGGCGCGCAACGCCTCGACGCCGGAGGTCGGATACAGGACGACGGTGTCGGAAGACGGCAGCGGCATCGTGATCAGCGGAGGTTGACGAACTGAAGGTCCACGTCGACGTCGGCCTTCTTCAGCAGCGCGATCGTCGCCTGCAGGTCATCGCGGCTCTTCGAGGAGACGCGCACCTCATCGCCCTGGATCTGACTCTTGACAGACTTGGGCGCCTCGTCACGGATGAGCTTGTTGATCTTCTTGCCGGCATCCTGGTCGATGCCCTGCTTCAGCGCCACCTCGAGGCGGAACTCCTTGCCGCTGGCGTACGGCTCGCCGGCATCGAGGCTCTTCAACGAGATGCCGCGCTTGATGAACTTGGACTCGAGCACGTCGAGGATCGCCTTCACGCGCTCCTCACTGTTCGCCTTCAGCAGCACCTTCTCACCGCTCCACTCCACAGAGGCGCCGATGTTCTTGAAGTCGTAGCGCTGGTCGACCTCTTTGCGAGCCTGGTTGACGGCGTTGTCGGCCTCCATCTTGTCGACCTTGCTGACCACGTCGAACGAGGAATCTGCCATGACGTTCCGCTCCCTTGTGTCGCGAAGTTGTGCCGAAGTTTCGTCTGCATGCGAGTGTAGGGCGTGTTGCGAAACCCATACTGGGCTGCGGTGCGCAGGTGGAGGCCGCTGGCGGCGTCATCGTCGTCGGCCGCAGCCCCGTGAGACTCCCCTCCTCTTCCTTGCCATCGACCACCATCGGCACATCCTCGCCCGCCGACGACTTTCGCAACACGCCCTGGGATGCCTCGCGATCGCGGGATGCCCCGAAGCTCGCGTTGCCCCTATGCTGGCCGCGTGACCCACGACTTCGGAGAACTCGCCGACACCGGCTCCAATGTGACGCCCTGGCTGATCATCGGCGGCATCATCGTGCTGCTCGGCGTGATCGCCCTGATCGTCGCAGGAATGGTGCGTTCGCGTCGCTCCGCACAGCAGGTCGAGGACGCGGCGGAAGTCGTCGCGGATGCCGGTGGCACGCTCCCCGTGCCCGATCCGAACGCGTCCGCTTCCACCGAGACGGTGATCGACGAGGCGTCCGGCCTCGGCGCCGCGAGCGCCGCGGCTCCCGATGCGGCGGGCTCGGGCGCCGGGGGCGCCGGTGCGGCGGATCCCAGCGCCGGCAGCGACGACGTCACGACCGAAGGCGACACGCGAGGCGGCCGCGAGACGGCGCCTGATGGCCGCGATGCCACGTCTGATGGTGGCGATGCCACGTCTGATGGTGGCGATGCCGCGCCTGGCGGTGGCGATGCCACGTCTGGTGGTGGCGACACCAGGCAGTGAGCCCGGGGTTCAGAGCACCGACCGCAGCCGGGTCTCTTGGCCACGCGCGGTCGCATCCTCCCGCCGACTGACCGCCCTGTCGGAACCGCGTGACGGGTGCCGGCCGCGGCGTGGATGCTTGACCATCGCGTCGATTTCACCGGATGCGTCTGCGTAGGTATCCTTGAACCCGCGCCTTCGGTCAGGTGATCACATGTGGTCGGGAGCGCCACGGCAGGTTACCCAAGCGGCCAAAGGGATCTGACTGTAAATCAGCCGGCATAGCCTTCGGGGGTTCGAATCCCTCACCTGCCACCCAAGCCGAGAGGCCCGGAATCACGCGGAAACAGCGTGTCCGGGCCTCTTGTCGTTTCAGTGATCGACGGTCTCCGACTCGACGGGGCGCCCGTTCCGCTATCACGAAGTGAGGCTTCCTGAACCCGCCGGGACTGCGGGCGCGATTCGCGACAGCGGAGCGGGCGGTGCGACTCCGTGGCGCGCCGCCGAGGGAGCCCTACGAGGGAGGCCGGAGGTGATCGCCTCCGGCGCGATGGCGTCGCCGGGCTACGCCCCCGGCCGCGGACGCAGCGGCGTCGCCGCGCTCACTCCGTCGACGTCATCGACGAAGAGGTGCACCGCCTGGCTGTGCTCCAGCTCGAGGGGCTCCGCGCCGTCCATCTCGACGATGACCATCGGGCCGTGCAGGGTGAACGTGCCCGGGGCATCCGGGACCACACCCGCGCGACGCAGCCGGGCGAGCACCGCGGGGTCGGCCTGCAGGGGCTCGCCGATCCATCGGACATGTGCCGAGACGGGGGTGTCCTGGCTGGCAGCCAGCCGCACCACGTTCACGAGCCCCGACTCCGCGGCGCTGACGAGGCGTAGCGCATCCCGAGCCGGAATGGGGTTACCGTACGGCGTCTGCTGCGGATGCCCGAGCACCTCGACCAATCGCACCTCCGCCTCGTCGCTCATCACGTGCTCCCACCGACAGGCCTCTTCGTGCACGTGCTCCCAGTCCAGTCCGATCGTCTGGGAGAGCAGACACTCCGCGAGCCGATGCTTGCGCATCACGTTCATCGCCGTTCGACGGCCCAGCTCGGTGAACTCGAGATGGCGGTCCGGCGTGACCACCATCAGACCGTCCCGCTGAATGCGAGCGACCGTCTCCGAGACGGTGGGCCCCGCCTGTTCGAGGCGCTCGACGATGCGTGCGCGCAGCGCAGGAATGCCCTCCTCCTCCATCTCGAGCACGGACTTCAGATACATCTGCGTCGTGTCGACGAGGTCGTCCATGTCATCACCCCTGTTCGCGCCACCTGCCACTCTAGGGTTTCGGCGTGAGACAGTGGAGCACGGATGCCCGTGCCCACCTCGCTACACTGGCCCACCGACCCCCTCCTCCCGCACCTCGCCCGTCTCGCAGGGGGTGCTCTTGCCCGCAGAAGCCGTCGGCCGAGTTCCGCCGTCTGCGCCTCCTGCACCGACTCGAACCACCCTTTACCGATTCGAAGGAGCCGCTCTCGAATGCGCGTGACCATGCTGCGTGCCAAGATCCACCGCGCGACGATCACCCACGCCGATCTGCACTACGTCGGATCGCTCACTGTCGATCGCGACCTGCTCGAGGCGACCGGCATCCTCGTCGGTGAACGGGTCAGCGTGGTGAACATCGACAACGGCGAGCGGTTCGAGACGTACGTGATCGAGGGCGAGCCGGGATCCGGCGTGGTCGGTGCGAACGGGGCGGCGGCACGGCTGGTGAGCGTGGGCGACCGGGTGATCATCATGGCGTATGCCTCGGTGAAGCTGGCGAAGGCATCCGCTCTCACGCCGGCCGTGATCATGGTCGACGATGGGAACAAGATCGAGCACACCGGCAGCGACCCGGCGTTCCCGAAGGTGTATCCGCGCTGACAATGCCCGGCCCGCCCCCGACGGTGCCCTGCTGCGTGGTGGCGAGAGCGGCCTCGCACCCCGCCGTGCGGGTCGCCTGGCGTGCGGCCCTCCCACCGGGCCGTCGTGGGTCGCCCGACCTGCTGGGCGGTGGCGGGTCGTGCTGGCCGGCGCCGGCCACGGCGATGGAGGTTCACAATTCAGGCTGGAGTGGCCGGAATCGTCTTGCCGCCGGGGAAGTCTCGCGGCACACAAGCGTGCGGCACGTTCCCATCCTGAGTTGTGAACGGTCCAAGGGGCGACCACTAGGCTCGCCGCAAGCGGGCCGACCGCTCACGCGAACGGAAGGGGGAGCCGTGGCCGACGACCAGGGGAATCTGCCGACGCAGATCAACTTCGACATCTCGCCGGAGGTGGAGACGGGGACGTTCGCCGATTTCGCAAGTATCTGGCACACCGACAACGTGTTCGTGCTCGACTTCGCGTCGCTGCGCGGACCGGCGCGCGAGAGCCGGGACGAGAGCGGTGTCGCGCAGAACTCGGTGAATGCGCGTGTCGTCACGAGGGTGCGCATCCCGCCCGAGCAGGTGTTCGAGTTGGCCAAGGCGCTCACGCGCGAACTCGAGATCTGGGAGCAGCAGACCGGCAAGCGTTCGGCGCAGTAGCAGCGCCGGACTCTCAGGCGCGATCGAATCGCGTGCCGTAACCCTGACGGGGCAGCACGCTGAGGATCACGCCGATCACGACGCCGGCGAACGGGATGAGCGTCAGCAGGATCCACCAGCCGGCGAGGTTCGCGTCGTGCAGTCGGCGCACGAAGACCGCGATGCTCGGCAGGAGTGTGGCCAGAACGTAGGCGAGATAGACGACGCCGATCACCGTGCTCGCCGTGGTCGGACGCGCGGCTTCGGGGCCGACGACGGAGTTGACCATCTCCACCGCGATCCCGACGGCGAAGAACACGGCCAGGTTCATGGCGTACGCCCACCAGAACTCGCTGCGGCTCGCGCGACCGTGGAATGCGGCGTACTTCGTGAAGAACCGGCGGATGCCTTCCTGCGGCGTCGCGCGATACACGGGCTCGTCCGAGGCGCGAAGCGCGGCGGCGCTGGCCGCGGCATCCACGGCATCCTGCGCCTCGTCGTCGGTGCTCACGAAAACCATGCTTGCACAGCCGTCAGTCGATCACGCGAAGCAACTCCCAGAGGCCGTTGTCGGCGCGGCGAACGTCGAAGACGCGAGTATCGCCGTCGGTGGCAGAGCCTTGGAAGCGCCAGCCGCGAAGCGGTCGAGGCGGGTGCGTGATCGCCGGGCTCAGCGGCAGGTCGGGTTCGGGTCCGAGCCGGGTCGCCGTGTCGGTCACCCGGTATCGGCGGCCCTCCCAGACCATGCGGAGCGGCACTCCTTGTTCGTCGACCCAGACCGTCACGATGTCGGTGGTATGCGTGATGCTCATGACTACCCTCTATTCGTGAGAGTCGAACGTCTGTTCGATCTGATGGGAGCATAAGCACAGTGCGAGCGACACGCCAAAGACCACCGCCCCAGTAGCATCGGAGGCATGCCTGCGATCTCCGAACTGCTCGACCTTGCCCGCTCGACAGCCGTGGAGGCGGGCGAGCTGGTGCGCACTCGTCGCGACGAGGGCGTGGAGGTCGCGGCGACCAAAACGGCGCCGGAAGACATCGTGACTGCGGCAGACCGGGAGTCCGAAGATCTGATTCGCGGCCGCATCGCGGCGGTGCGCCCGGGCGACGGGTTCTTCGGCGAGGAGAGCGACGCGACTGCGTCGTCGAGCGGCCTGACCTGGGTCGTCGATCCGATCGATGGCACCGTGAACTACCTCTACGGCATTCCGGCCTACGCCGTCTCGATCGCGGTCGTCGAGGGAGACCCGGAACCGAACACGTGGAAGGCGCTCGCTTCGGCCGTGGTGAATCCGGCAAGCGGCGAGGTCTATACGGCCAGCGCGGGCGGCGGCGCCTACCTGGGCACCCGGCGCCTGCGGGTGGCCACGGGCAAGCAGCTATCGCTCGCCCTGGTCGGCACCGGGTTCTCGTATGACTCGCGGCGTCGGGGACTCCAGGCCGAAGCGGTGAGCATGCTGATCCCACGGGTGCGCGACATCCGTCGCATCGGCGCGGCGGCGCTCGATCTCTGCAACGTCGCGTCGGGACGCCTGGATGCCTATTACGAGAAGGGCCTGAAGCCCTGGGACCACGCAGGCGGTGCGCTCGTCGCGACCGAGGCGGGCGCGAGAGTCGCCGGCCTGCACGGCGCGGCAGCGAGCCGAGCGCTCACGATTGCGGCGGAGCCGGGGCTGTTCGCTCAACTCGAGCCGATCCTCGACGAGCTCGGAGTCGTCGACCGCTGAGCAGAGCCCGTTTCGCGCCTGCCGCCGCGCGCGATGCTGCACGCCGAGGCCGGCCGCGGACCCTTCGACTGCAGAGCGTTCCGCACGAGCGCCAGCATGGAGGTCTCGGGCGAGTGCTCGACAGGGGATCGGCCGCGTTGCGGCAGGACGAGGCAGGACGCGTCAGTCCGCGAGGCGAGCCGTGCTCGAGCGCACGACGAGCTGGAACGGGAGTTCCCGGTTCAGCGTGGCGGCGTCATCCGACTCCGGCTGCAGCGCGTCCATCAGCACGTCGACGGCCAACCGGCCCTGCTGGCGTGGGAACTGCGCCACGGTCGTGAGCCCGAAGAACTCCGCCAGCTCGTGATCGTCGATGCCGACGATCGAGACGTCGCGCGGCACGGACAGGCCGAGATCGCGGGCGGCGAGCAGGCATCCGATCGCCATCTCGTCCGAGGCGGCGAAGATCGCCGTCGGCCGATCGTACGGGCGCCCCAGCAGTTGTTTGGCGGCTTCGTACCCGCCGCGGATGGTGAAGTCCG
Organism: Humibacter albus DSM 18994; assembly: GCF_000421825.1. Taxonomy (GTDB): domain Bacteria; phylum Actinomycetota; class Actinomycetes; order Actinomycetales; family Microbacteriaceae; genus Humibacter; species Humibacter albus. The sequence goes on from NZ_ATXT01000013.1 coordinate 570,400, forward strand.
CCGGCTGATACAGGTCGTCCCGAATGGTCAAGCCCGCGTCGTGCATCGCGCGCTCGAAGCCGCGGCGGCGAGTCGACGCGAGGTGGAAGTCGAGATCGAACTCCACGCCCGCACCGATGTGCGCGATCTGAGTGTGTCCGAGCGAGATCAGATGTTCCGTGGCGAGCTGCGCCACCGCCAGGTCGTCAAGGGTGAGGGTGGGGACGCCGGGAATGGGGCCGCCGATGCCGACGAGCGGCTTGTGCAGAGCGAGCAGTCGGCTCACCTCGTCATCGGTGAGCTCCAACGCCACGGCGATGACGGCATCCACCCGCTTGCGCAGCAAGAATTGGTCGAACACGCTGCGCCGTGACTCCTCGCCGCCGCTGAGGTTGTAGAGCGTGAGATCGTAGCCGTGCCCCAGCAGTGCCGCCTCGGCGCCCTCGACCACCGAGGAGAAGAACCACCGCGAGAGGAACGGCACCACGACGCCCACGTTGCGCGTGCGACCCGACGCCAGACTCGACGCGTTCGAGGACACGACGTACCCGAGCGTGGAGGCCGCCGACTGCACGCGTTCGCGCGTGGCCGGGGAGACCGGGCCGTTCCCGCTCAGCGCGCGAGACACCGTCGCGGTCGATACGCCGGCAAGCCGGGCGACCTCATCAATGCCAGTCATCGCACACCCGTATCCGCGTGCGGCACACGGACCGACGCTCCCCTGGACGACATCGTAGCGAGCGGCAGGACCGCGTTAACGAGCGAGCCACGCGGCCGTGTCGGCCGGCAACCGCCCTTCGGCCAGCGGCGCACTCGAGACGAGAACGGTGCCCGGCGGCAGCGACACGGATGCCTCACCCACGTTCGCGACGACCGTCACCTCGCCGTTGTGGAACGCCACGACGTTCTCACCGAAGCCGTCGAGCCACTCCAGCACGCCGGCGCCGAGGCCGCGCTCTTCGCGCTCGGCAAGCAGACGCCGGTAGAGCGACAGCGTCGAGTCGGGATCGGATGCCTCGACGTCGCGTGCCAGCGTCGCCCACTCGGCGGGCTGTGGGAGCCAGCTCGCGCCGGTGTCGCTGAAGCCGTAGGACGCACCGGCAGCGGTCCACGGGATCGGCACGCGGCATCCGTCACGTCCGTAGCGCTCGCCGTGCGTGCGGAACCACGTCGGGTCCTGACGCGCGGAGTCGGGGAGATCGATGACCTCGGGCAACCCGAGTTCCTCGCCTTGGAACAGGTAGGCGGAGCCGGGCAGCGCGAGCATGAGCGTGGTCGCGGCGCGGGCCCGGCGTAGACCGACGACGGGGTCGGGCCGGAACGGCGTCTTCGGTCCGAGGCCGTGACCCTGTGGATTGTCGCCCATGAGCGCGAGCCGGGTGGCGTGCCGCACGACGTCGTGGTTGGAGAGCACCCAGGTGCTGGGCGCGCCGACGCTGCCGAAGGCATCCAACGACGACGTGATGACCTCGTGCAGGGCCTGCGCGTTCCACGGCGTCTCGAGGTAGGAGAAATTGAACGTCTGCTGCATCTCATCGGGTCGTACGTAGAGAGCGAGCTTCGACGGCGGGTCGATCCATGCCTCACCGCAGAGTGCTCGATCACCGTCGTACTCGGCGAGCACTCTGTGCCAGTCGCGGAAGATGGCGTGGCCGCCTTCCTGACCCCAGTACGGCGGCTCGGGCGGCACGGTGCTGATCTCGGGTTCGAGGCTGCCGCCGGCTCCGCCCATCGACCCCGCCCCCTGGGCCGGAGTGAAGTCGGGCAGCCCCTCGGCCTTCGCCATGCCGTGCGCGACGTCGATGCGGAACCCGTCGACGCCGCGATCCAACCAGAACCGCAGGATGTCGCGGAACCGCGCCCATACCCAGGGATCCTCCCAGTTGAGGTCGGGCTGCGATGAGTCGAACAGGTGCAGGTACCACTGACCGGGCGTGCCGTCGGCGTTCGTGGTTCGCGTCCATGCCGGCCCGCCGAACACGGAATTCCAGTTGTTCGGCGGCTCGTCGCCGTTCTCGCCCTTGCCGTCGCGGAACCAGTAGTGGCCGCGCTCAGCGCTACCAGGAGCGGATGCCAGTGCCTCGCGGAACCACGCATGGTCCGACGACGTGTGATTCGGCACGAGGTCGACGATGACCCTCAGGCCGAGTTCGTGTGCGGCTGCCAGCATGTCGTCGAAGTCCGCCAGCGTGCCGAACAGCGGGTCCACACCGCGGTAATCAGCCACGTCGTACCCGGCGTCGCGCTGTGGCGAGGTCATGAACGGGGACAGCCAGATCGCGTCGACGCCGAGCTCGCGCAGGGCGGGAAGGTGGGCGGTGATGCCGGGGAGGTCGCCGATCCCGTCGCCGTTGCTGTCTGCGAAGGAGCGCGGATACACCTGATAGATGACGGCGGTGCGCCACCATTCATCGCCGGTGGTCTCCGAAAGCTCCGTCGCCGTGCTCGTTACGGGGATCGTCGTGTTCACGTCAGCAAGTCCTAGTTCGAGTCATGTACATCGCACGTGCACGCCCATGCTCTCGCACGCCGCGCACATTGTGCTGTCACTGTGGAGGTGTTCCTGCTGCTGCAGAGCTACATCGCGGGGCTACTTCACCGCCGGCTCCGTGAAGTAGCCCCGTTTCGCCTCGTCGCGCCCCCGGTTCGCCTCGTCGCGCCCCCGGCGCCCGGCACGCCTCGTCCGTCGAGCCCGCACGTTCCCGTCGAGCCCGCGTCGAATTGGCGCCCATAACCGGGTGGCTCGGCAATCGAGTGCGGGCTCGAAGCTGGGGCAGCGGAGTCGCCCGGCGGCGGAGATGCTTGGCGGTAGAGACGACCGGCGCGCGCCGCTCGCCGACTCGGGTGCGCGTCGCGTCCGCACGAGACAGCGGCGCACCCGCCCGACGGCATCGGATGCCGGGCGGGTGCGCCGTCTCATGCGCCGGTGGTCCCGACCGAGCCGCGATAGCCCATTCGGGTCACGCGTGCTCGCCCACCGGTGGTCCCGGTCACGAACGGCCCCCACATCGTTCCGACGAATCCGCCGGCCACCTCGGAGCTGAGCACCGTGGTGGGGACGGCCGCGGCCGTGTGCCCGCCGGCCGAGAAGAGCACGCCGTCGGCCGTGAGCTCGGCGGCGAACTCGATCTCCGCGTGGTCGTCGCCGCCGGTCGAGCCGAAGCCAGGCGTGAGCGCCCAGCTCTCCCGCTCCGTGTCCGTTCCGTCGCTGCGCTCGACCACCCGGAACCCGCCGTCGCACAGCTCGATCCGGAGTGAGTACGCGTCGCTCTGCCGGAACAGCAGGCCCGTGACGATGCCGGGCCCGACCGAGTCGAAGGCGACCGACACGCGCGCTCGGTGATGCGCGAGACGGTGGAACAGGGCGCTCGGGCGCGGGAGCCGCCTCGGCGCGACGGGCTGGGCTTCTGCCCCTGTCGTCGCCGACGGCGAGGACGACTGCGTCGTGTCGCTTCGTGCGGTGACGTCTGCGATCACCGTGAGTACGACGCCGTCGTGCGTCTGCTCGGCGAAGTCCGCCGGGCCACGCACCGTGAAGGCGCCATCGATAGCGGCCGGCTTCTGCTCCCAGCATGAGTGCCGATCCCCGACGTCCGCGAGCACGCCGAGCCCCGGGCTGATGACCGGCCATCCGTCCTCCCACTCGACGTCGGCGACGAACGTTTCACGGCCGAGGATGTGCCGCCCCTCCTCCGCGCGCACGCCCAGCACGACCGCGGCCCAGGACCCGTCAGGGCGCTCGACGAAGTCGGCGTGCCCGACGTTCTGCACCGGGTAGGCGGCTCCGAGGTGCCGGTGCGTGAGCACCGGGTTGCGGGGATGGTTCTCGTACGGTCCGGTGATCGAGCGGGAGCGGGCGACCACCACGGCATGGTCGCGGTACGTGCCGCCCTCAGCTGTGAGCAGGTAGAACCAGCCATCGCGCTTGAAGAGGTGCGGGCCTTCGCTCCACGTGGCATCCTTCAGGGCACCGTGCCACAGCACCGTCTCCTCGCCGGCGAACCGGCCGGTGCTCACGTCGATCTCGCGCACCCAGATGGCCGTGCGCCCGTCCTCCTCGCGCACGACGCGGGTCGCGCACCAGTACGCCTTGTCGTCGTGGAAGAACAGCGACGGGTCGAAACCGCTCGCCTCGGGGACCCAGAGCGGCGCGGACCACGGGCCGTGAGCATCCGATGCCGTGATGATGAACTGGCTCGGGGTTCTGTCGACCTGCGATCCGACGAGGTAGAACGTGCCGTCGTGGTGGCGCAGGGTCGGCGCGTAGAGGCCGCCGGAATCGCGCGCGCCTGCCAGAGCGAACTCGTCGGGTCGCGTCACGGCCGAGCCGATCGGCTTCCACTCCCGCAGGTCGGTGCTCTCGTACAGCGGGATGCCCGGCACATACTCGAACGTGGAATTGGCGAGATAGTACCGATCGCCCACGCGGCAGATCGACGGGTCCGGATGGAAGCCCGCGAGAACGGGGTTCACCGGTTCACGCGAGGGGCCCTGGATGCCCGTCACTTCTTGAGCTGGGATTCGAGCGTCGACTGCAGGGTCGTCAGCGCCTCCTTCGGTGTGGCCTTGAGCGAGAGAACCTGCTGGGCGAAAGTCGTCATCGCGGGCGTGCTGTCCACCAGCGAGACGTTCGCGAACAGGGCGGTCCCGCCGGGCGCGGCCCAGGTCTTGCAGATCGGCTGCCAGACGTTCACGAGCTTCACGTTGTCGGCGTTCGCCTTGAATTCGGGGGTGTCCGCGATCGACTTGAGTGGCGGCAGCCCGATGCCGGTGTTCTGCGTCCACAGCTTCGACATGTGCTTGTAGTAGTAGGTCAGGAACGCCTCGGAGCCCTTCTGGCTCGGGGTGTTCTTGTACATCATGATGTTGTTCGGAAAGTAGAGAGCACCCTTCTTGCCCTGGGCGCTGACCAGAGGATCGCCGAGCGCGAGCTGGTTCTGCACGTCGCCGGTGACGTTCTGCGGCAGGCCGGGCACGTCGATGCCCATCGCGCAGGTGCCCTTGCTCCATTGCGTGTTCGTGTTGGTGCTGGAGTACCCGAGGTTTCCGGGATCGACGTAGCCCTTGTGCACCATCTCGACGACCCATTCGAGCGCCTCGATGTTCACCGGCGTGACGCAATTCGGCTTCTGCTCCTCGTCGAAGAGCCCGCCACCGTTGTTGATCATGACGCCGGTCAACGTCTGGAAGCTGTTGCCCCCGCTCGTGTTGCTGCTGAGGCTGAAGCCGTAGACGCCGATCTTCTTGAGCGCGGCCGCGGCATCCAGGTAGCTCTGCCAGTCGGTCGGAGCCTCCGCTCCCGCCTTGTCGAGCAGCGTCTTGTTGTACCAGAGAATGCGCATGTCGAGGTTGTAGGGGATGGCGACGTAACCCTTGTCGGTCTTCATGGCATCCAGAAGGCCGGGCAGGAAGTCGTCGTAGAGACCGTTCTTCTTCCACTCGTCGAGCAGATCATCGGCGTAGGCGATCTTGCCCTTCGGGGCGTACTGGAACGCCTGCGTTCCGCCGCCGGAACTGACTGCGGGTCCGGTGTTCGAGGCGATCGCAGAGGCGAACGTCTGCGTGAAGTTCGACCACTGGATCTCCTGGTACGTGACATCCGGGAGGCCGTCCGCCGGCTTGTACGCGAGCGTGATCTTCTTGTCGAGCGGATTGAACTTGGTGCCGCCCCACGGCATGTTCCAGAACTTCATGCTTCCGCCGCCGCCGGAAGCAGTTCCTCCCGAGCTGCACGCAGCGAGCGCCGCGGTGGCGAAACCTGCTCCCGCCATGCCCAGGAAAGCACGGCGGCTGAAGCTGCTGGTTGTCGTCGTTGACATGATGTCCTCCTCGCGGCACGTACCGCGTTGTTCGCCATCGGACTGGCTTTTCAGGAAAGGTGTTGCGCAAATGCGACAGGGAATTTTCGACGCGGTTTGGAGTATGCACTCCTCGCTCTTTGTTTTCAAGGGGAACAAATCGCGAGTATTTGCGCAAATCGATCCCGCATAGGATGGCATCGTGCCATCGAAGCCGTTCCGTAACACCCGCCCGACGTTGGCTGTGGTTGCGCAACGGGCCGGCACGAGCATCCCTACCGTCTCGAAAGCGTTGCGGGGCGGAACGGATGTCGCGCCCGCCACCCGAGAGCGCATCGTGAAAGCCGCAAACGAGCTCGGCTACACGAATCCGAGCGATGCCCATTCGGCCGATACGGCTCCCACGCAGCTCGTGGACTTCGTGCTCTCGTCGGTGGACAACACGTGGGCGAACCGCGCCCTGGGCGGTGTGGAGGCGGCAGCCGGCACGGCGGACCTCGACGTCGTGATCACGCTCGTGCGCGAGGGCTCCGACTGGGCTGAGCGCGTGCTGCGCCGGTCATCGATCGGCGCCGTGCTCGCCGTCGTGGGACCGACACCGCAGCAGTGGAAGCGCATCACGTCGGCGGGGAGACCGTTGGTGCTTCTCGATCCGATGACGTCGCCGCCCGACGGCGTAGGCAGCGTCGGCGCGATGAACTATCAGGGCGGACGCTCGGTGGCGGAGCACCTGCTCTCACTGGGACATCGACGTTTCGGCGTGATCGACGTCTCTGACTCGTACGAATACAGCCGTGCCCGCGTCGACGGGTTCCGTTCGGCGCTCGGAGCCGCCGGCATCGGGCTCGCAGCCGATGCAGTGATCCATGCGCAGTGGGATCGCGATCGCGCGCGGGCAGCGGCGAACGAACTGCTGGCGCGGCGGGAGCGTCCGACGGCCGTCTTCGCCTGCACCGAGACGCTCGCGCTCGGTGCGTATGATGCGGCGGCCGGGCTCGGGCTGAGCATTCCGCGCGACCTCAGCGTCGTGGGGTACGACGACCTGCCGGAGGCGGGCTGGGCGAACCCGCCGATGACGACGGTGCAGCAACCGATCGCCGAGATGGGCGCGGCGGCGCTGCGGATGCTCCTGCGGTTGAGCGAGCATCCCGGACACGACCACGCGATGCGCGAAGAGCTCGCGACCCGGCTGATCGTGCGGGAGTCCACGGGGCCCGCTCCGAGCTGACGGAGCCGGCCCGGAGGCCGCCATGGCACCCCGTGGTCGCGATGCGATCCGACGGTGTCCCGGTAGCCTCGATTCATGCTGCAGCCCCATCACGACGGCTCCCCGCTCTACGTCTCGGACCCGACGCCGCGAATGGGCGACAGTGTCGCGGTGCGCGTTCGCATCCCACGCGAGTTCGGGCCGGTGAAGGCGGTGCGCTCCCGATCGAATCCGGACCACGAGCCGCGGTTCACCGACGCGGCGAAGATCGGGTCCTGCGACGGCTGGGACTGGTGGCAGGCATCCATCGAAGTCGAGAACCCGGTGCATGGCTACCGTTTCCTGATCACGCGCGGCGACGGCTCGAGCGTGTGGCTGAACGCCACCGGCGTGTGGACGACGGAGACGCTGGATGTCGACGACTTCCGTCTGGTGGCTTATGACGCGCCGCCGACGTGGGTGCGCTCGAGTGTGCTGTACCAGGTGTTCCCGGACCGATTCGCGCGCTCGGGCGCCGCGGCCGACCGACCCGCGCCGGACTGGGCGATCCCGGCGAAGTGGTCGGACCCGGTCGACGACGTGCCGCCCGGTCGCTCGCAGCAGTTCTACGGCGGCGATCTCGACGGCGCGGCGGAACGGCTGGACTACCTGGCCGAGCTGGGCGTGACCCTCGTGTACCTGACGCCGGTGTTCCCCGGGCGCTCGAACCACCGGTACGACGCGTCGTCGTTCGCGCACGTGGATCCCCTGCTCGGCGGAGACGAGGCCCTCGCGAGGTTCACGGCCGCGGCGCACGAGCGCGGGCTGAAGGTGATCGGGGACCTGACGACCAATCACTGCGGGGACGGGCACGAGTGGTTCCGGGCCGCGTTGGGGCATCCAGAGGCACCGGAGAGCGAGTTCTTCTACTGGCTCGATGACGCGCACACGAAGTACGTCGCCTGGCTCGGGGTGCCCAACCTGCCCAAGCTGAACTGGGCGTCGCAGGAGCTGCGGAGGCGGTTCATCGAGGGCCCGGACTCCGTCGTGGCGCGCTGGCTGCAACCGCCGTACTCGCTCGACGGCTGGCGCATCGATGTCGCCAACATGACCGGCCGCTATCGGGAGGACGACTTCAACGCCGAGGTGCGCCGCATCATCCGGCGCACGATGATCGAGGTGAGTCCCGACACGATCCTGCTCGGCGAGTCCACGAACGATGCGGCGCCGGACTTTCAGGGGGATGCCTGGCACGGCGCCATGACGTACGCCAACTTCACGCGGCCGGTGTGGGGTTGGCTCTCGCGGCCGGGCAGCGAGTCGACATACTTCGGGCAGCCGGTGGGCGTCATCCCTTCTTATACGGGGCAGGAGCTCGTGGATGCCCACACCCGGTTCGCGGCCGCGTTCCCGTGGCGGGTGCGGCAGGGCACGATGAACGCACTGGACACGCACGATGTGCCGCGGTTCCGCACGCACGCCCGGCCGGGCGCGGTGCCGGTGGCGTTCGGGCTGTCGGTGACGATGCCCGGGATCCCGGTGGTGTGGGCCGGAGACGAGCTCGGGCTGACCGCCGACGACGGCGAGGGCTCGCGCATGCCGATGCCGTGGGGGCTGCTCGACGGCGTGCGGTCCGTAGCGGAGGGCGGCCCGGCAACGAATGTCGCAGGACCGGCGGCGGGTGCGAATGCCGAGACTCCGGATGACGTACCAGACCCGGCGACGGGTGCGACGGCATCCGAGGCGCGTGCGACGCACGACCTCTACCGTGGCTTGATCCGGTTGCGGCGCGAGCACGTGGCGCTGAACGATGGTGGGTTCCGCTGGCTGCACGTGGGCGACGACGTGCTCGTGTTCGTGCGCGAGCACGCCGAAGAGTCGGTGCTGGTGTTCGCGTCGCGGACGGCGGCGGATGTGCGGCTCGAGCTCGACGCGGTGGCCGGCTGGGAGCGCGCCGAGGTGGTCTACGGAGACATTGCGATCGACGTGGATGCCGCCGGCGAGGAGGACGACGGAGGCGTGCGTCTCGCTGTCACCGGTCCGCAGTTCGCGGCCGTGGTGCTGCCCGGAGTTCGGCTCTGATCGGCCCTGTTACGGCGGCGCGCAACGTGGCATAGGCGCCAGCCGGATGATGATATCCTCGTACGGTTGCCAATTCAGCCTTGGCTGAGCGGCGTCGCCCCGATAGCTCAGTGGTAGAGCACTTCCATGGTAAGGAAGGGGTCGTCAGTTCAATCCTGACTCGGGGCTCCAGCTTGGTGCGGGGCCTGTCGGCCGGCACGAAGTCTGCGGCGGGATAGCTCAGGTGGTTAGAGCACACGGCTCATAATCGTGGTGTCGCGGGTTCAAGTCCCGCTCCCGCTACGAATGCGAAAAGGTCCCGCATCGCGGGGCCTTTTCGCGTTCGTGACGTGAGTGGGCGCAAAACATTGACGCGCGGGTTGCGGTGCCGTCCCTTTCGGTCTCGCTGGGTGTTCTCAGCGGGCGAGGAAGTGGTGTCGACAGCGCCTACCCGTGCAGGCGCTCACGCCGACGGATCACCATGCTCCCGCCCGCCAGGAGCGCGAGCAACGCGATCGCGAGCAGCGGCACGACGTTCGAGCCGGAGTCGGCGAGGGTCGGCTCGGATGTCGCGGGCGTCGTCGGCGTGACCGGCGTCACGGATGCATCCGGCTTCGGCACCGACGTCGGTGCGGCGAGGCCGAGGTAGGCGACGATCTGGTGGCCGCCGGGGTTCGTCTGAATCGGCACCTCGAGCCAGTTGTTCGTCAGCCACACGTTGCCGGACTGGTCGATCGCGACGCCCGTGTTGCGGGTCAGCCCGTCGAAGAAGTAGCCCGTCGTGTCAGGCGAGATGGGATCACCCGTCGCCGGCGCCTGCTTCGGGCAGCCCGACGTGTCGGTGCCGCAGAACGCCGAGAGCCGCTTGCCCGCGAAGTTCGCGATCCACGCGTTGCCCTTGCCGTCGACCGCCATGCCCCACGGAATCGTGATGCCACCGCCGGCGTACTGGCTGACGGTCGAGCCGTCCGGCGAGATCGCCGCGACCGATCCCTGGGGGAACGGATCGCCCGTCGGATGCCCGGACGCGTCGAACTGCACCTGGAGGGCGGCATCGAAGGCGGCAGTGTCCTCGGCTGTCGGCCGCGTCGGACACGGCAGCGTGATGACGCCCGAGTTCGACACCCACACCGTGCCATCGGGAGCCGCCGCGAGGCCCATCGGGTTGTTGAAGTCGGATCCCGTCAGCGACTTCTCGACGGTGCCGTCGTAGTTCAGGAGGTCGACCGCATTGCCGTTGATGGCCGACACGAAGAGCGAGTGGTGATTGTCGACGACGTCGAACGGCTGATCGTCCTGCCCGAACACCTGGAAGGCCGTGGCGTTCGCGGGGGCGCCGCCAGGAACCTGGGTGACTGTTCCGTTGTTGCAGTTGGCAGTCCACACGGAGTTGTTGGCGTCGATCGCGAGACCTTGCGGCCAGTTGATGCCGCCCTGAGTGAAACCGGTCGCGGGCGAGAGCGCAGTGCCGTTCGGCGCGAACAGCGAGAGACTGTTGTGCGGCGGCTGCTGATCCGTGGGGCACCCGGGCGCCGGGGCCGCGAAACCGAAGTTGGAGACCCACACATTCCCGGTGTGCACGTCGATCTGCACTCCGTAACCGGCTCCCGAGAGGCCTCCGCCCGTGTAGGTCGTCATCTGGCCGGTGGGTGAGAACTCGAAGATCTTGTCCGAGCCGCACACCGGCGTGTTCACGTCGGCGTTGAACTGGTAGTTGTTGATCACCCAGACGTCGCCCTTGTAGTCGATCGCGAAGTTGCCGGGCCCGGCGAGCGACTGGCCGTCGCCATCGAAGCGCAGAGCCAGGGTCCAGGCATCCGGAGCCGAACCCAGCACGGGCGGATTCCCCTCGAGGGGAGCCTGCTGCGCGATGCCGTACAAGCTCGCCGGCTCGATCCCCGGATTACGGGCGATGGCGGACAAAGCGCGCAGCGTGTCACTGGGCGCAGCCTTGTCGGCGGCGGAACCTGCGGAGAGGATGCCGGCGCAGGTGCCGTCCGGGTAGTCACGCTGGTCAGCGAACGGCGCGCTGACGCAACTCGCCATTGCCGCGGTGAGTGTGTTGAACTCGGCTTCCGTCGAGGTCTCGGAACCGTTGGGCGAGGATGCCAGCACCGAGCTCTCCGCGCCCGTCGCCGAGTCGGCGACGTTCTGCGACATGGCCGCGGAGTTCTGCAGTCCGGGCGCGGCCCCGTCGACCCCCGTGTTCGAGACGAACTGGGCCATCGCCCATGCCATCGCGACGGTCGTGCGCTCGTTGACGACGACGGCGCCTCCCGCGGTCAGCACGGCCGCCATGGTCGCGCGCGCTGCACTCGGACGTGCCGGGTCGGGCGGCGCGACGGCCAGGATGTACGAGACTCCGTTCGTCGGCGGCTGTGGCTGAGCAATGGTGAACGTGCCGTCAGGGGCCACATCGGTCTCGCTGACCGGCGATGCGTTCGCAGACGCCATGGCGTCGACATGCCAGCCGGTCCAGTCGGCGACACCGGCCGCGGCGACCGTCTCGAGCCGGCCGTCCACCGTCGCGCCGGCCGCTTGAGCCGCTGAACCGCCCGCGATGACACCCGCACCGCTGAGGGCGATCGCAGCCACGACACCCAGCCATCCCGTTCGCTTCCGTGTCATTATGCGCACGGGGCGACGCTAGCCGAGCAGTAGGTCTATGCCACCCCCGATGCAGGTGAAATGGCAGAGGCCGTCACCGCGACGGCGGAGTTCGCTGCCGGCTTTCAGCTCTCGCGCCGGTCTTCTGGCGCCTCAGCCGAGCAGAAGGTGTGAGCACCATGCGGCTACTGCAGGCGCTCTCGGCCGAGGAGGACGTCAGTAGACGTCGCCGCCGCAGTACGGGCACTTATACGGCCCACCGGGGTGCATCTGGTCCTTGAACACGGTGTGCCCCTTGGTGCAACTCGCCTCCAGCAACCAGTTGCCGGTCTTTGTCTTCGACGCCTCAGTCTTGAACATTCGTACTCTCCCTCGAACCGGATCTTCTCGAGCCGCAGGCGCCGCGGAGGGTCACCCCGGCGCGGCCGGCGGTCTCACGGTACGTTTCGAACTGTTCGCGTCTCGACCCCCACATCGGGTGCTCGGTGACCGTCCGCGCTCGGCGAGATCAGGGAATGAGCACGACCTTTCCGTGCGGCGCACCCGAAAGGCTGAGCTCGACGGCGGAGCGCCAGTCGTCGAGGCGGAACGTACGGCTGATCGGCAGACGGAACTGCCCCCGAGCCGTCTTCGTTGTGTACTCGGCGGTCGGGTCGTTCGGCGGCCAACCCTGCTCACGCACCATGTCGAGGTTCACCCGTGCGCCGAGCGTCCTCGCGTCGTCGTGATCGCTGACGGTCACGACCTGGTGTGGCTCGCGCACCGTTTCGACCAGTGCCGAGATCGTTCCCGGTGCCGGCGGAGCTGCGTCGAGGGCCAGGTCCACGGGTCCGCCGGCGATTTCACGGACACGATCGGCCATCCCCTCACCGTATGGCGTGACCTGGGCGCCGAAGCCGACGAGGTCGGCGCGGAACGTCGGCCCGGCAGTGGCGATGACGCGCGCGCCGCGATCGCGCGCGACCTGTACTGCGGCATAACCGACCATGGATCCGGCACCGTGGACCAGCAGAGTGGTGTCGGAGTCGACACGCATCGCATCGAGGGTCCAGACCGCGGTCTGGACCACCATGGGCAACACGGCCGCCCGCACCGGGTCGAGCCCTTCCGGGATCGGGGCCCAGGAACGCAGGATCGCCATATCGGCCGCGCCCGCGCTCGGCTGGCCCGCGAAGTCCGCGGAACCGACGACCAGGTCGCCGACGGCGACATCCGTCACGTTCTCGCCGACGGCATCCACGCGACCGGCGACGTCGCAGCCGAACCCGCGCGGCAGCGAGCCGGCCATGAAACCTCGACAGATGTGCCAATCGGCGGGGTTGAGACCGGTGGCGATGACCCGTACCCGAACTCTGTCGGCTGGCGGGTCTGCAACTTCGGCTGTCTCGAGTCGAACCACGTCGAGTGGCTCGCCGTACTCATAGAAGCGGAGAACGCGAGAAGTGGTTGCGGTCATGTGAGCTCATCCTTCGTTTCGTGTCGCCGCGTAGCGACAGTCACTGACACTAACACGTTTCGGCAGTCACTGACATTTCTCCGTATGATCGACGCATGCCTCGAAGTGGTGCCGAAGCGCGCAGGCGACTGCGTGAGGCCGCGCTCGACTTGTACCGGGAGCGCGGCTACGACGCGACGACGACGGCGGAGATCGCTGCTCGGGCGGGCGTGACGGAACGCACCTATTTCCGTCACTTCGCAGACAAGCGCGAGGTGCTCTTCGACGGTGAACTGGAGCTTCGCGACACGATCGTCGGTGCGATCGAGGCGGCACCGCCAGCGCAGTCTCCGCTGACGGTGCTCACGCACGCATTCGTGGCCAGCGTGCCTCTGTTCGTGGCCGGGCGACGCGTGGCCGAGCTGCGCCAGTCGATCATCGACGTCACACCCGCACTGCAAGAGCGTGCACATGCGAAGTCGGCCGCCCTGGTGGCATCGATCACCGCGGCGCTGGCTGCGCGGGGCGAATCGAGGTCGTCAGCGGCTCTCGTTGGCCAGATCGGAATGGCGGCCTTCGGCCATGCGATTCGTGGCTGGAACGGCACGTCGGGCACCGACCTCGAGCGGCTCATCCGCGTCGCTTTCGACGAGGTGCGGGCACTCGACTGACGTCTCAACTCGCAGCAGGCATCCCGTTCAGATGCTTTGCGAGCGCGCTGACGGCATCCCGACCTGCCCGGTTGGCGCCGACGGTTGACTGCGAGGGGCCGAAGCCGATCAGGTGAACGCGCGGATCCGACGCCACCTGAGTGCCGCGCATGCGGATGCCGCCGAGCTCGTTCCGGAGTTGCAGCGGGGTCAGGTGCTCGAGATCGGCCTTGAATCCGGTCGCCCACAGGATGGCGTCGAGCGTGGTGAAGCTGCCGTCGGCCTCACGCACGCCGTGCGGTTCGATCCGCGTGAACATCGGGCGCCGCACCAGGGCGCCGCGCTCACGGGCGGCGACGGCGTACGGCGTCCAGCCCAGGCCCGTGTAGGAGACGACCGATCCGGTGGGGCGCCCGGCTTCGACGTCGGCGACCACCTTGGCGATCGTCTCGCGCCCGGTGGTCTCCGGCTCGAAGTGACCCTCGATGAATACCGGCTCGCGGCGGGTGTACCAGAAGGTCGTGGCCACGCGGGAGATCTCCTCAAGTTGCTGGAGTGCGGAGATGCCGCCGCCGACAATGGCGACCCGCTGCCCGGCGAACTCGTCGAGTGACACGTAGTCGTGCGTGTGGAGCTGGCGACCCAGGAAGGTCTCCTGACCGGGATAGTGCGGATGCACCGGATTGTTCCAGGTGCCCGTCGCGTTGATGACGGCACGGGCCATCCATCGTCCGCGATTCGTCTCGACGATCAGGTCGCCGGTCGGATCGTCGTCGACGCGGCGGACGGAGGACACGGCGATCGGACGGAGGACCGGCAGGGCGTATTCCCGCTCGAAGCCGGCGAAATAGCGGGGGACGGCGATTCTGCTCTCCTCGTCGGGATCGAGCGCGGGCTGCCGGTAGCGCGGCAGAGCGAAGATGCCGTTGAGTGTTGCGACCTTGAGCGATGGCCAGCGGTGCTGCCAGGCGCCGCCGGGTGCGCGGTTCGCGTCGAGAACGACGAACGTGCGGGTGCCGTCTGGGTCGTCGAGTGCGCTCGTGAAGCCGCGGTGCTGCAGATGATAGGCGGCGGAGAGCCCGGCCTGACCGGCGCCGATGACGACGACGGTCGCCCGGCGAGGAGAGTCGTTCACAGCGGAGTGAAACCCTGCGGTGGTGCGGGATCTTCCCCGACCGCACGCTTCTTCCCGGGCAGGTGCTTGTTCCGAGAGGAACGTCTATCGGCGCCGCTGCCCGCCGCGTTGCATAATCGTCACCGATGACCACCTGGAATCCGCACCTCCCCGGCGTTGTGACTCTGCCCGACGGGCGCCGCGTTCGCGGGCGGGGCCTTTCCGCAGGGATGCCTCAGGGCGAGCTCGCTCCGGAGTTCGCGCTCTACCTCACCGCGCGACCGCACAGCGAGCCCGGCTGGGAGAGCCGATGGGTGCGCTGGCCCGACTTCCGCCTGCCGCGCGACACGGACGACGCCGTCGACGCGATCCGGGATGCCTACTCCCGCGCCGGGTCGGCCAAGGTCGAGATCGCGTGCGCCGGCGGTACCGGACGCACCGGATCGGCAATGGCGATGCTCGCACGGCTGGCCGGCATCCCGAGCGCGGATGCCGTCGCCTGGGTCCGCGCGCACTACCGGCCGCGCGCGGTCGAGACGCGGCGGCAACGGCAGTGGGTGGCCCGTACGCCGCTGAGGTGAGGCAGGCTGCGCCACACGGCCTGCGGCCCAGCCTCCAGGCGCCGCCGCGCGGACACCTAGCACGATCGGACCTTCGATGCGACCGCTTTCGTCGGTTCGACCCCGCCGCGTAGAACGGGACCATGCCGATTCGTGCTGCACTGGGCATCCTCGCTGCCGCCCGCCTCGCCGGAAGACTGGCGGCCGGGGCCGCCGCGGGTGTCGTCGCCACCACCGCGATGAGCGCCGTGCTCGGCGCGCTGCACCGGGCTGGGACCATCGACCGGCAGCCCCCACAGCTCATCGTCGACACCGTGCTTCCCCACCTTCCCGAGGACAAGAACCGGGTGCTGGCGGCTGTCGCCCACTTCGGTTACGGAACCAGCGCCGCGGCAGCATACGCGGCGGCGGTTCCGGTGGCGGCGCGAGGCGCGACATCCGGCGCACTGTACGGCCTGCTCGTCTGGTTCTGCGGATACGAGGGATGGCTCCCGCTCCTGCGCGTGATGCCACCCGCCCATCGGGACGATCCGAACCGTGTCGGAACGATGGTCGCGGCGCACGTCGTGTTCGGGGCGGTGCTCGGAGGAGTCCTCAGGAACATCGCGCGAAGGGCACGTCGGCGCCATTCGCCGAGTCGGCCAACACGATGAGCTGGCCTCCCACCGGATTCGTCTACGGCATCGATGTCGCGCGGTTCCGGGATTCGAACGGCGACGGCATCGGCGACCTGGCCGGCGTGACCGACCGGCTCGAGCACATCCGCGACCTCGGCGCCCAGTGGATCTGGCTCCTCCCCATCTTTCCCAGCCTTCGCCGCGACAACGGCTACGACGTGGACGACCATGAGGGCATCGACCCGCGGTTCGGCGACCTCGACGACTTCGCGGCGCTGATCGACGGATGCCATCGGCTCGGCATCTCGGTCATGCTCGACCTGGTCGTGCACCACACCTCGGACCGCCACCGCTGGTTCCTCGACGCCCGACGCGACCGCGGGTCAGCACACGGCCACTACTACGTGTGGGCCGATGAGCCCATCGAGATTCCCGGCGACACGAACGTCTTCCCCGGCGAAGAGGATGCGGTCTGGAGCTACGACGAGACCGCCGCCGGCTGGTACCACCACCAGTTCTACGCGTATCAGCCGGATCTCAATCTGGCGAACGAGGACGTGGCCGAGGAGGTCGTCGGCATCGCGACGACCTGGCTCCGCCGCGGAGTCGACGGCTTCCGCATCGACGCCGCCATCCCGGCCGTGAACCCGAAGCCCACCGACGGCACCGGCGTGAACGAGAAGGACTTCTACCAGAAGCTGCACGCCAGGCTTTCCGAGGTGCGGCCCGACGTCGTGCTGATGGGCGAAGCCGACGTGCCGCCCGAGTCCATGGCCCCGCTTCTGCAGAGCCGTGGGATGGATGCCGTGCTCGACTTCACGCTGAACAACAGCCTGTTCCTCGCGCTGGCACGGGAAGACCCCGGCCCGGTCTACGACGCGCTCGACCGACTGGACCGCACGTCGCGCCCGGCATGCAGGGTCAACTTCGTTCGCAACGTCGATGAGCTCGACCTGCAGCAGCTGCACGACGACGAACGGACCGAGGTCATGAGGGCGTTCGGACCCGCGCCGGACATGCTCCTCTACGGGCGGGGCCTGCGACGCGGGTGGGCCCCGATGATGGGGACGCCGGAGCGCTTTCGTATGACGCTCAGCCTGCTCGCCGCCCTGCCGGGTGTTCCGCTGATCATGCAGGGTCAGGAGATCGGCATCGGTGAGGACCTCTCCGTGGAGGGACGGGATGCCTGTCGTCCCGCCATGCAGTGGACGGCGGAGGCCGGGGTCGGGTTCAGCACGCGCGCGGACTCGCCGTACATCCTGCCGGCGCAGCGCGAGGGACCGTTCGCTGCCGCGCGAGTGAACGTGCTCGACCAGTCCGGCGATGAACGCTCCCACCTCGCGCTGGCCCGTGCTCTGGCGAGGACGCGGCAGGCGTCGGGCGTGGACGGTGAGATCGCGCGGCCTGTGCCGATCCCCGGAGCGGGGTCCGTGGTGGCGCTCGCCGGGGGAGACACGGTGACGCTGCACAACCTCAGCGCCCGCCCGCAGGTGGTGACGCCGCTGACGGACGCCGACGTGCTGCTCGCCGAGGCGTGGCACGGGGACGTGCTCGGTCCCTATGGATTCGTGTGGCTGCGGACGCGAGGCGAGGCGCGGTTCGCGAGAGGAACGAGCTGAACCTGCTGCAGGCATCCATCGACGGCCTCGGCCGTGAGGTAGGTCCCGTTCGGCTGACGCCGGCGATCGGTCGGCGAGCCGGGGTTGAGCAGGCGGAGCCCCGCCGGCGTCACGGAATCCCACGGGATGTGGCTGTGCCCGAACACGAGGACGTCGGTGTCGGGGAATGCGACGTCCATGCGGGCTTCACGCCCGGCCGCCGGTCCGGTCTCGTGCACGGCGGCGAAACGGATGCCTGCCACGTTCCAACGCGCGACCTCCGGCAGCGCATCCCGCAGCTCGGCACCGTCGTTGTTGCCGTACACCGCGTGCAGCACCTTCGCCCGGGAGCGGATCCTCTCGAACAGTTCCAGGGAGACCCAGTCGCCGGCGTGCACGACGATGTCCGCATCGGCAATGGCATCCCACACCTCGGGCTGCAGGTCATGGGCGCGCTTCGGCACGTGCGTGTCCGAGAGGAGGAGCAGCGAGACCATGCGACCAGTATCTTCCCCGGCCCATGGGCGTGGCCGCGTCTCGACTTTCGCACTGCTTCGGGCCGCGGATCTCGGTGTCGGTTTCGTGCGCGGCCGGGTGAACCATAGGATGCCGTCACCATGCTTGAGAACTTCCTGCCGCAGCCTGGCACGCAGATCGTGGTCGTGAACAACACGCCCTTCACGCTCACGCAGACCGAGTCGGGCGAGCCGTGGAGCATCATCCGCGGCGAGACGACGCTCGGACACCTCTACATCAACGACCAGGGCTCGTGGGGGGTCTGGCCGCTCTACGAGGGGTGCACGTACATCCCGTCGGCGCCGACTCCCGGTGAGGCACTGCAGCAGGCTCTCTAGTCGCGGGGCTACGCCTCCACGGGCACAGACGCACGGTACCGCGCGCCACGGTGGTCGTCAGCAATCCGCGCACCCTTGCCGAGCACGGCCTCGCGGAAGGTCTGGCCCTCCTGCGGCTCGGCGAGCACGCCGCGACGGCGCAGCTCGGGGGAGACCAGGCGAACGAAGTCCTCTTCGCCGCTGGGACGGATGACACTCGACAGGTTGAAACCGTCGACATCCGCTTCCTCGACCCAGCGCTCGAGTTCGTCCGCGACGGTCTGCGGGGAGCCGACGATGACCGGGCCGCGGCCGCCGATGCTGATGAACTTCGCCATCTCGCGAATGGTCCAGACCCGCTCCGGGTCGAGCTTCGTGAACGTCGCGAGTGCCGACTGATGCGCTTCGGACTGCACGTACTCGAGCGGCTCGTCCACGTCGACGCCCGACAGGTCTACACCGGTCCAGCCGCCGAACAGTGCCAGCGCGGCCTCCGGGTCGACGTATTGCTGGAAGTCCTCGTACTTCGCCCGCGCGGCCTCGTCGGTCTCCGCCACGATCACCGTGGCCATCGTGAAGATCTTGACGGCATCCGCGCTGCGGCCCTTCTCCACGAGCGCTCCGCGCACGTTGTCGACCCATTTGCGCACGATGGATGTCGTCGGCCCGTTGAAGAAGATCGCCTCCGCGTGCTCGGCGGCGAACGACAGCCCGCGCGGCGACGCACCTGCCTGGAACAGCAGCGGCGTGCGCTGCACCGACGGCGCGGCGAGCGCCGGCCCCGGCACGGTGAAGTACTTGCCCTCGTGGTCGATGCGACGCACCTTGCTCGGGTCGATGAACACGCCCGTCTCGCGGTCAGCGACCACGGCGTCGTCGTCGAACGATGACTCCCACAGCTTGTACACGACCTCCATGTACTCGTCGGCGCGGTCGTAGCGCTCGTCGTGCGGAGGCTGCTGCGCGAGCCCGAGGTTGCGGGCGGCGGAGTTCTGGTACGAAGTGACGATGTTCCAGCCGACGCGACCGTCCGTGAGATGGTCCAGCGTGGTGAAGCGGCGGGCGAGAAGGTATGGATGCTCGTAGGTCACCGACGCCGTGACGCCGACCCCGATCTTGCTGGTGCCCGCTGCGAGGGCCGGGATGATCACCGTGGGGTCGAGAACGGGATACTGCACGCCGCCGCGCATCGTGGCATCCCCGTTCCCGCCGTACACGTCGTACTGCCCCAGGATGTCGGCGAGGAAGATGCCGCTGAACCCGCCGGACTCGAGCGTGCGGGCCAACTCGATCCAGTAGTCGAGTTCCGCGTAGCGGTAGCTCTTGTCATCCGGATGCCGCCACAGGCCGGGGGACTGGAACGCGGGCACCATCATCTCGAACGCGTTGAGCATCAGTTGCTTGGCCATCGGGGTCTCCTTCGGGTGTTACGAGTGGTCGTCGTGCCGGATGCGACGGGCGAGGGGAGCGCGTGCTCCGCACGGGCATCCGCGCATGTCACGAGGCGGTCAGAACGTGTCGGGGGTTTTCGGGTTGCGAATGTACTCGCGCGCCGGATCCTTGGCTGCGATCGCGGCGATCAGGGACAGCGCGGCGAGGGCGGTGATGTAGAGGCAGATCAGCCACGGCTGTCCTCCGCCGACCACGAGCAGCGACGCCGCGATGACCGGGGTGAGGCCGCCGGAGAGAACCGTGCCGATCTGGCATCCCAGCGACACGCCCGTGTAGCGCACCTCCACCGGGAACTGCTCGGCGAACCACGCCGCCTGCGGGCCGTAGATGGCGTCGTGAATGAAGTTCATGCCGACGACCAGCACCAGTGGCAGGAAGAGCAGCGAGCCGTTGTCGAGGAACCAGAAGAACGGCCAGATGAAGACCGCGATCGCGATGATGGCCGCGATGGCGATCGGCTTGCGGCCGAGGCGGTCGGAGGCCCAGCCCCACAGCGGTCCCGACGCGAGCCCGAGCGCGGAGACGATCGCCACGGCGATGACGCCGTGCGTGCTGTCGCCGCGCTGCGCGGAGAGATAGCTGAGCAGGTAGACGGCGAGGATGGCGAACAGGCCGGGCTGCGCCAGCCGCAGGCCGATCGTGATCAGCAGCGCCCGCCAGTGGTGACGCAGCACCTCCGCGACGGGCGCCTTGACCAGCTGATCCTCGTCTTTGATCTTGCGGAAGCTGGGCGAGTCGTCCACCCCGAGCCGGATATACAGGCCCACCCCGACGAGCACGGCGCTGGCGAGGAACGGAATGCGCCAGCCGAATGACACGAACTGCTCGTGCGTGAGGAACGTCTGTACGAGCACGAAGGCGCCGGTCGCCAGGAGCATGCCCGCCGCCGAGCCGGTCTGCGTGAAGCTGCCGAAGAAGCCGCGCAGGCCGCGCGGCGCGTGCTCGACGGCGAGGGTCGCCGAGCCGCCCCATTCGGCGCCGCTCGCCAGCCCCTGGATGAGCCGCAGCACCACGAGGCCGAGCACGGCGAACCCGCCGATCGTCGCGTAGCCCGGCAGCAGGCCGATGGCGGTGGAGGCCAGCCCCATGATGACCAGAGAGAACGAGAGCAGCGCCTTGCGTCCGATCCGGTCGCCCAGGTGACCGGCGATGGCGCCACCGAGCGGACGGGAGATGAACCCGATCGCGAAGATCGCGAAGGCGGCGATGCTGCCGATCAGCGACGACTCGGTGGGAAAGAACTGCTGGTTGAAGATGAGCGCGGTCGCGGTGCCGTACGCGTAGAAGTCGTACCACTCGACGGCCGTCCCGATGAACGACGAGGTGAGGACGCGCTTCTTGCCGGTGATGCCCGACGACGGCGCGGTCTCGGTTTCCTGAAGATCGAGGGCGGTCATGATGATCCTTCGTGGGCTGCGTGGTGCAGGACAGGGAGGTGGTGCAGAACGTGCGGGGGAACGGGCTGAGGCTAGGCCGCCCCGGGTTCCGCTCCAAGGGCGTTCGTCACAAACGCCCGAACATGTCGCCGCGTGACTCTCTGTTACGCGTTCATTTGCAGCGTCGTGCCTGGCACGCGTTGAGTTCGGTCATGACCGACACCGCGATCGACCGCACCCTCGGCACGGACGCAACGAATCCGTCGACTCCGAATGCGCCGGCGGATGCGGATGCGCTGGCGATTCCGAATGCGCTGGCGAATCCGGATGGGGCGCGGGCGGACCCGCTCAATGCGGCGGGGGTGCGAGAGGACGTCCCCGCGGTCAAGTCGGTGCGTGCTCGCGGCAGCTGGCAGGGATCCTTCGCGACGCAGTTGCAGGTGCGAGGTTTCGAGCTGCGCACCGATGAGCCGGTCGCAGCCGGTGGCAATGACACCGCCCCGACTCCGATGGAGTTCGTCGCCGCCGCGCTGAACGGCTGCATCACGGTGGTGATCGAGACGGTGGCGGCGGAGCTGGGGGTCCCGCTCGCGTCGGTCGAGACATCCAGCGCGGCGCACATGGACGTGCGCGGCTTTCGCGGAACAGCGGATGTCACGCCGCACTTCCTCGACTACGCGCTCACCGTGCAGGTGGTCTCGCCCGCGACGCCCGAGCAGCGTGACGCGCTGCAGCGCTATACCGAACGGCGGTGCCCCGCGCTCAACCTGGTACGTGACGCGGGCGTGCCGCTGACGATCGCGTGGGAGTGGGACTGCGCTACAGCGGCCGCGTCGGAGACTGCGGGCCAGTAGCCGCCGTTGCGGCCGACCTGCCGGCGTCGCTCGAGAACGTGGTCGGTGCATCGCCGATCGTCCACGCGCCGCCCGGCCCGAGCAGCAGACGCCACAGCCAGTCGGCGGCGACGTCGACCGAGGGCCGCGGATCACGCTGGAGCCAGGCGTTCACGACCCCGAGTGCCGACCCCGTGATGCCTGCAGCGACGATCTCGATGGGGATGCCCTCGTAGCCCGGCACGTTGGAGCGATTGATCGCCTCCGTGATCAGCCGCTCGATGCGGCTTCGCACCCGCGCTGTCACGATCGCGGAGCCGTGATCGCCGAGCACCCGCGAGTAGAGCGCGGCGTTCTGCTCGATGTGGTCCAGGTAGACGAAGAGGTCCTTCGGCGGACCCGGGACCGGGCCGGTGAGCGCGGGAAGTCCGGCGCCGGCTTCCTCGACCGCCGCGTCCAGGGCATCCGCCAGCAGCACGTCCTTGTCGGAGTAGTGCTGGTAGAAGCTGCTGCGGTTCACGCCGGCGCGGTCGGCGATGTCCGCGACGGTGATCTCGTCGAGGCTGCGCTCGCGGGCGAGCTGCAGGAGGGCATCCTGCAGGCTGGCGCGGGTTCGGGCGATACGGACATCCATGTCTGAGCGATTCTGCCACGAGGTCACGAGTTGGCTGAGAGTTCTGCGACAACTGACGGTTATCCAACAGGTGTCGGATAGCGTGGAGGCGTCGCGTCGTCCACCGCCGTACGGTCGCCCCCTACCCCGTCTGCACTCGAAAGGGCACACCCGTGGCCAACCTGCTCAACCGACTCGGCCTGTTCTCCGCACGCCGGGCCTGGCTCGTGATCGTCGGCTGGATCGTCGCGCTCGGCGTCGTCGGAGGCGCCTTCCTGGCGTTCGGCGGCACTCTCGCGACGAGTTTCAACATTCCCGGCACCGCGACATCCCAGGTGACCGACCAACTGCAGAAGCGGCTCGATCAGAGCGGTGGGACGACCGGAACCGTCGCGTTCCAGACCACGAACGGCGACAAGCTCAGCGCCGACCAGAAGTCCCAGGTCTCCGACCTGCTGAAAGAGGTCGGCAAGGTGAAGGGCGTCGACAGCATCGTCGACCCGTTCACGACGCAGGCGCAGTTCACTCAGCAGAAGAAGCAGCTCGCCGACGGTCAGACGCAGGTCACGGCCGGCCAACAGCAACTCGACGCAGCACAGGCGCAGGTCACGGCAGGGCAGCAGCAGCTCGACGCCGCCATCGCCCAGGCCAAGGCGGCGGGAGTCTACGACCGGTCATCAGCCACGTTCGATGCCCAGCAGGCGCAGCTCGACGCCACTCAGAAGCAGCTGGACGCCTCGCAGAAGAAGCTGAACGCGTCGCAGAAGAAACTGGATGCCGGACAGCAGCTTCTCGACGCCTCCGCCGAGATCAAGACGGTGTCGTCCGACGGCACCACCGCGCTCGGCATGGTGCAGTTCGAGAAGGACCAGTTCGAGCTGCCCGAGCAGACGAAGCAGGCGGTCGCCGACAAACTCGACGCGGCCGACATCTCCGGGGTGAATGTCACTTACTCCTCCGAGATCGCGACCTCCATTTCGGGGCTCATCGGTCCTGGTGAGATCACCGGTGTCGTGATCGCCCTCATCGTGCTGATCGTGATGATGCGGGCGCTCATGCCCGCGCTGATGCCGCTCATCTCATCGCTGGTCGGCGTCGGCGTCGGCGTCGCCGGTTCGATGGCGTTCTCCGGCGTCGTCGACATGTCGTCTGTCACGCCCGTGCTCGGCCTGATGCTCGGCCTGGCGGTGGGCATCGACTACTCCCTGTTCATCGTGAACCGCCACCGGCGGCAGCTGCTGGCCGGTATGGACGTCAGACAGTCGATCGGCCTCGCCAACGGCACCGCAGGCAACGCCGTCGTGTTCGCCGGAGCGACGGTGCTGGTGGCGCTGCTGGCACTCAACGTGAGCGGCATCGGGTTCCTCAGCGTCATGGGCACGGTCGGTGCCGTCTGCGTGCTCATCGCCGTGCTCGTGGCCGTGACGTTCACGCCGGCGCTGCTCGGACTGCTCGGAACGCGAGTGCTCAACAAGAAGGCTCGCGCGCAGATCGGACACGAGGCCCACCGGGCCCCGGTCGTGAAGCCGATGCGCACCGGGCGCGCGATCCTGACGACCGTGGTCGCGGTGGTCGGGCTGCTCATCGTCGCGATCCCGGCGCTCTCGATGCGGCTCGGTCTGCCCGACGGCTCATCGGCATCCACGAGCTCCACGGAGTACAAGACCTACAAGATCGTGGCCGACAAGTTCGGCGCCGGCATGAACGGGTCGCTCATCGTCACGGCGACGCTCCCGCACTCCGTGAGCAAGGGCGACGTCACGACCACGCAGGCGAAGATCGCCGATCAGCTCATGAGCCGCAGCGACGTGGTCTCCGTCGCGCCGGTCGGAACGTCGGATGCCCGCGACTTCATGGCGTTCGAGGTGGTGCCGCAGGACGGCCCGAGCAGCGCGTCGACGGAGGCGCTGGTGCATGACCTGCGCGACGACGCGACGCTGAACGGGGATGTGAAGATCGGCGTCGCGGGTCAGGCGAGCGCGAACATCGACATCTCCGACAAGCTGGCGGGCGTTCTGCCCCTCTATCTCGCCGTCGTCATCGGGCTGTCGCTGATCATCATGATCATCGTGTTCCGGTCGCTGCTCGTGCCGATCATCGCGACCGGTGGATACGTGCTGTCGCTGTTCGCCGCGTTCGGTGGCATGACCGCCATCTACCAGTGGGGCTGGCTGAGCACCATCTTCGGCGTGCACGACACCGGGCCGGTGTTGAGCTTCGCCCCGATCATCGTGATGGGCGTGCTGTTCGGCCTCGCCATGGACTACCAGCTGTTCCTGGTCTCGGGCATGCGGGAGGCGTACGTGCACGGCTTGTCTGCGAAAGAAGCGGTCGTGTCCGGTCTCCGTGGTGGGCGCGCGGTCGTGACCGCCGCCGCGATCATCATGATCTCGGTCTTCGGCGGATTCGTGTTCTCCGAGCTCTCCATGGTGCGGCCGCTCGGTTTCGGACTCGCGTTCGGTGTGCTGTTCGACGCTTTCGTCGTGCGTCTCCTTCTCGTGCCGGGGCTCATGCACCTGTTCGGGAGGTCGGCGTGGTGGCTGCCGCGTTGGCTGAACCGCATCCTGCCCGACGTCGACGTGGAGGGAGCCTCGCTCGAGCGCAGTCACCCACTGCACGGCGTCTCCGCCACCGGTGTTGCCCCGAAACACGCAGCGCCGGCAGTGCGCCCGCAGGGACAAAGTGTCTGAGCCGGTCGTCACGACTTCCCGAGCCGAATCCGACCGGGAATCGGAAACAACGAGAGAGCACGAACAACGAGAAAGGAGAGCGGCATGACCGAATCGCGTAAGCCGCTGACCGCGAGCAGCTCCATCGGGGAATGGCTCGACGACCCACAGGGCGGACCGCTGGTGCGCGGCCTGCTCGCCCAGTCGGGCGCCGACGAGGCGTCGCTCGCTCCCGTGAAGGGGCTGCCACTGCAGCAGCTCGTCACCCTGAGCCAGGGCCAGTTGCCGCAGTCCGTCGTCGACGACCTGGTGAAGGGCGCCAACGGGGGCGTCATCCCCGACGAGACCGAGACCAGCGGTTGGGTCGAGGCCGTGACGGCCGGCCGCTTCGCCGGCAAGACCGTCATCGTGACCGGCGCGGCCAGCGGCATCGGGCGCGCGACGGCATCCCGGATCGCGCGAGAGGGTGGACGCGTCATCGCCGTGGATGTCTCGGCCGAGCGACTGCAGGAGTTCGCCTCCTCGCTCCCCGACGCCGCCATCGTCACCGTGGTCGGCGACATCACGAAGCAGGATGACGTGGACGCGATCATCGCGGCTGCAGGCGATCGCATCGACGGCCTGGCGAACATCGCCGGCGTGAACGACGACTTCTCGCCGCTGCACGAGACGTCGGATGCCACGTGGGATCGCGTGATCGGCATCAACCTGACGGGTACGTTCAAGCTGACGCGCGCCGCGCTTCCGGCGATGATCGCGGCAGGCAAGGGCTCGGTCGTGAACGTCGCCTCCGAGGCGGGGCTGCGGGGCAACGCATCGGGCAACGCCTACACGGTCTCGAAGCACGGCGTGGTCGGGCTCACGCGGAGCGCAGCGTTCATGTACGGGACGCAGGGCGTCCGCGTGAACGCGGTGGCGCCGGGCGGGGTGGCCACGGGCATCCCCTTCCCGCCGAACGTCTCGCAGGCGGGATCGGCGCGGTTGCAGCCGTTCCAGGCGATGATCCCGGCGGTGGCCACCGCCGAGCAGCTCGCGGCATCCATCACCTTCTTGCTCAGCGACGACGGTGTGAACGTGAACGGAGTCGTGCTGCCCTCCGACGGCGGCTGGTCGGTGCAGTAGCGGCCGCGGCCCGCACCTGATCGCCCCGGCTCGAGAACATCGAGCCGGGGCGATCGTCGATCCACGGCACGTAAGCGGACGGGATGCCCGGCGCACGTGAGAGCGCGGACGCGAAGCTCCGCGCGGAACGCGGACCGGACGGACGTCGACCTCGCTGTCGTGACGGCGAGCGGGTCCGTAGGCTGAGCCGATGCCCCGCATCGCGCTGATCTCGGATGTCCACGGCAACACTCCCGCGCTCCTGGCCGTTCTCGACGCGATCTCCGCCGACGGCATCGAGATGATCGTGAACCTCGGCGATGTCGCCTCGGGTGGTGTCGACCCACGCGGGACGTTGGATGTGCTGCGGACGCGCACGGACATCGTGAACATCAAGGGCAACCACGAACGGCAGCTGCTGACGCTGGAGGCAGACCGGATGGGTCTGTCGGACCGTCTCGCGTCGCACGTGCTCACCGACGATGATCGAGCTTGGCTCGATACCCTGCCGGCGAGGCTTGAGATCGCACCCGGCGTACTGGCGTTCCACGGTGCCCCGGACGACGACCTCTGCTACCTGCTGGAGACCGTGGACGCTGGTGCGCGGAACGCGTTGCGGCAAGCGAGTGACGACGAAGTGGTCGAGCGACTCGGCGCGTCGGCCGGACAGTACGATCTCTACGCCTGCGGACACACGCATCTGCAGCGCACGCGGTGGCTGCGCGACGGCTCGCTGATCGTCAACCCGGGCAGTGTGGGCTGGCCGGCGTACGAGGATGACGCACCGGTGCCGCACCGCGTCGAGGCAGGATCGCCGCACGCTCGTTACACGGTGATCGAGAAGGATGCCGGCGGCTGGCATGCCGAAGAACGCCGCGTGGATTACGACCTCGCCGCGGCCGTCACGCTTGCACACGGCAACGGGCGACCCGATGTCGCGCACGCTCTGCGCACGGGGTTCGTCGGCGTCGATCGCGATCGACTCGGCCGAGCGCATCGTCGCCCGACCAGGAGCGGCAACACGAGCTAGGTGTGATGTCCAGGCAGGTTGTTGAGTCTGGTGATGGGTGGGGCTCCGATTGCGGAGTGGTGCCTGTGGTGATTGTAGAAGTGCAGCCAGCCCGGTAAGGCTCCTCGTCGCGCGGTTTCTGAGGGGTAGAGCCGGGCGTAGGCCCAGCCGTCGGCGAGGGTGCGGTGGAACCGCTCGATTTTGCCGTTGGTCTGGGGCCGGTAGGGGCGGGTCTTCTTCGGTGTGATCCCGAGCTCGGCGCAGGCATTGCGCCAGGCGTAGGACTTGTAGGCGGAGCCATTGTCGGACAGGACGCGCTCGACGGTGACGCCACGGTCGGCGAACCAGGAGACGGCGCGTTGGAGGA